>JBMOQM010000036.1:0-112970 GCA_049322875.1 Pseudomonadota bacterium
ACCCCGAAGGCGATGCGCTGACGATCACGCACATCAACGGCCAGCCGATCAGCACCACGCAGGGCGTGACGCTGACCAACGGCGTGCTCAAGCTCAACGCCAACGGCACGCTGGAGTTCACCCCGAACCCTGACTTCAACGGTCCGGTGAGCTTCCAGTACACCATCAGTGACGGCAAGGGCGGCACGGACACGGCCACGGTGCGCATGAACGTCAAGCCGGTGAACGATCCGCCGGAAGTGACGGACACGCCTACCAACCCGGGCGGCCCGGGCAGCTCGTTCGATCCGGTCACGGGCAACTACCACTTCACCACGCCGGAAGACACCCCGGTGAGCGGTCAAGTCAAGGCCACCGACAAGGATGGCGACGCGCTGACCTTCACCAAGGGCAGCGACCCGACCAACGGCACCGTCACGGTCAACCCGGACGGCACCTGGACGTACACACCCAAGCCTGACTACAACGGCAGCGACAGCTTCACGGTGGTGGTCAGCGATGGCAAGGGGGGCACGGACACGTCCACCGTCACCATCGGCGTCACGCCGGTGAACGATCCGCCCAAGCCGGAGGATCCCAACAACCCGAACTTCGATCCGGCGAGCGGCAACTACTCGGTGACGACACCCGAGGACACGCCTGTCAATGGCCAGGTCAAGGCCACCGACAAGGACGGCGACCCGCTGACCTACGTGGCCGGCGAGCAGCCGCTGCATGGCACCGTGACCGTGCGCCCCGACGGCACCTGGACCTACACCCCGGGCAAGGACTACAACGGCAGCGACAGCTTCACCGTGGTGATCGATGACGGCCATGGCGGCACCGCCACCTCGACCGTGAACATCGGCGTCACCCCCGTCAACGACGCACCTGTGCTGACCGCGCAGACCGCGTCTGTGTCGGAAGAGGGTTTGCCTGGCGGTCTGATCGACAACGCCGGTTCGCCCTCGGACACCACCAACTCGGCCACCGTGTCGGGCACCATCCAGGCCATCGACCCGGACGGCACCGCGCCCACCAGCTGGACGCTGGAAGCGCCGACCACGGCCCTGACCTCGGGCGGCGTGGCCGTGAGCTGGACCGGCAACGGCACGCAGACCCTGACCGCCACCGCGGGCGGTGTCACCGTGGGCACGCTCACCATCGACAGCAACGGTGGCTACACCTTCACCCTGAAGGCGCCGCTGGATCACCCGGTCGCCAATGCCGAAGACGTGCTGCCGCTGAACTTCACCGTGCGCGCCAGCGACGGCCAGCTGTCGGGCTCGACCACGCTGACCATCAACGTGGAAGACGATGCGCCCAGCAACGCCGTGTCGCAGAGCCGTGACACGTCCGTGATCGACACCAACATCATGGTGATCCTGGACATGTCCACGTCCATGAACACCACCGACGGTGTCAATGGCACGACCCGCCTGGCCAGCGCCATCGCGTCCATCAACGCGCTGCTGGACAAGTACGATGCCCTGGGCGACGTGCGTGTGCGCCTGGTGACTTTCGGCACCAACGCCGAAGCCCGCGGTGACGTGTGGACGACCGTGGCCGAGGCCCGCACCATCCTGGCCGGCCTGGGCACCACCGCCCCGACCAACCAGGGCACCAACTACGACGAAGCCCTGGGCGATGCCATCACGGCCTTTGCCAGCGCCGGCAAGCTGACCACCGGTCAGAACGTGTCGTACTTCATCTCCGATGGCGCACCCACCTACGGGTCGGGCACCACCAGCCAGCTCACGCCCGCAGGCCAGAGCCCTGGCACGCCTGCCACCAACGGCACGGGCAACAGCCAGACCGGCAGCGACACGGGCATCCAGGCCGCCGAGGAGGCCATCTGGAAGACCTTCCTCACCACCAACGGCGTCAACAGCTACGCGCTGGGCGTGGGCGGTGTCACGGAAGCGCAGCGCACCTACATCGATCCGATCGCCTATGACGGCAAGGCCAATGCCGAGCGCAACGGCGTGGTCGTGACGGCCTTCTCGCAGCTCGACAACGTGCTGGGCTCCACCGTGCCCACGCCCATCAGCGGCAACCTGCTGTCCGGCAGCCTGTTGCCCTCGGGCGGTGCAGGGGCCGATGGCCCGGCCTTCATCAAGTCGGTCACCATCAACGGCGTCACCTACACCTACAACCCGGCCAATGGCGGCGCGATCACGGTCACCGGTGGCACCAACGCCGGCGTGTTCGACACCGCTACCGACACGCTGACGGTGACCACCCGCCAGGCCGATGGCTCGGTGGGCGGCAAGTTCATCATCGACATGGACGGCGGCGACTACCGCTACGAGGTGCCGCCCGCGGTGGCCGTGCGCAACATCAGCGAGGTGATGCAGTTCACCATCTCCGACCGCGATGGCGACACCACATCCGCGAGCTTGACGGTCAACGTGACCAACCAGGGCGCGCCCACGCCGAATGATCCGCCTGTGGTCACATCCCAGACGGCCAGCGTCTCGGAAGAGGGCCTGCCCGGCGGCGTGGCCGACAACACCGGCTCGCCCACTGACACCACCAACGCCAAGACCGTGTCGGGCACGATGACGGCCTCCGACCCCGATGGCAACGCCATCACGGGCTGGACGCTGGAAGCGCCCACCACGGCCCTGACCTCGGGCGGTGTGGCCGTGACCTGGACGGGCAACGGCACCCAGACGCTGACGGCCACCGCTGGCAGCGTCACAGTGGGCACGCTGACCATCAGCAACACGGGCGCCTACACCTTCACGCTGAACGCGCCGCTGGACCACCCCGTGGCCAACGCCGAGGACGTGATCGCGCTGAACTTCAAGGCCCTGGCCAGCGATGGCCGCGCCAACGGCACTGGCACGCTGACCATCAACGTGGAGGACGATTCGCCTTCCGCTGCGGTGGCCCAGACCCAGACGGCCACGGCCGTGGATTCCAACGTGATGGTGATCCTGGACATGTCCACGTCCATGAACACCACCGACGGTGTCAATGGCACGACCCGACTGGCCAGCGCCATCGCGTCCATCAACGCGCTGCTGGACAAGTACGACGCCCTGGGCGATGTGCGCGTGCGCCTGGTCACCTTCGGCACCAACGCCGAGGCCCGTGGCGATGTGTGGACGACCGTGGCCGAGGCCCGTACCATCCTGGCTGGTCTGGGCACGATTGCCCCGACCAATCAGGGCACCAACTACGACGAGGCCCTGGGCGATGCCATCACGGCCTTCTCCAGCGCTGGCAAGCTGGCTTCCGGCCAGAACGTGTCGTACTTCATCTCTGACGGGGCGCCCACCTACGGGTCGGGCACCACCAGCCAACTCACCCCCGCAGGCCAGAGCCCGGGCACTCCGGCCACCAACGGCTCGGGCAACACCCAGACGGGCAGCGACGACACGGGCATCCAGGCCGCAGAGGAAGCCCTGTGGAAGAACTTCCTGGTCGCCAATCAGATCGACAGCTTCGCGCTGGGCGTGGGTGGCGTGACGGCAGCCCAGCGTACCTACCTCGATCCGATCGCCTATGACGGTCGTGCCGTGGCCGAGCGCAATGGCGTGATCGTGAGCGCCTTCTCGCAGCTCGATGGCGTGCTGGCCAGCACGGTGCCTGCCTCGGTCAATGGCAACCTGCTGTCGGGCAGCTTCCTGGCTGCGGGCGGCAGCCTGGGCGCGGATGCGCCGGGCTACGTCAAGTCACTCACGGTCAATGGCATCACCTACACCTACGATCCAGCCAACGGCGGCTCGATCACGGTCACGGGTGGCACCAGCGCCGGCGTGTTCGACACCACCACCGACACCTTGACCATCACCACCAAGCTGGCCGATGGCTCGGTGGGTGGCAAGTTCATCGTCGACATGGATGGTGGCGACTACCGCTACGAGGTGCCTCCCGCCGTGCCGGCTGCCGGTGCCAACGAGGTGCTCAGCTTCGTGATCAGCGACCGCGATGGCGACACCACGGGCTCGACCTTGACCGTGAACGTCAGCAAGCCGGCGATCACCAACGGCACCAGCGGTGCGGACACGCTGACGGGTGGCTCGGGCATCGACTTCATCACCGGTGGCGATGGCAATGACACCATCAACGGCGGTGCAGGCGACGACAAGCTCTACGGCAACAACGGCGACGACATCATCAACGGTGGTGCCGGCAACGATGTGCTGCACGGTGGATCGGGCAACGACACGCTCAATGGCGGCGAAGGCAACGACCTGTTGATCGGCGGTGCCGGCAATGACGTGCTGACCGGCGGCCTGGGAACGGACGTGTTCCAGTGGACGCTGGCCGATCCGGGTACCAGCGCGGCCACGCGTGCGGTCGATACCGTCAAGGACTTCAACGTGGCGGCGGCTTCGGCCGGTGGTGATGTGCTGGACCTGCGTGATCTGCTCACCAGTGAAAACACCACGGGCGGTGCGGGCAACCTGCAGAACTACCTTGACTTCGACACCTCCGGCAGCAACACGGTGATCCGCATCAGCCCGACGGGTGCGTTCAGCAACGGCAACTACACCGCCGCGAACGATCACCAGCAGATCGTGCTGGAGGGGGTGAACATCCGCACCGGCCTGGGGCTGGCGGTCAACGCCACCGATGCCCAGATCATCACCAAGCTGATCCAGGACGGCAAGCTGCTGGTGGACAACTGATCCACGGCTTCTTGCCTTTCGAAAGCCCGCTTCGGCGGGCTTTTTCATGCTGTGAACAAAATGCATCGGTGCCCTGCATCTCGGGGGTGGCGCTGATCAAGCGTGCGGGGGCATGCATACCGTGCCGTGGTGTGCATTCGATCACGCTTTGGTGCCTACCCTTATCCGGAAAACTGCATATCCCAGTGTGATTTACCGCACTCCGGAGTGCGGTTTTGGTTTGTTTTGGCGCAAAAGGTGGGGTTACATTTCACGCAGTTGTATTACCTGCAGGAGATGTCATGCCGCTGCTCGCGAAATCCCAATCCGGAACCGTGACCGCCTTGTGGGGGCAAGCCTTCATCGAGATGCCTGATGGCAGCTTCAGGCCGCTGAAAGTGGGCGACAAGGTCGAGTGGGCTGACCAGATCCTGACCTCCCAGGATGGCATCGTGCAGATCATGCGGCCGGACGGGCAAGTCGCCAGCCTGCAGGCTGAGCCCACCAACATCGACCGCGAGATCGCCGGGCTGGAAGATGGCGAGCTGGACTTCGCCACGGCTGCGGGCCTGACCGGTGGCGGTGAGGGCGGGTTGACCCCGGGCTTGCGCGTTGACCGGGTCAGCGAGTCGGTGAGCCCGCTCGCGTTCACGTATGACACCGCCCTGGCAACGCCGGGCATCCCGCTGGGCGGGGTGGAACAGCCTTTCCTGGCCGATGCGGTGGCCGGGCCAGCGGCGCCCGTGCTCGACCTGGACGCCAATGACTCCAGTGGCGCGGTCGGCAGTGGCTTCCAGACCAGCTATACCGAGAAGCAGGCACCAGTGCGGCTGACCGATGTCGATGTCAGCATCACGGATGCCGACAGCACGGTGCTGCAGGGGGCTACCATCACCCTGACCAACGCCCAGGCCGGTGATGTCCTGAGCGTGCTGGGGGCGCTGCCGGCCGGCATCACGGCCTCGGTCAATGGGAGCGTGATCACCCTGACCGGCGAGGCCAGCCTGGCGGCCTACCAGGCTGCTTTGCGCGAGATCGGCTTTTCCAGCACCAGCAGCAACCCGTCCACCGTGGATCGCACCGTGGAGATCACGGTGACCGATGGTGGCCTGCTCAGCAACACCGCGGTGACGACGATCGAGGTCATCGAAGTCAACGATGCGCCGACCGTCACGGCCACGTCGGGCACGGTGTCTGAAGAAGGCCTGCCGGGCGGCGTGACCGATCCCAACGCGCCTTATCCGGAGTCGGCCGTGCTGCAGGGCCGCATCAACGTGTCTGATCCTGATGGCGACGCCACCACGATCACCGTGACCGGGCCATCCGGCATCATCGCGGCCAACGGCAGCGAGGTGGTCTGGGTCAGCGACGGCAACGGCGGGTTGGTAGGCACGGCGGGTTCAAGCACGGTGGCTACCCTGAGCGTGGATGCCGATGGCAACTACACCTTCGAGTTGCTGGCGCCACTGCGCCACCCGGCCCCGGGTGAGGATTCGCTCGATCTGGTCTTCGGCGTCGGCGTGAGCGATGGCCGTGGCGGTACGGGCTCGACCTCGTTCACGGTGGCGGTGCTCGATGACAGCCCCAACACGCTGCTACCCGTCGCGGACACGGTCCAGGTGCTCGACACCAATGTGCTGATCGTGCTGGACGTGTCTGGCTCCATGAACAACCAGAGTGGCATCGGCACCCTGAGCAGCCTGCAGGCCGCCATCCAGTCCATCAACGCCTTGCTCGAACAATACGATCAGTTCGGCAATGTGGCTGTGCGTGTGGTGACCTTCTCCGACACGGCGCAGGCCCTGGGCACGAGCTGGGTCAGCATTGCAGATGCCAAGACCTTGCTGGCCAACATCTTCGCCATCGGCAGCACCAACTACGACTACGGCCTGTCCGCTGCGCAGGACGCCTTCGGCAGCGACGGCAAGATCGTGGGCGCGCAGAACGTGTCCTACTTCCTGTCCGATGGTGATCCGACCTTGTCCAGCACCAACCCCACGGGCACCGCTTTCGGCGGCAACAACGACGGCAATGTGACCAACCCTGAACTGGGCGATGGCATCGATGCGGACGAAGAGGCAGCCTGGCAGGCGTTCCTCAATGCCCACAGCATCACGTCCTATGTGATCGGGCTGGGCACGAGCGTCAACCAGAGCAATCTGAATCCCATTGCCTACGACGGGCAGTCGTCCTCGAACCTGGATGCCTCGGTGGTCACCGATCTGAGCCAGCTTGACAAGGTGCTCTCGGGCACCGTGAAGCAGACCACCACGGGCTCCCTGGCCGAGGGGCAATTGCTCGGTGCGGATGGATTCGGCCATGTTGCCAGCATCACGATCGACGGTGTCGTCCACACCTACGATGCGGCCAACCCGGTGTTGTCCGTCACCACGGCCCTGGGGCAGCAGTTCACCGTGAACTTCGACACCGGTGTCTACACCTACACGGTGCATGCGCCCGTGAGTGCCAGTGCCACGGAAGTGTTCCGCTTCAGCCTGGCCGACAAGGACGGCGATGTGGCCTTGTCGACGACCCTGACCATCGATGTGCAGCGCACGGTGGTGCTTGAAGGCTCGACAGCGGCAGACGGTCTGTCGGGCAGCAACACGGATGCCAACCTCATCCTGGGCCATGCTGGCAACGACACGATCGTCGGCGGCATCGTGGGTGACCAGCTGTACGGCAATGAGGGCGATGATGTGCTGCAGGGCCTGGGCGGCAATGACCTGCTGCACGGTGGTCCGGGCAATGATGTGCTGGTGGGGGGGCGGGCAACGACACCCTGATCGGCGGTGAGGGCTCCGACGTGTTCCGTTGGAGCCTGGCCGATGCAGGCAGTGCTCCGGCCAGCCGAGCAGTCGACACCATCAAGGATTTCGATGTCGCAGCACCTGCGGCGGGCGGTGACGTGCTGGATCTGCGTGACCTGCTGCAGGGTGAGAACACCACGGGTGGCGTGGGCAACCTGGCCAATTACCTCGACTTCGAGACCAGTGGTTCCGGCACGGTGATCCGCGTGAGCCCCACGGGTGGCTTTGCCAACGGCACCTATGCCTCGGGCTCGGATCACCAGCAGATCGTGCTGGAGGGCGTGAACCTGCGCAGCGGCCTGGGCCTGGATGCCAACGCGACGGGTGCGCAGATCATCGGCAAGCTGCTGGAAAGCGGCAAGCTGCTGGTGGACAACGCGTGAGTGTGGTGGGTAGGCTGGGGTCTGGCCCGGCCTTACTCGCTCAGGCCGTGATGGCCAGGCGGGCCTGCAGGCGCTGCTTCACGCCCGGCCATTCGGCATCGACGATGCTGAAGCGCACGGAGTTGCGGATGAAGCCATCGGGCATGATGCGCTCGTTGCGCAGGATGCCTTCCTGCTGAGCGCCCAGGCGAAGGATCGCGGTGCGCGACACGGCATTGCGCTCATCGGTCTGCAATTGCACGCGCACGCAGCCCATGGCTTCGAAGGCCTGGCTCAGCATCAGCAGCTTGGCCTCGGTGTTGGCAAAGCTGCGCTGCCAGGAGCGCGCCAGCCAGGTGTGCCCGATCTCCAGCTTTCTGTTGGCCGCATCGACCTTCCAGAAGCGAGAGGAGCCGATGACCTGGCCCGTTTCGCGCAAGGTGGTCACGAAGGGCATCACGTGGCCTTGCTGTTCGCCCTCCAGCGCCTTGGCGATGTAGCCCTCGACCGTCTGTTCCGAGGGCACCACCGTGAAGGGCAGGTTCCACAGCTCGCCATCACTGGCGGCCAGTACGAGCGCTTGCGCATCGCCGGCCCGCAGGGGGCGCATCAGGATGCGCTGCCCGGTCAATGTCGGGGTTGGTGTGCTCATGCGCCCATGCTCATGAGCGTTCGCGCTTGAGGCGTTGCTGCCTGAGCAGTCCCACGGTGATCAGGACGAGGCCACACACCAGTTCCGACAGGCCGACCAAGGTGAAGGTGAGCGAATCGTTGTAGTAGCCGATGGCCACCGCCGGAATGCCGGCAGCGAGCAGCACGATGCCGATGATCCAGAACATGTGGGCTTGTTTCGGGGCATCCATGGGGCGTTCAGCGTGCAGGCGAGTGATCAATCCCGCATCCTATCGCAGCTGGGCAGAGCGTCATGGTTGCGGGACTTGCGTCGCTTGGGGATACCGGCCCTGGTCTGCGAGAGGGATCAGGGGATCAGTGTGGACGCTTGGCCGGCGGCGCGGTGTCTTCGCCCAGGCTGGCGTTGACGCGGCCGCCGTTTGAAAGGTGGGCCAGCAGTTTCTGCCAGATCACGTGGCCGGCGCGGTCATAGGCTTGCACGGCCTCATGGAAGGCGCGGCGTTCGGCCACGTTGACCAGCGGCTCGGGCAGCAGGGGGTCGAACACCAGTTGGCGGATGGCCTCGTTGCCCAGCAGGTAGCACTCGCGGGCGGCCACTTCGGTGTCGAGTTGGTCGGCATGGGCCATCCAGGCCTGGAGCTTCTGGCGGGTGGCCTGGTAGCTGGCCGTGAGGGCCTTGCCATCCCAGAGTTGGCGGGCGGCCTTTTCGCGGGCCGGGTCCAGATCATGGGCGGAGAACACCGGTGCTGTAGGGTCCAGGCCCAGCTTGTAGAGGCGCTCACGCGCCGCGGGGGCATGGCCCACCAGGTTGTCGGGGCGCAGGTAGAGCGTGGGCTCCAGCTCACGGAAGCCCGCCATGGTCAGCGAGCGCTCGCGCGCACGCAGGGCGGGCCGATCGCTGCGGCCCAGGGCGCCCGTGCTCACCATCAGCCAGCGGCCATCCCATTCACAGGTACGCTCTTCGAGCGTGCGCCAGCGCGACACGTCGCTGGCCAGGGGGGCGGCCTGTGGGCCCAGGCGGTAGCTGCCACGGCCCGCCGCCTCGACCAGGCCTGCTGCGGCCAGGCGCACCAGGGCCACCCGTACGCTGTTTTCTCGGATGCCGAACAGGGCACATGCCCCCACGGCTTCCCGTGAAGACAGCGGGCCGTCGGCGGCCATCAGCAGGTTCAGGATGAGGTGTTTGGGGTTCGGAGCCATGAGCGGTTGCAGGCTTGGTGGCGCGAGGGTGGGTTGACGCGGCGCCATTTTGCGTCAACGATCGCCTTTGATCATGTCCGAAAGTATGCCCTTAATGGAAGGTGTTCCGAGCAACTGTCTCATCCGTGCGATGGCCCCAGGCGTGTGACGGATCACACGCTGGGCCGCGCTTGATGTGCCTGGGTGCCGCGTGGTCAGGCGGCCAGCACGACCACGTCCTGCCCGGCGGTGACACCGCTGCCTTCCTTGCAGCGCACGCTCAGCACGGTGCCCTTGGTGGGGGCGGTGACGGGGAACTCCATCTTCATGGACTCGACCACGGCCAGGGTCTGGCCTTCGTCGACCGTGTCGCCCTCGGCCACCAGCACCTTCCAGACGCTGCCGGGCACGGGGCTGCCGACGGCGGTGGCGCCTTCGGGCAGGGCGGTGTCGTCGGGGGGCGGGGAGACGTCCAGCTCGCTCAGGCTGCCGTCCTGGCCCGAGGCCTTCCAGCGATCACGTTCGGCGTCGAAGGCGGCCTGCTGGCCTTGCTTGAACAATTCGATCCCTGCTGCTTCACGTTGCAGGAACGCTCGGTATTCGCGCAGGCTGAATGTGCCGGGCTCGATGCGCAGCTTCAGACGGCCGGCGGGGAAGTCGAGGCGCATCTGCAGCAGTTCATCCTCTCCGACTTGATAAAAGCGGATCTGGTCGAAGAAGCGCAGCAGCCAGGGCTTGCCGGCTTCGAAGTCGGCCGCGCCGTGGCGCTCGTCGCGCCAGCGGTTCCACATCTGCACGGTGCGGCCCACGAACTGGTAGCCGCCGGGGCCTTCCATGCCGTAGACGCACAGGTAGGCGCCGCCGATGCCCACGGCGTTCTCGGGCGTCCAGGTGCGGGCGGGGTTGTACTTGGTAGTGACCAGGCGGTGTCGTGGGTCCAGCGGGGTGGCCACGGGCGCGCCCAGGTAGACGTCGCCCAGGCCCATCACCAGGTAGCTGGCGTCGAAGAGGATGCGTTTGACATCCTCGATGCTGTCCAGGCCGTTGATGCGGCGGATGAACTCGATGTTGCTGGGGCACCAGGGCGCGTCGGCGCGCACCGACTGCATGTACTTCTCGATGGCCAGGCGCGTGGCGCTGTCGTCCCACGACAAGGGCAGCCACACGGTGCGGGTGGGCACGGTGAGGGCGTCCAGCGATGACATGGCGGCTTCGGCCTGGTCGATGGCTTGCAGCAGTTGGGCGCGCGGCAGCCGTGATGGGTCGAAGTGGATCTGCAGGGAGCGGATGCCCGGGGTCATGTCGACGATGCCGTCGAGCTGGCCCTGCTGACGTTGCTCGTTCAAGGCGGTCATCAGCGCGTGCACATGGAAGCGCAGCGTGAGGTCGAGCACCAGGGGGCCGAACTCGATCAGCAGGTAGCGGTCGCCGGCCTGGCGGATGCAGCGGGCGGGGCGGTCGGTGGTGTCGTCGGCCAGGCGCTGGTCGAGGATGGGGGAGAGGGTGGTGGTGACTGTGTCGGCAGGGATGCCGGGGGGCAGTGTGGCGGAAGTGGTGAGATTCGAACCCACGGAGCCGGCCGAGGTGACGAGCGCGTCTTGGGCTTGCTGCAAAACCTGCGCCTGCTCATGCGTCAACGCGATGAAGCGCAGCGTATCACCCGCCTTGAGCTGCCCCAGCTTCCAGCGCTCGGCCGCCACCACCACGGCCGGGCACACGAAGCCGCCCAGGCTGGGGCCGTCCGGGCCCAGGATCACGGGCATGTCGCCGGTGAAGTCGATGGCGCCGATCGCGTAGGCGTTGTCGTGGATGTTCGAGGGGTGCAGGCCGGCCTCGCCGCCGTCGGTACGGGCCCATTGCGGCTTGGGGCCGATCAGGCGCACGCCTGTGCGGCTGCTGTTGTAGTGCACCTGGTAGTCGGTCCCGAAGAAGGTGGCGATGTCGTCGGGCGTGAAGAAGTCGGGGGCGCCGTGCGGGCCGTAGAGGACGCCGATGGTCCAGTGGCGGGCGAAGGGGCTGATGCTGGGCGTGGTGCTTTTTGCGCTGGCCGGTTGGGTGTTTGATGTTGCGTTAGGAGCGTTGACTTCTGAGTCGCTGCGCGCCCCGAAGCCCGAAGGTGCGCCTTCCGTGGCCGCGAAGGCATGCAGCATGTCCCCCGTGCGCAGCGTGCGGCCTGCATGGCCGCCGAACTGGCCCAGCGTGAAGGTGCTGCGGCTGCCCAGATAGGTCGGTACATCCAGGCCGCCCTGCACGGCCAGGTAGGTGCGCGCGCCGCCTTCGCTCAGCGGCACGGGGCCCAGCTTGAGCGTGCTGCCGGCGGGCAGGCGCAGCGGGCGGTTGAAGGCTTGCGCGAAAGGCAGCGGCTTGCCGTCGAGCGTGATGGCCATCGGCGCGCCGCACAGCGCGATCACCAGTTCGCTGTGCAGCTTCAGGGTGGGGCCGGCCACGGTGCATTCCAGGCCGGCGGCGCCTTGTGGATTGCCCACCAGGGTGTTGGCCAGGCGCAGGTGCAGGTCGTCCATGGGGCCTGATGGCGGCACGCCCACGTCCCAGTGGCCGGTGCGGCCAGGCCAGTCCTGCACGGTGGTCTGCACGCCGCCGTCCAGCACCTCCAGCGCGCGTGGGTGCCATGCGAAGCTGCCCAGCGTGCTGGTGACGATGCGGCCCTGTGCGAACACCTCCGAGCTGCTCACGGCGCGCAGGTAGCGCAGGTTGGTCTCGATGCCGGCCAGGCGTGTGGCGTCCAGCGCTTCGCGCAGCTTGTGCACGGCCTGCTCGCGCGTGTCGGCCGTGACGATGAGCTTGGCGATCATCGGGTCGTAGTAGGGCGGCACGTCGCTGCCGGTGTCCACCCAGCCGTCCACGCGCACGCCTTCGGGGAAGGCTACTTCGGTGAGTACGCCCGCGCTGGGCTGGAAGTTGCGGGCCGGGTCTTCGGCGTACAGGCGCACCTGGATGGAGGCGCCCTTGGGCGCGGGGGCATACAAGGACCATTGGTCACCGCGTGCCAGGCGCACCATCCACTCGACCAGGTCCACGCCGGTCACCTGCTCGGTCACGCCGTGCTCCACCTGCAGGCGCGTGTTGACCTCCAGGAAGTAGAAGGCGCCGGTGTCGGCATCCAGCACGTATTCCACGGTGCCGGCGGAGCGGTAGTTCACGGCCTGGCCCAGCCGCTTGGCCGTGTCCAGCAGGGCGGTGCGCGTGTCGGCTGACAGGTGCGGCGCGGGCGTTTCCTCGATCACCTTCTGGTTGCGGCGCTGGGCCGAGCAGTCGCGCTCACCCAGAGCGACGACGGTGCCTTGGCCATCGCCGAACAGCTGTACCTCGATGTGGCGGGCGCGCTCGACGAACTTTTCCAGGAAAAGACCGGCATCCTTGAAGTTGGATCGGGCCAGGCGCTCCACAGCTTCGTAGGCCGCGTCCAGCTCGGCCTCGTTGCGCACCAGGCGCATGCCGATGCCGCCGCCGCCGGCCGTGCTCTTGAGCATCACGGGGTAGCCGATGCGCAGGGCTTCTTCTCGCGCGTGGGCCGCGTCCTTCAGCAGGCCGCTGCCGGGGAGCAGCGGCACCTGGTGCTGTTCGGCCAGCGCGCGTGCGGTGTGCTTCAGGCCGAAGGCCCGCATCTGATCGGGCGTGGGGCCGATGAAGGCGATGCCCGCGTCTTCGCAGGCCTGGGCGAAGGCGGGGTTCTCCGAGAGGAAGCCGTAGCCGGGGTGGATGGCGCCGGCGCCGGTCTCGCGTGCAGCGGCCAGGATGCGGTCGACATCGAGATAGCTCTGCGCGGCGGGCGCGGGGCCGATGCACACGCTGGCGTCGGCCAGGGCCACGTGGCGCGCGTCGGCGTCGGCCTCGGAGTAGACGGCCACGGCCTTGAGCCCCATCTTGCGCAGCGTGCGGATGATGCGGCAGGCGATGGCGCCACGATTGGCGATCAGGACGGTGTCGAAACGGGCGGGGGAGCTCATGGGGCGGGCGCCTTCGTCGGCATGGCAGGTCGTCCTGCCGGTGGTGAGGCGTCACGGCGGGTCGTCCCGCCGGGGCTGCGCGGGCAGCCGGTCAGGTGCGCGGAGGGCTCAGGCAGGATCCCACAGCAGGAAGCGCGCGGGCGTCGGGTTGTAGGCGTTGCAGGGGTTGTTGAGCTGAGGGCAGTTGGACACCAGCATCAGGATGTCCATCTCGGCGCGCAGCTCCACGTACTTGCCAGGGCCCGAGACGCCATCGGCAAACGTCAGCTGCCCGTCTTCGGTCACAGGCACGTTCATGAAGAAGTTGACGTTGGGCACCAGGTCGCGCTTGCCCAGGCCGATGTCGGCGTGCTGCAGGGCAATCAGGTAGTTGTCACGGCAGCTGTGCATGAACTTCTTCTGCAGGGCGTAGCGCACGGTGTTGCTCTCGGCCGCGCAGGCGCCGCCCAGGGTGTCGTGTCGGCCGCAGGTATCAGCCACGATGGTCAGCATCGGGCGGCCTTCGCTGCTGGTCAGCACCGAGCCAGTGGTCAGGTAGATGCCGCCCTGCGCCAGCATGGTGTCGGTGGCGCTGTAGTGCTCGGCCGGGTCGTTGGCGTTGTAGAAGATCACGTCGACGGCCTGGTTGCCTTCGAGATCGACGATGCGCAGGGTCTGGCCCTTGTCGATGCGCAGCAGGTAGGGCTCGCCGGAGGGCAGGAAGTGGTCGAGCACGGCCTTGCTGGCGTCCAAGGGGCTTTCCTGGATGCGGATGGCGCTGGCGCTTGGTTGCAGGCCTGGATCGGTCATGGCATTCATGGCGGGTCCTTGTGGTCAGAGGTACTGCATGTCGGCGTTGTGGATGGCGCGGGCGCATTCGGGGCGGAAGGCGCGGTTGAAGTCGTCCTTGGGCGCGGGGCCGGATGTCCAGGCGGCCAGGCCGATCTTTTTGGGTGCGTAGGTGGGCGATGGATCCAGCGGATGCGGCGCGGTGGAGAACGCGATCAGCGTGTCCATGTCAAAGCGCAGCTCGACCATGCCGCCGGCCTGCGTGTGCACCGGCGCGAACTGGAAGCGGCCCTCGGCATCCACCGACACCTTGCTGAAGAAGTTCACCGGCGCGATCAGGTCACGTCGCGCCAGGCCGTACTTGCCGATCTCGATCAGCAGACCGTCCTTGCCACTGCGGTGCATGGCGTTGCGGTGGGTGTGGAAGGTCTTGGCATTGCCGGCGTACTTGGCGTGCATGCGCTCGGCGTCGAGCAGAGCGCCCAGCGGGTCGTGCCAGCCGACGGTGTCCTCGGTGATGCTGGCGAGGGAGCGGCCCATGTCGCTCATCAGGGTATGGCCGCGCGTGAGGTGGGCCGTGTGCTGCGCCTTGAGCGAATCGGGCATGTTGTAGCGCTCAAGCTTTTCGCGGGCGTGGTAGAGCACCATGCTCAGGTTGGCGCCTGCCTCCAGCGCGACCATGCGCAGGCAGCTGCCGCGCGGCATCACGTAGGACCAGTGGCCGCCTCCGGGCACGATTTCGGACCACATCACGCGGTTTTCTGGCAGCTCGGGGGCGAAGCGTTTCCAGAGCGCGGGCGTATCCACAGGGCTGGTGACGGGCGGGTTGTCGGGGATTTCTGTGAAGTGTTCCATCGTGGTTCTTTCTTGATGCCGCAGGGCTCACTCGATGGCGCCCGTGGCCACGCCTTCCACCGAGCGATTGAGCTTGTCGAGCAGGTCCAGGTCGGTCTTCATGCCGGAGGTGTCACGGATGCGGTCGAGCAACTGGCGCTTGAGCTGCAGGAACTCGGGCGAGAGCTTCATGTCGCGGTGGCGCTCGGGCGGCAGCGGTACGTTGACGATGCTGTCGATGCGGCCGGGGCGCGGCGCCATCAGCACGACGCGGTCGCCCAGGTAGATGGCCTCGTCCACGTCGTGCGTGACGAAGACGATGGTGGTGCGCTCCAGCTTGTGCACATGCTTGATCAGGTCGTGCATCACCTCGCGGGTCTGCGCGTCGAGGGCGCCGAAGGGCTCGTCCATCAGCAGGATGGGCGGACGGCTCATCAGCGCACGTGCAATCGCCACGCGCTGCTGCATGCCGCCGGACAGCGCCGCCGGGTAGGACTTGGCCACATGCGTCAGGCCCATCAGGCGCAGCAGTGCATCGGCGCGGCCTGCGGCATCTTCTACATCTGCGCTGGTGCGGTCTTGCGTGTGTGTCTTGAGTTGGCGGCAAAACTTGATGTTGTCCAGCACCGTGAGCCAGGGGTAGAGGCTGTAGTGCTGGAACACCATCGCGCGGTCAGGCCCCGGTGCGGTGATGGGGTTGCCGGCCACGCTCACGCTGCCCTGGCTGTAGCTTTCCAGCCCGGCGATGGTGCGCAGCAGGGTGGATTTGCCGCAGCCCGATGCGCCGACGAAGGTCACGAACTCGTTGGGGCCGATGTTGAGCGATACGTCGCGCAGCGCGGGCGCGGTGGCGCCTGGGTAGTACTTCCAGACGTGGTCGCAGTGGATGCCGAGGGCTTGGGTCATGGCGGGCTCCTCAATGCGGCTCAGCGCGTGTGCATGTAGGGGAAGGCCTTGCGGTGCGCCAGGCGGAAGAGCTGGTCGATCACCAGCCCGATCAGGCCGATGATCAAGATGCCCGCGAAGATCTTGTCGGTCTGCAGAAAGCGCTGTGCCTTCAGGATGGCGTAGCCCAGCCCCGAGTTGGCGGCCACCAGCTCCGCCACGACCAGGTAGGTCCAGGCGCAGCCCATGTTCACGCGCAGGGTGTCCAGCAGTGCAGGCTTGGCCGAGGGCAGGATCACCTTCTCGACGATCTCCCAGCGCGTGGCGCCCATGGTCTGCGCGGCCTCGATCTGCGCCATGGGCACGCGACGCGTGTCCTCGGCCACCATCAGCACCATCGGGAAGAAGGTGCCGATGAAGATGATGGCCACCTTGGCTCCCTCGTCGATGCCCACCCACACCATGACCAGCGGCACGAAGGCCACGGCCGGCATGTAGCGGATGAAGTCCATCATCGGCTCCAGCAGCGCCTGCACCACACGCCATGAGCCGATCAGGAGGCCCAGCGGCAGCGCGATCAGCGAGGCCAGCGCCCAGCCGACCACCACGCGCATCGTGCTGATGCCGATGTCGCCCAGCAGGCCGTCGGCCCACCACACCTGCACGCGCTCGATCACCTTGGCCGGGCCGGGTAGGAACACGGGCTCGACCCGGCCGCTGGCCACCGCCAGGATCCACAGCACGATGGGGGCAAGCAGGCCCACAGCCGCCAGGCTCCAGTACACGCTGGCGGGGATGCCCTGGCGCAGCGCAAACAGTGGGGTGGGCGCCACCGCAGGCGCTGGATCGGCCGGGTACTCGGGCACGGCGATGCTGTTGGCATTGGCCGCCAGCGGCAGCGCGATGGAGGGAGGTGATTTGGACATGGTCAGGCTCCTGTCTCAGAGCAGCATGGGATGCGACAGCGGGCGCGCCTGGGCGCCAAGCCCAGGCGGCAAAGGCCTTACTTCAGCGCCTCGGCCAGCAGCGATGCGTCCACACCCTTGGCCGCATCGGGCTTGCCGTCGATCAGCTTGTGCTCCAGCAGGAAGCTGGAGATGGTCGGGGCCACGCCCACGAGGGATTGCGGGCCCTTGCCGTCCAGCGCCGTCTTGTTGGCGGCTGCGTCGAAGAACTTGGTTCCTGGCAGGAACACCTTGTACTCATCGGGCTTGAGACTCACGACCTTGCTCATGATCTGAGCTGCTTCATCAGGCTTGTCGGCGATGAACTTCACCGTGTCGAACCAGGCCTTGATCATGCCGACCAGTTCTTTGCGCTTGGCCTTGATGGCCTTGTCCTGTGCCACCAGCAGGTCGGGGATCAGGCCGGGCATGTCCTTGGAGGTGAACAGGGCCTTGCCCTTGCCACTTTGCTCGATGGTGTGGATCCAGGGGTTCCAGACCACGGCGGCGTCCACGCGGCCGGCCATGAAGGCGGCGGCGGCATCACCGGCCGACAGGTTCACGATCTTCACGTCGGCGGGTTTCATGCCGTTCTTGGCCAGCGCCGTGGCCAGCACGAAGTGCGACACGCTGAACTCTTCGAGCGCGACGCTCTTGCCCTTCAGGTCCTTGATCGACTTGATCTTGGGCGAGGCCACCACGGCGTCGTTGCCGGCGGAGTTGTCGTTGACCAGGATGGTCTTGAGCGGCAGGCCCTTGGCGAGTGGGCCCATGGTGTCGGACCAGGTCTGCGAGTTGGCATCGAGCTGGCCGGATGACAGGGCCGCGATGGAATCGGTGTAGTTGGCGAACCAGACGAGCTTGACGTCGGCGCCGTGCTTCTTGAAGAAGCCCTTCTGCTCGGCGACATACCAGGCGACCCAGCCGGGCCAGTCGGAGACGCCGACCTTCACTTCGGCCGATGCTGGCAGGGGTGCTGCAAGCGCCATGGCGGCGGCGACCGCGGCCATGGCGCCGAGCACTTTGCCTTTCAGTGTGTGGAACACCGAGGGCCTTGCAAGTGATGGCAGTGCTTGTGCTGCTTTGTGCTGGGCCGAGATGGTGGCGTGAGACGTGCTCGGCACGGGGTGGAAATCGACACGACGCATGTAAGGGCTCCTGGGCTGGGGTGGACGCGCGAGAGGACACTTCTGTCGAAGCGAACCTCCCGGGCTTTTGTCCCGCCGTGGAGCCTGCGTCGGTGAATGGCCGACCCGGGCCGGCAGCTCTCGGACCAGACACTTCATCACCGGTACTGCTTGGTGATGGAAGCCGGAACCCTAGCCACCATTTCGAAGAAACGACTGCGACATCGTTCCTCTCGGGGCAAGATGTATGCAAGGTCGGTGCCAGGTGTTTGGAGCCTGTTTTGCGATGTTGTGGTGCGGCCGCGCACAGGCCGTGCGCCACCAGGGTGCGCCGGGGGCCTTGGTGTCAGATCGGCTTGGTGCGCTCCTGCAGCCAGGCCAACGTGTCACCGCTGACCAAGGGGCTCAGGCGGCGCAGCACCTCGGCGTGGTAATCATTGAGCCACTGGATCTCGTCGAGGCGCATCAGGGCCAGGTCCACGCAGCGCGTGTCGATGGGGCACAGACTCAGCGTCTCGAACGCCAGGTAGTGGCCGTGCTCGGGCGTGCCGGGCTCGGCATCGGGCACCGCAGGCGGAACGGGCACGTTCAGCACCAGGTTCTCGATGCGGATGCCCCATTGGCCCGGGCGGTAAAGCCCCGGTTCGATCGACGTGATCATGCCGGCCTGCATCGCCATGTTGGCATCGGGCACCGCCTTGGAGATGGACTGCGGCCCTTCGTGCACGTTCAGGAAGTAGCCCACGCCGTGACCCGTGCCGTGGCCGAAGTCCAGCCCCTCGGCCCACAGCGGCGCGCGGGCGATGGCGTCCAGCATCGGTGCCAGCGTGCCGCGCGGGAAGCGCGCGCGCGACAGGCCCAGCGTGCCCTTGAGCACCAGGGTGTAGTCGCGCTTCTGCTGCGCGCTGGGCGTGCCGATGGCCCACACACGGGTGATGTCGGTGGTGCCGCCCAGGTACTGCGCGCCGGAGTCGATCAGCAGCAGGCCTTCGGCCGTCAGGCCCTCGGGCGTACTGAGTACAGCGTAGGCCTCGGGCGTGGCGCGGTAGTGGGGCAGGGCGCCATTGGCGTTGAAGCCGGCGATCGTCGGGAAGCTCAGCGAGATGAACTCGGGCTGCTTCTCGCGCTCGGCGGTCAGGCGCTCATCGATGGTCAGCTCGCTGATGTGCTCGCGGCCCAGGGCCTTGTCGAACCAGGCGTAGAAGGCGCACATGGCGGCGCCATCGCGTTCCATGGCCTGGCGGATGAAGCGGGCCTCCTCCGGCGTCTTGCGGGATTTGGCCAGGGTGCTCGGGTTGATCGATTCGATCACGCGCACGCCATCGGGCACGGCCTCGCGCAGGCCCCAGGTCACGCGCTTGGGGTCGAGCAGCAGCCTGCTCTCGGCGGGCAGGGCAGCCAGCACGTCCAGGGCCAGGCCATAGGTCTGTACCTGCACACCATCGTTGGCCAGGCGATCGCACAGGTCGGCATTGACCTTGCCGTCGGCCACGAACAGGGTGGCGCTGTCCAGGCCCAGCAGCAGGTGGCCCAGGAAGACGGGGTTGTAGTCCACATCGGCGCCGCGCAGGTTCAGTGCCCAGGCCAGATCGTCCAGCGTGGCGATCCAGTGGTGCGTGGCACCCTTGTCGGCCAGGGCCTTGCGCAGAAGGGCCAGCTTGTCGGCGCGGCTGGTGGCGGCGTGCGGGGGCAGGTGCTCGAACACGGCGGCACTCGGCAGGCCGGGGCGCCCGGGCCACACGGCATCCAGCACATCCAGGTCGGTGCGCAGTTGCCAGCCTTCGGCCTTCAGTGCATCGTGCAGGGCCTGTGTCTGGGCCAGGCCCATCACCTGGCCGTCCACGGCCAGTGCGAGTGGGCCGGCGGCCGGGGCGGCCAATGCCAGATCCTGGAGCCAGGCCACATAAGCCGGCGTGGCCGGTCCATCGAGCTTGACCAGGTCTACACCGGTGCCAGCCAGTTCAGACTCGGCCTGCTCCCAGTAGCGGCTGTCGGTGAACAGCGCGGCCTTGCCCTGGGCCACCAGCAGGGTGCCGGACGAGCCCGTGAAGCCGCTCAGCCAGGCGCGGCCTTGCCAGCGCTCGGGCAGGTACTCGGACAGATGCGGATCGCTGCTGGGCACCAGCACCGCCTGCACTTGGCGGGCGGCCAGCGCACCGCGCACGGCGGCCAGGCGGGAGGGGATGTCAGCCGGGGCGGCCAGGGCGGAAGGGAGGGGGATGGTCGTGGTCACGGTGGCAAGCGGGCGCAGACAGTCGACAGGCGGATCAAGGCGCTGTCCGTCATTGGAAGGGCATCCAGTGCATGACAGGCCATGGCCAATCCTGCCACGGAACGGGCAGCCCGTGCGCCTCGGGTGTTTCCGTCAGTTGCGGGATGCCTGTCCGGCAGGCGTTCGAGATCAGGCAGCGTTGGAGGTGCCGTCCTTGGCCGCGGACCCTGCCTCGCCGGCCGCAGGGGCGGTCGCGCTCGTGGAGGTGCCGCTTGCGGGCGTCGCCACCGTCGTGGGCGGCGGCATGCGCACCAGCATCGCATTGGGCTCCAGCGCGTGGGGGTCCGGGAACACGCGGGCATGGCGCTGCGAGGTGAAGTATGCCCAGGCCCAGTCCCACATCACCACGATGCGGTTGCGGAAGCCGATCAAAAAGTACACGTGCACGAACAGCCAGAACAGCCAGGCCGGGAAGCCGCTGAACTTCACCTGCTTCTTGGTGAAGGGCAGGTCGAGCACCGCCACGGCGGCGCGCCGGCCGATGGTGGCCAGCGAGCCATAGTCGAAATAGCGGAAGGATTGGGTCTCCAGCCCCCGGCGTCGGCGGATGATGTTGAACGCGGCCTTGCGACCCATCTGCTTGGCGCCTGGGCTGATGCCGGGCACGGGCGTGGGGTTGGCCGGATCCTGGTAGCTCTTGGCGCTGGCCAGATCGCCCACCACGTAGATGTCGGGGTGGCCGGGCACGGTCAGGTCCGGCTCCACGATCACGCGGCCGGCGCGGTCCAGTTCGCAGCCCGTGCTCTTGGAGAGTGAGCGGCCCAGCGGCGACGCGGCCACGCCGGCGCCCCACACCACCGTGCGCGAGGGCAAGAAGTGCGAGGTTGGTACGCCGTTCTCGATGGTGTCGAAGTGCACGCCGAAGGCCGTGATGTTGGTCACCTTGGCGCCCACCAGCACTTCCACGCCCAGCTCCTGCAACTGCTCCTTGGCGCGTTGGGACAGGTCTTCCGGGTACACGCCCAGCACGCGTGGTGCACCTTCGATCAGGATGACACGGGCGCGGCGTGAATCGATGCGGCGGAACTCCTCGCGCAGGGTGTGCTGCGAAATCTCGGCCAGCGTGCCGGCCATTTCCACGCCGGTGGGGCCTGCGCCCACCACGGCGAAGGTCAGCCAGGGTTCGCGCGCGGCCGGGTCCATCTCTCGCTCGGCCTGCTCGAAGGCGGTCAGCACGCGGCGGCGGATCGTGAAGGCATCGCCCAGGGTCTTGAGGCCGGGCGCGTACTTGGCCCACTGGTCATTGCCGAAGTAGCTGTGCGTGGCACCGGCCGCGATGATCAGCTCGTCATAGTGCAGATGCTCACCGCCATCGAGCACGATGCAGTTCGAGGCGGTGTCGATGCTCGTCACCTCGCCCATCAGCACGGTCAGGTTGCCGTGGGCGATCTGCTTGCGCAGCACGTGGCGGATGGGGGCGGCAATGGCGGGGGCTGGCAGGCCGGCGGTGGCGACCTGGTAGAGCAGGGGCTGAAACAGATGGTGATTGGTGCGGTCCACCACCACGATCTCCACGTCCGCACCGGACAGCGCCTTGGCGGCTTCCAGGCCACCGAAGCCGCACCCCACGATGACCACCCTGGGGCGCTGCCTGGGGGCAGCGGCTGCGTTGGTGGGTATGGTGGGTTGGCTGGTGCTTGGGGACATGCGTGGGGGTCTCTTTGATCTCTTGTTGTGCGAAGCGGCAGACCTCCAGCCAATTAAATGCCGGGAGATCGGGCAAGTTCGTGGTTTATACCAGTGACCGTTCCGGAAATGTGGTTTTGCACCACCGTGGTGCCTCCCCGGATCATGGGGTGCCCTGGGGCCCGGGAAGGTGTCCGGTCAAGCGACGGCCTTGGCGTCTTGCGGCGGATCCTGCGGCGGGATGCTCATCACCAGGCGCCCCTTGCCGCCGTTCTTGGCCGCGTACATGGCCGCGTCGGCGCGTTCGATCAGATGGGTGTCCGGCTCCTTGCCATCGTGCATCACCGCGCCGATGCTGGGAGTGACGGTGATGTGGTGTCCTTCGATGGCATAGGCCTCGCTGAGGCAGGTCAGCACCCGTGTGCCCATGCGCTGCACATCCTGCGTGGTGCCAGCCCCTTCCAGGATCAGCATGAACTCGTCGCCGCCCATGCGGCAGACGATGTCGGTGGTGCGCATGCAGGCCTGCAGGCGGCGCGCCACTTGTATCAGCAGCTCGTCGCCCACGTGGTGGCCGTGCCGGTCGTTGACGCCCTTGAAGCCATCCAGGTCCACGCACATGATGGCCAGGGTTTTTGGGTAGCGCCGCGTGCGGGCCATGGCCTTGAACAGGTGTTCGCCGAAGGCCCGGCGATTGGGCAGCCCGGTCAGGCTGTCGTGGCGGGCCTGGTCGGCCATGGCGCGCAGCTGTTCCTTGAGCGGGTTCACGTCCTGGAACACCCGGCAGTGGTGGGTGACGCGCTGGCGTTCGTCGCGCACGACGCTCACGTTGAGCCACAGCGCCAGTTGATCACCCTGGGCCGTGGTGAGGGAGGACTCGCCGCTCCAGCGCCGGCCCTCGCGCAGCACCTGCTCCAGCTCGGGCAGGTGGGTACCCCGCAAGGGCGCCATGCCCATCAGCTCGGCGTTCTGACCCAGCATGGTGTCCAGCGGGTGCCCTGACAGTTCCATGAAGGCCGGGTTCATCATCACGATGCGGTCCAGGCCATCGGTGATCAGGATGGCCGCGCCCGATTGTTCAAAGGCCGCCTCCAGCAGGCGCAGGGCCTGGGCGGGCGGTTTTTCGCCCTTGTCGATGGCCTGGGTGATGGCTTGGGTGATGGGGCCGGTCACGCCCACCACCTGGGCCTGCCGCATCTGTTGCATCAGTTGGCGCCAATGTCGCCAGGCCGCACCGGCTGCGAGCAGGGCGGCACCCGTGCTCAGCAAGCCCCATAGCCACGAGAACTGCCCTTGCAGCGCCAGGAGGCACAAGGCCCCTGACGATGCCGCCAGCACGGCGAAGAGCGAAACGATGAACGGCAGGAACGGAGAACCTGGGAGGTTGGGCGTTCCCATGGTCGACTGCTGCATTGGCAAGGACATGGACACCCCGGGGCGATTTCACGCAATGGATGTGAGAATTTCGGACGGCACCGGCGTAACTTGAGTGACGTGGTGGGTGGCTGCGGTAAGCTCTCAGCGTGACTCAAGCTTCCGCTCCTTCCCGTGACGCCTTGCCCGTCGGCACCCGGCTGATGGACTACGATATCGAAGGCCTGCTCGGGGTGGGTGGCTTCGGCCTGGTTTACCGCGCCCGCGACGCGGTATTGCAGCGCACCGTGGCCATCAAGGAGTACCTTCCGTCATCCCTGGCCCTGCGGGGCGAGGCCGGCGAAGTGATCCTGCGCTCGCCCGCGCATGAAGAATCCTTCGCGCTGGGCTTGCGCTCCTTCGTCAACGAGGCGCGCCTGCTGGCCCGTTTCGACCACCCCTCGCTGGTCAAGGTGTTCCGCTTCTGGGAGGCCCATGGCACGGCCTACATGGTGATGCCCTGCTATGAGGGGCCCACCTTGTACGACGCACGCCGTGCGCTGGAAGGCCCGCCGGACGAGGCCTGGCTGCGTGCCTTGATGGACCCGCTGCTGGGTGCGCTCGACTGCCTGCACCGCGAGCAGGTCTACCACCGCGATGTGGCGCCCGACAACATCCTGGTCGTCAGTGATCCCGATGCGCCGCAGGGCATGCGGCCCGTGCTGCTGGATTTCGGCGCGGCCCGCCGTGTGATCACGGAAACCTCGCAAGCGCTCACGGCCATCCTCAAGCCCAGCTTCGCCCCCATCGAGCAATACGCCGAGACATCGCAGTTGCGTCAGGGCCCCTGGACGGACCTGTACGGTCTGGCGGCCGTGCTGCATTACTGCATCACCGGGCGCACGCCGGTGCCAGCCACGGCGCGTGCCGTGCACGATGACCTGCCTGCGCTGCGGCGTATGGCCACGGCCCTGGAACAGGATTTCGGGCGCCGTTACAGCCCGGCCCTGCTGGCCACCATCGACCAGGCCCTGGGCGTGCGGCCGGATGCCCGGCCCGCTTCGGTGAGCGCCTGGCGCGAATCGCTGCTGGCGGAGCCTGCCCCGGAGCAGCCCCAGGCAGATCAGCCGCAGGCCGGTGGGCTGGAAGGGCCAGCGGTCACGGTTCCGCAGGCCTGGGATCAGCGCACCGTGATGGTGTCCCCTGGCCAGGGGCGGCGCCGGCCCGGCGATGGCAACACGGATTTCCCGACCACCCATTCGCTGGCGGCCAGCGGGCTTTTCGCGGGTGCCCCCGTTGGCGGGCAGCGGATGTCCCGAGGGGCGATGTGGGGTCTGGGCGGCCTGTTCGTGGCCGGCATCGTGGCCTTGTCGGGGTGGTCCCTGCAGCGTGAGCGCGATGCCGCTGCGATGGGGGGCGGTCCCACCGTGTCACTGGGCGCGCCCATGCCGGGCGCAGGCGCCTCGGCTTCTGCCAGACCGGCGATCCTGCCGGTGCAGGATGAAGAAATTGTCGAGACGGCGGACGGCCAAGTTGCGGGGCAGGCCGGGCGCAAGCCCACAGGTGGGGCGATTGCTCAAACCTCGGCCCGAGGTGGTGATGGCATCGTGGAGCGCACGCCCCGCGAGCGCCTGCCGCTCAACCCCAGGCAGGCTTGCGGTGACAGGGTATTCATCGCCATGGCGATCTGCATGAAGCAGCACTGTGGTCGGTCGGAGTACGCCGGCCATTCAGAGTGCGCGCGCATGCGCCAGCAGGAAGAAGCGCAGCGCAACCGCTACGAGTTTCACTGAGGCAGCAGGTGCCTCAAGGCCTCAGGCGGCAGCGTGATGCCGCTCGCGCATGGCCACCAGCGTCATCTGCAGCAGGCGTGCATCGCTGCTGGCCCGGTGGCGTGTGAGGTTGGCGCGCTTGGCCACCGACAGTTTCAGGTCGTGCCAGCGGTTGGCCTCGTTGTCCGTCAGCAGGGCGCGCAGGTTGTCCAGCCGGAAGCTGGGCACGCTGTCGGCCGCGTCGTAGAGCTTGTTGAGCCAGGTGTAGTCGTGGGCCCAGGCATCGGAATAGACCACCATGCCGCGCAGCCACTCGTTGAGCGCGCGGGCCACCTCGATCGGGCCGCGTCCGTGCTGCTGCAGCTGATCACGCGAAATGTGATGGATGGCGGCGGCGTTGGGATCCCAGTGCTGCCAGGCCGGTTCAGGCTTGACCAGCGAGCACCAGCTGCGGCCGTCCGGCATGATCACGCCCACCTCGATCGGGTAGCTGCCCAGCCCGAAGCCGGAGGCTTCGATGTCCAGGATGGGGGGCGGTAGCCCCGGCGCGAACGTCTCGGATGTCATGGGACCCTGTTGTCTGAAATTGAGATGTATTTTGGCGAGTCTCGCACCACTGCGCCATTGTGGGTCTTAGGGTTTGAACGGCATTCCCATGGCTTGTTGCGAGATGTTTGGCACTGGCGGCCCTTGAGAGGCCCCGTTTTCCATCAGCATGAAACGGGCCATCATGCCCCTTGCATGTGCCAGGGCTGTGACAGCTGGGCCTCCCAGATCCGGACAACACCAGCGCTTCCACCCGCTCGCGGGACGGACAGGCCGGCGAACCGTGCTTAAATTAGCAACTGAACCCTCAAAACAACGTCCGTCTGTCTGGCAGACCGCCTGGAGCTCACCTTCATGAAACAAATCACCGCCATCATCAAGCCCTTCAAGCTGGAAGAAGTCCGTGAGGCCCTTGCCGAGGTCGGCGTGACGGGCCTGACCGTGACGGAGGTCAAGGGTTTTGGCCGCCAGAAGGGCCATACCGAGCTGTACCGTGGCGCAGAGTACGTGGTCGACTTCCTGCCCAAGGTGAAGGTCGAGGTGGTTGTCAAGGGTGACGATGTCGATCGCTGCATCGAAGCCATCATCCGTGCGGCCAAGACCGGCAAGATCGGCGACGGCAAGATCTTCGTGACGCCCGTGGAGCAGGTGGTGCGCATCCGCACTGGCGAGACCGACGAATCCGCCGTCTGATCCCGGCAATCTACATTTAATGAAAGGGGCTCAGGTGCCCCGAGCCACGCCGCCCGGCGCTGCTGTGTCTTGCAGCTCCGGCGGCGTTTGTGCTTTCAGTGCGACCGACGCATCATGCAGGCGCCGCAGCAGGCGCTCGATCTGGTCGTCCACCAGCAGCAGCTCCTGCACGTCGGGCCACAGGAAGCCTGACTCACGGCTGCGCTCGATGAAGCGCAGCAGGTCGTCGTAGTAGCCGGCCACGTTCAGCAGGCCCAGGGGCTTGTGGTGGTAGCCCAGTTGGCGCCAGGTCCAGATCTCGAAGATCTCTTCCATGGTGCCGATGCCGCCCGGCAGGGCCACGAAGGCATCCGATTGCTGCGCCATCAACTGCTTGCGCTGGTGCATGGAATCTACCACCTGCAGCTCGGTCACGCCGCCATGGCCCAGCTCCCGCTGGATCAGGCGCTCCGGGATCACGCCGATCACGGGCGCACCTGCGGCCAGGGCCGCATTGGCCACCGTGCCCATCAGGCCGGTGCTGCCGCCGCCATAGACCAGCCCCCAGCCGTGCTGGCCGATGAAGGTGCCGCAGTCGCGGGCGGCCTGGCCGTGGGCCGGGTCGAGCCCGTCGCGCGAGCCGCAGTAGACGCAAACAGAAAAGGCGGCGCGGGAAGGGGTGTTGCTCATGGTCGGGTATCGATCACGCGCGTGCGGCACAGCACGTCGTGCAGGAACTGCCGGTGGGGCAGGATGAAACTCAGGATGGCGTAGGCCACCATCCACAGGGCCAGCAGGCCGCCGATGGACTTGCCATGGTGCCATTGGGCGGCCCATGCCAACGCCAGAGGCGGCGCGAACCAGAGCCATGACAGCACGGCGCGCCCGGCGGCCTGGAGCAGGGTGGGGGGCAGGCCATCGTGGCGCACCAGGCGGACATGCCAGGTCTTCATGGCCAGGGTCTGCCCGCCATGGCTCCAGAACCAGATGAAATACAGCGCCAATGCCAGAAACACCGAGGCCTGCATGCCTGGGCGTCCCTGCAGGCCATGATGCTGCTGAGTGGCCACACTGAATGCCGCGCCCACCAGCATCACAACGCCGAACAGCAGCACGCCTTCATACAGGAAGGCGGCCAGGCGACGCTTGAGGGGGGCTGCAGGGCCGGCGGCGCGTTCAGCGCACTGAGCCAGGGTCAACGGAGGGACTTCGGGAGGTCGGAACATGCCCGGGAGGATAACCGCACGGCGGTGGCTGAAGCCTCAGGGCTGCTGGGAAGTGGGCTGTGGTTTGACGCGCGTCACAGGGGTCATGCCAGCCCCTTGCGAACCCTTGCGCGGCAGCAGCGTTTCCGGGTCAACGAAGTTCTTGGTGGCCGCGATCTTGGGCAAGCCGGTGTGCTGGTGCAGCGGGGGGGTGGCCGCCTGTGTGACCAGGGAGGTGGTCGCGCCCGGACCGGCCTTGACCACGGCCGGGGCCACGGCCTCGGGCGAGGGGCTGCTGCGTGCCGGGTTGGGCACCAGGTTGGTCTTGCCATCGTCATTGATGCGCTGGCGGCCCTTGAGCCGGGCCTGCTGGGCGGCTTCACGCGGGCCGGGCTCGGCATCGGGCAGCATCACGGGCTTTTGCTTGCGGCGTGCCTGCTGAGCCAGCTTTTGCTTTTCTTCGGGTGACAAGGCCTGGTAGGCCTCCCACTTCTGCTGGCGCTCCTGCGGGGTGAGCTGGCGCGTGTTCTGGAAGCGCAGGCGGGCCTCGCCGCGTTGCTGGGCCGGCAGTTGCGACCACTGTGTCATGCGGTCCTGCATGCGGTGCTGGTCAGCGGCCGACAGGCGGGGGAAGCGGTTGGCCACGTTGATCCACTTGTCGCGGCTGGTGCCGTCAAGCGTGTGCCATTGGGCGGCCAGCGGCATCAGGGCTTTTTTCTGGGCCGGGGTGAGCGCGTTCCAGCTGCTGTCCGCGGGTTGCTGCACGGCCGTGCGCGGGGTGCCCGGTTGCGCCCAGGCAGCCAGCAGCACGAGGGCCAGCGTCGCGGCGGCCCAGGTGGCCGGGCGGCGGTGCAGCGGGGTGTTCATGCCGTGCCTCACCGTGGTGTCGGGGGCAGGGCGGGCACGCCGTTGTCGACGCCGGGCATGACGTCGGTGTGCGCATCCGAGGACACCGCGGGTGCCAGGTCTTCGGCCAGGGCCTGTTCAGCCTCCTGCAGGGCGGCGCTTTCGGTGGCCTGGGCCGGTTGGTCGGCGTCGGTCTTGAGGTATTCCTCGAAACCCGGGTCGGCGTAGGCCGAGGGGGGCAGGTCGTCCGTCAGCAGGGACATGTCGACGTCGGCGGCGGCCTGCACCTGCTCATGGCGGGTCCAGTCACTCACGCCCCACAGCCCCGCGACCAGCGCGATCACGGGCAGGGTGGAGGCCAGGCGCCAGAACCAGGGCGTGGGGCCGTCGTCCAGGCGGCGGTGTTCGTGCGGGGTGTGTGCCCGGCGGGGGGCGTTGAACAGGGGCGCGCCAAAGGCGTCGCCACCGGTTGAGCCGGCGCCGGCCAGGGAGAGCTCGGGCGTGGTGACTGCGATGACGCCGGCTTGCGCGGCGGGGGCAACCAGGGGCGCCAGGCGGGCCTGGGCCGCGGCTGCGACAGCCTGCTGCCGGGCGATGCGCAGGCGCTCGCCGATGTCATGGGGGAGCTGGCGCGCGCCTTCGTCCAGCCGCGCGGTGACGCGCAGCGCGAAGCGGGCCTGCAAGGCCTCGGTCTGCGCGGGAGTCAAATGCTTGGTGGACGACATGATTGCTATGGTCTGAACTGAAAACCGATGGATGTCACAAACCGATGCCGCGGGCCTTCAGGGCCTTGCCCAGCGAAGCCACTGCCCGGGAGCAGTGCGTCTTGACGCTGCCCTCGGAGCAGCCCATGGCCGCCGCCGTCTCTGAAACATCCATTTCCTCCCAGTAACGCATCAGGAACGCTTCCCGTTGACGCCCGGGCAACTGGCCGATCTCTTCTTCGATGATGGCGAGGATTTCGGTGCGCTGCGCGGAATCCTCAGCACCTTCCGTGCCGCCGTTGTCGATCCGCAGGATTTCCAGGAAGTCCAGGTCGCCGTGGTCATCGCCCTCGACGGCGGCCTCCAGGTCTCCCATGTTCTGAAAAAGCGCGTTGCGCACCTTCTGGCGGCGGAACCAGTCCAGCGTGGCATTGGACAGGATGCGCTGGAACAGCATGGGCCACTCGTTGGCGGGGCGCTCCGAGTAGCTGGTGCACAGCCGGATCATGGCGTCCTGCACGATGTCCAGCGCGGCATCCTCGTCGCGGACGGCATACACCGTGCGCTTGAACGCCCGGCGCTCCACGCTGCTCAGGAACTCGTTGAGTTCGTCGGCGGTTGAGAGGGCGGCGTCGGTCAAGGAAATGCGGGGGCTGGAAACTGGGACGCGGGATTATGGCATCGCCCAGTTTACGGGGAGTATTCACATCGGTTATGAGTGATGCGATAATCTACGTCTTTGCGCCATCCCGATCTGGCCTGAGCCCACGCGCCGAAAGGCATTCACAAGCGTTGGTGGCAGGCCGCGCAGGCTTCGAATCCGCCTCACAAGGGCGAGCCCGGTGTCGATCCGTCGATGTTGGGCTGTGGTCAGGCTCTCCCCCAGAGCCGGGCTGTGAAGAGGGGCACCGATCGTTTTTCGTTAGAGAAAATCCGAAAGGTCGTATCAATCATGGACATGTCCCAAGGCAACGCGCACGGTAGCGCGGCCGAAATCCTCAATGGCTCCGACATCCTCGTGCGGTGTCTGCAGGCCGAAAACGTCAAGTACATGTGGGGCTACCCCGGCGGTGCCGTCCTGTACATCTACGACGCTCTCTACAAACAAGACACGATCGAGCACGTGCTGGTGCGCCACGAACAGGCCGCCGTGCACGCGGCTGACGGCTACGCACGTGCCACCGGCGACGTCGGCGTGGCCCTGGTCACCTCAGGCCCCGGCGTCACCAATGCCATCACCGGCATCGCCACGGCCTACATGGACTCGATCCCGATGGTGATCATCACCGGTCAGGTGCCCACACCCGCGATCGGTCTGGACGCCTTCCAGGAGTGCGACACCGTCGGCATCACGCGTCCGATCGTCAAGCACAACTTCCTGGTCAAGGACGTGGCCGAGTTGGCCGCCACCCTCAAGAAGGCCTTCCACATCGCGCGCACCGGCCGCCCCGGCCCCGTGGTGGTCGACATCCCGAAGGATGTGTCGCTCAAGACCACGGCTTTCCACTACCCCGAGTCGGTGGAAATGCGCTCGTACAACCCGGTGCGCAAGGGCCACGGCGGCCAGATCCGCAAGGCCGTGCAGCTGCTGCTGGGCGCCAAGCGCCCCTACATCTACACCGGCGGTGGCGTGATCCTGGCGGAAGCCGCCAAGGAACTGCGCGAGCTGTGCGCGCTGCTGAACTACCCTTCCACCAGCACGCTGATGGGCCTGGGCGCGATCCCAGCCTCCGACCCGAACTTCCTGGGCATGCTGGGCATGCATGGCACGTACGAAGCCAACATGACCATGCAGAACGCCGACGTGGTGATCGCTGTGGGCGCCCGCTTCGACGATCGCGTGATCGGCAACCCCAAGCACTTCGCCCAGGTCGAGCGCAAGATCATCCACATCGACATCGATCCGTCGAGCATCTCCAAGCGCGTCAAGGTCGACATCCCCATCGTGGGCGATGTGAAGGACGTGCTGCAGGAACTGATCGCCCAGATCAAGGAATCCACCCAGCGCCCGGACCAGAACGCCCTGGCCACGTGGTGGAACCAGGTCAACGAGTGGAAGAAGCGCGACTGCCTGAAGTACAAGCTGTCCGATGAGGTGATCAAGCCTCAGTACGTGATCGAGAAGCTGACCGAGCTGACCCGCGGCACCGACCACTACATCACGTCCGACGTGGGCCAGCACCAGATGTTCGCCGCGCAGTTCTGCAAGTTCGAAGAGCCGCGCCGCTGGATCAACTCTGGTGGCCTGGGCACCATGGGTGTGGGCCTGCCCTACGCCATGGGCATCAAGCTGGCCAAGCCCGACGCCGACGTGTTCTGCGTGACCGGCGAAGGCTCGATCCAGATGTGCATCCAGGAGCTGTCCACCTGCCTGCAGTACAACACGCCGGTCAAGGTGCTGTCGCTCAACAACCGCTACCTGGGCATGGTGCGCCAGTGGCAGCAGTTGGACTACGGCAGCCGCTACTCGCACAGCTACATGGACGCGCTGCCCGACTTCGTGAAGCTGGCCGAGGCCTATGGCCACGTCGGCATGCTGATCGAGCGCCCGGGTGACGTCGAAGGCGCGCTGCGCGAGGCCATCAAGCTGAAGGACCGCACGGTGTTCCTGGACATCCGCACCGACCCGACGGAAAACGTCTGGCCGATGGTGCAGGCCGGCAAGGGCATCTCCGAGATGCTGCTGGGCTCCGAGGACCTGTAAGCCACATTGAAGTAAACCCCGTGCCCCGGTGCTGCCCGGGGATCGACGCCCGAGCGCTTTCCGGTGCCCGGGCGGGCGATTCAAGCCTCGCGCCGCCATGCGGCGATGGGGCAGGGCGGCACCAAGGGCGTTTTTCCCTGACTTGTCGAACCCCGTGGCCACGGCCTGCCGGTTACCGCCGGCTGGCTCAAGAGCGCGAAAGGACGATTGAAATGAAGCACGTCATTGCATTGCTGCTGGAGAACGAACCCGGCGCGCTGTCGCGCGTGGTGGGCCTGTTTTCCGCCCGCGGCTACAACATCGAAAGCCTGACCGTGGCGCCCACCGAGGATGCCTCGCTGTCTCGCATGACCATCGTGACGTCCGGCTCGGACGACGTGATCGAGCAGATCACCAAGCACCTCAACCGACTGATCGAAGTCGTGAAGGTGGTGGATCTTTCCGAAGGCCCCTACACCGAGCGTGAGCTGATGCTCATCAAGGTGCGCGCCGTCGGCAAGGAGCGCGAGGAGATGAAGCGCATGGCGGACATCTTCCGCGGCCGCATCATCGACGTCACCGACAAGACCTACACCATCGAGCTGACGGGCGATGCCTCCAAGCTCGATGCCTTCCTGGAGGCCATCGACCGCGCGGCCATCCTCGAAACCGCACGCACCGGTACCAGCGGCATCGGTCGTGGCGAGCGCATCCTGCGCGTCTGACCCGGCCCGTCTGGCCTCTTTCTTTGCATTACTGCAATCAACCCCAAGTTTCTGTCTGGAGCAACCAATGAAAGTCTATTACGACAAGGACGCCGACCTGAGCCTGATCAAGGGCAAGAACGTCACCATCGTGGGCTACGGCTCGCAAGGCCACGCCCACGCGCAAAACCTGCGTGATTCCGGCGTCAATGTGACGGTCGGTCTGCGCCGTGGCGGCGCGTCCTGGTCCAAGGTCGAAGCCGCTGGCGGCATCAAGGTGGCCGAGGTCGACGAAGCCGTCAAGGGCGCCGACGTGGTCATGATCCTGCTGCCCGACGAGAACATCCCCGAGGTGTACAAGAACAACGTCGAGCCCAACATCAAGCAAGGCGCCGTGCTGGCCTTCGCTCACGGCTTCAACGTGCATTACAACCAAGTGGTGCCCCGCGCCGACCTGGACGTGATCATGGTCGCCCCCAAGGGCCCCGGCCACACCGTGCGTTCCGAGTACCTCAAGGGCGGCGGCGTGCCTTCCCTGATCGCGATCTACCAGGACAAGTCCGGCAAGGCCCGTGACATCGCCCTGTCGTACGCGGCTGCCAACGGCGGCACCAAGGGTGGCGTGATCGAGACCAACTTCCGCGAAGAAACCGAAACCGACCTGTTCGGCGAACAAGCCGTGCTGTGCGGCGGCGCCGTCGAGCTGGTGAAGATGGGCTTCGAGACGCTGACCGAAGCCGGTTACGCGCCTGAAATGGCCTACTTCGAGTGCCTGCATGAGCTGAAGCTGATCGTCGACCTGATGTACGAAGGCGGCATCGCCAACATGAACTACTCGATCTCGAACAACGCCGAGTATGGTGAGTACGTGACGGGTACGGAAGTGATCAACGAGAAGTCGCGCGAAGCCATGCGCGCTGCTCTGAAGCGCATCCAGACCGGCGAATACGCCAAGATGTTCATCCAGGAAGGCAAGACGAACTACCCGAGCATGACCGCTCGCCGTCGTCTGAACGCCGTGCACCCGATCGAGACCGTGGGTGCCGAGCTGCGCGCCATGATGCCCTGGATCTCGAAGAACAAGCTGGTCGATCAGTCGAAGAACTGATCATGGTGGCCGGCCTCGAGCCGGCTGTCTGACAGCTCAATAAAGCCGCCCTGGGGTGCTCCCGCGGGCGGCTTTTTCTTTGTGCTGGATAAGGCTGATCAGAAGCGTTGGCGCAGCCACCAGCCCAGCCACAGGCCTGCACCTGCGCAGAGCAGGAACACCCAGCCCGACACGGCTGCGGCCATGATCCCCGACAGCAGTGTGCCCACCGTGCAGCCCAGGGCCAGCATGCTGCCCAGGCCCATCAGCACGCCGCCCGCGAAGTTGCGCACGGCTTCCTGCCAGGTGGGCCAGCGGGGCTTGAAATCCCCCGCGATCAAGGCGGCGGCGAAAGCGCCCAGCACCAGGCCGATCACCAACGCGCCATTGTTGGACCACAGCGTCTCCTTGATGGAGGTGACGCAGCCCTTGAAGGTGTCCAGGCCCTCCAGCCGGCTGGGTAGCCAGCCTTGCTGATCGGCCAGCGTGCGCGCCAGGCTGCCCAGTTCGGACGTGACGCCCAAAGGCGAGACCCGAAGGAAGGCCACGACGCCCAAGGCGCCGATGAGGATGCCGCCCACGTGCGGTGCCCAGCGTCGCTGCCACCAGGACCCCGTGGCCAGTGCGGCGGAAGGCTCGGGCGCGCGGTGCAGCGACCACAGCAGCCAGGCCAGGGCGCCCAGCCCTGCCAGTTGCAAGGCCACGGAGCCCTCGTAGCCCAGGTGATTGGGCAGCCACAGCACGGGCGCCTCCTGGATGTGGCCCAGGTACAGCGCGTTCCAGGCCTTGAGGCCCACCACGAAGCCCAGCACCGTGCCGACCAGCGCGATCGGCGCGGTCAAGGCGCCTTCGCCCAGCCGGTACAGCTGTGCGCTGATGCAGGAGCCGGCCAGCGCCATGCCCAGCCCGAAGGTGAACGATGCGCCCGCCAGTACCCAGCTCACCGGGCCGATGTGCGCTCCCGGTGGCAGGCGCCCTGGCGCGGGTTCGGGCAGGAAGGCGCCGAACACCGCGTGGTAGCCCAGGGTGCCCACGGCCAGCGCGGCCACGATGCCCAGCAGGCCGCGCGCATCGCGCTGCTCGATGAAGTCACGGCTCACGCAGTAGAAGCAAAAGCGTGAGCGCTGCAGCAGCCAGCCGAAGGCCAGCCCGAAGGCCAGCGACAGTGCCAGCGCCCGCCCGCCAGGCAAGGCGCCCAGGTGCCGATATAGCCAAAAAGCCGTGCAGAGCACGGCCAGCATGGCCCCGAAGGACAGCAGGGCGGCGGCCCAGGAGGGCCGCGCCTGTCCAGCATTCAACTGCGCCAGGCTCATGGGTGGATCAGCGACCACCCCACACGGTGCCGGCGGGGTTGTTCACGGGCACGCCCACGGTGTTGCCGTACTCCGTCCAGGAGCCGTCGTAGTTGCGCACTTCATAGCCCAGCAGCTTCTTGAGCGCGAACCAGGTGTGGCTGGAGCGCTCGCCGATGCGGCAGTAGGTGATCACGGGGCGCTTGCCGTCGATGCCGACACCGGCGTAGAGCTTGCGCAGCTCTTCCACGGGCTTGAAGGTGCCATCGGCGGCCACGGCCTGGCCCCAGGGCACGTTCACGGCGCCGGGCACGTGGCCAGCACGCACGGCCAACTCCTGCACGCCGGCCGGTGCGAAGACCTTGCCGTTGTACTCGTCGGCCGATCGGATGTCGACCAGGGCGGTGTTGCTTTTCTTCTCGGCCACGGCGACCACGTCCGACAGGCGGGCGCGCAGGGCCGGGTTGGCGGCGCTGACCTTCACGTTGCCAGCCCCGGGCGTGGCGGCCAGGGGCGACAGGGCACGGCCTTCGGCCTCCCACTTCTTGCGGCCACCATCGAGCAGCTTCACGTTCTTGACGTTGTAGACGTCGAACACCCAGGCGCCCCAGGCGGCGAACCAGTTGTTGTTGTCACCGTAGAGGATGATGGTGCTGTCCTGGTTCACGCCGGCCGCGCGCAGCTTCTTCTCCAGATCCTGCTGGCTGGCGATATCACGGCGCACGGGGTCGACCAGGTCGGTGTGCCATTCGAAGTTCGTGGCGCCGGGGATGTGGCCACGCTCATAGACGCCGGGCACCACGCTCACCTCGATCACCTTCACCTTGGGATCGTTGAGGTTTTTCTCCAGCCAGTCGGTGGTGACGAGGAAGGGCGAATTGGCCAGGGCCGGCAGGCTGAGCAGCCAGGTCCCTGCGAGCAGGAGCTTCTTGAACGTCTTCATGTGATGTGACCTCTGCGTCTGAGATGGTTGGGATGCGCGGCGGATGCCGCCGACGCCGAGGCAGTCTCATTCATGCCGGGTTCATTGAAAAGTGAGGCTTTCGCATTTACATATGCGCACATCGCAGCCATAGCGGACGCTTGCCCCGGCTCCAGCAGCGGGCTTGGTGGGCTGGCTACACTGCCGCACATGTCAGCACAAGTTCCCTCGCCGCCCTCTGGCGCTTCCAGCCGGCCCGTCCACGTGGTGCCGGTCGATCTGGGCAAGGCTTACCGCCTGATCAACCATGGCCCGACCGTGCTGGTGAGCGCAGCGCACGGCGACCGGCGCAACGTGATGGCCGCAGCCTGGAACATGCCGCTGGATTTCTCGCCGCCCAAGGTGGCGGTGGTGATCGATCGCAAGACCTTCACGCGCGAACTGATCGAAGCCTCGGGCGAGTTTGCGCTGTGCGTGCCCACGCGCGCGCAGATCGAGGCCGTCTGCCTGGTGGGCAGCGCCTCGGGGCGTGAGCAGGATAAGTTCACGGAGGCCGGGCTGTCGACCTTTGCCGGCAGCCAGACCAGTGCGCCCTTGGTCGAGGGCTGCGTCGCCTGGCTGGAGTGCCGTGTGTTGGACGAGCCCGAGATGGCGCAGCGCTACGACCTGTTCCTGGCGGAGGTGGTCGCCGCTTGGGCCGATGAGCGCCTGTTCGATGGCGGCCGGTGGCGTGAGATCGACCCGGCCCACAGCACGCTGCACCACGTGGCGGGCGGGGTGTTCTTCACCCAGGGCGAGGTCGTGCAGGCAGCCAGGCCTTGACGGCTCGGTGGACGGCGTGAGCTGGCCTGCTCAGTCGTCCCGTGCGGACGTGCGCTTCTCGTTCTGCTGCCGCACACGCGCCTTGAGCTTGTCGTGCACGCCGCGGTCGAACTCCTGCTGCAGCACCACCGGAAACGCCGCCGACACCGAACCGATGGCCAGAGGCCGCAGCCGCTCGAACAGGTTGAGCACGGTGCGCAGTGCGTTGGGCGACAGGCTGGCCAGCGGGTCCTCATCGGACATGCGCTCGTCCGTGGCCATGTCGCCGCGCGGCTCCAGCGTCTGCATCAGCTCGCGCACCATGGCGATCACGAACTGGTCGACATAGGCCTGCGCGATGGCACGCAGGTGCTCGATCAGCTGGTTCTGCAGCGCCAGCGAGGTCGACAGCGGCACCTGCATCTCAGCCATCTGCTTGCCGATGGCCCACAGCGAGGGGCTCAGCACATCCACCTGGGTGCCACCGTGCAGCGGGTGCTCCAGGTCGGCTTCGATCGTCTGGTACAGGCCGGTGTTGAGCAGCGGCATCACCTGGTCGGCGGTGATGCTCTCGCCCCAGTGCGTGGTCAGTTCGGCCAGGCTTTTGCGCAGCGGTTGTTCGACCCGGAAGAAGCCGTTGGAGAAGAGTTGGGCGATGAGCGAGTATTCAGCCCCCGCGCGGTCAGGCACCCGGGCGAGCAGATCGCCGATGGCCTCCAGGCCGAAGCCCATCTGGCGCATCTCGCGGATCAGCTCCAGCCGCGACTTGTGCTTGGCCGAGTACAGCCCCAGCCGCCCGTGAAGCACGGGCGGTTGCATCAGCCCGGCGGTCTGGTAGGCGCGGATGTTGCGCACCGACACCCCGGTCTGCTTGGCCAGTTCGTCCACGGTCATGCCCGATGCAGTGGGCGTGGCGCGTTGCCGCGACGCGCTCGTGCTGCGTGCGGATTTGGCGGTGGCGGACCCGACGGACGTCTTCTTCTGGGCTGGCGTCAGAGGAGCTTTGGCGGGCATTTGTAATGCGTTTGGAAATGCGGGATGATAAGTACAGCAATGTTGCATTTGCGATGTAGCATTGCCATCCGTTTTTTCACCAACCCCCTTCGTGATCGACCCCAACATGAACAAGCTGAACGAACGTGGTCGGTGGGTGCACGGCCGCCTGGCGATGGTGGCACTGGTGGCGCTGGCTGCGGCAGGTGCGTGCCTGAGCGCGCGCCCGGTGCTGGCGGCGGAGGTGGCGGGCGTCACCATGGAAGACGTGGCCACCTTGTCGGGGCAGCCCCTGGTGCTCAATGGCCTGGGCCTGCGCTCCAAGATGTTCATCAAGGTGTACGTGGTCGGCCTGTACCTGCCGCACAAGGAAACGCGTGCGCCCGATGTGCTGGGCATGCCGGGCGCCAAGCGCGTGCAGCTGGTGATGATGCGGGATGTGGGCGCCGAACTGCTGGCGGACAACCTCAGCAAGGGCCTGGCCGATGGCACGGCCAAGGCCGAGCTGGCGCAGTTGCAGCCTCGCGTGGAGACGCTCAAGGCCGTGATGCGCTCGGTGGGCGAGGCCCACAAGGGCTCGCGCATCCAGCTGGACTACCTGCCCGGCGTAGGCACGCGTGTGTCGGTGGATGGCAAGGTGATGGGCAGCGACATCCCCGGCGAAGATTTCTACCGGGCGCTGCTGCGCATCTGGATCGGTGATGAGGTGGGCTCCAAGCCGCTGAAGGCCGAATTGCTCGGCCTGCCGCGCACCTGAGGCCGCGTCAACTCATCAGCGCCTCAGTGCATCAGCACTTCAGGCCCATGTGCAGCGCCACGACGCCGCCCGTCATGTTGTGCACATCGACATGGCCGAAGCCGGCGTCCTTCATCATGGCCTTGAGCGTGGCCTGGTCCGGGTGCATGCGGATGGATTCGGCCAGGTAGCGGTAGCTCTCTTCGTCGTTGGCCACCAGCTTGCCGATCTTGGGCAGGATCTTGAACGAGTACCAGTCGTAGGTCTTCTCGAGCGGCTTGGCCACTTTCGAGAACTCCAGCACCAGCAGGCGCCCACCCGGCTTGAGCACGCGGCACATCTCGGCCAGGGCCTTGTCCTTGTGCGTCATGTTGCGCAGCCCGAAGGCCACGGTGACGATGTCGAAAGTGTTCTCGGGGAAGGGCAGCTTTTCGGCGTCGCACAACGTGGTGGGCAGCATCACGCCGGCGTTGATCAGGCGATCGCGGCCGGTGGCCAGCATGGCCTCGTTGATGTCGGTGTGCACCACGGTGCCGCGCGGGCCCACGCGCTTGGCGAAAGCCTGGGCCAGGTCGCCTGTGCCGCCAGCGATGTCCAGCACCTTCTGGCCCTCGCGCACGCCGCTGGCGGCAATGGTGTAGGCCTTCCACAGGCGGTGCAGGCCCATCGACATCAGGTCGTTCATGATGTCGTACTTGCCGGCCACGGAGTCGAAGACGCCGCGCACGCGCGAGGCCTTCTGTGATTCGTCGACGGTCTCGAAACCGAAGTGGGTGTCGCTCATGCGCGCATCTTACTCGGGGCTCAGGTTCAAGGAAACGCCGGGCCGCCCCAAGTTTCCTTGACCCCCTCAGGGGGCGGGCTGGGCGTAGCCCGGCCCTGGGGGCTCAAGCTCTGCCAGCGGCGATGGCCCTGGCGCAGGCCATGGCACTGGACCAGGCCCACTGGAAGTTGTAGCCGCCCAGCCAGCCGGTCACGTCCACCACCTCGCCGATGAAGTACAGGCCCGGGCGCAATTTGCTTTCCATGGTCTGTGAGCTGAGCTCGCGCGTGTCGACGCCGCCGGCCGTCACTTCGGCCTTGGCGTAGCCCTCGGTGCCGTTGGGCGTGATGGACCAGGCGTTGGCCGACTGGCCCAGGGCGTCCAGGTCCTTGTCCTTGAGTTCGGCGACGGCGGCGGTGTCCTGCAATGCGGGGTGGCGCGTGGCCGCGTCGTGCAGCCAGGCCTGGGCCAGGCGCTGCGGCACGGCCTCGGGCAGGGCGTCTTTCCAGGCGGTGGAGAGCTGGCGGCGGGAGCCCTGTTTGGCCTTGCGCAGGGCGGCCGCGAGGTCGATGCCGGGCGCCAGGTTGATGGTCAGGGGCTGGCCGGGCACCCAGAAGCTGGAGATCTGCAGGATGGCCGGGCCGCTCAGGCCCCGGTGGGTGAAGAGCAGGTCTTCGTCGAAGCTGACGGGTTTGACCTTTTGCTTTCCCTTGGCGTTGTCCGGCGCGGCCGGTGTTGCCGTAACCGTGACGGGCAGCGCCACACCGGCCAGTGCAACCCAGCGTGCCCATTGGGTGGCATCGAAGGTCAAGGGGGCCAGAGCAGGGCGCAAGGGCACGATGCGGTGGCCGAACTGCTGCGCCAGGCGCTGGCCGAAGTCGGTGGCGCCGATCTTCGGGATGGACAGGCCGCCGGTGGCGATCACGACGTGGTGGGTGCGGATCACGCCCTGGTCGGTGTCCACCTCGAAGCGGTGGTCGCCGTCAGTGGGCGCATCGATCGCACGCACGGCCTTCACCCCGCAGGGCTGGCGCCGTGTCACGCCCCCGCGCTCGCACTCGGCCAGCAGCAGGTCGATGATCTGCTGGCTGCTGCCGTCGCAGAAGAGCTGGCCCTTGTGCTTCTCGTGGAAGGCGATGCCGTGCTTGCGTACCAGCTCGATGAAGTCGCCACAGGTGTACTGCGCCAGCGCCGAGCGGCAGAAGTGCGGGTTCTCGCCCAGGTAGTTGGCGGGCAGGGCCTCGCGGTTGGTGAAGTTGCAGCGGCCACCGCCGGAGATGCGGATCTTCTCGGCCACCTTGGTGGCGTGGTCCAGCAGCAGCACGCGCAGGCCGAGCTGGCCTGCGGCGCCGGCGCAGAACAGGCCGGCAGCGCCAGCGCCGATCACGACAACGTCGAAGTCAGGCATCGAGGAGGAACCGGTCGGGGAGGGCAAGGCAGTCAAAACAGGGGGAAGCAGGGAGAAAGGGGCAGTGTCGCAATGGACAGGGATCAGGAACGGGCCGGTGTGAAAGCCTGCTCGGTGGCGACGGTAAGGCCGCCCTGGGCGTCAACGCCGGCCACCACGGCGCGGTGCGCGCCACGCCGCTTGGCTTCGGCCACAGCTTCGGTGGCGCGGTGCATGGCCTGGTCCATGGATTCCTGCTCCTGCACCTGGATGATCCCGACGCTCAGGCCGATCGATTCCCGGCTGGAGCCGCGTTCGCGCTGCTTGTCGTCGATCAGGCGGGCCATGCGCGTGGCCACGTGCAGGGCGTCGTGCGGGGTGGTGTCGGGCAGCAGGGCGATGAACTGGTCACCACCCAGGCGGCCAACCAGGTCGCGGCCGCGCAGCATGGAGCGCGCCACGCCGGAAACCATGCGCAAGGCCGTGTCGCCAGCCGCATGGCCGTGCACCTCGTTGAGGTGCTTGAAGCCGTCGATGTCGAACAGCATCAGCGCGCAGGCGCCCGGGGGCGACAGGCGCACCGTCTGCTGTGCCATCTCCTGGAAGTGGCGGCGGTTGGGCAACTGCGTGAGCATGTCGAAATCGACCATCAGGCGCAGCTGGCGCTGGGATTCGCGCAGGTCCTGCTCGGTGCGCTCGTAGGTCAGCAGCAGGCCCATGTAGACGGCGAAGATCACGGCCACCGTGAGCGTCAGGCTCAGGAAGGGTTGCTGCACGAAGGTGCTGGTGTCGGCCACGGGGTGCCCCCACAGGCGCAGGCCTTCGATCAGCCGGGGGATCTGCACCCCTACGCCCAGCACCATGAAGAGCAGGAAGGCCTTGAGGTGCGGGCTGTCACGCCACTCGCGGATGGACCACACCATCCACGAGGCATAGGCGTAACCGGCGATGCTGGACATCGTGAACGAGGCCACACGGCCGCCGGCGTCATCCGGGGCGTGCGACCACACCAGCAGCCACCACAGGAAGCCGCCGACCAGCACCACCTGATCCCCCCAGGGCGGCACGGGCAACTCCGAGCGCACGTAGAAGCGCCGCAGGCCGACCAGCATGGTGATCGGCCACTGCAAGGCCAGCAGCACGGACAGGGCGAACATGGCCGGGTGCTCGTAGCGGTACAGCGTGCAGACGGCGCCGGCCAGGTTCAGCCACTGGGCCCACACCCACCACCAGAAGCCGCGGTAGGTGCGCTGCGTCAGGCCCACGTAGGTCATGATGCTCGCGGCCGTGGCCATCACCACGATGGTGGTGAAGAACAGGGTGGGGGCGTGCAGGTTCTCCAGAACGGCCATGGGCTTGGGCGTGGTGGTCGAAAAAGTGAGGGGCGAAGTCGAGCACAATCCGGACAACAGTCACTGTGCCCCTGATCGCACCGCAGTGGTTTGGCGATTATCCCGGGGCCAGGGCAGATCAAACCTGTTGTTTTTTGGAGCATGCACATCATGGCAATGGACGTCGTCGATTACGAAATCAAGGGCAGCGAGATGCAGTTCGTCGAGGTCGAGCTCGATCCGGGCGAAGCCGCCATCGGCGAGGCCGGCAGCATGATGTACATGGACAGCGGCATCGAGATGGACACGGTGTTCGGCGATGGTTCGCAGCAGCAGGGCGGCTTCTTCGGCAAATTGCTGGGGGCGGGCAAGCGGCTGATCACGGGTGAATCGCTGTTCACCACCGTCTACACCAACCAGGGCGCCGGCAAGAAACGCGTGGCGTTCGCCGCCCCTTACCCGGGCAAGATCATCCCGATGGACCTGTCGCAGCTGGGCGGCAGCCTGCTGTGCCAGAAGGATTCCTTCCTGTGCGCTGCGCGGGGCGTGTCGCTGGGCATCGGCTTCCAGCGCAAGCTGGGGGTGGGCTTTTTCGGCGGCGAGGGCTTCATCATGCAGAAGCTCGACGGCGATGGCCTGGCCTTCGTCCACGCCGGCGGCACGCTGCTGCGCCGTGACCTGAAGGCGGGCGAGAGCTTGCTGATCGACACCGGCTGCGTGGTGGCCTACACCCCCGGGGTGGATTTCGACATCCAGTACGTGGGCAAGATCAAGACGGCGCTGTTCGGCGGTGAGGGCATCTTCCTGGCCCGCCTGACCGGCCCCGGCACGATCTGGCTGCAGAGCCTGCCCTTCTCGCGCCTGGCTTCGCGCATCTTCGCGGCGGCGCCCCAGACGGGCGGCGGCGGGCGCGGCGAGGGTTCGCTCCTGCCCGGTGTGGCTGGCGCGGGCATCCTGGGCGGCATCATCGGCGGCGGCGACAGCGACTGATCCAGGGCAAATCCGGGCGCGTGTCTGTCGGCACAAATCCCAGGTCGTGCGTTTGACCTGGGTCGGCTGACGTGGCCGACGTGCCGCGTACACTGCGCGGTTAATCGCAGGTGATCCAATTGACTTCACGTGGCTTTCCCAAGGCGCCAGTGCGCCGGTCCTTCCTGTTGTCCGGCGCGCATTGGGCGCTGTCGGGCGTGGCCGCCTCGGCCTGGCCCTTGTCCACCGCCTGGGCCCAAGGGGCTTCGGCGCCGGTCGGGCCGCTGGCCAAGGCCGCCAAGCCACCGATCTTCGTGCTCAATTCGCTCGATGCCAATGTGAGCGTGATCGATCCGGTCACCTTCAAGGAGGTCAGGCGGGTGCCCACGGGCAAGGAGCCCCATCACCTGTACCTCACGCCGGACGAGAAGTCGCTGCTGGTGGCCAACGCCATGAGCGACACGATCACGCTGCTCGATCCGCGCACGGGCGATGTCCAGAAGGTGCTCACCGGCATCCTGGATCCTTATCACCTGCGCTTCTCGCCCGACATGAAGTGGTTCATCACGGCGGCCAACCGGCTGGACCACGTGGACATCTACCGCGTCTCCTACGGTCAGCCTGCCGGTCTGGGCCTCACCCTGGCCAAGCGCATCGCCACCGGCAAGACGCCCAGCCACATCACCATCGACAGCCGCAGCACGGTGGCCTATGTGTCGATGCAGGACAGCGACGAGATGATCTCGATCGACTTGCTGACGCAGACGCCGCGCTGGAAGGTGCCCACCGGCAAGATGCCGGCCGACGTCTTCCTGAGCTATGACGACCGCTTCCTGCTGCTGGGCCTGACGGGCGACAAGTTCGTCGAGGTCTATGACGTGCGCGGTCTCAAGCCCGCGCTGGTCAAGCGCATCGAGACGGGCGAGGGTGCTCACGCCTTCCGCGCCTGGGGTGACCGCCGGCATGTGCTGGTGAGCAACCGCGTGGCCAACACCATCAGCCGCATCGACCTGCAGACGCTGGCCGTGGTGGCCAACTACCCCGCCCCGGGTGGTCCTGATTGCATGGAAATGATGGCCGACGGCAAGACCATCCTGACCACCTCGCGCTGGGCCCGCCGGCTCACCTTCATCGACACCGTGCAGGGCAAGGTGGTTCGCCAGGTCAAGGTGGGCCGATCCCCCCACGGGGTCTGGACACTGGACCATGCGCCGCGTTGAAGCTCTGAAGCGGGTGCTGCTGGCTGCCCTGGTGCTGGCCAGCGCGTCGTTGATGGCGGCTCCTGGTGCACCAGCGACCGCCGAGACACCCGCCGCCGCCTGCAAGCGGCCCGTCTACCTTACCTTCGATACCGGCCACATGGGCGTGGCGCCGCTGGTGGCCGAGGTGCTGCAGCGCCAGCGGGTGCCTGTCACCTTCTTCCTGGCCAACGAGCGCACCCAGCCCGTGGGCGATCGCCCCGCCGGTACCAGCCTGGACGATCACTGGGCGCCCTGGTGGAAGGCCATGGCCGCTCAGGGGCATGATGTCGGCTCGCACACCTGGGATCACCTGGTGTGGCGCAAGGACACGCCGCAGGGCTTCACCTTCCGCCCGACGGCCGGCTCCCGCAACGGGCAATCGGTCAACCTGACGGCCGTGCAGTACTGCGAAGAACTCAGCCGCAGCGCCCGCCGCTTCGAAGCCATGACTGGCCAGTCTATGCGGGCGCTGTTCCGGGCCCCGGGCGGCAAGACTTCGCCCAAGCTGCTGGCCGCCGCCAGCGCGTGCGGCTGGCGCCATGTGCCCTGGACATCCGCCGGCTTTCTGGGCGATGAGCTGCCCAGCGACCGCTACCCCAATGACCGCCTCCTGCGCCAGGCCCTGGCCCAGGTCCGCGAGGGCGACATCCTGCTGGCGCATCTGGGCATCTGGTCGCGCCAGGAACCTTGGGCGCCGGCCGTGCTCGAACCGCTGATCGTCGGGCTCAAGGCCAAGGGCCTGTGCTTCGCCACCTTGCGCGACCACCCCGACTACCGCACCGTTGGCAAGGCCCCCTGAGGCCGCAGCAAGGAGATCAGCAGGCATGTGGGACACCTGGATGGCGTGGCTGTCCGACCAGTTCGGGTTGGCGCAGCAAGCCTTGTTCGAGCACGTGGTGCAGCCCGTGCTGTTCGCCATGGGCTGGGGCAACCTGCTTGAAGATGCCTTCGACGCCACGGGCTGGCTGCTGGTAGGCCTCTTCCAACTGCTGGTGATGCTGCTGATCTTTTGGCCGCTGCAGCGCTGGCGGCCCGTCGAGGCCGTGACCGACCGACGCGCCGTGCGGGTCGACATCCTTTATACGCTGCTGCACCGCCTGGGCCTGTTCCGGGTGGCGCTGTTCTTCTCGATCGAGCCTGTGATCGATGGCGTCTTCGGCTGGGCCAGCGTGCAGGGCGTGAGCGGCTGGCAGCTCGACGCCCTGGTGGCGCCGCTGTGGCCCGGCATCACGGACACGGCCTGGCTGAGCTTGCTGCTTTACCTGGTGGTGTTCGATTTCGTCGATTACTGGATCCACCGCGGCCAGCACGGCCTGAACCGCTGGTGGGCCCTGCATGCGCTGCACCACAGCCAGCGCCAGATGACCATGTGGAGCGACAACCGCAACCACGTGTTCGATGATCTGCTGCGCGACCTGATCATCGTGCTGGTGGCCCGGGCCATTGGCGTGCCGCCGGGGCAGTTCATCGCGGTGGTGGCCTTGACGCAGCTGATCGAAAGCCTGTCGCACGCCAATGTGCGCATGAGCTTCGGCCCCTGGCTGCAACGCCTGGTGGTGGGGCCGCGCTTTCACCGGGTGCACCATGGCATCGCCATCGGGCATGAATCCAACGGCCCGCACTCCCTGGGTGGCTGCAACTTCGCGGTGCTGTTCCCTGTGTGGGACATCCTCTTTCGCACGGCGGATTTTCACACGCCGGTGCAGCCCACCGGCATCCGCGACCAGTTGCCCGAGCACGGCGCGCGCGAGTATGGCCAGGGCTTCTGGGCCCAGCAGTGGCTGGGCCTCAAGCGCCTGGCGGGGCGCTGGTAAAGCGAGGGGCGGGCAAGGGGCAAGCGAGGCTGAGGCGCCCGTCCAGGCAGGGCAGACACCGCCAAGGCTGTCCTGGCACCGGCACAGGTCATCCAGCCTTGGGTATGCTGGTGGGTCTGAAGACCACGGCCTTGAGCCCCCAAGATGCCCGCCACCGCACCGACATCACCGTCTGACATCGCCAAACTGGCCCCCGCTTCTGTCGTGGACGCCGCCTGGCGCGCCATGCTGTACTGCCTGCACCCCCGGGTGATCTGGCTGTCCGTGCTGCCCTTGCTGCTCACCATGGCATGCCTGGGCGGCCTGGCTTGGTGGGGTTGGACGGATGCCGTGGCCCAGATCCGGGTGTGGCTGGACACCTGGTCGCTCAGCCAGACCTTCCTGGATTGGCTCGACGGCCTGGGCGCCACGGGTTTCCGCGCCGTGCTCGCCCCCTTGCTCCTGGTGATCGTAACCGTGCCCGTGGTAGTGGTGATCTGCCTGCTGGTGGTGGCCACCATGATGACGCCGGCCATCGTCAAGCTGGTGGCCGAGCGGCGTTTCCCCGCCCTGCAGGCCCAGCATGGCGGCACTTGGTATGGCTCGCTGGCCTTGTCGGCCGGTTCGGCCGTGGTGGCCCTGCTGGCGCTGTTCGTGTCGCTGCCACTGTGGTTCATCCCGCCTTTCGCGCTGGTGCTCCCGCCGCTGATCTGGGGCTGGCTCACCTACCGGGTCATGGCCTATGACACCCTGGCCGACCACGCCAGTGTCAAGGAGCGCCAGCAGCTCATGCGTGAGCGCCGGTCGGCCCTGCTGGCCATCGGCATCATCTCGGGCTACCTGGGTGCCGCGCCTGCCGCGCTGTGGGCCCTGGGGGCCTTTACCGTGATCCTGGCGCCGCTGATGCTGGTGATCTCCGTGTGGCTCTACACCATGGTGTTCGCCTTCTCCAGTCTGTGGTTCGCGCATTACCTGCTGGCGGCCCTGCAGCGCCAGCGTGCCCTGCAGGCCCAGGCCGTGGCGGATGTCCGCGAGCTGCGCCCCACCGCCGAAGCACCCCAGGCACCCGCCCATGCCCCGGAGAGCACCGTCATCGACGTGCCCGTGCGTGAAGTGCAGGGCCCGCCCGGTGGCACCCCCTCTCTGCCTTCAACCCCCTCCAGGCCGGACACCCCATGATCGGACTCATCATCGTCGGCGACGAAATCCTCAGCGGGCGCCGACAGGACAAGCACTTGGCCAAGTCCATCGAACTGCTGGGTGAGCGGGGCCTCAAAGTGAGCTGGGCGCGCTATGTGGGCGACGAGCCCGAGATGATCACCATGGCCATCCGCGATGCGCTCGCGGGCAACGACGTGGTGTTCTCCTTCGGCGGCATCGGCGCCACCCCGGATGACCACACCCGCGCGGCGGCAGGCCGTGCCCTGGGGCGCCCGCTGGCCCTGCACCCGCAGGCGCGCGAGCTGATCCTGGCCCGTTGCCGCGCCCTGGCCGAGCAGGAGGGCGAAGTGTTCGATCCGGACTCGGCAGACACCCACCGCCGCCTGCAGATGGGCTTCTTCCCGGAAGGCGCCGACATCATCCCCAACCCCTACAACCAGATCCCGGGTTTCACGCTCGAGGGGCGCCTGCACTTCGTGCCCGGTTTTCCGGTGATGGCTTGGCCCATGATGGCCTGGGCGCTGGACACGCTGCACCGTGATCTGCACGGGCAAGGCGCGGAGGCCTCGCGTGCCGTGGTGGTGTATGGCGCGGTCGAATCGCGCCTGACCCCCCTGATGCTCGACATCGAGGCACGCTTTGCGGGCATCAAGGTGTTCAGCCTGCCCAGCGTCGACCATCCGGTGCATGGGCGCCACATCGAGTTGGGGGTGAAGGGCGCGCCAGAGCAGACCGAACAGGCGTTTACGGCCCTTGTTGCCGGCCTGGTCGATTTTGGTGCATCATTAGGCCCAGAAGTGGTGCGTAACGAGTTTGCACAGACATGATGCACCATATGTGTGCGTATTTGGTGCGTCACACCCCTGATGACGCCGTCAACGTTTCGTCATGCGACTTTCTGACGCGTTGCGGTGCATCCGTTTTCCGGCCGTAAGCACTGTTTCATGGGCCTGAATCCGTCCTTGGTGCACCTGAACCGGCATTTTTCTCGCCCGGACAGTTTGACGCACCCCGGCAGGCGGCATGGTTTTCGCTATTACACTGCGCGCTGTTTCTGATCTGGAAACAGACAAAACACCCAATTCTTCTTGCACATACAAGCCTCTTGCTAGGAGCATCTGATGGCCAACAAGACCGTCGCCGACGTGATGAAGCTGGTGAAGGACAACGAAGTCAAGTTCGTTGATTTCCGTTTCACCGACACCCGCGGTAAAGAACAGCACGTGACCGTGCCTGTGTCCCACTTCGACGAAGACAAGTTCACCTCGGGCCACGCCTTTGACGGTTCGTCCATCGCCGGTTGGAAGGGCATCGAAGCCTCCGACATGCAGCTGATGCCTGACCCGACCACGGCCAACATCGACCCGTTCTTCGAAGAGCCCACGCTGATCCTGACCTGCGACGTCATCGATCCCACGGACGGCAAGGCCTATGAGCGCGATCCCCGCTCGCTGGCCAAGCGCGCCGAAGCCTACCTGAAGGCCTCCGGCCTGGGCGACACCGCCTACTTCGGCCCGGAACCCGAATTCTTCGTGTTCGACAGCGTCCGCTGGGGCAACGAGATGTCCGGCAGCTTCTTCAAGATCGAATCCGAAGAAGGCGCCTGGTCCACCAGCAAGGAATTCGAACACGGCAACTCCGGTTACCGTCCGACGGTCAAGGGCGGCTACTTCCCCGTGCCCCCCGTGGACAGCTTCCAGGACATGCGCTCGGAAATGAGCCTGATCCTCGAATCCGTCGGCATCCCCGTCGAAGTGCACCACCACGAAGTGGCGAACGCCGGCCAGATGGAAATCGGCACGCGTTTCAGCACCCTGACCCAGCGCGCTGACTGGCTGCAGCTGCAGAAGTACGTGATCACGAACGTGGCCCATGCCTACGGCAAGACCGCCACCTTCATGCCCAAGCCCATCGTTGGCGACAACGGTTCCGGCATGCACGTCCACCAGTCGATCTGGAAGGACGGCAAGAACCTGTTCGCCGGTGAAGGCTACGCTGGCCTGAGCGAATTCGCCCTGTACTACATCGGCGGCATCATCAAGCACGCCCGTGCCCTGAACGCCATCACCAACCCCGGTACGAACTCGTACAAGCGTCTGGTGCCTGGCTTCGAAGCCCCGGTGAAGCTGGCCTACTCGGCCAAGAACCGCTCGGCCTCGATCCGCATCCCGTACGTGGCCAACCCGAAGGGCCGCCGTATCGAAGCGCGCTTCCCGGATCCTTCCGCCAACCCGTACCTGGCCTTCTCGGCCCTGATGATGGCTGGTCTGGACGGCGTGGAAAACAAGATCCATCCGGGCGAAGCCGCCACGAAGGACCTGTACCACCTGCCGCCCGAAGAGGACAAGCTGGTCCCGACCGTCTGCCACAGCCTGGATCAGGCCCTGGAATATCTGGACAAGGACCGCGCGTTCCTGACCAAGGGTGGCGTGTTCACCGATGCGTACATCGACGCCTACATCGACCTGAAGATGCAGGAAGTCACGCGTTTCCGCATGGCCACGCATCCGGTCGAGTTCGACATGTACTACGCCCTGTGATTCCCCTCGGGGTTCACTGAAGCGAAAAGGGACGGCGAAAGCCGTCCCTTTTTCATTGGTAGGTCCCAGCGGGCCTATTGGGCGCACGGGTCTGTCGACGCACCGCGCCACCGGCGCGTTGATGTGTAAAACACGCGGTCTCCCCGGCTTGGCGCAGGGGGGCTTGAGGGCATACTAGGCGCATGAAGCAAGGATCATCGATGAACCGTCTGGCGCTCCGGATCTGGCAAGGGGCTGCTCTTGCTGGGGTGCTGGCCTTCTCGCAGACTCACGCCCAGGACAAGCCTGTCTACCGCTGCCCTGGCAACCTCTACACCGATGCCCTGTCGGCCAAGGACGCCGCGGCCAAGGGATGCAAGACGCTGGAGGGCGCGCCCATCACCGTCATCCAGTCGCAGATGCCTCGTGGGGCGCCGCGTTCTACGGCTTCGGCTGGCGGCAGCGGCGGCGAAAAGGTCTCCTCGCAGGATCAGAAGGCCCGCGATGCCGATTCGCGCAACATCCTGGAGGCGGAGCTTCGCAAGGAAGAGGAGGCCCTGGCCGCCCTCAAGAAGGAATACAAGAATGGCGAGCCGGATCGCCTTGGCGACGAACGCAACTACCAGAAGTACCTTGACCGGGTGGCCGCGATGAAGGCCGCCATCACCCGCAAGGAGGCCGATGTGGCCTCGATCAAGCGCGAGCTGTCCAAGCTGGGCGGCGCGAGCAGTGCCAGCAGTGGTGGTGGCAACAACAGTGGTGGTGGGAGCAATAGCAACAACAACAGCAGCAACGTCAGCATGCCGTCGACCTCCCTGCCGCGCTGATCATGGCCACCCGTACCCCCCCATTGCTCGGCCGCCAGCACAGCATCGCGCGCGGCGGTTCACGCGTTGATCCGACCGAGGTGCAGCACCTGCTGCCCGCAGGTGTCGAGGCCTTCGACCATCTGGCCACCATGGTGGCGGTGATCGAGCCCAACGGCCAGTGCCTGTTCGCCAACGTGGCCTTCGAGGAAGAGCTGGGCCTGTCACGGCGCAGCGTGCTGCGCGAGACCATCTTCGACTGGTTCGAGGAACCGGCCCTGTTGCAGGACGTGGTTCGCGCTGTGTCCGCCAACGAATACGCCACCAGCCGCCTGGAGGCACGCCTCAAGCGCCACCCCAATGTGTTCTCCGACCCGCTGCCTGTTCAGGTGCTGGTCACGCGGATGGAGCATGGCGATCTGGTCGTCATCGAGCTGGTCGAGGTCGAGCAGCAGGCGCGCCAGGACCGCGAAGAGCGCGTCCAGGATCAGGTCCAGGCCAACAAGGAGCTGATTCGCAACCTGGCCCACGAGATCAAGAACCCCCTGGGGGGTATCCGGGGCTCGGCCCAGCTGCTGCAGATGGAGCTCGAATCCAAGGCGCTGACCGAATACACCCAGGTCATCATCCATGAGGCCGATCGCCTGCAGGCCCTGGTCGATCGACTGCTGGCCCCGCACCGCCGTCCGCACCTGGTGGGCGATGTCAACATCCACGAGGTCTGCGAACGGGTGCGTTCGCTGATCCTGGCGGAGTTTCCGCGCGGGCTGCAGGTCTGGCGTGACTACGACACCTCGCTGCCCGAGTTCCGTGGTGACCGCGAGCAGCTCATCCAGGCGTTGCTCAATATTGCACATAACGCAGCGCAGGCCCTGTCCGAGCGCGTGGCGCAGACCGGCGATGCGCTGATCACCTTGCGTACCCGTGTGGCCCGCCGTGTGACGATCAATCGCCAGTTGCACCGGCTGGCACTTGTCTTGCATATTGAGGACAACGGCCCGGGCATCCCGGAGTCCCTGCGAGATCGCATCTTCTACCCGCTGGTGTCGGGCCGTGAAGGCGGGTCGGGCTTGGGGCTCACCCTGGCACAAACCTTCGTTCAACAGCACCACGGCACCATCGAATGCGAGAGCGAGCCCGGACGCACGGTCTTCCGAATCCTGATCCCCTTGCCATGAGCCAGGGCGGTGGATGGGTTCGAGCCGAGCAAGGGGCCCGCCCACCGGGTGCAACCATTCACAGGCCGGCATGAAACCCATCTGGATCGTTGACGACGACCAATCCATTCGCTTTGTGCTTGAAAAGGCGCTGGCCCGAGAAGACCTGCCGGTGCGCAGCTTCACCAACCCGCGGGACGTGCTCACGGCCCTGGACGATGATGAGCCCCAGGTGCTGGTCTCCGACATCCGCATGCCGGGTGGTTCGGGCATCGACCTGCTGAGCAAGGTCAAGGCCCGTCTGCCGGGGCTGCCCGTCATCATCATGACGGCCTACTCCGATCTGGACAGCGCCGTGTCGGCCTTCCAGGGCGGGGCGTTCGAATACCTGCCCAAGCCGTTTGACCTGACCAAGGCGATCGAACTGATCCGCCGCGCGGTCGACGAAAGCGTGCGTGAGGACGTGGCCGACGAGCGCCTGCAGCAGATGCCCGAGATGCTGGGCCAGGCGCCGGCCATGCAGGATGTCTTCCGTGCGATCGGGCGGCTGAGTCAGAGTAACGTCACCGTGCTCATCACGGGTGAATCGGGCGCCGGCAAGGAGCTGGTGGCGCATGCGCTGCACAAGCACAGCCCGCGGGCCAACGGCCCCTTCGTGGCCATCAACACGGCGGCCATCCCGAAAGACCTGCTGGAGTCCGAGCTGTTCGGCCATGAGCGAGGTGCCTTCACCGGCGCGCAGACCATGCGGCGCGGGCGCTTCGAGCAGGCCGATGGCGGTACGCTGTTCCTCGATGAAATCGGCGACATGCCGTTTGATCTGCAGACGCGCCTGCTGCGCGTGCTGTCGGACGGGCAGTTCTACCGCGTGGGCGGCCATCACCCGCTCAAGGCCAATGTGCGCGTGATCGCGGCCACCCACCAGAACCTGGAAGACCGCGTGCGCCAGGGTGTGTTCCGGGAAGACTTGTTCCACCGCCTGAACGTGATCCGCCTGCGCCTGCCGCCGCTGCGCGAGCGCCGTGAGGACGTGCCCACGCTGGCCCGCTTCTTCATGCAAAAGAGCGCGAAGGAGCTGGGTGTGGAGGCCAAGCGCATCTCCGAGAGCGCGCTGGCCCGCCTGATGGCGTTCGACTTCCCCGGCAACGTGCGCCAGCTGGAGAACATCTGCCACTGGCTGACCGTGATGGCTCCGGCGCAGGTGATCGAATCCAAGGATCTGCCGCCTGAGCTGATGGGCGTGGCGCCGCTGGCCAACGTGGCCGTTGCGCCGGAATCGTCGGCCGCGCCAACGTCTGCCGTGACCATGCCGGCCAGCGCTGCACCTGCAGCACCATTGGCTTCGGGAGGCACCTACGCGCCACCCGTGCCTCCGGCATCCGCCTATGCGGTGCCGCTTGAGCAGCCACAGGCCGTGCAGGCGGCCTCTGATGGCTGGGGCAGGGCGCCCATGCCCCCGGCGATGCCCGTGCCAGCGACGCCACAGGCGGCCGCCCCGAACGGCTGGCTGGGCGACCTGGAGCGTGAGGCACGCACCCTGCTGGATGCAGGTCAGACCGACGTGTGGGATCAGCTCACCCGCCGCTTTGAAGCCTGCCTGATCCACACAGCACTGGATCTGACGCGCGGCCGTCGCATCGAGGCGGCTCAGAAGCTGGGGATCGGTCGCAACACGATCACCCGCAAGATCCAGGAACTCGGTATCGACGACTGAGTTGTCCTGTCGGCCGAGGGCTCAGGGTCTTCCCCAGGGCTCGGCTGAAAGGGCTCAAGCTTTAGCGGCAATATGCCGCTAAAGCCCCCTGATTCCCTTGTTTTTCTTCCGCGAGATGGAAAAGCCTTCTGTCACGATGAGAAACGAGTGGACTTGGGGAATGTTCAATGTGGCCTCGACGCCGACAAGCTGATAACGGATCGCACTGGGTGGCTGCCATCCAGGACGGCGCCGTGCTGCGCGCGCTGCAGGTCACTTATGGCACCGATGAACGCCCGAGCCTGGCCTGGGTTCACAGCCAGGAGACCGCGGATTTCTCGCGGGGCTTGCGTGCGCTGGGACGAGTGCATCCTCTGCGCGGGGTGTCTCTGGCCGGTGTGTTGGGCCGATCCCAGTACCGCCTGATCTCCACCGAACTGGATGAACTGCCCCGTGAGGAATGGGCCGGCGTCGTGCGCTGGCGGCTCAAGGAGCAGGTGGACTTCCCGGTGGACGACGCCATCGTGGATGTGCTGGGCGTGTCGCAGGACACGCAGAACCGCAGTACCCAGTCGGCCATCGCCTTGCTGGAGCCGAGGGCCGAGGTTCAGGCCCTGGCCCTGGCCGTGGACGATGCGGGCCTGAACTGGAGCGCCATCGAAGTCCCGGAAACCGGGCTGCGCAACATCTGCGCCCTGGCGGAAACCCCGTCGCAGGCGCATGCCCTGATCGCCTTTGGCAGCGAGCACGCCCTGCTGGTGATCACCCTGGGCGGCGAGCTGGTGATGACCCGCACGATCGAGGTGGCGTCGGCCGCCCTGATGGGCAGCGAAGAGGCGCGCGGCGGTGCCGTAGGCCGGGCCGGTCTGGAAGTGCTGCGCACGCTCGACACCTTCGAGCGCACCCACAGCAAGGCCACCTTGTCCGGGCTGTCCGTGGCCCTGCCGGGCGGGGCGGCCAGCATGGCCGAAGTGCTGGCTGATCTGGTCTACGTGCCGGTCAAGCCGCTGGAGTTGGGGCAACTGCTGGATTGCTCTGCCCTGGGCGAGAGCCCCGAGCAGATCGAGGCGCTGGCCTCCCTGGAGAACCTGTGCCTGCTGGGCGCCGCCTTGCGGCCCTTGAGCCAGGCCAAGGGCTGCCAGCAGATCGACATGCGCGATCCCGAGCAGGCTCAGGGAGGCGCCATCGCCTGGGGCGCTCTGTGGGGCCTTCGCGGCTTGGCGGCCGTGCTGCTGCTGGGGGTGGTGTCGGTGATCGGCATGTCGGTGGCGACCAAGCGCTTGGACAGCAGCGCATCGGCCTTTGAATCGCAACTGGGCCCTCTGACTGCGGCCACGGCCTCTTTGCCGCCTCCGCCAGATCAGGGCACCCTGGACCAGTTGCGCAAGGCCGAAGCCCTGCAAAAGCGGTTGAGCGAGGCCCTGATCACGGCAACAGCCCAGTCGTCTGGCGGTTATTCGGAATACATGATGGCCTTGGGGCGCCAGACGCAGCCTGCCGTGTGGATCACCGGCCTGGATGTGCGTGATAACGGGCGCAGACTGGCGCTGTCGGGCCGGATGACCGATCCCGGCTTCCTGCCTGGCTACATCGCACGCCTGGAAATCGAAGAGCGCTTCAAGGGTCGTCGCTTCAATCGGGTGGAGATCGGCTCCGTGAGCAGCGAGCTGGCGGGTGACCAGCAACTGAGCACGTTCTTCCTGAGCACGGACGATGTGGCCAAGACCGATGCCCAGGCGGCCAGCGGGCGCCCGAAGGAGGGCCAGCCATGACGGCCGCTGCACGAAAGAGCATCAACTGGGTGGCCTTGTGGAACCAAGGCCAGTTGCGTTGGCGGCGGGCGCGCCGTTCGTTCGATGGGCGCGTGCTCAACGAGCGTCGGCTGCTGATCATTGCCGTCGTGGCGGGCCTGTGGTTCGTGGTCGACAGCCTGTGGATCACGCCTGGCTACAAGCAGTTGGCGGCCAGTCTGGCGCGCAAGAACCAGGCAGAGCAGGCCGTGCTGGCCTTGCAGGAGCGGCAACGCCAGCAACTGCAGGACATGGCCCGTGCACAAGCCGCGGTCAAGAGCGAGCTGCAGATCACCCGTGAACGCATGAGCCGCCAGCAGGAAGCTTTCGAGAAGGCGCGCCAGGTGCTGGTACCCGCGCGCGAGATGCGTGCCTTGCTGGAAGGCTTGCTGGGTGAGCAGAAGTCGCTGCGTGTCACGTCGATGAAGACCTTGCCGCGCGAGGCCATCCAGCTGCCGCATGTGGATGGAACCGGGCAGGCCGCCGTGCTCTATCGCCATGGGCTGGAGATCCGGGTGGTGGGCAGCTTCCATGACCTGCTGAACTGGCTGCGCAGTGTCGAGAGCATGCCCCGCAAGGTGATGTGGGACGAGATGTCGCTGGAGGCCGATGACCAGGCCGCGCTCACGCTGACCCTGAAAGTGCACACCTTGAGCAACGACCGAGAACCTCTGGAGATGCCGCCGTGACCAAACGCCTGTTGCTGCTGTGCCTGGGAAGCGCTGGCGCCTTGGCAGGAGCTTGGGCATGGGCGGACGTGATCGTTCTGCCGGACCCCACGCGGCCGCCCAATGCCGTGCTGCGGGCCATGAGCGCCAAGCAGGGGGGCGGGCAGCCTTCAATGGCTGCGGCTCCGGCTGCGCAGCCGGCATCTGCCTCTGCCAGTGGTGCTTCTGCGCCTGAACCTGCCAAACGTGTGCCTCGGCTCACGTCTGTGCGCGTGAGTGCTGAGCTCGGCAGCGTGGCCTTGCTCGATGGCCGCATGGTGGGGGTGGGGGACCGTGTCGGTGACAGCACGGTGGTTTCGATCGATGACGATGGTGTGGTGCTGCGCGGGGCCAAGGGCCTGCAGCGGCTGTCTCTCACACCGGCGGTCAGCAAGCGCTGGCCTGGCAAGGAATCTACCGCTTCGGGCGGCGGAAAGGAAACACGATGACATCCCTTCGTCGCGTGGCAGTGTGGACGCTGGTGGCGTCCGCGGCATGGAGCGCCTGCCAGGTGCAGGCTTTCGGGTGGCGTGATTCCCGCAAGAGCGTCAATGCCCAGGGCAGCGAGGCAGAAGACAGTGCGCCCGATAGGGCCTCGAACGACACGATCGTGCTGGCTTCCGCGCAGGGACGCCCGGCTTCCGGCATGTCGGTGTCGCTGTCGATGCCGGCGCGCTACCTGGCCAGTGCCGAGCCGACGGCATCTCCCGTCAAACCTTCGGCCACGCCGTCGGCCAGAACGCTTGCAGCACCGGTCAACACGGCGCCTGCGAGTGGTGGTGGCCGCTTCGACCTGGTGGTCAGCAACGCGCCGGCATCGCAGGTGTTTCTGCAACTCGGTGCTGGCACGTCCTACAACATGCTGGTATCGCCGGAAGTGACGGGCCTGGTCTCTCTGTCTTTGCGTGGCACCACGGTGCCGGAGGCGCTGGAGGCGTTGAAAGAGCTGTATGGCTACGACTTCCGCATTGCATCGGGCAACCGGGTGTTCGTGTATTCGAACCAGGTGCAGACGCGCCTCTTCAAGATCAACTACCTGCCGGGACGCCGCCAAGGTGCTTCTGAACTGAGCATTTCTTCGACATCGGCTGACAACAACAGAACGAGCTCCACCATGTCTGGTGGTTCTTCGAGCACGTTGGGCAGCACGTCGAGCGGCGGACGCAGCACCACCTCTTCGGTGCAGACGACCACGGACAACGATTTCTGGCGCGATGTGCGCATCTCTCTGACCTCTCTGGTCGGGGCGGCTGAAGGGCGCACGGTCACGCTCAATCCGGCTGCGGGCGTCATCGTGGTCAGGGCCACGCCAGCCGAGTTGCGTCAGGTGGCGGATTACCTGCGTGCGGTACAACTCACCATCGAGCGCCAGGTGATGCTGGAAGCCAAGATCGTCGAGGTCAAGTTGTCGGACGGGGCGCAGACGGGTGTGAACTGGTCTTTGTTCAGGTCTTACAACAACAAGGGCGTCGGGACTTTCGGCATCTCGCCCGGTACGTCATGGAGTCCTACGACGGGCGGGCGAACCTCGTACACCACGGATTCGGGCCAGATCACGCCCAGCCTGTCTTCGGCGGCGGTGTCCGCCTCTGCCAATGCGATCAGCAAGGGCTTCTACGGCCTGGCCTTCCAGACGGCCAGCTTCTCGGCACTCATGACCTTCCTGGAAAGCCAGGGCGAGGCCAGCGTGCTGTCCAGCCCCCGCATCGCCGCCTTGAACAATCAGAAGGCCGTGCTGAAAGTAGGGCGTGATGAAACCTTCGTGACAGAAGTGGCCAACACGACCACGAACAGCACGACGACATCGACCAGCGCCCCCACGGTCAAGACCAGCAACTTCTTCAGCGGTATTTCGCTGGACGTGACGCCGCAGATCGACGACAACGGCGCGGTGATGCTGCATGTGCATCCGGCGATCAGCGTGGCATCGCAGAAGGATCTGTCGGTGACCATTCAAGGTGAACCGACGAGCTTTCCAGGCGTGCAGGTGTCGATCAACGAGACCGACAGCATCGTCCGTGTGCGTGACGGTGAAATCGTTGCCATCGGTGGCTTGATGCAGCAGGAATCCAGCATGGACCGGGCAGGTGTTCCCGGGCTGAGCAGGGCGCCTGTGGTTGGCGGTCTGTTTGGCCAACGCTCACGGAGCACCAACAAGTATGAGCTGGTCATCCTGATCAAGCCCACGGTGATCGGCGAAGACGGTCGCGGCTGGAGCAGCGAAGAGCCGGTGAGCACGCTCTCGCCCGCCAAGCCTGCCGGCGCAGCACATCCGGAGCACTGAGATGCCACGTCCGCAGCGATTCCGACTGGGTGACCTGCTGGTGCAGGATCAGCTGATCACGGCCGATCAGCTCGAGTTCGCCCTGGGTGAACAAAAGCGCAGTGGCCGCAAGCTGGGCCGTGTGCTGATCGAGCATGGCTGGATCACGGAGGCGCAGATCGGCAAGGCGGTGGCCCGCCAGCTGCATGCGCCCTACATCGACCTGGCCCACTACCCACTGCGCCCGGAACTGGCCCAGTTGCTGCCTGAGGCGCATGCCCGGCGCATGCGCGCCATCGTGCTGGACGATCCGCCCTCCGGCCTGATGGTGGGCATGGCCGATCCGACCGACATCTACGCCTTTGACGAGATCGGCCGCCTGCTCAAGCGCAGCATCGACCTGGCCGTGGTGGCCGAAAGCCACCTGCTGGCGGCGCTGGACCGCGTCTACCACAGCACGCAGGAGATCGAAGGCCTGGCGCGGGAGCTGACCAGCGAACTGGCCGGTGTCGAAAGCGACCTGGGCGACCTGCTTGGCCTGGATACGTCCAGCAATGAAGACGCGCCCGTGGTGCGGCTTCTGTACTCGGTGTTCGAGCAGGCGCTGCGCCAGCGCGCTTCCGACATCCACATCGAGCCGCAGGAAAAGCAGCTGCGCATCCGCTACCGCATCGACGGCGTGCTGCATGTGCAGACCGAAGCCGATGCGAAGATCGCCGGGGCCGTGGCCTTGCGTTTGAAGTTGATGTCAGGCCTGGACATTTCCGAGAAGCGCCTGCCGCAAGACGGCCGCTTCGCCGTGCGTCTGAAGGACGGCACGGTGGACGTGCGGATCTCGACCATGCCCGCGCAGTATGGTGAATCGGTGGTGATGCGCCTGCTCAGCCAGAGCGCCGGCATCCTCGATCTGGACCGGCTGCGCATGCCCCCGCCGATGCTCGATGCCCTGCGCGATGCGTTGGCCAAGCCCAGCGGCATGATCCTGGTCACCGGCCCCACCGGCAGCGGAAAGACCACCACGCTGTACGCCTCGCTCAATGCGCTGAACAGCCCCGAGCGCAAGATCATCACCGTGGAGGACCCGGTCGAATACCGCCTGCCTGGCCTGAACCAGGTGCAGGTGATGGAGAAGATCGATCTGGATTTCGAGCGTGTGTTGCGCTCCGCCCTGCGCCAGGATCCCGATGTGATCCTGGTGGGCGAAATGCGCGACAAGTCCACCGCCGAAATCGGCCTGCGTGCGGCCATGACCGGCCACTTGGTGCTCTCGACCCTGCACACCAACGATGCGGCCTCCACGCCAGCCCGCCTGATCGACATGGGGGTGCCGCGCTGGATGGTGGCCCTGTCGCTGCAGCTGGTGGTGGCCCAGCGCCTGATCCGCACCTTGTGTAACAGCTGCGCCGAGCCTGCCGAGCCATCCCCTCAGGAAGAGGCCTGGCTGCGTGGCGTGATCGGCACCGACGTGAACCTGAGTGCCTTGCGCCGTGGCAAGGGCTGCCCTGATTGCAACCAGACCGGCTACAAGGGGCGTACCGGTGTCTACGAGTTCCTGCAGATGACCTTGCCGCTGATCGAGGCGCTGGGCTCGGACGACCACGCCACCTTCGCCCAGGCCGCGCGCCTGCAGATGGACGGCAACACGCTGCGCCGCGATGCCGCACGGCTGGTGCTGCAAGGCCGCACGACCGTGGATGAAGCCATGGGCGTGAGCGTCCAGATCGACGAGTGAGCCTGCTGCGATGAGCCGCTTCACCTACACCGCACGATCACCCCTGGGGGTGGTCCAAGGCGTGCAGGAGGCCGCATCGGCCTCCGCGGTGGCGGACATCCTGGTCTCCAAGGGCCTGACGCCCTTGAACATCAAGCAGGATGGTGGTGGAGGCTCTGGTGGTGCAACGGCGCAGTCCAGCGGTGGCGGACTCAGCGGGCCGGTGAATCTGGGGGGCTTGTTCGGCCCCAAGGTCACCACGATGGACCTGATGATCTTCACGCGCCAGCTCCACACCTTGCTCAAGGCTGGCGTGCCGATCCTGCGTGCGCTTTCCGGTCTGCACGACACGGCCACCAACCCGGCCATGAAGCAGACGCTGCTGGATCTGCGGCGCAGCCTGGAATCGGGGGTGGAGCTGTCATCGTCGATGGCGCTCAACCCCAAGGTGTTCGACAACTTCTACGTGTCGATGGTGAAGGTGGGCGAGTCTTCCGGCAGGCTGGACGAGGTGTTCCTGCGCCTGTTTCAGCACCTGGAGTTCGAGACCTTCATGCGCCAGCAGGTCAAGTCCGCGCTGCGCTACCCGACTTTCGTCATCATCGCGATGGTGGGCGCCATCGGCGTGATCAACGTGATGGTGATCCCGGCGTTCTCGGGCGTTTTCAGTGCGCTGGGGGCGGGCTTGCCGCTGCCCACCAAGATCCTGATCGCCACGTCCAACTTCACGATCAACCATGGTTGGTTGCTGCTGTTGATGGCTGTCGCAGGCTTCATGGCGTTTCGGATGTGGATCAAGACGCCGCAGGGGCGAATGATCTGGCACCGGGCCATTCTGAAGATGCCGCTGGTGGGGCCGATCGTGAGCAAGGCAGCGTTGGCGCGGTTCTCCAGAGCGTTTGCCTTGTCGCTGCGCAGCGGCGTGCCGCTGGAGCGCGCCTTAACTGGCGTGGCTTACACGGCCGACAACGTCTTCATGAGTTCGCGCATCGAGGCTTTGCGGGACCATGTGACCCGCGGTGAGCCTTTGGCCCATGCGGCGGCAGCCTCGGGCATCTTCACGCCCATCGTGTTGCAGATGATCGCCATCGGCGAGGAAACCGGCATGGTCGATGACCTGCTGGAAGAGGTCGGCGAGCTGTATGGCAACGAGGTCGAATACGCTCTCAAGACCCTGTCGCAGCAGATCGAACCCATTCTGATCATCTTCCTGGGGGTGGTGGTGCTGGTGCTCGCCCTGGGCGTGTTCCTGCCCATGTGGGACCTGGGCAGCGCGGCGATGCACAAGCAGTGAGCACGCCATGAACAGCGCAACACGACAACGCCTTGCACGGGGTTTCACCATGATCGAACTGATCGTGGTGATCGTGATTCTGGGCATTCTGGCGGCCATGGCCTTGCCCAAGCTGATCGACATGCGGGGCGATGCCAACACCACCGCCCTGAAGGGCATGGCGGGCACGGCCACCAGCGCCATGATGGTCAATTACGCAGGCTGTGGCGGGACATCGCATGCGACCTCCGGGGACAACGCGTCGCGTTGCAGGCAGGTGCGCTACTGCGACGATGTCTCCAGCCTGATGCAGGTGCCCATCGACACCAGCCAGTACACCGTGCCTCATACCGATCTGGGGGCCGTGAACGGCACGACCGGTCTGTGCGACATCACCCAGGTCAGCACCGGCGATACCTTGCACTTCGACGGCATCTCGGCAGGTAACCCGTGACACATTCAACGCCACTAAGGGTTAGCAAGGTCTAAAGCTTGGATAGCGGATGCCGAAAAATGTGCGAAAGATCGCGCCTTTTTGAAAAAACTGAACACGTCGCGACAAGTGCATCATCAACCGTCAACCACCACGAGGGGTATTCAGACATGAAACGCAAACAGACAGGCTTCACCATGATCGAACTGATCGTGGTCATCGTGATCCTTGGCATCCTGGCCGCCACGGCCTTGCCGAAGTTCATCGACATGAGTGGCAGCGCGAAAGACGCGGCGATCGCAGGCTTGGCGGGCACGGCCAACAGCGCGATGTCCATCAACTACGCCGGCTGTTCGGCCGTGGGCAACGTGGCCACTGCGGGCAAGTGTGAAACCGTGACGGATTGCCAGCACGTGTCGAAGCTGATCCAGGGCGCCCCGACCAACACGGTGGCTGCCGACTACACCGTGGCGTCTGTCGCCATCGGCGCGGGATTGGGCACCACGGCCGCGTGCACGATCACCTCGACCAAGGACGCCACCAAGACGGCCACGTTCACCGCGATCCGTACCGTGACGCCTTGATCCTGACGGAGGCTGCTCTCGTGGGCGCAGCCTTCTGTCAAGGTCGGGCTGGCGGCTTTATGTGCTTGCAGCAGTGGCGGGGGTGATCATGAGGCTCTTTTCCTGGTTGATGCACCTGGGCGGCTTGCCGGCCGACCGACTCGCCTTGGGCGGCGCCCGCTGGTTGATGCCCGCCGCCTTGCTGTGCTTGATGACCGGCGCGTGGGCCGGTCTTTCTGTTTACACAACCTGGTCCAGTCTGCCGCCGACGACGTCAGCCAACCAGCGCACCATCGATTTCAACGCCAATACGCTGGCCTCCGAGAAGGCCGCGGGCAAGCTTGACTTCACGACATCTATAGGCTCTTCCGGCTTTCTGACATCGGGCGGTAGCATTTCGTATACGTCGTCCTCGTCGCTGACGGGCTTCTCCGGCAACGTGCTGAGCCTGACTTCGGGCTCGACGAACAACTCCACCTCGCTCACGATCACCTTCGCGACGCCAACGCCCTTCGTAGGCTTTCTGTGGGGTGTCGAGTTCAATGCAGAGAACTCGATGCAGGTGAACGTCACTTTGGAAGATGGCACGGTGGTCACGTTGAACAACTGTTCCAACGCGTCCAATAATCTGTGCGTGGCCAAGTACGTCTCGTCGAACTGGTTCACCAATATCTACAACGCGCTGCTGGGCTGGCTGCTGGGTGACTCCGTCACCTACTACCCCATCTACATGCAGTACGAGCCTGATGGCACGGTCAAGAAAAAGATCACCAAGGTGCAGTTCCTGGTCAAGAACTGCGGCGGATGTGGGTTCCTGTCCAGCAACACCTCTCAGGATCTGAAGATCGACTACATCACCTATGTGGATGCGTCGGTCAAGCCGCACCACCTGGAGGTGACGACGAGCACTGCGAGTACCGCGGTCAATGCGGCCACGAACTTCACGGTCAAGGCTTGTGGTGATGCATCTTGTTCGGTGCCGTATACCTCGGGCGTGACCGGGTCGCTGACGATTGCCGGCGTGAACGCCACCTCGGCTTCCATCCCTTTCACGATTGACCCGGGGCCTGCCAACAGCACCGTCGTGTCCGGCACCATGACCTCGGCGGGCGATGCCATCATCGCACTGGCGCCAATCACGCCGGCACCTTCGAATAATCCAGCGGTGTTCTGCGGCATGGGTGTGCCGGCGGCCTCGGGCAACGCCTGCAAACTCACCGTGGCACCGGCTGCGCCACATCACCTGGAGCTGACGACGTCTACGGACAGCACGCTCAGCTGCCAGCCCGTGCAGTTCACGATCAAGGCCTGCGCCGACGCTGCATGTTCATCACCCTACACGGCAGGAATGTCCGGGACCCTGTCGTTGGGCGGGGCCAGCACGGCTTTCAGCATTCCCGCGAACAGCTCTCAGGTTGACCAGATCATTTACCCTGGCGCCGTTGGCGCGGTGGCGGCTTTGCTCGGAAGTCTGTCGGTGGCGCCGACTAACACGGCCAAACCTGTGTACTGCGGCATCAAGGCGGTGGCGTCAAGTTCGGGCGCCTGCAACATCGCTGTGCAGACTTCGGGCTTTGTCATCACGGTGCCGGACCACGCGGCCGAGTCGGTATCGACCACCGTGAAGGTGCAGGCGCTCAGCGCTGGCAGCAATCCGCAGGTGTGCACATCGGCCTTCGGCGCGGGGGCGGTGAAGGATGTCACCTTCCAGTGCAGCTACACCAATCCCAGCACAGGGGGCCTGCCCGTTCGGATCGGGGGCATCGCCCTGAACAACACAGGCAATCAGGCGGCCTCCTGCGGTGCCACGGGCAAGGCCGTGACACTCACTTTTGCCGGGACGGGCAACGATGTCGCGGCGACTGCCAGCTTCAAATACGCCGATGCGGGTCAGGTTCAGATCACCGCCACTTATGTGGGCTCTGCGTCTGAATCTGGCCTGAGCCTCAGCGGCAGCAAGAATGTGATCGTGGCACCGGCCTCATTCGGTTTTTCGGGTGTGCCTGTCGGCGCCATCAGGGCGGGGAGCACTTTTGGCGCTACCGTGACCGCCCTGAACACCCTGGGCAACGCCATGCCCAACTTCGGCAAGGAGATCACCCCGGCCAAGGTGGACGTGACGTTCACGCGGCGGCTGCCTGCAGGCCCCACGAGCTCTGTGAGTCCCAAGGTCAGCGACGGCGTCTTCACCGGCACCTTGGGCGCCTTCAACGCTGGGTCGGCCAGCAGCGCCAACCTCAACTGGACCGAGGTGGGGGCGGGCGATCTGGTGGCTGCGCTCAATGGCGGCACTTACCTGGGAGCCTCACTGGCGCCGACAGGGACCACGGCCCTGGCCGGCAATGCGGGCCTGAACGGGACCGTAGGGCCGTTCATCCCGGACCGCTTCATGGTGGAAGCGGCCAATGCTTGCATTGCTGGTGGGTTCACATTCAACGGCCAGCCCTTTGCGGTGAAGATAAGGGCTTTGAACGTGGCAGGCGGCACCACCGTCAACCAGGGGCCTGCGCTGACGTCCGCCCCAGCGGTGACCTCGGTCTCGGTGCCGGCCCTGGGGCAGGCCTACGTCGTCAAGCCCAACGTGCTGCTGGCGGTTGCCAGTGGCAGCGCCGCGGGCAATCCGCCGCTGATCAACGACACTGTCTCGGGTTCCAGCTTTGTGGACGGTGAAGGCAGCAGTTCACAGGTGACGTACAAGTTCGACAAGCTGACGCCGCCCACCACCATCGGGTTGAGCGCCACGGCATCGTTCGGCCCCGTGCTGTCGCCCGTACAGGTGACATCTCCTGCGGCCAACTACGGCGCCGTGACACTGCGCAGCGGCCGCCTCAAGATCTCCAACGTGTTTGGCTCCGAGGGCAAGGATCTGCAGATGCTGGTGCAGTCCCAGTTCTGGTCGGTGGCCAAGGCATGGGTGATCAATGCCCTGGACACCTGCACCAATCTGCCTGCCCAGGCCATCACGCTATCGGGTTACCGCGACAACAAGGGGCAGCCCACCACCGCGTGGACCACCACAGCGACACCCTCCGTGAGCCTGAGCAATGGCAGCGGCAAGATCACGTTCACCAAGCCAAGTCCCAAGGCCACTGGCAGTGTGGATGTGGCACTGAACCTGGGTGATGCCAATTTGCCCGATGCCTCCTGTCTGGCCAACCACGGCGGCACAGGGGCGGGCATGCCATGGCTGCGAGCGCAGAACGGCAACTGTGCAAGCACTTTCGACCGGGATCCTTCTGCACGGGTCACTTTCGGCATCTACACCTCGCCGGAGTCCAAGAGAACCGTCCATGTCCGCGAGATCTACTGAACGCGGCTTCACGATGGTTGAGTTGATCATCGTGATGATCCTGGTGGGGATCCTGGCCGCGTATGCCGTGCCCAAGTTCGCCGCCATGACGAGCCTGAGCCAGGATGCATGGCGCGATCAGGTCAAGTCGGCGCTGCGCTATGCGCAAAAGGCCGCGGTGTCGCACCGTCGCCTGGTCTGCGTGGACATCAGCGGCTCTACGATCGTGCTCCAGATCGCCAGCGTCAACGGCGCGACCAGTTGCAACACCCCGCTGGACGGGCCTGGTAATGCTGGTAGTTTCGGAGGCAGCCCGCCGGCTGGCATGTCGACGGCGGTGACGCCTTCCGGCACGATCTATTTCCAGCCCGATGGCCGTGCGACGCTGATGAACTCGGGTATCCACACCACCTCAGGGCGTACCGTCAGCATGACGGGGGTGCTGCCGTTGCAGTTGTTCGGAGAGACCGGGTATGTGCAGTAGCCGGCCCGGATCGGGCCGCCAGTCCGGCTTCACCTTGATCGAGATGATCCTGGCGGTCGTCGTGATCGGTATCGGGCTGGCTGGCCTGTTGATGGCATTGAGCACCACGGTCAAGCGCAGTGCCGACCCGATCGTGACCAAGCAGTTGCTGGCCATTGCCGAAGAGATGATCGAAGAGATCGAGTTGAAGCCTTACACGACCGAGGCCAATACGGCGCCAGTAGGCTGTGCACGAAACACCTACAACGATGTGCTCGACTACAACGGCTATGCGACCTCCAACAAGATCTGTGACATCGATGGGGGGCAGATCGTGTCGCTCAACGGCTATTCGGTCGTCGTGGAGGTGAAGACCGATGCGCTGGCCGGCGTGAACGCAGCCCTTAAGATCACGGTGAAGGCCAGTCGTGGCACGAAAGATTCCATCACGCTGGTGTCCTGGCGCACTGAGTATGCGCCGGCCCCTCCGCCATGAAATCGATGAACCGCTCCACAACATTTGTCCGGGGCTTCACGATGATCGAGTTGATCATCGTGGTGGTGATCGGCGCCGTGATCGCGGTCACTGTGGGCCTGGTGGTGCGCCCGGCGGCCGATGCCTACCTGGACAACCGCGTGCGCGCCGATCTCAGTGATCAAGCCGATTCGGCCCTGCGCCGGATGCTGCGTGATATTCGCCAGTCCGTGCCCAACTCGATCCGCATGCCCAACTCGCAATGTTTCGAGTTGGTGCCGACCAGTACCGGTGGACGATACCGGATAGCGCCGGATCTGGACAACGATCAGAACGTACCGTGCACGCCTTCCGCCACTTGTTCCGCACCACTGGACACGAGTGTGGCCACGACCGTGTTCGACACCCTGACCGTGCTGAGCACGACGCCCGCCGCGGGTGACTGGGTGGTGATCAACAACCAGAACACCTCGGATGTCTATGCGGGCAGCAACCGTGCCCAGATCAGCAACGTGGCCGCCTCGCCTCTGGCCACCCAGGGTGTCACGCGCATCACGATCAATTCGACCCAGTTCTCTCCGGGCTACAACGGGGGGCGATTCCAGGTAGTACCCAATGCGCAGCAGGCCGTGTTTTACGTGTGCAGCGGCGCTGACGGCTCGTTGGACGCCAGCGGCAATGGCAAGGGCGTCCTGTACCGTGTCAAGGGCTATGGTTTCAATGCAGGGCAGCCATCGGCCTGCCCATCTACCAGCGGTGCTGATGTGGTTGCCAGCAGCCTGACATCCTGCACCTTTGTCTATGACCCGAACCAGGGGGCCACTCAGCAAAGCGGCTTCATGTGGTTGCAGCTCACCATGAGCCGCAACAAGGAGTCCGCAACCCTGGCTGTCGGTGCCCACGTGCTCAATACACCATGAATACGCCACGCATCCCATTAAGACAGAAGGGGCTGGGGGCGCTGGCCGCCGTGATCGTGCTGGTACTGCTGGCCGGCCTGGCCGCTGCCGTGGTCCGCATGGGCTGGACATCGCAGATGGGTACCTCAATGGACGTGATGGGAGCGCGCGCCAGGCATGCTGCCAATGCAGGTGCGGACTGGGGGCTGTTCCAGGCCTTCCAGGGTAGTTGGCAGACCTGTGGCAATGTGTCGCAGACACTCGACTTGCGCGCCGATACGGGCATGTTCGTCACGGTGACGTGCCGCTCTACCGTGTACAGCGAAGGGCAGGATGGCAATGGTGCCAATCAAAACATTCGCGTCTACAACATTACCGCTGTGGCGTGTAATGGTTCGGCTTCCTGCCCGGACAACGCCCGAGTAGGCAGCAGCACCTATGTGGAGCGCGAACGTCTGGTGCAGGCCACGAATTGATGATCATCAAAGTGTGACGCCCTTAACAATCCTGGCGTCCTGCCGATAAGCAATTCAATGCGCGCCCCATTCTTGGGCGCCCATCTTGCCGCAAGTCTCCGCAGTACTGGGTCTCGTGTGGCAACTGTCCAGACGATACACAGGAGTTTCCATGCCATTCTTGCAGCAGTTCAAGGTGGGTACCAAGCTCGCCTTGGGGTTCGGTGCCGTCCTGTCCGCCATCCTGGTGGTGGCGGCGTTCTCGATCTACCAATTGTCGGTGATCAGTGATCGCTCTCAGGAGATCGCCACCGTGCACCTGTCCGGTGTGCGCGATGCACTCTTGATCAGCGAATCGGCCACCCGCTACCGCGTGCGTGAGTACCGCCTGGCCATGACCCCGCCCGAGGAGATCGAGAAGGTCGCCCAGCGCATGGAACTGGCGGTCGAGGCCGTGGACAAGCACCGCAAGAGCTACGAAGCGTCGATCTCGGACAGCGAAGAGCGCGGCCTGTACGACGAGTTCGTCAAGCGCTGGGACACCTACCGCGCCACCAGCCAGTCGATGAAGTCCAAGCTGCAGTCGGGTGACCGTGAAGGCGCGATGGCGGTGATGACCACCGACAGCCTCAAGACCTTCGACGCCGTGGTCGAGTCGCTCAAGGCCATGAGCCAATACAACGACAAGGCCGCCCAGAGCGCCAGCGACGAGGCCGCCGCCATGGCCGCACGTGCCCGCAACCTGATCATCGGGGTGGTGGTGATTGCCTTGTTGCTGGGCGTGGGGTTGAGCATCAGCATCTCGCGCGCCGTGACACGTCCGCTGAACGGGGCGCTCACGCTGGCCGAGGCCGTGTCGGAGGGCGACCTGACCCATGATCTGCAAGCCAAGGGCGACGACGAGCTTGCCAAGCTGACCCGCGCCCTGGGCAAGATGGTGCTGCAACTGCGCTCGGTGGTGGGCGAGGTGCGTGGTGGCGTGAACGCCGTGTCCATGGCCTCGGGCGAAATCGCCTCGGGCAGCCACAACCTGTCGTCACGCACGGAAGAAGCAGCCGCCAGCCTGCAGGAAACCGCCTCGGCGATGGAGGAGCTCACCGGCACCATGAGCCATGCCGCCGACACGGCGCAGCAGGCCAATCAGTTGGCCACCCACGCGACGGGCTCGGCCCAGCGCGGTGGCGAGGTGGTCTCGCGCGTGGTGCACAACATGGGCCAGATCACGGATTCGTCGCGCAAGATCTCCGACATCATCGGCGTGATCGACGGCATTGCCTTCCAGACCAACATCCTGGCCTTGAACGCGGCGGTGGAAGCTGCCCGTGCGGGCGAGCAGGGCCGCGGCTTCGCCGTGGTGGCCGGGGAGGTGCGCACGCTGGCTCAGCGCAGCGCGCAGGCGGCCAAGGAGATCAAGCAACTGATCACCGAATCGGTCGAGACCGTGGAATCCGGTTCCCGCCTGGTGAAAGATGCCGGCCAGGTGATGGAGGAGATCGTCTCCAGCGTTCAACGCGTGACCGACCTGATGGGCGAACTGGCCGCGGCCTCGTCCGAGCAGAAGAACGGTATCGGCCAGATCAACATCGCGGTCACCCAACTGGATCAGGTCACGCAGCAGAACGCCGCATTGGTCGAAGAGACTGCTGCTGCCGCTTCCTCGCTGAGCAATCAGGCCAATCGCCTGCGCACCGTGGTGTCCATCTTCAAGGTGGGCGTGGGTGATGGTGCCGATAATGGCTTGGCCGACACGATCACCAAGCAGGTGATCCATCGCGCCAAGAGTCCCGTGGTGGCGCCCAAGGCGTCGAGCGCGCCGGTTCGGTCGGCTGCGGTCGCAGCAGTGAGGGCAGCCCCAGCAAGCAAAACGGCTGCGTTGCCGCCGGCACCTGCTGCCACGACGGCTGCCAGCCCGGACGATTGGGAAACCTTCTGAGCAGCGGCAGGCAGCCGGTTTGAAAGCCATTCCCACGGCTCGCCTGAGGCATCAGGCGGGCCGTGCTGCTTTTCAAGCGCTCATGCTGCTGTTCTCGCTGGTGGCCGCCTCGGTAGGCGTGAGCCTGCTGGCGCACCGCGTGGCCCACAGCCTGCAGTGGCTGGTGCGCGAAAGCAGGCGCCTGGGCGCCATGGACCCGGATCATCCCGCCGCACCTGCCAGCACAAACGCCGGGCTGAACCGGCGCTGAGCACCCGCGGCAGGCGCGCGGGGAACCTTTCAAGTCAGGCTCTACACTGACACGAAGCTCTTCGACCTCCAGGCCTGCGGCCTTCCTGTGCTCATGACCTTCGAACAACATCTCTTTGCGGGACGCGAGCGGCGCGTCACCCCGTTCCGATCAAGTGCCATGCTGCTGTCCGCCATCGGGGTGGCCTGCATGCTGGCGATGGCCTCGCACCCTGTACAGGCCGCCACTCAGGCACCAGCCGTCAAGGCGGCCAAACCCTCCGCCAAGGCAGCGCAGGGCCCGGTGGCCATCACGAGTGTGGAAGGTGTCTCCGAGTACCGCCTGCCCAATGGCCTGCAGGTGCTGCTGGTGCCGGACGATGCCAAACCCACCACGCTGGTCAACATGACCTACCGCGTGGGCTCGCGCTACGAAAGCTATGGCGAGACCGGCATGGCCCATCTGCTGGAGCACCTGCTGTTCAAGGGCTCGCCCCGGCACCCGCAGGTGTGGGCGGAGTTCAGCAAGCGTGGCCTCAGCGCCAATGGCTCCACCACTTTCGACCGCACCAACTACTTCGCCAGCTTTGCCGCCAACGACGACAACCTGCGCTGGTACCTGCAGTGGCAGGCCGATGCGATGGTCAACAGCTTCATCGCCCGCAAGGACCTCGACTCCGAGATGACCGTGGTGCGCAACGAGATGGAGATGGGCGAGAACAGCCCGGGCCGCATCCTGTTCGAGAAGACCCTGGCCGGCATGTACCAGTGGCACAACTACGGCAAATCGACCATCGGCGCGCGCACCGATGTCGAAGGCGTCGACATCACACGCCTGCAGGCCTTCTACAAGAAGTACTACCAGCCGGACAACGCCACGCTGATCATCACCGGCAAGTTCGATCAGGCCAAGGTGCTGGCCTGGGTGCGCGAGTTCTTCGGCCCGCTGCCTCGCCCCAAGGTCGGGCCGGCGCCCATGTACACGCTCGATCCCGTGCAGGATGGCGAGCGCAGCGTGACCTTGCGCCGCGTGGGCGGCGTGCCCCTGCTGTATGCGGGGTATCACATCGCGCCGGCCGCCGCGCCGGACTACGCCGCGGTCGAGCTGATCAACCTGATCCTGGGCGACACGCCCTCTGGCCGCCTGCACAAGCAGCTCACAGAGAAACAACTGGCCGCGTCGGTGTTCGCGTTCTCGGAAGGGCTGGCCGATCCCGGCTTCATGATCCTGGGCGCCCAGTTGGGCCCGGGGCAGGACATGGCGCAGGCCCGCGATGCCCTGACCAAGGCGGTGGAGTCCTTCGGCAGCGAGCCCATCACCGCAGACGAGCTGGAGCGCGCGCGCGCCAAGTGGCTCAAGTCCTGGGACATGGCCTTTGCCGATCCGCAGCAGATTGGGGCGGGGCTGTCCGAGTCGGTATCGCAAGGTGACTGGCGTTTGTTCTTCCTGATCCGTGACCGCATCAAGGCGATCTCACTGGCCGATGTGCAGCGGGTGGCGGGCCAGGTGCTGGTGTCGTCCAACCGAACCCTGGGTGAGTACATCCCCACGGCCTCACCCGCGCGCGCGCCTGTGCCGGCTCGCGTCGATGTGGCCGCACAGTTCAAGGATTTCAAGCCCTCGGCCCAGGTGGCGCAGGTGGAAGCCTTCGATGCCAGCCCGGCCAACATCGATGCGCGCACGCAGCGCTTCTCGCTGGCGCCGGGCCTCAAGGTGGCCTTCCTGCCGAAGGCGAGCCGTGGCCAGGCCGTCAAGGCGGTGCTGAGCCTGCGCTTCGGCACCGAGACCTCGCTCAAGGGCTGGGGCGAAGCGCCCACGGCCCTGGCCGAGCTGCTCGACAAGGGGGGCGCCGGCCTGAGCCGCCAGCAGGTGCAGGATCGGCTGGATGCCTTGCAATCGGAAGTGTCTTTCAGTGGCGGAGATGGCCTGCTCACCGTGAACATCGATTCACGCCGTGAGCACCTGCCTGCCGTGATCCAGTTGGTGGGGCAATTGCTCAAGCAGCCCACCTTGCCACCGGAGGTGCTGGAAGAGGTGCGTCGCCAGGCCCTGTCGATGGTGGCCAGCCAGCGCAAGGAGCCGGGCGCCGTGGTGGCCAATGCCCTGGCGCGCCACGACAACCCTTATCGCCCGGGTGATGTGCGCTATGCGCGCACCTTCGATGAGATCGAGGCAGACTGGACATCGGTGTCGATCGAGCGGGTCAAGGCCTACCACGACAAGTTCCTGAGCGCATCGCACGCGGAGTTCGCCGCGGTGGGTGATTTCGACCCGGCGGCCTTGCGCAGTGCCTTGACCATGGCATTCGAGGGCTGGCGCTCCGACGAGCCTTATGCGCGCGTGCCCGATCCCCTGGTGCCTGTGTCGCCCACGCGCATCGTGCTGCCTACACCGGACAAGCAGAACGCCACCCTGACGGTGACGCAGCCCGTGCCCTTGAGCGACCGTGATGCGGATTACCCGGCGCTGACGCTCGCCAATTACCTGCTGGGCTCCGGGGGGGATTCGCGGCTCTGGAATCGAATCCGCGAAAAGGAGGGGTTGTCCTACAGCGTCTACAGCTATGTGGATTGGAATGTGATGGAGCCGCATTCCACTTGGGCGGCCACGGCCATCTTCGCCCCGCAGAATCTGGACAAGGTCGAGAAAGCCCTGCAGGAAGAGGTTCGCAAAGCACTGACCGAGGGCTTCACGCAGGCCGAGTTGGATGCGGGCCGCAAGGGGCTGCTCAATTACCGACGCCTTTCTCGGGCGCAGGATGGCCGCTTGGCGTCCGCATGGGTCAACAATCTCTATGTGGGGCGCACCTTCGCAGAATCCGCCCGTGTGGATGCGGCACTGGAAGCGCTCACGCTGGAGCAGGTCAATGCAGCCTTGCGGCGCTATGTCAAGCCCGAGCAGTTCGTGACCGGGGTGGGCGGGGATTTCAAGGAAACACCAAAACCTTGATGTGATGGGCCCTGAATGACAAAAGCCGCAGCGGGTGCTGCGGCTTTTTCTTTGGGGTACTGCTGGCGCAGTACCCGGATGAGGTCACGCTCAGATGGCGAAATCTTCGAGCTTCTTGCCGGAAGCCAGGGCGCTGGCGACCCACTTGGGCTGCAGGCCACGACCAGTCCAGGTTTCGTTGGTGGCCGGGTTGCGGTACTTGGGAGCCACCTTGCGGCCGGCGCTGGCCGAGGGGGCCTTGCCAGGCTTGCCACCCAGGTCGGCGGCGGTCAGGCCGTGCTCGGCCATCAGCGACTTGATCTGGTTGATCACGCCGGCACGCTCGGTGCGGCGTGCGTCGGACAAAGCCTTTTCCAGCTCTGCTGCTTGTTTTTCCAGGGCGGCCTTTTGGGCCAGGAGATCTTGGTAGGAAGACATCGTGACGATCCTTTTTTGAAGTAGCACCTGCATCCGCGTACGCTGGGAAACGATCGAATCAATCAGAGAGTTTCTAATTGAGACCCATGCATCCACCCCAATTCAGGCAGTGCATTAGTCTGATGGCCGGCTTGATCGTTTCCGTGAACGGATTCTATACATGAAGTTTTCGGCAGGGCAATTATATCTTGCAAATTGAAACCACCTGGAAACCCGGCCTTCAGGTGGTTTCAAAATGCATTGCACACGGCGCGTGAGCGGGGGTGCGTTACAAATTGAGCCGCTGGGTATTTCAAACGCGAACGCGCACTGAAACTACCAGCGAGTATTCATTTGAGGGGGCGCTTGGCTGCGGCGGACACGGCCTGCCCCAGCTCGATCACGGCGAGGGCGTAATAGCTCGATTGGTTGTAACGCGTGATGACGTAGAAATTGTCCGTGCCTGCCAGGTAAGTAGGCGGGGCGCCGCCGTTGTAAAGCATCACCAGGGCCAGCAGGCCAGGGTGCGGGTGCGCGACGGGGGGCAGCGTGGCGCCTGACTTGAGCATCTCGGCGCTGGTGAAACTGGGCACGATATCTGGTTGCAGCAGCATGGCGCGTGCGGTCTCGTCTTCCGGGGGCTGCACGGCATAGTGGGTGGGCAGGCCACGCTGCCAGCCATGTTGGGCCAGGAAATTGGCCACGCTGCCGATGGCATCGGCGGGGCTGTCGCGCAGGTCGATGTGGCCATCGCCATCGAAATCAACGGCAAAACGGCGGATGGAGCCCGGCATGAACTGCGGCCACCCGATGGCGCCTGCGGATGAGCCCAGTATCTGTGTCGGATCATCCTGCTGCTCGGCGCACAGCTTGAGGAACTGCGCCAGCTCATTTTGGAAATAGGCGCTGCGGTCGCTGCGGCCTTTGGGAAAGTCCAGGCTCAGCGTGGCCAGGGCATCGAGTACACGCGTGTTGCCGGTGTAGCGGCCATAAATGGTTTCGACACCGATCACTCCCGCGATGATGTCCATGGGCACGCCGTAGGTGTCCTGCGCGCGTTGCAAGGTGGCCTGATGGGCCTTCCAGAAGGCCACGCCGGCGCGGATCCGGATGGGTTCAATGAAGCGTGCGCGGTAGGCGCCCCAGTTTTTGGCGCCAGGGTTGGCCGCCGGCATGATCAGGCGGCGCACGGCGTCATTGACCTGAGCGCGGGCGAGCACGGCAGCCGTCCAGGCCGGGTCGAGCTGCTCGCGTTCGGCGATGAGGGCGGCCAGGGCGGCAGCATCTGCGCGATGTGCGTAGCTGTTGGGGGAGGGATTGACCTCCAGAGGCGTGGCTTGCAGCACAGGCAGCGCTGCGATGGGGCGAGCTTGCGTGGGGGCCTTGCTGGGGATGGACGCAGCACTGGCGGGTGCAGAAGGGGCTGACGCCTCTTGAGGGGCAGCAGGGCCAGCAGGTGCGGTGGCGGTACTGCCGCAGCCTTGCAGGCCGATGGCCAGGGCACTGCAGCCTAGCAAGGTGGTCAGTGTCTTGCAGGGGAGCGCTGTGAGAAATCTGGAGATTGGCAAAGGGCGTCGGGCTGAAGTCTCGTGGGTCATGGGCTGGAGTTTGCCCCATGGGGCGATGCGGGGCCTGGGCGTGACAAGGCTTCAATCTGCCGGACCAGGGCTATCCAGGGGGCAGAGGCACGCGTGCGCGGCTCTGCCGTGGGCGGGCCATAGCGCAGGGCATCGAGTTGGTGGAGCAAGCGCAGCAGCGCCTCCTGCTGCGCCGTGCGGGGCTCTGGCCATGCCTGGAGCAGGTGCACACGCCAGGCCGATGCCGCTGCAGGCGCCATGCCAGGGGGCGCAGCGACAGGTAAGCGTGAGAGTGCCCGATGTACTCTTCGCAGCGGTTCCTGCCAGGGGTGCCGTGGCGTGCGCTCGCGTGTCCACCAGGCCACGAGGGCAGCCACGCCGCCGGCCAGCCCCAAGCCCCATGCCAGGGCCTGCATCAGTGCCTGCAGATCGGGTTGTGGCCAGCCAAGGGATTTGAGCAAGGCCATCTGCTCGCCGCGTGAGTACTGCAGCACCCAGGTGTTCCAGCGGTTGTCTACGGCGTCCCAAAGGTCGCGCATGCGGCGCAGCGCACCGGGGTCGAGCTGGCTCAGGGGGCCAGGGAGGCCGGCAAACGGAGTAGGTCGGGGTGCGCGCTGAACACGTTCCGGTGCAACGGCGGCGGTGGGGTCGGCCCGGACCCAGCCGCGCCCTGGCTGCCAGAATTCGGCCCAGGCGTGGGCGCTGCTGTTGCGGACGATGTACTGGCCATCAACAGGGTTGAGTTCTGCGCCCTGGTAGCCCGTAACGACCCGGGCGGGCACGCCCATCGCTCGCATGACGACCACGAAGGCCGTTGCAAAGTGTTCGCAGAAGCCTTCCTTTTGCTGCAACCAGAACGCGTCAATCAGATGAGGCGTGGGCTGATCGGGCAGCCCGGGGGCGAGCGTGTAGCTGTAGCCGGCCGTGCGGATGTGGCCCATCACGGCGTTGGCCAGCAGCAAGGGGCTGGGTGGTGCGAGCGGATCGGGTTGTCGTGCCTGCAGTTGCTGACGCAACTGCGCAGCCCATGCCAGCGTGCCGGGGTTGTAGCCTTGTGGCAGCAATGTCCAGTAGCGCTGCAGGTGCTCGGGCAAGGTGTCTGGCCAGTGCCAGCGAGGCCAAGCCTGGGCTTGCAGTATCAGGCGCCCATCGCGTCCGCCCTGGCGGTACCAGGCCAGCCCGGCGCGCTCGATCCGCATGCGGGTGTCGCCGCCAGCGATCACCCGGGCTTCGCCTGTGCCTTCCAACAAGGGCAGGATGGGAAGCGCAGCGGGCTCAAGGGTGACTTCATAGGCTATTGGACGCCCCTCCAGCGCAGGCTCCGGTGAGGCGGGGGCACCAGGGCGCCAGGTCTTGCCGTCAAAGCGGTCAAGTGTGGGCCCTCGGAAATAAAGTTGCTCGGGCGCTGGGGCCTTGTCGTTGAAGCGCACTCGTAGTGCGATGGAGTCGTCCTGGGCCAACTCGGCGACCTGGCCGAGCGAAAGGGTTTCCGACAAGCCCGTGCGGGTCTTGGCGTCGGTGGGCAGTGCCCACAATGGCCCGAAGCGCGGAAACAGCACGAACAGCACCACCATCAGGGGCAGTCCCCATGCCATGGCACGCAGGGCATCGCGCCCCACTTCGGCAATGGGGGGGCGGCCCAGGGGGCGCTGTCCCATGACCAGTGACGTCAACAAGCCCCATACAGCCACAAGCATCAGCACGGCCGTGCCGATGCCCTGGCTGTAGAAGAACTGCGTGAGGATCAGAAAGAAGCCCAGGTACAGGCAGACAAGGCTGTCGCGCCGCGCGCGCAACTCCAGACATTTCAAGGTGGTGAGCACGACGACCAGCGTGATGCCTGGTTCGCGGCCGATCAGTGTTCGGTAAGTCAGCCAGCTCATGGCCAGCAGCGCCCCGAGCATCACGGCCAGCAACCACCGCTTTGGCAAGGGGCCGTCCGTCCAGGCCAGCCTGGCGCGCCATGCCAGAGCCCCTGTGGCGCCGAGGTTGGCCCACCAAGGCAGCCGTTCGGCGTGGGGGGCCAGCACCAGGGCCAGCATGCCGAGCAGCCAGAGGGTGTCGCGGCCTTCACGCGTGAGCGATTGCCAACGCTGGCGCAGGTCCTGGCGCCAGGTATCGGGGCGCCAACGCAGGATCATGCGGCCCCCCAGGTGGCCAGGGTGTCCAGGCACTGCTGCAGGTGTTGAGGGCCTTGGGCCGGGCCCAGGGTCCGGTCAGGCAGATGCAGTCCGTAAGGCTGGCCGGAGTCCAGAGCGCGTTGCTCGGCCATCACGAGCCAGGAGGCCAGCCGGCTCAGGCGTGCCTCAAGGGGCAGACCTTGGGCATGCTCCCACTCGATCCAGCAGGCTTGGTAGTGGCGTGCCGCAGCTTCGCGGCTGACGGGAGGAAGGCCACTGACCAGGCGGGTGGCGGACTTCTTCCAGGCCACGGCGCGCAGCGTATCGCCACGGCGCCAGGGGCGCAGGCCTTCAGGCACGTCGGCCTGTCGCATGGCGGCGGCAGCTCGTGCATCGCCCTGGACATCGCTGTCAGGCAGGGGCGGGGCATGAGGGTCCAGCGCAGGCCATACCAGCACGCGCTGTCGGGCGCGCCAGTAGGCCCAGGCGCGGAACAGGCCCAGCGGGTAAGTGGTGTCCATGCGCAGGCGGGGCAGCTCCAGCCAGCCCCGCTTGGGCGCCGTCAGTGGCACGAGCACGGTGCTCTGGTGTCCACGGTTCACTTCGCCGGCCACATCGGTAGGGGCTGGGGCATCGTCGTCGGTCAGGGCGCGCAACGACAGTCCGAACCTGCCGCGAGCGAGGGTGGTGGCATCCAGCCGCACCGGCATGGACAGGCTCTGGCCCGCATGCACGCTGACCATGTTGCCCAACGACAGGCTCAGGCCCCGCAGGTTGGAGTGCGTCAGCCACATGGCCGACAACCCCACGCCGCCCAGCAGGAAGGCGAGGGCGTAGGCCAGGTTGAGCTGTTCATTGATGGCCGCCAGCAGCAGCACCAGGACCACCACGGCGTAGCCGATTCCGCCCTTGCTGGGCAGGATGTAGACGTTGCGTTGCGTCAGGGTGATCTGATCCTGGCTGGGGGAGCGCGCGTTGCTCCATGTCCGCCAGCGGCGGCGCCAGCCTGACAGGATGCCTGCGGTCGCCATGGCCCGGCTCTCAGTCTCAGGGTACCGGCGTGGCGTCCAGCAGGGCCTGGGCCTGCTGGCTGGCATCGCCCGCGGTGGTATTGGCCACCACCAGGCGGTGCGCCACGGCAGGTACCCACAGGGCCTGCAGGTCTTCGGGGGACACATGCTGGCGGCCCTGCAGCAGCGCGCGCGCCCTGGACAGCCTGAGCAGCGACAGCGCTGCGCGTGGGCTCAAACCCTGCACACACCAGCGCGGGCTGCGGGTGGCGGCGATGAGGGCCTGCAGGTAGTCGAGCAGGGCATCGGCCACGTGGATGGCGTCCACGCGCGCCTGCCAGCCCCGCCATTCATCCAGACTCATCAGGGGCTGGATGGCCTGCAACTCGATGCGCTTGTCCTGCCCCTTGAGCAGGGCGCGCTCGGCATGTGCATCGGGGTAGCCCAGCGACACGCGCAGGGCGAAGCGGTCCAGTTGCGATTCGGGCAGCGGGTGGGTGCCCAGCTGTTCGACCGGATTCTGGGTGGCAATCACGAAAAAGGGATCGGGCAGGCGGCGCGTCTGCCCGTCGATGGTGACCTGGCGCTCTTCCATGGCCTCGAGCAGGGCGCTCTGGGTGCGCGGGCCGGCCCGGTTGATCTCGTCGGCCAGCAGCACCTGGGCGAACACGGGGCCGGGGTGGAAGACGAAGCCTTGCCGCTCGCGCTCGTAGACGCTCACCCCCAGGAGGTCGGAGGGCAGCAGGTCGGCCGTGAACTGCACCCGCGAAAAACTCAGGCCCAGCGAGCGGGCCAGTGCATGGGACAGTGTGGTCTTTCCCACACCGGGGATGTCCTCGATCAGGAGATGGCCATTGGCCAACAGGCAGATCACGCTCAGCTCCACCTGGGGGCGCTTGCCGATCACGATCGTGCTAATCTGGTCCACGAGTTTTTGAAGCATGCCGCCACATTACCCTAAAGAGCCTGCCCTGTAGGCCTGGAGACATCCCATGGCGACCGGTTACTTCACCCATTCCGCGTGTCGTCGCCACGACATGGGTGAGGGGCACCCCGAGTGCCCCCAGCGGCTGTCCGCGATCGACGACCATCTGCTGGCCCAGGGGCTCGATGCGCTGCTGCTGCACAGTGAGCCGCCCGAGGCCACCGTGGACCAGCTCGACAGGGCGCATGACCGCAATTACGTGCTGGGCCTGATCGACCGGCTGCAGCAACTGCAAGCCAGCGGCGAGCAACGCTACTGTGATCCGGACACCCTGGCGATGCCGCACACCTTGCAGGCGGCCCTGCGTGCGGCGGGCGCGGCGGTTGCGGCCACCGATGCCGTGATCACCGGCCAGATGGACAACGCCTTCTGCGCGATCAGGCCGCCCGGGCACCATGCCACCCGCCACGAAACCATGGGGTTCTGCTTCTTCAACAATGTGGCAGTGGGCGTGCGGCATGCGCTGGATGTGCACCGGCTCAAGCGCGTGGCCGTGGTCGATTTCGACGTGCACCATGGCAACGGCACCGAAGACATCCTGTGTGACGACGATCGGGTGCTGATGGTGAGCTTCTTCCAGCACCCCCTGTTCCCGTACACGGGCACGCACCCGCTGGGGCGCAACATGGTCAACGTGCCCTTGATGCCGCGGTCGGACGGCTCATTCGCCCGAGCGGCCGTGACCGACAAATGGCTGCCGGCGCTGGAAGCTTTCCGCCCCGAGATGATCTTCATCTCGGCGGGCTTCGATGCCCATCGTGATGACGAGTTGGGCGGCCTGCGCCTGCTGGAGGCCGACTACGAATGGATCACCCGCCAGGTGGTCGAGGTGGCTGACCGGTGGTCCAAGGGGCGCATCGTGTCCTGCCTGGAGGGGGGCTACAACCTGCAGGCCCTGGCGCGCTCCGTGGCAGCGCACCTGCGTGTGCTCACCGGCGCGGCCGGCTGAGTGCGTGTCATAGCCCGCTGACGCGGACGAGCCGCCCCAGGTTCGACCCATGGTCCAATCACGTCCATGACGACGAGCCCTCCGATCAATCACACCCGGCCCCTGACCGCTGATGAACTGATGCAGCTGTGGAACCAGTTGCAGCAACCAACGGCCCTGCTGGAACTGGCGGTATTTGGTGGGTGTCTGCTTCTGGCCTGGTTCATGGTGCGGGTCTGGGCCGGGCGGCAAGTGCCTCATGGCTCCGTGTGGTTCGGCCACCGTATCTACGACGGGGTGCTGTTCCCCTTGCTGGCACTGGTGCTGGCGCTGATCGCGCGCAGGGTGCTGCTCGACGATGTGCCGCTGGCCGTGTTCCGCCTGGTGCTGCCCATCCTGGTGTCGCTGGCGATCATCCGCCTGACGGTGAAGGTGCTGCGGGCGGCCTTCCCGGATTCCAGTGCCGTGCAGGTGATCGAGCGCACCGTGTCGTGGCTGGCCTGGGCGGGCTCTGTCCTGTGGGTCACCGGGATCCTGCCGCTGGTGCAGGAGGAACTGGGTGCCATCACCCTGAACATCGGCGCCTCCAAGGTCAGCGTGCGCAGCCTGATCGAAGGCACCTTGTCGGCCGTGCTGGTGCTGATCCTCTCGCTGTCGGTGTCCTCCGCGATCGAGTCGCGCCTGCTGCGGGGCGCCTCCGACAACCTGTCGCTGCGCAAGATCGCGGCCAATGTCATCCGTGTGCTGCTGATCGCCATCGGGCTGATCATGGCCCTGTCAGCCGCCGGGGTGGACCTGACGGCCCTGTCTGTGCTGGGCGGCGCGATCGGCGTCGGCCTGGGCTTCGGTCTGCAGAAGCTGGCCTCCAACTACGTGAGCGGTTTCGTGATCCTGGCCGAGCGCAGCCTGCGCATCGGGGATCTGGTCAAGGTCGACAACTTCGAGGGCCGTATTACCGACATCAACACCCGCTACACCGTGCTGCGGGCGAGCACAGGCCGCGAGGCCATCGTCCCCAACGAGTTGCTGATCACCCAGCGGGTGGAAAACGCCTCCATGGCCAACCACAAGCTGCAGCTCACGACCGTGGTGCAGGTGGCCTACGGCACCGACATCGAATGGCTGCGCCCCATGCTGCTCAAGGCCGTGGCCGCCGTGCCCCGGGTGGTGGACGACGCTGGGGTGTACCTGACGGCGTTCCCGTCCGACGGGCTGGAGCTGACCATCAGCTTCTGGGTGGCCGACCCGGAGAGCGGGCAGATGAACGTGCATTCCGACGTGAACATGGCCGTTCTGCAGTGCCTCAATGAGCTGGGGGTCGACATCCCGTTCACGCAGCAGGTGCTGCACCTGCCGCCGGCCGCCACGGACGCACTCACCGCCGTGGCGGGTGCCATGAGGGGCGCGGTGGGTGGGGCGGTGGCCAGCACGGCGGGCGGTGATGTATCCTCGCCGACACCTTGAGCGCATGGGCACACCGTTTGCCCTTCACTGATCAGTGACGCCGATCTCTTTCTCTCCACGGGCACACCGGCCCGACCAGGCATGAGCATCCCACCCACCCAAGGCCCTGACACCCCGCTCGTCGAGTTCGACGATCACGACGAGCATCCGCACCCGCGCCCGCGTCGCAAGGGCATCTACATCCTGCCCAATCTGTTCACGCTGGCGGCCCTGTTCGGCGGCTTCTACGCCATCGTGATGGCCATGAACGGCCAGTTCGAGCAGGCGGCCTACGGGATCTTCTGCGCCGCCGTGCTCGACAGCCTGGACGGTCGCGTCGCGCGCCTGACCAACACCCAGAGCGCCTTCGGCGAGCAGATGGACAGCCTGTCGGACATGGTGTCCTTCGGTGCCGCGCCGGCGCTGATCGTCTACGAATGGGCGCTCAAGGGCCTGGGCAAGCTGGGCTGGATCGCGGCCTTCGTGTACTGCTCGGGCGCCGCGCTGCGCCTGGCGCGCTTCAACACCAACATCGGCGTGGTCGACAAGCGCTTCTTCCAGGGGCTGCCCAGCCCGGCGGCCGCGGCCCTGGTGGTCGGCCTGATCTGGGTGGTGACCGATCTGGGCGAAAGCGCTGAAAGCCTGCCGTGGATGGTGTGGATTGCGTTCACCTTCACGCTGTACGCGGGCCTGACCATGGTCACCAACGTGCCGTTCTACAGCTTCAAGGACATCAGCTTCAAGCGCACGGTGCCGTTCATCGTGATCGTGGCCATCGCCCTGGGCATCGCCGTGATCAACCTGCACCCGGCCGGCGTGCTGTTCGGCATCTTCGTGATCTACGGCCTGTCGGGTTACGCGGTGTTCGTGTGGAAAAAACTCAAGGGCAAGCCTGTGAGCGTGATCTCCACCTCCACCGACGAGCCCGATGAAGCCGGCCTACACCGCTGACAGCTTTTTACAGGGCATATGCCCGTACCGCGCGCAGGGTGTGCGTGGTATATTGGCTCGCATGTCGCTGAACCAACGTCCTTTCTCGCTACTACCTCTGGGAGTGCCCCGGGCGCGTTGATCGCTGACGTCTGTACATCAGTACCCCTTTGCATCACGGCCCGCCAAGCGCTTCTTGCGGGCCGTTTTGTTTGGCGAGGTGTTTCCAAGCCAGGTGTCGGCAGCCAGATGCGCCCACCAGCCGCCTGAACCCCTTGCCCACGCGGAGACCACCATGACCGACAAGCTCATCATTTTCGACACCACCTTGCGCGATGGCGAACAATCGCCCGGCGCCTCCATGACCCGCGAAGAGAAGCTGCGCATCGCACGCCAGCTTGAGCGCCTGAAGGTGGACGTGATCGAAGCTGGCTTCGCAGCCTCGTCCAACGGTGATTTCGAGGCTGTCAAAGCCATCGCCGATGTCATCAAGGATTCGACCATCTGTTCGCTGGCCCGTGCCAACGACCGCGACATCAGCCGCGCGGCCGAAGCCCTGAAGGGCGCCAACGCCTGGCGCATCCACACCTTCATCGCCACCAGCGCGCTGCACATGGAAAAGAAGCTGCGCATGACGCCCGAGCAGGTGCTCGAGCAGGCCAAGCAGTCGGTGCGTTTCGCGCGTAACCTGACCAGCGACGTCGAGTTCTCGCCCGAGGATGGCTACCGCTCGGATGTGGACTACCTCTGCCGCGTGCTCGAAGCCGTGATCGCCGAGGGCGCGACCACCATCAACGTGCCCGACACCGTGGGCTACGCCGTGCCCGAGCTGTACGGCAACTTCATCCGCACGCTGCGCGAGCGCATCCCCAACTCCGACAAGGCTGTCTGGTCGGTGCACTGCCACAACGACCTGGGCATGGCCGTGGCCAACTCGCTGGCCGGCGTCAAGATCGGCGGCGCACGCCAGGTGGAGTGCACCATCAACGGCCTGGGCGAGCGCGCGGGCAACACTTCGCTCGAAGAGATCGTGATGTCGGTGCGCACGCGCCGTGACTACTTCGGCCTGGACACCCGCATCGACGCCAGCCAGATCGTGCCGGCCTCGCGCCTGGTCTCGCAGACCACCGGCTTCGTGGTGCAGCCCAACAAGGCCGTGGTGGGCGCCAATGCCTTCGCCCACGCCTCCGGCATCCACCAGGATGGCGTGCTCAAGGCGCGCGACACCTACGAGATCATGCGCGCCGAAGACGTGGGCTGGGCCGCCAACAAGATCGTGCTGGGCAAGCTCTCGGGCCGCAATGCCTTCAAGCAACGCCTGCAGGAACTCGGCATTGACCTGGATTCTGAAGCGGTGGTGAACACGGCTTTCGCGAAGTTCAAGGAACTGGCCGACCGCAAGAGCGAGATATTCGACGAGGACATCATTGCGCTGGTGAGTGATGAAAGCGTCACGCCCGAGCAGGAGCACTATCGCCTGGTGTCGCTGTCGCAGCGCTCCGAAACCGGCGAGCGCCCGCATGCCCATGTGGTGTTCGCGGCAGGCGGTGCCGAGCACACCGCGGACAGCGATGGCAACGGTCCGGTGGACGCCTCGCTCAAGGCCATCGAGACTGTCGTGAAAAGTGGCGCGGAAATGCTGCTGTACTCGGTGAATGCAATCACGTCCGGAAGTACAGAATCGCAAGGTGAAGTGACCGTGCGCCTCCAACATGGCGGACGCGTGGTCAACGGCGTTGGAGCGGATCCGGACATTGTTGTAGCGTCGGCCAAAGCCTACCTTGCTGCGTTGAACAAGCTGCACAGCAAGGCAGAGCGGGTGGCCGCACAGGGATAACCCTTCGGCGTGTGGGCCTTGTAACAGAGGCCACTTGATGAACGTGGCGTAAGTCTTTGATCTTGCGCGCGTTTTTCATTACACTTTGTGCTACGTCGAAAGGGCAAGTCGTGGTGGATCAGAAGTTCAGACTGCGCATATTCATTTCAGCCTTGTTGTCGCTGGCTGCTTTGACCTGGATGCCCCAGGTTCAGGCCGCGTCCAACAAGACCAAGGAGCGCGCTTCGCAATCGGCTTCGGCCAAAAAGTCGAAGGCCAAGAAGTCCACCGCCACGCGCCAGGCCAAGTCGTCCTCGCGCAAGAAGGCCACCGAGCGCGTCAGCAGCAAGCAGACGCGGGCGCGTGTCGCCAAGGTGGTGCCGCCCTCCGATCGTGACATCCGCGAAGCCCGCGCCAGCCGTGATGACGATGACCGCCTGCCGGCGCGCGTCGTGCCGGTGTCGGTGCAGGCACCGGCCAAGGCCCAACGCCTGGGCCGCACCGTGATCGCCTCGACGGCGGTGTCGGCATCGTCCGGCGCTTCCTTCGGGCAGATCTATGGTCTGCACCAGACATCTGATCCGCTGGACCTCAAATCCAGCGTGGCCCTGGTGATGGACCAGGAGACCAACGAGGTGCTGTTTGCCAAGAACTCCGATGCGGTGCTGCCCATCGCCTCGCTGACCAAGCTGATGACCGCCCTGATCGTGGTCGAAGCCCGCCAGCCGATGGACGAGACCATCACCATCACCTCCGAAGACGTCGACACCGAGAAGTTCAGCAGTTCGCGCCTGGCCGTGGGCACCACCCTGAGCCGCGGTGATGCGCTGCACCTGGCGCTGATGTCGTCCGAGAACCGTGCGGCGCATGCCCTGGGCCGGCACTACCCTGGTGGCTTGCCTGCGTTCGTGCAGGCCATGAACGCCAAGGCGCGCCTGCTGGGCATGTTCGACACCCACTATGTGGAGCCCACGGGTCTGAGCAGCCAGAACCAGTCCAGTGCCAAGGACCTGGCCAACCTGGTCAAGTCGGCCTACCAGCAGCACACCATCCGTGAGCTGTCTACTTCCACGGATTACGCCGTGCAGGTGGGTGCACGCCATCTGCAGTTCCGCACCACCAACAGCCTGGTGCGCAGCCCCTCGTGGGACATCGGACTGCAGAAGACGGGCTACATCGTCGAAGCCGGGCGCTGCCTGGTGATGCAGGCCCGCATGGCCGGCCGCAAGCTGATCATGGTGTTCCTGGATTCGACCGGCAAGTACTCGCGTCAGGGTGATGCCGAACGTGTGCGCAAGTGGCTCGAGGCCGCGCCTCGCCAGCTGGAGTCGGTCAACCTCAAGCTGGATCCGACGTCCTGACTTTTGAACGAGCTTGCGGCTAAGCGCCGTGGCGGGATGGATATGGGGCACCTTAGGGTGCCCCACTCATTTGAGGGGTGCGTGTCGGGTAAACGATTGGTTTGCGAATAAGAATTGCTATCATTAACGACTGGTTGCCGTGAACTCGTTCATGGTCGCCAAAGTTCACATGGTTCGCCTCTGTGGGTGAGGGTGCCGCTGTACAGCCACCTTTTGTCCAGATTCGTCCAGAGGATGACCATGCAAATCTCTTTCCGCATGCTGATGGCGCCTGTCGCCGTTTCCGTGATGTTTGCCGCAGGCAGTGCTACTGCCGCCACCTACGGCTCCTATGCCGACCATGAGGTGGATGTGGCCTCGACACTGTCGGCCAGTTTCCAGAACGTTGTCACCAACTCCTGGGTCAACCTGAGCGCGTTCGCCCAGAACGGCGTGCCTGGTCTGACGGGCACCGGCAGCTTCCCAGGTACCACGATGTGGGCCCCGAAAGCCTCCCAGGTCGACAGCGTCATCGGTGACGCCGGTGGCACGGCTGGCGGCGCCACCCTGACCAAGGTGTCCAATTCTCCGGCCGGCGGTGGCGCTTATGCGGCCAGCAGCAGCCTGTACTTTGGTGGCTTCAGCGGCGATGTCAACGTCAATGGTGGCTCGCTCGCCGTGGTGGACTCGTCGCCCCTGGCCGGCCTGCAGCACATCTCTTTCCAGGTGGGCATCGGCGAGGCTTCGACCTATGACTTCTACAACCATGTGTTGCCGACACTGACGTACACCACGTCGCTGGGCACGGTGTCGAGCGTGGTCGCCACCAGCTCGTCGATCCTGGAAGCCTTCAACAACGGCACGGTGACGATGCCTACGGGTGAAGAGCCGATCTACATCAACCAGTACCTGCTGCAGTGGGATCTCAGCAACGTCAATGAGCAGATCACCTCCTTCAGCATCGGTTTCACCGGCGTGCAGCACGCCCAGGTGTATGGCCTCACGCTGACGCAGGCTGCCGTGGCCGCTGTGCCTGAGCCCTCCACCTACGCCATGCTGCTGTCCGGCATGGCCATGATGGGTGTCGTGGGCGCCGTGCGTCGCCGTCAGCGTCAAGCCTGATCCAGGCGGAACGTATTGCCAGTCCCCTCGGGCCATCACCCGAGGGGTGGGCGTCGCTTTGGTTCTCAAGGCGACATCGCTGTATCAATCAAGTAGTACTTCTATGAAATCCGTTGTCTCGCGCATGGCCGCTGCTGTCGCGTTCTCCCTGACCCTGGCCGGTGCTTCTTCTGCCTACGCCGTCGTGTACGTGGATCCCACCCCGGCCAGTGCATACAGCCAGTTCACCAGCGTGGATGGTTCGGTGTCATCCGACGGTTGGAGCGGGCTCAACCGCACAGACCTGGGCTTCGCTGCCAACGACACTGCAGGCGCTACGCAGGCTTTGGTCAATGGCATCCAGGCCAATGTGACGGGTTCGGGTGATGGGGTTCTTCGCCGCACCCAAGGCACGATCTACCCCTCCGGCGGCGCGCTCTACAACGCGGGCAACAACAATCCGCACGTGCTCGAGATCTATGACACCACCTTGGTTGCAGGGCTCTCTTCTCTTGTTCTGCAGAGCTATATCGGGCTGCTTCAGGCCGATTCCTATGCGACGGCCGTGCTCAATATCAACGGTGGCAGCCAGTCCTTGCTGGCCAGCAGCGTCGTGGCCGGGGCCGATGCGGCTTACCGCACCTGGACGTGGGATCTGAGCGGCCTGGGGCAAGTGGACTCCTACTCGCTGCTCGTGACCGTGGGCGGTGGGGCGGTGCAGGCCTGGGGATTCCAGGTCGACCAAATCGCTGCGGCCGTGCCTGAGCCCTCCACCTATGCCATGGCGCTGTCGGGCCTGCTCCTGAGCGGTGTGGCCGCTGCCCGCCGTCGTCAACGCCGCCGCGATTGATCGGTGCCAGGCGGCCAGGCTGGCCGCGCCCACTCGTCGGGATGCCTCCCGGCGAGCCCTTTTTCTGCTGTAACGCGCGCTTGCCATGCTAAAGAAAACGCTGTCCGTGGCTGCCCTGGTCGTGGGGCCCTTGATGGGGTGGGCACCCGCCGTAATGGCGGTCACCCTGGAGGGTGATGTTCTGCCTCATCAGTGGCATTCGTTCAACACACCGGACAAGGCTTTCGACGGCATCGCGGGGTACGCAGGCCCTTCCTGGCAGAACACTGACGCCGGCGCACTCTACGCAGACTGGGGGGGCTTCATCCCGACCAGCAGCGGGAGCTGGACCTTCGTGACGCCTACCGTGGGCATTTCCGCAGGCCTGTCCGTCGTGTTCAAGGAAACCAGTCGCACAGCATTGCTGACAGGTATTGGCAATATCTATGGCCTGGCCTATGGCATGGTGCCCGGGCCCCCGATGGTATTCAACTTGGTCATGACCGACAGCCTCGCGGCCTCGTATGGTGCCGACCAGGTTCGCACGGTGGTCATGCGCACGGCCACCAAGGGCACTCTGCCGGACATGAACGCGCTGCTCGACGGCGCGCCGGCCATGGTGTCACACAATACCTTCCGGGTGGACGGAACCATCGACATGCCAACGGGCCCTGGCGGGGCCATGGAGCCCAATCCCACGTCTGACGCAGAGTGGATCTGGGTGTGGGAAGACGTGCCCGTCGCCAGCAGCTACCAGATCGATTTTCAGACCCTGGTGGGGCACTCCAGCCTGGACAGCCTCGTGGTCTATGCCAGCCCGCCGCATCCGGCACCCACACAGCGCGGCGCCGTCATCATGGGCCACGCGCTGGCCAGCCAACTGGCTGATGCCGTCGTGCAAGAGACACTGCTGGCGAGTGCCACCCGTCATTTGCAGCGCTTCATGGCCCAACTGCAGGATCTGGCTGGAGAGCTGGCCACGAGCCTGGCTGGGAGTCAGGCATGAGCTCGCAGGCATCGCGTGCCGGCCGGCTGCTGGCCGGTCTGCTGACGATCACATCATTGGGCGCAGGCATGGCTGTGCGTCCGGCCATGGGGCAGGAGGAGCCTGCCGGCAAGGCCCAGGGCGGCGACACCGACAACACCTTGCCTCCCGTGCGTGTCAGTGCGCCTTCCCTGAAGGCCACGACACTGGCGCCGGATTCGACCACCACCGTCATTGACGACAAGGTCATCGAGCGCAAGCAGAGCAGCACCATTTTCGATGTGGTCAAGGATGCACCTGGCGTTTCCGTCGATGGGGGGCCGCGAGCCACGGGGATGAAGTTCAATGTCCGCGGTTTTCGAGGCAATGAAGACGTTCTGTTCAAGATTGACGATGCGGTCAAGGGCTTCGAGAAGTACCGCTTTGGCAGTGGCGTGTTCATTGAGCCGGAACTGATCAAGTCCGTCACCGTCGAGCGCGGGCCGTCGCTGCTGACCGGGGCTGGCGCGATCGGTGGCGCTGTGATCGCCACCACCAAGGATGCCTTCGACCTGCTCGAGAGCGGGCAGCGGATCGGTGGCCTGCTCAAGACTTCATACAACGACAACAACCATGGCTGGATGCGCATGGCCACGGCATTTGCACGCCCCACGGCGAACGCCGGCCTGGTGGTGTCGCTGATCCGCCGGACCTCAGACGATTTCCGCCTTGGCAACGACGACATCACGCATGGCGAGCGATTCCCAGCCTCGGCCGAGAATTCCGAGAGCTCGTTCATCAAATACACCCACTACCTGACCGATGACCTGAAGCTGGAGTTGAGCCGCACGGCGTTCAAGAGCGGGCCCACCTACACGCCCTTTGATGCGAACTCCAGCAATGCCTTTGTCGGGGGCTATGTCCACCAGACGGTGGACGATGAAACGCTCAATGCGCGCGTGAACTACGACCCCGGTTCCCCCTGGATCAAGCTCAAGGCCGCCCTGGCGCACGAGACCACCAAGCTGGACAATCTGATGCGCACGGGGGGCGGCGAAAGTACCTTCACGGTGCCGTGCACCACCTCGCCCTGCCAATGGAATGCGCTGGGCGGGCCAACGGGCGAGATCACCGACCGCTGGAACTATGACATCTGGACGGCCGAGGTCTTCAATGACAGCCGCTACACGGCAGGCCCCTTGGCAGGCACGCTCACGGCGGGCTTGCAATGGGTGCGCAATGCGCGCGATCTGAAGCGTGTCACCGAGAACCCGCTCATGAATCAGCCCGATGGCAAGTACCCCGGAGGCTACGATTCACAGCAACCGTCAGGCGTACGAGCGTCCACCGGCGTGGTGCTGCAGAATGTCCTCGAACTGGATGGCTGGCGCCTGACCACCGGCCTTCGCAATGACCGCTACAGCATCAAGACCAAGGGCCAGGCCAAGACTGATCTGAACCAGGCGGGCGAAGACGCCCAGTACAGCTTCTCGCGCACGTCGCGCAGCGCGGGGATCAACTGGCAGCCGGGCAAGGGCCCCTGGATGCTCACTTATCGCTGGACGGAAGGCTTTCGCCCGCCGCTCATCACGGATTATTTCGGCATGGGGGCCGCCAGCCCTTGCGCTGGCTTCTACTGGCAGGGGCAGGCCTTGGCGCCGAATGGCTGCGGCAACGTGCTGGACACCACCACGTCGATCAACCGTGACTACACGCTGGCCTGGAACCCCTCGCCCTCGGGTACAACCCATACCCAGGCGCGCCTGACCTACTTCCACATCACGACAGATTCGCTCAGTGGCGCGTCCTACCTGCGCGTTGCCAACGGCAGCATCGTGCAGCCGTTCTCGGAGCGTCGCAACGGTGTCGAGTTCGAAGTACAGCACGACACGCCGACCTGGTATGCCATGCTCAATTTCTCGCGCATCTGGGCCACGCGGGAGAACAAGCTCGATGGCAGCAAGGCCGAGTTCACGGCCGGAATTCCTGGCCCGACGCTGGGCCTGACGGCAGGTTATCGCTTGTTCGAAGGCCGGCTCGAAGTGGGCTGGCGGCTGCGCCAGATCTGGGATCAGCTTGTGATTGCCAACGGACAAGCCCTGACTGAATCCACGCAGTATTGCGGGCGCGTCACCAGCGAAGGCGTGGTCCACGCGGCCAGCACCATGCAGGACATCTTTGCCATCTGGCAGGTGCGCAAGGGCACCACGGTCCAGGTGGGCGTGAACAACCTGTACGACAAGCACTGGTGCAACAACGGCGATGAGCTGGGCAACATCATCGGATTGATGGGCCCTGGCCGCAGCATTCGCTCCACCCTCACCATGAAGTTCTGACACCATGCGCCGCGACCCTTTGACCTCGGAAATCAGGCGCCTAGTCTGGCGTGCATTGTGCGGTGGCAGCTTGCTGTGGCTGACGGCCTGCGGCGGCAGCTCGGGCGGCGGTGGTCCTTTGCCGCCCAGCAGTGCCAACCCGGGCACGACGCCGACCACCCCCATTGATCCGTCGCTGCCCGCGGCTGCCTGCCTGAACACAGTGCTCTACAGCACGGCGGGTACCCGGACCGCGCTCACTTACACCTCAGAAAGCGGTGGCATCACCCAGCAGGTCCAGCAATTCGCCACCGTGGCGGCCATTGCGACCACCTTCAATGGCCAGGCGGCGAATGCGCTCAATGTGCGGGAGATCGTGCAGACTGTCGGCACGCCTTCCTCCGAAGTGCGGTTTGATGGCACGCACTACGTGGCATTGTCGGATCATCAGGTGCAGTTGCTGGGAACGGTCTCTCGATACCGCAGCAAGGGCAGCATGGTGACGCAGACCCTCGCACTCAGCCCGTCTCTGACCGATCTGGATTTCAGGCTGGCCGTCGGTGGCAGCACGGTGGCGGCCAGTTCGGTGATCTCGGCGAGCGTGAGTCCCGCCAATGGTGCAGGCACTGCCAGCCTCAATGCCAGCAGCACGGTGACTTTCGTGGGGTTTGAAACCATCACGGTGCCCGCGGGCACTTTCACGGATGCCTGCAAGTTCGAGCAGCGTGTGACGACCGGGGCGTCCCGGGTCACGACCCGCTGGCTTGCCAAGGGTTCGGGTGTCGTGCTGCGCGTCGACGCCGGTGGCACGACACAGCGCCTGGTCTCCGGCACGCTCAATGGCGCGGTGATCACACCTTGAGTCTCGGGCCTCTTCTTGGCGCCTGAAGCGTTGGAGGCCGCGTTTCAGGCGCTCGCCACGTTGAAAAGGCGCCCGAAGGCGCCTTGGCATGGAGGGGAATGGCTCAGGACGCGGGGGGGGGCGTGTCGCCGGCCCAGCCTAACTGCAGGGAGATGCGCTCGGCGGCCTCTCGAACCGCCTGCGACAACTCGGGGCTGGAAGGCGCTGTCACGGCCAGGGCACCGATCACCAGGCCGGCATCGTTGTGCAGTGGCGCGGCGGTGCAGGTCTGGCCCATCTGCGTCTCGTCCGGGCCGGCCAGCGCGCCGGTCTGGCGCAACTGCTGGACATCGAGCGCCACGGCTTCGGGGCGCTGCCCTGTCTGCTGGCACAGGTGGTGGATCTGGGCGGACGAGTCCTTGCCCAGCATGGCGCGTCCGGGCACGCTTTCGGTCAGGCCGCTGCGCTGCGTGGTCACGCGTTGCAACTGGATGCCGTGGCGTTCCTGCGCGGTCCGTGTCAGCAGCACGGCTTCGTGCTCATGCCGGGCGTACAGGCTCACGGGCAGGCCCAGTTGGCGGTGCAGGTCCTGCATCGGTTTGGCGGCTTCATCACGCAGATCCAGGCGCGAGCGCACCAGGTTGCCCAGCTCCAGCAGGCGCAAGCCCAGCCGGTAGCTGCCGGGGCCTGCGCGTTCGACATACCGGCCCGCCGCCAGATCGTTGAGGATCCGGTGGGCGGTGGACGGGTGCAGCCCCGTCTGGGCACTGATGTGCTTGAGCGAAACGGCCTCCTGGCCTTGCGCCAGCGTGTCGAGCAGCGCGAACATGCGGCTCATGACCTGAATCGACGTGGGTGGCGACTTGGGATCGTTCATCGGGTTTCCCTCCATGACATCTCATTTTGAGAGGTGGGATCCCAGTTCAATCAGCGGAATAATCCTCAAGTGGGGGTCGATTTGTGATTCCTGCACGGAACTGCGGCCTTCATGATGCCTTCCAGCGGCCGGGGGAGCCCTCCCGGTCATGAACGACTCCATTGCTCCACCATGCTCCATCGCGTTCCTGTTGCCCTTGTTGCCTTGTCGATGCTGATGTCGGTGCTGTCCCTGCCGACGTTGGTGGTTGCTGCCCCCGACATTCAGGCCCCGGCAGCGTCTGCCGCGCAGGCGCCCTTGCCGACCGAACCTACTGGGGCTGGCCGGGTGTCGTCCTCGCCATCATCGAGTGCGCCTTCGGCTGCGTCCAGTCCACCGTCGGCAGCGGCCTCGGTGCCCAGCATCGTTGTTCAGCGCTGGTTCAGTGTTCCCCGGGTCAATGGGCACCTCGAACCTCGTGATCTGGGGCTGGTCGTCAATACCGATGATCCGTACTCGGTGCAGGTCGGCGAGTACTACGCCAAGGCGCGTGGGCTGCATGAGTCGCAGATCCTGCGCGTCAAGCTGCCCATCAAGTCGGCGCTCACCCGCGAAGAGTTCACGGAGCTGTCCGAGCAGATCAACAGTTTCTATGGCGATCGTGTTCAGGCGCTGGCGCTGGCCTGGCGCCTGCCTTATGCGGTGGATTGCAACGCCATCACCGGCGCGCTCACCATGGGCTTCGACGCCAAGCTCTGCGCCAAGACCTGCGCACCGTCCAAGCCATCGCGTTACTTCGGCTCGGCGTCCACGCGCCCCTTCAAGGATTACGGCATGCGTCTGAGCATGCTGCTGGCCGCGCCCAACTTCAACTCGGCCAAGGCCATGATCGACCGAGGCGTCAAATCCGACGGCACCATGGGCCTGCGGGGCGCGCCGCCGGCGAACATCCACATGGTCAGCACGTCGGACAGCGTGCGCAGCGTGCGCCAGTACCTGTTCCCGCCGCCGGGGCCCGTGCCGCAGTTCGGCCTGAACATTCATCTCGACAAGACAGATGCGCTCAAGAACTCGCCCCGGGTGCTGATGTACATCACAGGCCGCGCGCAGGTGGATTACCTCGACACGGTCGATTTCCTGCCGGGTGCGCTGGCCGATCACCTCACATCGTTCGGCGGCATGCTGGACAAGCCTCATGGTCAGATGACGGTGCTGTCGTGGATCGATGCGGGGGCCACGGCCTCTTACGGTACGACCAGCGAGCCTTGCGCGCACCTGCAGAAGTTCCCGCACCCACAGGCCTTGCTGCTGTTCTATGCCCAGGGCGGTACGGCGCTCGAGAGCTACTGGAAGAGCGTGGCCTGGCCTCAGCAGGGCTTGTTCGTGGGTGAGCCGTTGGCCGCACCGTTCGACAGATCCGCTGTGGAGCAGACCTCGGCGTCACGCTGATCTGCCAGGGCAGCCAAAGGCATTGCCTTCGGCGATATGTCGGTGATGCAGGGCTTGGCGCTTGGCGTGCAGAGCCCCAAGCCACCGGGTCAAAGCCCCCAGCGCTCCTGCTGCGCTGCCCACAGCTTGCGCCAGGGGCTGACCACCAGCCGTTGCTTGAGCACGGGGTACCCGGCCTGGGCCAGGTCGTCCAGCAACAGCAATGCCAGGCGCAGCAGTACCGCCAGCGGGCGCCAGGCCCGGCGTTCGGTGCGGGGCAGGGCGCGTGCCTCCTGCCGGATAGCCTCGATCTCGGTGCGGGCCTGGGTGGCCCAGTCATTCAGCAGGGCGCGGATCTGCTCGTCGGGCACGGGCTGCACGGGGTTGAGCAGTTCGTGGGCGCGCACGCCATGGCGTTGCAGCACGTCGATGGGGATGTGCAGCCAGCCTTGGCGGGCATCCTGGCCCAGTCGTCCCAGGATGTGCACCCGCCGCAAGGCCACGCCCGCGCGCCGAGCCAGCGCCTGGGTGGCCAACTGGGTGGCGCCGCCCAGCAGCACCGCGCCTTCGCAGGCTGAGCCCGTGGTGGCTTTCATGTGGTGTACCAGCGTGATCTCGTCCATCCAGCGTGTCTGCTGGGTGAGCACCTGCAGGCCTTCGATCTGCTGCAGCCACAGGTCCAGGGGCGGCAGCCCGCTGGTGTCGGCCTGGCCACCCTGCATCACCAGGGCCTGCAGCAGGGGGTGCTGGGGAGGCTGCCGGAAGGCGCCGGTCACGGCCTGGCCCCACCATGCCAGCTTGCGGTCGGCCACCGACGGGTCGCTCACCTCGTAGGGGATGCGGCTGACCTCGTGCCACCAGCGCGCCCAGGCCAGCAGCCGGGGCCGTGCCGGGCCGGCGCTCAGCAGGGCAAGGTGCAGGCTGCTGCCGGGACGGGGCACGGAGACTTCGGCGGACATGGGGCTTGAGGACAATGTAAGAGGCGTGATGAGAGCGAGGGCGCGTATTGTCGCCTTTCTCCAATTGACAGCCGTTCCACCGGCTTCTACATTACTGACCGCTCGGTCAGTAATGGCCGGGCGCCTTGTTCCGCTCCCACACCATTTGGCATCCATCCAATGATTCAGCGTTTCATGTCTTCCAGGCGTGCCCTGGCGTTCGGAGGCGTGGCCTCCCTGATGGCGGTTCTGGTGGGTTGCCAGCCGGCCAAGGCGCCTGAGTCTCCGGTGCGGGCTGTGCGCACCCTGGTGATTTCCGAAACGGGTGGGACGCTGGACCGCGAGTTTTCCGGTGACATCCGTGCCCGTACGGAAACGCGCCTGTCCTTCCGGGTGCCGGGCAAGATCACCGCGCGCCAGGTGGAACTGGGCCAATCCGTGCGGCCGGGCCAGACGCTGGCCCAGCTCGACGCCACCGATCTGCGCCTGAACCAGCAGGCTGCCCAGGCCGGGCTGGCCGCTGCGGAGGCCATGGCCGTGCAAGCCGCTGCCGATCTCAAGCGCTTCCAGGATCTGCGCGCCCAGGGCTTCATCAGCGCGGCCGAGCTGGACCGCCATGTTACGAACAACAAGAATGCGCAGGCGCAACTGACGCAGGCGCGCGCGCAATCCAGTGTGCAGGGCAATCAGGCCGCCTACGGCACGCTCACGGCCAGCGCCGCCGGTGTCATCACCTCGGTGGATGCCGAGCCTGGCCAGGTCGTGGCCGCCGGCCAGCCCGTGGTCACCCTGGCCCATGATGGCCCGCGTGATGTGGTCTTCTCCGTGCCTGAAGACATGGGCCCGACCGTGCGCCCGCTGGTGGGCAAGGGTGGGGCGCTCAAGGTGCGCCGCTGGGGCAGCGACCAATGGGCGCCCGCCACCATCCGCGAGATGGCCGCCGCTACCGACCCCACCACCCGCACCTTCCTGGTCAAGGCCGACGTGAACCGCCTGGATGCCGCCCTGGGCCAGACGGCCACCGTGGCCCTGGCCGTGCCCTCGCGCCTGCAGAGCGCAGGCGTGCACCTGCCGCTCAATGCCCTGGTGGAGCAGGGCGGCAAATCGGCCGTCTGGATCCTCGATCCCAAGACGTTGACGGTGTCGCGCCAGCCCGTGATCACCGCCGAAGTCAACGGCAACATCGTGCTGGTGGCCAGCGGCCTGCGTCCGGGCCAGGAAGTGGTCACGGCGGGGGTGCACGTGCTCACGCAAGGCCAGAAGGTGCGCCGCCTGCAGGTCAGCGCCTCGGCCGCAGCCGCCAACTCGCATTGACATCCCGGCCTGAGGCCCTCTGACACCCCTGAGACCGCATCGGACCGAGATGAGCTCCACCCCCGACCACGCGCCCCAGCCGGCGGCGCCCAAGTCCCACTTCAACCTGTCGCGCTGGGCGCTGCAGCACGCCCCGCTCACGCGCTACCTGATGGTGGCGCTGATGCTGCTGGGCCTGGCCGCCTTCTTCCAGCTCGGCCAGGACGAAGACCCGCCCTTCACCTTCCGCATCATGGTCGTGCGGGCCTACCTGCCCGGCGCCTCGGCCGAGGTCATGGCCGACCAGGTCACCGACAAGATCGAGAAGACGCTGCAGGAAGTGCCGCACGTCGACAAGATTCGCTCCTACAGCAAGCCGGGCGAGACATACACGCTGCTGCTGATCAAGGATTCGACCCCGCCCAAGGAAGTGGCCGACATCTGGTACCAGACGCGCAAGAAGGTTGGCGACATGCGCGGCACTTTGCCGCAGGGCGTGATAGGCCCCTTCTTCAACGACGAGTTCGGTGATGTCTACGGCTCGATCTACGCCCTGTCGGCCGACGGCTTCAGCGACGAGGAACTGCGCCAGTATGCCGAGAAGGCCCGCGGCAGCTTCCTGCACGTGCCCGATGTGGCCAAGGTCGAGATGTTCGGCGTGCAGCCCGAGAAGGTCTTCGTCGAGGTGCCGCAGTTCAAGCTGGCACAGATGGGCATCGACCTGTCCTACGTGATCAATCAGCTCAACGCCCAGAACGGCATCGAAGGGGCCGGCGTCTACTCCGGCGAGAGCAGCACGGTGCAGATGCGGGTCACGGGTGCGTTTGGCACCATCGAGCAGATCCGCGCCATGCCGTTGCGCGTGGCCAACCCTGCCACCGCCCAGTTCCGCACCGTGCGCCTGGGCGACATCGCCACCGTGCGCCGCGCCTACGAGAACCCGCCTGTCACCAAGGTGCGCCACAACGGCAAGGAAGTGCTCGCGCTGGGCATCTCCATGGCCAAGGGCGGCGACATCATCGCCCTGGGCAAACGCCTCACGCAGACTGCGAACGAGATCCGGGCCGACCTGCCGATTGGCATCGAGATGGCGCAGGTGCAGAACCAGCCCGAGGCCGTGTCCCATTCGGTGGGTGAGTTCCTGCGCGTGCTGGTCGAGGCCGTCGTGGTCGTGCTGGGCGTGAGCTTCGTGAGCCTGGGCCTGCACACCCGGCCCTGGCGCCTGGACATCTGGCCCGGCATGGTGGTGGCCATCACCATCCCGCTGGTGCTGGCGCTGACCTTCCTGGTCATGTATTTCTGGGGCGTGGGCCTGCACAAGATCTCGCTGGGCGCGCTCATCATCGCGCTGGGCCTGCTGGTGGACGACGCCATCATCGCCGTGGAGATGATGGTGCACAAGCTGGAGGAGGGCTACGACAAGATGGCCGCCGCCACCGCTGCCTACGACATCACCGCCATGCCCATGCTCACGGGCACGCTGATCACGGCGGTGGGCTTCCTGCCCATCGGCATGGCCAAGTCGGCCGTGGGTGAGTACACCTTCGCCATCTTCGCCGTCACGGCCGCAGCACTGCTGATCTCGTGGATCGTGTCCGTCTACTTCGTGCCCTACCTGGGCCAATGGCTGCTCAAGACCAAGCGCAAGGTGGCCGAAGGTGGCACCGCACTGGATCTGTACGACACACCGTTCTACCGCCGCTTCAAGCGCACGGTGAACTGGTGCGTGGAGCACCGCTGGCTCACCATCGCCCTGACCATCGGGGCGCTGGTGCTGGGCGTGCTGGGCATGGGCAAGGTGCAGCAGCAGTTCTTCCCTGATTCCAGCCGCCCCGAGCTGCTGGTGGACCTGTGGCTGCCCGAGGGCAGCAGCTTCGAAGCCACCGAGCGTGTGGCCAAGCGTTTCGAGGCCCGCCTGCTCAAGGAAGACGACGTGAAGATGGTCAGTGCCTGGGTGGGCGCGGGCGTGCCGCGCTTCTACCTGCCGCTGGACCAGATCTTCCCGCAGAGCAATGTCACGCAGATGATCGTGATGCCCAAGGACGCACCCGCCCGCGAGCGCCTGCGCCACCGCCTGCCTGACCTGGTCGCCGAGGAGTTCCCCGAAGCCCGCGCCCGCGTCAAGCTGCTGCCCAACGGCCCGCCCGTGGCCTACCCGGTGCAGTTCCGCATCGTGGGCGATGACATCAACGAGCTGCGCAAGTGGGCCGATCAGGCCAAGGCCCTCATGGCTGCCCGCCCGGACATGCGCGGCATCAACGACAACTGGAACGAGTACGTCAAGGCCGTGCGCCTGGAGGTGGATCAGGCCAAGGCGCGTGCGCTGGGCGTGACCACCCAGTCCATCGCCCAGACCAGCCGCGTGCTGACCTCCGGCGCCATCGTCGGCCAGTACCGTGAGAGTGACCGCCTGGTCGACATCGTGCTGCGCTCGCCGCAGTCCGAGCGCGTCACGTTGGGTGCGCTGGACAACGCCTACGTGCCCACCGCCTCGGGCCGCATGGTGCCGGTGCTGCAGGTGGCCAAGCCCAAGCTGGTGTGGGAGCCGGGCGTGATCTGGCGCGAAGGCCGCCGCTACGCCATCACCGTGCAGGGCGATGTGATCGACGGCGTGCAAGGCCCCACCGTGAGCACCGCGCTGTGGCCCCAGATGCAGGAGCTGCAGCGCAAGATGCCCACGGGCTACCGCGTGGAACTCTCCGGTACCGCCGAGGAAAGCTCCAAGGGCCAGGGCTCCATCTTCGCCAACCTGCCGGTGATGCTGTTCATCACCTTCACCTTGCTGATGCTGCAGCTGCACAGCTTCTCGCGCTCGATGCTGGTGTTCCTGACCGGGCCCATGGGCATCGCGGGTGTCGCGGCGGCACTGCTGATCTTCAACCGCCCCTTCGGCTTCGTGGCGCTGCTGGGCGTGGTGGCCCTGATGGGCATGATCATGCGCAACTCCGTGATCCTGATCGACCAGATCGAATCCGATCGTGCGCATGGCGTGCCCACCTGGGATGCCATTGTCGGCGCGGCCGCCCGGCGCTTCCGCCCCATCGTGCTCACGGCCGCCGCCGCCGTGCTGGCCATGATCCCGCTGAGCCGCAGCGAGTTCTGGGGGCCGATGGCCGTGGCCATCATGGGCGGGCTGATCGTGGCGACGGCGCTCACCCTGCTGGCGCTGCCCGCGATGTACGCCGCCTGGTTCCGCGTCAAACGCCCCGAAGACGAGGCTAAAACCCCTGTGCCGGCGCATTGAGGCATCTCCCTGCCCGCGGTGGGCCAAAACGACCTCCGCGGCGCGGTAGAATCCCAGGTTCAGACCGAATCCGACCCGCGAGGGTTACGCCGGTCGTCCCGCGCGGGTGGCGAAATTGGTAGACGCACCAGGTTTAGGTCCTGACGCCAGCAATGGTGTGGGGGTTCGAGTCCCCCCCCGCGCACCAGACGACCGTTCAATTGCCAACATTTCTTAAGTGAGTTTCAACATGGCTGTCACCGTGGAGACCCTGGACAAGCTCGAGCGCCGCATCACGCTGTCGCTGCCTGCCGAAGTCCTCAAGAACGAAGTCGACGCCCGTCTCAAGAAGCTGGCGCGTACCGTCAAGGCTGACGGCTTCCGCCCCGGCAAGGTGCCGATGAACGTGGTGGCCCAGCGCTATGGCTACTCCGTCCAGTATGAAGTCATGAACGACAAGCTGGGCGAGGCCTTCTCCCAGGCTGCCGCCGAAGCCAAGCTGCGCGTCGCTGGCCAGCCCCGCATTTCCGAGAAGGAAGGCGACGCCCCCGAAGGCCAGGTGCAGTTCGACGCCACCTTCGAGGTCTACCCCGAAGTCACCGTCGGTGACCTGTCGGCCGTCGAGATCGAGCGTGTCAACGCCGAAGTGAACGACGCCGCCATCGACCGTACCGTCGAGATCCTGCGCAAGCAGCGCCGCACCTTCAACCAGCGCCCCGCCGCTGAAGGCGCCGCCGACGGCGACCGCGTCACCATTGATTTCGAAGGCAAGATCGACGGCGTGCCCTTCGAGGGCGGCAAGGCCGAAGGCTTCCAGTTCCTGGTCGGCGAAGGCCAGATGCTCGAAGCGTTCGAGAAGGCCGTGCGCGGCATGAAGGCCGGTGAATCCAAGACCTTCCCGCTGCAGTTTCCCGAGGACTACCACGGCAAGGACGTGGCCGGCAAGGAAGCCGACTTCCTTGTCACCGTCAACAAGATCGAAGCCCAGAACCTGCCCGAAGTGAACGAAGAGTTCATCAAGACCCTGGGCCTGGCCGATGGCTCCGTCGAAGCCCTGCGCGCCGACATCCAGAAGAACCTGGCCCGTGAGGTCAAGTTCCGCGTGGCCGCCCGCAACAAGGCCGCCGCCCTGGACGCCGTCCTGAAGGTGGCCGAGTTCGACGTGCCTAAGGCACTGGTCGAAGCCGAAGGCGAGCGCCTGGTCGAGAACGCCCGCAATGACCTGAAGCAGCGCGGCATCAAGGACGCCGACAAGGCTCCGATCCCCGCCGAGATGTTCGCGCCCCAAGCCGAGCGCCGCGTGCGCCTGGGCCTGATCGTGGGTGAGCTGGTCAAGGCCAACAACCTGCAGGCCAAGCCCGAGCAGCTGCAAGAGCACATTCAAGAGCTGGCTCAGAGCTACGAGCAGCCCGCCCAAGTGGTGGCCTGGTACATGAGCGACCGCCAGCGCATGGCCGAAGTCGAAGCCGTGGTGATCGAAGCCAACGTGACCGACTTCATCCTGGGCAAGGGCAAGATCGTCGACAAGACCGTCAGCTTCGAAGAGCTGATGGGCCAGGCCGGCCAGGCCTGATCGCCGTGATCGGCTGCCCGCTTGCCGGCGGCCCATCCCGCCAAGCACCCCCTGTGGGTGCTTTTTTCTTTGCCCGGCATTCCTTGTCCGGGAGAACCAACCCGATGCGGGTTGTCTCTGGGCTGCAACGCAGCGGAAAGGCCACAGCCGGGGGCGGCGTGCTTTTTCTCGGGGTGGTCAAGACCCCGGCCAGCGTGATAATGAATTCATCACATTGAAAAACGGCCTGACGCCCGCACGTGGGCCGTTCGTCTCACTTTCATCCCTTCCGAGGACTTCATGAGCGCACTGGATACGCAAAATTTGGGCCTGGTGCCCATGGTCATCGAGCAGTCCGGCCGCGGCGAACGCGCCTATGACATCTACAGCCGCCTGCTGCGCGAGCGCGTGGTGTTCCTGGTAGGCCCGGTCAACGATCAGTCCGCCAACCTGGTGGTCGCACAGTTGCTGTTTCTGGAAAGTGAAAATCCTGACAAGGACATTTCGCTCTACATCAACTCGCCGGGCGGCAGCGTGAGCGCTGGCATGTCGATCTTCGACACCATGCAATTCATCAAGCCCGATGTGTCCACCCTGTGCATGGGCATGGCCGCTTCCATGGGCGCCTTCCTGCTGGCCGCCGGTGCCAAGGGCAAGCGTTTCGCACTGCCCAACTCCAAGATCATGATCCACCAACCCTTGGGTGGCACCCAGGGCCAGGCCACGGACATCGAGATCCACGCCCGCGAGATCCTGAAAACACGCGAGCAGCTCAACCGCATCCTGGCAGAACGCACCGGCCAACCCCTGGAGAAAATCCAGGCCGACACCGAGCGTGATTACTACATGTCCGCTGACGAATCAGCCACTTACGGCCTGATCGACAAGGTCATCGAGAAGCGCGGTTGAGGCGACACGGGGCGGGGTGGGGCGGAAAAGCCACACCAAGCCCCTGCACTTTGCCTGGGGGACCCCTCCCAGGTTTGACTTATCATCACTTTCACGTTGCCAGCAACCCTCAAGGCTGACCACCATGCCCGAGAAAAAAGGCTCTTCCAGCGAAAAAATCCTGTACTGCTCCTTCTGCGGTAAGAGCCAGCACGAGGTCAAGAAGCTCATTGCCGGCCCGTCGGTCTTCATCTGCGACGAGTGCATCGAGCTTTGCAACGACATCATCCGTGACGAGGTCGCCGCCGAGGCCGAGGCCGTTGGCAAGCCGGTCCGCAGTGATCTGCCCACGCCCGCCGAGATCAAGGACAGCCTGGACCAGTACGTCATCGGCCAGGATGCTGCCAAGCGCACCCTGTCGGTGGCCGTGTACAACCACTACAAGCGCCTCAAGCACATGGGCGTGGGTGGCAGTGAGGGCAAGAAGCCCGACATCGAACTGGCCAAGAGCAACATCCTGCTGATCGGGCCCACCGGTTCCGGCAAGACCCTGCTCGCACAGACGCTCGCCCGTCTGTTGAACGTGCCCTTCGTGATCGCCGACGCCACCACGCTGACCGAGGCCGGCTACGTGGGCGAAGACGTCGAGAACATCATCCAGAAGCTGCTGCAGAACTGCAACTACGAGGTCGAGAAGGCCCAGCGCGGTATCGTCTACATCGACGAAATCGACAAGATCTCGCGCAAGTCCGACAACCCGTCCATCACGCGTGATGTGTCGGGCGAGGGCGTGCAGCAGGCCCTGCTGAAGCTGGTCGAAGGCACCATGGCTTCCGTGCCCCCGCAAGGCGGGCGCAAGCATCCCAACCAAGACTTTTTGCAGATCGACACGACCAACATTCTGTTCATCTGCGGCGGCGCCTTCGATGGCCTCGAAAAGGTCATCCAGAACCGCTCGGTCAAGTCCGGCATCGGCTTCTCTGCCTCGGTACAGAGCAAGGACGAGCGCAAGGTCAGCGAGGTCTTCCGCGAGGTCGAACCCGAGGACATCATCAAGTTCGGCCTGATCCCCGAGCTGGTCGGCCGCCTGCCCGTGGTCGCCACCCTGGGCGAGCTCACCGAGGACGCGCTGGTGCAGATCCTGACCGAACCGAAGAACGCGCTGGTCAAGCAGTACCAGCAGCTGTTCGCGATGGACAACGTCGAGCTGGAGATCCGCCCGGCCGCGTTGAACGCGATTGCCCGCAAGGCCCTGGCCCGCAAGACCGGCGCCCGTGGCCTGCGTTCCATCGTCGAGCAATCCCTGCTCGACACCATGTTCGAATTGCCCACCATGGAAGGGGTGCAAAAGGTCGTTCTGGACGAACCGACCATCGAGGAGCAGGCCAAACCCCTGCTCGTCTACCGCGACAAGGCCAAGGCTAGCGCCTGAAACCTGTTTCGGGGCCCTTGTGTTCCGACACATCGGCCCCCACGTAGCTGCTAGAAAGTGAGGCCAACATGTCAGGACATCCGATCCTTCCCCCCGAACCGCTGACGCTTCCGCTGCTTCCTCTGCGGGACGTCGTGGTCTTCCCTCACATGGTCATCCCCCTTTTCGTGGGGCGCCCGAAGTCGATCAAGGCTTTGGAGCTGGCCATGGAAGCCGGCCGTCAGATCATGCTCGTGGCCCAGAAGGCCGCCGGCAAGGACGAGCCCAAGGCCGACGACATGTTCGAAGTGGGATGCGTCTCCAGCATCCTGCAGATGCTCAAGCTGCCCGACGGCACGATGAAGGTGCTGGTCGAAGGCGTGCAGCGCGCCCGCACCACGGGCATCAACGACCTGGGTGACCACTTCACGGCCGACATCGTGCCGGTGGAGCCCGAAACGTCCTACTCCGCTGAAGTCGAAGCCCTGCGCCGCGCCGTGACGCAGCAGTTCGACCAGTACGTCAAGCTCAACAAGAAGATCCCGCCGGAGATCCTCACCTCCATCTCGGGCATCGACGACGCCGGTCGCCTGGCCGACACCATCGCCGCGCACCTGCCGCTCAAGCTGGAAAGCAAGCAGTCGGTGCTGGACCTGTTCGCCGCCTCGCAACGCCTCGAGAAGCTGCTGGAGCAGCTCGAGCATGAGGTCGACATCCTGCAGGTCGAGAAGCGCATCCGTGGCCGCGTCAAGCGCCAGATGGAGAAGTCGCAGCGCGAGTACTACCTCAACGAGCAGGTCAAGGCCATCCAGAAGGAGCTCGGCGAGGGTGAAGAGGGCGCTGACCTCGAAGAGATCGCCAAGAAGATCGAGACCGCGCGCATGCCCAAGGAAGCGCGCAAGAAGGCCGATGCCGAGCTCAAGAAGCTGCGTCTGATGTCGCCCATGTCGGCCGAGGCCACCGTGGTGCGCAACTACATCGACACCCTGGTCGGCCTGCCCTGGAGCAAGAAGACCAAGATCAAGCACGACCTGTCGCATGCCGAAGACGTGCTGAACGAAGACCACTACGGTCTGGACAAGGTCAAGGAACGCATCCTTGAATATCTTGCCGTGCAGCAACGCGTGGACAAGGTCAAGGCGCCCATCCTGTGCCTGGTCGGCCCTCCTGGCGTCGGCAAGACCTCGCTGGGCCAGTCCATTGCCCGTGCCACCGGACGCAAGTTCGTGCGCATGGCCCTGGGCGGCGTGCGCGACGAGGCCGAGATCCGTGGTCACCGCCGTACCTACATCGGCTCGATGCCGGGCAAGGTGCTGCAGAGCCTGTCCAAGGTCGGCACGCGCAACCCGCTGTTCCTGCTCGACGAGATCGACAAGCTGGGCATGGACTTCCGTGGCGACCCCTCGTCGGCGCTGCTGGAAGTGCTCGACCCCGAGCAGAACCACACCTTCGGTGACCACTACATCGAGGTCGATTTCGACCTGTCCGATGTGATGTTCGTGGCCACGTCGAACTCGCTGAACATCCCGCCGGCCCTGCTGGACCGGATGGAAGTGATCCGCCTGGCCGGCTACACCGAAGACGAAAAGGTCAACATCGTCCAGACCTACCTGCTGCCCAAGCAGCTGAAGAACAACGGCGTCAAGGATGAAGAGCTGGAAGTCACCGAAGCGGCCATCCGCGGCGTGATCCGCTACTACACCCGTGAAGCCGGCGTGCGCTCGCTGGAACGCGAGGTGTCCAAGATCTGCCGCAAGGTGGTCAAGGGCATCGCGCTCAAGCAGTACACCGGCAAGGTGGTCGTGACGGAAGAGAACCTCAACGACTTCCTGGGCGTGCGCAAGTACAGCTACGGCGAGGCGACCAAGGAAAACCAGGTCGGCCAGGTCGTGGGTCTGGCGTGGACGGAAGTGGGCGGCGATCTGCTGACCATCGAAGCCGCGATCATGCCCGGCAAGGGCAACATCATCCGCACCGGTCAGCTGGGCGACGTGATGAAGGAATCGGTCGAGGCGGCCCGTTCGGTGGTGCGTTCACGCGCCCGTCGCCTGGGCATCACGGACGACCTGTTCGAGAAGCGCGACATCCACATCCACGTGCCTGACGGCGCCACGCCCAAGGACGGCCCCAGCGCGGGTATCGCCATGACGACGGCCTTCGTGTCGGCGCTCACCGGCATCCCCGTGCGGGCGGATGTGGCCATGACGGGCGAGATCACGCTGCGCGGCGAGGTCACGGCCATCGGTGGTCTGAAGGAGAAGTTGCTGGCGGCTCACCGTGGCGGCATCAAGACGGTGCTGATCCCGGAGGAAAACGTCAAGGACTTGGCCGAGATCCCCGAGAACGTGAAGAGCCAGATCGAGATCGTGCCGGTCAAGTGGATCGACAAGGTGCTGGAAGTGGCCCTGGAGCGCCAGCCCCAGGCCCTGCCGGACGAAGAGGCCAAGCCTGTGGATGGCAAGGTGGTGGAAGCCGCCAAGCCCGACGCAGCGCCCGGCGGTTCGAACGACTTGATGAAGCACTGATTTTTTCGCAACAAACGAAGGCCTGGGCCAGAAATCGCTTCAAAACGATGTATAGTTCAGGTCTTCGCTGATCGCGACACCAGAAGCGGTCAACGGCAAAAAGCTCAAAGCTTGATGTCAGCGAATATGCGGGATTAGCTCAGTTGGTAGAGCGATACCTTGCCAAGGTATAGGTCGAGAGTTCGAGCCTCTTATCCCGCTCCAAATTATGATCTACAGACTTCTACTGACGTCTGTAAGTCATTGAAAAAAGGGGCTTCGGCCCCTTTTTCCATTCCAGCGAGCGCCACGGAAATCCACCCACAGCTACCGTTTTTGAGTGACCAATTGAGGCACAAGAATACGGGTGGGACGGCTACCGGATAGTTGCTGGGGCTGAGCGGGAACCATGACGAGCATAGGGCCTAAGTCATTACTTAGGAGCCTCGAAATGGCACTCTCTGATCTGACCGTCCGGCAGGCAAGAACCACCGGAAAACGCTACACCCTCTCCGATAATGACTGCCTGGGCCTGATGGTCTCTGCTGCAGGCGGTAAGTCGTGGATGTTTCGCTACTACTGGCTGGGCAAGCAAAAACGTATGTCCCTGGGCGGATATCCTGCCCTCAGCTTGCGCGAGGCCCGCGCCGAGCGGGATAAGGCCCAAGCCCTGCTTGCCAGGGGGGTTGATCCGCAAATCGAGCGTGACCAGCGCCGGCACGCGGCCAAATTGGCGGGTGAATACACCTTTAGGAACGTTTTTGATGCCTGGGTCGAGCATCGCCGCAAGGAACTCAAGGAAGGCCGCCAGAGCACCCTGTCGCAGATTCTGCGCATCTTCAACAAGGACGTGCTGCCCGCCTTAGGGAAGATGTCGATCTACGACATTCGCCGCCCTCAGCTCCTGGGAGTTCTGGCGGCGATCGAGAAGCGCAAAGCGTTCACCACCGCCGAGAAGGTTCGCACCTGGTTCAACCAGATGTTCCGCTATGCCTTGGTCGTTGCCGAGGGCTTGGAGGTCAACCCTGCTGCTGACCTGGATGTGGTGGCCGAACCCAAGCCCCCGGTGACCCACAATCCCTATCTGCACCTGCCCGAGATGCCCGAGTTCCTTCAGAAGCTTCGGCTCTACACCCCCCGCGGCTGGCAGACCCAGCTTGGTGTGCGGCTGCTGTTGTTAACTGGGGTGCGGACGGGCGAATTGCGGCTGGCCGAGCCTGAGCAGTTCGACCTCGACCGCGGCTTGTGGATCATCCCGCCACAATTCGTCAAGCAGCTCCAGGACGAAATGCGCAAGGCCGGTAAGCGGCCGCAGGACGTGCCGCCCTACATCGTGCCCCTCTCTCTGCAGGCCATCGAGATCGTGCGCTATCTTCTGAGCGCGATGCGGCCGGCGCAGAAGTACTTGTTGGCTCATACCAGCGAACTCAAGAAGCGCATCAGCGAAAATACGCTGAACAAGGCCTTGCAGCTCATGGGTTACGAGGGGCGCCTGACCGGGCACGGCATCCGCGGCACCATCTCGACGGCGCTCAACGAAATCGGCTATCCGAAAATTTGGGTGGATGCACAGCTATCGCACTCCGACCCCAACAAGGTCAGCTCGGCCTACAACCACGCCAAATACGTGGAGCCGAGGCGCCGGATGATGCAGGACTGGGCCGATCGCCTCGACCTGCTCGAACAGGGCGAGGTAGAAGCTGCGAGCGCACACCTGACCATCCGCATCGATGGGGTGCCTGCGATGGCAGAAGTGGAAGAGGCGGTGGGTGCGGCCCCCATCGTGGCCGAGCCCCCTGTGCCCGGCGTGCAGTCCCTTGTCGCAACGCCCATTGTCGTCACTTCGAGCAGCGGCGGAATCACGTTCCGGAGACTGTCGCATCTGCCGCCGCCTCCGGTGCATGTCCCAGAGCCGGAAGTGTCCGCGATCCAGCGCGAGCGCGAGGAAATGCTGGCTATCTATGAGTCGCCGAACAGCCTGCCGGTCCCGTTGTTCGGCAAGCTGGCCGGGAAGTCCAAGGACCAGATCAACCGCGAACTGAAAGCCGGAAAGTTGCTGGCTATCAGCCTTGGCAATCGGGGACAGCGTGTTCCGGACTGGCAACTGGTGCCGCTCAAACACAGGCTGGCCCAGGTGCTCATGAACCAGTGCCCGCACGCGGATTCTTGGGGACTTTACCGCATGCTGACCCAGCCGCACCCTGACCTGGGCGATCGCGCCGCCATCGATGCGGTCACGCCGACCAACGTGCCGGCGATCGTACGGGTCATCATGGGCGACTACCAGCATCACGAGGATGTGCCCAAGGCCGTCGCCCCGCAGCCCGTCCCGGAAGATGTGCGGCAGAGCGTTCGTAGGCTAGTGGACAGCGCTGTGGTGATCGAGGGAACCTAATCCACGGGTCAGCCTATGGCCGGGATGACGCTTCCGGCCGTAGGCCCATCACCTTGCACCTTCCCCAGCAATCTGTAGCGCTCTACGCTCGAACCGCTTGGCAGCAGAATCGGCTTGCGCGTGGGGCCGTTGGAGGTACGTCACGATATTGTAGGGGCCATCGGCGAGCGGTCGCATGCCGATCCCCCATTGATGGGCACGCTCGATGCGCGATTGCGCGCATACGCCGATGCCGTAGCCGGATGAGACCCACAGCGCCATCATCTCGAATGAAGTTGCAGACAGGATGTTCTCTTGGTCCACTGGCATGAGGGAGGCCAACCTCTCGTCCAGCAAGGGGCAAGCCTCCACCCGCCAGCGATAGATTGGATAATCCTGAAGATCTGAGATGGTGAGCTTCGCCTGGTTAACTAAGCGGGACCGCGGTGGTATCGCAACGGCCATGCTTTCGCACCATAGCCTCCGGCTACTCGTCAGGTGATCCCCCGCACCGCTAAGAGATAGTCCCGCGTCGTAGCGGCCCTCCTGCAGGCCCGTCATCAACTCTTGATCCGAAACTTCACGCACGGCCATCGCGACGCCCGGCTCCTGCGCTCGCTGCAGTGCAAGCAGCGCCGACAGCCGTGAAGACGGTACACCTGGCGCTATGGCGAGTGTGAAATTCGGGGGCGGACTGATGACGTCATGCATGGATACCCCCAAAGAGGCGGCGGGAGGGGATCGAAAAGATCTACCGACATCATACTAAAGAGATATCTTTAACGTGGTTAAAGATCAGTGATTCCATGACGCTTCTGCGAATGCAGAAGCGCACTATTCGGCCTGGACGGCCCGCCGGAGTAACCACCTATGAGTCCGCACCGGCGTTGGCGTTCGGGCAAGCGGTGCGAGCCGCTCGCCTGGATCAGGGGATTGCTCAGGATGAGTTCGCGGGCTTGGCGGGGATCGCGCGTTCGCACATGGGCAAGATTGAGCGCGGCGAGCACATGCCGACACTCGCTCTCATTCTAAAAATTTCCCTGGCTCTCAAGATCAGCTCGGCCGAACTGATGACGGCCACGGAGCGCAACCTCTACCTTCAGGGCGATGCGTGACGCCGGGTGTGGCGCAGGCGCCGTAGCTAATCGCTCTTTGGCGAACGCAAACGCTCGATGAAGCGCTCTACGGGAACGGATAGTCCGCTACCGCCTTCGGGCCGAAGCAGGTAGGTGATGATGACGGCCGAATCGAGCGCCAACGGCCGGATCACCACGTCGGGACGTTGGCATACCGCGATTCGGGTCGCCGTTGCGAAGCCGATGCCGTAACCAGCTCCGACCAACGTGAGCATCATGTCCAGCGACGAGACATGCTCAACGATGGTGGACTCGCGCTCCAGGGGATGTAGCAGCCGGGTCAATTCGCGGCAGTAGCCCTCGCAAAGCTGCGGATCGCACATCACCAGCGGGTAACTCACGAGTTCACGTAGCGACACTTCCTTGTGGGCCAGCAACGGGTGCCGGATCGGCACGGTCACCACCAGCGGGTCCTGCCAGATGGGCTCCGTCACCAGTCCGTCGCCGACGTCCGCGGTGTGTGCGAAACCGATCGCGAAGTCGCCGGATCGCAGTCCCCGCAACTGTTCCGCCAGGGTGACCTCGGAGAGCCGTATTTCGATCTCCGGCTCCTCCTGGCGGCACAGGGCAAGAAGTGCAGACAGCCGCGGGTCGATGGCGCCATCGGAGATGGCGATGCGCACGCTGCCTCTTAGGCCTGCGGCGATCGCCCTGACGTTTTCTCGTGCCTGCTCCAGGTTGGTGAACAGCCTGCGAATGTCCTGAAGGAAGGTGGTGCCCGCTGGCGTCAACCGCGTTCCCCGCCGATCGCGGTCAAAGAGCAGCACCCCCAGTTCGTCTTCCAATTCCTTGATCGTGCGGGACAGCGGCGGCTGCTCGATGTGCAAGCGCTCCGCAGCACGGGTGAAATGCAGCTCTTCGGCGAGAGCCACGAAGCAGCGCAAATGACGAAGTTCCATGGGCACGTCCTTCAGCAATCCTGGTCATTGGGTTGGCCACGGCGCATTGCTGCCGAAGTGCGCTTAGAGGGGGCGACGTAGTGCTGGGTCCCTCTTCAGGGCGAGGAAAAAGGCCATCGGTGTATCTGAATAAGAATACATATGTTCATGTATTAACTCAAGTCAAGGGCGGTAGCAACTGTTTCGGAACGTGACGCCGAAGCCAACCCGCTCAATGCTTGAGCGGCTAAGGCAGTACTGACGCCAAAGTAGCGCGAGCCCACAGAGGGGCTCGCGAGATGTAGGACTGAAGGCGCTCTGCCTTCATGGAAAGGCCCAAATCAGGCCGGGTTGATTTCCAACGAGCCACGGTTGATCTGGTCGCGTTCCATCGACTCGAACAAGGCACCGAAGTTTCCTTCGCCGAAGCCCTCGCGGTAGTTGCCCTTGCGCTCGATGAACTCGAAGAACACCGGGCCAAGCAGCGGCTCGGAGAATATCTGCAGCAGCAGGCGGGGCTGGCCGCCTTCGGTCGTGCCGTCGAGCAGAATGCCGCGCGCCTGCAACTCGGGCACGGGCTGGCCATGGCCGGGCAGGCGCTTTTCCAAGTTTGCGTAATAGATGTCGTTGGGGGCGGTCAGCAGCGGGATACCGGCCATCTGCACGCGGTCGAGCGCATCGAGTAGGTTGTCGCACAGCAGGGCGATGTGCTGGATGCCCTCGCCGCTGAACTGCATCAAGAATTCCTCAATCTGGCCGCCGCCCTGGCGTGCTTCCTCGTTCAGCGGGATGCGGATCAGGCCGTCCGGCGCGCTCATCGCCTTGGAAGCCAGGCCGGTGTACTCGCCGTTGATGTCGAAGTAGCGGATCTCCTGGAAGTTGAAGAACTTCGTGTAGAAGTCGGCCCAGTACGTCATGCGGCCGCGATAGACGTTGTGTGTGAGGTGATCGACGATCGAGAAGCCGTGGCCTTTGGGACGGCGATCCACACCGGGTAGGAATTCGAAGTCGATGTCGTAGATGGACTTGCCGTCCTCGAAGCGATCGATCAGGTGCAGCGGCGCGCCGCCGATGCCCTTGATCGCCGGTAGGCGCAACTCCATCGGGCCAGTGGGAATGTCCATCGGCTGCGCGCCCAGCTCCAGCGCGCGGTGGTAGGCCTTGTGCGAATCCTTGACGCGGAACGCCAGCCCGCAGGGGCTGGGGCCGTGCTCGCCCGCGAAATACGCCGCCTGGCTTTTAGGCTCGCGGTTGACGATGAAGTTGATGTCGCCCTGGCGGTAGAGCGATACGTCCTTGGAGCGATGCCGGGCCACCTCGGTGAAGCCGAGCTTCTCGAACAGCGGCTCCAGCACGCCGGGCGTCGGCGAGGCGAACTCGACGAATTCAAAGCCGCACAGGCCCATCGGGTTGTCAAAAAGGTCGGTCATCAGGGGTGTCTCTCTTGGGTTTGGGGTGGAAATCTGGACACCCTAGATGGTAAGAAAAAGCCCGCACATCATTTCTGCAAAATCAATTGCAAATAGACTTCTTGATGCCTGATTCCTGCGTGGTGAAAGAAATGAGCACAGAAATAGTCCTTGATGGTACGGATAGACGCCTTATTGATGCATTGCAACGCAATGGAAGGTCCACCTTCGACGAACTGGCCGAACACGCAAGCCTGTCGTCCTCGGCCACGCTGAGGCGGGTGCGCCGCCTCGAAGAGGCTGGCGTCATCGCCGGCTATGTGGCCCTGGTGCACCCCGAACGCATCGGCCTCACCCTCACGGCCTACCTGAACGTGCGCCTCGAAAAGCACTCTGATTCGCACAAGCGCAACCCCATGGACGTGTTCCGCGCGTCGGTTCAGAACTGGCCCGAGGTGGTGGAGTGCCACGCGCTGACCGGCGACATGGACTACCTGTTGCGGGTGGTCGTCAGAGATATGGCCCACTACTCCCGCTTCGTGCTCGATACGCTGCTCAAGCACCCCAGCGTGCAAGACTGCAAGACCAGCTTCGTGCTGGACCGCGTGAAGAGCACCACGGCCTTGCCCCTATGAACATTCGGCAGGTTGGTGTGGCGGGGATGCAAATAGCGCTTGACCTTCCAACCGTGGCAAGGATCAAACTTTAAGCATCCCAACCCGAAAGGAGTTTTCCATGCAATTCCATCTCGAAGACATGACCTGCGGCGGCTGCGCCCGCACTGTGACGAAAACGATCCAAACGATCGACCCCAACGCCAAGATCGTTACGGACCCGCCGACCCGCCGTGTCGAGGTCCAGACCTCGGCCTCGCAAGAGCAGATCGCCGCGGCCCTGAGCGAAGCTGGCTTCCCGCCGCGCGCGCAGTAACACCGCGTCGTGGCCGGCATGCACACAGGACGGCCGATGCGAGCACGTGCGCTGCGCCATATCTGGCGCGGCGCTCAGTGCATCCCAAGGTAGGCGACCTTGGCCCACATCCACAGGGCCATCGCCACCATCATCAGGTTCTCGGTCAGGGACACGAAGTCCAGCGGCACGTTGCTGTCCCCGCCCACGCAGGCGCACTTGAGTTCCCGGCGATCGACATAGACCGCCTTGAAAACCGACACGGCCCCGACGGTCCCGATGAACAGCGCCAACGGAATCGACACCCACATCCCCACGCCCGCGACCATCAGGACGCCTGCGATGGCCTCCGCGAACGGGTAGAAATAGGCATACCGAACCCAGCGCTTGGCCAGCAGGTCGTAGTTGAGGAACATCGTCGCGAAGCCGTCCACGTCCTTGAGCTTCTGCAGCGCCAGGAGACACATGGCAAAGGCCACGAGCCACTCTGCCGCCTGAATGCTCCAGAGCTGGCCGAAGGCCGCCCAGCTCGCCGCCAGCGCCATCGCGGCCGCCATGGCGAACAGCGCGATCACAGGGGTGTAGGTCACGGCGTTCTTGTCCTTCACGGACATGCCGAAGAATTTGCGTAGGTCGTCGTAGCCGCCCACGCGCCGCCCGTTTATGAAGACCTGGGGCGTGGTCTCGACGCCATGCTCCTTCTTGAACGCATCCGTCTGCTCGCGGCTCGCCAAGTGTTTGTCCTCGACCTCGTAGCCCTTGCGTTTGAGCAGATCGAGCGACTTCAGCCCGTAGGGGCAGGTATGGCCGGGCATGACCATTCGGTAGAGCGTGGCTAGCTTGGGCGCAGACATGCAGGACTTCTCCTGTGTGACTTTCCATGGGCCGGCCGTCACGGATTTAAGGACGTTGATGACCTTTCCAGCCTAACCGACGACCGTGCAAAGGGAGTGTAGACACCTGGCTCGCGGGTTGGTCTGGCCCACGGGTTGGTTATCT
>JBMOQM010000037.1:0-13989 GCA_049322875.1 Pseudomonadota bacterium
ACCGCTATCAGGTTCAAGATGGCGTAGCTGGCCGTGTGAAAGCTGATGCGCTGGGGCTCGACCTTGAGGTGATGGGCCATCTCACGCATCCAGCGCCGCAGCAGCGTATAGGCGATCAGCACGCCCCAAAGTTCCTGGCGCACCAGCTCTGGCTGTCTACTGCGCAGCACAGGCTCGCCCTCCTGTAGAGACTGTTTGATTTCCCTGAACCCCAACTCAATCTGCCAGCGCTGGCGATACAGCTCGGCGAGCTGCCCCGCGGGATGCGACTGGTGGTTTTGCAGCGAGGTGATGAAGCGGCGAACCCGCCCGCCCACACTGACCGCGATCAGCCGGGCCTGCCAGTGAGTGGGCAGCGCCGGGCGTGCCTTGCGCGCTTGCGGTGAGATGGGCATGCGGATCAGGGCATCGCCCTGTGCGAGCTGTTCGATGAACTCGTAACGCAAGTTGTCCTTGGCACGCATCAGCCAGTGGCGCTGCTGACCTGCAGACTGCCAGTCCAGGAGAAAGGCTGCAGAGAAATAGGCTCGGTCGAACAAGGTCACGGAGTGATCCTCGCCTTGCAGTTGTGCGGCCACAGTGAGCTCGCCGCTGTCCATGCCGCCCAGCTTGGCATCGAGCAGTTCATGGCTGTGGGTGTCCATCAGACAGGTGGCGCGGATCTGCGGCCAGGGCAAAGGGCCATGCTGGGTGCTGCAACTGCCCAGTTGCAAGCGGTTCTCGGGTGTGTCCGGGGCCGACCACACCACGCCATCGACAGCCAGCACCCGCAGCGGTTGTTGGGTGGGCACCTGGTTGGCGCGGCTCCAGGCTCGGGTCAGCAGCCTGAACAACTCGGCCAGTGGCTCTTCCCCCAAGCGCTGACGGGCTTGCACGCTCGCGCTGGGCGCAGGCAGCGTCTGCCCGTCCAGGCTCAGCCCCAACTGCTGCACGACCTGCCACAGCGGGCGGTTGCGAAACAGCGCCAGCCCGATCACCAGCCACACAGCATGCTCGGCGGGCAGCTTGCGGCGACGAATCGAGGCCTTGCCACTGGCCGTCAATGCCTGCTCAATCCAAGCAGGGTCTATCAGTGCACTGAGTTCGTCGAGCCGCTCAGGAACTCGGGGCAGGGTCTCGCGCAGGGCACTTTGCAGCAGGCTCATCAAAGAAAAAGGGAACGTGAAACACGTTCCCTTTTTACATGCTGTCAGATCAGCACAGGCTTAACTGACTGGCATTGGCCCCTCAGGGGCCCTTTCGCACATGTGCGGCTTTGACAAAAGACCGATCAGGCCTTCTTCGTCGCGCCCTCGATCTGCTTGTTGATCATCCACTGCTGGGCAATCGACAGGATGTTGTTCGTCAGCCAGTACAGCACCAGGCCAGCCGGGAAGAAGAAGAACATCACCGAGAACACCAGCGGCATGATCCACATCATCTTGGCCTGCAGGGGGTCCGGCGGTGTCGGGTTCAGCCAGGTCTGCAGCAGCGTCGACAGCGTCATCAGCAGGGGCAGCACGAAGTACGGATCCTTCACCGACAGGTCGGTGATCCAGCCGATCCACGGGGCGTTGCGGATCTCGACGGACGACAGCAGCACCCAGTACAGCGCGATGAACACCGGGATCTGGATCATGATCGGCAGGCAGCCGCCGATCGGGTTGACCTTCTCCTCGCGGTAGATCTTCATCATCTCCTGCTGCATCTGCTGCGGCTTGTCCTTCAGGCGCTCACGCATCTCCTGGATGCGCGGGTTGATGGCCTTCATCTTGGCCATCGAACGGTAGGCCTTGGCGTTCAGCCAGTAGAAGGCGGCCTTGAGCAGCACCACCAGGGCCACGATGGACCAGCCCCAGTTCTGCAGCAGGCTGTGCAGGTAGTACAGCAGCCAGAACAGCGGCTTGGCCAGGATGGTGACCAGGCCGTAGTCCTTGACCAGCTCCAGGCCGGGGGCCAGGGCTTCGAGCTTCTTTTCTTCCTGCGGGCCCACGTAGAGCTGCGACTCGAACGCCTTGCTCTGGCCACCGGCCACCTCGCCCAGGTTGAACAGCATGCCCACAGCGTACAGGTTGGTGCCCACCTTGCGCGCGAAGAACTCGCGCGAGGTGTCCTGCGTGTTCAGCCAGGCCGACGCGAAGTAGTGCTGCACCACCGAGACCCAGCCGTTGTTGGCCGTCTTGTCGAACTCGGTGCTGTTGTCGTCGATGTGCTTGAACTCCACCTTCTTGAACTTGGAGTTCAGCGTGTAGAAGGCCGGGCCCACGTACGAGGTGGGCGCGCCGAAGAAGCCCGACGAGGCGGGCACCACGCCATCACGCACCAGCTGCACGTAGACCTGCGGGCGCACCGTGACACCCGACGTGTTGACCACCTCCTGCTTGACGCCGACGGCGTAGCCGCCACGCGGGAAGGTGTAGGTCAGCACGCGCTTGACGCCGTTGACGGGCGCCGATTCGAGCTTGAGCACCAGGGCGTCCTGGCCGTCGGCCAGCGTGCGCTCGGCCGTGACAGGGGCCATGGCCGAGGTGTGGTTGGGCAGGTCCGTACCGGCCGCACCCACCAGGCCCGACTGGGCCGAGTAGGAATGGGCCGGATCCAGCACCAGCACGTGCTTTTCAGGGTGGTCCTGGTCGGTGTACTTAAGCAGCTCGACCTTGACCAGGTTGCCGCCCTGCGTGTCCACCGTGGCGCGCAGCACATCGGTGGTCAGCACCAGTTGCTGGCGCGGCACGGCCGGCGCAGCGCCAGGCACCGCGGCGCCCGAGGCTGCAGCCGCCACGGGCACGGCGGCATTGCCACCGGTGGCCGAAGGCGGCGGCACCGAGCTGGCATCCGTCGCACCGGAAGCCTGGGCCGAGCCGGAAGGTGCCGATGCGGCGGAAGCGGCCGGTGCGGGGGCGAACATGGAAGGCTGGCCGGTGTGGCGCAGCCAGCCGTCCCACAGCATCAGCAGCGAGAACGCAAACACTGACCACAGAATGGTCCGACGCATATCATTCATGGGCGGGGTGCTTCAGACGAAGAAGAAGTGGAAGACAGGAAAGAAAACAGACGAGGCGCCCGATCAGGCACCGGGTCATGGCCGCCCGGGCAACCCGGGTGGCAGCGCAATAGACGCCGCGCGCTCAGATAAGTGCCCGCGGCCGGGCCATGCTTTTGCAAGGATTCGAGTGCATAAGCTGAACAAGTGGGCGTAAAGCGGCAGGCCGAGCCCAGCCAGGGGCTCAAAAAGAAGCGATAACCGCGCACCAGCCCCATCAACACGGCGTTGATCAGGCGGGACAGGTATGCAAGTGCCATCACCAGCGGCGTCCAGAAACGGTTCATCGCTGGCCCCCTGGGTTGAAGCCGCTCTTGAAACCAGTTTGCACACAATGGCGCAGCATGGCCTGCAGCTCGGCACGAACCGCCTGCTTGAGCGGCTCGGAGGCGGCGCTGGGGAAATCCTTGACCGGCCAGGGCGCTTTCAGGCGCAGCACCCAATCACCCACCGGGCGTTCGGCACACAACCAGCCGGCCTGCTCCAAGGCGGCGGCATGCTCGCGCCACAACTGGCGCGCCTGGTGCTTGATCAGCGAGCGGGTGACGGAACGCTTGGCCATGCGCTTGGGCAAGACCAAGCCGAGCCGCCAGACACGGTGGTGAGTGCGCACTTCATCCACAGGCTCGACCACCTCAAGGGCGGTGCCTGTTGACAAGTCAGGTTCATGCAAGGCCTCCCCCACGGATCGGGGAGCCCGCCGTGCCAGCGAAGGCAGGGCGAAATGCACGGTGAAATGCGCGCTGCGCGCCACGGGCTTCGTGCCCAGGGCCTGCTGGAAATCGGCCGCGCGCAGGCGGGGCCGCAAAGCCAGGGGGCTGAGCCAGGAGCTGGTCACGGCGCTGCTGCGGGTGTTTTGGGGCCAACCAAAAAGTTCAGGCTGCGTGGGCCGGCCCGGAGTGTGTCCGGGCACCGCCATGCAGCCTGTCGAGGCGAGGCCGGCATGCGTGCCGCCCACGAACAAGGCGTGGGAGCGGCCCGTCGGCCTCATCTCATCGTCGGGTGACGATCAGACGGCCAGACGCTTGCGGCCCTTGGCGCGGCGGGCGTTGATGACCTTGCGGCCACCCTTGGTCTTCATGCGGACCAGGAAGCCGTGGGTGCGGGCGCGGCGGGTCTTGGACGGTTGGTAAGTACGCTTCATGATGAATCCTTCAGGCCCCCGGCCGCCCGATCAAGGCCGCCCGGTGTGGCTGCAAGCCACGGGCGGTTCGTCGAACGGACCACGAAGGGGTTTTTCATGTTCCGGGCTTTCATGCACCGAAGGCGTCATGCGAGACCGGGTTTGTTGACAGCTTGCGAATCGATTGCCGAAAGCCATGTGCAACCCATCAGGGCGGGACACGCTTTTTTGCCAATCTGCTGTCAATCTGCAAAAAGACAAGGCTGTGCCCAACCACAAGGGGTCGAACCCGCGATTACAGCAGAGTCCGTTGATTCCGTCAATGGGTTTTCGTCATAGAGCGCAAGGTCAAAGTCTGTGGATAACCTGTCGGAAACCCGGCCCGCGGGCTTAGAATCTGCGGCCCGAGGAAGGACTTGTCCACAACCATGAGCGCCGCCGATTCCAGCGTCAACCCCAGTGCCAGCCTGGCACCCACCCACAACCCGGACGCTGTCTGGGCACAGTGCTGCGAGAAACTGCGCGCCGAACTCCCCGAACAACAGTACAACACCTGGATCCGCCCGCTGCCGCCGGCGGAACTGCAGCGTGATGGCGACACCACCGTGCTCAACGTGCGGGTGCCGAACCGCTTCATTCTCGACTGGATCCGCACGCAGTACAGCGCCCGCCTGGAGGGCATCCTGGCCGAAGTGGTCGATGGCGCCATCCGCCTGGACATCAGCATGGCGCCCCGTGCCACGATGGCCCGCCCCGCCGGCGCCACCCTGATGCCGCCCAATGCGCAGACAGGCAGCCTGGGCACCGCCCTGCCCCCGAACGCACTGGCCGCACGCGGCCTGGCCCAAGGTGGCCAGTACGGCCAATATGGCCAGCCACCCGTCAACCCGCTGCCGCCCAGCGCCGGCCCTCACACCGTGGTGCTGGCCGATCCGAACAGCGACCACCACAACGTGGTCGGCCTGCACACCGGCCAGCGCCGTGGTGGCCACCCGCAGGTGATGGGCCTGAACCCGGGCCTCACGTTCGACAACCTGGTGCCTGGGCGCGCCAACCAAATGGCCCGTACCGCCGCCCTGCACGTGGCCGGCGCCCCTGGCCACATGTACAACCCGCTGTTCATCTACGGCGGCGTCGGCCTGGGCAAGACCCACCTGATGAACGCCGTGGGCAACGCCCTGCTGGCCGACAAGCCCGATGCGCGCATCCTGTACCTGCACGCCGAGCAGTTCATCTCCGACGTGGTCAAGAACTACCAGCGCAAGACGTTTGACGAGCTCAAGGCCAAGTACCACAGCCTCGATCTGCTGCTGATCGATGACGTGCAGTTCTTCGCAGGGAAGGACCGTACCCAGGAAGAGTTCTTCAACGCGTTCGAGGCCCTGCTGGCCAAGAAGGCGCACATCATCATGACCAGCGACACCTATCCCAAGGGTCTGGCCAACATCGATGAGCGCCTGACCTCCCGCTTCGACGCCGGCCTGACGGTGGCCATCGAACCGCCCGAGCTGGAAATGCGCGTGGCCATCCTGATCAAGAAGGCCGATCAAGAGGGCATCGCCATGCCCGAGGACGTCGCCTTCTTCGTGGCCAAGAACGTGCGCGCCAACGTGCGTGAGCTCGAAGGCGCGCTGCGCAAGGTGCTGGCCTTCGCCAAGTTCAGCCACAAGGAGATCACGATCACCCTGGCCCGCGAGGCCCTGAAGGATCTGCTGTCCATCCAGAACCGCCAGATCAGCGTCGAGAACATCCAGAAGACGGTGGCCGACTTCTACAAGATCAAGGTGGCCGACATGTACAGCAAGAAGCGCCCGGCCAGCATCGCTAAGCCAAGACAGATCGCCATGTACCTGGCCAAGGAGCTGACCCAGAAGAGCCTGCCCGAGATCGGCGAGCTCTTCGGCGGCCGTGACCACACCACCGTGCTGCACGCCGTGCGCAAGATCGCCGGCGAACGCGCCAAGGACACCGAGCTGAACCAGCAGCTGCACGTGCTGGAGCAGACACTCAAGGGCTGACATCGTGACTGCCTCGTTTTCTGCGAGGATGTCAAGCCAACAAGGTTGTGGATAAAAAAAGGACAAGGTGGTGCTTGTCCACAGGCCGCCGTGATTTCCCGAAGTTGTTGTCTGTTGTCCCCAAAACCGCGGCCTGTGTGGCCCACAGGCTTGTCCCGACGCTAAACCCTTGATGGATCAGGACAAAATACGGTTGTGCACAGAAACATGCGGCCTTCTACTACGACGACCAATTTGAAAGACTGAAATGATTGTGTTGAAAGCAGCCCAAGAAAAAGTTCTCTCGGCCCTGCAATCGGTCAGCGGCATCGTCGAACGTCGCCATACCCTGCCCATCCTGGCGAACGTGCTGATCCGCAAGAAGGGCCCCCAGATCGAGCTGGTCACCAGCGACCTGGAAATCCAGATCCGCACCAACGCCGAGCTCGGCGGTGACGAGGGCGACTACGCCATCACCGTGGGCGCCAAGAAGCTGGGTGACATCCTCAAGAGCCTGCCCAGCGACCAGACCGTGTCCCTCACAGCCAACCAGACCAAGCTGACCCTGCAGGCCGGCAAGAGCAAGTTCACGCTGCAGACACTGCCGGCAGAAGACTTCCCCCTGGTGCAGGAGGCTGCGGATTTCGGACCGGCCTTCAGCATCCCGCAGAAGATGCTCAAGCTGCTGATCAGCCAGGTGCACTTCGCCATGGCCGTGCACGACATCCGCTACTACCTCAATGGCATCCTGTTCGTGGCCGAAGGCAAGAGCCTGACCCTGGTGGCCACCGACGGCCACCGCCTGGCCCTGGCTCAGGCCAACCTGGATGTGGACATGCCCAAGCAGGAGGTGATCCTGCCGCGCAAGACAGTGCTGGAGTTGCAACGCCTGCTCAAGGACGACGGCAAGGCCGCTGAGGGCGAAGAAGCCCAGATCGAGATGCGCTTTGCCGGCAACCAGGCCAAGTTCGCCTTCGGCGGCCTGGAGTTCGTCACCAAGCTGGTCGAGGGCAAGTTCCCCGACTACAACCGCGTCATCCCCAAGAACCACAAGAACCACATCACCCTGGGCCGCGCCACCCTGCTGGCCAGCCTGCAGCGCGCCGCCATCCTCACGTCCGAAAAGTTCAAGGGCGTGCGCATGAACTTCGCGCCGGGCGTGCTGGGCATTGCCTCGAGCAACGCCGAGCAGGAAGAGGCCAAGGAAGAGCTCGAGATCGACTACGGTGGCGACAGCTTCGAGATCGGCTTCAACGTGGGCTACCTGATGGACGTGCTGGCCAACATGAGCCAGGACATGGTGACCGTGTCCCTGCACGACGCCAACAGCTCGGCACTGATCACGAATCCGGAATTCGAAGGGTTCAAGTACGTGGTGATGCCGATGCGGATTTGAATCCAGCCCCGAATTGAGGGGGGGGGGCCGACCCTGGTTTTTTTGTAACGATGGCCACGCTAGCATGACGACCTATTACAAGGGAGTCATTTCATGCAAGCCATCAAAATGGCCGGTATCGCGCTGGCCTTTTGCGCCTTCCAGGCCCATGCCGCCCCGGTGATCGAGACCCAGGTTTCGCTCACCAACCTGAATTACACCGTGACCGATCTTCGGCCGTACGATCTGTACGCGCCCAAGCTCACCCTGGTCTCCAACGAGGGCGGCACGTACGTGAGTGCCACCGATCTGTACACCCGCACCGGTGAGTCGATCGTGGTACCGGGCAACCTGTTCGGCTCCGAATCGGGCCATTCGCAGAACTACGATGGTGTGGGCCATGCCACCAAGACAGGGCGTGACCAGACCGCCACCATCACGCTCGATCAGAGCAGCTTCGAGAACGCGCCCGGCGTCTTCTACTTTCCGGCCACGTACATGAACCACCTGGGGGCGTCTGCGGGCACCGGTGGCAGTTCCAACTGGACACTCTCTCCCTACACGCGCTTGACCATCAGCGGCACCTTGAGCCTTGAGCAGACGGTCAACGGGCAGGCCCTGGTCAGCCTGGCAGGCCTGCAGGAAGCCTCGGATCGGATCATCACCTTGTCGACGACATCCCAGGCTTCATTGGGGATCTACAAGGTGGAAGGCTTGTACAACACGACGCTGGATTCAACCTACCTGCGCGTGACGTCTGGACAGGTGGTCAACAGTGCGGGTGTCACCGATCTGGCGGAGGGCCGTTATGCGAACCAGAGCAAATCGTTCACGCTCACTGTGGAGAACAACAGCGCTCAAGCCCTCGTGTTGAACATCACCGGGGGCGTGCACACCTCTGCTTCTGGCACCTTGACGGACTCGGTCATCCCCGAGCCTGGCACCTGGGCCTTGATGGCACTGGGCCTGGGTTTGATGGCCTAGCGCGTGCGGGCCGCCCGGGCCTGACCAGAGCCTGATTTCCCTATGAAACGCCCCCTGAAAACAGGGGGTGAAACAAGCTAAAATGTCAGAGCCCTGAAGACCGTCTCTTCGGGGCTCTTTTCTTTTCCGGGCCCGACATGAGCGACACCCCAGCGAACGACCAGAACCCAGAGCAGCAAGCACCCGTACCCGACACGGGCTACGGCGAAGGCAGCATCCAGATCCTGGAAGGCCTGGAGGCCGTGCGCAAGCGCCCCGGCATGTACATCGGCGACACGTCCGACGGCACCGGCCTGCACCACCTGGTCTTCGAGGTGGTCGACAACTCCATCGACGAAGCCCTGGCCGGCCACTGCGACGACATCGTCGTCACCATCCACACCGACAACTCCATCAGCGTCACGGACAACGGGCGGGGCATTCCCACCGGCGTGAAGATGGACGACAAGCACGAGCCCAAGCGCTCGGCCGCTGAAATCGCCCTGACCGAGCTGCACGCCGGCGGCAAGTTCAACCAGAACAGCTACAAGGTGTCGGGCGGTCTGCACGGCGTGGGCGTGTCGTGCGTGAACGCGCTGTCCAAGTGGCTGCGCCTGACGGTGCGCCGCGAAGGCAAGGTGCACTTCATCGAGTTCCGCAAGGGCGTGCCCCAGGACCGCCTGCTGGAGCAGCGCGACGGCTTCGAGATCAGCCCGATGCGCATCACCGGTGATACCGACAAGCGCGGCACCGAAGTGCACTTCCTGCCCGATGAAGAGATCTTCACCAACATCGACTTCCACTACGAGATCCTGAGCAAGCGCCTGCGCGAGCTGAGCTTCCTGAACAACGGCGTGAAGATCCGCCTGGTCGACGAGCGCAACAACAAGGAAGACAACTTCGCCTATGCCGGCGGCGTGAAGGGCTTCGTCGAGTTCATCAACAAGGGCAAGACGACCCTGAACCCCAACATCTTCCACGCGCAAGGCGACAAGACCTCGGACCACGGCACCAACGTCGGCGTCGAGGTGGCCATGCAGTGGAACGAGAGCTACAACGAGTCGGTGCTGTGCTTCACCAACAACATCCCCCAGCGGGATGGCGGCACCCACCTGACCGGCCTGCGCGCGGCCATGACCCGCGTGATCAACAAGTACATCGAAGACAACGAGCTGGCCAAGAAGGCCAAGGTCGAAGTGGCCGGTGACGACATGCGCGAAGGCCTGGCCTGCGTGGTGTCCGTGAAGGTGCCCGAGCCCAAGTTCAGCAGTCAGACCAAGGACAAGCTGGTGTCCAGCGAAGTGCGCGCGCCGGTGGAAGACATCGTCAGCCGCCTGCTGACCGACTGGCTGCTTGAGAACCCGATCGACGCCAAGATCATCTGCGGCAAGATCGTGGAGGCCGCCCGCGCCCGCGAAGCCGCCCGCAAGGCTAGAGAAATGACGCGCCGCAAGGGCGTGCTCGACGGCCTGGGCCTGCCCGGCAAGCTGGCCGATTGCCAGGAGAAGGACCCGTCGCTCTGCGAAATCTACATCGTGGAGGGTGACTCCGCCGGTGGCTCCGCCAAGCAGGGCCGCGACCGCAAGTTCCAGGCGATCCTGCCCCTGCGCGGCAAGATCCTGAACGTGGAGAAGGCCCGCTACGAGAAGCTGCTGACCAGCAATGAAATCCTCACGCTGATCACGGCACTGGGCACCGGCATCGGCCGCGGCGCGGGGGGTGATGACTTCAACCCCGACAAGCTGCGCTACCACCGCATCATCATCATGACCGATGCTGACGTGGACGGCGCCCACATCCGCACCCTGCTGCTGACCTTCTTCTTCCGGCAGATGCCGGAGCTGGTGGAGCGCGGCCACATCTACATCGCGCAGCCGCCGCTGTACAAGGTGAAGCTGGGCAAGCACGAGCAGTACCTGAAGGACGCCCGCGCGCTGGACGACTACCTGATGAAGGTGGCCCTGGAAGGCGCCGTGGTGGAGCCCGAAGGCTCAGGCGAAGGCAAGCCCGCCATCGCCGGCGATGCCTTGGTGGACCTGGCCAGCGCCTACGTGACGGCCAACGCCGTGGTGGAGCGCCTGGGCAACTGGATGGACATCGAGGCCCTGCGCGCGATTGCCAACGGCCTGACGCTGAACCTGGACACCCTGGAAGCCGCCGAGGCCAGCGCCGTGGCGCTGAAGGGGGCGCTCAAGACCGCCGAAGTGACGGCCGAGTTCGACACCCGCACCGACAAGCACATCCTTCGCATCAGCCGTGTCTTCCACGGCAACACCAAGTACAGCATCATCAATGCCGACTTCGTGCATGGGGCCGACTACGAGGCACTGAGCCGCGCGGGCATCACCTTCAAGGGCCTGCTGGGGCCTGACGCCGTGGTGCGCCGTGGCGAGGGCGAGAAGGCCAAGGAAATCAAGGTGGACGACTTCCGCGCCGCGATGGCCTGGCTGCAGCAGCAAGCTGAGAACTCGGTGGGCCGCCAGCGCTACAAGGGGCTGGGTGAGATGAACCCCGAGCAGCTGTGGGAGACGACGATGGATCCGGAAGTTCGCCGGCTGTTGAAGGTGCAGATCGAGGATGCGATCGAGGCGGATCGGGTGTTCACGATGTTGATGGGGGATGAGGTTGAGCCTCGTCGGGACTTCATTGAGACCAACGCGTTGCGGGCGACGAATATCGACGCTTGATTTGTCGGATGACACAGAAAGTGAAAACTGTGCCAAGTTAGTGAAAAACTGCTGACACAGATAGTGAAAAAATCCGAATTGGTTGGAACATACAAGCGCCCGGTTTGACCCGGGCGTTTGTACGTGAGCATTGGCAAAGAACGACTTCTGCGGTCGTAGCCCTACTCATGTTACTGACCGCCATGCAGCAATCGCGTTCGGTGGGCGTCGTTCGTCGTCCGCTCGGGGGATGGTGTAAGCGACCGGTCTGCGGGCTAGAGCAGCCATCGGCACAACTCACGCATCGACCAGAGCTGTATACGTCAGAGCAGAGGATTCTCAAGCAGGGTGCCGAGCGAGCCGTACGAGTTTCCAAAGTTGACGGCATCCGGACGACGCCGTGCGTGAAGTTTTGGGCCGGGGCACAGTTGGGGCGTGTGTTTAACAAATTGGAGTCTCAACATGGGCCCGAAGAAATCCCTCGATAACATCAGCCTCATCGACGCTCTTGGCGTGACCCTGCCGTCCGGAACGGCCTTTCGCTCGGTTGCCCAGATGTTGCGAAAAGTCGGCGTCGCCTCAACCGTCAACCGGCTCCGTGATGAGGCGCTGGAATCGGGGCGCTCGTCGACGTTCCTCGATGCCACGAAGTTCGCGGTTGGCCGCGTCGAAGATGTGCAGCACTTCCTGAACGGCGAAGAGACGGAGGTCGAGGCGTACCGCAAGCTGCGTGCAGAGGAACGCGGCCAGGGCAGCCTCGACGGCACAACTAGCAATTCCCGCTTAGCCTAAGATCTTCGCTTGAGGAGAACAGCGTGAACGCTTCGAAGAACAAAGTTTCCCAGCAAGACCTCACGCTGCTCAAGAGCAAGTTGTCCGGCATTTTGACTACGAGCGCTGACGACATTGAGCAGCTAACGAGGGACGCGCCGAACGAGTGCTGCGCCATCGCGAAGATTCTCCGAAACTTCGCTAAAGGCATGGACGGTGGCCGTCAATGGCTCTCTGCCTGCATGGCGAACCTTCCCCCCGAAAAATGGGTTTACAACGGAACCTATACGTCGGTTCAGGGTGCGGATGGAGCGTCCCTGAAATACTGCACCCCTGGCCCGGAGATGCTGGACGCAGCCGCGCGCGCGGCTCAGTTCCGTGCTCGTGAAGCGCTCTGCCGGTCGCTGGCAGAGTCGGTTAGCTCCGAGGACCTCATTTCAATGGTGCGATGGGGCGACTTGCGCAGCGCGGACAGAAAGAGCCACCCAATGCTACTGGACGTCGCTATAGCTGACAGCATCAGCGTGCTGGAAAATTTGTTTGACTATAGCTATGCCAAGCATGAGTGTAGATGGCGCGCTGGGATCTGCATTGACCCCAGCGTACCCACTCCGCCAGACGCTATGCGCGAGTTTGCGGATAAAGCACAAAGCGAGATCATCGACTCGCTACTAGGTAGCGCCCATGTCGCGGGTGGCTCGGATGATTTAACCGTCCGGCTACTTAGCAACATCGCCGCAAACCGCTCACTCCTGGAGTCTGCGCAACAGGCTGTTCATGCGAATCAAGCTCAAGATTTCGCAGGTGAGTTGCTGTCCGCGTTGAATGGCCAGGACATAAACGAAGTGCCTGAGGTCGAAAGCGACGCAGACATTCTCGAGCATCTCAGAGATTGGTTTGGACCAAAGACGGGCGTTCTGCGATCGCTTGCTCGCTTTGACAGACGCCACGACGCTGCCACTGATGCGGGGCTGCCTTGTACTCTGCAACTGGCCGGATACGTTCAAACGCAGTACATCAGCCTGCGGGGCGGCGCAATGAACAAGCAGGTTGCGCAACTCCAATTCGGCGGCCCGTGCAACAAGCTCATCTTCGCTTTGGTTGTTGCTGCATGCGCCTATGGGGGCATTACTGTCAGCAATGAACTGCACGGCGACAGAAGCCAAAAGCTGCCTGCTTATCCTGCTCGGGGTAAACGAGCCGAACAGGTCAGCACCCATGCCATTGATTTTTTCATGAGTGTTTTTGGCCACATCGTGTTTTCCAACGCTGGCTGGGCGCTCAATGCGAGCGCCTTATCGTCCTATTCCGCTGCTTTGGCCCATAAACGCGGTCGCAAGCAAGAGTTGGTCTTTTTATTGTTTAAGCGCCAACGTGCACCAACCTTACTGGCGATGCACAACGTGCTTCAACGGGGGTTGGATCGCGCGCTCGGCGCGCAGGCTATCGAGCCCTCTTTCCCATGAGTCAATAAGACCGTCGCTCAACGCATCATCCGCCACGCAAGGCCGCGCATCGATTCGCTATTAAGCGATTAGCCATGGTCCTGACAACCTCTCACGCAGGAATCAAGATTTGCTGGACAGGAATCGCGATCTTTCGCTTGCTCTTTGGTTTCATCGTGCCGTCGTCAACGGCGGCTAGCAGTGCTTGGGCCAAGGACCCCAGTGCATAGCCTAGCAATGGCGGAACGGCATTGCCTATCTGCTTGAGTTGCTGCCATTCACTGCTTTTGAAAATGAATCCGTCGTGAAACGATTGCAACCGCGCTGCCTCGCGGACAGTGATCCATCTATTGAGCCGTGGGTGCACCCATTCGCTCAAATCACGGTGCATTTGCGCAAGGATCGTGTACGAAGGCAGATCCGGATGCAGCCGCCGCCACTTTTCCGGCCTGGCACCGTTCCAAATATGCTTCGGTAAGCTGTCCGCTTTCTTGCCTGGCTCAAGCCCCGGCGGCCACCCAAACTCCCCCACTTATGGCCACCTCAAACTCCCCCACCTGAGTTGATCGGGGTCAGGGGGTAAACGCTGGCGTAGCTGGCACCTGTGGCAGGACATTGAAGTCCGGT
>JBMOQM010000038.1:0-111497 GCA_049322875.1 Pseudomonadota bacterium
AAGACCGGACTTCAATGTCCTGCCACAGGTGCCAGCTACGCCAGCGTTTACCCCCTGACCCCGATCAACTCAGGTGGGGGAGTTTGAGGTGGCCATAAGTGGGGGAGTTTGGGTGGCCGCCGGGGAAGAAGGTGAGCGAGGACGAGGAAGAAACCGTCGAGGACAGCCATTCGGCGGCGCCCAAAGCCAAGCAAGGCGATGGCGCATCGGCACCCGAGAAGGATTCGTCGGCGCCCTCCAAACCAGCCTGATCCTGCGCACGGACGCTTCCGTGCAGGCGGGGGGATGTGCGTCCTGCGCAGATGCCTACAATGCGGGTTTCCCATTCAGGGACAACCTGTTTCTGCGCATCCGCCTCTATGAACATCCTCCGACTAGAAGATCTCGTGGCCCAGGGCAAAGTGGCCAATCAGCGTGTGTTCATCCGCGCCGACCTCAACGTGCCGCAGGACGATGCGGGCAACATCACGGAAGACACGCGCGTGCGCGCCTCGGTGCCTGCGATCGAGCTGGCGCTCAAGGGCGGTGCCGCGGTGATGGTGACGTCCCATCTGGGGCGTCCGACCGAAGGTGAGTTCAAGCCGGAAGATTCGCTGGCTCCGGTGGCCAAGCGCCTGGGCGAACTGCTGGGGCGCGATGTGCCCCTGGTGAGCAACTGGGTGGACGGCGTGGACGTGAAGCCCGGCCAGGTGGTGCTGCTGGAGAACTGCCGCCTGAACAAGGGCGAGAAGAAGAACAACGAAGAACTGGCCCGCAAGCTGGCCGCGCTGTGCGATGTGTTCGTGCACGATGCGTTCGGCACGGCGCACCGCGCCGAGGGCACGACCTACGGGATCGCCCAGTTCGCCAAGGTGGCTTGCGCTGGCCCGCTGTTGGCCGCCGAGATCGATGCGATCAACAAGGCCCTGGAAGCACCCAAGCGCCCGCTGGTGGCGATTGTGGCCGGCGCGAAGGTGTCGACCAAGCTGACCATCCTGCAATCGCTGGCCAAGAACGTGGACGGGCTGATCGTGGGCGGTGGCATTGCCAACACCTTCCTGCTGGCTGCGGGCCTGAAGATCGGCAAGTCCCTGGCCGAGCCCGATCTGCTGGGCGAGGCCAAGGCCGTGATCGAGGCCATGAAGGCGCGTGGCGCCGAGGTGCCCATCCCTGAGGATGTGGTGGTGGCCAAGACCTTCGCGGCCAATGCGCCGGCGACGGTGAAGGCCTCGACCGAGGTGGACGATGACGATCTGATCCTGGACATCGGCCCGAAGACGGCGGCCAAGCTGGCTGCGCAGCTCAAGCAGGCTGGCACGGTGGTGTGGAACGGTCCGGTGGGTGTGTTCGAGTTCGATGCCTTTGCCCATGGCACGGAGACGATCGCACGTGCGATCGCCGAATCGAGCGCTTTCAGCATCGCCGGTGGTGGCGACACGCTGGCTGCGATCGCCAAGTACGGCATCGAGAAGGATGTGAGCTACATCTCGACGGGCGGCGGTGCCTTCCTGGAGGTGCTGGAAGGCAAGACGCTGCCGGCGTTCGAGATCCTGAGCAAGCGCGCTGCAGGTTGAGAGGGTGTGGGTGGCCTTGGCCACCACCTCCGATGCGTGCCCGGGGGGGCTTGTCGTGCAGACATGCCCCCACAAAAAAGCCCAGTCGGTCATGACTGGGCTTTTTTGTGGCCGGAGGGCTCGATGCGCGTGCATGCATTGGCCGGCGGCTTGTGGACGCTGTCTGGCAGCGCGGCGTACAGATGCTGGGGCTCAGCGCTGCTGCTGGGCGACCAGCTCCGCCGTGAGGAGGTTGCTGGCGGCCACGGGCGGGTGCTGGTCCATCAGGCGCAGCCAACTGGCGTAGCTGGGCACGACCGGGTCGTCCCAGGGGTGGAAGCTGGGCTTGAGGTAGGCGAAGTAGCGGCCGGCCAGCGGCAGGAAGACGCCGCCGGGCTTGTAGAGCCACCACAGGCCCTTGGCCCACAGCTTGGTGCGCTGCCACCGGGTGTAGCCGTCGACCTTGAGCATGTGCGCCATGATGCGGAACACATTGACGGGAAAGAGGAAGGTGACCAGCAGCATCGAGAGCACGCGGGTGCGGTAACTGGCCTTGGCCACCTTGGTGAGCACGTCGTAGGCGACGGACTTGTGCTCCATCTCTTCCATGGCGTGCCAGACGTAGACGGCGCGGATGCGGTCGTCGGCGCCTTCGAGGATGTCGGGGCGCTCGACGAAGGCGTCGGCCATGATGGCGGTGATGTGCTCGGCCGCGGCGGTGACGCCCAGCGTGAATTCACGCGAGAGGTGCTTGCGCAGGATGCCGAAGAGGCGCCACTCCTGGCCCCTGAGGATCACATCGACGCGCACGCCCTGGGCGGTGAGGCGGTCGTTGTACTTCGTGTGGACGATGCCGTGCTGGCCTTCCTGGCGGGTGAAATCCTTGATGTGGGCGCGCAGGGCCGGGTCGGTGACTTGATCCTTGTAGTCACGCACGCAGGTGATGAAGAAGCGCTCACCGACGGGGAAGAGCGTGGACATCGCGTCGAACAGGCGCGTCTTGAAGGCATCGCCGCCCAGCCAGTGGCGCGGAATGTCGCCCTCCAGGCCGAAGTCCAGGCGCTCGCGCGGCACGATGTCGGGGATGGGGTGGGCAGGTTGACGGCTCATGTTCCGCACTTTAGGGAGCCAGGCGTTGCGCTGCAATGCAGCTGTACGACAGCGCGGAAGAAATCGCGACAGAGTGCCGTCAGTGATTTCCCTGGCGTCGGAAGTCGCTGGGCGATTGGCCCTGCCATTTGTTGAAGGCCTGGGTGAAGCTGCGCCGGTCGGTGAAGCCCAGGCGCTCGCTGATGTCCTCGATGCTCAGGGCGGGGTCGGCCAGCCACTGGCGGGCCAGGTCATGGCGCACGCGCGCGACGATGGACGAATGGCTGGCGTTGCCGTCGCGCAGGCGGCGCTGCAGGGTGCGGCTGTGAAGGCCGAGGGCGGTGGCCAGGGTGTCCAGGCCCTGGCCAAGCAAGGTGGGCTGCTGGCGCAGCAGGGCGTCGATCTGGGCGGGCAGGCTGGTGGCATCGCCCGCTGGCGTGGTGCTGCCAGGCTCCTTCTGGGCCAGTTGCTGCGCCACACGCCGCGCGGCGGTCTCGTGCAGGGAGGGCAGCGCGCCGCGCAAGGGGTGGTCCAGCAGGGCGCGGTCGAACCACAGGGCATTGACGGGCTGGTTGAAGCGCACGGGCAGGCCGACGGCGGCGGCCAAGTGCTCGCTGCCTGCCTCGGGCGGGTGGCGCAGGGTGAGCTCGCCCTGCCACAGCGGCGCGCCGACCATCTGCCGGGTGAACTTGCACAGGGTGACGAAGATGGATTCGGCGAAGGCCCAGGTGGTGACGGGGTAGGCCTCGGCGTGGTGGAAATCCATGTGCAGCCGGGCTCGATCCCCATGCTCCTGCAGATCCCAGCGGATGAAGGGGTTGAGCAGGGGGCGCAGCCAGTGCAGGGCCGGCATGGCCTCGCGCAGGGTGGGGCTGGTGGTGATGAAGGTTTCCAGGTCCGACAGGTAGTCGAAGGCGAAGGTGTCGCCCAGCACGATGGGGAAGTGCTGGTGGGGGGCGTGCTGGCGGGTGCTCTCGACGCAGCGGTCCATGAGCACGCGCATGGCCTGCACGCTGATCACCGAGGCTTCCGGGTCGAGCTGGTCGGTGTCGATGCCGACCTCGCGCAGCAGCGGGGCGATGTTGAATCCGCACAGAGCCGCGGCCCGCGACCAGTTGGTCACGGTGACGAAGGGGATGGGCGTGTCGTCGGAGGTGGGGGCGGTGGCGTCGTCCACGGTGCGGCGAAGGTGGGGCGGTGGCTCAGGGTCAGTGGGGCTCGGGCGGGTGTGGGGCCTGACCGGGCATGTCGCTGAATTGTCGCAGCCAGTCCAGCACCACGTTCGCGGTTTCGTCGGGACGCTCGAAAGGATAGAGGTGGCTGCCCTGGATCCACGACAGCCGGGGGCCGACCACATGGCGGATGCCGCCCAGGCCCACGCGCCGCAGTTCGCGCGAGCGCGTGCCACCGACGAAGGCGATGGGGCACTGCAGCGGATGGCGCTGCATCTCGCGGGTGAGGCGGTGCGGCATGGTGTTGTAGATGTGGGTCTCGACCTCGCGCTGGAAGCGCAGGGTGTGGGGCTGGCCCAACTGGGGCGATTCGATGCCATGGCGCAGGTAGTCGGCCAGCACGCGGGGATGGAAGGCGGCGAACTTGGGCTTGGCCTGGAAGTGCTCACGCGCCTCGCCGGCGCTGGACCACAGGTGGCGCCGCTGCGCCGCCACGCGCGAGGGCATCACCACGGGCATCAGGCCCAGGGCCTTGGCCATGCCGATGGAGTCGGCCTTCCAGCCGTGCAGCAGGGGCGAGTCGAGCACGACCACGCCGCGCGCCAGCTGCGGGTGGCGGCAGGCCAGCATCATGCTGAGGTAGCCGCCCAGGGAGTGGCCGACCAGGTAGACAGGGTGGCCGATGTCGCCCTGGATGACGTCGTGCAGGTGGCGCACCAGGTGGGGCCAGTCGCGGGTGACGGGGTAGCGCGGGTCATGCCCGAAGCGCTCGACGGCCTGGACGCGAAAGCCCTGGGCGCGCCATTGTTCGAACAGCGCCTCGTAGGTGCCGGCCGGGAAGCTGTTGGCGTGCGAGAAGACGATGGTGGGCGGGGCGGAGGCCGGGGAGGCGCTGGCCGTTGTGGCGGCGTTCATGGTGACCGTGGCGCGAGTGTTGTTCAATGCATTGACGGCAGGTTGCACGGGATCTGAAGGGCCGTGGGGCCCTGCGGAGGCCGGACGCCTTGCGCAGGACAGGCACCGAGGTGACGCTCTGCGGCAGCCGCTTGCCGAAGTTGTCATTTTGCGGGAGGCAGCGCAGGGCTGCAGGCCATGTCCGAAATGTGGCAAACATCCCGAAGGCTGTGGCTGCTCGATGGATCAACCGTCGTTTTTTGATGTGAAACTAGCCTGACTGGCCTTGCGCCGCCCTGAGGAACACAAGACATGCCCCGCGCCACCAAGATCGTCGCCACCCTGGGACCTGCGTCGTCGTCGCCCGAGATGCTCGAGCGCATCCTGAACGCCGGGGTGGACGTGGTGCGGCTGAACTTCTCGCACGGCCAGGCCCAGGACCACATCGACCGCGCCCGCCTGGTGCGCGAGGTGGCGGCGAAGGTGGGCAAGGTGGTGGCCGTGATGGCCGACCTGCAGGGCCCCAAGATCCGCGTGGGCAAGTTCGCCGAAGGCCGCGTGATGCTGGAGCCCGGCCAGCCCTTCGTGCTGGATGCCAGCCGTACGGCCCTGGGTGACATCGAAGGCGTGGGCCTGGACTACAAGGAGTTGCCGCGCGACGTGAAGCCCGGTGATGTGCTGCTGCTCAACGACGGCCTGATCGTGCTGACGGTGGAAGCCGTGAAGGGCGAGGCCGTGCACACCATCGTCAAGCTAGGCGGCGAGCTGTCCAACAACAAGGGCATCAACAAGCAGGGCGGCGGGCTGACCGCCCCCGCGCTGACGGCCAAGGACATGGAGGACATCAAGACGGCGGCGAGCTTCCAGTGCGACTACATCGCCGTGTCCTTCCCGAAGAACGCGACCGACATGGAGATGGCGCGTCAGTTGGCCAACGTGGCCGGCGAGCAGTGGAAGCACCGCCCCGCCATGATCGCCAAGATCGAGCGCACCGAGGCCATCCCGAACCTGGAGAGCATCCTGCGCGCCTCGGACGGCATCATGGTGGCACGGGGCGATCTGGCCGTGGAGGTGGGCAACGCCGCTGTGCCCGCGCTGCAAAAGCGCATGATCAAGCTGGCCCGCGAGATGGACAAGGTGGTGATCACGGCCACGCAGATGATGGAGTCGATGATCGTGAACCCCGTGCCGACGCGCGCAGAGGTGTCCGACGTGGCCAACGCGGTGCTCGATGGCACCGACGCCGTGATGCTGAGCGCCGAGACGGCCGCCGGCAAGTACCCGGTGGAAACGGTGGAGCACATGGCCGCCGTGGCCCTGGAGGCCGAGCGCGCCGAAGAGGTGACGCTGGACACCGATTTCAACAACAAGCGCTTCGAGCGCATCGACCAGTCGATCGCGATGGGCGCGCTGTTCACGGCCTTCCACCTGGGCTGCAAGGCCATCGTGGCGCTGACCGAATCGGGCTCGACCGCGCTGTGGATGAGCCGCCACCGCATCCACGTGCCCATCTTCGCGCTGACGGCGCAGCCCACCTCGCTGCGCAAGATGGCGCTGTACCGCAACGTGCAGCCGCTGCTGGTGCCCAGCGTGACGGACCGCGACGAGGCCCTGCACCAGGCCGAGCTGATCCTGGTCGAGCGCGGCGTGCTGCGCCCCGGCGACACCTACGCCATCACCTGTGGCGAGCCCATGGGCTACCCCGGCGGCACCAACATGCTCAAGGTGTGCGAGGTGATGGCCTGACGAACGGGGGTTGGGATGTGGCAGTTGGCAATCCCATGAACCGTCAAACGCGCCCCCTCACCTGAGGGGTGTGCTATATGCACGCTGTATCAGGCGTGTCAGAATTTTTCCATAGCGAAACCGCGTGGAAACCCTGAACACCTCGGCGTCACGCGTCGCTTCTCCGCTGTTTGCAGGGTATTGCGATGTTGTTGTCTTCGTCGTTGTTGGGTCGGGATGCCGACATGTTGGCGGACGATGCCTTGTCCGACATGCCCGCATTCACGCTGCCGGGCCTGGGCGCCAATACCCTGCCTTTCGTGGTGAGGGTGGTGCGCAACGAGGCGCATTTGCAGCATGTGTGCGCCTTGCGCGCGGAAGCCTACGGGCGCCGCATGCCGGCGTTCGGCGAATCACTGCAACGCCCCGAGACAGCCGACCGCGCGCCCGGCACCGCCATCCTGATGGCGCAGGACAAATCCAGCGGCGCGGTGGTGGGCACCATGCGCATCCACTCCAACCTGTTCGAGACGCTGCCGATCGAGGGGGCCTTCAAGTTCCCGAAGTCGATGCGGGGCCAGTTGCTGGTGGAGCTGTGCCGCTTCTCTATCCAGCCCGGCTACAACAACACGGCGGTGCGGCTGGCGCTGTTCAAGGCCATGTACCTGTACTGCTACGCGCACCAGGTGCAGCACATCTGGGTGGCGGCGCGCCGCCCGCTGGACCGGATCTACAAATCCCTGGGCTTCACCTCGCCGCAGACCGAGGATGTGTGGGTGCCCTTGAGCTATGCCGACAACATCCCGCACTCGATCCTGAGCTTCGATGTGCTGGCCGCCGAGCGCCTGTGGCATGACATCCGCCACCCGCTCTACACCTTCATGGTGCGCACCTACCACCCGGACATCCAGGTGTTCTCGGGGGGCAGCCCCTGGGGCGGTGTGCCGGCGCCGCGCTGAGCGGCGGTACGCGGTAGCCCCAGAGCCTTTCAGTTCAGCGCGATCAGGCTGAAAACGCTGCGCGGCTGGCCCGCAAGTGACGGGTCAGCACATTGGTGAGCTGAGCGTCGTGGAAGGGCTTGGGCAGGTGGGCATCCATGCCGGCGCTCAGGCAGCGCTCGCTGTCCTCGGCCATGGCGCTGGCCGTGAGGGCCACCACCGGCAGGCGGGGCAGCTGCTGATCACGCTCGTGCTGGCGCAGGCGGCGCGTGGCCTCGAAGCCGTCCATGCGGGGCATCTGGCAATCCATCAGGACCAGGTCGGGGCGGCGCCCGTCCGGCGCGGTGAGGCGCTCCAGGGCTTCCTGGCCGTCGCGCACCTGCTCGACCGTCAAGCCCATGCGGCGCAGCTGGGTCTCCACGATCAGGGCGTTGACGTCGTTGTCCTCGGCCAGCAGCACGTGGCCCTGCAGGCGCCGGGGCAGCTCGTCGTCGGGCAGCATCGGACGTGACAGTGCCCAGGCGGGCACGGTGGCATCGGCCGGCGTCTCGACCGTGGGCAGGGGCACGCTGAACTCGAAGGTCGAGCCGTGGCCCATGCGGCTGCTGCAGGTGATGTCGCCGCCCATGGCGCGGCTGATCTCGCGGGAGATGGTCAGGCCCAGGCCGGTGCCGCCCACCGCGTTGCCCACGGCCGCATCGGCCTGGCGGTAGGGGTCGAAGATGCGCTCCTGGTCATCCGCCGAGATGCCGATGCCGGAGTCGATCACCTGGATCACGATGTGCCCGTCGGTGTTGCGCCGCTGGGCACGCACCTCGATGCGGCCTTTCTCGGTGAACTTGATGGCATTGCCGACCAGGTTGAGCAGTACCTGCCGCACCTTGGCCGCATCGCCGCTGACCCAGCAGGGCTTGGGCAGCTGGATGTGGTCGTACAGGATCAGGCCCTTGTTCTCGGCGGACACGCCGGTCAGGCTGATCACGTCCTCCAGCAGGGCGTCCAGGTCGAAGGGGCGGTGGTCGATGTTGAGGTGCCCGGCCTCGATGCGGGAGAAATCGAGGATGTGGTTGATGATGGTGAGCAGGTGCTCGCCCGAGCGCTGCACCAGGCCCAGCTGCTTGCGGTGGCCCAGGTCGGGCACGCTGTCGAGCAGCATGCGCGTGAGGCCCAGGATGCCGTGCAGCGGGGTGCGCAGCTCATGGCTCATGGTGGCCACGAACTGGCTCTTGATCAGGTTCTGGCGCTCGGCATCGTCCAGCGCGGCATCCTTGTCGGCCACGATGCGGTCGATCAGGAAGCGGTGCCACAGCATCTCCAGCACCGTGCGCTGGGCGCGGCGCGCCACGATCAGCAGGCTGGCGATGAAGACCAGCATGGCCGCCCCGATATACATGCCGAAGGCATCGCCGCGCCACAGCAGGTGGATGGCCATGGGCGCGATCATGGGCAGGCAGTAGGCCGCGTTGGCCTGCCAGTTGGCGTGCAGGGTGAAGGTAGCCACCGAGGCCACGCCCATCAGGCTGGCGCCGATGACGACGATGGTCTGCTCGTCATGAGCCGGCAGCAGCATCAGGCCGGCCAGGCCCCAGCAGATGCCGTCGAGCAGGATCAGGCCCAGAGCCCAGCGGTGCCAGCGGGCGTTGGGTTGGGCCTTGCGGCCCAGGAACAGCTGCTCCTGCACGACGCGCGGCAGGGCGGTGACGATCTTCAGGGCCAGCCAGGTGTGGGCCAGCTGGGCCTCGACGTGACGCGAAGCGTACATGGCCAGCAGCACGGCGAAACCCGTGGCCAGCAGCGTGGCGGCGGCGGTGTGTCCGAACAGCATCCGCAACTGTTCGGCACGAATCTGCCGCCTGACGAGGGCGTCGGCAGGCGGGTAAGGCCCGGAGGCGGATGAATGGCTCATAGCGTGATGGTTCACCACGGACGAAGTCGGGCCCAGAAAAAGCCAGGGCCTGTCGGATTGTGTCGCCAGACGCGTGACATTCTCCACAAGAAATAGGGGCCGTTGGGGGTGTATCTCCAAATCCCGGGCGCGCCGCCGGGGCTGTGTCTCGCGGCGGCATCAAGGGCGATCTCCCTGCGTGGGGCGCCGGATCGAGGGGGGCGCAGCGGGCGCGGGCCCCAGCATCGGTAAAATCCGCCGCAGTTCAAACCCTTTCCACTTCCTCTGGGGATCTGCCATGGCACTCGTTTCAATGCGCCAACTGCTGGACCATGCCGCCGAGCACGGCTACGGCATTCCGGCGTTCAACGTCAACAACCTGGAGCAGGTCCAGGCCGTGATGGCCGCCGCCGACGAGGTCGGTGCCCCCGTCATCCTGCAGGCCAGTGCCGGTGCCCGCAAGTACGCCGGTGAGCCCTTCATCAAGCACCTGATCCAGGCTGCCGTCGAAGCCTTCCCGCACATTCCCCTGGTGATGCACCAGGATCACGGCACGTCGCCCGGCGTGTGCCAGGGCGCCATCAACCTGGGCTTCGGCTCGGTGATGATGGACGGCTCGCTCAAGGAAGACGGCAAGACCCCGGCCGATTTCGCCTACAACGTGGACGTGACCCGCAAGGTGGTGCAACTGGCCCACAAGGTCGGCGTGACCGTGGAAGGCGAACTGGGCTGCCTGGGCAACCTGGAAACCGGTGAAGCCGGCGAGGAAGACGGCATCGGCGCTGAAGGCAAGCTGGACCACAGCCAGATGCTGACCGACCCGGAAGAAGCCGCCGTGTTCGTGCGTGAAACCCAGTTGGACGCCCTGGCGATCGCCATCGGCACCAGCCATGGCGCCTACAAGTTCAGCCGCAAGCCCACCGGCGACATCCTGGCGATCTCGCGCGTCAAGGAAATCCACAAGCGCATCCCCAACACCCACCTGGTGATGCACGGCTCGTCCTCCGTGCCGGCCGAACTGCTGGCCATCATCAACCAGTACGGCGGCAAGATGAAGGAAACCTACGGCGTGCCCGTCGAGGAGATCCAGGAAGCCATCAAGTACGGCGTGCGCAAGATCAACATCGACACCGACATCCGCCTGGCGATGACGGGTGCCGTGCGCAAGTTCATGGCCGAGAACCCCGACAAGTTCGACGCCCGCGAGTGGCTCAAGCCCGCCCGCGAAGCCGCCAAGCAGATCTGCAAGCAGCGCTACCTGGAGTTCGGATGCGAAGGCCAGGCCGGCAAGATCAAGCCGATCGACCTGACCGAGATCGCCGCCCAGTACGCCAGCGGCAAGCTGGCCCAGGTCGTGGCCTGATCCTCGGCTGATTCAAGCCTTCCGGCCAGATCGCCGGCGTGAGCCTTCACGGGCCGCGCCGGCTTTTTTTCGCCCTGTTTGCTGCCCGTGATGCGGCCCGCATGGCCTATGCTGTGGCGGCTTTCCATGTCCAAAACGCCCCACGATCGGAGACAAACCATGCTCAAGCTCTACGGCTTCCCGCTCTCGAACTACTACAACAAGGTCAAGCTGGCCCTGCTGGAAAAGGGCATCGATTTCGAGGAAGTGCGTGTGTCGCAGATGGGTCCCAAGACGGAAGGCATGCTGGCCATGTCGCCACTGGGCAAGGTGCCCTGGATCGAGACCGATCAGGGCAGCCTGTGCGAGAGCCAGGTCATTGTCGACTACATCGAGGCGCGTTGGCCGGCGCATGCGCTGATCCCGGCCGACCCCTTCCAGGCGGCCAAGGTGCGCGAGCTGAGCATGTTCATGGAGCTGCACGTGGAGCTGTGCGCCCGCCAGCTCTACCCGCAGGCCTTTTTCGGGGCGACGCTGCCCGAGAAGTACGTGGCCCGCGTGCGCGCCGATTTGGAAAAGCACCTGTCTGCGTTTAAACGGTTGATGGTGCTTGCCCCCTACGCCGCAGGCGACACCTTCACCATCGCCGACTGCTGCGCCTACGTGCACCTGCCGCTGGCGGGCCTGGCCAGCAAGCTGGTGCTGGGCGAGGACCTGGTCAACGCAGCCGGCATCGACTGGAAGGCCTACGTCAAGCTGATCGAGCAGCGGCCCACGGCGCAGCGGGTGGCGGCCGATCGCAAGGCCGACCAGGCGCGTCTGGTGTCCCCTTAACCGGGGTAGGCTGTGGCTGACGCGCGAAACAGTGCGTCTCCAACTGTCACAAGGCGCGCAGCTTCCCTAGAATCCACCAAAGCGTCGCGTCCTTCCAGGAGCTGCCATGGAGCCCATCCAGGCCGCTGTACCCACCGTAGAGCAGTTCAATGCCTTCCCGGCGTGGCTGCCGGACGTGGGCGACATGGAGCGGGCGCTGCGCGTGCAGGCCTGGCGCGACACGCCCTTGGGTGCTTCTGAGGGCTGGTGCCTGGCCCTGCGAGGTGCCGCCGCCATGGTGATGGCCGCGCCCCAGCCCATGATGCTGGCCTGGGGGCCGGCCCTGGTGCAGATCCCCAATGAAGCCTGGTACCGCCTGCACTGGCGCCTGAAGGGCAGCCAGCCCACCTCGATGTTGGGCCGCCCGCTGGCGCAGGACTGGTCGGCCGTGTGGCCCCGCGTGCACGAGGCCATCGGCCGGGCCTGGGGCGGGCATGGCGGCATGGTGTCCTCCTTCATGCCGCCCGTGGCGCCGGGGCAGATCGATGGCGCCGTGCCTGGATCGCCCTTGCACACCCTGGCGATCAGCCCGGTGCCCGATGTGCGCGGCCAGATCGGCGGCCTGCTGATGATGCTGGCAGAGGTGGCCGACGACCGCCAGGACGAGCTGGCCCGCCTGCGCCGCCAGTGGGAAGAAGACGTGCGCAGCGTGGCGCGCGCCAAGACGGAGTTCCTGGCCAACATGAGCCACGAGATCCGCACGCCCATGAACGCCGTGATCGGCATGACCACGCTGCTGATGGGAACCGAGTTGTCGGCGCCGCAGCGCGAGTTCGTCGAGACCATCCGCAACTGCGGCGACCACCTGCTCACCATCATCAACGACATCCTGGACTTCTCCAAGATCGAGGCGGGCAAGCTGGCGCTGGAGCGGCAGCCGTTTGATCTGGGCGATTGCATGGAGGGCGTGATCGACTTGGTCTCGGGGCGTGCCTCGCACAAGGAGCTGGAGCTGCTGCTGGACATCCCCCCGGGCGTGCCGCGGCAGGTGGTGGGCGATGTGTCGCGCCTGCGCCAGGTGATCATCAACCTGGTGGACAACGCCGTGAAGTTCACCACCCAGGGCGAGGTGCTGGTGAGCGTGCGCGTGGCCAGAGATGTGCCCGGTGTGCTGGAGTTTTCCGTGCGCGACACGGGCATCGGCATTTCGCCCGAGCAGATGAGCCGCCTGTTCCAGGCCTTCGGGCAGGCGGACACCTCCACCACGCGGGTGTACGGCGGCACGGGCCTGGGCCTGGCCATCACGCGGCGGCTGGTCGAGCTGATGGGCGGGCACCTGCGTGTGGACAGCCAGCCGGGGCAGGGCTCGCACTTCCAGGTGCGCCTGCCGCTGCCCGGGGTGGCCGAGCCGGATGCCGCGCCTGGCCGCAAGCCCATGGCGGGCAAGCGCGTGCTGGTGGTGGACGACAACGCCGCCAGCGCGCGCATATTGCAGGAGTTGCTGTCCTCATGGGGGCTGCACGTGCAGACCTGCCCAGGCAGCCTGCAGGCGCTGCAGTGGCTGGCCAATGGCGAGCCGATCGATGTGGCCCTGCTGGACTACCAGATGCCCGAGATCAACGGCGTGCAACTGGCCGGTGCCATCCGCGCGATGCCCTCGGTGCAGGCGCTGCCGCTGATCCTGCTGAGCCCGGCCGCCGAGCCGCGCACGCAGGCGCGCTTCCAGGCGGTGGTGACCAAGCCGGTCAAGCAGGATCTGCTGCATGACGCGCTGCTGCGCATCCTGGTGGGCGAAGACTCCGCGCCCGCGCCCTTGATCGACGAGCCCGCGCTGGCCGAGCGCTGCCCGCTGCGCCTGCTGGTGGCCGAGGACAACCTGGTCAACCAGCGCGTGATCCGCCTGCTGCTCGACAAGCTGGGCTACGCCGCCGATGTAGTGGCCAACGGCCTGGAGGCCGTGGAGGCCGCCGCGCGCGTGCACTACGACGTGGTGCTGATGGACGTGCAGATGCCCGAGATGGACGGCATGGATGCCACGCGCGCCTTGCGCCAGCGGCCCGTGGACGACCAGCCCTATGTGATCGGCCTGAGCGCGCATGCCCTGGCCGAAGCCCGTCAGGCCTGCCTGGAGGCCGGCATGGACGACTACCTGACCAAGCCCGTGGTGTTCGAGCAGTTGGCCGCCGCGCTGCGCGAGGCCTGGACGGTGCGGCATTACATGCCTTCGATGCGTGAGACCGACCGTGTGGACAGCGCCCCCCGGCCTCTGGCGACGGCTGCGGCCTTGCCGGCCGAATCGACGCCACCTGTCTCCGCATCCGCATCCGCATCCGCATCCGCGGCCACGCCCGCCGCCGCGCCTGTGCCTGTGCTCGACGAACGCAAGCTGCAGCAACTCGACCGCCTGATCGGCTCCGACAAGGTCAATGAGCTGGTGCGCATGTTCCTGGCCGACACAGCCGAGCTGCTGGCCCAGGCGCGCGAGGCCGCCGAGGCGGGTGATGCCGATGTGCTGCGCGGCCATTTCCATGCCTTGAAATCCACCAGTGGCGAACTGGGAGCCGCGCAATTGCACCGCCTGTGTCAGCAGGTGGAAGCCGCAGCCACCGTGCAGGGCTGGCGTGACCGGGTGGGCGAGGCCCACACCCTGTTCGAGCAGGTACGGGTACCTTTGCTCAAACGCATGGGAGCCGGCTGAAGGTGTGATGAACGTGGCACCAGGCGGCGCACATTGCCCCTATAGACGTCATGTTTGTCTTTCCACTATCATCAAATTTCGCAGTGCCGCGGATCACCAACCCTCGTTGGATCGAGTCCGTCAACGACACACGGAGGCTCCCATGGCCCAGGACATCCGTCGTCGCAACAATGTGACGACGCAAGGTGTAAGCAGTGGCAGGACGGTGTTGTTTGCTCATGGCTTCGGCAGCGACCAGCTCAGCTGGCGCCACGTGGCACAGGATGTTGCCCGGGATCACCAGGTGGTGCTCTTCGACTACGTGGGCTGTGGCCATTCCGATGCGCAGGCCTGGTCGCCTGAGCGCTATCACACGCTGGCAGGGCATGTGCAGGATCTGCTCGATGTGTGCGATGCGCTGGACCTGTCGCGCGTCACGTTGGTGGGACACGCCATCGGCGGCATGATCGGCCTGCTGGCCTCGCTGAGGCGCCCCGAGCTGTTCTCGCAGCTCGTGATGGTGGGCCCCTCGCCGCGCTACCTCAATGACAGGCCGGGCTATCACGGCGGCTTCGAGCGCGAAGACGTGATCAGCCTGCTCAACCTGATGGAGCGCAACGCGGGCGCCTGGGCCGAATCCATCGTGCCCATGGCCCTGGGTGAGCATGCTTCGCACCAGGCGGGCGAAGACATGGCCTGCAGCCTGTGCGCCGCAGATCCCGCCATATCACGGCACTTTGCCGAGCGCGTGCTGCTGACCGACCACCGTGCGGAGCTGTCGCGTGTGAGCGTGCCCTCGGTGATTCTGCAAAGTGCACACGATGCGCTCACGCCGCCGGACGTGGGCCGCTACATGCACGAGCACATGCCCGGCAGCACCTTGCAGATGCTGCCTGACGGAGGGCATTGCCCTCAACTGAGCCACCCGCAGGCCACCATCGCGGCCATCCGCGACCACCTGCCCGTGCACTGACCTTGACGCATGAAGCCGCCTAGCGAGCGGCCACGGGGCCAGGCCCCGAAGGGGGGAGCCATGAGCAGTCTGCAGGATCGGTCGATCGCCTTGCAGGATCCGCACGATCTGCCGTGCGGTGTGCTGGCGCTGCTGGATGACGGGCGCATCGTTGCCGACAACCGCGCCTTGCGCGAGATGCTGGCCACCGACCCGGACGGGCTGGTGGGCTGGCACATCGACGAGCTGCTGCCGCCGGCCTCGCGGCTGCTGTACCACACCTACCTGTTCCCGCAGCTCAAGCTGCACGGGCATGTGGAGGAGATCGCGCTGCCGCTGCGCCGCGCCGATGGGTACAGCATCGACACCCTGGTTAACGCCTCGCGCGTGGTCGGTGCCGATGGGCAGGCGGTGGTGCGCTGCGCCATCTTCCGGCTGCGTGAGCAGCGCCGCCTGGAAGACCAGTTGCTGCACGCCAAGCGCGCCGCCGAGCAGTTGCCCGGGCTGCTGTTCCACCTGCGGCGTGAACCCGGTGGCGCCTTGCGCTTTCACTATGCCAGCGAGGCGCTGCGCACCCTGTTCGGCGTGGTGCCGCGTGACGCGGCGGCCAGCGCCAACCACGTGCTGTCCACCATCCATGCCGATGACATCCAGGCCGTGCTGTCGGCCCTGCAGCAATCGGCCGACCGGCTCGAGCCCTGGCACATGGAGTACCGCGTGAACCTGCCCCATGGCGTGCAGTGGCGCGAAACACACGCCACGCCGCAGCTCGACAGCGACGGCGGCATCTCGTGGCACGGCTACACCTTCGATGCCACCGAGCGCAAGACCATGGAGGCCGTGCGCCGCAACAAGGAAGCGGCCGAGCGCGCCAGCCGCGCCAAGAGCGAGTTCCTGGCCCGCGTGAGCCACGAGCTGCGCACCCCGCTCAACGGCATCCTGGGCTTCGCACAGATCCTGTTGATGGACCCGCGCTCGCCGCTGGACGACAGCCAGCGACGCCGTGCGCTGTGCATCGAATCGGCCGGGCAGACCCTGCTGGGCCTGATCAACGAAGTGCTCGACATCGCCCGAATCGAAGCTGGCGGCGTGCGCGTGGACATGGTCGACGTGGACGTGGGCAACGTGGTGCGCGAGGCCGCCGCCCTGATCGAGCCCATGGCCACCCGCCGTGGCGTGACGGTGGAGGTCGATGTGGGCGATGCGGGCCATGCCCGTGCCGACCCGCAGCGCCTGACGCAGGTGCTGATCAACCTGCTGAGCAACGCCATCAAGTACGGGCCCGAGGGCGGGCTGGTGCGCGTGTACGCCGCGGGCGAGGGGCCCTGGATGCGCCTGATGGTCAGCGACCAGGGCCCGGGCCTGAGCCCCGAGCAGCAGACGCAACTGTTCCAGCCCTTCAACCGCCTGGGTGCTGAGCGCACGCAGACCGAGGGTCATGGCCTGGGCCTGGTGATCACGCGCGGCCTGGTCGAGCTGATGGGCGGGCGCATGCTGGTCAACAGCTCGCCCGGGCAGGGTGCGGTGTTCGGCCTGCTGCTGCGTGCCAGCAGCACGGTGCAGGCCGATCCACTGGCCGGTGGTGCGCGGCTGCAGCCCATGCTGGACGAGGCCGCCGATGACCTGCCCGAGGCCCGCGTGCTCTATGTGGAAGACAACCCCATGAACGCCGAGCTCATGGTGTCGCTGTTCGCCATGCGGCCCACCTACAACCTGCTGGTGGTGGACACCGCCTGCCGGGCACTGGCCGTGGCGCGCGATTTCCAGCCTGATCTGCTGCTGCTGGACATGCAGTTGCCCGACATGGACGGCCGCCAGCTATTGCAGAGCCTGCGCCAGTTGCTGGACGAGCCGGCGCCGGACCAGCCCGCCTGGTCGCGCGTGCCGGCTGTGGCCGTGTCGGCCGATGCGGTGGCCGAGCACGTGGCCCAGGCCCGCGCCGTGGGCTTCACCGATTACTGGACGAAACCCCTGGACGTGCCCCGCCTGCTCCCCTGTCTGGACGGGTTGCTGCGCACGCGGCTGGCCGCTGGCGGCACAATGTCGGTCTGAGCGCCCTGGTGCGCCGGTTTTCCTGCGGGCGCATCGCCCTGCGCGAAGGCCGGGCTGGCCGGGGCGGGCCGTTCACCTGACTTATCCGCTGCTTTTCGCCGCCGCGTCGCCGACATGACCTCCGCCCTGCACACCTCCAGCCTGCAATCCCTGCCCCTGCTTGCCCGCGGCAAGGTGCGCGACAACTACGCCGTCGGCAACGATCGCATCCTGATGGTGGCCTCCGACCGCATCAGCGCCTTCGACGTGATCATGGGCGAGCCCATCCCCGGCAAGGGCGCGCTGCTGACCAAGATGGCGCTGTTCTGGTTCGAGCTGCTGAAAGACGTCGCCCCCAACCACCTGACCGGCGACGACCCTGTCAGCGCGGTGAAGCCTGAAGAGCGCGCGCAGGTCGAAGGCCGCGCCATGCTGGTCAAGAAGCTCAAGCCCCTGCCTGTCGAGGCCGTGGTGCGCGGCTACCTCGCCGGCAGCGGCTGGAAGGAGTACCAGCACAACGGCGAAGTCTGCGGCGTCAAGCTGCCCGCCGGCCTGCGCAACGCCAGCAAGCTGCCCGAGCCCATCTTCACGCCGGCCACCAAGGCGGACGTGGGCGACCATGACGAGAACATCAGCTACGACAAGATGGTCGAGATCATCGGCGCCGACCTGGCCGAGCAGGTGCGCGCGCTGGCCATCAAGCTGTACAAGACGGCCGCCGACTACGCCCTGACCAAGGGCATCATCATCGCGGACACCAAGTTCGAGTTCGGCCTGGACGAGCAGGGCACCCTGACCGTGATGGACGAGGTGCTGACGCCCGATTCGTCGCGCTTCTGGCCGGTGGAGGGCTACGAGGCCGCGTTCAAGGCTGGCGCCAACCCGCCCAGCTACGACAAGCAGTTCGTGCGCGACTGGCTGGAGCAGGCCACCGTGAACGGCCAGCCCTGGGACAAGACCGCGCCCTCGCCGGCCCTGCCGCAGGACGTGATCGAGAAGACCGCAGCCAAGTACCAGGAAGCGCTGACGCGCCTGCTGGGCTGACGGCGAGCCGGGCCGCCGTCGTCACATCGACGGCGTGGCCCAGGAGGCGGCCTGCTCAGGCCTCGTCCAGATCGTCGTCTTCTTGGTCAGCGTCGTCGTAGGGGGCATCAGCCTCGGTGGCGGCCTGACGGTGCGCCGCGGCCAGCGCCTGGGCCCGCTCATCGGACGCGGCCCAGCTTTGCAGCGTCTCGGCCACATCGGCCACGCCGATTTTCTTGAGCGCCGAGAACAGCGTCACGCCGATGTCGGCCTCGTCCGTGCTCAGCTCGCCCAGCACCTCCTGGGCCTTGCGCAGCGCGTCGGTCGATTCCTTGCGGTTGAGCTTGTCGGCCTTGGTCAGCAGCACCAGCAGCTTGACCTCGCCATTGCGCACGCGTGGCGCGATGAAGCCCAGCAGTTGCAGGTCCAGCTCGGTGAAGCCGTGGCGCGAATCGACCATCTGCACCACGCCGGACAGGCTGCGGCGCAGCTCCAGGTAACGGGCCATCACCTCCTGCCAGCGCAGCTTGGCCGCACGCTCGACGGCGGCGTAGCCGTAGCCCGGCAGGTCGGCCCACAGCATGTTGGGGGCCTCCAGCGGGCCCAGGTGGAACAGGTTGATGTGCTGGGTGCGGCCGGGCTTCTTGGAGGCGTAGGCCAGTTGGCGCTGCTGCGCCAGGGTGTTGATGGCGGTGGACTTGCCCGCGTTGGAGCGGCCCACGAAGGCGATTTCTGGCAGTTCGTTGAACGGCAGCTGTTCGATCTTGGCGGCCGTGGTGTAGAAGCGCGCGCTGTGTGCCCAGCCCAGGGCCAGCTCGCCCGGCGTGGCTGCACGGGTGCGCGGCGCCTGTGGTGTCTTGTGCACGGGACGCGGGGCGCGCTTGGAGGCCGGGGGGGATGCTCGATTCATGTGCCATTGTAGAATCCCTCGAAGCGGTGTTGACATTGCTCAATGCCCCGATCACCCCCACTGATCAAATCATGCTCATGCGCTTTTATCCCCTGATTGCCGCAGTTGCCATGACCGCCAGCCTGTCCGGGCTGGCCTACGCCGCTGAACCCACCAAGGCCGCCAAGCCCGATCTGGCCGCCGGAGAAGCCAAGGCCACGCAAATCTGCGCGGCCTGCCATACCGCGGACGGCTCCCGCGGGCTCGCGGCCAACCCCATCCTGCAGGGCCAGCACCCGCAGTACCTGGCCAAGCAGCTCGAAGACTTCAAGTCCGGCAAACGCAAGAATGCCGTGATGCAAGGCATGGCTGCCCCTCTGAGCGAGGCGGACATCCGCAACGTGGCGGCCTTCTACGCGGGCAAGAAAGCCAAGGACGGCTTCGCTACCAACAAGGACCTGGTCGGCCTGGGCGAGAAGATCTACCGCGGCGGCATCGCGGCCAAGGGCGTGCCTGCCTGCGCGGGCTGTCACAGCCCCAACGGCGCCGGCATCCCGGCCCAGTACCCACGCCTGGGTGGCCAGCACGCCGACTACACCAAGGCCCAACTGACGGCCTTCCGCCAGGGCGATCGCCACAACAGCGCGCCCATGACCACCATCTCGGCCAACCTGAGCGACAAGGAAATCACCGCGCTGGCCGATTACATCGCCGGGCTGCGCTGACACCGCAGGCAAGGTGGGCCCCCGGGTGAACCCGCAGGCCTGAGGGGTACTCCAAGCCCCGAGGAAACCCGGTGTCCCGGGTTTTCACCTTCCCCGCTGCCGGGAGGCCCGCGTCGGTGTTATCCCTTGATTCGTCGCATGAGCGACGGTCAAGGGGGCGGGCACACTCCTACAGTGCCCGCTGTCCCGATCTGCCCCTGCCATGACCGCCGCTGTTGATTCCTTGCCGCCCCTGCCGGCCCGTTCCGCCCGCGCCGATGCGCTGGAGCTGCTGGCCTCGATGCGCTTCGCCATCGCGCTGTTGACGGTGATCTGCATCGCCTCGGCCATCGGCACGGTGCTGCAGCAGGGCCAGCCGCTGGTCAACTACGTGGATGCCTTCGGGCCCTACTGGGCCGATGTGTTCGGCGCCCTGGGGCTGTTCAACATCTACAGCTCGGGCTGGTTCCTGGTGATCCTGGCCTTCCTGGTCATCTCCACCAGCCTGTGCATCGCGCGCAATGTGCCCAAGATCCTGGCGGATCTGCGCACCTTCAAGGAAAACGTGCGCGTGAAGGCGCTGGACGCCTTCCATCACAAGGCGCATGGCTCGGCCGACGGCGCGCCCGCCGAGGTGCGCGACCGGGTGCTGGCCACGCTGGCGGCGCTGGGCTGGCAGGTCAAGGCGCAGGAGCGCCTGGGCGCCGCATCGGCCTCCAGTGGTGCTTCGGTTGGCGTTGCTGGGGCTGCAGGCGAGGCGGGCACCATGATCGCTGCCCGCCGGGGCACGGCCAACAAGCTGGGCTACATCGCCGCGCACTCGGCCATCGTGCTGGTGTGCCTGGGCGGCCTGTTCGATGGCGAGATGGTCACCAAGACCCAGGCCTGGTGGCAGGATCTGGTGCCCTTCAAGGGCAACAACCCCGGGCCCAAGAACAGCCTGGGCGTGGACAACCCGGCCTACCGGGCGCAGCTCTTCGTGCCTGAAGGCGCGCGCTCCGGCTCGGCCGTGCTGAACCTTCCGCAGGGCATGCTGCTGCAGCCGCTGCCCTTCGAGGTGGAGCTGCGCAAGTTCATCGTCGAGTACTACGACACCGGCATGCCCAAGCGCTTCGCCAGCGAGATCGTGGTGCACGACGCGCGCGACAAGTCCATGCATGCGGCCACGGTCGAGGTCAACAAGCCCTTCGTCTACGACGGGGTCACCATCTTCCAGTCCAGCTTCGAGGATGGCGGCTCGACGGTGGAGCTCAAGCCCCATGCGCTGTACGGCCAGCGTGTGCAGGAAGGCGATGTGTTCAAGGGCATGGTGGGTGGCGATGCGATCACCGTGCCGCGCGCGCTCAGCCCGCGCGAGGCCCTGAGCGTGGAGATCACCGGCCTGCGCCCCGTGAACGTGGAAGACCTGGCCCAGGCCGACGGCGCCACGCAGGCCGAGGACACGCCCAAGGCGGGTGGTGGCTCCACCGATGCGCGCGGCGTGAACTTCCAGGAGCTGGGCCGCCAACTGGGCTCGGACCACAAGAGCGCTGCCGACCGGCGCCTGACCAACATCGGCCCCTCGGTGACCTACAAGCTGCGCGATGCCGCTGGACAGGCGCGCGAGTACCAGAACTACATGCTGCCGGTGCACATCGGTGGCCAGCCGCTGTTCCTGCTGGGCGTGCGCAGCGCGCCGTCGGAGCCCTTCCGCTTCCTGCGCGTGCCGGCCGATGACCAGATGCAGCTGACCGGCTGGCTGCGCCTGCGCGAGGCCCTGGCCGATGCGGGCATGCGCCAGCAGGCCGTGCAGCGCTTCTCCACGCGGGGGGCCGACGGCCAGCCCGGCGAGCTGGTGGCGCAGCTGGCGCTGTCCTCGCAGCGCGTGCTGGAGCTCTATGCCGGCGTGCACAACGTGGTCGATCCCGCCCAGGCCGATGGCGCGCCACAAGCCGCGCCCACGGCGGGCTTCCAGGCGCTGACGGATTTCATCGAGAAGGCCGTGCCCGAGGCCGAACGCGAGCGCGCCTCGGCCACGCTGATCCGCATCCTCAACGGCACGCTGTTCGAGCTGCTCAACGTGGCGCGCGAGCACGATGGTCTCAAGCCCCTGTCGCCCGACGAGCCCAGCACCGGCGCCTTCATGACGCAGGCGGTGCTGTCGCTGTCGGATGCCAATGCCTACCCGGCGCCCTTCATCCTGTTGCCGTCTGCCTTCGAGCAGCGCCAGGCCAGCGTCTTCCAGGTCACGCGCACGCCGGGCCGCAACGTGGTCTACCTGGGCTGCATCCTGCTGATCGTGGGCGTGTTCGCCATGCTGTACGTGCGCGAGCGCCGCGTGTGGGTGTGGGTGCGCGCCGATGAGGCCCAGCCCGGCCGCACGGCGCTCACGCTGGCGCTGTCGTCCACCCGCCAGACGCTGGACACCGACCACGAATTCGAACGACTGCGCCATACTTTGCTGCCGTCCCCGGCCACCCAAGACAAGGTCATCTGACATGACAACGACCGCCCACCCCCTGCCCCTGGCCGCCCGCCCGGCGCGCCGCACCGCCTTCGACTGGGTCTTCGCCGCGCTGGTGGTGCTGGGCGCCGCCTGGGGCTTTCAGCGCTACGGCGCCTCGATGGACGTGTACGAGAAGGGCATCGCGGCCTGCGCCGTGCCCGCGGCCATCGCGCTGGGCTGGTTCTGGGCGCCGCTGCGTCCTTTGACAATCCTGGTGGCACTGGCCTCGGGCGCGGCCATGGCGCTGTACCTGCGCGCCACGGATGATTTCGGCGTGGACCTGGCCAAAGGCGAGCAGGTGTTCTGGCTCAAGTACATGCTGTCCAGCCAGAGCGCTATCCTGTGGATGAGCCTGCTGCTGTTCATGAGCACGGCCTTCTACTGGGCCGGCCTGGTGATGCGCCGCGACACGCCCACCCTGCTGGGCAGCAAGCTGGCCTGGGGCGGCGTGTTCATGGCGCTGGTGGGCACCTTGGTGCGCTGGTTCGAAAGCCACCAGATCGCGCCCGACATCGGCCACATCCCCGTCAGCAATCTCTACGAAGTGTTCGTGCTGTTCGCATGGATGACGACGCTGTTCTGGCTCTACTACGAGGACCGCTACCGCAAGGCCGGGCAGCCGCTGGGTGGCCTGGGCGCCTTCGTGATGCTGGTGGTGAGCGCGGCGGTGGGCTTCCTGCTCTGGTACGCGCTCACGCGCAACGCCCACGAGATCCAGCCCCTGGTGCCGGCGTTGCAGAGCTGGTGGATGAAGATCCACGTGCCGGCCAACTTCGTGGGCTACGGTACCTTCGCGCTGGCGGCCATGGTGGCGCTGGCTTACCTGCTCAAGACCGCCACGCCGCGCGCCCTGTGGGTGGGGCTGGTGGGCGTGCCCGGCGTGTTCATCGCGCTGCCGCTGCTGGGCTTCGCGCTGCTGGGCGACCTGCAGCCCGACACCTTCGGTGCCGTGGCCAAGAGCCTGCGCCTGGTGGGCTCGCTGCTGGTGTTCTTCGTGATCGTGATTGCCGCGCGCGGCTGGATCAACCCGCGCACGCCCAGCCCCGAGGTGGCCGACGACGTGATGTACAAGGCCATCGCCGTGGGCTTCGCCTTCTTCACCATCGCCACCATCCTGGGCGCCTTCTGGGCGGCCGAGGCCTGGGGCGGCTACTGGAGCTGGGATCCGAAGGAGACCTGGGCCCTGATCGTGTGGCTGAACTACGCTGCCTGGCTGCACATGCGCCTGATGAAGGGCCTGCGCGGCACCTTCGCGGCCTGGTGGTCGCTGGTGGGCCTGGTGGTCACCACCTTCGCCTTCCTGGGCGTGAACATGTTCCTGTCCGGCCTGCACAGCTACGGGCAACTCTGAGGTGCGCCCGCACTGCGCCGCGCTTAAAGTGGCGCCGCCATGAACGACCTCGCCCCCTCATCCTGGATCACGCCGGAGGTCCGCGCGCTGCTGCGCAAGGACCCCTGGTTCGGCAGCCTGCCGCCCGAGCTGGAGCTGGCCCTGCTGCAGGTGGCCACGCCGCGCCGCCTGCGCTCGGGTGAGGCGCTGTTCCTGCGCGGCAGCCCGCCCGATGGGCTCTACGCCGTGCTCGAAGGCTCGCTGCGCATCTCGGGCGTGACGGAAGCCGGCAAGGAGGCCATCCTGGCCATGGCCGAGCCGCCCGGCTGGCTGGGCGAGATCGCGCTGTTCGACAACCTGCCGCGCACGCACAACGTGGTCGCCGAGGGCGCCACGCGCCTGCTGCACGTGCCCCTGGCCAGCCTGCATGAGCTGCTGGTGCGCGTGCCGCTGTTCTGGCGCGAGTTCGGCGTGCTGATGGCGCTCAAGCTGCGCCTGGCCTTCATCGGCATGGAAGACCTGGCCCTGCTGCCCGCCGAGGGCCGCCTGGCGCGTCGCCTGCTGCTGCTGGCGCAGACCTCGTCGCTCACGCACGCCGGGCCCTGCGTGGTGCCCATCAGCCAGTCGCAACTGGGCATGATGCTGTCGCTCTCGCGCCAGACCACCAATCAGGTGCTGCAGGGCCTGCAGGACCAGGGCGTGCTGCAGATCGCCTACGGCCGCATCGAGGTGCTGGACATGGACAAGCTGATGAGCGTGGCCGGGCTTTCAAGCACTGAAAAACGCATCCTGGGGCAGATGCAGCCTGTGGCACGCACCTGAGGTCTTTCCCTGGTCTGTCGGGCGGACGACAGCTTCGGTTCAGCGCAAAACGGATCATGCGACCACGCCGGCAGCCACGACCGGCGCGTCCGCAGGAGACCGCCCATGAACACGATCCCCCTGGCGCCCCCCGCCAGCACACGCCTTGCCCGCCTGCCTGCCGCCTTGCCACGCCTGGGTGCGCTGGCGCTGGCCGTGCAGGCGTTCTGCGCCCACACCGCGCCCAACTTCCCGGACCAGGACGTGGTCTGCGGCTTCAACGGTGCCCGCGAGCAGCAGCGCGCCGCCTCCGCGCAGAACTTCGCGCAGCCGGTGGTGCAGCAGATGCTGGTCAATGGCGCGCTGGTGTGGAGCGCTGGCAGCAACGCCACGCCCACGCTCAAGCCCGGTGACACCGTCACCCTCAAGGGCAGCGGCTTCGGCCAGGGCACCGACATCGACTTCAGCAAGATCATGATCGGCAACAGCCGCGTGCTGGAGACAGACTTGGTCATGTTCGAGCAGAAGCTCGACATCCTGGCCAGCGCCAACTACGAGACCGGCAAGCTGCGCAGCAGCTGGCCCAAGGACGTGATCGCCTGGAGCGACACGCAGGTGGAGTTCCGCGTGCCCTCGCACGCCAGCAAGGGGCCTTTGAAGCTGCAGGTGCAAAAGCGCACCGGCTACAACACCTCGCTCAAGAAGGCCGGGCAGCCGCACAACGTGATCGACGCGCAGCTGCTGCGCCTGGAAGCGCCGGCCAACCCCAACTGCGACATCGTCTCGACGCTGACGGACGACACCAAGGCCATCACGCCGATCAACGTCAACGTGGACAACGCCAGCTTCGCGGAAATGCTCAAGCTGGGCCGCCAGATTTTCTGGTCCTACGACTACGGCCTGGGCGTGGCCCACAAGTTCAAGAGCCTGGACTGGGACAAGATCTTCGCGGGCAAGACCACCGACCCCTACACCCGCAAGGCGGCCGACCCGGCCCTGCTGTTCGGCGCGCACAAGACGGTGGCCGGCCAGGTGCCTGATGAAGCCATCAACGACGTCACGTTCGACCCGTATCCGCAGGAAAGCCCCATCCCCGGCTTCCTGCTGATCGACAAGCAGCTCACGGCCGGCAAGAGCAGCAACAGCGGCTGGGTGGGCTACCGCTATGCGGAGTCGTCGCACCCGCTGCTGGGTCGCGGCAAGTGGATCGGCTTCAACTGCGCCTCGTGCCATGGCTACAAGATCAGCTACGGCAAGGGCAGCGGTACCTTCACCAAGATCTTCCCCGGCCTGCCCAACCCGCTGTGGACGCAGCGCTGGACGGTGCTGGGCGACAAGACCACGGACACCACCGCCACCTTCGCGTACATCGTCGACAACGAGCCGGGCCCGACCTGGTCCACCGGCACCAAGAAGGTTGACAAGACGGCGCTGCTGTACCTGATGCCCGGGGGCGCCACCGAATCGACGCTCACGCGCAAATCGGGTGAAGGCACGCAGTACGACAACGACTACGTGTTCTCGCCGATGGTGATTCCCAACGTCACCAACCACCTGCCGATCCGCCGCTCGCTGTCGCACACCGAATCCTTCGTGGGCTTCGAGGGCTCGTACATCCATGCGCAGGAGCCCGAAGGCGCGATGGGCTCGATGGACCAGAAATCGCTCAAGGCGCTCACCGCCTACATGTCCGTGCTGGACAAGGACGACGACGACCTGCGCAACGTGGGCCTGTTCCGCTGGCTCAAGGCCAATGGCCGCCTGGGGCAGACGGGCAGCAGCGCCACCAGCGAAGGCGCCTTCGTGCAGAAGACCTGGCAGCAGTACCCGGGCGTGGTCGGCGCGGTGGCCCAGGGCAAGGCCGCGTTCGATCAGGCCTGTGCCTCGTGCCACTCGGACAAGCTGGGCGCTAACACCAACGAGAAGATGCTGCCGCTCAGCGAGGTGGGCCGCTTCTTTGCGCCGTCCGACTTCCAGTACAAGCAGCAGTCGATCCGCGTGACCTTCCTGCGCAACCTGTACTGGGTGCAATCACGCGGCCTGTTGACCGACGGCCACGTGCGCAACCTGGAGGACCTGGTCAACCCGGCGCGCTGCACCGAGGGCTCGCCGCTGTACAACCAGTACTACACGCTGCACGCGCCGGTGCGCCCGGCCCTGGGCTCGCCTGACCAGCCCGCCGTGTTCCCTGATCTGAACCGCAAGGGCGATGTCTTCCGCGTCTACAAGGCCAAGAAGAAGAACATCTTCGACACCACGGCGGACGCGCGCAACCTCTTCGTCGAGCGCCACAAGTACTTCGTGAGCATGCCCGGCGACAACGACCACTACTACTGGGACTACCAGAAGCTGCGCCGCGAGTTCGGGCCCGAGATCGGTGCGCCGGGCCCCATCGGGCTGCCGGCTTCGCCCCATCCGTGGTGCGCCAAGTCGCCGTCCGACATCTCGAATCTGGTCCAGTATTTGCTGACGCTGTGACCGTGTTTTCTCCTCAGGCGTTGCACAACGTTCTGTTCGCCGCCGGATGCCCTCCGGCGGCTTTTTCCATGGTGGGGTCGGTGGTGCGCCGGCCCTGTCTGCGGAGGCATCCGTGAGCCGGTCCGCACGGGAAGGCGTGTGGCTGGGCCTGTGCGGTGCCGCACTGGCCGTGCTGGTGGGCACGCTGGCCTGGTGGGCAGGGTGGCTGGGCGATGGCGATGATGAGGCTGCGGTGCCGCCACCGGCCGGCATCGCGAGTCGTCCGGCATCGGCACAAGCTACGGCACCTGTCGTGATGGCGCCTCCAGTGGCTGACCCCGCCTCGGCCGTGTCCCCCGCCGGCCTGATGGCCGACTACCGCGACAGCGGCGGCCGCTCGCACGCCAAGCACGCGGGCAAGCGCCTGAGCCTGCAGGGCGCCGTGGTGTCGGTGGAGTCGGGCGAGAACGGCCTGGTGATGGTCAGCCTGGACGCCGGCCCCGACCTGCCCCCCGCGCGTGCCGTGATCGCGGCCAGCGATGCGGCGCGTGTCCGCGAATGGCCGGCGGGCAGGGCGGTGGTGCTCGATTGCGCGAACCAGGGCCTGCTGATGGGTGAGCCTTTGCTGGCAGACTGCAGGGCGGTGAAAGATTGAGTTCAGGCTCTGTCTTCACCTGCTCACCGTTTGACGTAAAGGATTCCCATGCAAGGCGATGTCGCATCGACCATCCTGCTGCCGGCCGTGCTGGCGTTCATCATGTTCTCGCTGGGCCTGGGGCTCACGGTGGCGGATTTCCGCCGCATCGTGCAGCAACCCCGCGCCCTGCTGGTGGGCGTGCTGTGCCACTTCGTGCTGTTGCCCCTGGTGTGCTTCGGCATGCTCAAGCTCGTCGGCCTGACCGGCGCCTTCGCCGTGGGCTTCATGATCCTGGCGGCCTGCCCCACGGGCAGCACCTCCAACCTGCTGACCTACCTGGCCCGTGGTGACGTGGCGCTGGCGCTGAGTTTCACGGCCGTGGCCAGCGTGCTGACCATCTTCACCTTGCCTTTCATCGTGGCTTGGTCGCTGGCCTATTTCAGCGGCGCCGAGCAGGCGATCGACGTGCCCGTGAGCATGATGATGGTGCAGGTCTTCCTGATGATGGGCCTGCCGGTGGCGCTGGGCATGGCGCTGCGTGGCTGGCGTGAATCGTTGGCGCTGCGCCTGGAGCCCAAGTTCACCAAGGCGGCCACGGTGCTGTTCGTGCTGGTGGTGATCGCGGCCATTGCCAAGAACTGGGCCATGGCCAAGTCGGCCTTCCCCACGCTGGCACCGCTGGCCCTGGGCCTGAACGTGACCATGCTGGCCTGCGGCTTCGCGGTGGCCTGGTTCTCGCGCCTGTCGCGCCGCCAGAGCGTGACGCTGGGCATCGAGACGGCGGTGCAGAACGCCACGCTGGCGCTGGTGATCGCCAGCACCGTGCTCAAGGACAGCAACATGGCCATCCCGGGTGCGGTGTACGGCATCGTGATGTACGTGGGCGGCCTGGCCTTCGCGCTGATGATGCGCCGTTTCACGGCCGAGCGTTGAGCCTGGCGCACACGCCCGCATTCACCGCTGCTTTCAAGTTCGCGCGCGGTTGGTCGATAGCTGGGATAGAGTTTGCCCACCATATCCGCATACCCATCGACCACCATGCGCTACGTACTGCGTGATGCCGCCGGAAAGATCGTCAGCCTGCACCTGGAACCGGTGCCGGGTGCGGAGCCCCTGCCGCGCGACCACCCCGAGGTGAAGGCTTTCCTGGCCATGGACGACGACGAGAAGTCCTTCGCCGGCCTGGACGCCAACCTGGTGCGGGTGCTGGAGGATCTGATCGACGTGCTGATCGAGCGCAACGTGCTGCGCATCACCGACCTGCCGGCCGAGGCGCAGCAAAAGCTGTTCGATCGCAAGCACTTCCGCAGCCGCGTGCAGAAGAAATCGCTGCAGCTGTTCGGCAGCGATTTCAGCACCGACTTCGGCGGGGCGCCATCGCCCTCTCAGGGCGTGCTGCCCGATGTGTCGGGCCTGCTGCCGCCGGACGACAACGTGCCCAAGCTGTGAGCATGGGGGCGGTGCGGTTCTGACCGCTGTTCAGCGCACGGCGCTGGCCTGCGTCTGGCCACTGGCTGCAATCTCCCGGCTGATCAGTTTGGCCTCGTGCGCGATCTCGCGCAGCATGCCGGTGGGCGACACATAGAAGCCGCACAGGTGCAGCCCATCGGGCAGGCCCGGCTGCGGGCTGGGCACCTGCTTGTCGGGCAGCGGGATCTGGCCGCCCTCCAGCCAGTGGCCTACCTGCGATTGGTAGCCCGTGGCCAGCACGATGGCGTCGAACGCCTTGCTGCGCCCGTCGGTGAAGACGACGCCCTCGGGCGTGAAGCGCTCGATGCCCGGGAACACGCCCACCTCGCCGCGCTTGACCAGGTCGATGGTGCCGATGTCGATGAAGGGCACCTTGCCTTCCTGCCGCACCTGTGCCACGGGGCCCAGCTTGGGGCGGGGCAGGCCGTAGCGGGTGAGGTCGCCCACCAGCAGCCGCGTGGTCGGCGCGTTGACGGCATCGGCCAGCCAGGCCGGCCATGAGCGCTGCAGGATGCCCACGGTGAGGAAGGGCGTGCCCATCACCTCGCGCGGGATCACGTTGACGGGGCTGCGCACGGCCAGGCTGGGTCTGGCCTGGTGCTCCCACAGGTCGATGGCGATCTCGCCGCCGGAGTTGCCCAGGCCCACCACCAGCACCGCCTTGCCGGCCCAGCGCGCGCCGTTCTTGTAGTGCGCGCTGTGCACGATCTCGCCCTTGTACTGGTCCTGCCCTGGCCAGTGCGGCAGGTGCGGATCGTGGTTCACACCGGTGGCCAGCACCAGGTGGTGGGTGCGGTAGCGGGTGTCGTGCGTGTCGACCTCCCAGCAGGGCTGGCCGCTCTGTGTGCCTTCACCGCTGAACACGCGCCGCGCCGACACCACCTGCTCGTGAAAGCGCGGGCTGATCTGGAAGTGCTTGGCGTAGCCCTGCAGGTAGTCGACCACCTGCTGGCGCGAGGGATAGCGCGGGTAGTCGGCGGGGAAGGGCAGGTAGGGCAGCTCGGAATGCGCCTTGTCGGTGTGCAGGTGCAGGCGCTCGTAGTGGCGCATCCACGAGTGGCCGACGTCACCTGTCTGCTCGATGATCTCGAAGGGCAGCCACAGGCGGCGCAGGCAGGCGGCCACGGCCAGCCCGGCAGGCCCGGCGCCGACGATCAATGTGGGCGTGAAGGGGGCCTGGCGCAGCGGGCCGGGCGTGCCATCGGGGGTGTGAGTGGTGGGCAGCGCGCTCATCGGGTCAGCACCTCCTGCGCGGCGCGCTCACCGGAGCGGACGGCGCCTTCCATGTAGCCTGTCCAGATGGTGGCTGTTTCGGTACCGGCCCAGTGCACGCGGCCGGTGGGCGGGCGCAAGGTGCTGCCGTAGGCCGTGAGCACGCCGGGCGGGAAATGCCCGGTGGGCCCGCCGCCGCTGAAGTTCTCGGCCTGCCAGTTCATCTCCAGGTAGCCGATGGGCGAGGCCGCCTTGGCGCCGAAGTAGGCGGTGAAAGCCTCGATCACCTTGCGTTTGCGCACGGCTGGTGTCATCAGCAGGGCCTCGCGCGCGTCCTGTCCGTCGATGAAGCCCATCAGCGCGCCGGGGGCGCCGGGCTCGGGCGGCGTGTTGTCGAAGGTGACGCGGGTGATGAAGTTGTCGCTGGTGACCTGGCCGTTGAGGCCGTCGTCGCGCCAGAAGGGGCGGTCGTACAGGCAGTGCACCTTCCAGATCGAGCCCATGGGCACGCGCTGCGCCATCTGCAGGCGCAACTGAGTGGGGCCGTCCAGCGGGGCCAGGCTCAGGCGCGAGGCCATCCAGGGCGACATGGCCACCACGGCACGCTGCGCCCGCACGCTGAAGTTCGGCCCTTCCACGGTGACGCCGCCGGCATCCTGCGTGATCGATTGGGCATGCGCATTGAACAGGAAGCGCGAGGTGCCCAGCTCGCGCGCCATGGCCAGTGCGATGGCTTGCGAGCCGCCGACGATGCGATCCTGCTGGCCGCCGCCGGTGGTGCTGAGCAGGGGCGTGAGCCCGCCGCCGCTGTTCACGTAGAACAGCAGGTAGAGCAGGGAGATGTCCTGCGGCTCGGTCGACAGCAGCGAGAGCACGGCCAGGCGCAGCAGGTTCTTCGAATCCTTGATGAAGAGGTTGGCATCGATCCAGGACTGCACGGTCTGCTTGTCCCACTCGGCGGCCTTGGCGGCTGTCCAGGGGGCGTCCAGCGGTACCTGCTTGGCCATGGCGTCGATCTTGAGCATGGCCAGGCCCACCTCGCCGGCGGCCAGCAGGTTGTTCAGGGGCAGCACGCCGTCGTAGGTGCTGCGCCGGCCGTTGGCCCAGTTGACCAGCTTGCCCGTGGTGTAGGCAGTGTGCGTGGCCAGGCCCAGCTGCTGCACCAGCTCGTACATGCGTGTCTGGCCGGGGCCGATGAACTCGGCGCCGCCTTCGACCACGTAATTGCCGAAGGGCGCGGGCAGTGTCTGGTTCAGGCAGCGTCCGCCGACACGGTCACGCGCTTCGAGCACCAGCACCTGGCGGCCGGCCGCTGCCAGGGCGCGGGCGCAGGCCAGGCCCGAATAGCCCCCGCCGATCACGACGACATCGGTGTCATGGTGCCCGCTGGCCGCTGGGCCCGTGGCGGCCTGGGCCGGGCGGGTGGCCAGCAGGCCGGAGGCCGCGGTGGCGGCGGAAGCAGTCAGGCCTGTCAGCAGGCGGCGGCGCGTCGTGCTCATGGTGCGGGGCTCCCAGGGTGGTGTGTGTCGGGCAGTCGGTGCTGCCCGCGCCATGATGGCCGCAAGGCCGCCGCCCGAGTGTCGAGTGCCTGACAGTGGGAGGGTTTCACGCAGGGGCGCCCCGTCGCGCCCAGGCAAAAAAACGCCGGGCAAGCCCGGCGTTGAAAATGGGCGCTTGCACGCCCGAGGAGACGCCGCACAAGGCGACGCATGAAACAGGTGGCTGGGCGTGTGCCCTGCCGGATGGATGCTTGAGAGGTGACCCGCCGTGGGCAAGGTCATTGGCAGGCCTGACAGACTCCTGGCCAAGCGCGCGGCATCGCATCAATTGATCATGCTGGTGATCACATCCACATTGATTGTGAACTTGCCTGGTGTCAGATTGTTTGTGGAAATCCCTTGGATGCCGTTAATCCACCGTCGTAAAACTCCGATCATTTGTTGCGTGGCGCTTTTGCCCCCCGCGGTGGGGGCGCAACCGGGCCCGCAGGCCGAGGCCATGGCGGCTTTGCCCGAAGTGGTCGTCAGCGCCACCCGCACGCCGGAGGCGCGCCGCGATGTGGCCGCCTCGATCGACACGGTGGACGCCGCCACGCTGCGCCTGATGGGCCCGCTGATCAACCTGTCCGAAGCTTTGCAGCGCGTGCCGGGGCTGGGTGTGCTGAACCGGCAGAATTACGCGCAGGATCTGCAGATCTCCAGCCGGGGTTTCGGGGCCCGGTCGACCTTCGGGGTGCGGGGCGTGCGTCTGTACGCCGATGGCATCCCGGCCACCATGCCTGATGGGCAGGGCCAGAGCGCCTCGTTCGACCTGGGCTCGGCCGAGCGCATCGAGGTGCTGCGCGGGCCGGCCTCGGCGCTGTACGGCAATGCCGCCGGTGGCGTGATCCAGGTCTTCACGGAGGATGGGGCGTCCACGCCCGAGGTGTCCTTGGGGCTGGCGGCCGGCCCCGACGGGCTGCGGCGCGGCCAGCTCAAGCTGGGCGGGCAGAGCGGCGCGCTCAACTACATGCTCAACATCAGCCGCTTCGACACCGATGGCTGGCGCGACCACAGCGCAGCGCGGCGCGAGCAGGCCAATGCCAAGCTGCGCTGGGATCTGCCCGGCCGCGCCACCCTGACGCTGGTGGGCAGCCACCTCGACATGCCAGGTGTGCAGGATCCGCTGGGCCTGACGGCGGCGCAGCTGGCCGCCAACCCGCGCCAGGCCGATGCGGCCGCCACGGCCTACGACACGCGCAAGGACATCGCCAACAGCCAGCTGGGCCTGGTCTACGAACGCCCGGTGGGCATGGCTGGCGCCACGGGCGAGGACACACTGCGGCTGATGGTCTATGGTGGGCGCCGCCAGGTGCGCCAGTTCCAGTCCATCCCGGCCGGCGCGCAGACGCCGCCCCGCCACCCCTGGCGCACGCAACTGGCCGCGCGGCCTTTCACGCTCACCGGTGGCGCCAGCATCGACCAGGTCCAGGAGCAGCGCCAGGGCTACCAGAACTTCGTGGGCAGCACGCTGGGCGTGGTGGGCGCCCTGCGCCGTGACGAAGACAACCGCGCGCGCAACAGCGACCAGTACCTGCAGGCCGACTGGGCCGTGGCCGAGCGCTGGTCGGTGGGGGCCGGGCTGCGCCACAGCCGCGTGCGCTTCACCTCCAGCGACCACTACATCGTGCCGGGCAATGGTGACGACAGCGGCGCGATGGCCTTCGAGGCCACCACACCGCTGGCCTCGGTGATGTGGAAGCCGTCACCGGCGCTGCACCTGTACGCCAGCGCGGGCCGCAGCTTCGAGACGCCCACGCTCAATGAGGTGGCCTACCGCAGCAATGCCGGCACCGAGCCGGGCTGGAACCAGGGCCTCAAGGCCAGCCGCGCGCAGCACCTCGAGATCGGCCTGAAGAGCCGCCCGCTGCCGCGCGCCACGCTGGACGTGGCCGTGTTCACCATCGACACCGACGACGAGATCGCCGTGGCGCGCAACGAGGGCGGGCGCTCCACCTTCCAGAACGTGGGCCGCACGCGCCGTGACGGGGTGGAGGCTTCTTCGCGCTGGGCCATCACCAAGGCCTGGAGCACTTACGCGGCGCTCACGCTCACGCGGGCCCGTTACCGCGACACCTTCAGCTCGGAGGCGGTGGCCAGTGGCGTGAGCACCAGCACGCAGGTGAGCGCCGGCAACGACCTGCCTGGCGTGCCGCGCCGCACGGCCTATGCCGAACTGGCGTGGCGGCCGGCCGCCACCGGCTGGCATGGCGCGCTGGAGCTGCGTCACAGCGCCCGGCTGTGGGCCAACGATGTCAACGACGCGTACGCGCCGGCGTCCACCGTGTGGGCCTTGCGCGCCGGCTGGCGCCAGGTGTGGGGGCAGGGCGATCAGGCCTGGCGGCTGGACACGCTGGCGCGCATCGACAACCTGCGCGACACGGCCTATGTGGGCTCGGTGATCGTCAACGAAGGCAACCGGCGCTACTACGAGGCGGCACCGGGCCGTGCGCTGATGGTGTCGGCCACGCTGGCGCGCTCGTTCTGATGTGATGAGCGGGGCGCGGATCAGCCCCTGCGCCCGATGAACCACAGCGCCACCAGCAGCGGCAGTGACAGCAGCGCCCACGACACCGCGTCCCACACGCCATCGGCCAGCAGGGCCGACACCAGGCCGGCGCCACTGGCCACGCCGATCAGCAGTGGCCATCGGAACACCTGCCACAGGCTGTAGTGCTTGCCGCTGCGGCGAGTCTCCTGGTGCAGCGCGTGGCGTTGTTCTGCGCGGCTCATGGTGTGGCTCCCGTCGTGGCCTGCGTCGCCGTTGCATCGGCATCGGCCGGCGCATGCAGCGCCGATGGGCGCTTGCTGGCCCGCTTGCGCGCGATCCACAGGTACAGGCCGCTGCCCAGCACCACGATGGTGGCGATGTCCAGCAGCGCCCACACCACCTTGAGCGGCATGCCGCCGTAATCACCGAAGTGCAGCGGCTGCGACACCAGCAGGGCCGTGAGGTACCACGGCAGCTCGCGGCTGTCGGTGATCTGGCTCGTCACCGCATCGACCAGCACCGGCTTGACCAGGCGCGAGGTGAGCGGTTCATGCCCTCGCATGAAGATGGCGTAGTGGTGCGGGCTGGAGAAGGCCGTGCCCGGGAAGGCCACGAAGGACAGGGTCATGTCCGGCTCCAGCGCCTGCGAGTGCTCGACCGATTGCTGCAGCGAGCCCAGCACCCTGGGCACGGACTGGCCCTGGTACTTGGCCGTCATCGCGCCCAGCTCCTGGTACTGGTAGAGCTTGACCATCAGGTCGGCCCAGGTGTTGATCACGCCGGTGAAGCCCACCACCAGCGCCCACACCACGGTGACGATGCCCAGCAGGTTGTGCAGATCCAGCCAGCGCACGCGGGTGGAGCGGTCACGCCGCACCGCGCCGAAATCCAGCTTGCGCATGAAGGGGGCGTACAGCACCACGCCCGACACGATGGCCGCCACCAGCAGCAGCCCCATCAGCCCCAGGAAGAGCTTGCCTGGCAGGCCGGCGAACAAATCCACGTGCAGTCGGAACATCACGTAGATGAAGCCTTCGCCCACCTTGGGCTCGGCCAGCACCTGGCCCGTGCGCGCATCCACCGCCACGGACTTGAAACCCTCGTTGGCCAGCGGCGTGTCGTTGAGGGTCACGTACCAGATGGTGTCGTCGTCTTCCTCGCGCGAGATGAACTGCACCACCTTGCCGGGCTGGCGGGCCTTGGCGGTCTCGATCACCTTGTCCAGGCTGGCGCGCGGCGTGCCCGTGGGCATGGCCGGGGCCTCGACGGCATCACCCAGCAGGTGCTCGATCTCGTGGTGGAAGATCAGCGGCAGGCCGGTCAGGCACAGCAGCAGCATGAAGATGGTGCACACCAGGCTGGACCAGGTGTGTACCCACGCCCATCGGCGCAGGGAGGTGGGGGTCATGGGATCAGGGGTAGTGACGCGAGGCGGTGCTCGCCAACATTGGGAATGATAATGATTCCCAATTGTTTTGCGGTCATCTGCTGCCGAAAACTGAACGGTCTGTGAGCCGCCCGGTGGTGTACAGCCGGGGCTCGGTCAGCCCAGCACGCGGTGCGTCAGGGCCGGCAACTGGCCGCGCAGCGTGGCCTGGCGCTCACGGTCCAGCGTGGCCAGCACGACGCCTTCGCCCTCGGGCTGCACGGCCAGCACCTGGCCCCATGGGTCGATGGCGATGGAATGCCCGAAGGTGCGCCGCCCGCTGGCGTGCGTGCCGCCCTGGGCCGGTGCCAGCACGTGGCACAGGTTCTCGACCGCGCGGGCGCGCAGCAGCAGCTCCCAGTGCGCCTGGCCCGTGGTGTGGGTGAAGGCGGCTGGCAGCACGATCAGGTCGCAGGGCTCCTCGCGCGTGAGCTGGCGGAACAGCTCCGGAAAGCGCAGGTCGTAGCAGATGCCCAGGCCCACGCGCCAGGCCTGGCCGGCGCGGTCGGTGGCGGTGAAGGCCACGGGCGTGTCACCGGGCGTGAGCGTGGCCGCCTCGTCGTAGCGGCGCTCGCCATCGTCGAAACAGAACAGGTGGATCTTGTCGTAGCGCGCGGCCTGCTTGCCCTGTGGGTCATAGACCATCAGGCTGTTGTAGACGCGGGCGGCCTTGGGGCTGCGCAGCGGCAGCGTGCCGCCGATCACCCACACGCCGTGCTCGCGCGCGGCCTGGGCCAGCGTGGTCTGGATCGGTGTGCTGGCGCTGCTCGTGCTGTTTAAGGCGTCATCGGCCAGGTCTTCGGCGATGCGCAGCTTGTCGCCGTCGCGCAGGCCCATCAGGCAGAAGTACTCGGGCAGGGCCACCAGTTCCGCCCCCGCCTGGGCCGCCTGGGCGATCAGGCGGCGCGCGGTGGCCAGGTTCTCGTCCACGTCGGGCGTGGACACCATCTGCAGGGCGGCGACTTTCATGAGCCCATGGTAGCGCTATGCTTGCGACCATGACGAGCGCCCTCGACCTTCCCCCGTCGAACCCGGTGGCTGATGCGGCCCTGGCGTCGGCGTCTCTGCCGCTGCAGGTGCAGCAGCTGCAGGCGCAGGTGCGAGAGGCCCGAGAGCGCCGCGCCGTGCTGCGGGTGCGCGGGCACGGCAGCAAGGATGGCATTGGCGACATCGCCCTGGGCGAGGTGCTCGACACCCGCGCGTGCCAGGGCATCGTGGCCTACGAGCCCAGCGAACTGGTGATCACGGCCATGGCCGGCACCCCTCTGACCGAGATCGAGGCCGAGCTGGCCCCGCGCGGCCAGTACCTGCCGTTCGAGCCGCCGCGCTGGGGCCAGGCGCCTGATGTTGAGGGATTCGGGGGCACCGTCGGCGGCATGGTGGCCTGCGGCTTCAGCGGGCCGGCGCGCGCCTCGCGCGGGGCTGTGCGCGACCACGTGCTGGGCGTGCGCATGCTCAACGGCCGCGCGCAGTGGCTGCGCTTCGGGGGCTCGGTGATGAAGAACGTGGCCGGCTTCGACCTGTCCCGCCTGATGGCCGGCTCCATGGGCACCTTGGGTGTGTTGACCGAGGTCACGCTCAAGGTGATGCCCCGCCCCGTGGCCGAATGCACCCTGCGCTTCGAATGCACGCAGGCGCAGGGAATCGTGCTGATCAACCAGTGGGCCGGCCAGCCCCTGCCGCTCGACGCCTCGGCCTGGTGGGACGGCCTGCTCGTGGTGCGCCTGCGCGGCGCCGAGGCCGCGGTGGCTGCCGCCGTGCACCGCCTGATGCCGGAGGCCGGCGGCCAGCTCGTGCCGCAGGCGATGGCCGAGAGCTTCTGGACCGGCCTGCGCGACCATCAAGACGAGTTCTTCGCGCGGGCCCGCGATCTGATCCTGCCGGGCAAGACCTCGACGGCCACGCTGTGGCGCCTGTCGGTGCCGGCCACCAGCACACCCCTGGCCCTGCCCGGCGAGACGCTGATCGAATGGTTCGGCGCGCAGCGCTGGGTGTGCACCTCCGCCCCGGCGGCCATGGTGCACGAGGCCGCCGCACGCGCCGGGGGCCACGCGCTGGCCTGGGTCAGCACCGTGCCCCAGCCGGTGGTGCTACCGCCGGTGCTCACGCGCCTGCACCGCCAGGTACAGCACGCCTTCGACCCCGATGGGGTGTTCGACACGGGCCGTCTGTGGCCCCGTGCCAGCGGTTGAGCCGCACCCCGCACGCCAAGCCGCCCCCACCGGCCCACGTCACCTCGCCCACGCCCGCATGCAGACCCGACTGTCCCCCGAGTTCCAGCAAAGCGATGAAGGCCGCCGCGCCGACCAGGTGCTGCGCAGCTGCGTGCACTGCGGCTTCTGTAACGCCACCTGCCCCACCTACCGCGTCACCGGCAACGAGCTCGACGGCCCGCGCGGCCGCATCTACCTGATGAAGCAGGTGTTCGAGGGGCACGAGCCCACGCGGACCACGCAGACCCACCTGGACCGCTGCATCGGCTGCCGCCATTGCGAAAGCACCTGCCCATCGGGCGTGCAGTACCACGAGCTGCTGGCCGTGGGCCAGGCGGTGGTGGACCGCCAGGTGCACCGCCCGGCCTCGCAACGCCTGCGCCGCTGGGGGCTGCGCACCTTGGTGCCCTCGCGCCTGTTCGGGCCCGCGCTGGCGCTGGGGCGGTGGCTGCGCCCGCTGCTGCCGGCCGCCCTGGCCGCCCAGGTGCCTGCCGCGCCGGCCCTGCCGCCGGGGGCGTGGCCCGATGCCACCCGCCAGCTGCAGCACACACGGCGCGTGCTCATGCCCCAGGGCTGCGTGCAGCCGCACCTGCGCCCCCACATCGATGCGGCCACCGCCCGTGTGCTCGATGCCGTGGGCCTGCGGGCCGTGCGCTTGCGGGGCGCCGGTTGCTGCGGTGCGCTCAAGGGGCATCTGGGCGATGAAGACGGGGCCCGTGCCCAGGCCCGCCGCAACATCGACGCCTGGTGGCCCTACCTGCAGGGTGACACCGCGGCCGAGGCCATCCTGGTCAATGCTTCGGGCTGTGGCGCCTGGGCCAAGGATTACGACAGCCTGCTGGCCGATGACCCCCTCTATGCCGAGAAGGCCCGCCGTGTCGTGTCCCTGGTGAAGGACCCTGCCGAGCTGTTGCCGCAATGGGTGCCGGTGCTCCAGCGTGCCTTGCGCCACAAGCCAGGCAGCGAGGCCGGCCTGGGCGCCTTGACCTTCCACCCACCCTGCAGCTTCAGCCATGTGCTCAAGCTGAGCGCGGCAGCGCGCCCGGGCCCGGTCGAATCAGGCCTGCGTGAACTGGGCTTTGATGTGCGCCTGGCGCGCACCGACAGCCACCAGTGTTGCGGCGCGGGCGGTGCCTACAGCCTGCTGCAGCCCGAACTGGCCCAGCCCCTGCGCGAGGCCAAGGTGGCGGCGCTGGAGGCAGCGGGCAGCCCGGTGGTGGTCAGCGCCAACATCGGGTGCATCACGCACCTGCAGGGCGGCATGCGCACGCCGGTCAAGCACTGGATCGAGCTGGTGGACGAGGCGCTGGCGGGGGCCAAACGCTGAGGCGTTCGCTGGTGCCCTCTGCGCGTTGCGCGCGGGGCCGCTCCCCGCAGGGCTCACGCCCGTCAGATCAGCGCGCCACAGGCCGGTCCGGATCTGCGCACCAGGCACTCCACGAGCCCGCGTACAAGCGCGTGCCCGGCAACCCAGCGATCTCCATGGCCAGCAGGTTGTGGCAGGCTGTCACGCCCGAGCCGCACTGGTGCACCACGGTGTCCAGCGGCAACTCACCCAGCAATGATTCGAACTCGCCGCGCAACTGGTCGGCGGGCTTGAAGCGGCCATCCGGCCCCAGATTGAGCTGGAAGAAGCGGTTCACGGCGCCGGGGATGTGGCCGCCCACCGGGTCCAGGGTTTCGTTCTCGCCGCGGAAGCGCTCCGGGGCACGGGCGTCGATCAGGTGGATCTCGGGCGTGGCGTAGACCAGGCTGTCCATCACCTGCTGGGTGCTGACGACGTGGTCGGCATGCAGGCTCAAGGTGAACGGCCCGGCGGTGCGCACCCCGGCCTCGGTGCTGATGGGCGCACGCGCCGGATCGGTGTTGTGCAGGGCGCGCCAGGCCACCCAGCTGCCGTCGAGCACCTGCACGTTGGTGTGGCCGGCCCAGCGCAGCAGCCACCAGGCTCGGGCAGCGAACATGCCGCCGCTGTCGTCATAGGTGATCACGCGGGTGTCGGGCGTGACACCCCAGCGCCGCAGCGTGGCCTGGAAGCCTCCGTGCGTGGGCAGGGGGTGGCGGCCGTTCTGGCCGGTCTTGGGGCCCGACAGATCGCTGTCGAGGTGGGCGTACACCGCGCCGGGGATGTGGCCCTGCTCATAGGCCTGTTCGCCCCCCACGGGGTTGGTCAGGCTGAAGCGGCAGTCCAGCACCAGCACGTCCGTCCGGCCTGCCGACGCGAGCAGGTCGGCCAGCTCGGTGGCCGAAATCAGAAGGGGCTGATGGGTGGATGCGGGGTACGACATGGGACCAGTGTAGCGCCGCCCCTCAGGGTTGAAGCGCGTGCTCCAGTGCACGTGTCACGGTGTCCGGATCTTCGTGCAACAGCCAGTGCGTCAGGCCGGGCAGGCGGGTGATCTGCAGGTCGGGCACCCAGGCCTCCAGGCCGTCGAGCAGGCTGGGGGGCAGGGCGGTGTCGGCCTCGCCCCAGATCACGCGCGTGGGCACGCTCACGTGCAGCAGCGCATCGGGCAGCACGAGGCTGTTGACCGGGTCCGTGGCCGAGGTGGGCGGGTGCAAAGGCGAGGCGCGGTAGTAGTTGACCGGGCCGCTCAGGGGCGAGGCGGCCACGGCCTGGCCGGGCAGACCCTGGGGCGCAGCAGACCAAGCCTGGCGGTAGCGATCGCGCAGGGCAGGCGTAAGCCAGGCCGCGCCACCGAACTGCTCGAAGAAGCCCCACATCCGCGCGAAATCGTCAGCAGCCAGTTGCGCCTCAACACCGGGCTCGCGCAGCAGGTTGATGTAGCCGCTGGCGGCTTGCTGGGCTGGGTCCTCGCGCAGGGCCTTCAAAAAGGGCGCGGGGTGGGTGGCGTTCAAAGCGATCAGCCGGTCCATCAACTGCGGGGCGGTGGCGGCCAGCCCCCAGGCCAGGGCGCCGCCCCAGTCATGGGCGATCACGGCATGGGCCCGCCCGCCCAGGGCGCGGATCAGCCCGGCCAGGTCTTCCTGGATCAGCTTGGGGCGGTAGGCAGCCACGTCGGCGGGGGCGTAGGAGCCCTCGTAGCCGCGCAGGTTGGGGGCCACGCAGCGGTAGTGCTGGCCGAAGTGCGCCAGCAGGCCATCCCACACGAAGGCGGCTTCCGGAAAGCCGTGCAGGAAGAGCAGCAGGGGCGCGTTGGGCTGGTCGTGCGGGCCGGACAGGCGGCAGTTCAGCCAGGCCTGGGCCTGTTCAGGCTGGTCGGCCGGGCCGACGGGGATGCGCTGGACGGTGATGGCGGCAGGCAGGCTCATGGCCTGAGTGTGCCGCAAAGACAAAAGCCCCCAACCGTTGCCGACAGGGGGCTTTGGCGCGCAGGCCGTGAGGCCTGGCGAGGCGGATCAGGCCTGCGGCTTGCGGCGGCGGGCGATCAGGCCGACGGTGGCCAGGCCGGCGCCGATCAGGGCCAGGCTGGCGGGCTCGGGCACGGCGGCCACGCCGGTGAAGCTCAGTTCACCCACGCTGTAGGCATCGTCGCCAGCGACGGCGTAGATGCGGGCGTACTTGGCCAGCGTCGGGGCGAAATCGATGGAGGCGCTGTAGGTGCCGGTGCCAGCGGGGTTGCTGGTGAAGGTGTCGGTGCCCCAGGTGGAGGAGCCTTCGAAGGCCAGCACGGTGAACAGCGTGTTCCAGGTGGTGCCGTCTTGCGAGATCTGGACTTGGTAGAAATCGTTGTGGTCGACCGTCAGTGTCACGTCCTGCAAGGTGTACAACTGGTCGAACGCCAGCGTGAACACGGTGCCCAGGCCGTTCCAGGAGACGTTGCTCGCGGCGTTCCAGGCGGTGCCGTTGGCGGGGAAGACGCCGTCGGTCAGCACAGCGGTGCTGCCCGAGAAGGTGCCGGTGGTGGTGACGCCGGTGACGGTCACCGGGGCGGCATGGGCCAGGGAGGCCGCAGCCACCAGGCCGAGACCGGCCAGTGTGTGTTTGATGTAAGAAGCCATGGATACTCCCGTGACAATGCGTGTGATCTGTGGGGACAGGCCGCAAGTATCCCGGGTGCGTGCATGAGTGATACCCCCTTGTTCAAGGGGTAAGGGTGCTGATCCCCCTAGAACCACCACCTGATCAGAACAGCGCCATGCTGAGCTTGCGGCGGTACTGGTCGATCACGGGGTCGGCGGCGGCCACGGTCACCTTGCCGGCGATCTCCAGTTGCGGTTTGTCGGCCGCGCCGGGGGCGCCCGCCACGGGCTTGCCTGCTGGGGGCTGCTTGGGCTGGGGTTTGGTCATCACTTCCAGGATGGCGACATAGGTCTTGCGGGCGGCTTCATCCTGCCAGGCCTTGTCGCGCATGATGATCTCCAGCAGCTCGTCCATGGCCTGGGTGAACTGGCCGGCGGCGAAGAAGATTTGCGCCAGCTCGAGGCGGGCCGCGAAATCGCGCTTGTTGGCGGTGATGGCGTCGGCCAGTTCGCTCGGGCTGCGGCCCTGGCGGGCGGTCTGCAGCGCTTCGATGTAGCGGCCGAAGGCGGCCACGCGCTGCTCGGCCAGCGGGCCGGTGGCGCGCGGGGCGATGGGCTCGTAGACCGATTGCGCCTCGTCGGCCGCGCCTTCGGCCAGCAGCAGCTTGATCAGGTCGAAGCGGGCTTCGTCGTTGGCCGGGTCCTTGGCGATGGCGTCCTGCAGGCGGGCGATGGCGTCGTCCAGCTGGCCTTCGGCGGCGAGCTGCTCGGCCTCTTGCGCTTCAGCTTCGGCTTCCAGCTCGCCCTCGCCGGGCACATGCTTGGCCAGGAACTCGCGGATCTGGGCCTCGGGCAGCGCGCCCACGAAACCATCGACAGGCTGGCCGCCCGTGAACATCACGCAGAAGGGAATGGAGCGCACGCCGAACATCTGCGAGAGCTGGCCGGCGATCTCGGGCTGCTCGTCGGCATTGAGCTTGGCCAGGATGAAACGGCCACCATAGGCCTCTTCCAGGCGTTCGAGCACCGGGCCCAGCGTCTTGCAGGGGCCGCACCAGGGGGCCCAGATGTCCAGCAGAACAGGCACCTGCGCCGAGGTGGCCAGCAGGTCGGTTTCGAAGTTTTCGAGCGTGATGTCGATCATGGTGTGAGCGTGTCCGGGCGCGGTGGGGGCCTAGCGCCTAAAATCTGTTTTTTGTCCGATGTCTGAACAGGAGCCTGCAGTGAACAGCGCAACGCCCTTGATCGGTGTGGTGATGGGTTCCAGCAGTGACTGGGACGTGATGCGCCTCGCCGCCGAGATTCTGACCGAGTTCTCGGTTCCCTTCGAGGCCCAGGTGGTTTCCGCCCACCGCATGCCCGACGAACTTTTCACCTACGCCGAGCAGGCCCGCGGCCGTGGCCTGCGCGCCATCATCGCCGGTGCCGGTGGCGCCGCCCACCTGCCAGGCATGCTGGCCGCCAAGACGCCGGTGCCCGTGCTGGGCGTGCCTGTGCCCTCGCGCCACCTGCAGGGGGTCGATTCGCTGCATTCCATCGTGCAGATGCCCAAGGGCGTGCCTGTGGCGACCTTCGCCATCGGCACGGCCGGTGCGGCCAACGCGGCCCTGTTCGCCGTGGCCATGCTGGCGCACGACAACCCTGCGCTGCGCGACCAGCTCGACGCCTTCCGCGCCCGCCAGACCGAGGCCGCCCGCGCCATGAGCGCCGATTTGAGCCTGGACAAGCCCAAGTCATGAGCCAAGGTTCTTCTTCAGCCCCGATCCTGCCCGGCGCCACGCTGGGCGTGCTGGGCGGTGGCCAGTTGGGCCGCATGTTCGTGCACGCCGCGCAGGCCATGGGCTACCGCACGGCCGTGCTCGATGCCGACCCGACCAGCCCGGCGGGCCTGGTGTCGCACCACCATGTGAAAGCCGACTACCTGGACGCCGCCGGCCTGGCCGAGATGGCGCGCCTGTCGAACGCCATCACCACCGAGTTCGAGAACGTGCCCGCCCAGGCGCTGGACACGCTGGCCGCCTCGCTGCCCGTGGCGCCCGCCGGTGCCGCCGTGGCCGTGTGCCAGGACCGCGCCCGCGAGAAGGCCCACTTCACCGGCTGCGGTGTGCCCTGTGCGCCCCATGCCCTGATCGAGACGCAGGCTCAGCTTGACGCCATCAGCGACGACCTGCTGCCCGGCATCCTCAAGACGGCCCGCCTGGGCTACGACGGCAAGGGCCAGGTGCGGGTGAAGACCCGCGCCGAGCTGATCGCCGCTTGGGATGACTTGAAGCATGTGCCCTGCGTGCTCGAGAAGATGCTGCCGCTGGCCTTCGAGGTCAGCGTACTGGTGGCCCGCGGACGCAACGGCCAGGTGGTGAACTTCCCGGTGCAGCACAACCTGCACCGCGACGGCATCCTGGCCGTGACCACGGTGCCCGCGCCCGGCGTGAGCGATGCCGTGTCGGCGCAGGCCATCGACTCGGCCCGCCGCATCGCCGCCTCGCTCGATTACGTGGGCGTCCTGTGCGTCGAGTTCTTCATCCTGCAGGATGGCCGCATCGTCGCCAACGAGATGGCGCCGCGGCCGCACAACTCCGGTCACCACACCATCGACGCCTGCGACGTGTCGCAGTTCGAAATGCAGGTGCGCGCCATGGCCAACCTGCCGCTGGTCGAGCCCGTGCTGCACAGCCCCTGCCTGATGCTCAACCTGCTGGGCGACCTGTGGTTCCCAAATGGCAGCACCACGCAGACCGAGCCCGATTGGGGCGCCGTGTTGGCGCTGTCCGGCACGCATCTGCACCTGTATGGCAAGACCGAAGCGCGCAAGGCCCGCAAGATGGGCCACCTGACGGTGACGGGCGCCACACCCGAGGCCGCGCGCGACACGGCCTTGAAGGCCGCCGCCATCCTGGGCATCGAGTCCTTCTGAGCGGGCTTCACCGCCTGCTGCCATCATCGGAACCATGAGCCATCCCACCCGCCTGGACCCCGCCACGCAGCCCGACGCCATCCGCCGGGCCGCGCAGCGCCTGGCCGACGGGCAGCTCGTGGCCCTGCCGACCGAGACGGTCTACGGCCTGGGCGCGCGCTCGGACGATGACGCCGCTGTGGCCCGCATCTTCGCGGCCAAGGGCCGGCCCAGCGACCACCCGTTGATCGTGCACGTGGCCGATGCGCAGGCCGCCGAGGCCTTCGCGGCCGAGCTGCCGCCTGTGGCACGCCGGCTGATGGCGCGTTTCTGGCCGGGCCCGCTCACGGTGATCGTGCCGCGCCGCGAGGGCATCGCCAAGGCCTCGGCCGGCGGGCAGGACACCATCGGCCTGCGTTGCCCCGATCACCCCGTGGCGCTGGCCCTGCTGCGTGAGGCGCTCATGCTGGGCGTGCCTGGCGTGTCCGCGCCCAGCGCCAACCGCTTTGGCCGCGTCAGCCCGACACGTGCGGATCATGTCGAGAGCGAGTTCGACACCGAGGATCTGCTGGTGCTTGATGGCGGCCCCTGCGAGGTCGGCATCGAATCGGCCATCGTGGATTGCTCGCGGGGTGCGCCGGTGCTGCTGCGTCCGGGCCGTCTCACGCGTGATGAACTGGCCGAGGTGGCCGGCGAGCCCATCGCCTGGTCGCGCCCCGAGGCGCCCGACCCCAACGCCCCGCGCGCCTCGGGCACGCTGCTGGCACACTACGCGCCGCGCGCCAAGGTGCACCTGATGGATGGCCGCACCCTGGTGCGCGCGCTCGATGACCTGATCCCTGTGCTGATGGTGGGCCAGCACCCCGTGCCGCGCGTGGCCGTGTACTCGCGCACCGCGTGGGCGCACCGTGGTGGCCAGCCCGGTGTCGTCTTCAAGGTGATGCCCGTGCAGGCCACCACCGCTGCGCACGATCTGTTCGCCGATCTGCGCGACATGGATGCGCTGGGCGTCGAGCAGATCTGGGTGGAGGCGCCGCCGCCAGACGCTGCCTGGGACGGTGTGCGCGACCGACTTGGCCGTGCCGCTGCTGCGTGATCGCACTGCCTGTATGCTTGCGGTCTGCTTTTGAGGGCGGTTTCAGCCGCTGAATCGGGGCCTAGCCCCCTGTGGAGAGTTCATGACATTCGCTGGTACCGTCCCCGTTCACAAATCTTTGCCCGCCTGGCGCCGTCTGTCGCGCACCGGCGTGGCCCTGGCAGCCACGACCGCGCTGCTGGCTGCCTGCGGTGGCGGCGATCAGGTCAAGCGCTTCCAGCCCACGAGCACGGGTACGGGCCCGGCCATGATGTCTTTCGGTGATGAAAACAGCGCCTTGGTGGAAGTGCCGGTGGGCGGCAGTGGTTCGGTCACCAGCATCAAGGGCTTCAAGTACGGTGTCAACAGCGTGGAGTGGGTCGTCTCGACCATCGCCAATGACCCGGCGCAGGGCTCGCGCACGCTGGTCACGCCCCAGCCTGCCTGGGTGCCGTTTCCCACGTCGGGCGAGGTGTCCAACACCCTTGAAGTCTCCCTGCTGAGCGGCAATTCGTTTCGCGTGAGAGAGGATTACCTGCTCAACACGCTGTACACGGATTCGACCAGTGGGCTCCAGACGGCACAGTACTACTACACCTACTACTGCACCGACTACCCGCTGTGGATCCAGTCTCTGGCCCGCAACTATGGCCTTGGTTACCAGCAGCAGTGTCCCTCTGAAAGTGCCGGGGGCGCGGTCACCTACGCCGCAGCAGGCGCCACGGTGGCCGACACGGCCGCACAGGTGGCCAGCCATCGCGGTGAGATCGGCAGCAACACCCTGGTCACCATCATGGCCGGGCAGCACGACATCCTGGCCACGTACAAGCAGGTGCGCGATAACGGCAAGGATCTCGGCGTGGCCAAAAACGAGATGACGGCCAAGGGTAAGGAGCTGGCCGCCGTTATCAATGAAATCTATGACCGTGGCGCGCACGTGCTGTTCGTCAGGCTGCATAACCTGGGCTTCAGCCCCTTGGCCCGCGCCGATGGAACCCAAGGGCAGGACCGCATGCGCGAACTGACCCTGGCGTTCAACACAGGCTTGCTGGTCAACGTGCGCAACGATGGCATCCGGGTGGGCCTGATCAACTTCTATGACCGCTCTTTCGAGCTGGAGCGTTACCCGAGTTACGCGGGGGTCACTGACATCTCGTCGTCCGTCTGCAGCGCGACGGTCTACAAACCCGACGGCTCGGCGGTGGCCGCGGCGCCTGCCGGCGTGCCCGGGGGGGACCCGCTGTTGTATTGCAACAGCCTGAGCGTCGACCGTGCTGCGGAGAGCTACTTCTGGTCGGATTCCTTCAACCTGGCGCCTCGCGCCCAGGCCTACCTGGCCCAATGGGCGTACCGCCGGGCATTTGACCAAGTCTTCTGATCTGCTGAGCTGATCCGATCTGAACACCCCGGCTGCGGCCGGGGTGTTGGTTTGTGCGGATGTGCTGTCATGGCGGGATGGCCTGGGCGGCCCAGCCCACCACGGCTTGCAGCACCCCACGCGCCGCCTGGGCTCGCGGATCGTTGACCACGGCCACCACCACCGAGCGCCGGCCCTGGGTGTCCTGCACCACCCCGGCGATCGAGGCCACGCCATCGAGCGAGCCGGTCTTGAGGTGGGCCAGGCCCACGCCGGCCGACATGCGGCGCGCCGTGCCGTCCATGCCCGCCACGGGCAGGGAGGCCAGCCATTCCGGCATCAGGGGATCGCGCCACATCACCTGCACCCAGCGGGCCATGCAGTGGGCGCTGGCGATCTCCGAGCGCGACAGCCCCGAGCCGTTGTCCAGCTGCAGGGCCTCGCCCTCACAGGGGCTGGCGGATGTGCCTTCGCGTGTGGCCTGGCGCACCGCATCGGCCACGCGCACGCGGGCTGTGTCCAGCGAGGCCGCGGGTGCTGCCTCACCATCCTGGCCCAGCGTGAGAAACAGCTGGCGCGCCATCACGTTGTTGCTGAACTTGTTGATGTCGCGCACCACCTCGGCCAAGGGGGGCGACACCCAATCCACCCAGGGCGTGGGCTCGGCCGGCCAGGGGCCTTCGCGCACCTGGCCGCGCAGGCGCCCGCCGGCGTCGTCCCAGGCGGCCTCGAAGACGCGGGCGCTGTGCTCGAACGATGTGTTGGCGGGCCAGCGCAGCGGCCAGGCCTGGTCCTGGCAGGCGGCGGGGTAGCGCCCGCTCACACGCACCGTGCGGCGCGGGCCGTCATCGGGCGTGATCTCCACGCGCAGGTTCTGGCGCCAGTCACCGCAGGGGGCCTTGAGGTCCAGCGCCACGTCGGCATCGAGCGTCACGCCGGCCAGGGCCGGGCTCAGGCCCACGCGCACCTTGTTGGCCAGGGCCGGGTCCGGGCGCAGCGTGAGGCTGACCGCGGCGTGTGCCAGCAGCCAGGGCTCGGGCCCGGCGTTGTAGGGCTTGAGCGGTTGGCCATCGAAGGCGGCCGCGTCGAAGGGGGGCAGGGGGCCCCACAGGCCGCGGTCCACCACCACATCGCCGCGGATCTCGCGCAGGCCGGCCTCGCGCCAGCTGCGCAGGGCCTGGCCCAGGCGCATGGCGTCCAGCGAGGGGTCGCCGCTGGCCTTGAGGTGCACATTGCCGCGCAGAACGCCGTGCGCATCCAGCCGGCCCTGCAGCGCGGCAAAGGTGTGCCAGCGGTAGGCTGGCCCCAGCGTGCGCAAGGCCACGCCGGTGGTCAGCAGCTTCATCACCGAGGCCATCTGGCGCGGCGTGTCGGCCTGCAGCGCCAGGCGGGGCGGGCCGCCCTCGACGGGCTGCACCCACAGCGACACGGCGGACACCGGCAGGCCGCTGTCGAGCAGGGCCTGGGCGATGGGGGCGGGTAGCACGGGGGCCGCGATCTGGGAAGGGCCCGAGGGGGTGGCTGAACGCGCGGCCGGGGATGGAGATGGCGCGGGAGGCTGTTGTGCCCAGGTGCGGGGTGCCGCCGACAGCAGTGTTGCCGTGAGTACCGCGGCGAGGACCACTGGGGATGCCGCTGGGCTGGGCGTGGGGCGAAAAGCGGGCCGTGCCCGCGTGAACCGTGAAGACATGCGCCCCATCATAGGGTTGGGCGAGAGGGCCGTGCCCAGGGCAAGCCCGGCGCGCGGGACACACTCGGTACACTTGCGGCCATGTCGATGCCCGCTTCCCCCCGCCTGCTGGTCCTGGACACGGCCACCGAGACCGTGCACCTGGCCCTGGCCATGCCCGATGGCGTGCGTGCGCGGGCCGTGGAGGGGGGCGCGCGCTCGTCGGTGACGCTGCTGCCCACGCTGCAGGCGCTGGTGGCCGAGGCCGGGCTGGCCTGGGCCGACATCGATGCCGTGGGTTTCGGGCAGGGGCCGGGCGCCTTCACCGGCCTGCGCACCGCCTGTGCCGTGGCCCAGGGGCTGGCCCTGGGGCTGGGCAAGCCCGTGCTGGCGCTGGACACGCTGATGGCCGTGGCCGAAAGTGCCCGCCGGGCCCGGCCCGACATCGCACAGGCCTTGCAGGCATCGCCTGCCACCGAGCCACTGTGGGTGCTGCAGGATGCCCGCATGAGCGAGGTCTACGCCGCAGCCTACCGACGCGATCCCGCCCAGGGCTGGACACAGGTGTCCGCCCCCGTGCTGTGGCCGCTGGATTATCTGCAGACGCAGGTGCGCGAGGGCCGTGTGCGCTGCGCCGCCGGCAGTGCCCTGGCCGCCTACCCGGCTGCCGTTGAAGGCCTGGCGGGCCCTGCCGATCCGCGGGCACAGCCCGATGGCGAGGCCCTGGCCACGCTGGCGCTGGCGGCCTGGGGCCGTGGCGAGCAGCTCGATCCCGCCCTGGCCCTGCCGCTGTATGTGCGCGACAAGGTGGCCCAGACCACGCAGGAGCGCCGCGATGCAGCCCAGGCTGTGGCCACCGGGAGCCTGGCGACGTGAGTGTCCAGAGCCTGCAGATCCGGCCCATGGGGCTGGATGACATCCCCGCCGTGCGTGCGCTCGAGGTGCAGGCCTGCGCCCACATCAGCCATGCCTGGACGGAAGACAACTACCGCTCTTCGCTGGGCAGTGGCTACTGGATGCAGGTGGCCTGCGAGCCCGGTGGCGCCGTGGTCGGTGTGTGCGTGGCCATGCTGGGCGTGGACGAGCTGCACCTGCTGAACATCGCCGTGGCGCAGGACTGGCAGAGCCAGGGCCTGGCGCGCCACTTCCTGGCCATGCTGGTGACGCTGTGCGGCCAGCACCACCTGCAGGCCATCTGGCTGGAGGTGCGCCCCACCAATGCACGTGCCCGGGCGCTGTATGCGCGGCAGGGCTATGAAGAAGTCGGCGTGCGCAAGCAGTACTACCCCGCCGCCGAAGGCCGCGAGGATGCCCTGGTGATGAAGCGCGAGGTGACGCCATGACGGCCCGCTGGTCGGAGCGCCAGGTGGCCATGCTGCGCGAGATGGGTGTGCAGCACTTCTGGCCTTTGCAGCCTGAGGCCCAGCCCGAGGCCCCCGCGGCGGCCCTGCCTGCCGAGCCGGTGTCGGCCGCTGCCGCCGTGGCGCAGGCGTTGCCGCAGCGTGTGCCTGTCACTGCACCTGCCCCTGCGCAGGCCGGCGCGGCGGAGCAGCCTTTCGGTGCCATGGTGCGTGAACAGGCGCCCTCGGGGCCCGCCCAGGCCCAGGCCCCGGCCAGCGCGCCAGCCCGGCCTGCCGGCCCAGGCGCCGCCGCTGCGCGTCAGGCTCCTGCCGCCACCCCGCTGGGCCCGCGTCCGACTGGCGTCGACACCATGGACTGGCCCACCCTGCGCAGCACCGTGACCGGCTGCGAAGCCTGCGGCCTGTGCCGTGGCCGGCGCAACACGGTGTTCGGCGTGGGCAACACCCGCGCCCGCTGGATGCTGGTGGGCGAAGCCCCCGGTGAGCAGGAAGACCGCCTGGGCGAGCCCTTCGTCGGCCGTGCTGGCCAGTTGCTCGACCGCATGCTCGCAGCCACCGGCCTGACCCGCGCCGAGGACGAGGCCGAGCGCCAGGTCTACATTGCCAACGTGATCAAGTGCCGCCCGCCCGGCAACCGCAACCCGCTGCCCGAAGAGGTGGCGCAGTGCGAGCCCTACCTGCTGCGCCAGGTGGCGCTGGTGCAGCCCAGCCTGATCCTGGCCATGGGCCGCTTTGCGGTGCAGTCGCTGCTCAAGTCGAGCGAGCCGATCGGCCGCCTGCGTGGCCGCGTGCATGACTACCACGGCGTGCCGCTGGTGGTCACCTACCACCCGGCCTACCTGCTGCGCAACCCGGCCGACAAGGCCCTGGCCTGGGACGATCTGTGCCTGGCGCGCGAGCTGGCGCAGTCCAGGCGCTGAAGGAAACGCCGGGCCGCCCCAAGTTTCCTTCACCCCCTCGGGGGGGCGGGCAGGGCGCAGCGCTGCCCTGGGGGCGCCATCCTCAGTCGTCGCTCAGGTAGCGCTTGCGCCAGAACAGCCAGACCAGGCCCAGGCCCACGCCCACCATCAGCATCACCGCGATCCAGAAGCCGGCGCCTTCGTGGATCAGCGGCAGGCTGTCGAAGTTCATCCCGAAGATGCCGGTGATCAGGTTCAGCGGCAGGAAGATGGCGGTGAGCACCGTCAGCGTGCGCATGATCTCGTTGGTGCGGCTGCCCTGGGCCGAGAAGTGCATCTGTACGGCGCTCTCGGCCGAGCTTTCCAGCCGGCGCACATGGCTCAGCACGCGCTCGATGTGCTCGTGCACGTCACGCGAGCGCACCCGGAGCACCTCGCGTTCGCGCGCGGCCGTCGGGTCGGGCGGCGTGGGCCACTCGTCCAGCGCGTCGATCCATTCCTGGATGGCGCTGCGCTGATCCTCGCAGGTGTCTTCCAGCAGGTGCAGGGCGTTGCGCGATTCGAGCAGCGCCTGCCAGTTGGTGAAGCGGCTGCTGCGGCTGCCCAGCAGTTCCTGCTGCAGGTAGCCGAACTGGCGCGTGAGCAGGCGGCGCAGGTCCAGGTAGCTGTCGACCATGTGGTTGACGATGCGCAGCATCAGGTCGGCCGCGCTGGGCGGCAGGCGGCTGGCGCTGCCGCGCAGGTCGGTGGCGTTCTCGCGGCCCTGCGCCATCTGGTGCATGCGGTTGACGAAGAACTCGTGCACGGCGCAGTCGGCCGGGTGCACCGTCAGCAGCAGGCGATCGAACACGGCCAGGCCCATGGGGCTGGTGTCGATGGAGGCCAGGGCCTGGCGGGCGCTCGATGCGGTGCCGGTGGATTCGTCCAGGAACATGCGCTCGGTGCGTGCGCCGGCGGCCAGGCGCCGGAACACCATCAGGTCGTACCACGAGGTGTAGTCGAACTGCGAGGGCAGTTGCGGGTTGAGCAGGTCGGCCACGTGCAGATCGACCAGGGCGCCACCGGCCAGGCGCTGCAGATGGGCCTGCACATCGCCCAGGTTCACCTCGAACTCGCGGCGGCCCATCGTCACCCATACGAAGCCGTCGGCCGGCGCCTTCTCGGGCCAGCCAGGCAGCTCCTGGAAGCGGTCGTTGATCAGGAAGAAGCGCACAGCAGGTGTCCCGGACGGTCAGTGAACGACAGGGCGACAGTGTGACGCAATCCTGTGCCTGGAGCGCGCCCTGGCCCTCAACAGGGTGGGCGGCTCCGGGGCCGTTCAGCGGCGGCGCAGCAGCTCGGCCGCGTGGGGCGCGAAGTAGGTCAGCACGCCATCGGCGCCGGCGCGCTTGAAGGCCAGCAGCGATTCGAGCATGGTGGCGTCGTGGTCCAGCCAGCCGTTCTGGGCGGCGGCCTTGATCATGGCGTACTCGCCGCTGACCTGGTAGGCGAAGGTGGGCACGCGGAAGGTGTCCTTCACGCGGCGCACGATGTCCAGGTAAGGCATGCCGGGCTTGACCATGACCATGTCGGCGCCCTCGGCGATGTCCATGCCCACCTCGCGCAGGGCCTCGTCGCTGTTGCCCGGGTCCATCTGGTAGACCTTCTTGTTGGCCTTGCCCAGGTTGCTGGCCGAGCCCACGGCATCGCGGAAGGGGCCGTAGAAGGCGCTGGCGTACTTGGCGCTGTAGGCCATGATCCGTGTGTGGATCAGGCCCTTGGCCTCCAGGGCCTGGCGCACGGCGCCGATGCGGCCGTCCATCATGTCCGAGGGGGCGACGATGTCCACGCCGGCCTCGGCCTGCGTGAGCGCCTGGCGCGTCAGCACGGCCACGGTCTCGTCGTTGAGGATGTACCCGGTCTCGTCCAGCAGGCCGTCCTGGCCGTGGCTGGTGTACGGATCCAGCGCCACGTCGGTCATCACGCCCAGCTCCGGAAAGCGCTGCTTGAGCTCGCGCACGGTGCGGGGGATCAGGCCTTCGGGGTTGGCGGCTTCCTGGCCGTCAGGGGTCTTGAGGCTGGCATCGATCACCGGGAACAGCGCCAGCACCGGGATGCCCAGGGCCACGCAACGTTCGGCGGCGGCCCACAGGGGGCCACGGCCCAGGCGTGACACGCCGGGCATGGAGCCGACATCCTGCGTGCCGTCGTCCTGGTCCAACACGAAAACGGGGTAGATCAGGTCGGAAGAAGTGAGCGTGTGCTCGCGAACAAGTGAGCGGGTGAACTCATCGCGACGCAGGCGGCGGGGGCGGTGAGCCGGAAAACTGAGCGGAAATTGCATATCGCGGGAATGTGTTCTGGATGTGAACGATTGCAAAGAATTGCACAAAACTGGCCGAAAGTCCGCCCGGACGGACATGGGCTCTGTGCATGGTTGGAGAACCTGTCTATAATTGATCCCGGATGATACGCCGCAAGGCTGTCATTCCCTGCTTTTCCTCCCTGAGCAGGTGCCTTACCGTGATGACAGCGTTAAGGCTTCAAAGCCCCGGCTTGTGGCCGGGGCTCTTTTTTTGTCCGAACGCTTTGCAACATCGATCACAAATGATGGGCGGCAAGGCAAATGGCACCTGACACAGCCACCATCATGGCCCCGCTCATAATGGCTGCCATGCTCTGGATCAAAGCCTTGCACATTGTCTTCGTGGCCAGCTGGTTCGCCGGCCTGTTCTACCTGCCCCGGCTGTTCGTCAACCTGGCCATGGTGGCCCCCGACAGCCATGCCGAGCGCGAGCGCCTGCTGGTGATGGCCCGCAAGCTCTACCGCTTCAGCGCCTTCCTGATGTTGCCGGCGCTGGCGCTGGGCCTGGTGCTGTGGTTGTACTACGGTGTCGGCAAGGGGCCGGGCAACGGCTGGATGCACGCCAAGCTGCTGCTGGTGCTGGGCGCCGTGGGCTACCAGCACGTGTGCCGCCGCCTGCTGCGTGATTTCGAGCAATTGGCCAACCGTCGCAGCCACCGCTGGTACCGCTTCTTCAACGAGGCGTCGGTGCTGCTGTTCACCGCCATCGTGATCCTGGTGGTGGTCAAACCCTTCTGAGCCGCCTGCCGATGTCCCTGCACCGCAGCACGGCCTGGCCGCTCACCTGGGTGAGCATGGCGTTGATCGTCTATGCCACCTTGCACCCCCTGACGGGCTGGCACCTGCCGCCACCGGGCGCTTTCGACTGGGTGTTGCCCAAGCAGTCCTACGAACTCCCGTCGGACCTGATGGGCAACCTGCTGGGCTACCTGCCCCTGGGCTGCGTGATGTGCGTGGCGCAGCTGCGCACCGACCGGCGCCCGCTGGCCGCGGCGCTGCTCACGGTGCTGAGTTGCTCGGCCCTGTCCTACACGCTCGAGCTTATCCAGTTCACCTTGCCGGGGCGGGTGCCCTCCATCACCGACTGGGCGCTCAACTCGCTGGGCGCGGCCTGGGGCGTGCTGGCCGCCGTCACGGCCCATGCGCTGGGCCTGGTCGATTGGTGGCACCGCTGGCGCGAGCGCCTGTTCATCCCGCAGGCGGGCTGGGGCCTGGCCCTGCTGTGGCTGTGGCCGCTGGGGCTGCTGTTCCCTCCGCCGCTGCCGCTGGGCCAGGGCCAGCTGTGGCCGCCGCTGCGCCTGATGATGGTGGAGTGGACGACCGGCACCCCCTGGGAGGGCTGGTTCCTGCCGGCCGATGACCCGCTCAGCCTGTTCGTGCCCCAGGCCTGGCACGAGGCGCCGGGCCTGCCCACCTCCGTGACGGGCTGGCGCGATGCCGCCATCGTGGCGCTGGGCCTGCTGGCCCCCATGGTGCTGGCCTGCGCGCTGGCGCGCCCACGGGCCCTGCGCCTGCTGCTGCTGGCCGGCGCGGTGGCGGTGGCGGTGCTGGGCACCACCTTCTCGACCGCGCTGAACTACGGGCCGGAGCACGCCTTCACCTGGATCAGCATGCCCACCATCGTGGGTCTGCTGCTGGGCTCGCTGGCCGGTGGGCTGCTGCTGGACCGCTCACGCACCACGGCGGCCGTGGTGGGGCTGGGCGTGCTGGGCGCGCTGGTGTGGATGATCCATCAGGTGCCGCCCGACCCCTACTACGCCCAGACCCTGATCGCCTGGGAGAGCGGGCGCTTCATCCGTTTCCATGGGCTGGCGCGCTGGTTCGGTCTCCTGTGGCCCTATGCGGCCTTTGCCTGGCTGATGGGGCGTGCCCTGTCGCGGCCGGCCTAAAATCCCGACATGAGCTATTACCAGCGGCACATCTTCTTCTGCCTGAACCAGCGGGTCAACGGCGAATCCAGCTGTGGCGACTTCGGCGCCAAGGAAGCCTTCGACCACTGCAAGGCCCGTGTGAAGGCCGCTGGCCTGGCCGGCCCCGGCCAGGTGCGCGTCAACAAGGCCGGCTGCCTGGACCGCTGTGCCGGCGGCCCCGTGGCCGTGGTCTACCCCGAAGGCACCTGGTACACCTTCCTGGACAACGCCGACATCGACGAGATCGTCGACAGCCATCTGGGCAAGGGCGAGGTGGTTGAGCGCCTCGTGCTGCCACCGACGGTGGGGCGCTGAGATGCTCGGACGTCCCGATGCCCATCTGATCGACGGCCCCACCGGCGCGCTGGAGGTGGTGGTGGAATCGCCTGACTTGCCCGAAGGCACCGCCCCCCTCGGCCTGGCCGTGGTGGCCCACCCCAACCCGCAGCAGGGCGGCACCATGGACAACAAGGTCGTCCACACGCTGGTGCGAGCCTTCGTCGCCCAGGGCTGGCAGACCGTGCGCTTCAACTACCGTGGCGTGGGCGCCTCCGAAGGCGCCTGGGACGAAGGCCGAGGCGAGGTCGAAGACATGCTGGCCGTGATCGCCCAGCACCGCATGGACCCGGCCCTGCGCCAGGCCCCGCTGGCGCTGGCGGGCTTCTCCTTCGGCGGCTACATCGCGGCCGAGGCGGCGAGCCGGCTGTCGGCGCAAGGGCAGGCCACCAGCCCGCTGGTGCTGATCAGCCCCGCCGTCACCAAGTTCACCATGCCCGCCGTGCCCGACCACACCCTGGTGGTCGAAGGCGAGCTCGACGATGTCGTGCCCCTGCCCAACATCCTGGACTGGACGCGCCCCATCGGCCTGCCCGTCACGGTGCTGCCGGGCGCCGGACACTTCTTCCATGGCCAGCTCGGCACGCTCAAGCAGCTCGTGCTGCGCCACCTCAAGGCCCTGGCCTCTTGACCGCCGCTTGACGATTCACGCCCCGCGGGCCGCCCAGCTTCACATTCGTTGAACTTGCGCGGCCCGGCGGGCTCTGTTGTTCTTTCCCGATCCTGTCTGATCCCCACGTTCCGACCATGAACCTTCCCCGCATCGACCGTCGCCAGTGCCTGGTGGCCCTGGCCGCCGCCTCGCTGATGATGGGCAGCCTGCCCGCGCAGGCACAGTCCGCCGCCCCCAATGCCACCGCCGGCGGCACCATCCTGCTGCCCTCGGCCACCGCCACGGCCGTCAACCCGGCCATGCCGCAGCCGCCCGAGATCGCGGCGCGCGCCTTCATCCTGCAGGATCTGAGCTCCGGCCAGACCCTGGCCGCCCGCCAGGCCGACACCCCGGTCGAGCCCGCCTCGCTCACCAAGCTGATGACGGCCTACCTGGTGTTCCAGGCCCTGCAGAGCGGCAAGCTGCAGCTCACGCAGGACCTGCCCGTGTCCGAGCGCGCCTGGCGCACCGGCATGACCGGCGCCTCGCGCACCTTCATCAAGGTCAACACCCGCGTCAACGTCGATGACCTGATCAAGGGCATGATCGCCCAGAGCGGCAACGACGCCACCGTGGCCCTGGCCGAAGGCGTGGGCGGCACGGTCGAGGGCTTCGTCGACATGATGAACCGCCAGGCCCAGGCCTTCGGCCTCAAGAGCACCAGCTTCAAGAACCCCGAGGGCCTGACCGCGCCTGGGCACACCAGCACCGCGCGCGAGCTGTCGATCATCGCCGCGCGCCTGATCACCGATTTCCCGAACTCGCTGCCGTACTACTCCATGAAGGAGTTCACCTACAACGGCATCAAGCAGAACAACCGCAACCTGCTGCTGTGGCGCGACCCGACGGTCGATGGCCTCAAGACCGGCTACACCGATGCCGCCGGCTACTGCCTGATCGCCACGGCCAAACGCCCGGTGCCCGGCGTGGGTGGCGGCTCGCGCCGTCTGCTGAGCGTGGTGGTGGGCACCGCCTCGCCCGAGGCTCGCGCCAACGAAAGCCAGAAGCTGCTGAACTGGGGCTACGGTGCCTTCGACGTGGTCAAGCTGTTCGATGCCGGCCAAGCCGTGACCACGGCACCGGTGTGGAAGGGCGAGTCCAACACCGTCAAGCTGGGCCGTTCGCAGCCGCTGGTGGTGGTGGTGCCGCGTGGCCAGGCTGGCAGCGTCAAGACGGTGGTCAACCGCACCGACCCGCTGCTGGCCCCCTTGACGAAGGGCCAGCAGGTGGGCACCCTCAAGATCACCGTGGCCGGCCAGCCCTGGCAGGACGTGCCGCTGCAGGCCCTGGACGCCGTGCCCAGCGCAGGCTGGTTCGGCCGCGCCTGGGACGCGCTGCGCCTGGCCATCCAGTGAATGCCCTGAAAGGCCCCCACCCCATGAACCAGCCCGTCAACCCGCCCATCCCGCCCGAAGAGTCGCTGATCGAGTACCCCAGCGCCTTTCCGATCAAGGTGATGGGCGCGCATTCCGATGTCTTCATCGACGCGATCATCGAGATCGCGCGCGCGCATGATCCCCAGTTCGATCCGGCCCAGCACCTGGAGCGCCGCCCCAGCAGCGGCGGCAACTACATCGGCCTGACGGTCACCGTCACGGCCACCAGCCGCGAGCAGCTGGACAACCTCTACCGTGCGCTGACCGGGCACCCGCAGGTCAAGTACGTGCTGTAAGGGCGCCACCCCCTGGCCGGGGCGCTGTCCACAAGGCAGAAAAAGCACCACCGGCCTCCCGCATACAATCGCCAGTTGCCCCCGGCGCGGGGGCAGGCATCAAATGGCCCGTGTTCAGGGCTAGAAGGATTTCGTCGTGTTCATTTCCAACGCTTACGCCCAAGCCGCCGGTGCGGCCTCTTCCACCAGCGGCCTGATGGGCATGCTGCCCCTGGTGCTCATGTTCGTGGTGCTGTACTTCGTCATGATCCGCCCGCAGATGAAGCGCCAGAAGGAAACCAAGGCCATGCTCGACGCACTGGGCAAGGGCGACGAAGTGGTCACGCAAGGTGGCCTGGTCGGCAAGATCACCAAGCTGGGCGACACCTTCGTCTCGCTGGAGATCGCCGAAGGCACCGAAGTGCAGCTGCAGCGCGCGGCCGTGATCCAGGTGCTGCCCAAGGGCTCGCTGAAGTAAGCCGCCCCTCCCAACCTTGCCGCAAAGCTGCTCGCCATGAACCGTTACGCCTGGTGGAAATACCTCATCATCGCCGTGGCCCTCTTCGTGGGCTTCGTCTACACGCTGCCCAACTTCTTTGGCGAGGCACCGGCGGTGCAGTTGTCGAGCGGCAAGGCCACGATCAAGCTGGATGCGAGCGCCGTCGCCACCGTGGAGTCGGCCCTCAAGCAGGCCGGCGTCACGGCTGACTTCGTCGAGTTCGACAGCGGCTCGGTCAAGGCGCGCTTCGCGGACACCGACACCCAGCTCAAGGCGCGCGATGCCATCACCCGCGCCTTCAACCCCGACCCCCAGGATCCGCACTACATCGTCGCGCTGAACCTGCTGTCGCGCTCGCCCCAGTGGCTGCGCGCGCTGTACGCCCACCCCATGTACCTGGGCCTGGACCTGCGCGGCGGCGTCCACTTCCTGATGCAGGTGGACATGAAGGCGGCGCTCACGCAGAAGGTCGAGAGCCTGTCGTCCGACCTGCGCACCCAACTGCGCGACAAGGACATCCGCCACGGCGGCCTGCGCCGCGAGGGCGACACCATCCAGATCCGTTTCCGCGACGAGGCCACGCGCGAGCAGGCTCTGCGCGTGGTGGGCAACCAGCCCGACCTGACCTGGACCCCGGGCACCGACAGCGGTGACCTGATCCTGGTCGGCGCCCTCAAGCCGGCGTCGATGCGCAGCATCCAGGAGCAGGCGCTCAAGCAGAACATCACCACCCTGCACAACCGGATCAACGAACTCGGCGTGGCCGAGCCCGTGATCCAGCAGCAGGGCCTGGACCGCGTCGTCGTGCAGCTGCCCGGCGTGCAGGACACCGCCCGCGCCAAGGACATCATCGGCCGCACCGCCACCCTGGAAGTGCGCATGGTCGACGACAGCGCCGAGGCCCAGGCCGCGCTGGCCGGTGGCGGCCCCGTGCCCTTCGGCACCGAGCGCTACATGGAGCGCGGCGGCGTGCCCATCATCGTCAAGCGCCAGGTGGTGCTGACGGGTGAGAACCTGAACGACGCCCAGCCCGGCTTCGACGAGAACCACGAAGCCGCCGTGCACCTGTCGCTCGATTCGCGCGGCGCCCGCATCTTCAAGGACGTCACGCGCGAGAACATCAACAAGCGCATGGCCATCCTGCTGTTCGAAAAGGGCAAGGGCGAGGTCGTGACCGCCCCCGTGATCCGCAGCGAGATCGGCGGCGGCCGCGTGCAGATCTCCGGCCGCATGACCAGCGAGGAAGCCGCCGACACGGCCCTGTTGCTGCGCGCCGGCTCCCTGGCCGCGCCGATGGAGATCATCGAAGAGCGCACCGTCGGCCCCAGCCTGGGCGCCGACAACATCAAGATGGGCTTCGACAGCCTGATGTACGGCTTCATCGCCATCTCGGTGTTCATGATCCTGTACTACATGCTGTTCGGCGTGTTCTCGACCATCGCGCTCACGGTGAACCTGTTCCTGCTGGTGGCCGTGCTGTCCATGCTGCAGGCCACCCTGACACTGCCCGGCATCGCGGCCATCGCGCTGACGCTGGGCATGGCCATCGATTCGAACGTGCTGATCAACGAGCGCGTGCGTGAAGAGCTGCGTGCGGGGGCTGCGCCGCAGTCGGCCATCCACGCCGGCTACGAGCACGCCTGGGCCACGATCCTTGACTCGAACGTCACCACGCTGATCGCCGGCCTGGCCCTGCTGGCCTTCGGCTCCGGCCCGGTGCGCGGCTTTGCCGTGGTGCACTGCCTGGGCATCCTGACCTCGATGTTCTCGGCCGTGTTCTTCTCGCGTGGCCTGGTCAACCTCTGGTACGGCCGTCAGAAAAAGCTCAAGGGCGTGTCCATCGGACAGGTCTGGAAGCCGCAGGCATAACAACAAGAAGGAGCCTGGCACCATGGAATTCTTCCGCATCAAGCGCGACATCCCGTTCATGCGGCATGCGCTGATCCTGAACGCGATCTCGTTCCTGACCTTCGCCGCCGCCGTCTTCTTCCTGGTCACCCGGGGGCTGCACTTCTCCATCGAGTTCACCGGCGGTTCGGTGCTCGAGATGCAGTACGCCCAGAGTGCCGATCTGGCCAAGACCCGCCATGCCATCGAAGGGCTGGGGCTGGGCGAAGTGCAGGTGCAGAACTTCGGCACCTCGCGCGACGTGCTGGTGCGCGTGCCCCTGCGCGAAGGCATGAAGCAGACCGAAGTGGTCAGCAAGGTGTTCGACGCCGTGTGCAAGGCCGAGTCCGGCCAGGTCTCGGTGGCCAAGACCGACCATGGCGAGAAGCCTGTCTGCAAGGCCGGTGAGGCCGAGCCCGTGTCGCTGCAGCGCAGCGAGTTCGTCGGCCCGCAGGTGGGCTCCGAGCTGGCCCGCGACGGCGCCCTGGCCCTGCTGGTCACGGTGCTGGGCATCATGGCCTACCTGGCCTTCCGCTTCGAGTGGAAGTTCGCCGTGGCCGGCGTGATCGCCAATCTGCACGACGTGGTCATCATCCTGGGCTTCTTCGCCTTCTTCCAGTGGGAGTTCTCGCTGTCGGTGCTGGCCGCGGTGCTGGCGGTGCTGGGCTACTCGGTCAACGAATCCGTCGTGATCTTCGACCGGATCCGCGAGGCCTTCCGCCGCTACCGCAAGCTCAACACCCCTGAGGTGATCGATCACGCCATCACCAGCACGATGAGCCGCACGATCATCACCCACTTGTCCACGCAGATGATGGTGTGTGCGATGCTGATCTGGGGCGGCCCCACGCTGCACTACTTCGCGCTGGCCCTGACCATCGGCATTCTGTTTGGCATTTACTCCTCGGTGTTCGTGGCCGCGGCCCTGGCGATGTGGTTCGGCGTCAAACGCGAGGACCTGGTGAAAAACACCAAAAAAGAGAACGATCCCAACGATCCCAATGCCGGCGCCGTGGTGTAGAGTGGTTCTTCATTGAACATCTGGGGGGCGTTTGCCGAGGGCTGAGTCGCCTCCCGCCCGGTCTATGCCCGTTGGTTCGCCCAAGGACCTCGCTGTCCTGGCCCGTCGTACCTACCTGGAGTCTCTGCGCCTGGGCGTCGGAGACCTGGTGGCATCGTGCGTGGCAGGGGCCCGCCTGCTGGCCGGCCAGTCGGCCGAACCAGCCCTGTACGCCCGCCGCCGCGACCTGGTGCTGGACCTGCCCCGCCTGTCGGGCCTGTGGAACGAATCCCTGCTCGACCACCTGGACGAGGCTCTGGCCTCGCTCAACCAGGGGCGCGCCGTGGTCACGCGGCCCGCGGGCCTGGGCGATCCCACCGGCTCCTTCAGCCTGGTCGACGATGCCGTGATCGAGCTGGACATGATGGTCTCGCGCCTCGGACAGGCCGTGGCCGACAAGGCCGGCTGGGAATACACCGACCTGTGCTCGCGCCTGAGCGTGCTCGAAGACCGCGAGCAGGTCGCGCTGGACCGCAGCGGCGAGGTGCTCAAGCCCGCCGCCCTGGCCCGCTGGGTGCTGGACGCCTGGATGCATGCCACCCTGAGCGTGGACCACTGGCGCACGCTGCAGAACGTGCTGCACGATGAGGTGGCCGGCCTGACCGAAAGCGCCTACCACGAGGCCAACCGCGTGCTGTTGGAGCACGGCGTGCGCCCGGAGATCGATCTGCGGCCTTTCATCCGCCGCGCCCAGGACACGGGCGTGGTGCGGCCACTGGCGCCGTCGCCCGGCGTGGTGCCCATGGGCGCTGCCGCGGGGCGTGCCGGGGGCGGATCGGGGGCCGGGACGGGAGCCGGCGGCCTGGGCGGAGGTGGTGGCGGGGCAACGGGCAGCGCAGCTGGCGCGTCCAGTGCGGGCGGCTTGTCCACAGGCAACAGCGCAGCCTCGGCCCTGACCGGCCAGAGCAACCGTGTCACTGGCCCGGGTCATCTGACGCGTGGCGCTGGGGGGGGCTCGTACGACGAAACCCGCCTGATGACCCAGACGCCGGGCCTGCGCACCTCTGGGCAAGGCCAGGCCGCCCTGGGCAAACTCAACCAGTTGGTGGCGCGCCAGGTGCCGGGGTTCGACCCCACCGCGCCGCTGGGCGATTCGCAGCGCGTGCCTGTGGGTGGTGCGCTCAACCAGGCCATGGCCTCTGCTCAGTACGCCTTGCAGCAGCAGGCCGACACCGCCGGCGGCATGGCGCCGGATCCGGGCGCGCTGGCGCGTGATTTCCAGGCCCGCAAGCAATCGCTCAAGAAGGCCGCCGGCAGTGACAGCGAGCGCGCCATCATCGAGATCGTGGCCTTGCTGTTTCAGAGCATCCTGACCGAAGAGCGTCTGCCCGCCACCGTGCGCGTGTGGTTCGCGCGGCTGCAGATGCCGGTGCTGCGCGTGGCCGTGGCCGAGCCTGATTTCTTCGCCACGCTGGACCACCCGGCCCGCCTGCTGATCGACCGCATGGGCGGCTGCGTGATGGGCTTTGCCGGCGCCGCGCAAGATGGCGCCAGCGACCAGTTGCACAAGGAGATCAAGCGCATCGTGCAGACCATCGAGGCCTACCCCGACACCGGCCGGCGCGTCTTCCAGACGGTGCTGGTGGAGTTCGAGCGCTTCCTGGTCAACTACTTCCGTGAAGGCAACGAGGCCAGCCGCAAGGGTGTCTCGCTGGCCCAGCAGCTGGAGCAGCGCGAGGCCTACGCCATCCAGTACACCATTGAGCTGCGCAAGATGCTCGAGGCCGTACCGGTGCACGAGGGTGTGCGCGAGTTCCTGTTCAAGGTCTGGGCCGATGTGCTGGCGCAGAGCGCGGTGCTGTCCGGCCCGGCCTCGGAAGACACGCGCATGCTCAAGCGCCTGGCGGGTGACCTGATCTGGTCGGCTAGCGCCAAGACCACGCGCGAGGAGCGTACCGAGGTGCTGCAGCGCCTGCCGCCGCTGCTCAAGCTGCTGCGCGAGGGCATGGCCAAGGCGGGTGTCACCACCGAGCGCCAGGACGAGCACGTGCGTGACCTCAATGCCGCGCTGGCGGCGGCCTTCGCGGCCAAGTCGGCGGCGATCTCCAGCGAGCGGCTGGGCGAGATCACCGAGAAGCTCGAAGCGCTCGACGAGATCCTGCCCGAGCTGGGCGATGTCGACCTCGATGCCGACACCCTGCGGGATCTGTCCGGCTACGAAAGCGCCGACCTGGAAGTGGTGGCCGAAGGCGGCACCATGCCCACGCCGGCGATGATGTCCTGGGCGTTCGAACTCAAGCTGGGCGCCTGGTTCCAGCTGGATTACCGGGGCCGCCAGGAGCCGGTGCAACTGGCCTGGCGCGGCCTGCAGAAGCAGCTGGCGCTGTTCGTGACACCGCAGGGCCGTGGCGTGCTGTTCCAGCTGCACCGCCTGGGCGCCTTCCTGCAGGCGGGCCTGCTGGTGCCGATGGAGGACGAATCCCTCACGGTACGCGCCACGCGTGACGCATTGGCCAAACTGGACGCCGATCCGCAGCGCCTGCTCAACTGAGCCCCCGTATAATCGCCTCATCCCTTGGGGAGTAGCCTGCGCCGGCCTTCGTGGTCAGGCGCCCGTGCATCAACAGACTTGGATCGCGTCCCCACGCGGCCATGGTGCACGGGGCAGCAGCTTGGCGAGACCTTGGGCATGGCTCGCGGCTCATGGGTTGGGCGGCGTGGCTTTGCCCTTGTGTGACTCGGCCCTTGCCCGCCGCTCCGCCCAGCCCACCTGAAGCTGTATGTTCGATGCTCTGTGGGTGTCCACCACCGCCGTTGCCCTGGCGGAAATGGGAGACAAGACTCAACTTTTGGCCCTGATGCTGGCCGCTCGCTGGCGCAAGCCCTGGCCCATCGTGGCCGGCATTGCCGCCGCCACCGTGGTGAACCACGCCCTGGCCGGCGCCCTGGGCGCCTGGCTCACGCAATGGCTGGGGCCCGACGCCCTGCGCTGGATCGTGGGCGGCTCCTTCCTGGCCGTGGCCGCGTGGATGCTGATCCCCGACAAGCTCGATGACGACGAGATCAAGTTGCCGCCGGGCGGTGTGTTCATCGCCACCGTGGTGGCCTTCTTCGTGGCCGAGATGGGTGACAAGACCCAGGTGGCCACGGTGGTGCTGGCCGCGCGCTTCGACTCACTGTGGCAGGTGGTGGCCGGCACCACGGCCGGCATGCTGCTGGCCAACGCGCCGGTGGTGTTCATGGGCGACAAGCTCACGCGCAAGCTGCCGCTGGCATGGATCAACCGTGGGGCGGCCGTGCTGTTCGCGGTGCTGGGCGTGGTCACGCTGCTGTGGTGACACGGGCGGCGTGCGTGCGGTGCCTGGGTGCTCCGCGCGCCGCCGCTGTCAGCACCGTGGGCCTCAGACCGATGCGGGGTTCACCGTGCGCGTGATGGGCTTGAGCGCCTCGGCGTGCTGGCGGCTGTGCTCCACCAGCAGGGTCTCGAAGGCGCATTCCTTCATCGGGCGACCCAGGTAGTAGCCCTGGGCCTCGTCGCAGCCATGGTCCTTCAGGAAGGCGAGCTGCTCTTCGTTCTCCACGCCCTCGGCCACGATGCCCACGTTCAGGCGGTGGGCCATCGCGATCAGGGCGGCGGCCAGGCGGCAATCACCTTCGGATTGCGGCACGGCCATCAGGAAGCTGCGGTCCAGCTTGAAGCGGTCCACCGGCAGTTCGCGCAGGTAGCCGAAGCTGGAGTAGCCCACGCCGAAGTCGTCGATGGCGATGCTCACGCCCAGTGAGCGCAACTGCGTGAGGATGTCGGCCGCGCGCAGGGATTCGCGCACCACCACGGTCTCGGTGATCTCCAGCTCCAGCAGCGTAGGCGGCAGGCCGGTTTCGGTCAGCACGCGTGCCACGGTGTTGGCGATGTCGGTGTGTTCGAGCTGCACGGCCGAGAGGTTCACCGCGATGCGCAGCGGCCAGCCGGTGCGCTGGTGCCAGGCCTGGGCCTTGGTGCAGGCCTCGCGCAGCACCCATTCGCCCATGGGCACGATCAGGCCGGTCTCTTCCGCGAAGGGGATGAAGTCCATCGGCGGCACCAGCTTGCCGTCGTGCTCCCAGCGCAGCAGCGCTTCGGCGCCGATGATCTGGCCGCTGGCGCAGTCGAACTGCGGCTGGAAGTGCAGGCGCAGTTCGTTGCGCTCCTGCGCCTTGTACAGGTCGTTCTCCAGCACCAGGGTGTCGGCCGTGAGCGCGTTGAGCTGCTCGGTGTAGACCTGCACGCGGTTGCGGCCGTGGTTCTTGGCCTGGTACATGGCCAGGTCGGCGTGGCGCATCAAGGTGGCGGCATCCGTGCCATGCGTGGGGTAGACGACCAGGCCGATGCTGGGCGTCAGGCGCAGCTCGTGCGGGCCCACGCGCAGCGGTTCGGAGAAGAGTTCGAGCACCTTGTGCGCCACGACCACGCCATCGTCCATCTGCGAGATCTGCGGCAACAGCACGACGAACTCGTCGCCACCCAGGCGCGCCACGATGTCGCTGGTGCGCATGGCGGTGCGCAGGCGCCGACCCACCTCCAGGATCACGTTGTCGCCGATGTGGTGGCCCAGCGTGTCGTTGATCTTCTTGAAGCGGTCCAGGTCCAGGAACATCAGCGCCAGGGGCTGCTGCTGGCGTTCCGCGTGCAGCACGGCGTTCTTGAGCTGCTCCTGCAGCATGTTGCGGTTGGGCAGGCCAGTCAGCGCGTCGTGCTGGGCCTGGTGCTGCAGTTGCTGCTCGGCCTCGGTGCGGGCTGTGATGTCCTGGGCCATGGCCAGGAAGCCGGTCATGCGGCCACGCTCGTCGCGCAGCGCGGTGACGGACAGCTCGGCCATGATCTGCTGGCCATCGGGGCGCTGCAGTGCCCATTCCTTGGGCACGCCGGCCGAATCGCGGGCCAGGTGGGCCAGCACTTCCAGGTCCTTGATCTCGCGGTTCAGGCGCATGCCCAGCAGGTGGGCGCGGTCGCGCACCTGGTCGTGGTCGAAGAAGCGCTCGGTGGAGCTGCGGCCGACCAGCTCCTGCGCGCTCACGCCCAGCAGAGTCTCGCCGGCCGGGTTGATGGCCTGCACGATGCCCTGGCGGTTGAGCACCAGGATGGCATAGGGCGCGTGGTGCACGATCACGCGGCGCATCTCGTCGACCTCGTCGAGCTGGCGCTGGGCGGCCAGCGCGGCCTGCTCGGCGGCGTGCTGCTCGGTCAGGTCGCGCAGCACCATCACGTACTGCGTCTGGCCGTCGAGCACCATGGGGCTCACGCTCAGCTCCAGCGGGAAGGTCTCGCCATCGCGGCGCTGGCCTTGCAGGCGGCGGCTCACGTCCATCACGCCCAGGCCCTGGGCCTGCAGGTAGCGCGGCATGTCGGCGCCGGGCGGGCAGCTCTTGGGCGCGGGGATCAGCTGGGCGATGGGGCAGGGGCACAGTTCGGTGTCCAGCGAGGCCTCGCCATTGAAGATGGCCTGCGCCGCATGGTTGGCCGACAGCACGGTGCCGCGCGGGTCCACGGTGAGGATGGCGTCGATGGTGCTGTCCATCACCTTGCTCAGGCGCCGTTCGTTGGCGCGGGCGCGGCGGCTGAGCTCCTCGGCCATCTCGGCGGCCTGGCGCTGTTGCGTGCCGATGCCGCGCACGGCCCACCACAGCCCGATGGTGCCCAGCACGCCTGCGGCCAGCACAGACAGCGGGTAGGCCCGGCGCCAGGGTGTCACAGCGGGGCGCGTCAGGGTGATCTCCCAGTGGCGCCCGGCGATGTCGCTGACCATGTGGCGGCGGTCTTCTGGGGCGGGGCTGGTGCCGGGCTGGAAGGCCGCGCTGGATTGGCGCGCGCTGTCGAAGAGCAGGGCGGGCACGGCGGCGGTGCCGACGGGGGCCTCGGCCGGGCCCAGATCCTGGATGCGCAGGTGCCAGTCGGCCCAGGCGGCCGGCGGCAGCACGGCGGCCACCAGCTTGTCGGTCTGGAAGGCCCCCCCGACCTGGCCCAGGTGGGCCTGGCGGCGGTGCTCGACCGTGTCGATGGGCATGTTGGCGCGGTAGACGGGCAGGCGCACCACGAAGCCCGAGGCCTGCTGGCCGCCCGAGACCAGTCGCACCGGGCCGGAGCCTTGCGGGCGCGCCGTGTCGCGGGCGCGTTCCATCACGGTGCGCCGGGTGGCTTCGAAGATCTGGTCGTAGCCCAGCAACTGCTCGTTGCCCGCGCGGGGCTCCACGTACACCACGGGCAGGTACACGGCGCGCTGGCCGGGCGGGTGGATGGCGTGCTCCTGCTCGAAGCGTGGCTTGTCGGCCTCGCTGATCAGCCGGGCGAACTGCACGGCCACCAGGGCGGGGTAGCTTTCCTTGGTGTAAGAGAGCTGGTGCAGGCGCTGGAAGGCGGCGCGGTCGACCTGGTCCGAGGCGATGAAGGCCGACTGGAAGCTGTGCAGCAGGTCCAGGTGATTCTTGACCGAGGCCTGCAGGCGCTCGACCTTGTCGCGGGCGGTGCTTTCAAACAGCTCGTCGGCGCCGCGCTGGACCTGGTGCGCGGTGTACGTCCAGGCAAGCACGCTCAGCACCAGTCCCCCGATCATGGTGATCCAGGACAAGGCGATCCAGCGGCGAGACCATCGGGCTACACGCCCGGGTGTTTGATGCATGCCCAGTGTTCCACACGGCGAAATGGCTCGGATTCAGGGTCTTGAATCCACTGAAGCCATATCGGTGCAGCGTAGAACGGTCTTGAGCGGCCTGGGGAGGCAATGCCCTTATGTGGGCATGATTTCAGGCGCGAGCGTGAAGATTGTCCGCATCGAAGGTGCTGCAGTCGCGTGCATGGCGCACCAGCAGTGCTTCGAAATCGTCTTCCTTCATCGGGCGTCCCAGGTGGTAACCCTGGGCTTCGTCGCAGCCGTGGTCGCGCAGGAAATCCTTCTGCGCCTCGGTTTCGACGCCTTCGGCCACGATGCCCACCTCCAGGCGATGCGCCATGGCGATCAGGGCGGCGGCCAGGCGGCTGTCGCCTTCGGATTGCGGCACCGAGCTCAGGAAGCTGCGGTCCAGCTTGAAACGGTCCACCGGCAGCTCGCGCAGGTAGGCGAAGCTGGAGTAGCCCACGCCGAAGTCGTCGATGGCGATGCTCACGCCCAGGGCGCGCAGCTCGGCCAGGATGTCGGCGGCGCGCAGCGATTCGCGCACCACCACGCTTTCGGTGATCTCCAGCTCCAGCGCGGTGGCCGGCAGGCTGGTTTCCGCCAGGGCCTGGGCCACGGTGGCGGCGATGCCGTGCTGGTCGAGCTGCACGGCCGACAGGTTCACGGCGATGCGCAGCGGCCAGCCTGTCTTGCTGCGCCAGGCCTGGGCCTTGGCACAGGCCTCGCGCAGCACCCAGGCGCCCATCTCGACGATGAGGCCGGATTCTTCCGCCAGCGGGATGAACTCGGCGGGCGAGACCAGCTTGCCCTTGTGCTCCCAGCGCAGCAGCGCCTCGGCGCCGGTGATCTGGCCGCTGGCGCAATCGAACTGGGGCTGGTAGTGCAGGCGCAGCTCGTTGCGTTCCAGCGCCTTGTACAGGTCGTTCTCCAGCACCAGGGTGTCGGCGGTGGGCGACTCCATCTTGTCGCTGTAGACCTGGATGCGGTTGCGGCCGTTGTTCTTGGCGCGGTACATGGCCAGATCGGCATGGCGCATCAGGGTGATGGCATCGACGCCGTGCTGCGGGTAGATGACCAGGCCCACGCTGGGCGTGACGCGCAGCTCGTGCGGGCCCACGCGCAGTGGTTCGGTGAACAGGTCCAGCACCTTCTGCGCCACGCGCTCGCCATCGGCTTCTTCCGCGATCTGCGGCAGCAGCACCACGAACTCGTCGCCGCCCAGGCGGGCCACGATGTCGCTGGTGCGCATGGCGGTGCGCAGGCGGCGCGCCACTTCGATCAGCACGCTGTCGCCGATGTGGTGGCCCAGGCCGTCGTTGATCTTCTTGAAGCGGTCCAGGTCCAGGAACATCAGGGCCATCGCGTGGTTTTCGCGGTCGGCCGCGGCCATGGCCGCCTTGAGGTGGTCCTGCAGCATGTTGCGGTTGGGCAGGGCCGTCAGCGCATCGTGCATGGCCATGTGCTGCAGCTGGCGCTCGGCCTCGCGGCGCAGGGTCACGTCCTGCGCCATGGCCAGGTAGCCGGTCAGGTTGCCCATCTCGTCGTTGAGCTCGGTCACCGTGATCTCGGCCACCAGGTGGCGGCCGTCGGCGCGCACCAGGGTCCATTCGCTGGGCAGTCCGGGTGATTCCTCGGCCAGGTGGGTCAGCACGTTCAGTTCGGGCACGGGCTGGTTCAGTCGCAGCGCCAGCATGCGGGCGCGGTCGGCCACTTCGTCCGCGTCGAAGAAGCGCTGCGTGGTGCTCTGCCCGATCAGCTCGTTCAAGCGGTAGCCCAGCAGGGCCTCACCCGCCGGGTTCACCGTCTGGATCACGCCATGGCGGTTGAGCATCAGGATGGCGTAGGGCGCGTGGTGCACGATCACGCGGCGCATCTCGTCGACCTCGTTGAGCTGGCGCTGGGCTTCCAGCACGGCCAGCTCGGCGGCGGCCTGGTCGCTCAGGTCACGCACGATGCCGATGTACTGGGTCTCGCCGTCCTGCGCCATCGTGCTGATGGCCAGGTCCACGGGGAAGTGCTGGCCATTGGCGCGCAGGCCCTCGGCGCGGCGGCCCAGGCCGATCAGGCCCACGTGCTGCGCCTTGAGGAAGGCCTCGACGCCGCCTTGCTGCAGGGCGCCGTCCGCGGCGGCGGGCAGCAGCAGGCTCAGGTGCTGGCCCACCATGGCGATCTCTCCGCGCCCGAACATGCGGCACAGCGCCTGGTTGACGCTGTGGATGCGGCCGTCCTCGCCGATGGCGATGATGCCGTCGACGGTGTGGTCCACCACGGAGCGCAACTGCTGCTCGCTCTCGCGGGCCTTGCGGCTGATCTCCTGCGCCATCTGTGCGGCCAGCTCGTGCCGGCTGGCGGCGCTGCGCACGGCCCACCACAGGCCCAGCGAGGCCAGCACGCCGGCCATCAGCAGGGCCAGCGGGTAAGGCTGCTGCGCCTGGTTGACGGTGGGGCGCACGAAGCTGACCTGCCAGTGCCGCCCGCCCACGTCGATCCGGTAGTGGTTGGCCTCGACCGCGGCGGTGCTGGTCTTGGCGTCGAAGTTGGCCTGTCCTTGGCTGGCGCTGTCGAACAGGGGCGCGCCTGGGCCGGGCTGGGCCACGGCGTCGACGGGCCCCAGGTCGCTCACGCGCCATTGCATCTGCTGCCACTGGGCGGCGGGCAGCACCTGACGCATCAGGTCGGAGGCACGGAACACGCCGGTGATCTGCCCGATGTAGGCCTTGCGCCGGGCGGCCTGGGTGTCCAGCGTGATGCCGGCGCGGTACACCGGCAGGCGGATCACGAAGCCGGTGCTGTCCTGCGCCAGCTGCACCAGTGCCATCGGGGGCGACACCATCACCTTGCCGCTGTCGCGCGCGGCCTCGAGGTTGGCGCGGCGCGGGGCCTCGCCGGCGATGTCGAAACCCATGGCCTTTTCATTGCCGGCCATGGGCTCGCTGTACTTCACGACCACGTAGCTGGGGCGCTGGCCGGCCGGGTAGATGGTGTAGCCAGGGTAGCCGCCGGGCTCGACGCTGCGGTCTGCCCGCACGCTGGCTTCGAAGGCCTGCTTGCGCTCATGGGGCACCAGCTCGGCGAACTGCACGGCCATCAGGGCCTTGTAGTCGGAGCTCTTGCGCAGGGTGAGGTAGCGGTTGTGAAAGGCGGCGCGGCTGACCTCACCGTCGACCAGGTACATCGCCTGGAAACTGCTGAGCAGGTCGGTGTAGCGGTCAAGCTGGCGTTGGAGGGCATCGGCCTGTTGCCGGGTGCTGCTGGCGAAGGCCGCGTCCGATTGCGTGCGCAGTTCTGCCGCCGTGCGTTGCCACAGCAGCACGCTGCCGGCCATGCCCAGCAGCAGCACACCCCACGCACCTCGTTTCAGCCACGCGGATTCGGTTTTGGCCTTGTTGATCTTTGACAGCATCCAGCGCCCTTGTAAGTCCCGGCGGCGTCGATGAAGCCGACGGCCGGGGCCTTACGAGTTATCGGATGCTTTGACCAAATTCTGACGGGAATAAACCGTCAATACATCACGCTTTTCCGGGCAGTGTCAGCCCCCGCGCGCACCACCCTGGGCCATGGCCATCAGGCGCGCCACGCGCTCCTCGGTGGCCGGGTGGGTGGAGAACAGGCCGCGCAGCCCGCCGCCCGACAGGGGGTTCATGATCATCATCTGCGCCGTTTCGGGGTGCCGTTCGGCGGCCTCCAGCGGGATGCCCTGGGCGTAGCGGTGGATCTTTTCCAGCGCGCTGGCCAGGGCCTGCGGGTCGCCGCTGATCTCGGCGCCGCCACGGTCGGCCTCGAACTCGCGGGCACGGCTGATGGCCATCTGGATCAGGCTGGCGGCCAGCGGGGCCAGGATGGCCACGGCGATGCCGGCGATCGGGTTGGCCGGGCGGCCTTCCGAGTCACGCCCCCCGAAGAACATGGCGAAGTTGGCCAGCATCGAGATCGCACCGGCCATGGTGGCGCTGATGGTGCTGATCAGGATGTCGCGGTGCTTGACGTGGGCCAGCTCGTGCGCCATCACGCCACGCAGTTCACGCTCGCTGAGCACCTGCATGATGCCGGTGGTGGCGGCCACGGCCGCGTTCTCGGGGTTGCGACCGGTGGCGAAGGCGTTGGGGGCGTTCTCGTTGATCAGGTACACCTTGGGCATGGGCAGCTCGGCCTTGGCGGCCAGCTCCTGCACCATGGCGTAGAAACGCGGCGCGGTGGTGGCGTCCACCTCGCGGGCGTTGTACATCTTCAGCACCATCTTGTCCGAAAACCAGTAGCTGAAGAAATTCATGCCCAGCGCCACGACGAGCGCGAGCATCATGCCGGCACGGCCGCCGATCATGGCGCCGATGGCCATGAACAGGGCCGTGATCGCCGCCATCAGGATGGCGGTTTTCATCATGTTGAACATAAGGCGGGCTCCTTCTGGCGAAGCCGGTGAACCGCCACATGGCGGCACCGGGGTAGATACGGGCGGATTCCGGAAGTTCAAGTCCGGTTCAGGTTTCGTTAAGTCTGATGCATGCACGAGGCGCGCCAGACGGTCAGGGGCTTTCAGGCCAGGTGCGAGGGCAGGCCGGCCGGGGCGTTCTGCAGGAAATCCTTGGCGGGCACGCGCTTGCCGCCGGGGCGCTGCAGCGTGTGCAGGGCCAGGGCCTGCTCGCCGCAGGCCACCACCAGGGTGTCGCCCTGGGCGTGCAGCACCTCGCCCGCGGTGCCGCTGGCCTGCACCACGCTGGTGCGCCACAGCTTGATGGTGTCGCTGCCCAGGGTGAAGGTGCTGCCGGGGAAGGGGTCGAAGGCGCGCACGCGGCGTTCGATCTCGGCGGCGGGCTGGCGCCAGTCGATGGCGGCCTCGGCCTTCTCGATCTTGTGCGCGTAGGTGATGCCTTCGGCGGGTTGGGGCTGGGGCGTGAAGCCGCCGCAGGCCGCCAGCTCCAGCGCCTCGACGATCAGGCGTCCGCCCAGCGTGGCCAGGCGGTCGTGCAGCACGGCGGTGGTGTCGTCGGGGCGGATGGGCTCGCGCTCGATCAGCAGCATGTCGCCCGTGTCCAGGCCCTCGTCCATCTGCATGATGGTGATGCCGGTGGCCGCGTCGCCCGCCTCGATGGCGCGGTGGATGGGCGCGGCGCCGCGCCAGCGCGGCAGCAGCGAGGCGTGGATGTTCAGGCAGCCCAGGCGGGGCAGCTGCAGCGTCCACTTGGGCAGGATCAGGCCGTAGGCGGCCACCACCATCACGTCGGCGCCCACGGATTCGAGCAGGGCCTTGGCGGCGGCGGCCTCATCCGGGTACTTGCCGTCGAGCCTGAGGCTGTGCGGCTGGGCCACCTGGATGCCGTGCTCCAGTGCGAACTGCTTGACGGGCGAGGCCTGCAGCTTCATGCCGCGGCCGGCGGGTCGGTCGGGCTGGGTCAGCACCAGGGGAATCTGGAAGCCGGCGGCGTGCAGGGCGGCCAGGGCTTCGCGGGCGAACTCCGGCGTGCCGGCAAAGACGAGCTTCATGCGGCTTCGTCTTCTTTGGAGCGCTTTTGCAGCTTGGTCTTGATGCGGTTGCGCTTGAGCGCCGAGAGGTATTCCACGAACACCTTGCCCATCAGGTGGTCCAGCTCGTGCTGCACGCACACAGAGAGCAGGTCGTCGTCGGCGTCGAACTCGTAGGGCTGGCCGTCGCGGCCCAGGGCGCGCACGCGCACGCGGGCGTGACGCTCCACCTTGTCATAGATGGTGGGCACCGAGAGGCAGCCTTCTTCCCACACGATCATCTCGTCGCTGCGTTTGATGATCTCGGGGTTGATCAGCACGCGCGGGTCGTTGCGCTCCTCGCTGGTGTCGATCACGACCACGCGCTCGTGCACGTCCACCTGGGTGGCGGCCAGGCCCACGCCCTTGGCGTCGTACATGGTCTCGAGCATGTCATCGACCAACTGGCGGATGCGGTCGTCCACCTGCGCCACGGGCTTGGCCACCTTGTGCAGGCGCGGGTCGGGGTAGCGGAGGATGGTCAGCAGGGCCATGGTGCGCAGACTGGAAACGGACAGGTTCGGTGTGGAATCGATGCAACGCCGGGCATGGGCGAAGGTGCCACAGCGGAGGGGCGCCACGGTAACACAGGGCAACCCGCGTTGCCGCAGCTTGCAATTTCCGGGCAGAATCCAACGATCATTGACCGGATTGTGCCGAATCTCCCGGATCCGCGCTGAAAACAGTGCTTCCCCGCGTGGTCGTCCTGTCTGGGCGGTCTGGCCGTCAAGCCGGGTGCGAAACAAGGGGTCGGGAGGACGACTTGGAGACTGTTTTGAAGACACGCAATGCCCTGTCCATGGCCAAGGCGATCGGAGTGCTGATGCTGATGGGGGGCGTGGCGCAAGCCGTGCAGGCCCAGACGGCGCCCAACTTTCCGATCACCGCGCAGCAGAAAGCCACCGCCAGCCAGGTGGCCGAGGCCGGGGTGCCGCTGTCCGAACTGGCGCCCAACGCGCCGGATTCCTACACCGTCAAGCGCGGCGACACACTGTGGGCCATCTCGGGCCTGTTCCTCAAGCGCCCCTGGCGCTGGCCGGAACTGTGGGGCATGAACCTGCAGCAGATCCGCAACCCCCACCTGATCTTCCCGGGGCAGGTGCTCTACCTGGACAAGTCCAACGGCCGGGCGCGTCTGCGCCTGGGCCAGCCGCTGGGGCCCAACGGAGACGCTCGCCTGTCGCCCCGCGTGCGGGAGATCGACCCCAACGAGGCCATCACCACGGTGCCCCTGCACCTGCTGGAGCCCTTCTTCAACGAAGCCGTCATCTTCAATGACAGCACCGAGTTGCTGACCGCCCCGCGCGTGGTGGCCACCCAGGAGGGCCGCGTGATCGTCTCGCGTGGCGAGACGGCCTATGTCCGTGGCGACACCCAGGGCCGACGCGAGTTCCGCATGTTCCGCGAGCCCAAGCCGCTGCGTGACCCGGCCACTCAGCAGGTGCTGGGCTACGAGGCCGTGTACGTGGGCTCGGCCGATCTGGTGCGCCAGGGGGCCGAAGGCACCGGTGCCGATGGCAAGCCGCTGGTGATCCCCTCCACCATCACCATCACCAGCACCCGCCAGGAAACCATGGTGGGCGACCGTCTGGCGCCCGTGCCTCCGCGTGATTTCGACACCGCTGTGCCGCATGCGCCGCAAACCGAGATCGCCGGGCAGATCGTGTCCCTGTATGGCGAGGCGCTCACGGCAGGTCAGAACCAGATCGTGTCGATCAACCGGGGCAAGACCGATGGCATCGAGCGCGGCCACGTGCTGGCGCTGTGGCGCGATGGCCGTGTGATCAAGGACTCGACCGATGCGGACAAGGCCACCCTGAAGCTGCCTGACGAGCGCCATGGCCTGCTCTATGTGTTCCGCACGTTCGACAAGATGTCCTACGCCCTGATCCTGCAGGTGCAGGAGCCCGTCAAGCCTGGCGACCGCTTCACTCAGCCCTGAGCTTTCCGGGGCGTATACGGGCCTTTGCCATGCCTGCCTGATGGGGCGGGGGGCAAAGGCCTTTTTCATCCACCGCAGTACCTCTTGACGCTGGCGCCCGCTGGGGCGGCTGCCCTTGACCCTGACCCTCGATGAACTGCGGGCGTGGCTGCGCCTGATCCTCACGCCCAAACTGGGCCCGGCGTCTGCCCGGACTTTGCTGGCTGCCCTGGGCTCGCCCCAGGCCGTGTTCGAGGCTGGGCCCGCAGCCTGGGCCGAGTTGCTGCCCTCGCGTGAGCGCAAGGGCCTGGCCGACGAGCCTGAGGGGCTGGATGCGCATGTCCAGGCCACCTGGGACTGGCTGCACGCGACACCGGAAGACGCAGGCGACATGGCCGAGCGCGCGGCGCTGACCCTGGCCGATCCCCATTACCCCACCGCCTTGCTGGAGGCCGCCGATCCGCCGTTGGTGCTGTTCGCGCAAGGGCGGCTGGCGCTGCTACAGGCCCCGGCCATCGCCATCGTGGGCAGCCGTCACCCGACCGAGCAGGGGCGCGACAACGCCAAGGCGTTCGCGCAGGCCTTCAGTGCCGCGGGGCTCACGGTGGTGTCCGGCCTGGCCGATGGCATTGATGGCGCCGCCCACGAAGGCGCCCTGGCGGCGATGGGCGAAGCGCCGGATGCCGCCGGATCGGCGGGCAGCACCATCGCGGTGGTGGGCACCGGCCTGGACCGCGTCTATCCCCGCAAGCACCACGCCCTGGCGCACCGCATCGCCACCCGCGGGGTGGTGCTGAGTGAGTGCCTGCTGGGTACGCCCCCGTTGGCCCCCAACTTCCCCCGGCGCAACCGCATCGTGGCGGGGCTCACGCGCGGCACCCTGGTGGTGGAGGCCGCAGTGCAGTCTGGCTCTCTGATCACCGCCCGCCTGGCAGCCGAGATGGGCCGTGAGGTGTTTGCCATTCCCGGCTCGATCCACGCGCCGCAGTCACGCGGCTGCCATGCGCTGATCAAGCAGGGCGCCAAGCTGGTGGAGACGGCGCAGGATGTGATGGACGAGTTGCACTGGGGCCAAGCCGCCCATTCCGTGTCATCTGTTGCCAGCACAGGCTCTGGCGAGTCTGCTTGCTTGTCTGACGATGACACAGCCACCGAAGACACGCTGCTGAGCGCCATGGGCTATGACCCCGTCGGCCTGGACGCGCTGGCCGCCCGCACCGGCTTCGGCCCGGCCGATCTGGGCGTGCGCCTGCTCGAACTGGAGCTGGCGGGCCAGGTGGCCCGGCTGCCGGGGCAGCTCTTTCAGCGCCGCGCTGGCGCCTGAGCCCACCCCCGGCAAGCCCAGGCGGTCGGTGGTACAACCGGCGCATGTCCGCGTCCTTGCACACCGAATTCCTGGGGCAGGTTCCCTACGAGCCCACCTACGCCGCCATGCGCGAGTTCACCGAATCGCGCAGCCCGGACACGCCCGATCGCCTGTGGGTCTGCCAGCACCCGCCGGTGTTCACCCAGGGCCTGGCGGGCCAGGCCGGCCACGTACTGCTCAACCCCGAAGGGCCGGGCCACATCCCCGTGGTGCAGAGCAACCGGGGCGGGCAGGTCACCTACCATGGCCCCGGCCAGGTGGTGGGCTATCCCCTGCTGGACCTGCGCAGGCGTGGCTACTTCGTGAAGGAGTACGTGCACCGCATCGAGGAGGCCGTGATCCGCACCCTGGCCCCGCTGGGCGTGACCGGCCACCGGCTGGCGGGCGCCCCCGGCATCTATGTGCGGCTGGATGATCCCGGTGCCCACGCTGCCCTGAGCGATCCACCCGACCCGCGCGATCCCTTCAAGGGCCTGGGCAAGATCGCGGCCCTGGGCATCAAGGTGACCCGCCACTGCACCTACCACGGGGTGTCGCTCAACGTGGCGATGGACCTGTCGCCCTACCAGCGCATCAACCCCTGTGGCTACGCCGGGCTGCGCACGGTGGACCTGGCCACCCTGGGCATCCAGGCCGACCCGGACGAGGTGGCCCGCCTGCTGGCCGCCAAGCTGGAGACCTGGCTGGCGCCTTGAACTGATCTTTTCGGCCAGGGCGGCGCCGGCAAGCGGCTGAATGGGCCCCATGCGACAGGGCGCATTGTGGAAGTCCACACCCCCGGCAGGCTCGGGCATTCCCCCGTCCGAAAGCCTGATCGGCTACAGTGACGGCTCGGCTCTTTCGTTTCCGCGTCGTCCCCGCGGTCAGGGCCGCCTGCAGCCCATGTCCACGAACCTGAACGATCCCGTGCCGGCGCCCGCCGCCACGTACGACCCCGCCGCCAAGCAGAAGGCCCAGGCCAAGACCGCACGCATCCCCATCAAGATCGTGCCCGCTGGCGAGGTGCTGAAAAAGCCTGACTGGATCCGCGTCAAGGCCGGCTCGCCCAACACCCGCTACTACGAGATCAAGCAGATCCTGCGCGAGCACAAGCTGCACACGGTCTGCGAAGAGGCCTCGTGCCCCAACATCGGTGAGTGCTTCGGCAAGGGCACGGCCACCTTCATGATCATGGGTGACAAGTGCACCCGCCGCTGCCCCTTCTGCGACGTGGGCCACGGCCGCCCCGATCCGCTCGATGTGGACGAGCCCGCCAACCTGGCCAAGACCATCGGTGCGCTCAAGCTGAGCTACGTGGTGATCACCAGCGTGGACCGCGACGACCTGCGCGACGGCGGTGCCGGCCACTTCGTGGAGTGCATCCGCCAGGTGCGCGAGCAATCGCCCCACACCCGCATCGAGATCCTGACGCCCGATTTCCGTGGCCGCATGGACCGCGCGCTGGAGATCCTGAAGGCCGCGCCGCCCGATGTGATGAACCACAACCTGGAGACGGTGCCGCGCCTGTACAAGGAAGCCCGTCCGGGTTCTGACTACCAATACAGCCTGAACCTGCTCAAGCGCTTCAAGGAATTCGCGCCGCACGTGCCCACCAAGAGCGGCCTGATGCTGGGCCTGGGCGAGACGGACGAAGAGATCCTGCAGGTGATGCGCGACATGCGCGAGCATGGCATCGACATGATCACCATCGGCCAGTACCTGGCGCCCAGCGGCCACCACCTGCCGGTGCGCCGCTACGTGCACCCGGACACCTTCAAGATGTTCGAGCGCGAGGCCGAGGCCATGGGCTTCACGCACGCGGCCGTGGGTGCCATGGTGCGCTCTAGCTACCACGCCGACCAGCAGGCGGCGCATGCGGGTGTGGAGATCCCTGCGCAGCAAGGCTGACCAGGCGCGCCCCTCATTCAAGGGGGTGTGAGGTTGGAACTTCCCTGAGGGATAAGGGATTACACTCGCGCCTGTTTCAGGTGCCCTTGCTGCGGTCCTCGCTGCCAAGGGTGAAACGGGAAGCCGGTGAGCGATTTCGCGAGTCCGGCGCTGCCCCCGCAACGGTAAGTGAGTCAAGGCGATCCACGGCATCGGACACATCCGCTGCCAGCCACTGTGCCCAGGCGCGGGAAGGCGGATCTTCGGCGCTTCTCGCGCACTCACAAGCCCGGAGACCGGCCTGGAGCGTGATCCGATGTTGCGGTGGGCAACCAGGCGGTGACATGTGCCATCCATGGCCGTGGCTTGCGCTGCGGCATCGGACAGGCTGCATTCGCACAGCCCTTCTCGCCACGCATCTCCTTCAACCTGCCTGCAGCGTATTTGCCTGCAGGCGACCTGGGAGCTCCCATGCGCGCGCTGCGAAACACGCTTTTCTCCACCCTGGTGCTCGGCGCCTTGACGCTCGGCGCGTCAGGTGTGGCCAATGCCGGCCCCTACGCCCCAGCCGCCGGCAAGCCCGGCTCTACCGCCATCCACAAGGACGACGCCAGCTTTACCAACTGGGCCACGGGCTATGTGAACTACCTGCCCGGCACCGGCGTGGACGCCACCTGGAAGACGCCCGAGAAGGCCCTGGGCAAGGCCGTTGGCGACTCCTACGACGTGGTCGTGCTGGGCGATGGCGGCAGCATCACGCTGACCTTCGGCGGCTACATCACCAACGGCGCAGGCGCTGATTTCGCCGTGTTCGAGAACAGCTTCAGCGACACCTTCCTGGAGCTGGGCTATGTGGAGGTGTCCTCCAACGGCGTCGACTTCTTCCGTTTCCCGAGCGCATCGCTGACCACCAAGCCCGTGGGCGGTTTCGGTGCTGTGGACCCCACCAACATCGATGGCCTGGCCGGCAAGTACAAGCAGGGCTACGGCACGCCTTTTGACCTGGACCTGCTGGCCGGCACCGCTGGCCTGGACGTCAACAAGGTGCAGTACGTGCGCATCGTGGACATCGTGGGCAACGGCACGGCGCTCGACAGCGCTGGCCGCCCCATCTATGACCCGTACCCCACCACCGGCAGCGCCGGCTTCGACCTCGATGCCGTGGGCGTGATCCATTACGCCGCCATCACGCCGACGCCGGCCGTACCCGAGCCGTCGCAACTGGCGCTGTTCGCCCTCGGCCTGGGCGGGCTGTGCCTGGCCCGACATCATGCGCGGGCCACGGGTTCGAAGCTCGCTGCCTGATCTGGCCGCGCCGACGCCCCACCACCTTCCATCAGAGATCACGCCATGATGCAACCCTTCCTGAAGGCCTGCGCCGTTTCGCTGGCCGCTCTGGCTGCCGCCACCAGCGCCCAGGCGGCCCCCATCGTCAGCACGTTCGAAGAGCTGTCGCTGGCCCCCTCCAGCCACTACTTCCCCGAGACCACGGCCACCTTCACCAGTGGCGCGGCCACGTTCGAGCACCGCTACAACAGCGACTACGGCAGCTGGTCGGGCTGGACCTTCGGCAATGAAACGGACCGGGTGACCGAGGGCTTCGAGAACCAGTTCAGCGTCTACAACGCGGCGGCGGCCGGCGGCTCGCAGAACTTCGCGCTGGCCTATGTGTCCGCGTACGAAGGCGTGCCCACGGCCATCACCTTCGAGGCACCGGTGCTGGCCGGCAGCGTGGCCCTGACCAACAACACCTACGCCGCGCTGTCGATGAAGAACGGCGATTCTTTCGCCAAGAAGTTCGGCGGGGCGTCCGGCAACGATGCTGACTGGCTCCTGCTGAGCATCATCGGCAAGGACGCGCTGGGTGCCACCACCGGTACGGTCGATTTCTACCTGGCCGACTACCGCTTCGCCGACAACAGCCAGGACTACATCCTGGATCAGTGGGCCCATGTCGACCTGACCAGCCTGGGCGCGGTCTCCTCGATCGAGTTCCAGATGACCTCGTCCGACACGGGCCTGTACGGCATCAACACCCCGACCTATTTTGCGCTGGACAACCTGAGTGTGACCGCTGCTGCGGTGCCCGAGGCCTCGACGCTGGCGATGATGCTGCTCGGCCTGGGCTTCATGGCGGGTGCCGTGCGGCGCCAGTCCCGGCGCTGAACCACCTCGGGTGAGGTCGGTGTTCATGACAGGCATGGCCGATGGCCACGGTGACCTGCGCCTGACCCTGCTGGCAGGCGCGCTCGCCACGGCACTCGTGTCCCCGTTGGCGTGGGCGCAGGCTGCCGCGGACGGGGCTGCGCCTACTTCCGCGACGGCCGCGGCAGACGCTGGTACGGGCCTGCCCACCATCACCGTGACCGGCAGCAAGACGTCGCCGATCTCGACGAGCAACCCGGTCAAGGTGATCACGGCCGATGACATCGCCCGCTCGCCGGCCTCGTCGGTGACGGAGCTGCTGGCCACGCAGGCCAACCTGACGGTGCACAGCTTCTACGGGGACGACAAGAAGTCGACCGTGGACATGCGGGGCATGGGCGACACGGCCACCAGCAACCTGCTGGTCATCGTCGATGGCGAGCAGCTCAACGAGATGGACCTGTCAGGGGCCGACCTGTCGACGCTGTCGCTGGCGCAGATCGAGCGCATCGAGGTGCTGCGCGGCGGTGGTGCCGTGCGCTTCGGCCCCGGGGCCGTGGCCGGGGTGATCAACATCACCACGCGGCGCCCCCAGGCAGGGCCGCCCCAGGGCAAGATGAGCTTCACCCTGGGCTCGTACGGCACGCGCGCCGCACAGGCCGCCATCGAAGGCGGTGTGGGTGATCTGGCCGCACGCCTGCAGGTGTCGCACAACAGCAGCAATGGGTACCGCGCCAACAGTGGCTACTGGGGCAACAAGGTCTCGGGCGAGCTGCGCTTCACCCCGTCCCTGGGCGGCGGCTTCCTGCTCGATGCCTACCTGCGCACGGCGGCCAGTTGGGACCGCTATGGGATGCCCGGGCCGCTGCCGATCGAGGTGCTCAAGGGCACCTCGTCTCAGCGGCGTCGTGCGGCGTCGCTGTACGACGGTGGCGAGACGGACGACACCCGCCATGGCGCGGGCCTGTCGATCAGCAATGAGTGGTCGCGCTTGGCGGTGGCTTTCACGCACCGTGAGCGGCGCAATCCTTACCTGATCGGTTTCGAGCCCCTGAACTTTCCCGGCTATGAGGTGGCCGAGCAGATCGCGGATCAGCTCAACGACATCCGCTCCGAGCGTGACTGGGTGCAGGTCACGCAGACCTTCACCACCAAATGGCGCGGCCTGCCGCAGTCGGTGATGTTCGGCCTGGAATCATCCGATGGGCACTACCGCCGGGCAGAAGGTGGCCTGCAAGAGCCGACCACGGAGATGACCGGCCAGGCGCGCACCCGGGCCCGCTATGTGGATGTGCACCTGTCACCCGTGCAGGGCATGCAGGTGCATGCTGGCGTGCGCCTGGACACCATGCGTGTGCGTGAGCAGCGCTACCAGTTCGGCAGCCTCGACGCCGAAGACAAGCGCCGCTGGAGCCAGCGCAGCAGCGAGCTGGGCTGGAGCTGGCGTCTGCCGATGGGCCTGGAACCCTTTGCCAGCATCAGCCGCCACACGCGCCTGCCCAACCTCGACGAGCTGGCCAAGGCCACCCCTGACCTGCGGCCCCAGCATGGCCGCACGCGCGAAATCGGCCTGCGCTTCGAGCCCTCGCCGCAATGGACGCTGGCTGTGAGCGCGTTCGACATGCGCATCGATGACGAGATCTACTACGGCCCCATCGAGGCGGGTGGCGACTCCTACAACCGCAATTACCCGTGGCAGACCCGGCGCCAGGGGCGCGAGCTGGACGTGACCTGGGCGCCGGATTCCCGCGTCAAGCTGCAGCTGCAGTGGGCCTACGTGAAGCCCTCCTTCACCGGGCTGGACAGCGATGTGCCGCTGGTGGCCCGCCACACGGTGAGCGGGGCCGCATGGCTGCGGCTGATGCCCGAGCTGTCCTGGTCGGTGAACGCGCGCTTCGTGGGTGGCCGCTACGACGGCAACGACTGGGCCAATGAGCTGCCCAGGCTGGATGCCTACCGGGTGGTGGACACCCAACTGCGCTGGGAGCCCCGCCTGGGGCCGGTGCACGGCCTGAGCCTGACCTTGGGCATCCAGAACCTGTTCAACGAGGTCTATACCACCAAGGCCTACAGCCAGACCGTCTATCCCATGCCCGACAGGCGGTACTTCCTGTCGATGCAATGGTCGATGTGATTGGGGGTATCGGGGGCGGCGCTTCGTAGCCGTTAAGGCATCACGCCTTGGTCAACCGTTCCTTGGCCAGCCTCGTGCCTTCCGCCAAGGCCTGCAGCTTGCGCCACGCCACGTCCCGCGCCATGGGGGCCAGACCGCAATTGGTGCAGGGGAACAGACGCTCCTTCGGAACGAACTGCAGTGCCTGGCCGATGGTGTCGGCCACCTCCTCGGGTGTCTCGACCACGTCGCTGGCCACATCGATCACGCCGACCAGCACGTCCTTGCCTTCCAGCAGCTTCATCAGGTCGGGCGGCACATGCGAGTGGATGCATTCCAGACTCACCTGGTCGATGCGGCTCTTGGCCAGCGCTGGGAACACCAGTTCGTACTGGCGCCATTCCTCGCCCAGCGTGCTCTTCCAGTCGGTGTTGGCCTTGATGCCGTAGCCGTAGCAGATGTGCACCGCGGTCTTGCAGGTCAGGCCCTGTACTGCGCGCTCAAGCGCCTGCACGCCCCAGTCTGCGGCATCCTTCATGTAGACATTGAAGGCGGGCTCGTCGAACTGGATGATGTCCACGCCGTCGGCCTGCAGCGCCAGGGCCTCCTGGTTGAGCAGCTCGGCGAAGGCGAAGGCCATCTTGATCCTTCCTTCGGCATTGCCACCGTAGAAGCGGTCTGCCACCGTATCGACGATGGTCATGGGGCCGGGCAGGGTGAACTTCAGCTTCTTCTTGGTGTGGGCACGCGCCAGCTGCGCTTCGAAGGCATGCACGCGGCCTTTCAGGCGCAGGTTGGAGACCACCTGCGGCACCATCGCGTCGTAGCGGTTGTCGCGGATGCCCATCTTCACCTTGTTGTCGAAGTCGATGCCCTCGACCTGCTCAAGAAAGCCGTGCACGAAGTGCTGTCGCGATTGCTCGCCGTCGCACACGATGTCCAGCCCTGCGTCTTCCTGGGCCTTGATCCACAGCAGGGTCGCATCGGCCTTGGCCTGGAGCAGTGCATCGCCTTCAGCCGCCCACTTGGGCCAGAGCTTATTAGTTTCAGCCAGCCAGGCAGGTTTGGGCAGGCTGCCGGCGATGGAGGTTTCAAACATCTGAGGATTCCTTTGAGGCCAATAGAGGTGAGGTCAGTGCGCGAAATTGGCGGCCCACTGGTCAAGCACGTTCTTGTACGGCTTGATGAAGTTTTCTTCCGTGAACTTGCCCTGCTTGACCGCCAACTGGCTGCGCTCTTCCCGGTCATAGACAATTTGCGTCAACGAGTAATCCTGGTACTTCAAGCTCGGCTGATAGAGCTTGCCCGCCGCAGAGTTGGCGTTGTAGATCTCCGGGCGATAGATCTTCTGGAAGGTCTCCATCGTGCTGATGGTGCCGATCAACTCCAGATCGGTGTAGTCGCTCAGCAAGTCACCGAAGAAGTAGAAGGCCAAGGGCGCAACACTGTCTGGCGGCATGAAGAAGCGCACCTGCATCCCCATTTTCGCGAAGTACTGATCGGTCGAGGACAGCTCGTTCTGCTGGTACTCGAAGCCCAGAACGGGGTGCTCGTTCCCGGTTCGCTGATAGGTCTTGCTGGTCGACGCGCTGATGCAGATGACAGGGGGCTTGTTGAAGCGTTCCTTGTAGGTGCTCGAATTGGCAAAGTGCTTGAACAGCTTCCCATGCAGATCCCCGAAATCCCCTGGCGTGCTGAACTCTGCCCGATGGAGGTTGTGCGCCGGAAGCAAGACACTGAAGTCGTAGTCGCGCACATAGGATGAGAAGTTGTTGCCAGCGATGCCGTCGATGCGCTTGTTCAACTTCTTGTCGAGAATCCAGATCTTCAGTATCTCGATCAGCGGAAATACATCATGGCTGCCTTTGGCGCCGATGTTCATCTCGACGGAGATGATCTCAAGCTCGACGGCGTAGCGGTCTCCTGTCGGGTTGTCCCAATGCGCCAGAGCGTTGAAGCGGTTGTCGATCATCCTCAACGTGTTGCGCAGGTTCTGTTGCCGGCTCTCTCCACGCGCCAGGTTGGCAAAGTTGGTGGTGATGCGCGTACCGCCCGATGGTTGATAGTCTTCATCGAACCAGATGCTCTTGAGGCTGAAAGTAAAGTCTTCGTTCATCATGATCTGCTGCACTGATGTTCTGGAATAAAAGCCGGGTCTTGTTTCAGGCCGCGAGCATTTGCTCCGCTGGAGAAGGGCTGGCGTGGCGCGTCAATTCGATCAAGGGCAACGCCCGTTGGACCGCCAGCGTGGCCCGCTCGATCAAGGCTTCGTCGCGCAGGCGGTAGTCCACGAAATCCTTGTCGGTGGCATAGACGCCCAGCGGCAAGGTGCGCGCCTGGAAAAAGCTGAACAGTGGTCGCAGCTGGTGGTCGATCACCAGGGCATGGCGTTCGCTGCCACCGGTGGCCGCCAGCAACACCGGCTTGTCGATCAGGGCGTCCTGCCCGATGAGGTCGAAGAAGTGCTTGAACAGGCCCGTGTACGAGCCACGGAAGACCGGCGTGGCCACCACCAGCACGTCAGCCTGCTCGACCGCGGCCAGTTCCCGCTCCACGGTGTCGGGCAGTTGGGAACGCCAGACTGCACCCGTGAGCTGCGGTGCCAGTTGCCCCAGTTCGACCAGGCGTTGCTGGCACGGCGCCTGGTCAGCGATCAGATCCAGCAGGTGCCTGGCCAGGCCTGCCGATTTGGAGGGGCTTTGCAGTCCGCCGGAAACCGCTACCACGCGCAGTGGCCGTGTCATTGCTGCTTTCATGGTTGCGATGGTATGGATCTGGATCAATGAAGTAAAATGGTTTTAATTCACGTATCCATGAGTGGAAATCATTGAATGCTTGAGCGCATCCATCTCAGCGTCGTGCAGCAGGTCGAGAAGCAGGGGTCATTGACGGCCGCTGCGGGCGTGCTGAACCTCACCCAGTCGGCCTTGAGCCACAGCATGAAGAAGCTGGAGCAGCAGTTGGGCACGGACATCTGGCTGCGCGAGGGGCGCAGCCTGAGGTTGACGCAGGCTGGCGAGTACCTGCTGGCTGTGGCGAACCGTGTGCTGCCCCAGCTGGATCTGGCCGAAGAGCGCCTGGGCCAGTTCGCGCAGGGCGAGCGCGGTGCGCTGCGCATCGGCATGGAATGCCATCCTTGCTATCAATGGCTGCTCAAGGTGGTCTCTCCCTACCTCGCGGCCTGGCCGGACGTGGAGGTGGACGTGAAGCAGAAGTTCCAGTTCGGCGGCATCGGCGCCCTGTTTGGCTACGAGATCGACCTGCTGGTGACGCCTGATCCGCTCTACAAGCCAGGCCTTCATTTCGAGCCGGTGTTCGACTATGAACAGGTGCTGGTCGTGGCCAAGGGACATGCCCTGGCCTCGGCGGCCTATGTGAAGCCCCGGCAACTGACCCAGGAAGTGCTGATCAGCTACCCGGTACCCACCGACCGGCTCGACATCTACACGCAGTTCCTGATGCCGGCGGGCATCTCGCCCAGGCGCCACAAGGCCATCGAGACCACGGACATCATGCTGCAGATGGTGGCGAGTGGGCGCGGCGTGGCCGCGCTGCCGCGCTGGCTGGTGGAGGAGTACGCCGACCAGATGAACGTCGTGCCTGTGCGCCTGGGCCCCAAGGGCATCGCCAAGCAGATCTACCTGGGCGCCCGCGAGGCCGACATCGAGATCGACTACCTCAAGGCGTTTGTGGACCTGGCCCGCGGGTCTCGTCTCGCCTGAGCGATACCTCCACCGTGGCCGATGTCAAGGCGTGCGCCATGGGGGGGCTCAGCTTGGCGACCTTGATGTCCAGCGCCGCGATGACGCCGTGGCGCGCCAGCAGCGTGCGCGCGACGGTCTCGGCCAGCGCCTCGACGGTTTTGTACTTCTGGGCGGCGGAGATGCTGGACACCTCGTTGGCCAGCACGTCGTACCCGACGGAGTTGTCGAGCTGATCGTCCTGGTGCGTGGGCACGTCGACCAGCTGGCAGCGGACATCGAACAGGAACTTCTGGCCCAGGCGGCGCTCTTCGTCGAACAGGCCGTGGTAGCCGTAGACTTGCAGGCCGTGGATGGAAACGGTGGTGCGCATGGGGCTCCTTGCATGGCAAAGGTGGAAGGTGCCCAGGCGCGCGGCTTGCAGAGATCGCACTTCACGGTGGTGGCCCACCTCTCGACGCCAGTTATGCGATGGCGTGAGGGTAGACCATTTGGCGCTCAGGCCGCGCTGAGCACCGGCAGCGGAACCTCGGTGGGCAGCATCGAGCCGGTCTTGCGCAGCCGCGTGTGCCTGGCTGGCCTGCTGCGGGGTCAGGAGCCCGGGCGGGCGCGTGCCGCCTTGACCCGCAGGGCGCAATCCGTGGCGTGGTCGTTGATCAGCCCCATGGCTTGCATGAAGGCGTAGACCGTCGTCGGACCCACGAACTTCCAGCCCCGTTTCTTGAGGTCCTTGGACAGGGCGATGGCGGTGGGGGAGGTGGAGCGCGTCTGGGGTTCTGCGTCTGCCGGATCGAGGCCTTCATGGCGCCAGAAGTACGCGGCCAGCGAGCCGGCCTCGCGCGCCAGGGCCTGGGCGCAACGCGCGTTGTGGATGGTGGCTTCGATCTTGCCCCGGTGGCGCACGATGCCGGTGTCCTGGAGCAGGCGCTCGACATCGCGCTCGGTGAAGCGCGCCACCTTGTCGACATCGAAGCCTTTGAACGCCTTGCGGAAGTTCTCCCGCTTGGCCAGGATCGTGCGCCAGCTCAGTCCCGACTGGAAGCCCTCCAGGCAGATCTTCTCGAACAGGCGGGTGTCGTCGACCACCGGGAAGCCCCATTCGTGGTCGTGGTACGCGATGTACTCCGGCGTGCTCAGGCACCAGTGGCAACGCAGGATGCCGTCAGGGCCGGGGGCGGCGTGGTTCATGGCGGGGGCTCCATCGGCCAGGTGGTCGGGCTTGGGTTGTGTACACCATATCACTGCGATCACTGCGATCACTGCGATCACGGCAGCCTTGGCCGCATGCCCTGCGTTGCTTGCTCGCCGACGACGCAGTGTGGGAGAATGCAAAGATGCCCTCCCGCCGCCCTTCGCCATTGCTTTCACGCCTGATCGTGGCGTGGTTCGTGCTGGCCTTGGGCGTGTTCAGTGCGTCGCACCGCGGCGTGTCTGAACAACTGGTGCCAGTCTGTTCATCAGCCAACGGCTTCCAGGTGGTCATGGTGCCTTTGGCGCCACAGGTGCCGGGTGATCTGGGTTTCGATGCGCATTCGGGTGATGGTTCCGCAGGGGGGCACCTCAAGGACTGCCCGCTGTGTGCAGGCGCCGCGCTGCCCATGCCGCAGCAACCGTTGCTGGCGGCGCATGCGCAACCCCTGGCCCATGCCTTGACGCCTGTGGCGGCGGCGCACATCGCCGCCCTGGTGGGCGCGCCCCTCCCGCCACGCGGGCCTCCTCTGACGGCTTGACGCACTGAAACCGCACAGCCTCCTCCTTGAGGCGGATGTGCGCTCCAGCGACCCTTGGCACGCCTGACGCGCCCCGCCTACCGCGGTTGCGCCTGTGCTTACCAAGGCCGAAGTCCGCTCCGCAGACCGCCCACCATGTCGTACGCCCCCCATTCTTCCTGGCATCAGCCCCATCCTGCCACCCTGGCGCCCAGCGCCCTGTGGGCTGCAGTGTGTCTGGCCTTGAGCCTTTCGGCTGCACACGCGCAGCAGACCGATGAGCTGCCCACTGTCACCGTGATCGGCAACGTCCCCCGTGGCCTGGAGGCGCCGGCATCGACCGGCTCCAGGCTCGACCTGACACCGATGCAGACGCCCGCCAGTGTCGAGGCGATCACCAAAGACCAGTTGCGCCAGCGCGGCGACAGTGACCTGATGGACGCGATCACCCGCGCCACCGGCATCACCAGCCTGGCCCACCCCGGCAACAGCGGCAGCGCACTGTCGGCGCGCGGCTTCACCGATGCGGCCTCCGTGATGCGGCTGTACGACGGCATGCGGCAGTACGGCGGTGTGGGCGTGAGCTTTCCCTTCGACACCTGGGCGGTCGAGCGCATCGAGGTGCTGCGTGGGCCGGCTTCGGTGATCTACGGCGACGGCGCCATCGGCGGCGCGGTCAACGTGGTCCCGCGCAAGCCCGAGCGCGGCACGCCCCGCCATGAGGTGCAGGCCACGCTGGGCACCGAAGGGCGCCGTGCGCTGGCCTTCGACAGCACCGGGGCCATCAACCAGGCCCTGTCCTACCGCTTCGACATCAGCGGCGACGAGGCCGATGGCTGGGTGGATCGGGGCGATTCGCGCAGCCTGAGCTGGTCCGGCGCCTTGCGCCTGGACGTCTCGCCCGACCTGCACCTGACGCTCAGCCACGCGCAGGGTGATCGGCGCCCGATGCGCTACTTCGGCATGCCGCTGGTCAATGGCCGGGTGCTGTCGGCCATCAAGGACAACAACTACAACGTGGCCGACAGCCAGATCCGCTACAAGGACCGCTGGACCGACCTGTCCGTGTACTGGGCGCCCAGCAGCCAGATGGTGCTGCGTTCGCGCTTCTACCATGTGCAGTCCAACCGCTACTGGCGCAATGCCGAGGCCTACGTCTATGACGCGGGCAGCGGCCTGGTCAATCGCTCCGACAACACCGAGATCGCCCATGACCAGACGCAGAGCGGCAACACGACCGATCTGACCCTCACGGGCAAGCTGTGGGGCCTGCCCAACCAACTGTCCGTGGGCTTCGATGTCAATGGGGCCTCGTTCACGCACACCAACAACACCTACACGGGCAGCTCGGGGCCGGTGGATCTGTACAACCCCGTGCCGGGGCAGTACCAGAGCAGCGTGCCCTTCATCCCGCGCTACCGCAACAGTGCCCAGCAGTACGCCCTGTTCGCCGAGAACAAGCTCGACATCACCCCGGCCTGGTCTCTCATCGCGGGCTTGCGCCATGACCGTGCCGATCTGTCGCGGACCAACCTGCTGAGCGGCGCGCAAGCCTTCGACAAGCGCTACGAGAACACCGGCTGGCGCCTGGGCACGGTCTACCAGTTGCAGCCGGATCTGGCCCTGTACGCCCAGTACGCCCGCGCGGCCGACCCCGTGAGCGGCCTGCTGATGCTGTCACCCGCCAACAGCCAGTTCGACCTGAGCACGGGGCGCCAGGCCGAGGTAGGCCTCAAGCAGCGCTTCTGGGGAGGTCGTGGCGACTGGACGCTGGCCCTCTACGAGATCGTCAAGAACAAGGTGATCACCCGGGATCCTGCGAACCCGGCCACCTCCATCCAGGCGGGGCAGCGCTCGACGCAGGGCCTTGAGGCCACCGTGGGCATGGCCGTGACACCGACCGTGCGGCTCGATGCCAACGCGGCCTTGCTCAAGGCGCGCTTCGATGATTTCCGCGACAGTACTGGCGTACACGATGGCAAGGTGCCCCCCAACGTGCCCCAGCGCGTGGCCAATGTCTGGCTGGGCTGGACCTTCATGCCCGACTGGACGGTATCGGGCGGGCTGCGCCACGTGGGCAAGCGCTTCGCGGACAATGCCAACACCCTCAAGCTGCCCACCTACACCACAGCCGACATGGCGCTGCAGTGGCGTGCCAGCAGCGACACCACCGTGGCGCTGCGCGGCTTCAACCTGCTGGACAAGACCTACTTCACCACCGCGTACTACACCAGCACGCAATGGCTGGTGGGCGAAGGCCGGCGCGTGGAGCTGACGCTCAACCACAAGTTCTGAGCGACGCACCATGGCGCAGCTTGTCCGGCTCAAGCGCACGGTCTATCTGCTTCACCGCTGGATGGGCGTGGGCGGTTGCGTGCTGATGCTGCTGTGGCTGATCAGCGGCGTGGTGATGCTCTTCGTGGGCTATCCCAAGCTGCTGCCTCAGGAGCGGTTGGTGGCGCTGCCAACGCTGGATGCAGCGGCCTGCTGCCTGCCGCCTGAGCGCGCGCTGGTGCACAGCGCGGCCCCCGAGGCGGTGCGCCAGATCCAGCTCACCTCGGTGGCAGGCCGCCCGCGCTATATGTTGCGCGAGGGGGATGGCCGCCTGGTGGCGGTCGATGCCCTGAGCGGTCAGCGCATCGGTCGCATCGATGCCTCCCAGGCGCTGGCCAGCGCCCAGGCTTTCAAGCCAGGCACCATCCCGGCCGCCATCGACAGCCTGCTCGATGAGGACCGCTGGACCCATTCTGGCGCTCTGGATGCACACCGCCCCCTGTACCGCGTGCAGATGGGCGATGCCGAGTCCACCGTGCTGTACGTGTCCTCCGCCACGGGCCAGGTGGTGATGGATGCACCGCTGGCCCAGCGCGCCTGGAACGCCATCGGCGCCTGGCTGCACTGGCTGTACATGTTCCGCGAAGGCTCGCGTGATCCTGTGTGGAGCTGGACGGTCATCGTGCTGTCGGCCCTGGGCACCGTGCTGGCCCTGACAGGGCTGCTCGCCGGGCTGTGGCGCTGGCGTTTCAGCGGGCGCTACAAATCGGGCGCGCGCACGCCTTACCGAGGGCTGGGCCTGCGCTGGCACCACACCCTGGGCATGCTGTTCGGTGTGATGTTGCTGGGCTGGATCTTCAGCGGGCTGATGTCGATGAATCCGCTGGGCATCTTCGATCCGGCCGGGCCTCGCCCGGACCAGGCCGCCTATCGACAGGGGCAACCGGGTGAGCTGCGCCTGGCAGGCTCGCCCGCGCAGGTGCTGGCGAGCCTGCAAGCTCAGGGCTTCGAGGCCCGTGAGCTGGAATGGCGCGTGCTGAATGGGCAGCCCTTCGTGCTGGCCCGAAACGGCACAGGCACGACCCGGGTGGTGATGGCCGACACCACGCACGGCGATGATCGCCTCGTGGTCCTTGATCAATGGCCCCAGGCAACCCTGCGCGAGGCCGCATCGCGCCTGCTGCCCGCGGGGATCGTGTCTGCCGAGCTGCTGCCATCGCACGATGCCTTCTATTACCAGCGCGGCACCTCGTCCATGTACGCGGCCGATGCGCGGCGACTGCCCGCGCTGCGCCTGCAGTTCGATGATCCGGGGCGCACGCGCGTCTACCTGGATGTGTACACCGGCGACGTGGCCTTGAGTGTGGACCGGTCGCAGCGCCTGGGGCGCTGGCTGTTCAACCTGCTGCACAGCTGGGATCTGCCGCTGTTCCTGAAGGCGCCCATCGCGCGCGAGGCCATCCTGACCTTGCTGAGCCTGGGCGCAAGCCTCATCGCCATCACCGGCTGCGTGATCGGCTGTCAACGTCTGCGGGCCCACCTGCGTGGTCGCCGGCACCTGTCATCTTCCTGAAAGCCGTCCATGAAAAAGCTCGACCTGCTGGCCGCCGTGGTGACCTCGATGCCCTTGCTGGCCTCGGCCGCTGATGAGGCCCCTGCACTGCCCGATGTGACCGTGCACGACACCCGTGTGCACGGCGCCACGGGCAGCCTGAGCACGGCCGACACCGCCGCCACCTTGAACACCCAGCCCGGCGTGAGCACCTACGCCGCTGGGGGCGTCTCCGGGTTGCCGGTGCTGCGCGGCCTGGCCAATGACCGCATCAAGGTGCTGATCGACGGTGCCGAGGCCACGGCCGCCTGCGGCAACCACATGAACCCGCCCCTGTCCTACGTCGATCCGACCCAGGTGTCGATGAGCACGGTGATGGCGGGCATCTCGCCGGTCAGCGTCGGTGGCGACAACATCGCCGGCGTGATCGCGGTCAGCACGGCGCGCCCCGTGTTTGCCGCCGACGGCGACAAGCTGTTCATGCGCGGCCGCATCGGCCTGCAGACCCGCAGCGTGGACCATGGCCGCACGGTGTCCGTTCAGGCCACGGCCGCCAATGAGCGCCTGAGCGTGAGCTACAGCGGCGCCACCACCGAGGCCAGCAGCTACCGGGACGGCCATGGCCGCAAGGTGCTCGACACCCTGTTCAAGAGCACCAACCAGAGCGTGAGCCTGGCCACCCGTGGCGAGGGCAACCTGTGGGTGTTCAAGGTGGGCGAGCAGCGCATCCCCTACCAGGGCTTTGCCAACCAGTACATGGACATGACCCACAACCATGCCATCAACGCCAGCCTGCGCTACGAGGGCCAGAGAGACTGGGGCAAGCTCGAAGCCCTGCTGTTCTGGCAGAACACCCTGCATGAGATGGGCTTCTTCTCGCCCGAGCGCACCGGCACCATGCCCATGAACACGCATGGCCGCGACGCCGGCTACACGCTCAAGGCCGATCTGCCCCTGGCTGGCGGCACCCTGCGGCTGGGCCATGAGTACCGCCGCTTTACGCTGGACGACTGGTGGCCCGCCGTGCCCGGTTCGATGATGATGGCCCCCAACGCCTACCGCAACATCAACGATGGCCAGCGCGAGCGCGTGGCGTTGTTCGGTGAATGGGAGGGCCGCATCGCGCCGGCATGGACGCTGCTAGCCGGTCTGCGCGCCGAGCGCGTGAGCAGCGATGCCGGGGCCGTGCAGGGCTATGGCTGCGGCATGATGTGCGCGGCCGACAACGCGGCCGCGGCGGCTTTCAACGCCAGTGATCGCAGCCGGCGTGACAACAATGTGGACGCCACGCTCACGGCCCGCCTGGACGCCAGTGACACCGCCACCTACGAGTTCGGCTTCGCGCGCAAGACCCGATCGCCCAACCTGTACGAGCGCTACACCTGGGGCCGCGGCACCATGGCCATGACGATGACAGGCTGGTTCGGCGATGCCAACGGCTATGTGGGCGATGTCCGCCTCAAGCCCGAGGTGGCCCACACGCTGAGCGCCACGGCCGACTGGCACGATGCGGCCCGCGAACGCTGGAGCGTCAAGCTCACGCCCTTCTACACCCACGTACAGGACTACATCGACGTGGACACGCTGGGCAGCTTCAACCCCTACATGATGATGGGTGAGACCAAGGCCTTGCTGCGCTTCGCCAACCATGACGCGCACCTGTACGGCGTGAACCTGTCGTGGCAGGCGCAGGCCTGGTCCAGTGCCGCCTGGGGTGAAGGCACCGTGCACGGCAAGCTGGACTGGACACGCGGCCAGCGCAGCAGTGGCGGCGACCTGTACCACATCATGCCGCTCAACGGCACCGTGGCGCTCACACAGCGCATCGGCGCCTGGACCCATGAGATGGAACTGCTGCTGGTGGCACGCAAGTCACGGGTCGACGCCCGGCGCGACGAGCCCGGCTCGGCCGGTTACGGCCTGCTCAACATGGGCACGCGCTACCAACTGGGCCGTGGCATCGAGGTCCAGGCCGGTGTGCGCAACCTGTTCGACCATGCCTATGACCTGCCCTTGGGCGGCGTGAGCCTGGCCGCGTTGGCGGCGGGCGCTGGCTCTGCCACACCCTTGCCGGGGCAAGGGCGCTCCATCGACGTGGGGATCAGCCTGCAGTTCTGATGGCGCAAAGCCTGCGGCGGTGCCCCTGGAGTGCCGCCCGTTTATACTGGGCGCCATCATGGGTCGAAGAATCATCGCCGCCCTGGCGAGTCTGATGCTGCTGTGCGCTGCCTTGGTCAGCGCCGCCGCACCACTTCGCGGCCTGCTGGCCGATGCCCCGCTGGTGGCCGTCATCGACACGGCTGACGGCATCTCCCTGGAAGAAAGCGTCATCGACGACCTGCGGCCCAGTGCGCTGCAGGATGCGCCGTCGAGCGCCCTGTTCACCGACCAGTTGCCCCAGCCCGTGTGGCGGGCCTGGGATCTGGCGGACAGGGCCCGTACCTGGGCGCGCCCGCAGGCCGAGCGCCTGCCCGCCTGGCCCTACCTGGGCGGTTTGATGCGGCCCCCTTCGGCCGCCTGATCTTCTTCGCGATCCGAACGCCATGGGGCGGCGGGGCCTTCAAGCCCCTGTGCCTGCGCCTTTGGCCGCGCCGGATCGCCGCCACCGCCGACCCGAGGCCCGCACGCCATTCCCTGGCGCAGCCGGCTCATCCGCGCTGACCTGATCACGCACCTTCCGGGCGGCAGCTTCTGTCCGACGCCACCTTCTTTCATGGAAATCACCCTTTTACTGTTCCTCATTGTGCTCAATGGCCTGTTCGCCATGTCCGAGATCGGGCTGGTCACGGCCCGCAAGGCGCGCCTGCAAAAGTACCTCGACGAAGGCGACAGCGCCGCCGCGGCCGCCATCAAGCTCGGTGAGGACCCCACCCGCTTCCTGTCCACCATCCAGATCGGCATCACCTCGATCGGCGTGCTCAACGGCATCGTCGGCGAGGCGGCGCTGGCCGGCCCGCTGGCCCTGTGGCTGCTCGATATCGGCATCCCGGCCGACTACGCCCACGTGTCGGCCACGGCGCTGGTGGTGCTGCTGATCACCTACTTCTCGATCGTGCTGGGCGAGCTGGTGCCCAAGCGCCTGGGGCAGAACAACCCCGAGGCCGTGGCCCGTCTGGTGGCCCGCCCCATCGCGATGCTGGCCGTGGCCACCAAGCCTTTCGTGCGCCTGCTCACCGTGTCCACCAACACCTTGCTGCGGCTGCTGGGCGCCAAGGAGCGCGCCAGCTTCAACGTGACGGAAGAAGAGATCCACGCCGTGCTGGCCGAAGGCACGAGCGCCGGCGTGATCGAATCGTCCGAGCACACCATGCTGCGCAACGTGTTCCGGCTCGATGACCGCCAGATCGCCTCGCTGATGGTGCCGCGCAGCCAGGTGGTGGCGCTGGACCAGTCACTGCCCTTCGAGGAGAACCTGCGCCGCATCGAATCGAGCGCGCATGCCCGCTTCCCGCTGGTGCAGGGCAGCCTGGACAACATCATCGGCCTGGTCGATGCGCGCCAGCTGCTGGCCTCGGTGGTGCGCGGTGGCGGCCATGAGCTGCTGCCCCATTTGCAGCCCGCGCTGTACGTGCCCGAGACGCTCACCGGCATGGAACTGCTGGACAACTTCCGCGCCTCGGATGTGCACATCGCCTTCGTCATCGACGAGTACGGCGAGGTGCTGGGCATCGTCACCCTGCACGACCTGGTGGAAGTGATCACCGGCGAGTTCCAGCCGAGCGACCCGGCCTCGGCGTGGGCGCGCCAGCGCGAGGACGGCTCCTGGCTGCTGGACGGCCACATCCCCGTGCAGGATCTCAAGGACCGGCTGGGCCTGGACGAGGTGCCCGAGGAGGAGAAGGGCCGCTACCACACCCTCAGCGGGATGATGATGCTGCTCACGGGCCGCCTGCCCAGCGAAGGCGACACCGTGACCTGGGAGGCCTGGCGCTTCGAGGTGATGGACATGGACGGCAAGAAGATCGACAAGGTGCTGGCCACGCGCTGTGTGGCGGCTGAGCTCGACACACAGGCCGATGCCGAGCAGGAGCCGCGGCCATGAGCCTTGTGGATGGTGCCGGACGTTCGCAAGGCCTGGCTGGCCGCCTGCGCCGCGCAATTGCCGCGATAGGTCTGTTGACCATGCTGCTGGGCGGCTGCACGGACGGCTATCCGCCGCCGCAGCGTGACCCGGTCGAGCCCCAGCTGATGAATACTGGGCAGTTGCTCAAATCGCTCAACACCATGGGCCAGCGCGCGGCCGGCCGCAGCACCTGGACCTACCGGCTGACCCATGCGTGCGAGCTGGTCGTGCGTGTCGAATCAGGCGCGGACCGCCTAGAGACCGTGGTCCCGCTCAAGGAGGCTCGGTTTCAGCTGGGCTATGACAAAGCCCTGTCGGCCTACGAAGTGCAGGCCTTGGCCCAGCGTGACCAGCAGGACGAGCTCGGGCCGGTGCTGAAGGCTGTCGACTGGGCCGACGCCGTGTTTGCCAACAGCGTGCTTTGGCATCTGCAGCAAGGATGTCCCTGAGACCGCGTCTAGCGCGCGGCCACTTCGAGGGGCTTACTTGGACACGGACGTGCCGGCGGCGCTGTGCTGGTGGGCTGTCTTGTGCGCGGACTTGTGGTGCTTCTGGGCTGCGTGCGGTTTGCTGACGTGCTTGCCGACCGGTGGTGCCTTGGTGTCGGCAGGGGTGGGCACGGCGGCGAACGATGCGGCAGCAAAGACGGAGAGGGCAGAAGCAGCGATGATCGACTTGGTGGACATGGTGTTTCCTTCAAGGATGAGGTCCGAAAGCTGGGGCCTCTGGAGCCGGCCCGATGGCCGGGCTTGAAGGTTCAACGGCTGCCCTGTGACGCCCGTTGACGGCTGTTCACATGCCGATGCCGCCATTCATCTTCCGCTTAGAAAGGCCAGCGTGGGCCGTGGTTCACTGACCTGCCGCATGCAGCGCATTGCCCGCGGCCACGGCATCGCCCGTGCGCGTGAAGGTGTCCAGCCACGTGCCGTAGCTGGGCATCTCTTCGAGCTTCCAAGGGTGGAAGCCCGGCTTGTAGTACGCGAAGTAGTAGCCCAGCGTCGGGATGAACAGGCCGCCCGGCTTGTAGAACCACCACAGCCCGCGCGCCCACAGGCCCATGCGCTGGCGGAAGTTGAAGCCATCGACCTTGAGCATGTGGTTCAGGATGCCGGCCACGGTCAGCGGGAAGCCGAAAGTCACTGTCAGCATGGGCAGCACGCGGGCCAGGTAGCCAGCCTTGGCCACCTTGGTCAGCACATCGAAGGCCACGGCCTTGTGCTCCACCTCTTCGATGGCATGCCAGGCGTACATGGCGCGCACGCGCGGGTCGCTGGCGTCGAGCAGTTCGCGCCGCTCGAAGAAGCACGTGCACATCATCGCCGTCAGGTGCTCCAGCGCGGCGGTGATGCCCACGCGCTGGCGCGACGTCGTCACCTTGGGTGCATCGACGAAGAAGCGCTGCTGCAGCTCGGCTTCGATGGCGTCGATGTCGATGCCCTGGCGCTTGAGGCGATCGTTGTAGTGGCGGTGCACCATGCTGTGCTGCGCTTCCTGGCGCGTGAAGTCCTTGACCTCCTGCAGCAGCTTGGGGTCGGTGATCCGGTCGCGGTACTCGCGCACGCTGGTGATGAAGAACTTCTCGCCCTGCGGGAACAGCGTGGACATCGCGTCGAAGAAGCGCGTCTTGAACGGATCGCCGCCCATCCAGTACTTGGGGATGTCGCCGTCCAGGCCGAAGTCCAGGTTCTCACGGGGCACGATGGGGGCGTGATCGCTGTGTTGGCTCATGGTGTTCTCCTCGTGTGGCATGCATGGGCCCATATCGGGCTGGCCGCCTGTTGTTCAACATGCTGGCACTGTAGGCAAGGCCCTGCTGGTGGGTCCAGATCCTGGCGTGACAGACAGGGGGCCATCGCTGACAGGGCAGGGGCGTACGCCAGCCCTCAGCGCGCGGTGCCGCGCTCGCGCTGACGGAACTCGCTGGGCGTGAGCCCCGTCCAGCGCTTGAACGCGCGCGTGAAGCTGTGTCGGTCGGCAAAGCCCAGGCGCTCGCTCAGGGTCTCGATGTCGGTGGCTTCGGCCTTGAGCGCGTTCACGGCCAGCTGGAAGCGGCAGCGTGACTGGATGTCGGCGAAGACCTGGCCCTCGTCGCGCAGACGGCGCTGCAAGGTGCGCGGGTGCAGCTTGAAGCGCTCGGCCATGCGCTCGATGCCCTGGCCCAGCAGGGCGGGCGTGGCCATCAGCGCATGCTCGATGGCGCTGACCAGGCTGTCGCTGTTCGAGGCGGGTAACTGCTGCGCGATGACGCTCTGCGCTTGTTCATGCAGGCCTGGCATGGCGCCGGGCAGGGGCATGTCCAGCAGGCGTGTCGGGAAGATCAGCGCATTGCGTGGCTGCCTGACCAGCACCGGCACCTTGAACTGACGCTCGCAGGCCGCAAGCGCCGCGCCCGTGTCATGGCGCAGGTACACGCCTTCGGCCTGGGCCTCATCGCCCAGGGCAAGCCGCGCGATGCGGTTGATGGTGGCGAACGCGCACTCCACGAAGCAACCCTTGAGCTGTTCGTCGTCGGTGGGCAGGCTCACCTCAACGATCAGCGCGGCCTGTGCGCCATCTTCCTCGATGTGCAGGTGCAAGGTGGGCACCAGCAGACGCACCCAGTCCAGCGCGGGCAGGGCATGGCGAAGTGTGGGGCTGGTGGCCACGAAGGTGTCCAGCTCGGGCAGGCGGTCGAAGGCGAACAGTTCGCCCACCACCAGCGGGAAGTGCATCGTGGGGGCCGCGGCGGCCACGCAATCGCGCATCAGGCCCACCAGCGCCTCGGTGCGGATCTGGGGCGCGGGGCCGGCGGTGTCCAGCCCGGCGGCCTTGAACAGCGGCGCGATGTTGAAGCGGCAGTGCATCGCGGCCTTCACCCAGGTGGTCGTGCCCACGAAGGGCAGGGTATCGACCGTGGCGCGCGGCAGTGCCGCGGGCGTTCTGGCGAGAAGAGCGGGAGAGGTCTGCAGCACGGGTCGCTTCCTGAACAGGCCCTGATGCGGGCCCGCATGGCCGCCAATCTAGGGGGCCGAAGGCGACTTGACCAGGGCTCTCGATGACAGAAAGGGAACCGCGCGCGACAAATTCCGCCCGGCCGGATGTGCGGCCTAGGCGGCTGCCGGCGGAGAGGCTGCGTCGGGCGGCAGTTGCGCCATCAGCCGGCGGGCATGCTCGGTCGAGGCCGTGAAGATGGCCAGCATGTTGCGCAGCATGTCTTCCAGCGGGGTGGCGCACTTCTCTTCCACCCACATGGTGGCCAGCCGCACGTTCGAGCCCACCAGGCCGTTGCCGATCAGCACCGGGTTCAGGCCCACCTTGTGCAAGTCCGGGAACAGCATCTCGATGAAGCTGCTGATCACCGAGGCGAAATCGCTGCTGGAGGCCGCGCTGATGCGCTGGATGCCCGGCCCCACGGTGAAGGCGTCGATCAGCATGACCCGCGCGCGGCGGGGATCCTCGCGGATGAACTCCAGGAAGGTGCGCAGCGCGGCTTCGGCCAGTTGATCGGGCTGCAGCGGCGTGCGTTGCAGCACGGCCATGGTCTGGGCCAGCAGTTCGCTGCTCACGCTCACGTACACCGCCTCGAACAGCGCTTCCATGCTCTCGAAGGATTCATAGAAGTAGCGCGAGGTGAGTTCCGCGTGACGGCACACATCGCGCACGGTGGACTCGTGGTAGCCCTGTTCACCGAACACCGCGAGCGCGGCCGTGACCAGCCGATCGCGCCGCTGGCGCTGACGCTCGTCCTTGTCGACCCCGCCATAACGTCGGCCCTGCTTGGGCGCCGCCCCTGATTCGGGTGTATTGCTGGGGTTAACCCTGTTTTTGGAAATCTCCATTGTCAAATACAGTTTTGAAACTCGCTGTTGTCACAATGACCGTGGCCGGGTGCGAGGAATGAGTCTGGAGTGGCGTGCATGGGTGAGCGAATCGATGTCCTGATCACGGGTGCGGCGGCTGATGGCCTGGGCATCCGTCGGGCGCCTTCGTGGAGCGTGGGTGATTTTGTCATCCCTGCGCAGACAGGCGACCGGACTGATGAGGGCTGGGGCTCACGCGCCGCCTCGGTCAGTGCCCCATATTGCCCCACATTGTGGGCAACGCCAATGTGGTGAACGCCCGCTTGAGCGAAAGTACCTTCACCTGGGTGGTCCATGGGGCCACACATGTTTGGGGATCGGACAGTCGGGAACGGATTGATGGATGAGGATGCAGGCCGTGATGCCTGCCGGAGACAAGCAGCATGAAGAACTTCAAGAACAAGGTCGCGGCCATCACCGGTGCCGCATCGGGCATGGGCCGTGAACTGGCCGTGGAGCTGGCGCAGCGTGGTTGCCACGTGGCGCTGTCCGACGTGAACGAGGCCGGCCTGGCCGAAACCGCCGCGCTGGCCCGCAAGCACGGCGTGAAGGTGTCCACGCTCAAGCTGGATGTGTCCAACCGCGAGGCCGTGAACGCCTGGGCCAACCAGGTCGCCACCGAGTTTGGCCAGGTCAACCTGGTGTTCAACAACGCCGGCGTGGCCCTGGGCGCCACGCTCGACAAGGTCAAGCCCGAGGATTTCGAGTGGATCATGGGCATCAACTTCTGGGGCGTGGTGTGGGGCACGCAGGCTTTCCTGCCGCACCTCAAGAAGTCGGGTGATGGCCATGTGGTCAACACCTCCAGCCTGTTCGGCCTGATGTCGCAGCCCACGCAGGGCACCTACAACGCCAGCAAGTTCGCGGTGCGCGGCTTCACCGAATCGCTGCGCCAGGAGCTCGATGTCGAGAACTGTGGCGTGAGCGCTACCTGCGTGCACCCGGGCGGCATCCGCACCAACATCGCCCGCGCGGCCAAGCTCGATGCTTCCGTGGCCGTCGATGCCGCTGCGGCCGAGCGCGCCCGCCAGAAGTTCGACAAGCTGCTCAACACCACCACGGCCAACAGTGCCGCGCGCAAGATGATCCGCGCCGTCGAGAAGAACCAGCGCCGCCTGCTGATCGGGCCGGACGCCGTGTTCCTGGACAAGTTCGTGCGCCTGGTGGGGGCGGGTTACCAACCCTTTGTGACCTACTTCTTCAAGAAGATGATGGGGTGATGCCATGTCAGCCGCGCTGTATGCCGTGAAGACCACGCCTGTGACCGAGACCAAGACGCCGATCATCCGCCAGTACCTGCCGCCCAAGAGCGCCAAGGAGCGTGTCATGGGCACGCTGCTGCGCGGTGCGCTCGTGGCGGGGCTCAAGCCCTTCCTGGGGCCGCCCTGGCGCGTGGGCACGCAACGCGTGGCGCTGCATGCCGGTTCCGTGGCGATGCCGCAGGATCGCCGTGCCCGCGTGAGCAAGGGCCGCATCGGCGCGATGGAGGTCGAGCGCGTCACCTCCAAGCTGGTGCCCCAGCCGCGTCACGCCATCCTGTACATGCACGGTGGGGCCTTCTGCGTGGGCAGCCCGCGCACGCACCGCAGCATCACCACCCGCCTGGCCGCGCTGACCGGCGCGCTGGTGCTGGTGCCGCATTACCGCCGCACGCCCGAGCACCAGTTCCCGGCACAGATCGACGATGGCGTGGTGGCCTACAAGCAGTTGCTGGCCGATGGCTTCGAGCCTGGCCGCATCGCCATCGCCGGTGATTCGGCCGGCGGCAACCTGACCTACATCCTGTCGGCCGCGCTGCGCCTGCAGGGGCTGCCGCAACCGGGCGTGCTGGTGATGATGTCGCCGGTGGTGAGCACCGATCTGGCATCGCTGGAAAGCGCCCGCACGCGCGTGCACCGCGATCCGATGATCCGCCCGGCCTGGGGGCACCAGGTGACGGGCTGGTACAACGCGCCGCATGACCACCCGCTGGGCACGCCCAAGGCGGTGGACCTGTCGGAGATGCCGCCTTCGCTGATCCAGGTCGGCGAGGACGAGGTGCTGTTCGATGATTCGAAGTGGATCGTCGAGGCGGCCACGCGCGCAGGGCGCCATGCCGAGTTGGAGATCTACCTCAAGCGCTGGCACGTGTTCCAGTCGCATGCGGGGCTGTTGCCGAGCTCGGATCAGGCCTTGCAGCGCCAGGCTGATTTCATGAAGCAGCACTGGGCGGCTTGATGCGCCATTGACTGGCATCTACTGGCGTTGCCAATGAAGAAGGGCTTCCCGAGGGAAGCCCTTTTTGCTGGTTGCCGCCGTGGGCGCCAACCCACTGGCGGCAAGCCGTGATCACCCCATCACGAAGTGCTCGTTGTCCATCGCCATGGTCGAGGCGCTGGTGGCCAGCATGGCCTTGCGGTGGCCATCGGCGCGGGGCAGCAGGCGCTCGAAGTAGAACTCGGCCGTCTGGATCTTGGACTTGTAGAACTCCGGCGTTTCCTTGCCGCCCTTGGCCAGCTTCTCGGAAGCCACCACGGCCTGCTGCAGCCAGAAGTAGCCCAGCATCACGAAGCCCGAGAACATTAGGAAGTCGTAGCTGGAGCTGCTGACGGTGTCACGGTCCTTGGCGGCGCGCAGCATGATGCGCAGCGTCGACCACTTCCACTGCAGCGAGCGGCAGATCAGCGCACGCGCCATCGCGCCGATCGGGCCGCCGCTGAAGGCGTGGCCCTTGGCGAAGCCGATCATCTCGTTGGTGAACTCCTTGATGCACTTGCCGCGGGTCTGCAGCAGCACCTTGCGGCCCAGCAGGTCCAGCGCCTGGATGCCGGTCGTGCCTTCGTACAGCGTGGAGATGCGCGCGTCACGGGCGATCTGCTCCATGCCGTGCTCCTTGATGTAGCCGTGGCCACCGAAGACCTGCATGCCCAGGTTGGCCGATTCCAGGCCCATCTCCGTCAGGAAACCCTTCAGGATCGGGGTGTAGAAGCCCAGCTGGTTGTCGTAGTCCTCGTACTTGGCCTGGTTGCCTTCCAGGATGCCGTTGACCATGTTGTCGGCCAGCTTGGCAGCGTGGTAGATCATCGAGCGGCCACCTTCGGCCACGGCCTTCTGCGTCAGCAGCATGCGGCGCACGTCGGCGTGCCAGATCAGCGCGTCGGCCACTTGATCCGCATCCTTCTTGCCCGACAGGGCGCGCATGGAGCGGCGCTCCTTGGCGTAGGGCAGGGCGCCCTGGTATGACAGCTCGGCGTGGGCCACACCCTGCACGGCGGTGCCGATGCGGGCCGTGTTCATGAAGGTGAACATCGCTTCCAGGCCCTTGTTGGGCTCGGCGATCAGGTAGCCGATGGCTTCGTCGAAGTTCAGCACGGCGGTGGCCGAGGCGCGGATGCCCATCTTGTGCTCGATCGAGCCGCAGACCACGGGGTTGCGCTCACCGACCGAACCGTCGGCGTTGACCATGAACTTCGGCACGATGAACAGCGAGATGCCGCGCGTGCCCTTGGGCGCATCGGGCAGGCGGGCCAGCACGATGTGGATGATGTTCTCGGACAGGTCGTGCTCGCCGGCGGAGATGAAGATCTTGGTGCCGGTGATCTTGTAGCTGCCGTCGCCCACGGGCTCGGCCTTGGTCTTGACCTGGCCCAGGTCGGTGCCGCACTGGGGCTCGGTCAGGCACATGGTGCCCGTCCACTCGCCCGAGACCAGCTTGGGCAGGTAGGTGTTCTTTTGGGCTTCGTTGCCGTACTGCATGACGGTGTTCATGCAGCCCAGGCTCAGGCCGGGGTACATGGTGAACGACCAGTTGGCCGTGCCCATCATTTCCGACTTCATCAGGTTCAGCGACATCGGCAGGCCCTGGCCGCCGTACTCGGTCGGGTGCGACAGACCCTGCCAGCCGCCGGCCACGTACTCGGCATAGGCTTCCTTGAAGCCCTTGGGCGTCGTCACGTTGCCGTTTTCGAAGTGGCAGCCTTCCAGGTCACCGGAATGGTTGATGGGCGACAGGATCTCTTCGCAGAACGTCGCGCAGCCCTCGAGGATGGCGTCCACCATGTCGGGCGTGGCCTCGCCGCCGTTGGACAGGCTGGCGTAGTGGGCGGGGTAGTCGAACACCTCATTCAGCAGGAACTTGACGTCACGCAAAGGGGCCTTGTACTGCGGCATATGTCACCTCGGATCTGCGGGTGGCACCGGCCAGGCACCACCACCATGTGAAAACGCATCCGGCAGCCCGCCGGCGGGGATCGATTCGTTTCGAACGCTCGTTCGTTTTCAAACGCCCGTTCGAATTGGCCGCATTTATACCCCAGCGCCGCGCGCTTGTGGGGGGGATTTCCGAGCGGGTGTGGGGGATTTGGCAGGGATTCGCAGGGCTCCCCCATGAGTGGAGGGGGCGCGACCCGCAGGGGGATCCGTATCAGCAGCCACCCACGCGGGGCGTTACATGGGGCTCGATGACGTTTGCGGACGATGGCGGCTGTTGGCACGCCCCATGCTTGTATACCAGTGTGTACATCACTGGTCGCACCCCCCTGGTGCAAGGAGCAAGCATGTCAATGGATCACTGGAATCGTCGGTCGTGGATCAAGAACGTGGGTGCCGCGGGTGCCATGGCCTCGCTGGGCGGCCTGCCGCTGCTGGCGCGTGCGCAGAAGCCGCTCACCATCGGCATGATCTACGTGGGCCCCAAGGACGATTTCGGCTACAACCAATCGCACTACGAGGCGGCGTCCGAGATCAAGAAGCTGCCCGGCATCAAGATCGTGGCTGAAGAGAACGTGCCCGAGACCCAGGCCGTGCAGAAGACCATGCAGGGCATGATCTCGCAGGACGGCGCCACCTTGCTGTTCCCGACCTCGTTCGGCTACTTCAACCCGCACATCCTGGATGTGGCCAAGAAGAACGCCGACGTGCGCTTCTCCCACTGCGGCGGCATGTGGGATGCGGCCAAGCATCCCAAGAACGTCGGCAGCTTCTTCGGCTACATCGACGAGTGCCAGTACCTCAATGGCGTGATCGCCGGCCACATGACCAAGTCGAAGAAGATCGGCTTCGTGGCGGCCAAGCCCATCCCGCAGGTGCTGCGCAACATCAACGCCTTCACGCTGGGTGCCAAGTCGGTGCACCCGGACATCACCTGCTCGGTGATCTTCACCGGTGACTGGTCCATGCCCGTGAAGGAGGCCGAGGCCACCAACAGCCTGGCCGACCAGGGCGTGGACGTGTTCACCATGCACGTGGACGGCCCCAAGGTGGTGGTGGAGACGGCTGCCAAGCGCGGCAAGTTCGTTTGCGGCTACCACGCCAGCCAGGCCAAGCTCGCGCCCAACGCCTACCTCACGGGCGCCGAGTGGAACTGGATCACGCCCTACAAGCAGATCGTCGAGGCCGCGCGCACCGGCAAGCCGCACCCCAACTTCCTGCGTGGCGGCCTGAAGGAAGGCTTCGTGAAGACCTCGGCCTACGGCCCGATGGTGCCCGAAGGCGCGCGCAAAGCCGCCGATGCCATCAAGGCCAAGATGCTCAAGGACGAGTTCGAGATCTTCGCTGGCGAACTCAAGGACAACACCGGCAAGGTCGTGGTCCCCAAGGGCACCACCGTCAAGCAGATCGACCCGGTGCTGGAAGGCATGAACTACCTGGTCGAAGGCGTCATCGGCAAGGTCTGATCCTTGCAGGCGCACTGAACAGGCACCCAGGCACGCCCTCCCCAGACGAAAGGCCGACTCGCCATGAGCACCGCAACGACACCGCCCGTCGCCGCCCCCAAGGGGCCGTCGGCCTGGGGCTCGGCCCTGGAGTCCATTGGCCTACCCCTGCTGGCGCTGGCCGGGGCGGTGCTGATGTTCGGCTTCTTCGTGTGGCTGGGCGGTACTTCGCCGGTGGAGACCTGGGTGCTGCTGTTCAAGGGGGCGTTCGGTGATGCCTTCTCGTGGCAGAACACCCTGCAGCGTGCCGCGCCGCTGATGCTGACCGCGTTGTGCGTGGCCATCCCCCAGCGCGCGGGCCTGATGGTGATCGGCGGCGAGGGGGCGCTGGTGCTGGGTGGCCTGGGCTGTGCGGGGCTGCCCTACCTGTTCGCGCCGCCGCAGGGCGTGGCCGGCACCGCGATGGTGCTGGTCGCCGGCGCCCTGTGCGGTGCGGCCTGGGTGGCGCTGGTGGGCGTGCTGCGCCAGTACCGCGGCGTGAACGAGACCATCAGCTCGCTGCTGATGGGCTACCTGGCCATCGGCCTGTTCAAGCATTTCGTGGAAGGGCCGATGCGTGATCCGGCCAGTCTCAACAAGCCGTCGACACTGCCGCTGCCCGAGAGCAACCTGTTGGGCCTGATCCCCGGCTACGAGGTGCACTGGGGCCTGGTGTGGGGTGTGATCGCGTGTCTGCTGGCTGGCATCTGGCTGTATGGCACCACGCATGGTTTCTCGACCCGCGTGGTGGGCGGCAATGCCCGCGCCGCGCGGCTGGTGGGCCTGCCCGTGCCGGCCCTGGTGATCACGGCCTGCGCCGTGGGCGGTGGCAGCGCGGGCCTGGCCGGTGCCATCGAGGTGGCGGCCGTGCACACCAATGCCAACGCTTCGCTGATGGCGGGCCTGGGCTACACAGGGATCCTGGTGTCCTTCGTGGCACGGCACAACCCCATCGCGGTGATCCCGGTGGCCATCTTGTTCGGTGGCTTCGGCGCGGCGGGCAGTCTGCTGCAGCGCCGGCTCGATCTGCCTGATGCCTCCGTGCTGGTGCTGCAGGGCTTCGCCTTCGTGCTGATCCTGGCCAGCGAGGCGCTGCGTGGCCGGCTGGGTGAGTTGTGGCGCGGCCGTTCACCGGCGCCCGCGGTCACCACGCCGCCGAGCGCATCGCCTTCGCCATCGTCCCCATCTGTCAACAGCGCCGCGCCTGTGGGTGCCGCGCAGGAGGCTGCGTAAATGAGCATCGACATCTGGGGCGACGTGGCCTTGGCCGTGGTGGGTGGCGCGATCCGTGTGGGCACGCCCTTCCTGTTCGTGAGCCTGGGCGAATGCCTGACGGAGAAATCCGGCCGCATCAACCTGGGCCTTGAGGGGGTGCTGGTGCTGTCGGCCATGGCTGGCTTCGGGGGCAGCTACCTCACGGGCAATGTGTGGCTGGGCGTGCTGCTGGCCGGCGTGGTCGGCGCGATGCTGGCCATGCTGCACGGCCTGCTGTGCTCGCTGCCGCGTGTGAACGACATCGCCACGGGCATCGCGCTGATGCTGCTGGGCGCGGGCCTGGCCTTCTACCTGGGCAAGCCGCTGATCCAGCCGCAAGCGCCGCAGATCCCGTCGATCGACCTGGGGTCGTGGAGCGATTCGCAGCAGGTGCAGGCGGCGCTGCGCATCAACGCGCTGTTCCCGATCGGCGTGCTGCTGGCCGTGTTGATGGCCTGGGCCTTCGCCAACACGCGCTGGGGCCTGATCGTGCGCATGGCCGGCGACAGCAGCGATGCGGCACGGGCGCTGGGCTACTCGGTCAACACCGTGCGCGTGCTGGCCACCACGGTGGGCGGCTTCATCGCCGGCATGGGCGGCGCCTCGCTGTCGCTGTACTACCCGGGCAGCTGGAACGAGGGCTTGTCCAGCGGGCAGGGCCTGATCGCGGTGGCGCTGGTGATCTTCGCGCGGTGGCGGCCGGTGGCCTGCCTGGGCGCGGCCTTGCTGTTCGGTGGCGCGGGCGCGTTGGGCCCGGCTTTGCAGTCGGTGGGCATCAGCGCCGGCTACCACCTCTTCAATGCGGTGCCTTATGCACTGACGCTGCTGATCCTGATCTGGACCTGCAGCCCCAAGCGCTCGCTGCAGGGCGCGCCGATGGAACTGAACGTGTCGCGCTGACCATGGCCTGCAGCAGTCTGGTGCCTTGAGCGACACATGACGAGAAGGAGCACGCGATGAGCGGCTTGAGCGGATTGAACAAGACCCCGAACGGCGTGGTGGTCGGCATGGTGCAGCTGCAGCTGCCCGTGGTGGACACGCCCGCGCAACTGGCATCGCAGAAGGACCGCATCGTGGCCATGGTGGGCAAGGCCCGTCGCAGCTACCCGGGCATGGACCTGGTGGTGTTCCCTGAATACTCGCTGCACGGCCTGTCGATGAGCACGGCCGATGAACTGATGGTGAGCCTGGACGGCCCCGAAGTGGCGGCCTTCCGCGAGGCCTGCATCGAGTACCGCATCTGGGGCTGTTTCTCGATCATGGAGAAGAACCCGCAGGGCAACCCGTACAACACCGGCCTGATCATCGACGACCAGGGCGTGATCAAGCTGTACTACCGCAAGTTCCACCCCTGGGTGCCGGTGGAGCCCTGGGAACCCGGCAACATGGGCATCCCCGTGATCGATGGCCCCAAGGGACTCAAGCTTGGCCTGATCATTTGCCACGACGGCATGTTCCCCGAGATGGCGCGCGAGTGTGCGTACAAGGGTGCCGAGCTGATGATCCGCACGGCCGGCTACACCGCGCCCATCCGCCACGCCTGGCAGATCACCAACCAGGCCAACGCCTTCCAGAACCTGATGGCCACGGCCAGCGTGTGCCTGTGCGGCAGCGACGGCACCTTCGATTCGATGGGCGAGGCCATGGTGTGCAGCTTCGACGGCACTGTGATGGCGCAGGGCGGTGGCCGCCCCGACGAGATCGTGTGCGCCGAGATCCGGCCCGACCTGATCCGCGAGGCGCGCGCGCACTGGGGCGTCGAGAACAACATCTACCAGCTCTACCACCGTGGCTACGTGGCGGTGAAGGGCGGCGCGCAGGACTGCCCCTATACCTTCATGCAGGACATGGTGGACGGCACCTTCGAACTGCCGTGGGCCGCCCAGGTGGAACACACCGACGGCCAATCCTGCGGCTTCGCATCGCCCACGCGCGCCTTCCAGGGCAACGAGACCAATCTGCTGGACACGCCTGCGCAGGCGTCTCTGTTCAACGCCACCCCGTCTACTGTCATCAAGGAGGCCGCATGACCACCTTCATCGAATCGCAACCCTACGCCTGGCCCTACAACGGCGATCTGCAGCCGTCCAACACAGCGCTGATCATCATCGACATGCAGACCGACTTCTGCGGCGTGGGCGGCTACGTCGACAAGATGGGCTACGACCTGTCGCTGACCCGCGCGCCCATCGAGCCGATCAAGACGCTGCTAGCGGCCGCCCGCAAGGTGGGCATGCTGGTGATCCACACGCGTGAAGGCCACCGCCCCGATCTGAGCGACCTGCCGGCCAACAAGCGCTGGCGCTCGCGCCAGATCGGCACGGATGGCGTGGGCATCGGCGACATGGGGCCGTGCGGCCGCATCCTGGTGCGTGGCGAGCCCGGCTGGGACATCATCCCCGAGCTCTACCCCATCGATGGCGAACCCATCATCGACAAGCCGGGCAAGGGCTCCTTCTGCGCGACGGACCTGGAGCTGATCCTCAACACCAAGGGCATCCGCAACCTGATCCTCACCGGCATCACCACCGACGTGTGCGTGCACACCACCATGCGCGAGGCCAACGACCGCGGCTTCGAGTGCGTGATGCTGACCGACTGCACTGGCGCCACAGACCCGGCCAACCATGCGCAAGCCTTCTCGATGATCAAGATGCAGGGCGGCGTGTTCGGGGCCGTCTCCGATTCCAAGGCCGTGATCAAGGCGCTCGACAGCCTGTGATCTGTGTTCGTTCATTGACCCGCTTCATTCCATCCAACACGCTCATCCCACCCCATGACTGATTCCAGCAAGACCCGTACAGACCGCCGCCAGTTCCTGCAGGCCAGTGCCGCCGCCATCGCCTTGGGCAGCGGCCTGCCTGCCGCGCATGCCAATGGCGACAAGATCCTGATCGGCTACTGGCCCATCGCCTCGGGCCTGCCGCTGTACACCGCGCTGGAGCGTGGCTTCTTCAAGGAGGCCGGCCTGAACGTGGAAGGCGTGAAGTTCGCCAGCGCCCAGCAGGTGGCCGAAGCCATGATCGCCGGCCGCGTGCACGGTTCGGCCAACGGCACGGCCTCGGCCGCGCTGGGGCTGGCCGAGATCACCTCGCCGGGCCTGTTCAAGATCATCTGCTCCAACCCCTCGAACCATAAGCTGGTGCTGGACCAGTTCGTGGTGCCCAAGGACAGCCCGATCAAGTCGATTGCCGAGCTCAAGGGCAAGCGCGTGGCCTCGGGCCCCGGCATCCAGAACGTGACGCTGGCCAAGATCATTCTTGAAAAGAACGGCATCACCGACCCGAAGGTGATCGAGCTGCCTATCGGCCAGCACGTGCCCGCCCTGGCGGCCGACCAGCTCGACGCCGTCTACACGCTGGAGCCCACGGGCACGGCCGGGCGCCTCAAGGGCCTGACCCGCGTGCTGGAGAACGGCGTGATCAGCAAGTACGTGCTGGGCGCGGCCGATGCGCCCTGGTTCGGCGGCTCGGCCAGCGTGACCACCAGCTTCCTCAAGGAACGCCCGGACGACGCCAAGAAGTACATCGCCGCCTATGCCCGCGCAGTGGACTTCGTGCGCAAGAACCCGGCCGAGGTGCGCAAGCACATCGACGGCTTCACCGCCATCGACGCCTCGCTGGTGCAGGAGGTGCCGCTGTCGGGCTTCACGCTTTACAACGAGTTCAGCGCTTCTGACATCGGCTACTTCCAGAAGTTCTTCGACGTGTTCACCGAGCGCAAGATCTTCTCGCGCGCGGTGCCCGTCAAGCCGCTGATCTACACGGCCTGAGCCCACGGAGCGCGCCATGATCCCCAAGCCCCTTGAACGTCTCTTCGATCCGCGCCTGCTGCCGCTGGTCGGGCCTGTGCTGCTCTTCGCGGTGTGGGAGCTGGTGATCGCGGCGCAGTGGATCAAGCCCGTGCTGCTGCCGCCGCCCGGCGAGACACTGGTCCACCTGTGGGACAGCATCGTGTCGGGCTCGATCAAGGTCGACTTTCTGGCCACTTTCTACCGCACCATGGTGGCCTTCGGCATCGCCGTGGCCATCGGCGTCCCGCTGGGCGTGACGCTGGGCAGCTCGGTGTCGGCCTACCGCAGCGTCGAGTTCCTGATCGATTTCTTCCGCTCCACGCCGTCTTCGGCGCTGATCCCGCTGTTCCTGCTGATCTTCGGCATCACCGATGCCAACAAGATCGCCATCGCGGCCTTCGCGGCGGTGCTGCTGGTGCTGTTCAACAGCGCCTATGGCGTGATGAACGCCAAGAAAACCCGTGTGATGGCGGCGCAGATCATGGGCGTGAGCAAGTGGCACGTCTTCAAGGACGTGATGCTGATGGAAAGCCTGGCGCAGACCTTCGTGGGTTTGCGCACGGGGGTGTCGATGTCGCTGGTGATCGTGATCGTGGCGGAGATGTTCATCGGCTCTGAAACGGGGCTGGGGCATCGGATCATCGATGCGCAGCAGGTGTTCAACGTGAAGGACATGTACACGTCCATCTTGATCACGGGTGCCCTGGGCTACCTCCTCAACCTGGCGTTTCTGCTGATCGAGCAGAAGGTCGTCCACTGGAGTGGCAAGGCATGAAATACATGGTTGTGCCGCCGCTTGAGTGGGTCGTTTGGCGTGGGTGGCCGGCGCCGCTCATGCCCGAGGCAGGGGCCTCGGGCGCTCGCCACGCACAAACAGTCCACTGGACTGTTTGTGTCGGG
>JBMOQM010000039.1:0-13262 GCA_049322875.1 Pseudomonadota bacterium
GTCAGGCAGGTCAAGGCCGGGCAGTCTGGGGCGGTGGTGGCCAAGGTGCTGGGCATCCCGTCATCAAATGTGTCCAACTGGGTTCGCCTGGATGCCAAGGGGCAATTGGGCGGTGTTGTGCCGAGCCAGAAGGCCCCGGTGGTCACAGCCGAACAGATGGAGCTTGCGCGTTTGAGGGCCGAGGTGGCTCGCCTGAAGATGGAGCGCGACATCGCAAAAAAAGCCGCAGCGTACTTTGCGCAGGATGTGCTGCAAAGTACGCTTGGGTCCGGCAAATGAGCGGCAAGGCATGGCCTGTGAGCCTGATGTGCGAGGTGCTGGAGATCAGCACCAGCGGGTACTTCAACTGGAAGCGAGGTCAGGGTGAACCTGATCATTGCCCCAGCCGGTTTCAGAGCGACGAAGCCTTGCTGGCGCACATACGTGCCATTCACGCGGAGATCAAAGGCGAGTACGGTTGGCCCCGCATGCACAAGGAGCTGTTGGCCAGGGGCATCCGCGTGGGCAAAGAGCGTGTGCGCGTGCTGATGCAGCGCCACGGGATCAAGGCGCGCACCAAGAAGAAGTTCGTCGTTACCACCGACAGCAAGCACCACCTGCCGGTGGCGCCGGATCTCGTGCAGCGGCGCTTCAACCCCGAGGCGCCCAATCTGCTGTGGAGCGGCGACATCACTTACATCCCCACCGATGAGGGGTGGCTGTACCTGGCTGCGGTGCTTGACCTGCACAGCCGCCAGGTGGTGGGCTGGAGCATGCAGCCGCACATGCAGACCAGCCTGGTCAAGGATGCGCTACTGATGGCCTGTTGGCGCAGGAGGCCTGCCAAGGGGCTGATCTTCCACAGCGACAGAGGAAGCCAGTACTGCAGCCATGAGTTCCAGACCACGATGAAGGCCTGGGGCATTGACTCATCGATGAGCCGCAAGGGCAACTGCTGGGACAACGCGCCCACCGAGAGCTTCTGGGGCCATCTGAAGGTGGCTTGCGTGCTGGGGCAAAGGTTTGCCACCCGAGAGCAGGCCAAGGCCGCCATCCTGGACTGGATGGCCTTCTACAATCACTCTCGTCTGCATTCGGCGCTGGGCTACCTCAGCCCCATGCAGTATGAGCAACGCTGGCTGGCGGCTCAGCGCAAGAACGCCGCATGAAACCCGGGCTAAGCGCTCCGAAATTCAGGGGCAACCTCACACCGACTTCACTGCAGCCGGGGTCTTGGGGTTGCTCAACAGCTTGGAGGCTGTGGAGGCGACGCGAGCAGACGTCTGCTCATTGGGGGTCTTCTTGGTTGCCAAGATGGATACCTTTCAAAGTTCACGTGCAAGGAAGTGGCAGGCGCCTTGAGAACAAGGCACCTGCCACCAATGGGTCAGACGAACAATTCCATCTGACCGGGATGCGAGCGCCAGTGTTGGCAAACAAGTTCCCGGCGTCCAAGCCGGAAACGGACGTATGCCCGCACAAAAACGCTCTTCCAACGGGCGTAGGCCATGCCAACTCCTTTGCGAAGAATGGAGGGGTTTTCACGTATGCCCGTGCACTGCGAACTGGTAAGATCCGCCGTCTTCGCTAAGACGTGTTGTGCATGGGTGGTTTGGTAGACCCCTGTTCACCTCACCAAAGGCCCTTGAGTGTTAGCGCACTCCGGGGCCTTTTTCTTTGCTGATCAACTGGGTTGAGCGTGCTCCTGAAGTTGATCAGGGAACTGGCTGCGGACTTCAGCCTTGATGCTGCTGAGCAAGCGCCAGTTGCCGGATTCAAAACGCACGCGCCCAGCCACGATGGTGGGATGGATGCGCAGCTTGTCTGCCAAAGCCATGGCGGCATCCATCGTGGGAGAGCTGACCAAATCTGACGCCAACCATTCGGCTTGTGGAATCAGAATTTCCCGAGCGCCATCGTCGGCCTGGCGTTCCTCTTTGGTTTGCTGATGGATCTTGTCTTCAAGGTTGTCGGCGATGAAAGAACAGCCAGGGCCCAAATGCATTTTGACGTGCACCAGCTCGTGCAGCAAAGCGAACCAGAAGTTATCGAGCCGGTCATGTCTTAGCGTCAATGCCACAACGGGGCGATCCCCATCAAGCATGGCGGCACCATCAAGATAAGTCCTGTTGAAGTGGTTCTCGAACACCAGGGCAATGCCCATGTCGGCCAAGAATTCCTGCGCCAGACGAGGCCCTTGCTCGAAGCGAGACAGGCGCGCCAACTCTTTCAGGCGCTCGTCCGTCAAGCTGCCGTCCACGTACGCCGATTTGAACTTGATTTGGCGAGCCTTTTTGAGCACAGCCACATGCCAAGTCAGCAGGGCATAGTCATCCATCGTGCGGCTACCGCTTTGGTGCATTGGCGCACGCAGCCTTGCTTGCTGGGTGGGGTGTAGCTGGATGCCGCGCATGAAGGAACGAACCAATTCCTCGGCGTTGTCCTTTGCTTCTCGGAGCGTGCCTCGAAAGTCTTTGAAGTAACCACGGTTGAACATTTCCTTGATGGGGAACTTGCTCGCGTCGTAGGCCGGGTCCTCAGACAGGTCAATCGCATCATCGGTCTTGGCCAGCAAAACATCAGCCGGGATGCCCAGCTCTTGATGCAGCTTGCGGATCATGGCCAGGTTGAGCGGGCGCTTTCGTGCCAACACCTCAGACACCTTGGGCAGTGAGCCCATGTACTGCACCAGATCCACCTTCTTGAGCCCCAGCTGATCCATGCGAAACAAAATGGCCTCAATCGGATCAGGAGCCACGGGCTCGACTTTGCTGCGCTCGTAAGACTCAATGACCAAGGCCAGCAATTCCAGTTCAGCTTCCTTGCTGGAGCCCGGCGCCAATTCTTCGTCCATCAAAGCCGACAGACGAACGACAGCCGCATCGTAATCACGCTGCGTCTTGATCACTTTCACCTGTTGCTTCATACCCGTTCCTTTCATTTGCCGAGCCAGCTTAAAACTTCAGCTTGTCGTACTCGGCATGTGTGCCAACCCACTCGATCAAGATCACGCCGTTTTGGTACTTGGCCTTGATGACCAATCGGTAGGTGTTGCCCTTGATGTTAAAAATTACCTTGTTGTCCGCCAGAAAGCTGGCACTGGGGTATCGGATCTTGACGTCCTGCGGGCCTGCCCAATGGGCGCGCTCAGCCTCAATGCGCCAGGCGTCAAGTGGCCCACGTGCATCAGCGTGTTTGCGTTTGAAATCGTCGAGCTTGATGAGGCCAAGTAGTTGCATGGTTTGGTCATGACTGTTCCCCCCCAGTCCTTTGCGTATGATACTTCCCTGCGCAGGGTTGTGTCAATTGTGGTTGAGCGGAGGAAGTGTCATGACAATGGCACGGGCACCTACGCTGTGGAGCGCATGAAGCAGATGTTTGTGGGGCCACTGAACCCCGAAACGGGGTTGGGGCTGGAACTGTTCACGGTTCGCCTCCCGCAGTTCCCAATCGAGGGGGGCGTGAGACCATCTTGAACGCACCCACCCACCGCGATTACCTGAACCCTGGCGAAATCCTGATTCGTGTTGAGTTGCGAGACCTGCTCGGGTTGGGTGATTCGCCCTCAGCCAGTGTGGAGGCCTCGCATCACCTGACCAAATGGAGCCAGGACGATGGCTTCCTGGCTGGTCAAGCAGGTGCTACGTGGTAAGCCGTTCCACACCTTGAAATGAGCGTTTAGCAACTGTTAAGCAAACTGCTAAACAGTCTAAAAATGGCTTTCAAATCAATAGCTTGCAGATGAGTTTGCTAAACGCGTTGTTAAATGCATGCCCCTCAGGGGGCTACGGCCCGGATGGCCCACCGAGGCGGCGTCTGCCATCAGCTCCGGTAATAACGGCGGTAGCTCCGGTAGTAAGCACGCCAGCTCCGGTAGCAACGGCGGCGGCTCCGCTATGCGCGCAACTTGCCGTTCTGGGCGTAGAGAGTGCTTAAAAGCAAAACCTTTGCGACAAGGCCGGAAGGGGAATTTGTCTTTAAATTCAATGGTTTAAGTGCTTAAACGCAAAACATAGTGCGCCTGCCAGAAAGCGAAAAGCCCCGATGAACCCACCGAGGCTGCAGCGCCAACCGGGAACCCCCAATCCACTTGGGCTACATTTTAACTACCTCGCGTCAAGCAAGCAATAAGCATCAGGGTGTCGATGACCGAAGACCAACTCGAACAAGAAGCACTGGGCTGGTTGGCTGAGGTGGGCTATGCGGTTCATTCCGGCTTAGACATTGCGCAAGACGGCAGCAACCCGCAACGCGCCGACTACCGCCAGGTCATCTTGCCCTTCCGGCTGCGTGAAGCCATCCAGCGCCTGAACCCCAGCATCCCCACGTCGGCGCGTGAAGACGCCCTGCAACAGGTGCTGGACCTGGGCATCCCGGCCTTGTTGCCTGCCAACCGTGCCTTGCACAAGCTGCTGGTGGGCGGCGTGCCAGTGCAATACCAGAAAGACGGCGATACCCGGGGTGACTTCGTGCGCCTGGTCGATTGGTCTGATGTATCGCGCAACGAGTTCTGGGCCGTCAACCAGTTCACCATCAAGGGGCCGCACCACACCCGCCGCCCTGACATCATCCTGTTCATCAATGGCCTGCCTCTGGTGCTGCTGGAGCTGAAAAACCCCGCCGACCAGGTTGCCGATATCTGGAAGGCCTACGACCAGATCCAGACTTACAAGGCCCAGATCCCCGATGTGTTCCAGTACAACGAGGTGCTGGTCATCTCGGATGGCACCGAGGCACGCCTGGGCTCTTTGTCAGCCAACGCCGAGCGCTTCATGCAATGGCGCACCATTGATGGCGTCAGCCTCGACCCGCTGGGCGAATTCAACGAGCTGGAGACCTTGGTTCGTGGCGCCCTGGCGCCGCAGTACCTGCTGGACTACCTGCGCTACTTCGTCCTGTTTGAGGATGACGGTGCCCTGATCAAGAAGATCGCCGGGTATCACCAGTTCCATGCCGTGCGCGCCGCCATTGAGCACGTGGTCGCCGCGTCGCGCACCGACAGCCCGGCCAGCATCCAAGGTAAGGGTGGCGTGGTCTGGCATACACAAGGCAGCGGCAAGAGCATCACCATGACCTGCTTTGCCGCTCGGGTGATGCAAGAGCCAGCGATGGCCAACCCCACCATCGTCGTCATCACGGACCGCAACGACCTAGATGGTCAGCTCTTTGGTGTGTTCAGCCTTGCGCAGGATCTGTTGCGCGAGCAGCCCGTGCAGGCCACCACGCGGCAAGAGCTGCGTCAGCTCCTGAGCAACCGACCATCCGGCGGCATTGTCTTCGCCACCATCCAGAAGTTCATGCCTGGTGAAGACGAAGACATGTTCCCGGTCTTGTCCGACCGCCGCAACATTGTCGTGATCGCCGATGAAGCCCACCGCACGCAATATGGCTTCGAGGCCAAGCTGAAGACCCGCAAGCTCAAGCCCGAGGCTGGGAAGAGTCCCGCCACGGCGCTCATCACAACCGATGGCGACGGTACTGTGGTGGCCTCCACGGCTGACTTCGCGCCGCCTGAGTACAAGACCAGTTACCAGGTGGGCTATGCCCAGCACCTGCGCGATGCCTTGCCTCAAGCCACCTTCGTGGCCTTCACCGGCACGCCCGTCAGCAGCACCGACCGTGACACCCGCGCTGTGTTCGGTGACTACATCCATGTCTATGACATGCAGCAGGCCAAGGAAGACGGCGCCACGGTGGCCATCTATTACGAGTCACGCCTGGCCAAGCTGAGCCTGAAAGAGGACGAGCTGGCCCACATCGACGACGAAGTGGACGAGCTGGCCGAAGACGAAGAAGAGAGCGACCAGGCTAAGCTCAAGAGCCGTTGGGCGGCGCTGGAAAAAATCGTCGGCGCCACACCGCGCGTGGCCAGTGTGGCCAGCGACTTGGTCAAGCACTTTGAAGAACGCGACAAGGCCCAGCCCGGCAAGGCCATGGTGGTGGCCATGAGCCGCGACATCTGCGTGCACCTGTATGACGAGATCACCAAGCTGCGCCCCGATTGGCACGATGCGGACCCGGAGAAGGGCGCCATCAAGATCGTGATGACCGGCTCGGCCAGCGACAAGGCCTTGCTGCGCCCACACATCTACAGCGCCCAGGTCAAGAAGCGGCTTGAGAAGCGTTTCAAAGATCCCACCGACCCGCTGCGCTTGGTGATCGTGCGCGACATGTGGCTCACCGGCTTCGATGCACCGTGCGTGCACACCTTGTACGTGGACAAGCCCATGAAGGGCCACAACCTCATGCAGGCCATTGCCCGCGTGAACCGTGTGTTCAAGGACAAGCAAGGCGGCCTGGTGGTGGACTACATCGGCATCGGCAATGAGCTGAAGGCCGCGATGAAGGAATACACCGCCAGCAAAGGCCGGGGCAAGCCCACGGTCGATGCCCACGAGGCCTACAGCGTGCTGGCCGAAAAGCTCGATGTGCTGCGCGCCATGCTGCACGGCTTTGACTACAGCGGCTTCCTCACAGGGGGCCACAAGACCTTGGCAGGTGCCGCCAACCATGTGCTGGGCATCAAGACCGAGCAAGGCCGCGAAGGCAAGAAGCGCTTTGCCGACACGGCATTGGCCATGAGCAAGGCCTTCACCCTGTGCTGCACGCTGGACGAGGCCAAAGCCGTGCGCGAAGAGGTGGCCTTCATGCAGGCCGTCAAGGTGATCCTGACCAAGCGAGACATCTCAGCACAGAAGCGCACCGACGAACAGCGAGACCTGGCCATCCGCCAGATCATCAGCTCTGCCGTGGTGTCTGAAAGCGTGGTTGATATCTTTGATGCCGTGGGCCTGGACAAGCCCAACATCGGATTGTTGGACGATGACTTCCTTGCCCAGGTGAAAAGCCTGCCCGAGCGCAACTTGGCGGTGGAGTTGCTGGAGCGCTTGCTCGAAGGCGAGATCAAGAGCCGCTTTGCCACCAATGTCGTGCAGGAAAAGAAGTTCTCCGAGCTGCTGGGCAACGTCATCAAGCGGTACCAGAACCGATCCATCGAAACCGCGCAGGTGATGGAGGAGCTGGTCGAGATGGCCAAGAAGTTCAGGGAGGCGGCATCGCGCGGCGAGACCCTGGGCTTGACCGACGACGAAGTGAAGTTCTACGACGCACTGGCCATGAACGAGTCAGCCGTGCGCGAACTGACCGATGAAACGCTCAAGAAGATCGCCCACGAACTGACTGAAAACCTGCGCCAGAACATCAGCGTGGACTGGTCACAACGTGAAAGCGTGCGGGCCAAGCTGCGGCTGATGGTCAAGCGCATCTTGCGCAAGTACAAGTACCCGCCAGATGCTGCGGATGCGGCGGTGGAGCTGGTGCTGGAGCAGGCTGAGTCGCTCGGGGATGCATGGGTGGGTTAGCCTCGCATCATTTTTTGGTTACGCGCAGGGAGATAGACGAAGTGCCGAGATTCAGGGCATCTGCCGCATAACGGGCCTAAACATCCCTCAGTCTCGGGGGTGGCGATGCCAAAAGTGCTGCCAGACTTCAACCTTGTAAGAACTTGTCCGGATCGGCAGGGCTTGTTGTGGCGGCCACAATGACGTGTTGCCCTGAGCGCACGCATTGCTGCGATCGTTCCGTACTTGGTTGTTTGCGCCTAGACTGATTCAAATGCAGAATTTGACCTTATCTACTGATGTACTTACATGGGCGGCCGATCAAATCGGCAGGTCCTATGAGTCTTTGGTTGAAGGTCTGGCAAAGCGCGAAAAAGATAGGGATCGGCTTCTTGAGGGGCGACTGACTCCCGCTCAAGCTGAGAAGGTGGCTAAGCTCACTGGAGTGCCATTTGGCCTGCTCTTTCTGTCGGTGCCGCCTACTATCCGACGACCTGCAATACCGGATTTACGTCAAACGGTAGATCCATTGCCCCTTAGTAAGGATTTTCAGGAGGCGTATGAAGATGCGCTTCGGAAGCAGCAATGGTACGCCGAGCATCTTAAGGAGGCCGGAGCAGAGCCATTGCCAATCGTTGGGAAATTTAATGCCAAATCTTCCCCCGCCGATGTGGCGGCAGATATTGTTAGTTCTCTTGGTATATCCGATGCTCTTCGGAAAACGGCTGCGACAACAGAAGATTATTTCAGTATTTTGGCCGAACGGATTGAGAATCTTGGCGTGCTTGTTATGAAGACTGGCATTGTTAAGTCTAATACAAAACGCCCGCTCTCGGTTAGTGAGTTTAGAGGATTCGCTGTAGCTGATAAAATTGCGCCGCTCGTTTTTATTAATGGGCGTGATGCGGAGGTGGCGGCAGTTTTCACGTTGATTCATGAGATTGCCCACATTTGGACTGGTCAAAGCGGCATATCGGATATAGGGCTTGCAAAGACGAGTAATCGTGGTATTGAGCAGCTTTGCAACCAAGTTGCTGCCGATGTTTTGGTTCCCAAAGATGAGTTTTCTCAATTTTGGAAGACCTTGGGGGACGTTTCTGCTGTAGCGAAAAAATTTCGTGTAAGCCGTATTGTTGTGGCTCGACGGGCGCTGGATTTTGGTTTTATTCAATACCAAGAGTATTCTGATATCGTAAATCAGAGTCGAATGAAACCCGCAAAAGCAGGGGGCGGGGGAGATGCATACCTCACAATACCTGTCCGAAATAGCAAAAAATTAACCGCAACAATTGTGAGAAGCACGATGGCTGGGGAAACATTGCTTCGAGAGGCGGCAACTCTTCTGCATGTGAAGCCAGATACGATAATGGAATTGGGGCGAAGGGGGAAGATTTTTGGCTAGCAAGTATTTGATAGATGCAAACATCTTCTTCCAGGCAAAAAACTTTTGGTACCAGTTCGGATTCTGTCAGCAGTTCTGGACGTGGCTTGAAGATGGGCACAGCGCGGATGTTCTTTTTAGCATAAAGAAGGTCAAGAAGGAAATAGCCGATGGCGTTGCTTCTTGTCCTGTCAAAGGCTGGGTAAAGCACTCGCTAGATAGCAGCTTCTTTCTCGATGACGAAAAGGTTGGGAAGGTTAATCTTCATTATGCAAGTCTCATGGATTGGGCTGCCCAGCAACAAGCTAAACAAGTATATTCGTACGCGGCCCTTGCAACCTTTGCAAATAAAGATAAGGCCGACGCGTATCTAGTGGCGGCGGCGAAGCATTACGACTGCGTGATTGTTACTGCCGAAACTCCAACCTCGGGTACAAAAGGGGTAAATAATATAAAAATCCCAAATGCTGCTAATGCAGTGGGTGTGCAGACAATAACCTTATTTCAGCTGCTGAGTAAGCACGCCGGACCAGCTTTTAAGTTTCAACCTTGAAGATGCGCTGGCGATTGTCCGGTTTTCCTCTGCATTACGGGGCAGGGCCGACCGCTATAAACGCCGCTGCAGGCAGCCTCTGCCAAAGCGAAGCCGCATCCTTGATACGCAGATGATGTAGACGCGCTGATCACGTGTTCCACATGGTGGGAACTGGGTCCCATAGCTCGCTACGCAAAGGCATTTAGCAAGTTGGCGAGAGTCGATGCCCAGATTGGCTAAAATCATCACCTATGCGTGCGTTCTTGTCTTCCTCAGCACCCCTCTACCGTCAGCGTTGGCGTAAGCCAGCGACCTGATCGACCTATTGCGCCCCTGCTGGGCGCCAGACTCCCCACCTGCATGTGACACTGGCTGTCCAGTGAGCAAAAAAGCGGGTATCAAAGCGGGTATCAAAACGAGGGCTGCCAAGAAATCCCTCATGAAATCAATAGGATAGAGCGCATATGCTGCTGATGATCGACAACTACGACAGTTTCACCTTCAACCTGGTGCAGTACTTCTGCGAGCTGGGTGAAGAGGTCAAGGTCGTTCGCAATGACGAGATATCGCTCGACGAGATCGCCGCGATGAAGCCCGACCGCCTGGTGCTCTCGCCCGGCCCGTGTTCGCCCGCCGAGGCCGGTGTCTGCGTGCCCGCGCTGCAGCGCTTCACCGGCCAGCTGCCCATCCTGGGCGTGTGCCTGGGCCATCAGAGCATCGGCGCCGCCCTGGGCGGCAAGGTGATCCGCGCGGCCCAGCAGATGCACGGCAAGACCAGCGTCATCACCACCGATGAAAAAGGCGTGTACCAGGGCCTGCCGCGCGAGTTCACCGTGATCCGCTACCACTCGCTGGCCATCGAGCGCCAGACGCTCCCTGATTGCCTGGAGATCACCTCCACCACGCCCGACGGCGAGATCATGGGCGTGCGCCACAAGGGCCCGCAGAGCGACAAGAACTTCGCGCCGCTCGAGGGCGTGCAGTTCCACCCCGAGTCGATCCTGACCGAGCACGGCCACGCCATGCTCAAGAACTTCCTGCAGATGTGAGCGAGGGCCAACGCACATGAGCACCATCACCGACGCCCAGGCGCTGCAGCGCGTCATCGAACACCGCGAGATCTTTCACGACGAGATGCTGGGCCTGATGCGCCGCATCATGCGTGGCGAGATGTCGCCCGTCATCATGGCGGCCCTGATCACCGGCCTGCGCGTCAAGAAGGAGACGGTGGGCGAGATCGCCGCCGCCGCCCAGGTGATGCGCGAGTTCGCCACGCCCGTGCAGGTGGCCGACCCCACGCACCTGATCGACCTGTGCGGCACGGGTGGCGACGGCGCCCACACCTTCAACATCTCGACCACGGCCATGTTCGTGGCCGCCGCCGCCGGCGCGCGCGTGGCCAAGCATGCGGGGCGCAGCGTGTCGTCCAGCACCGGCAGCGCCGATGTGCTCGAAGCCCTGGGCGGCTACATCAACCTGAACCCCGAGCAGGTGGCCCAGAGCCTCGAAGCCACGGGCATCGGCTTCATGTTCGCGCCCAACCACCACGGCGCCATGAAGCACGCCGCGCCTGTGCGCAAGGAGCTGGGCGTGCGCACGCTGTTCAACATCCTGGGTCCGCTGACCAACCCGGCCGGCGCGCCCAACCAGCTGATGGGCGTGTTCCATGCTGATCTGGTCGGCATCCAGGCCCGTGTGCTGCAGCGCCTGGGCTCCAAGCACGTGCTGGTGGTGCATGGCAGCGATGGTCTGGACGAAATCACCCTGTCTGGCGACACCCTGGTGGCCGAGCTGAAGGATGGCGATGTGCGCGAGTACACCGTGCACCCCGAGCAGTTCGGCCTGGCCCAGCACGATGGCTCGGCCCTCAAGGTGATCAATGCGCAGGCCTCGGTGGACATCATCCGCCGCGTGCTCGACAACCAGTCGGGCCCCGCGCGCGACATCGTGCTGCTCAACGCCGGCGCGGCGCTCTATGCGGCCGATGTGGCCTCGTCGCTGGCCGACGGCGTGGACCGTGCCCGCGAGGCCCTGTCCAGCGGCCGCGCCGCCGAGACCCTGCACCGCTTCGTGCAGACCACGCAGGGCTTCAAGCCCGCGGCCTGAGCCAGCTTCAGGCCATCACCGGATACCGCCATGTCAGACATCCTCAACAAGATCGTTGCCGTCAAGCACGAAGAGATCGCCGCGGCGCTCAAGCACAAGTCACTTGCCAACGTGCGTGAAGAGGCCGAGGCCCGCAACCGTGAACAGGCCGATCTGCGCGATTTCACGGGCGCGCTGCGCGCCAAGATCGCCGCCGGCAAGGCCGCCGTCATCGCCGAGGTCAAGAAGGCCAGCCCCAGCAAGGGCGTGCTGCGCGAGCACTTCGTACCTGCCGAGATCGCGGCCAGCTACGCCGCCGAAGGCGCAGCCTGCCTGAGCGTGCTGACGGATGAGCAGTTCTTCCAGGGCTCCGCCACCTACCTGCAGCAAGCCCGCGCCGCCTGCTCGCTGCCGGTGCTGCGCAAGGATTTCATGGTTGATCAGTACCAGGTGTACGAGGCCCGCGCCATGGGCGCCGACTGCATCCTGCTGATCGCCGCCTGCCTGGATGACGCCCAGATGGTCGACCTGGAAGCCTGTGCGCAGAGCCTGGGCCTGGCCGTGCTGGTCGAGGTGCACGATGGCGCCGAGCTGGACCGCGCGCTCAAGCTCAAGACCCCGCTGGTCGGCATCAACAACCGCAACCTGCGCACCTTCGAGGTCACGCTGGACACCACCCTGGGTCTGCTGCCGCGCGTGCCGGCCGACCGCCTGCTGGTGACCGAATCCGGCATCCTGGGCCCCGCCGACGTGCACCGCATGCGTGACGCCGATGTGAATGCCTTCCTTGTCGGTGAGGCCTTCATGCGGGCGCCCGAGCCTGGCGTGGCGCTGCGCGCCCTGTTCGGCTGAGCGCGTTCCCATGTCGCTGCTGCTGCCGGACAACCGGCTGGACGTGCCGCTGGCCGATCGCTTCGCCGAGGTGCCGGCCGACTGGCGTGAACTGACCGATGCCTTCGCCGCGAGCGCCACCGGCCAGGCGCTGGTGCAGCGCATCGAAGCGCGTCGCCAGCAGGGCGCCGTGATCTACCCGGGCGATGTCTTCGCCGCGCTGCGCCTGACCCGCCGTACGGACGTGCGCGTCGTCATCCTGGGCCAGGACCCGTACCACGGCCCCGGGCAGGCGCATGGCCTGGCCTTCTCGGTGCTGCCGGGCGTGAAGCTGCCGCCCAGTCTGCGCAACATCTACAAGGAACTGCACCGTGACCTGGGTGTGCCCATCGCCTCGCACGGGTGCCTGGCCTCCTGGGCGGCGCAAGGTGTGTGGCTGCTCAACACCAGCCTGACGGTGGAGGCGGGCGAGGCGGCCAGCCATTCGGCCTGGGGCTGGGAGGTCCTGACCGATGCCTTGATCGCCGCCGTCGCGGCCGATGCGCAGCCCAAGGCCTTCCTGCTGTGGGGCGCGCATGCCCAGCGCAAGCGCCCGCTGATCGAGGCGGCGGGCGGCGGCCACCTGGTGCTCACCGCCAACCACCCTTCGCCGCTGTCGGCCAGCAGGCCGCCTCAGCCTTTCATCGGTTGCGGACACTTTGGCAAAGCCAGTCACTTCCTGGGGCCGCGTGCCCCTGACTGGTTGGTCGAAACACCGGTGAATTTGTAACTCTCTGTTCAATATTTGGCGTTTACACACGTCAACAGCGCGTGAACCACCTGACCCGGGTGTTCTGGCAGTGTTCACAGATCGGGACAATTGATGGCGTTGCTGGGCGTGCATATAACAACAGGCACGCGGCACTCAACAGTCAAGGAACTCGATGTCCGTCACCTCCAAGAGCGCCCCAGTGAGCACCCTGGGCGTGGTGATCGTCAATTACAACCCCCGGCGGCCACCCAAACTCCCCCACTTATGGCCACCTCAAACTCCCCCACCTGAGTTGATCGGGGTCAGGGGGTAAACGCTGGCGTAGCTGGCACCTGTGGCAGGACATTGAAGTCCGGTCTT
>JBMOQM010000040.1:0-12712 GCA_049322875.1 Pseudomonadota bacterium
GAGCTATCGGCTCAAGGAGGCTGCCGCCCGCCTGGCCATCACGCCTGACCCCGCATAATCCAGCCGTCTTGCCTGGGGGAATTTGGGGTGGCCACAGGTGGGGGAATTTGAAGTGGCCATCGGGGATTACAACACCCCGAAACTCACGACGAAGTGCGTGGCTTCGTTGCTTGAGCACGGGATTTCTGCGGCGGCGGATATCGTTGTGGTGGACAACGCTTCGCCTGATGGTTCCGGTGCCCGCCTGCAGGCCACCTTGCCGGCCGGGGTGCGTGTGGTGTTGTCCATGCGAAATGGCGGTTACGGAGCGGGCGTCAACATCGGAATCGCAGCCTCCATGACTGACTTGGTCCTGGTGCTCAATCCCGATACCTATTTCAAGCACAACGCGGTTGATGCCATCCGCCGACTCTTCGACGAACGGCCCCGCCTAGGGGTGGCCGGCCTGCGCCTGATCAATCCGGACGGCAGTCCGCAGTACTCTGCGCGTCGCTTCTATTCCTTGCCTGACATCCTGGCGCGTCGCACCTTGCTGGGCCGGTGGGGGCCGATGCGCGCGCGCATCGATTCGCATCTTCTCAAGTACAAGTGGTCGACAGAGCCTTTCGAGGCCGATTGGGTGATGGGTACCGGTTTCGTGGCCCGGACGTCTGCCTTCCGGCAGATCGGCGGCATGGACGAGGGTTACTTCCTCTACTTCGAGGAGGTGGACCTGTGCGCCCGCATGTGGGTCGCGGGGTGGCATGTGCTGGCTGTGCCCGGGGTCGAACTGGTGCACGAGCATCAACGCCATAGCGCTGCCGGGATCTGGTCGAAATCAGGCAAGACGCATTTGCGCAGCATGGCGAGGTTTTTCGCCAAGTTCGGGGTACCCTGGGTGACTCGGCCGTCCCGGAGAGGCTTGGCGCGTTCATATGCAAGGTGGCGGGCAGAGCTGCCCAATCCGGGGCTCGAACAACAACCTGGCAATTGAACACCGTTTCCTTCCGGGTGGCTCCGCGCCTCCTTCTGCACCTCACATGAAGAAGTATCTAGCGATCGCTGTGATTTGCCTGCTGACAACGGCCTGCACACCGATGGGCACCTTGGTGCCGCCGAGTGGCGAGGCCTTCAAGGCTCGTCTGCTCAAGCCGGAGGATCTGGCCAAGCTGCCCGTGTTGCCCACGCGCGTGCGGCCAGGTGACATGCTGCGCATCGTGCCCGACAGCCAGCCGGTGGCAATGGACTTGCGCAATCTGGTGGAAGATGCCCAGTCGCAGAACTACCTGGTTCGCGGCGATGGCAGCTTTTCCTATCGGTTCATCGGCCGTGTAGATGCAGCGGGCAGGACACCTGACGAGCTGGCCGCCGAGATGAAGGCCCGGCTCGATGCCTACTTTCGCGAGCCGGGCGTCACCATCAACATCACGTCTTCGCCCAGCAATCGGGTGATCGTGGCCGGTGCCGTGCGCAACCCATTGCCCATCGACCTGGGCGCGCTGTCAAGCGTGGAGCAGGCCATTTTCGCGGCTGGCGGTCTGCTGCCCGCGGCCGATCCGACCATGGTAGCGCTGCTACGCATGGATGCCCAGGATCGCTACCAGGTCTACTTCGTCGATCTGAGCAAGATGCTCGAACCCACCGAGCGCGGGGGGGCGGGCCTGGCTTTCCAGCGTGGGGACATCATCTTCGTGCCCAAGTCCAGTGCCGGCAATGCTGCTGACGGTGTCGATGTTTACATCAACCAGTTGCTGCCATTCAGCCGTGCCGTGGGCTTCAGCTTCAGCAAGGCCGTCGGCTCCAACGACAGCACGCTGACCGTGAAATGACCCGGCGCAAAACCACCTCATGATCGACATCCGCTCTTTTCGCGACCTGCTGCGCCTCTTCTACATCTTTCGCCGCGAGTTCCTCTTGGCCTTCGGCCTGACTGTCGTGGCGGCGGTAGGCATCGCCTTCCTGATGCCGCCCAAGTACGCCTCCGAGGCGCGCCTGCTGGTCAAGCCCGGTCGCGAGAATCTGTCGGTGCCGGTGGACGCTGGTGACCGCCAGACCATGATCGCGCCGGTCAGCCAGCGCGATCCCATCATCGATGAGGAAAAGATGATCACCGGTCGGCCGGTGATCATGCAGGTGGCGCGCCTGTACATGGCCGAGATGGCCAATCAGCCCCCCCCCGAGGGCCTTTGGAAGTCCATCAAGTTCCATGTCAAGGTGGCGGCGCTGGCGGTTCTCGAAGGTCTGCGCTGGGCGACGAGCACGCTGGGCCTTACCGAGAAGCAGAGCCCCGAGGAGCGTCTGGCCTCGAAGCTGGAAGACAAGTTCGTCGCTGCGCATGGTCCCGGTTCCAATGTGATGGAGCTGCGTTTCGTGTGGGATGACCCACTGGTGGCTCAGCGCATCATGCAGACCTGGGTGAAGGTTTACCTGGATGAGCGCACCACGGTGCTGGGCCGCAAGGGTCTTGTGGTGTTCTACGAAGGCAAGGTGCGTGACGCGGATCAGCAGATCGAATCGACCAAGGCCCTGTGGCGGGCTCGCCTGGAGAAGATCCAGGGTGTCAGCGCCACCGAACGCCTGGAGTCCCTGACCAAGCGCCTGAACGAACTGCGCACCCGCCGTGCCGAGATCCTGGCCGAGAAGGACGCTACGGAGCAAGGCCTGAACTACGCTTCTAAGCGCGCGAAGACGCTGCCTCGCGAAGTGGTGGCCGAACGTGAGATGGGCTATGGTCCGACGTGGCTGGCCTTGAGCAATCAGTTGACTGACCTCAAGCGCCAGCGCGCGGAGGCCCTGCGCGTCTACAAGGAGTCGGCGCCGCTGGTCACCTCACTCAACGACAGCATTGCCGTGCTGGAAAAGCAGGTGCAGGCCGAGGAGCGCAGCGTGCAGCGCTCCGAGCGGCGCACGCCCAACGAACTGGGCACGGCACTCGAGCGCAATCAACTCGAAAAGTCTGTTCGCCTGCGTGAACTGGTCACCTTTTCGTCTGTCTACGACAAGGAGATCGGCGAACTGGAAGCGGCGCGTCGTCAGGTGCTCGAGAGCGAGCCCGAACTGGCGCGGCTGGAACAGGCCCTGACCGTGGCGGACAGGGCGCGCACGCTGTACCTCGAGAGCCTTGAACGAGCCCGCATCGACCAGGCCCTGGACGAGAGCCGGATCAACAACATCGCCCAGATCGAGCAGGCCACTTTCAACCCGGCGCGGGTGTCGCCCAAGAGCCTGGTGCTGCTGGCCCTTGCCGTGCCGGCCGGCCTGTTGGTGGGTCTGCTGGTGATCTACCTGCGCTCCCTGGCTGACCAGCGCATCCACGATGGCGGTCGCGTCGAAGAGCGGTTCGGCGTGCCGCTGTGGAGCACGATCAAGGACATCGCTGGCGCGGGTGGCGAGGACAACGAGTTCCATGCCAGCCTCTACCGCATCTACGGCATGCTGCCGCTGGACCGCGTGGTCGCGCAGGGCCTGACCGTGGGGCTGACCTCGTCCCGATCCAAGGAGGGCGTGAGCTTCATTGCTCAGCGTCTGCGCAATCTGCTGCAGGCTCAGGGACTGACTGTGCGTCTGGACGTGGCCGAGGGCGAGCATGACCGTGCGCAGCCAGGCGAGGTGCTGCTGCTGGAGGCGGCCGGCCTGCTCAGCAACCGCAATGCGTTTGTGCGCCTTAGCCGAGCCGATTTGATCGTCTTGGTGGTCGAGGCTCGGGCCAGTACCGTGCCTGTGGTCGAAAACGCCCTGGGCATTCTGAGAACGGCCTTCAACAAGGTGGATGGCGTGATCATCAATCGACGCCGCTTCGAAGTGCCCCCCCACGTGCTGCGTTGGCTGCAGCGTTGAGCCGGAGACCACACTGTGCGCCTGGCTCTGCTGTCGCCCCTGCCGCCCGAGCAGACGGGCATTGCCGATTATGCCGCCCAGTGCCGTCGCGCCCTCAACGGCGCCGGCATCGATGTGCTCACGCCGTTGCTGGGGCAGCGCCCCTTGAGTAGTCTGGCAGAAGCGCGACGCTGGGTGGCAGAAAGGGATTGGTCCAAGGTGGATGTGGTCCACGCCGAAATCGGCGGTGGACGGCACAGCGAGTTCTTCGCGCTGTGCGCCCTGGCGCGCCTGCCACAGCGACCGGCCCTGTCAGTCACCGTGCATGATCCGGAGCGCCTGGTGTGGCGCCCGGTCAGTCGGTTTTATCGTGTGCTGGAGCGCACACGCCTGTTGCCGCGTTTCGTGATGCAGGTGCTGGCCGTGTTGTTCGACCCGCACACGATGTGGGTCGAGCGTCGTCTGGCGCGCCAGCTCGATGGTCTGGTCACACTGACTGAAACGGGGGCTACGCGCCTGGCTGCCCGCATGCGTATCCCGCGCAACAAGGTGCGGGTCATTCCCCACGGCACACTTGATTTCGAGCCCAAACCCTTGCCATTGCTGCCGCCCGAGAGCCCCGTGCGCTTGCTCTACTTCGGCTTCATCTACAGCGGCAAAGGCATCGAGGACCTGGTCGATGCCATGGCCCTGGTGCGCGAGAAGCATTCCGATCAGTCCGACCAGTTGCGCCTGACCATTGCCGGTGGTACCGCGCCTGACATCGCCTTCGGGGCTCACGGCAGCTACCTCGAGGCCTTGCGTGCCCGTGTCAAGGCGAAGGGCCTGGATGGCGTGGTTGACTGGGATCTGGACATCGACGCCCGTGACATTCCATCGCTGATCCAGCGTCACCACGTCATGGTGCTGCCCTACCGCGAGTCGCGCAAGCTGTCGCTGCTAGGCCAAATGCGCGGCACCAGCGGGGCATTGGCCTGGGCGGTGAACTGTGGCCGCGGTGCCATCACCTCCAACGCACGCTCGTTTGCCGAAGAGATCCGTTCGGGCAACGGTCAGGCCTACCCGCAGGGCGATGTGGGTGCGCTGACCAATGTGTTGGCCTCGGTGCTGAAAGCCCCGATCCTCACGCAGACCTGGGCCGCGCGCGCGGCCGAACTGGCCCGCCAGCGCCAGTGGCCCGACACCGGGGAGGTCTTCCGCAGTTATTTCGAAGGGCTGATGCAGCGCCGTGGACTACCCGTACCGCAGCGCCTGCCCCCCCGCCCCATGACGTTGCCCCCGTCTGTTCCCAAGGAACCGGCATGACGACCCAGAGCAACCGACGCCGTCACCTGCAGCGTGCTGCCGCCCTCATGGTTCTGGGCCCCATGGCCGGCCGGTGGGCCCAGGCCAGTTGGTTTTCCGCAGGCCCCAAGCCCATCGAACTCAAACCTGCGCGCCCCGTGGTCTGGAAGGACTGGCTGGGGGTGAATGCGCAGTTCCAATGGTTCCCGCCCGAGATGGCGCGCAAGCAGGCCGAACGCCTGAAGGCGCTTGATCTGCAGTGGGTACGCCTGGGCCTGCACTGGATGTTGATGGAGCCGGAGGAAGGCAAGTATCAGCTTAAGGCCATCGACGAGGCCATGGAGATGACGCATCAGATGGGCTTGCGCAACATCACCTACGTGGTGGGCACGCCCAAGTTCGCTACCACGGTGGCGGCTGATGACAAGTACGCCCAGTACTTCGACAAGTTCCCGCCGCGTGACCCCAGGATCTATGCCATCCGGATGATGCTGCTGGCCAAACGCTACCCCCAGGTGGATGTGTGGCAGGTCTGGAATGAGCCAAACATACTGGCCTTCTGGGCCCCGAAGGCTGACCCCGAGGGTTACGGCCGCATGCTGCTGCCAGCGGTGCAGGCTTTGCGAGCCACCGTGCCTGACAAGCCTGTCGCCATGGCGGGTATGGCCTATTACAGTGAGTTGCCTACGGGCGGTTTGATGATCCAGAAGATGGGTGAACTGGGGGCCTTCAACCTCAACCTGATCATCGCCTACCACCCCTACACCGCACGTCCCGAGGGGGCGGACAACGATGAGCGCGATTTCGTCGGCAAGGTGCAGCCTGCTCACCAATGGCTGCGCGCGGCAGGCGTCAGGCAGATCTGGTCCACGGAATGGGGTTGGTCCAGCTACGATGGCCCCAAGGAAGAGCAGCCCATCATCGGCGAGCAGGGGCAGGCCGATTACACCCTGCGCCGGCTGGCGTTGATGGCTGCCCTGGACTACGATCGCGTCTTTCTGTTCACCCTGTCTGACCTGGATGCGCGCGCCAGTGTGCGCGATAGGCGCTATGGCCTGCTGCGCGAGAACGGTGAGCCTAAGCCTGTCTACCATGCGCTGCAACGCTTCCTCAAGGCCTGTGGCCCGCGCCTGGAGCCCGATGCGCCGCCCAAGCTTGAGGGCGGTGTCCCCAAGGGACTGGTCAGCATTGCCTGGAAGCGCCCGGATGGTCGCCAGGTGTGGATGTGCTGGGCCCACAAACCTATGTCCGTGATCCTGCCGCAGTGGCGCAAGGAGGCCCTGCTGCACCATCCGCTCAAGGGCACGCAGGCTCCACTCAAGCCGGGGCCGAAAGGCCTGGTCGTGCCAATCGACACGGCCTTGCAGATCCTGGTGGGCTGAGCATGGACGTCTCCGCCGTCCGTCCGTTGCGCATCCTGTGGACAATGCCCTACCTGCCTTGGCCCACTACCAGCGGTGGTAAGACCAGGCAATACCACCTGTTGCGTCGCATGGCCGAGCGCGGTCATCGCATCACGCTGCTGGTGCAGTCCAAGACACCGCTGGATGACGAGGGCTGCGCACGTCTTACCCCCCTGGTCGAGCGTCTGATCGTGCTGCCGCGCCGGCCGCTCAGACACCCGATCACGCTGTGGCATGCGGCATTGTCGCCCTGGCCCTTGTTGACCACGATCAATGGCCATGCACCAGCACTCGCGGACTGTTTTCAGGCACTGCTGGCCGAGGGGGGCTGGGATGTGGTGCAGATCGAGCACAGCTACAGCTTCCAGCCCCTGGAGGAACCGTTGAGCCGCCATCGGCAGCCCTTCGTGCTATGCGAACACAACGTCGAATCTCAGCTGGGCGCGGCCACCTACCGCAAATGGCCGTGGCTCCTGCAGCCACTGGCGCGCTATGACCAGTGGCGTGCGCGCCGCTGGGAGCACCGGGTACTGTCGCAGGCCAGTGCAGTGGCTGCTGTCACCGAGGACGATGCTCGGGTCATGACGCAGCTCAGCGGCGGCCAGCCGGCCGGCGTGGTCGTCAATGGTGTGGATACGCGCGCCTTCGCGCAGGTCACGCCGGCCGTGGGCAGCGACAAGGTGCTGTTCGTCGGCAACTACGAGTACGCGCCTAACGTGGACGCCATCGAATGGGCGCTGACCGAGGTCTTCCCGCGGCTGTGGCGTCAGCGCCCTGACACGCGCTTCATCGTCTGCGGCCATGCGCTGCCCGAGGCCTGGCGCCGCCGCTTCACCGATGCGCGGATCGAGTGGCGCGGCTACGTGCCCGATCTGGCCCAGGTGCAGGCCGAGGCCGCCGCGTTCCTGGCACCCCTGCGCTTCGGCGGCGGATCCAAGCTCAAGGTGCTCGAGGCCCTGGCCGCCGGCCTGCCCCTGGTCAGCACGCCCGAGGGTGTCTCGGGGCTGGACGTGGTCGATGGCGAGCATGCCCGCCTGGGCGGCACGGCAGAGGGCCTGGTCGAGGCCTTGGTCATGGTGCTCAGCCAGCCCGAGCGTGCCCGCGCGCTGGGTGAGGCCGGGCGCGCGCATGTGGCCGCGCGCTTCGACTGGTCCGCGACCGCGGCCCAGTTGGAGGCGCTGTACGAGCGCCTGCCCACACCGCACCGGCTTGGTGCCTGGGGCCAGGGTGTCAGTCCGCTGTCCTCCCATGAGGAGGTCGCATGACCCGCGGCGCCATGCTGCTGCCAGTGGGGTTGCCCTTGCTGTTCGGCGCGCTGATGATGCTCGGCGGTGCCCCGTTGATGATGGTGGCCGTGGTGGGTCTGGCGGCGGCTGTGGCCATCGTCACGCAGCCCTTGCGGGGCTTGATGCTGTTCGCGCTGCTGGCGCCGGCCGTGCCCTGGATGAAGGCCGGCCCCTTGCCCCTACCCGAGGCCCTGCTGATGCTGACCTGGGCCGGCGTGGCCATCCAATGGCTGGCGGGACGCCTGCCGGCTTGGCCTGATGGCTGGATGGAGCGCCTGGTCGTGTGGTTCATTGTGTGGAGTGTCGTGCCTTTGGTGGCCGGAGAGTTGAGGCCAGAGGGCGATGGCATCGGCCCATTGAACTGGGCACGATGGGTGCTCAGCGTGTCGCCTGTCTTTCTGCTGCCGCTGCTGGTGCGCGATGAGCGGGCGCGCGAACGCTTGACCCTGGCCCTGCTGCTCGGCTTTGCTGGCCTGCTGGTGATCTCGCTGGGATTCTTTGCCGTCAGTCGTGATCCCGGCCGCATCACGGCCTTCCTTGCATCCTTGAACTACCCCCGACCCGAGGTCATTCAGAACATCTTCTACTCGGATCCCAGTCGCATGCCCTCGCCTTGGATCCATCCCAATGCGACCGGCGGTGCGCTCTTGCTGGCGGCGCCGCTAGGCATTTTCTATGCCGTGGTCCACCGTGGATGGCGGCGTGCGCTGGGCAGTTTCATCTTCCTGGCGGGTACGGCGGGCATCGTGTTCAGCGGTTCGCGCGGCGCCTTGTTGTGTCTGGGCGTGTTCGTGGCGTGGTTGGCATGGCGTAAAACACCGTATGCCGGACGCGGTCTGGTGCTTGCCGCACTCTTGGCCATGAGCCTGCTCTTGGTCTATCCACCTGCGCAGAAGCGCTTTGCGTCGCTGTTCTCGTCCAACGATCTCAGCACCAGCGTGCGCTTTGATGAATACGCCTATTTCCCCAACAACGCATTGCGTTATCCCTTGGGCTTGGGTTTCAAGGCGGAGACGCCGGCCAGCGTGCCCGAGAAAGGCATCTATGGCATTTCCAACTTGTGGCTCAACTACTGGTTCAAGCTGGGGCTTCCGGGGATGCTGCTGTTCATCGCCATCACGGTGGCATGGTGGCGCTCGGTGCGGTTGCCGGGTGATTTCCGGCATGTGGGGCACCACAACGCCATGCGCATCGCCACCACGGGCACCGTGCTGGCAGCACTGGGCACCGGTTTTATCGACCACTATTTCAGCTTTACCCAGGTTCTGATCGCCCTGTTCTGGTTGATCTTGGCCATGGGGCTCATGTTTTCGCATGTGCCGCCGCCCGTTCTGACCCATCCTGCCCATCGCCCATGAAACACCGCACCTTCCACAGCACTGGCCTGCGCGAACGCCTGCCCGAGTATGCGGCCCGCCTGGACACCACGACCGAGGCCTTGACCGAGGCCTATGACTGGATGCTGACCAATGACTTCGCCTGGGAGGCGCCCAGCCGTGAAGGTACAGTGACCCAGATTTCCTGCATGAACATCGAGGGGCGAATCGGGCATCCATTGGCGCGGCGGTTCTTCGTGGTCCTGGGCCGCGAGCTGACGGGGCAGCTCCTGCCCGACTATGGCAAGAACTGGCCAACCTTCGTGGATCGTTGCAGGCGTCTCTGGGAGCAGCTCTACAACATCTTCATCAACAAGATCCCCAGCCACAACTTGCGCCTGGCCTGGCTTCGCTTGGGCGGCGCCAGGATTGGCAAGGGCTCTACCATCTGGCGCAATACCGAGGTCATCGGCCTGGAGAGTTTGAGCATCGGCGAAGACTCCTGTATTGGATGGCATTGCCAGATCGACGCGCGTTCAGGCCTGGTCATCGGCAACCACGTGACCATCGCTTCGCACGTGCTTGTCGTCGGTGGGGGGCATGACCTGGAGGCGCCCGAGTTCTGGTCTGTATCCGCGCCGATCTTCATCGACGACTACGCCTGGATCACTTCACGCGCGATGATCCTGATGGGTGCGCACGTGGGTGAGGGGGCCGTCGTCTCGGCCAACTGCGTGGTTTCCAAGAAGATCGAACCCTATGTGATCGTGGCCGGACAAGGCGCCAAGCCGGTGGGTACGCGTGCTCGGGGGCTGAACTACAAAGTTGGCGGCAAAGGGCTGTTTGCCTTGCTGCACTGACCGGTGCGTCCATGTTCAGTGCGGCCGGTCTGCTTGCCCTGGTGACCCTCACGGGTCTGGCCGCAGGCTTGGCGCGCGAGTGGTTGCTGGTGGCCAACTGGGGAGTCGGCGCGAGGGCCGATGCCTTCCTGATCGCCATGTTCCTGCCGGAGGCGGTCCGTACTGTGCTGGGCGGGGGGGTGATTTCTTCTGCTGGCCTGGCGCTATGGCAGGCGCTGCGCACGCGCCCTGATGACGAAGAGAATGTCTCGTGCAGTCGCTTGCAGCAGCAATGGCTAGGCCGCATGAGTGCGTCTATTGCCTTGGTTGGTCTCGGCTTGGCGCTGGCGCTGAGCTTGGGGGCGCCGCTGTGGGTGTGGCTGGTCGGGCCTGGCTTGCCGGCGGAGGCTCGCCACGCCACGGAGGATGTTCTGAGTGTGCTGGCCTGGGGCGTGCCGGGGATGTGCCTGCATGCACTGTGGAGCGTCCCTCTGCAGGCACGTGGCAGGTTTGTGCTGGCCGGTCTGGGTTCGCTGCTGTACAACCTGCCTGCCGTGGCCTACATGGCATGGACGCGTCAAACAGCGACCGAGACCGGCCTGGCTTATTGCTTCATGGCCGGGGGCATGTGCATGGGGCTGTTGCTGTGGCCGTCCATGCGGCGGGAAGGGCTCGAGTGGCGCCATTGCCGACCGCATTGGGCCAGCTTGCGTGAGCTCGGGCTGCGGCTGGCGCCCTTGCTGGGCGGCGCTGGCGTTGGCCAGGGGCTGATGCTGCTTGAACGCATCGTGGCTTCCTACCTGGGGGACGGTGTGGTCACCGTGCTCAACCTAGCACGCAAACTGGTCAACCTGCCCTTGTTGGCATTGATGGCGGTCAACCAGGTGCTGCTGGGCCTCATGAGCCGCCACGCGGCAGGCGCCGAGCGCATTGGCGTGCTGCGCCAGGGCATGGCCCTGGTCACCGTGGTGTCCTGCCCCGCAGCGGTGGGCTTGTTGCTGTCCACCCAGGCGCTGGTGACGCTGTTGTTTCCCAACGTGCAAGGGGCCGGCATGCTGGGGCCGCTGCTGGCCTGGTATGCCGTGAGCCTGGTGGTGGCCAGCTGGAATCTGCTATTGGCCCGCTACAACCATGCGGCGGGCAACACCCGTTTGCCGTTCGAGTGCGAACTCGCGGGCGGTGTCGCCCAGGCCCTCAGTCTGCCGCTGCTGGCCTGGGGCTTCGGGATCCAGGGCATGGCAGCCGCGCTCCTGTTGGGCATCCTGATCAACGCGGGCCTGCTGTGGTGGCGCAGCGAGCTGTGGGCACACATGTCGCCATGGCCTTATCTCGCGAGCAGCGCTGCCGTGCTGGCTGTCGCGGACATGGCGGTGGTTCCCCGGCTGCCTCCTCTGCCTTTGGCGCAACTGATCTGGGCGACGCTGGCCGGGATGGTCAGCCTGCTGGCGCTGGCCGCGATGCTGGCATCGCATCTGCGGCCGCCGACAGCGCGAGCTTGACAAACAGGGAGATGGGGCGAGACCGCCCCATCTCCATTTCCATCACTGTGCCATCCAGTTGGTCAGGAATGTGTTCATGTAGTTGAGGTAGTTGTTCATGGCCTGCGTCCCGGGCTGGGGCAATTCATGTCCGAGTCCCGGTGCCACATAGATCTGGCACTTGCCCGCCACCTTGTTGTTGATTTCCTGGCACGGCGTGACGGCCTGGGCCGTGTAAGGTGGTACCAGTTGGTCATTCGCTCCGTGCAGCAGCAGGGTGGGCGCCATGGTCGCAGCCACCGAGGTGCTTGCATTGCTGACATAGGTGCGCGGCGATGCGGGCCGGATGTCTTCCTCCAGCCGAGTGGGGGCCAGGTTGTCGGCCAGCGTCTGAGGTGTGCCGCCGAACAAGGTCATGACGATGCCCAGTGAGTTGGGATCGGCTGCATACGGATTGGGCCAGATCCACGGATTGATGGCCGCGAGGCGGAACCGCTCGACGACATTCGCCGGATCCCAGGGGCCGCTGATCGAGATGATCCGCTGCACCTTGCTGCTGTAGGTGTTGGTGGGATCGCGGACGTCGCTCAGCCCCAGGTGAGCGGCCAGCATCCCGCCCGCCGAGACGCCCAGCGCTGCGATCCGGTTCGGATCGATCTGCAACTGCGGCGCGAATTCGCGGAGCGTCCACACCACCTTGCGGACATCGTTGATCTGTGCCGGCCAGACGCCGTATTTGGGATCCGCGGCGTTGAAATCCGCGGGACGGGGATAGGGGGGCGCAACGCGATAGGTCGTCGCCACTGTGACGAACCCTTGCTGCGCGTAGTACTGGGCCAGCGGCAGCAGGCCCGTTGGATCGCTGCTGAGGAAACCGCCGCCCGGAATCATCAGGATGGCAGGGCGTTGAACCCCCCAGGGCGACGTGCTGGGACTGAACACCGTGGCCTGCACGCCAGGAGAAAGGTCGTAGGTGGTGGCCGTGATGATCGGCTGGGCGAGGGCGCCCGCGCTGAATCCCAGCAGCACGCACGACGCGAGGGCTGCGCCGAGCCTTTGGCGGAAAAATGAATTGAACAAGTGATTCCCTTGGTTGGTTGAAATGCGGTAGTACCCGACGGGGCGCCATCAGAAGAAGTGCACGTCCGTCCTTCTGAAGACTAGGGCGTGTCATCAATCGATCTCCCTTGAGGGTTGATGGTCAGCCGCCGAGCCCCATGTTGACAGGAATGACCAAGAGATACGCCCTCAGCAATGCCCAATGGACACAGATTGAGAATCTGCTGCCAGGCCAGGCGGGACAGCCAGGAG
>JBMOQM010000041.1:0-105456 GCA_049322875.1 Pseudomonadota bacterium
ATGTCCATGGTGATCACCCTCTTCAGTCCCTTGCTGCAAAAAGCAGCAGGGTAGGTAAAACACCTGGCTCAATTTTGGGTCGGCATCAACCAAAAAAGTGGCTCAGTTTTCGGTCGGCGTCAACAGTGATGTGTTCAAGAAGGCCAAAGACGCCTCCTAACATCTCAGGCCGTTGGGGGCTCGTTTGGGGGTACGAATCTGCCACATCGTCCGCTAGGCTAGGCGCAGCAAGGAGGTTCGCATGTCACCCTCGCGCTGATTGAAAGCCCCCTAGCACAGCTCGGGGGCTTTTTCTTTGCCCGGCCTCATCGGGAAACCCCGCGAAATCACGCCAAAACGCGGCATTTCGTCGTTCCTTCACAGGGGTCAACGAGTCGATACAAACACTGATGGCATGGGCTTGTCTCCCACCGATTTAGGGGGCACACTGACCTTCCGGTTGACGGTTTTCAGCAGCGCCAGAAAGCGCTTTCTGACAACTGCTCAGACGGTCACCGGGTCTGTATCAACCCCTGCTCCCATGAAGGAGGCGCAGTATGAATCTGACGATCAGTGGCCATCATCTGGAAGTGACCCCCGCCCTGCGTGAGTACGTTCTCACCAAGCTGGATCGCGTCACCAGACACTTCGACCAGGTGGTGGACGTGACGGTGCTACTCACGGTTGAAAAGCAGAAGGAGAAGGAGCGCCGCCAGCGTGCTGAAGTCAACCTTCACGTCAAGGGCAAAGACATCTTCGTCGAGACTGCTCACGAAGACCTCTACGCCGCCATTGACCAGTTGATGGACAAGCTCGACCGCCAAGTCTGCCGCCACAAGGACCGCGTGCAAGACCACCACCACACCTCGCTAAAGCGTCAGGGAGAAGCCTGGGATGCCACGCAATGAAGATGAGTCACACAAGCCGCATACGAACAAGCTACTGCTTGGTGTGACCTGGTAGTGGGTCGCCCGCACAGCGAGGCACCGAGCGATTGACAACGGCCCCTTAGGGGCCGTTTTTCATGGCGCCATCCCTCTTGTCATCCCGGCATACTGCAGCTGCGTTGCAGAGATAGGCGAATTTGTGCTCACAATGGAACTTCTTACACTTGCTGCGGTGCAGCAATGGGTGCAGAATCCCCCAACCCGGTGGTACCACGGTACTGTCGGTTCTACCTGTGGCTTCCTATAATCCGCCGCTCAGCCGTCTCGGGAGTGGGGGACAAGGTCATCACCGTCGCCCCCGCTGAAACAAGATGAACAGACTTTCCGCCATCCTGCCTGCCCCCCAAGTGCTGGTGGATGTGGATGCGAGCAGTAAAAAACGCGTGTTCGAGCACGCCGGTCTGCTGTTCGAGAATCAGCATGCCATCGCACGCGCCACCGTGACGGACAACCTGTTCGCCCGCGAGCGCCTGGGCTCGACCGGGCTCGGCCACGGCGTGGCCATTCCCCACGGCCGTATCAAGGGCCTCAAGAACCCGCTGGCCGCGGTGATCCGCCTGAGCCAGCCCATCCCCTTCGACGCGCCCGACGACGAGCCCGTCAACCTGCTGATCTTTTTGCTCGTGCCCGAGGCCGCCACGCAGCGACACCTCGAGATTCTCTCCGAGATCGCCGAGCTGCTGTCGGACCGTGACCTGCGCGAACGCCTCAAGACCGAGTCAGAGGCCAAGACGGTGCACGACCTGATCGAGCGCTGGCAGCCCCTGAAGTCCGTGGCGTGAACAAGCCCGGCGGCGCCCAGCGAACACAACCCCACCCCAGGCCAACGTGAGCGCCCAAGACCTCGCCATCGTCAGCGCCGAAGTCCTGTTCGAAGCCAACCGCGGCGCCTTGCGCTGGGAATGGATCGCCGGGCACGCCCACCCCGAACGCCGTTTCGACGAAGAGGCCGTGCAGACGGCCCAGTCGGCCGCCGATCTGGTGGGCTACCTCAACTACATCCACCCCTACCGCGTGCAGATCGTGGGGCGGCGCGAGCACGCCTACTTCGAGAACTCCACGTCGGAAGACCAGGAGCGCCGCATCCAGCGCATCGTGACGCTGGAGCCGCCCGTGGTGGTGGTGGCCGACGGCCAGAACCCGTCCGACCGCCTGGTGGCCATGTGCGGCCGCGCTGGCATCCCGCTGTTCGTCACGCACGAGCCCGCCGGCCACGTGATCGACGTGCTGCGCAGCTACCTCACGCAGCACTTTGCCGAGCGCATCACGCGCCATGGCGTGTTCATGGACATCCTGGGCCTGGGCGTGCTGCTGACCGGTGAATCCGGCCTGGGCAAGAGCGAGCTGGGCCTGGAGCTGATCTCGCGTGGCCACGGCCTGGTGGCCGACGACGCGGTGGACCTGTACCGTGTCTCGCGCTCGGCCATCGAGGGCCGCTGCCCCGAGTTGCTGGCCAACCTGCTCGAAGTGCGCGGCATCGGCCTGCTGGACATCAAGTCCATCTTTGGTGAGACGGCGGTGCGCCGCAAGATGCGCCTCAAGCTCATGGTGCACCTGGTCCGCAAGGAAACCATGGAGCGCGAGTTCGAGCGCCTGCCCTACGAGCCTCTGTACGAAGAGGTGCTGGGCGTGCAGATCCGCAAGGTGGTGATCGCGGTGGACGCGGGCCGCAACCTGGCGGTGCTGGTGGAGGCCGCCGTGCGCAACACGGTGCTGCAGCTGCGCGGCATCGACACCTACAAGGAATTCATCGAGCGCCACCAGAAGGCCATGGAGCGCGGCACGCTCGACTGAGCGGCCGCGGTGGCCTTGCGGCCATCAGCGGTGATGCTGGTGGCTCTTCTGGCACTCGGGGCGGTTGCACACCACGTACAGGGCCAGGGCGTGGTCCTGCAGTGCGTAGCCCCGCTCCTTGGCGATGGCCTGCTGACGGCGTTCGATCTCGGGGTCGTAGAACTCCTCGACACGGCCACACACCACGCAGACCATGTGGTCGTGGTGCTTGCCTTCGTTCAGCTCGAAGACAGCCTTGCCGGCCTCGAAGTGGTTGCGGCTGAGGATGCCTGCCTGCTCGAACTGCATCAGCACACGGTAGACCGTGGCCAGACCGATGTCCGAGCCTTCATTGAGCAGGACCTTGAAGACATCTTCCGCTGTCATGTGCCGCTGGCTCGATTGCTGGAAGACTTCCAGGATCTTGATGCGGGGCAGCGTGGCCTTCAGACCGCTGTTTTTGAGTTCTTCGGCGTTGTTCATGACGGTTCTCGCAAATCGAAGCGAAGCCCCAGGGTGGCCCGCTAGAATGTCAGATGATATCGGGCTTGGCCGTTTCAAGCGACTGCCTGCGTGTAGACGTGTCCAAAACCCTCCATTTTTTCCGCTGAAAGGACGCCGTCCTGTGCCTTTGACCTCTCTCATCCGCCGGCCAGCCGCTGGCGCGGCCGTGCTCGGTGCCTTGCTGGCCCTGACGGGGTGCTCCTCGATCAAGACCGGCGCGCTGTCCAGCCCCGAGACCCTGTTCGGCCTGCTCAAGCCTTACCGCCAGGAGGTCGTGCAGGGCAATGTGGTCACGCAAGAGGTGATGGCGCAGATCCAGCCGGGCCTGGGCCGCAACCAGGTGCGCGACATCCTGGGCACGCCGCTGCTCACCGATGTCTTCCACGTCGACCGCTGGGATTACGTCTTCACCATCGCGCGCCAGGGCGTCGCCCCGCAGCAGCGCCGCGTCAGCATCTTCTTCAAGAACGACGTGGTTGAGCGTTTCGAGGCCGACACGCTGCCCTCCGAGCGCGAGTTCGTCGCCTCCATCACCCGTGAGCAGAAGCTCAAGAAGGTGGATCCGGACCTGACCGCCGAGCAGATCGCCGCGCTGCCCGTGCCCCCGAAGGTGGATGCGCAGGTCAAGGTGCCGCAAGGCGCCGCGCGCGATTACCCGCCGCTCGAGGCTGGCCGCCCCTGAGCCTGCGCCGCCGCTGTTCCCCGCTACAACATCCAAGACGAGGCCGACCGTGCCCAACCCGCTGAACTCCGATCCTTCCGCCCACCGCGTGGCCATCGCCGGGGCCTCCGGCCGCATGGGCCGCATGCTGGTGGAGGCCGTGCTGGCCGCGCCCGACTGCGCGCTGGCCGGCGCACTCGATGTGCCCGGCAGCCCGGCCGTGGGCCTGGACGCCACCGCCTTCCTGGGCCAGAACAGCGGTGTGACCATCGCCTCCGACCTGGGCCAGGGCCTGGCCAATGCCCAGTTCCTGATCGACTTCACCCGCCCCGAAGGCACGCTGGCGCACCTGCGCCACTGCCGCGACAACGGCATCAAGCTGGTCATCGGCACCACGGGCTTCAGCGACGAGCAGAAGGCCGAGATCGAGGCCGCCTCACGCGATATCGCCATCATGATGGCGCCCAACATGGCCGTGGGCGTGAACGTGGTGCTGACGCTGCTGCGCCAGGCCGCCAAGGCCCTGAACCAGGGCTACGACATCGAGATCATCGAGGCCCACCACCGCCACAAGGTGGATGCGCCCAGCGGCACCGCGCTCAAGATGGGCGAGGTGGTGGCCGAGGCCCTGGGCCGCGACCTCAAGGAATGCGCCGTCTACGGCCGCGAAGGCGTCACCGGCGAGCGTGATCCCAGCACCATCGGCTTTGCCACCATCCGTGGCGGTGATGTCGTGGGCGACCACACCGTGCTGTTCGCCGGCATCGGTGAGCGCATCGAGATCACGCACAAGTCCTCCAGCCGCGCCACCTACGCCCAGGGCAGCCTGCGCGCCGTGCGCTTCCTGGCCAACCAGCCGCACGGCCTGTTCGGCATGGACGACGTGCTCGGCCTGCGCTGAGCCGGAGCGGCAGTTCCATGGACCGCTTGCAGCACCTGTGGACGCAGGGCGACGCGGTGTCGCGGGCCGTGGCCATCGTGCTGCTGGCGATGTCGGTGGCCTCCTGGGTGGCCATCGTCTGGAAGGGCCTGGTGCTCAGCCGTGCCCGCCGTGATCTGACCGCCGGCATGACCCGCTTCTGGGATGCCGCCGACATGCAGGCCGCTCGCCAGCAACTGTTGGCCAATGACCGTGAGCGCGTGCTGCTGCCGCTGGTCGATGCCGCGGCCCAGCCGCCGTCACCAGGCTCCATCGGCGCGGGTGCCGACCCCGAGGCACGCCTCACGCGCGCCCTGCGCGACAGCCTGCACCGTGTGCTCTCGCGCCTGCGCGCCGGGCAGGTGCTGCTGGCTTCCGTCGGTGCGGTGGCGCCCTTCGTGGGCCTGCTGGGCACCGTCTGGGGCATCTACCACGCCATGATGGCCATCAGCGCCGAAGGCGCCGCCACGCTCGACAAGGTGGCCGGCCCCGTGGGCGAGGCCCTGATCATGACCGCCGTGGGCCTGGCCGTGGCCATCCCGGCCGTGCTGGCCTACAACGTGTTCGGCCTGCTGGTGTCCTCCTGCGAGGCCGATCTGGAAGGCTTCGCCCACGACCTGCGCGAGACCCTGCTCGGCAGCCGGCGCGAGCGCCCGGCGCTCGACAACGAGTAAGCCCCCAGGGTAGCGGCGCCATCATGGCTTTCGGACGACTCGAACGCCCCCGCGGCTCGCAGCCGATGAGCGAGATCAACATGACGCCGCTGATCGACGTCATGCTGGTGCTGCTGGTGATCTTCATGCTCACGGCGCCGCTGCTCACCTCCAGCCTCAAGCTCGACCTGCCGCAGACCGAAGGCACGACGCCGCAGGAGCCCGTGCCGCAGTCCGTGCGCCTGGATCTGTCGGCCTCGGGCGAGGTGTTCGTGGACGACGAGGCGGTGGCGCTGGAAGCATTGGGTGCACGGCTCGAACCCCTGCGCGGGGGCGACACCCAGGTGCACCTGCGCGCCGACAAGGCCGTGCCGTATGGCCGCGTGGCCGAGGTGCTGGGGGCGCTGCAGAAGGCTGAACTGCACCGTGTGGCCTTCATGGCCGATCCGGTGGGCGCGCAGCAGGGCATTTCAGGGGCGGGGCGGGCCGCATCGGCCCCCTGATGGGATGGCCGTTGTGGCGGCTGCCCCTCCCGCGCGGGAGGGGCGCTCGCTCATCACGACAACATCACTTCAAGTCCACCTGGATCTGTAATGGGGTGTCGGCCGAGCGCCTTTGACGACGGGCGGCCTCTGAGCCGGGCCGGGGCACGCTGCCCGAAATCGACCGGGCTTCACACCGTGAGACAGCGTTCCAGCATTTCAGCGTAAACCGCCGCGCTTGTCACCCTCCCTGCCGGCCCAATGGGCGGGCATATTGCACGGCATGGGAATCATTGATTGTCATCCTAGGGGGATTTCTGCGCACGGCGCTGTCGGGCGTTGGCCACAAAGCGCGCAGGGCGTGGCGCGGCGCCACCGCCGGGTGGACAATGAACCATCACAGACGCCCGGAAAGCTCGGATGAGTGCAGGTTCTCCGGAGGCGCCCAAGAGCGCCTCGCAACGATTCGACAACGCGCAGGCCGCCTACGACCAGGTGCTGGCGCTCTACAACGGGCAGATCGCCTACCTGCGTGAAGCGCTCAAGCGCTTCGTGGCCGGCGAGCATTTCGACGAGCCGGTGCGCGCCAAGTACCCCTTCGTGCGCATCCACACCGACACGGTGGCGCGCGCCGATTCACGGCTGTCCTACGGCTTCGTGGCGGGGCCGGGCACCTACGAGACCACGCTGACGCGGCCCGACCTGTTCGAGGACTACTACCGCGAGCAGTTCAGCCTGCTGCTCAACAACCACAACGTCACCCTCGAAGTGGGCCTGAGCAGCGAGCCCATCCCGGTGCACTTCTCGCTGGCCGAGAACGATTACATCGAGGGCAGCCTCACGCCCGAGCGCCGCGTGATGCTCAGTGACCTGTTCGATCTGCCGGATCTGGCCTCGATGGACGACGGCATCGCCAACGGCACGCACAACGTCAAGGCCGGCGCCTCCAAACCGCTGGCGCTGTTCACGGCGCCGCGGGTGGATTACTCACTGCACCGGCTGCGCCACTACACCGGCACCTCGCCCGAGCACTTCCAGAACTTCGTGCTCTTCACGAACTACCAGTTCTACATCGACCAGTTCGTGCAGCTCTCGCACACCTTGATGCAGACGCCGCCCGACCCGGCCAACCCGCGTGACGACGACGACTGCATCGCCTTCGTCGAGCCGGGCAATGTGCTGACGCGCCGCGTGGGCGTGCCGCCCGAGGCCTTCGATGCGCTGGGCGCGGTGCCGCCCCGTCTGCCGCAGATGCCGGCCTACCACCTGATCCGCCGCGACCGCAGCGGCATCACCATGGTCAACATCGGGGTGGGGCCGTCCAACGCCAAGACGATCACCGACCACATCGCCGTGCTGCGCCCGCTCGCGTGGATCATGCTGGGGCACTGCGCCGGCCTGCGCACCTCGCAGCAGCTGGGTGATTACGTGCTGGCCCACGGCTACGTGCGTGAAGACCACGTGCTGGACGAAGACCTGCCGCTGTGGGTGCCGATCCCGCCGCTGGCCGAAATCCAACTGGCGCTGGAAGGCGCGGTGGAAGATGTGACGCAGCTGCAGGGCTACGAACTCAAGCGCATCATGCGCACGGGCACGGTGGCGTCCACGGACAACCGCAACTGGGAGCTCATGCCGCACCGCGAGCCCGAGCGGCGCTTCAGCCAGAGCCGTGCCGTGGCGCTGGACATGGAAAGCGCCACCATCGCGGCCAACGGTTTCCGTTTCCGCGTGCCCTACGGCACCTTGCTGTGCGTGAGCGACAAGCCGCTGCACGGCGAGATCAAACTGCCGGGCATGGCCAATACCTTCTACCGCGAGCGGGTAGACCAGCACTTGCGCATTGGCTTGCGCGCCATTGAGCGCCTGCGCCACAACCGCACGGAACAGCTGCACAGCCGCAAGCTGCGCAGTTTCGCCGAGGTGGCGTTTCAGTGATGAGGCCCCGAGCGCGGCACCTGCTGGCGCCGCCGCCCGGACATCATCGGGGCCGATCAGGCGGCGATGGCGGGCTCGGAAGCCTCGACGGCCACCGGCAGCACTTCGCGCACGATCTGCTCGCCGGCCTGTTCCTGGGCCAGGGCCAGGTCGTAGGCGGTTTGCAGGTCCATCCAGTACTGGGCGGTGGTGCGGAAGAAGCGTGCCAGGCGCAGGGCCGAATCAGGGCTGATGCCACGGCGTTCACGCACGATGTCGTTGACGCGAGGCGCCGGCACATGCAGGCGGATGGCCAGGGCGCTGGCCGACAGGCTGTAGCGCTCCATGAACTGTGTCCGCAGGATGGCGCCAGGGTGAACAGGTGTCTTGCTCATGGGTGAAACCGGGGTAAACCGCAATGATTGTTGATCGTTTGATGCTATACCCGTACCGCTTAAAAAACTGTACGAATACAGACAATTGTATTAAATCTGCCAGGGTTTTCCCATAGCTTTGCCCCTTCTTTTTGAGCGGTTGCATTTTGAAAGCTTCCTCCACACCATGAAGGGCCCATGAGCCGCGCCCCTGAGCTGTCCCCTCTGCACCTGATTCCGGCCCTGCGCTCCCACGTCTGGTTCGCGTCGTGCAGCCCCGAATTCCAGGAAGCCCTGGTGGACCGGTCGCGCGTGGTGCACCTGCGCAGCGGCGAGCGACTGTTCTCCCACGGGCCTGACGACGAAGCCCTGTGCTGCGTGCTGTCAGGCGCGCTGAAGGTGGGGTCGTTCAACCCGGACGACGAATCCCACCTGCTGAGCCTGTATGTCGAGCCCTACCAGTGGTTCGGCGAGATCTCGCTGATCGACCAGCTGCCCCGCAGCCAGGATGCGATGGCCGATGGCCCCGCCAGTGTGCTGGTGGCTTCGCGTGCGTCGCTGGAGCCCTGGCTCAACCGGCATCCGCAGTACTGGCGCGACGTGGCCCGGCTGGCCTGCATGAAGCTGCGCGTGCTGGTGGTGATGATGGAAGACCACGCCACGCTGGCGCTGGACCAGCAACTGGCGCGGCGCCTGTTGATGACGTCGACCAACTTCGCGATGAACTACCCCATGTCGTTCAAGCGCCATCTGCGCCTGCCACAGGAATACCTGGCCCGCATGATGGGGGTGTCACGCCAGACCATCAACCGCGCGCTCAAGAGCCTGGCCGAAGAGGGCCTGATCGCGGTGCGCTATGCGGACATCGAGTTGCTGGACATCCCCGCACTGATGCGCCGCGCAGGCCCCGTGAACTCGGCGTTCATCGAGAGCCTGAAGGCGATGGGCGCCACGGCGGATCGCAGCATGGGCAAGGGCTCCACGCCCGACTGACTGGCTGAAAAAGGCGAGACGAAAGCCGTCTCAGGCCTGACGCGGGCGCACCTTGCCGGCTGCTTCCTTGGCGCGGGCGCGGGCCGTGTCGATGTCGGCATCCACGGCCAGGGCCACACCCATGCGGCGGCGCGTGAAGCTCTCGGGCTTGCCGAACAGGCGCACGTCGGCGCCGGGCACGCGCAGCGCATCGGCCACGCCTTCGAACACGATGCCTTCGGCCTCGACGCCGCCGTAGATCACGGCCGACGCGCCAGGCGAGCGCAGCGAGGTGTCCACCGGCAGGCCCAGGATGGCGCGGGCGTGCAGTTCGAACTCGCTTTGCACCTGCGTGGACAGGGTGACCAGGCCGGTGTCGTGCGGGCGGGGGCTCACCTCGCTGAACCAGACGTCATCGCCCTTCACAAAGAGTTCCACACCGAACAGGCCCTGGCCACCCAGGTCGTCGGTCACGGCCTTGGCGATCTCGCGGGCGCGCTGCAGGGCCTGGGGCGCCATGCGGCAGGGCTGCCAGCTTTCCACGTAGTCACCTTGCACCTGCACGTGGCCGATGGGCTCGCAGAAGTGCGTGGTGATCTGGCCGTTGGCATCGAGCGCGCGCACGGTGAGCTGGGTGATCTCGTAGTCGAAATCGATGAAGCCTTCGACGATGACGCGGCCATGGCTGACGCGCCCGCCCGCCATGGCGTAGTCCCAGGCCTTGGCGACGTCGTCAGGACCATTGAGCTTGCTCTGGCCCTTGCCGGACGAGCTCATCACCGGCTTGACGATGCAGGGGTAGCCGATGCCACCGTCGATGGCGGCCTGCAGTTCGGCCAGCGAGTCGGCGAACACATAGGGGCTGGTGGGCAGGCCCAGGGTTTCGGCGGCCAGGCGGCGGATGCCTTCGCGGTCCATGGTGAGGCGGGCGGCGCGGGCCGTGGGCACGACGCGCACGCGGCCTTCGGCTTCGAGCTTCTCCAGCTCGGGCGTGGCGATGGCTTCGATCTCGGGCACGACCAGCAGCGGCTGTTCGGCCTCGATCAGCGCGCGCAACTGGGCCGCGTCGCTCATGGCGATGGTGCGGGCGTGGTGGGCCACCTGCTGGCCGGGCGCGTTGTCGTAGCGGTCCACGGCGATGGTCTCGACGCCCAGGCGCTGCAGCGCGATCAACACCTCCTTGCCCAGCTCGCCCGAGCCCAGCAGCATCACCTTGGTGGCGCTGGGGCTGAGCGGCGTGCCCAGGGCGGCAGGCTGGAAGGGCGCGGTGGGGGCGGGCAAGGTGGTACGGCTCATGGTGCGTCGTCGGGTGGTGTGTCTGGGGGATGGAGGCGGCCAGGCGAGGTCACAGTCTAGCGGCAGGCCGCAGGTTCAGCGGCAGGTTCACGGTGAAGCAACTGCCTTGCCCAGGCACGCTGTCGACGTGGATCTCTCCGCCGAGCCGGTCGGTCAGGCGTGCGGCGATGGCCAGGCCCAGGCCGCTGCCTTCGCGGCCGCCCTGGCGCGCCTCGGGCAGGCGCACGAAGGGTTGGAAGATGCGGGCCTGTTCGTCGGCGTCGATGCCTGGGCCGGTGTCCCGCACGGACAGGCAGGCCCAGCCGGCGCGGCTGGGATCGGGCTGCAGGGTCACGGTGATGCGGCCATGCGGCGTGTACTTCAGTGCGTTGACCAGCAGGTTGTCGAGCACCTGGCGCACGCGGTCCGGATCGCCCTGGGCGTGGTGCCAGGGGTGGGGCGGCTGTCCTTCGGGGGCTTCGTCCGGTAGCTGTAGCAGCAGTTCGAGCCCTTGCTGGCGGGCCTGCGGCAGGTACTGCTCGCCGCTGGATCGCACCAGGGTAGGCAGGTCGTAGCTGCGGTGCTCGATGGGCAGGTCGGGGTTGTCCAGTTGGTTGAAGGCGAGCAGGTCGCGCAGGTGGCGATCGAGCTGCACGGCCACGGCTTCCAGGCGCTGCACGGCGCGGGTGGCGCTGGCGTCCAGGGGGCGTGCGGAAAGGAGCCCCACCGAGGACAGCATGGTCTGCAAGGGTCCACGGATCTCGTGCGAGAGCATGGCCAGCAGGCGCGCCTTGCCTTCGTGGTGTTCGCGCTCGCGCGCGGCCAGCTCGCGCCGCAGCCGCACCAAGAAAGTCAGCACCAGGATGAAGGTGGGCTGGGCCAGGAGGATGCCGGTCTTGGCCTGCATCAGCAGGTTGGGCTCACCCAGCCGTGGGTGCATCAGGCTGGCCACCAGTTGCACCACCAGCCCGCCGAACTGTAGCCAGCACAGCAGGGGCGCGCCGCGCTGGAAGCCGGCGAAGGCGCCCAGGTAGAACAGCGGCATGAACTGCGCCGTGGACAGCAGCGAGTACAGGTGGTTGGCCGTGGGCGCGAACAGATTGAGGTAGACGATGCCCTGCAGGTAGATGCCGCTGGCGGCCATCACGCACAGCATGGCGGGGGTGGACCAGGCGGGGCGGTGCAGCATCACCAGGGTGGCTGCGATCATCACGGTGGCCAGCACGGGCAGGCCCAGCCGGTCCCAGCGCCCGGTCAGCAGATGGGGCATGTCCAGCAGCCACAGCACCAGCGTGACGGCGGCCACCAGGGGCACGGCCTTGAGCAGCAGCGGGCGCTGCAGCGGATCGACCGCCGGCAGCAGGTCGCGCCAGGGCGGGGTCATGGGGTGGTGCCGCCGGTGCGGTCCAGGCTGTTGAGCAAGGCCGCGGTGAGCACGGCGGGGCGCACGGGTTTCTCGAAGAACATCACCTTGAGCGCGCGCATCAGGTTGGTCAGCGAATCCTCCGAGGCGGTGCCGTCACGCAGCCGGCCGGTGAGCAGCACGATGGGGGCTTGCGGGCGCTGGTTGCGCAGGTGGCGGATCAGCGCCTCGCTGCTCTGGCCGGCGCCCAGGATGAAGTCCACCACGAAGGCGTCGAACTGCTGCAGGTCGGTGCCCAGCAGCGCATCGGCGGAGCCGAAGGCCTGGGCCTGGCCGCCGGCATCGTCGAACCAGTCGCACAGGCTCTCGGCGGCCATCACGTCGTCGTCGACCACGGCCACGCGCAGGGGCGCGCGCGGCGGGGTGGGGGTGAGCATCAGGCGCTGCACGGCATAGCGCGGGCCCTGCGGATGCAGGCGGCGCAGGGCCGTGGGCGCGCCGATCAGCCAGCGATCACCATCGCGCACGGCCTGCACGGCGGTGTGCGCCTGATCGCGCGGGGCCAGCAGGTGGCCGATCTGTACCTGGCAGGTGGTGTCGGCGCCTTCGAGCAGCACATGGCCTTTTTCCAGTGGGGCGGCGGGTGAGGTGCCGCCCGTGGGGTCCTGGGCCAGGTCGTCGAGACACAGGCCGTGGTGCTGGGCCAGGGTGAGCACTTCGTCGAACAGCCAGCCGGCGCCTTGCAGCTTGCGCCGGGCCTGGCTCACGGAGATGTCGCACAGGCGCGCCACCCAGGCGGCCTGCTGGCGTGGCGGTACGCCCTGGATCTGCAGCGCCTGACGCAGCCGGGCCGCGATGCCGGACGCGGGCAGGCCTGCGCTGTCGTCGTCATCCAACGAGGCGTCGGCGGCCGATCCGTCGTCGCTGTGGGGGGGCAGGCTCATCCAAGACTCCTGGAGCGGGGCGGTGGAATACCCCCTTTTGGGTGTGTTCCGTGGGTCTTGATGATAAGCGCGCATATATGCGCGTTTTTGGGTTTCTGCTTCCCTAGAATGTCACGGAAAACGAGGCCTTTCGTGCACATTGAGGTGAAAAGGGCCCTGCTCAGGGAGCAAAAATGACGGTTTGGAGTACGCCCCGGCCGCGCAAGTAAGGGAGACGCCTTCATGGCGTCATCTGACCGCCCGGCCTCTTGGGGCCCGGGCGTTTTTTTTGGTGCCCGGTCGCTTAAATCAACATCCCGCCATCCACGCCAATCACCTGGCCTGTCACATAGCTGGCCATGTCGCTGGCCAGGAACAAGGCGACGTTGGCCACTTCTTCGGGCGTGCCGATACGCCCCATCTTGATCGACGCCAGACGCTCGGCGAACTTGTCAGGGCCGATGGAGCGCGCCATGTCGGTGTCGATGAAACCGGGTGCGATGGCATTGACCCGGATGGCTTGCGGGGCAAGCTCCTTGGCCAGCGATTGGGTGATGCCGATCACCGCGGCCTTGCTGCCGCTGTACACCGTCTGACCCACATTGCCCGTGCGGCCGATGATGGAGCTGACATTGATGATGGTCCCCCCGCCGGCGCGGGCGATGAGGCGGCTGGCGTACTGCGCGCAATACAGCGTGCCGAAGGTGTTCGCGCCAAAGGTGTTCTCAATCTGCTTGGGCGTGACCATGCCGATCAGGGCGTCATCCAGGACGCCGGCGTTGGCCACCAGGGCATGCAGCTTTTTGTGGGTGCGGAAAACGGCCTGAAAGGCATCACGGACGCTGTGCGGGTCGGCCACGTCACACGCGATGGCCTCGACTTGCGCTGCGTCGTGCGCCGCGCGTATCCGTGCACAGGCCTGTTCCAGGGCGTCGAGCGAACGCCCCATCAGCACGACACGGGCGCCGGCCTGGGCAAATGATTGCGCGGTGGCGAAGCCGATGCCGCGCGCGGCACCGGTCACCACGGCGACTTTCTGATCCAGAAGGGGGAACGGGGTGGGCATGGCGTGTTCAGGCTTTCGGGGCCAGGCGGTTGTCCAGCACCAGGTACTGGCCGCGCATGGAGATGAGTTTTCGATCGGGTGCGGATTGCTTGACCGGGCTGTGCGCATCGACCACGCAGTTGGCGCCCAGAACCACCTTGGGAAACAGCGTGGCCCGTGTGCCCATGAAGCCGCCTTCTCCCAGGACCGAATCACCACTCAAGGCGCAATAGGGTGACAGCACCGAATGCGCGCCCACCTGGGCGCCATGACCGATGCTGCAGAACACGTTCACCGCCACGTTCTCGCCCACCTGGGCACCGGCGTTCACGATGGTGTGCGGGCAGATGATGGCGCCTTCGCCGATCGTCGCGGTGTCGGCGACCAGTGCTGTCGGGTGGATGTACGTGAGGAGCCTCGCACCACGCGCGCGCAGCATCTGGGCCACCTTGCGGCGAGCCGCAGCGTCGCCGATCGCGATCACGACGGCATCGCCAGGTTCGGGCTGATGGTCCTGGATGCTGCCGACATAGGGCGCGTGTGGTACTTTGCGCAGGACTTCGCAGTCCGGGCCGTCGTTGAGGATGCCGACCATCGTGGGCTCAGGCGGCTGCAGGCTGGAGAGCGTGGAGGTGAAAGCGCCGGTGAGGTACCCGTACATCTCCAGGCCGAAGCCGCCGCCGCCGGCGATCAAGATGCGTGACATGGTTCAAATCCCCCGTGGCGGATGGTCGTTGCGGTCATCGCGATGACCGGATTCGGGCGGCAGGCTGATCTGGCGCGTGAAGGCGGCAAACAGATCCATGCCGTCCCAGACAGGGGCAAAGCTCAAGGCCTCCCCGAAGGGCACGATGCGGTCGATCGCTCGTGGCGGCAGGCGATCGACAAAGTCCAGCAGTTCGGTGCGATCGAACCCGAGCACAGCCAAGGTCTGCTCCTTGTCGCTCAATTGCGGGGCCAGATCACGCAGTTGGTCCAGGCGCTGCTCCAGGAACAGGCCATTGCCGCAGTGCAGGGTTTTCAGGGCGGGTTGCAGCGCTTGCTCCATCGCCAGGCGCATGGGGTGCGCGCCCGCCAGTTGCCCGGCCACGGGGTGGGCCAGCGCCTGGGCCGCCATGTCGAACGCGGCCCCCAGCCGGCCCATGTGCATGGCGGCGGTGTTCTCGGGCTGCAGGGCCGCCACCTGTGCCTGCACGGCGCCCCAGAAGCGTTGCTGCGCCTGGGCGCACTCGGCGGCATCGCCCACCCAGGCCAGCAGCCTGGGCGAGGAGCAGGCCTGCTGGGCGAACCAGAAGGCATCGTTGTAGAACGCCGCCGCCTGGGTACGCAGGGCCGCTTCATCCAGTTCCAGGAGGGCGCGCGCATGGATCGCCGCGGCAGAAAACCGGTCGGGGAAGCAAAGCTCGGTCGCGCTGGGACGCAGGGGGATGGCGCGGATGGCGGCGACCGTGGTGTCGCCGCCCCAGACCACGCGGCACATGGCGGCGGCCGAGACGGTGCGCGTCACGGCCTCATCGTGCGGATAGGTGAAGAGCACCACCCGCCCGGCCACCGCCTGGCCCACAGCCTCATCGGCCAGTGTCTGCTGCAAGACGGTGAGGATGAAATCGAACTGGGCGGACGGCTTCTGCGACACCCGCACCCAGTTGACATTGCCCGCCAGCAGGGCGATCAACCAAGAATACATGGCGACAGAGTCGACATTGGCGGGTGCCAGGTGGAACACCAGGCCGCGCCCGCGCAGCACCGCATGGGCCGGCGGTTGGCGGCCCTGCGCCCAATCACGGAGCCTGGCCGCGCGGAACCAGTGGGCCAGGGCCGCCAGCTCCGGAAAGTCACGGATCCGGGGGTGGGTGAGCAGCTTCTGCGAGAACTTGCCCACAAAGGCGAGCGCACGTGGATCAAAGGGCGCCCAGGCGGGCAGCGCGGCGCTGCCGGCCAGGGCCTCTGCCAGGCTGGTGGCGGGCGCAACGCCCAGGAAGAACTGAATCTGGCTCATGCGGGAATGGCCCTCGTATCGCTGCACCCACGCAACTCCACCTGGGGAAGGCGGCCCAGCACGGAGAAGTGCCGCCCCATGCGCCCGCAAGGGCAGTCGTCTTCGCCGTGCAGCACGCCCAGATCCTCGGTCAGCAGGGAGTGGCCGGGGTAGCTCACCGGCAGGGCGCTCAGCACCTGCACGACGCCTTCGCGCCCGGGGGGCAGCGGCTCCAGGGTGATGGGGTCACGCACGATGACATCGGCAAACATCGGGGCATGCAGGTGGCCGTGCTCGCACTCCATGAAGATGGAGCCCACCTGCTCGACCATGCCGTAGTAGTTGAAGACACGCTCCAGCCCCAGATGCGCCTTGAGCAGGGCCTTGAACGTGGCGTTGTCCACTTGCTGATCTTGCAGGCGCTTCCAGCCGCCACCGTGAATCAGGGTGCTGCCAGGCCCGAAATCCAGTCGGCGGCCTTGCGCCATCACGGCCTGCAGCAGGCGCTGCCACACCACGAACGTGAAACCGAACACCAGGATGGGCGTGCCACGGTGCTGGGCGAGGAAGGCCTCGAGCTGGTCGATCTGTACATCGAGGTGTTCATCGAGGCAGTAATGGTGCTGCCGCCCGAACACCGAGAACCCCAGGATCCCCGCGGCACGTGCGTTGAACTTGCTGCGGTCCTTGAGCAGATCGGCGCTGTCCACGATGACCATGGGCCAGCGCTGTTTGCCCAGAAAGCTGCCCATGATGTTGGTCAGCACCCGCGTCTGGCGCAGCGAGGTTTCCCGATCGAGGTAGATGCGCGACACCGCTTGTCCCGTGGTGCCGCTGGAGGTCAGCGTCTTGATGATCTGCGACGGCGCTGCACTGACCAGTTCCTGCGTCTTGAACAGGCGTACCGGCAGCCAAGGCAGCGCTTCACGGCAGGTGGCCGCGCCCGCTGTGAACATGCGTGCGCGCGCATGGGCATAGGGGGGGCAGCGCTGCACATGCCATTCGGTCAGCGCGTTCAGCGCGGAGAGCAGCAAGGGCTGTTTCTGTGCCGCAGGCAGCTGGTAGGGCGGGGCATCGAGGCCGATGGCCAGGCCTGGAAAAGGCGGCGCCGCATCGGGGGGCATGGCAAGCTCGTGTCCAGTCATGGGTGATCCTGGCGGGTTCAGGTGTCGGCCAGCATGGCGGAATAATCCTTCTTGCCCGAGCTCAGCAGGGGCAGGCTGTCCACCAGCCTGATGCGGCACAGGCTGTGGTGGATGCCAAATCGCCTGGCCAGCCACTGTCGGGTTTGATCGACCAGGGCCTCGTCGGCGGCTTCCAGCCACAGCACCAGGCGTTCGTCCTGCCCTGTCGCCATGACGGGGAGCGCCACCTCCTGCTGGAGCTGGTGTTCGACCTCGTCCAGCCCGATGCGGTTGCCGGCCAGCTTGATGAAGCGCTTGAGCCGCCCCGTGATGTAGAAGAAGCCGTCATTGTCCTGCCGCGCCACATCGCCCGTGCGCAGCACGCCGTGCTGTTCGTCGCCCAGCGCCAGATCCTCGCGGCAGGTGGCGTAGCCCAGCATGACGTTGGGGCCGGTGTAGATCAGCTCCGAATTCTGCGGATCAATTTCCAGGCGGCCTCCGGGGATGGCGATGCCGATGGAGCCGACCTTGTCTGCCAGACGCTGCGGCGGCACATGGCTGATGCGGGCCGTGGCCTCGGTTTGCCCGTACATGGAGAAAAAGCGCCAGCCGCGTTCATCGGCCACCTGGGCCCAGGCCTTGGTGAGTTTGTCATCGAGCCGACCGCCCGCCTGGGTCAGGGTACGCAGGGATGGAAGATCTTGTTTGTGAAAGGCCGTGCGCCACAGCATTTGATAGATGTACGGCACGCCTGAGATGGAGGTGACCCCGCAGGCGCGGATGGTGTCCGCGAACGCGGGCGTGAGCACACTGACGTCGCGCAGCACCAGGGAGGCCCCCGCGTGCAGATGGCTATGGATCACCGAGAGACCGTAGGAGTAATGCGGCGGCAAAACGGTCAGCGCCCGCTCGTCGGCCGTCAAGCCCAGGTACTGGGCAATCGACTCGGCATTGGCTTGCAGGTTGCCGTAGGACAGGCGAACCAGCTTCGGGCTGCCCGTGCTGCCCGAGGTGCTGAGCAGCAGCCCCAGGTCAGGAGCCAGGTCGCAGGCGGGGCGAGGGCTGGCCGCTGCACCAACGCTGGGCCGAACGATGGGCCATTGAGTGCCCGCCAGAAGCGGGCCTTCGAGGTGCGCACCGATGACCCAGTCGGGCTGGTAGTGGGCCTGCAGGGCCGCAGCCAGTTCCGGCGTCATGCCTGCGGGCAACAGCAGGGGCACATGGCGCGCCTGCAGGCAGGCCAGATAGGCCACCAGGCTGCTCAACGTGTTGCTGGTGAAGAGCAGGCCCAGTTGGCGCGTGCCCATCGACTGCAGGTGCGCCGCCGCCGCATCCACTTGAGCGAACAGGTCGGCATGGCTGATCTGGTGTCCGTGCTCGTCAATGACGGCCACACGGTCGGACTGCCTGAAAGGGCCTTCCCAGAACATCGCTTGGGCCACCACCTTGGACATCACTGTCAGAGGTATTTCGCGACAATCGCCTTGGCTTTGGCAAAGCTGCTCATGTCGATGACATCTTCCGCATCGATCATGATGTCGAACCCTTCTTCAATGGCCGCGATCAGCGACATGTGGGCCACCGAATCCCACTGCGCAATCGTGGCATAGCTCAGGTCGTCGGTGATCTCTTCGGTCTTCAGGCCAAGACTGTCGGCAAAGATCTTCTGTAGCTTGTCTTCCATTGAAGTGTTCTCAGGGGTTGGAGATAGGTCCGGACGTTTGGCAGGTTAACCGATCCTGTGTCGCTTGATTGCCCGGAGTCGTCGGCAAATGGCCGGGCATTTCATGCGTCGAGGGCGCCTGTGATGACGCCATCCCTGATGGCCTTGCCCCCGAGTTTCTTGGCAGGGACCTTTCAGGGCTCCCAGCCACCACCCAAAGCCAGGAACAGCTGGATCTGATCGTCGGCCAGTTGGGCTTGCGAGCCGGCCAGGGCGGCTTCGCTCGCGGCGAGGGATCGCTCGGCGTCCAGGCTGTCGAGGTAGCCGGTCTTGCCGCCCTGGTACAGGCGCCGGGCCTGGTCGGCCACGGTGGCGGCGGCATCGCGTGCGGCCTGCAGCGTTGCACGGCGGTCCAGCTCATGAGCATAGGCGTCCAGGGCGGTCTCGGTCTCGCGCAGGGCGGTCAGCACCGTGCTATCAAAGTGCGCCAGGGCGCCGCGTGTGCTGGCTTCGGCCTGCTCGATGCGGGCCTGCACGGCGCCGGTGTCGGGAATGCTCCACGAAATCAGCGGGCCCAGGCTCCAGTTGGTGGTGTCCTTGCGGCCGAAGTCGGAGAGCGGCCCGGCCGAGCCGGCCGACAGCCCCAGCGTGATTTTGGGATACAGATCGGCCGTGGCCACGCCGATGCGGGCGGCGGCGGCGGCCAGTTCGCGCTCGGCCTGGCGCACATCCGGGCGGCGCTTGAGCAGCGCGGTGCCATCGCCCACGGGCAGCACGCTGGTGATGCGCGGCGGCGTGGTGCAGGTGGCCACATCGGCCGGGAAGTCGCGTGGCGGCGTGCCCATCAGCGTGGCCAATTGGAACAGTTCGGCCTGGCGCTGCGCCTGCAGCGGCGGCAGGGCGGCCTGCAACTGCTCCAGCTGGCTGCGGGCACGGGCGGTGTCGATCAGGCCGACGCGGCCGGCCCCCTGCAGGCGTTCGGCTATTTGCAAGGCTTGCTGCTGCAGGCGTACCGAGGTTTCGGCCGTCTGCAGGCGCAGCCCGCTGGCGCAGACCCCGGCATAGGCGCGGGCCGTGCTGGCGGCCACGTGCACGCGGGCCAGCTCCAAGGCGGCCTGGGCGGCGTCGGTGCCGGCCTGGGCGGCTTCGATGGCGCGGCGGATCTGGCCGGTGGCGTCGATCTGGTACGAGAGCGACAGGCCGGCGCTGTAGGTGCCCTGTGTGCGGTGCACGGTGCCCGGCTTGAGCATGGACAGGCCGGAGACATGGCCATAGCCGGGGCCGCCGTTCACGCTCAGGCGGGGGCGCCGGCTGCTGTCGACCTCGGCCTGCACGGCTTGCACGCGCTCCAGGTTGGCGGCGGCCTGGCGCAGGTCGGTGTTGTGGGCCAGGGCCTGGTCGATCAGCCGGTCGAGCACGGCATCATCATACAGATGCCACCAGCGTGCGGGCAGCGGCTCGGCGCTGTAGAGCGTGCCGGCCGAGCCTTGCGTGGCAGACGTGGCCGCCGACAGGAAGGGCCCCTGGGCCGATGGCACCTTGATCTGCGCGGTGTCAGGCACGTGGTAGTTGGGGCCCACGGGCGTGGTGCTGCAGGCGGCCAGCAAGGCCAGCAAGCTCAGGCTCAAGACCAGCTTGATCGGCTGTGATCGGTCAGGCAGAACGGTGCGTGTCATGGCTCACCCCCTGGTGTTGTGGGCTGGGGCCGCATCGGCTGCCTGCTGGGGCGGCTGGCCCGTGGTGGCCGGCCCGGTCACTTCCACCGTCACCGTCTGCCCGGCCACCAGGTGGACGCCATCGGGCAGGGGCGCGAGCTTGACCCGCACAGGGATGCGCTGCGCCAGCCGCACCCAGTTGAAGGTGGGGTTCACGCTGGGCAGCAGGTTGGCGCTGGTGGAGCGGTCGCGGTCGGCAATGCCGGCGGCGATGCTCTCGACCGTGCCTTCCAGCACGGTGGCGGCGCCCATGGGCAGCACACGCACGCGGTCACCCACGTGGATGCGTGGCAGCTTGGTCTCTTCGAAATAGCCTTCCACGTAGAAGGATTGCGTGTCGACCAGCGCCAGCGCGGGGTGGCCGGCGCTGGCGTAGCCGCCTTCACGCAGATCGAGGTTGGTGATCAGGCCATTGACGGGGGCATGCACGCTGGCACGCTGCAGGTTGAGCTGGGCCGCGCTCAGCGACACCTCTGCCTGAGCCACGGCGGCACGGGCCTGTTCCACGCGGGTGCGTGTCTGCTCGCGCGCTTCCAGCGACACCAGGGTGCCCAGGCCGGCGTTGCGGGCGTCTTCGCGCAGGGCCTGAGCCAGGGCGATGCGTTGGGCGCCCAGGGCGGTCTGGGCCTGGCGCAGGGCCAGGTCGAAGCGGGCCTTGTCCACCTCAAACAGCAGGGCGCCGGTGCTCACCGGCTGGTTGTCATGGATGGGCACGGTCGTCACCAGGCCGGACACGTCGGGCGCGATCTGCACCACGTTGGCCTTGACGCGGCCGTCGCGCGTCCAGGGCGCGCGCTCGTAGTGGTCCCACAGGCGCAGCGCGGCCCAGCACGCAGCGGCCACGACCAGCAGGGTGATCACGACGCGGGCGGTACGCCGTGCCAGGGAGTCGGGGTTGGTCAGGGTGTTCATGACATCACTCACTCAATCAAGTCTTTTCAGATGCGGGCGCTGAGCACGCTCAAGCCATAGAGCAGCAAGGCGTACAGCGCGAGGTCGAACAGCGCCGGGTGCCAGACCCAGCGGTACACGCCGAAGGCAGCCAAAGCGCGGCGCACGCCCCACAAGCCCAGCAGGGCGGCCAGCGCGAGCAGGCCCAGCCAGGGGATGTACAGGCCATAGAGATTGGCTTCGCCGATCATGCGCAGCGCTCCTGTGTGCAAAGGGTGATGGCCGGTGGGGGCGCATCGGGGAACATGGCGCGGCGCAGGCCGACCAGGGCCGAAGTGGCCTGGTGGCTGGCCTGGGCCGACGGTGTGCCAGCGTATGTCGGCGCAGGGGCCAGCACGGCGGCCAGGGCCGCATCGAGGCAGGGCAGCAGCGGGCCGGGGCGCGCAGTGGCGGCGTGCCCTGCACCTCGCTGGCGGAAGAAGCGGGCCACCTCGGTCAGCAGGGCTTCCACGGCCGGCGTGGCGGGGCCGGGCAGGTGCGGGCGGCTCGATTGCAGCGCCACCAGATCGGCGCCCACACGCAGGTCACGCAGGGCATCGCGCGTGGCCAGATCGCCCGGTGTGCCGACGCTCTGCGCGATGCGCGGTGCCAGCAGGCCGATGCGGTCCAGCGTACGGGCGGCATAGCCATCGGCGCGCTCACGGTCCACGCGGCCCGAGGCCAGTTCGCCGAGCTCACGCCAGGTGGCGCGCTGGATGCGGCGGGCCATCCAGTCGCTGCCCACGGAGCGCACCAGCCTGGTCGTGCGGGCGGCCACCACGATGCCCAGCAACTGCGCGGCCGAGCTGTTGATGAAGCTGACGAAATCGCCCGTGGCCGTGTCATGGCCGGACAGCACGCCCGCCACGCCCAGCAGCAAGGCCATGCCCTGCAGGCCCGTGGCCGGCCGAGCCATGAAGCAGCCGACCACCAGGAACAACGGTGCGCACACCAGCGCCAGTGTGAGCGGATCCTGCACCAGCGGCATCAGCACCAGCACGTACACCGCCGCAATGGGCATGGACCAGGCCGTGAACTTCAGGAACACGTGGATGGCCGGCACCGGATCGTCCATGGTCGCGAAGAAGCAGCACAGGATGGAGGCCATCATCGCGGCGACCGAGCCCATGGGCCATTCCGTCAGCATCCAGAAGCCGCAGACCACGCAGATGGCGATGAAGGTCGCCACGGCGGACAGCACGGCCATGCCGCGGTCCAGGTGCATCACGGCTTCGGTGCGCTCGGGCTTGCGAGCGGACACCAGCGTGCCGTCCAGGCCCAGGTCGACATCGCGGCGCAGGCTGGTGCACTCCTGCCAGCCTTGAACCAGCTCGGTCAGGCGTGCGGACAGGGCCAGGCGCAGGGCCTGTGTCCAGGCGGAAGGGGGCGTGTCAAAGCTGGTGCCATCAGTGGAGGCCAGACGATCGATGGCATCGAGCAATTCCTGTGTGGCGATGGCATCGGGGCGCTCGGCGGTCTCCAGCCATTGGCCCATGCGTTGCAGCAGCGCGGCCACGTCGGCGGGCAGGCGGCCCTCGGCATCCTGCAAGGCCTGCAGACGGTCTTCCACAGCCGAGAACACCGAGGTCAGCGAGGCCATGCGGTTCTGCATGGCGTGCAGCGTGGACGTGGTCAGGCGCAGGTGCGTGGTGTCGAAGGGCACGTGGGTGGACAGCATGCGCAGCTGCGTGATGTCCGTGGCCAGGCGCTGGCGGTCGGCCTGCAGGGGCGTGCCTGTCGTGGCGACCGCGGCACCCTGTTTGCTGGCCGCAGGGCCGCGCATCAGGTCGGTGAACCACTGGCGTGCATCGCGCAGGGCCCGGTCCAGCAGGCCCAGCACGGAGGGCGCCAGCCCCGTGGGCAGGATGATGCTGTGGACCAGCGTGGCGCAGGTGATGCCCAGCAGGATCTCTTCCACGCGGGCCGAGGCGGTGTCGAACAGCAGCAGCGGTGTCTCGACCGTGGGAAAGCCGATCAGCGCGGCCGTGTAGCCCGCCAGCATGAAGACATAAGCCCGCGGGGTGCGGTCCAGCAGTGACAGGTACAGGCACACCGCCACCCACATCGCCAGGGCCAAGGTCAGCAGCTCCGGCGCGTTCGACAGGGCCGGCACCAGCAGCAGGGTGGCGGTGCAGCCCACCAGCGTGCCGCAGAAGCGGAACACCGCCTTGGAGCGCACGGCCCCGGCCAGCGGGCTGGCCACGATGTAGGCCGTCATCATCGCCCAGAAGGGGCGGGGCAGGCCCACCCATTGGGCGATGGTGATGGCCATCATCGACGAGGTGAAGCTCTTGGCCGAGAACAGCATCTCGGCGCGCGTGAACGTCAGGGCGGTGGGCAGTTTCATGGGCGTGCCGATGGCGTTGTGCCGTCGTCCTCCTGCAGGCCCGGCACCACGGGCATGGCGCAGTCCACGCGTTGGCCCAGCTTGGCGAACACGCGCAGGCAGGTGGCCAGGTCCTTCTCGGAGATGCCCTCGAAGACACGGTCACGCATCTCGTGCAGCGCGGCCTCGATCTGGTCGCGGGCTGCGTGGCCGGCAGGTGTGAGGTTCAGGATCTTGGCGCGACGGTCGTTCGGGTCTTCGCGGCGCTCGGCCAGGCCGCTGTCCACCAACTGGTCCAGCGAGCGCGCCAGAGACGGGGCTTCGATGCCCAAGGCATCGGCCAGCACGCCGGGGCGCACTTCACCGCCCAGTCGCCCCAGGAACACCACTGGCCAGGCCAGCGCCTGGGACAGGCCCACATGCGCCACCGCCTTGTCGGCCGCAGCGCGGTACGCCCGGTGCAGGGGCGGCAGCGCAATGGCGAAGGACATGCGCAAGGCCTGGGGCGTGGGCTTGGTCATGGCGGCATCCATTAAATTAGTTAGCTTGCTAAGTATTTTAGATGATTTGTAATGCTTGTGAACTATTTAAGGGCGTGAAAAAGCCCCGCTAAGCCGAAGCTTGAACGGGGCGTGAACCGAAGCGGCGCGAACGCCAGTCCAGGAGATGTCAGTGAGCGATCAGAACGGAATGTCGTCATCCATATCGTCAAAGCCCGTCGACGACTTCGAGGGCGCGGGTGCCGGTGCGCGCGGGGCAGGGGCCGCCGAACGCGCCGCCGGACGGCTGCTCTCAGCCGGCTCGCGGCTGAAGCCCTCGTCACCACCACTGTCACGGCCACCGCCGTAACCACCACCGCCGCCACCTTCTCGGCCGCCCAGCAGCTGCATGTTCTCAGCCACGATTTCGGTGGTGTACGTATCCTTGCCGTCCTTGTCCTGCCACTTGCGGGTCTTCAGGCGGCCTTCCACGTACACCGAGCGGCCCTTCTTCAGGTACTCGCCGGCGATTTCGGCCAGGCGGTCGTAGAACACCACACGGTGCCATTCGGTTTCTTCAACCTTGTCGCCGCTGTTCTTGTCTTTCCAGTTGCGCGTGGTGGCCACGGACACGTTGCAGACGGCGGCGCCGGAGGGGGTGTAGCGCACTTCGGGGTCGCGACCCAGGTTGCCGATGATGATGACTTTGTTGATCGAGGCCATGGCCAGAAATCCTATGTCGGTTGGTTAAATAAGCTTGCGTTGGTTAGCCCCGCCATTATCGCCGCGCCGATCATCCCAGCCACCCTCCAACGGGGGCCTCTCAGGTGCGAACGGGAAAACCCGCGATCCGCAATGCCCGTCAACTGGAAAGCGCGGACAATTCGCCCTTCCGCGCCCGCGCCACCTGCCTTCACGACCCGACCATGCCGACCACGACACCCCTGGAGATCCTGCATGAGGTGTTCGGCTACCCGGCCTTCCGCGGCCAGCAGCAGACCATCGTCGACCACGTGGCCGGCGGCAGCGACGCTCTGGTGCTTATGCCCACCGGCGGCGGCAAGAGCCTGTGCTACCAGGTACCGGCCATCGCGCGCCACCGCGCCGGCCGGGGCGTCACCATCGTTGTCTCCCCTTTGATCGCCTTGATGCACGACCAGGTGGGTGCGCTGGATGAAGTCGGCGTGGCTTCTGCCTTCCTCAACAGCACCCTGCAGCTCGACGATGTGCAGCGCATCGAACGCATGATGATGTCGGGCCAGCTGGTGATGCTCTACGCCGCCCCCGAGCGCCTGACCACGCCGCGTTTTCTGGCCCAGCTCGATTCGCTCAACGAGCGCGGCCTGCTCAGCCTCTTCGCCATCGACGAGGCCCACTGCGTCAGCCAGTGGGGCCACGATTTCCGCGAGGACTATCTCGGCCTGAGCGTCCTGCATGAACGTTATCCCAATGTGCCGCGCATCGCGCTCACCGCCACGGCGGATGAGCACACCCGCGCCGACATCGTCGAGCGCCTGCAACTGCAGGACGCGCGCCTGTTCATCAGCAGCTTCGACCGCCCCAACATCCGCTACAGCCTGGTCGAGAAGGACAACCCTCGCGCCCAGCTGCTGCGCTTCATCCGTGACGAGCATGAAGGCGAAGCCGGCGTCGTCTACTGCCAATCCCGCCGCAAGGTCGAGGAAACCGCCGAGTGGCTCAGCCAGCAGGGCGTCAACGCCTTGCCTTATCACGCGGGCCTCGATTCCGGTGTGCGCCAGCGCCACCAGGACCGCTTCCTGCGCGAGGACGGCATCGTCATGGTCGCCACCATCGCCTTCGGCATGGGCATCGACAAGCCCGACGTGCGTTTCGTGGCCCACCTGGACCTGCCCAAGAACATCGAAGGCTATTACCAGGAGACCGGCCGAGCCGGCCGCGACGGCCAGGACGCAGAAGCCTGGCTTACCTATGGCCTGGCCGATGTCGTCCAGCAGCGCCGCCTGATCGACGACAGCCCCGCGCACGAAGAGTTCAAGCAGGTGCAACGCAAGAAGCTCGACGCCTTGCTGGCGCTGGCCGAGGCTCATGATTGCCGCCGCGTCCGCCTGCTCGACTACTTCGGCGAAGCCAGCCAGCCCTGCGGCAACTGCGACAACTGCCTGAACCCGCCCGCCACCTGGGACGGCACCGAGGCGGCCCGCAAGATGCTCAGCGGCATCTACCGCTTCTGGCAGCACGGCCGCCAGCGCTTCGGCGCCGGCCACCTGATCGACGTGCTGCGCGGCAAGCACACCGACAAGGTCACCCAGTACGGCCATGCCCAGCTCAGCACCTTCGGCATCGGCGCCGACCTCAGTGAGCAGCACTGGCGCGCCGTGCTGCGCCAGCTGGTGGCGCTGGGCCATGTTGTGGCTGAAGGGGAGTTCAACACCCTGACGCTCACCGACAGCGCCCGGGCCGTGCTCAAGGGCGAGGTGACGCTGACCCTGCGGGAGGCGCGTGATGCGCCCCGGCGTTCAGGTAAATCCTCGACATCACGCAAAGGCGGCAAGGGCACATCGGCTGCGCCGGCGCACCTGGACGAGGCTGCCCGCGAGCGCTTCGACGCGCTCAAGGCTTGGCGCTCGGGGGTGGCCAAAGAGCACAACCTGCCGGCCTACATCGTTTTCAACGACGCGACCCTGGCTGAGATGGCGCAACTTGGCCCCCAAACCTTGGGAGAACTAGGCAGCGTCACCGGGGTGGGCGCGAAGAAGCTGCAGGCCTATGGAGAGGCGTTGCTGGCCGTGCTGAAGGACTGATGGCGCGCGGATCTGTTGCGCGCACGCACCAGTTTGTCTCAAAAAAGGAACAAAAACAGTGCGTTCACGCCCCAAAAAGAGGGGATTCGACGGATTCGCGGTCACTGGCGGGTCACAATCTGGTCACACCAAAACCCGATTCCCGCTTAGGAGAGATAACGATGTTTTCCAAGAAGACCGCCGTTGCTGCCGCTGCCCTGCTGGCCGCTTTCGCTGCTCAAGCCCAATCGCAAGTGTCGATCTACGGCAACCTGGATGTGGCTGTTGGCCGCTTCGACGCTCCGAACAACGACAAGGCTGTCACAGCCGTCGAGTCCGGCGTTCTGCGTGAAAGCTACATCGGCTTCAAGGGCCAGGAAGACCTGGGCGGTGGCCTGAAGGCTTTCTTCACCCTGGAAAGCACGATCGCTGTCGACACCGGCTCGCAAGACGGCAACTTCTGGAGCCGCACGAGCGTGGTCGGCCTGACCGGCGACTTCGGTACCGTGGCTCTGGGTAACGCCCGCACGCTGAACTTCCTGGCCAACCAGGCTTACAACCCCTTCGGCGCTACCGGCCTGTTCTCGACGTCGAACAACCTGTTCGGCTTCGAATCGAACTTCGCCAACAGCGTCACCTACTCGTCGCCCAACCTGAGCGGCTTCACCGCTGCCGTGCAAGTTGGCCTGAGCGAAAGCAACGTGTCGGGTCAGAAGGACAACGCCTTCGGTGTGCAGCTGAACTACGCAGCTGGCCCCCTGGCTGTGGGCGCTACCTATGAAGACGCACAGGAAACGAACCCCCTGTACTTCGGTTCCAACTCCAAGCGTTGGCAGCTGGGCGCGAGCTACGACTTCGGCGCTGTGAAGCTGTTCGGCCAATACGGTCAGGACAAGTTCAACAACGACAACGAGTCGTACAAGTTCTTCCAAGTTGGCGCTGGCATCCCCGTGACTTCCGCTGGCACCGTGCTGACCAGCTACGCCCAAGGCAAGTACGACAACCAGAAGCTGCGTCAGTTCTCGCTGGCTTATGACCACGCCCTGAGCAAGCGTACTGGCGCCTACGTTGGCGTGGTGAACCTGCGCGACAACCAAGCTAACCCCAAGAGCGGCACCTCGTTCGTGGTCGGTGCTCGTCACGCCTTCTGATCTCGGGCTTCGGCTCTGACTTCAGCGAAAGCGCCCCTCGGGGCGCTTTTTTGTTGCCTGAAAACAACGAAGCGGGGTGATTTTGTCGTGCCTCAGCAACGAAAAACCGGTTCGGGCCCCCCAATTGTGACGATCGGGTGACCAAGCACTTGGGCTGGCCGAAAGATTGCTCACACAATCAGCGCAGCGGGCAGCCAACCAAACAGTCAAGGGTTGCCCCTGAGTTTTCATCCCACTGCTAGGAGAACTGCATGTTTGCAAAGAAGAGTGTTGTGGCCGGTGCCGCCCTGTTGGCGATGGCCGCTGCTGCCCAAGCCGAAGTGAAGATCTACGGTTACCTGGACGCTGCTTTCGGTTCCTATGAGAACTTCACCAAAACCGCTGGTGTGTACGACACCGAGCGCACCACCCAGGTGAGCAGCGGCAACATGATGACCAGCTTCATCGGCTTCGCCGGTTCCGAAGATCTGGGCGGCGGCCTGAAGGCCGAGTTCGCTCTGGAGTCCTTCCTGGCGACCGACACTGGCGGCGTGCTGTCCAACATGGCTGGCTTGTCCAACAACAGTGGCTTCTGGGGCCGTGCTTCGTGGGTTGGCCTGAGCGGCGGTTTCGGTCGCGTGATCCTGGGTGAATACGACAGCGCCTTCTTCACCCTGGGCTACACCTACAACCCCTTCGGTTCGTCGATGGTGTTCTCGCCCACGATGGTGAGCTGGTACGGTCTGTCGGGTGACCAACTGGGCGCTTCGCTGGGTTACGACACCGGCTGGGTGAACTCGATCACCTATGAAACCCCCAACCTGGGCGGCTTCACCGCTGCACTGCAGTTCGCTCCCAAGGAGTCGAGCGGTGCCAACGACGGCGACAAGAACAACTACGCCATCTCCGGCGCCTACAACGCGGGTCCTCTGAGCGTGATGGCCGTGTACACCAACTCCGGTGACGCCAGCACCAACACCGCCTACGTCGTGCGTCAGAAGAACTGGGGCCTGGGCGCCAGCTACGACTTCGGCGTGCTGAAGCTGCAAGGCCAGTTCGCTCAGATCAAGAGCTTCTTCGACTCCGTGACCGGCGACGAAGACAGCAAGGCCAAGTTCTACCAACTGGGCGCCACCGTGCCCGTCACGTCGGCTGGCAATCTGCTGTTCACGTACGGCCAGACCAAGTACGAAAAAGCTGGTGGCGATTTCAAGCTGAAGCAATTCGCAATCGGCTATGACCACTCCATCTCCAAGCGCACGGGTGCCTACGCCGCCTTCACGAACAAGAAGCTGAGCGGCGACATCACCATCAACGACAGCACCGCCAACGTGTTCGCTGTGGGCGTTCGCCACTCGTTCTAAGCACTCGCTGCTCTGAACTCCAAAAGGCGCCTTCGGGCGCCTTTTTCGTTATGTGCGTCCAATTGTGGTGCAACAGTTTTCATCTGCACCGATCTTGGGCGCCTTAACCGGGCATGACTCCTGCTAACTGTATACAGTCATGTGCACACATGACCCCACTTTTGTGTTCGGATCTTCAGGAGTTTTCATGTCCGTCTCCCAAAAACAAGTACTCGCCGCTGTGGCCCTCTCCCTGGGCACGCTGGGCGTGGCGCATGCGCAATCCAGCTTGAACGCCTACGGTCTGCTCGACCTGTCGTTTGGCTCCTTCCAGTACGCCGGTACAGATGGCAGCGCCGACAACAAGAGCACCACCAAGGTCGAAAGCGGTCAGATGACCACCAGCTTCATCGGCTTCAAGGGCACGGAAGACCTCGGCGGTGGCCTCAAGGCCATGTTCACGCTCGAGTCCTTCATCCGCATGGACTCCGGTGCGTCCGGCCGTTCGAACGCGGACGTGTTCTGGGCCCGTGCCGCCAACGTGGCGCTGGCTGGTGGCTTCGGTAAGGTCGTGATCGGCCGCATGGACAACTTCCTGTACCTGCAGGCCCTGGCCTTCGACCCCTATGGTGGTTCGTTCGGCTTCTCGCCCACCATCCGCCTGACCTACGGCAAGTGGGGTCCGGACAAGGGTGACTCGGGCTGGAGCAACTCCATTGCCTACTACACGCCCAACCTGTCGGGCTTCACCGCTGCCGTGCAAGTGCAGCCGGGTGAATCCGAGACCGAAAGCACCAGCACGGGCTTCATGGCCGGCTATACCAACGGCCCCTTCGCCATTGGTTTCGGTTACCAGAGCGTGCAGTCGGCTGAAGCGCCCAAGGTCAACGTGCCTGATGGCGCCGAACAGACCTTTGCCCTGCTGGGTGCCAGCTATGACTTCGGTGCTGTGAAGCTGTTCGGTCAGTACGGTCAGTACAAGGACAAGGACTACCCGACTGCTGCCGAAAACTACAAGACCAAGCTGTACCAACTGGGCGTGGCTGTGCCGGTGTCGGCTGATGGCAAGGTGCTGGCCTCCTATGGCTCGCAGACCAAGGAGCTGGTGTCGGGCGACGTCAAGCACGAAATCCTGACGCTGGGCTACGACCACTTCCTGTCCAAGCGCACCGATCTGTACGCCGTTTTCATGCGTGACGACGACGACCGCGCTGGCTTCAAGGCTGGCAACACGGTGGCGTTCGGTATCCGCCACCGCTTCTGATCCGTCTTTACCGGAACACTGTGCTGCAAGGCCTGGCGACCTCGGTCGTCAGGCCTTTTTGTCGAACTTGAAGACGGCGGTGCTGGCACGCAGGTTGGGCCAGCGGCGGATCTCGTCGCCTTGTGGATCCAGGCCGAAGGATTCCAGCACGCGCAGGCCATTCTGGCGGGCCAGCGCATCGAAATCCTTGAAGGTGGTCACGCGGATGTTGGGCGTGTCGTACCACTGGTAGGGCAGGCTCTTGCTGACGGGCATGCGCCCGCGCAGCACGCTCAAGCGGTGCGGCCAGTGCGCGAAATTGGGGAAGCTGACAATGCCGATGCGGCCCACACGGGCGGTCTCGCGCAGCATGGCCTCGGTGTTGCGCAGGTTCTGCAGGCTGTCGAGCTGCAGCACCACGTCGAAGGAGCCGTCATCGAAGATGCTCAGGCCCTCTTCCAGGTTGCGCTGGATGACGTTGACGCCGCGCTGCACGCATTCAAGCACATGGGTGTCGTCGATCTCGATGCCGTAGCCCGTGCACTGGCGCTGGTCGCGCAGCAGGGCCAGCAGGGCGCCGTTGCCGCAGCCCAGGTCGAGCACGCGGGAGCCAGGAGGCACCAGTTCGGCGATGCGGGCCAGGCGGTCCTGGTGGTGGCCGGTCATGGGGTGGCCTCCGTCGGGGCTGGCTGGGTGCTGGGCGCAGCAGCTGGCGGTGCGCCGTCAGGCTTCGGTGGCAGCTCGGCAGCGATGCGGTCGAAATAGGCGCGCATCACATTGAGGTAGCGCGGGTCATCGAGCAGGAAGGCGTCGTGGCCATGGGGCGCGTCGATCTCGGCGTAGGCCACGTCGCGGCCGTTGTCCAGCAGGGCCTTGACGATCTCGTGCGAGCGGGCGGGGGAGAATCGCCAGTCGGTGGTGAAGCTGACGATCAGGAACTTGGCGATGGCCTGCGCCATGGCCTCGGTGAGCTTGCCGCCGAAGGTGCGGGCGGGATCGAAGTAATCCAGCGCGCGCGTGATCAGGAGGTAGGTGTTGGCGTCGAAGTAGTCGCTGAACTTGTCGCCCTGGTAGCGCAGGTAGCTTTCGATCTGGAACTCAATGTCCTGCGTGCTGTAGCGAGGTGCTTCGCCGGCTTCGCGGCCAACCATCTCGCGGCCGAACTTGGCGTCCATCACATCGTCGGACAGGTAGGTGATGTGGCCGATCATGCGGGCCACGCGCAGGCCGCGGCGCGGCACCACGCCATGGGCGTAGAAGTGGCCGCCATGGAAATCGGGGTCGGTGATGATGGCGCGGCGGGCCACCTCGTTGAAGGCGATGTTCTGGGCCGACAGGTTGGGCGCGGTGGCCACGGCCACGCAATGGCGCATGCGCTGGGGGTACTGCAGCGTCCAGCTCAGGGCCTGCATGCCGCCCAGGCTGCCGCCCAGCACGGCGGCCAGTTGGTCGATGCCCAGGAAGTCGAGCACGCGCGCCTGCGCATCGACCCAGTCTTCCACCGTGACCACGGGAAAACTGGCGCCGTAGATGCGGCCGGTGTCCGGGTTGATGTGCATCGGGCCGGTGGAGCCGAAGCACGAGCCGGGGTTGTTGATGCCGATGACGAAGAACTTGTCGGTGTCCAGCGGCTTGCCGGGGCCGATCATGTTGTCCCACCAGCCTTCGCTGCGCGGGATGGGCTGGCCGGTGGCGTCGGCATGCAGGCCGGCCACGTGGTGCGAGGCGTTCAGGGCGTGGCACACCAGCACCGCGTTGCTGCGGTCGGCGTTGAGCGTGCCGTAGGTTTCGAAGACCAGCGTGTAGTCACGCAACTGGGCGCCGCTGCGCAGGGGCAGCGGGGTGTCGAAACGCACGCTTTGCGGGGTCACGACCCCGAGTGAGGGCTGTTGAGAAGTCACGGTCACCAAACAAAACCGGCCACGCTGCGCAAGCAGGGGCCGGTGCAAGTGCCCCTCTTTAGCGGCATTTTTAAAGCGCCCGCAAGCCGGACAAATCGGCGCTGTAGGTGAAGTGTAGCGCCAAACCCGCAGCACAGGGTCGGGCGTTCTCCAGGGAAATTGGCGGGTATTGGCCTGCTTGTTGGGGCCAGCAAAGTGCGCGAAAGCTTTTTAGGATCCGAAAATGCCGTTCGAGCGTCGGTGCGGTGATGTGTGGGTGACAACAAACGGTTCCAGGAGATGTCATGCTGAAGTGGCTGAGCAGACTCAACAAGCATGTGCCTGTCCGCTATGCGGCCTGGGCCTTCTGTGGCGTGCTGGCGGCGCTGGGCATGGTCCTCGCGCTGGAGAGCGGGCACCCGGCCTGGAGCGGTTACTGGTACCTGGCGGTCGCAGGCGGCTTCTTCGTGCTGCTGGGCGTGCGCGATCTCTTCCAGACGCAGCGCGCCGTGCTGCGCAACTACCCGGTGATCGGGCATCTGCGCTACCTGCTGGAGTTCATCCGGCCGGAGATGCGCCAGTACTTCATCGAGAGCGATAACGAGGCCTCGCCGTTTTCGCGGCAGCAGCGCTCGCTGGTCTACCAGCGGGCCAAGGGTGCGCCGGACAAGCGCCCCTTCGGCACGCAGAAGGATGTGGGCGAGCAGGGCTACGAATGGATCAGCCATTCGCTGGTGCCTTCGCACATCGGCTCACACGATTTCCGCGTGCGCATCGGCGAGGGCGGCTCATCGTGCACGCAGCCGTATGACGCCAGCCTGTTCAACATCTCGGCCATGAGCTTCGGCGCGCTCAGCGCCAACGCCATCCTGGCGCTCAACAAGGGCGCGGCCAAGGGCCGCTTCGCGCACGACACGGGCGAGGGCTCGATCAGCCAGTACCACCGGGAGCCCGGCGGGGATCTGATCTGGGAGATCGGCTCGGGCTACTTCGGCTGCTGCGACGAGAAGGGCTCCTTCAATGAGGAGCGCTTCAAGGCCAACGCGGCCGAGCCCCAGGTCAAGCTCATCGAGATCAAGCTGAGCCAGGGCGCCAAGCCGGGCCATGGCGGCATGCTGCCCGGCCCGAAGGTGACGCCGGAGATCGCGCGGGCGCGCGGCATCCCGGTGGGACTGGATTGCATCTCGCCGGCCAGCCACAGCGCGTTCTCGACACCACTGGAGATGGTGCATTTCATCGAGCGGCTGCGGCAGTTGTCAGGTGGCAAGCCGGTGGGCATCAAGCTGTGCATCGGCCATCCGTGGGAATGGTTTGCCATGGTCAAGGCCATGCGCCAGACCGGCTTGTGGCCCGATTTCATCGTGGTGGATGGCGCCGAAGGCGGCACGGGTGCGGCACCGCTGGAGTTCACCGACCACGTGGGCGCGCCGCTGCAGGAAGGCCTGCTGCTGGTGCACAACACGCTGGTGGGCCTGAACGAACGCCACCGCGTGAAGATCGGCTGTGCCGGCAAGGTGATCAGCGCCTTCGACATCGCGCGGATGATGGCGCTGGGCGCAGACTGGTGCAACTCGGCGCGGGGCTTCATGTTCTCGCTGGGCTGCATCCAGGCGCAGAGCTGCCACACGGGCCACTGCCCCACAGGCGTGACCACGCAGGATCCGATGCGTCAGCGCGCGCTGGTGGTGCCGGACAAGGCCGAGCGCGTCTACCACTACCACGACAACACGCTGTATGCCCTGAAGGAGCTGGTGCAGGCCGCCGGCCTCACGCACCCCGGGCAGATCACGCCGGACCACATCGTGCACCGCGTGTCGCGTCATCAGGTGCAGCGCTTGTCGAACCTGTTGCCGTTTGCGCGTCAGGGCCAGTTGCTGGCGGCCGAGCGGGGCGAAGAGCCCTGGCCTCAGGCCGTGTTCGAGCAGTACTGGCTGGGTGCCCAGGTGGACAGCTTCACGCTGTTCACGCCCTGAGCGTCTCGAGCACGATCAGGCCGCGGGCGGTGCCGTGTCGATGAAGCTCTGGCGTTGCGAGAGCTTGTCGTACAGGCGCGCCAGATTGGGGTAGTCGCCGCGCCACGCGATGTGCGCGAAGCGGAAATCCAGGTAGCCCAGGGCGCAGCCCACTGCGATGTCCGCCAGGCTGTGGTAGGTGCCCGTGCACCAGGGGCGCTCGCCCAGGCCCTGGCTCATGGCCTTGAGGCTGGCGTGCACCTTGGCCATCTGGCGGTCGATCCAGGCCTGGCTGCGCTGGGCCTCGGTGCGCCCGTCGTACGTGGCTTCCAGGCGCGCCAGGATGGCGGCATCGAGCAGGCCATCGGCCAGTGCTTCCCAGGTCTTGACCTCGACACGCTCGCGGCCCCCCAGCGGGATCAGCTTGCCCACGGGCGACAGCGTGTCCACGTACTCGACGATCACGCGCGAGTCGAACACCGCCTCGCCACCCTCCATCACCAGGCAGGGTACCTTGGCCAGCGGGTTGGCTTCAAGGATGCGGGTGTCGGGCGACCACACGTTCTCGAGGTCGAACTTGTAGTCGAGTTTTTTCTCGGCCAGCACGATGCGCACTTTGCGGACGTACGGGCTGGTGAGGGAGCCGATCAGTTTCATGGTCTGGAAAGATTCGAATTGGCGCTGATTTTACAAAACGGGATGGCCATTGGGCGACCAAGTGCGGCACCCACCCAATGAGGGGGACAAACCAGCATCCACGGGCAGAAAGGTCCAGTTACAGTTATTGCTGTTTGATCATGAATCCGAATGCCTCCCGTTCTACTGCGCGCGTAGTGCGGCTGGCCGATCTGGACGACCTGCATCGCCCACCACCTGTCACGGTGGCACAGCCCGCTACCGAGTGCCGTGAAACGTCGCCTGAAGAGGCGGCGCACGTGTCGTCGAACGACTCGGTGGCACCGAGCACGGGTTGGTGGGCCAGTTCGTCCGGAGAGGCTGATGCCTCCCGTGTGATGCAACCCATCGGCTCGACCCTGCCCGGCGCTTTGTCGGAACTGGGTGAGCTGGGGGAGCCTGCGCACGCCTGTGCCGCGCAGGATGCCTTGGCGCAGAACAGGGCCGCGGGTGATGCGCCCTGGCCGGATGCTGATGCCCACGGGCCCGTGCGCGAAGTGCCGCGCCTGCCGCCGGGCGAGGTGCTCAAGATTGGTGTGCATGTCGATGCCCGCGTGCAGGACTACGCCCGGCTGTGGTGGGGCCATGTGCTGGTGATGGTCCTGTCGCTGGGCCTGGCCTGGCCCTGGGTCATGAGCCGGCGTGAACGCTTTTTCCTGCGCCACACCCGTGTGGCGTCGCACCGGCTGGATTTCCGTCTGCCCACGGTGGTGCTGTGGCCGCGCTATGCCACGCTGCTGGCGCTGTGGGTGGGTGTGCTCGGCGCGATGTCGGGCTCGTTGTGGGCGGGCATGCTGGGCTTGAGCCTGGGGTGCGCCGTCTGGCCGCTGATGGCCTATCTCAAGACCAACCAGCGGGTGGCCAGCCTGACCTGGGCGGGCCGCCGCCTGTGGTTCGATGGCACCTGGCAGGGCATGAGCCGCGTGATGCTGCTGCCCGTGGGGCTGGCCGTGGCCGCCATCTGGGCGGCCGGGCTGGCCTGGCAGGCGCGCAGCCTGGTGGGTGCCGGGGTGTTCGGGGTGCTGGCCGTGGCCTGGTTGCTGTGCGCGCCGCGCGCGGTGTGGACCTATTACCGCTATCGCCAGGAACACCTGCGCCTGGGGCCGCTGCGCCTGCAATGGAAGGCCGGGTTGGGTGATGTGGTGCAGCTGTTCGGGCGGGCGATCGCCGTGGGCTTGCTGGCTGGCGTGCTGGCGGCAGGGGCTGTGTGCATGGGCGTGGCCGGCTGGCTGGCCTGGCGTCAGGCGCCGGTGGTGTCCATTCCTTTGGCCGTGTGGGCCGCGGTGAGCCTGCCCGTGCTGGCGGTGACGGCGCTGGTTGTGCGGGCCTATGTGCACGCGCTGATGGTCAATCTGGTCTGGAGCCACACGGGCAATCGCCACCTGCGATTCCGCGCCCGGGTGCCGGTGGCGCGCTATGTGCGCCTGTCCCTGCGCCATGCGCTGCTGACGGTGCTCACGCTGGGGTGGCACCATCCCGCCGCGGCGGTGGCCTTGCGCGGCCTGCTGCTGCGCTCGGTGAAGGTGTCCAGCCGCGTGGACCCGGAAACCCTGCTGGCCTACTGGTCCCGCAGGCAGGGCGAAGCGCCGCCCACGATGTTCCCCTCGGTGGCCGTGTCGCAGGGCGATGACGACCTGTCGCGCATGCCCACCCAGCCCTCGGTGGCCCACCGGCACGCACCGCCGGCTTGAGGGCGCCGCACGCAGTTCGTACAATGGCGGGTTGATCTTTTTCTGCCTGCTGCCATGACGCTCTCTGCCCTGACCGCTCTTTCGCCGCTCGACGGCCGCTACGCCGCCAAGGTGTCGGCCCTGCGCCCCCTGTTGTCCGAGTTCGGCCTGATGCACCGCCGCGTGCAGGTCGAGATCGAGTGGTTCATTGCCCTGAGCGATGCCGGCTTGCCCGAGTTCGCGCCGCTGTCGGCTGGCGCACGCGAGACGGCCCGCGCGCTGGTCAGCAACTTCGCCGAGGCCGATGCCCAGGCCATCAAGGACATCGAGAAGACCACCAACCACGACGTCAAGGCCGTGGAGTACTGGATCAAGTCCAAGTTCGCCGGCCACACCGAACTGGAAAAGGCCGGTGAGTTCGTGCACTTCGCCTGCACCTCCGAAGACATCAACAACACCAGCCACGGCCTGATGCTCAAGGCCGCGCGCGACGAGGTTCTGCTGCCCACCATTGATGGCGTGATCGGCACCTTGCGCACCATGGCGCACGAGCTGGCCGCATTGCCCATGCTCAGCCGCACGCACGGCCAGACCGCCAGCCCCACCACCGTGGGCAAGGAAATCGCCAACGTGGTGGCCCGCCTGGTCAACGCCCGTGAGCGCATCGCCAGCGTCAAGCTGCTGGCCAAGATGAACGGCGCCGTGGGCAACTACAACGCTCATCTCTCGGCCTACCCAGACAAGAACTGGGAAGCCTTCAGCCAGACCGTGATCGAGCAGCAACTGGGCCTGACCTTCAACCCCTACACGATCCAGATCGAGCCGCACGACTACATGGCCGAGCTGTTCGACGCCGTCACGCGCACCAACACGATCCTGATCGACTGGTCGCGCGACGTGTGGGGCTACATCAGCCTGGGCTACTTCAAGCAGCGCACCAAGGCCGGCGAGATCGGCTCCAGCACGATGCCGCACAAGGTCAACCCCATCGACTTCGAGAACGCCGAAGGCAACCTGGGCCTGGCCAACGCTGTGCTGACGCACCTGAGCCAGAAGCTGCCCATCAGCCGCTGGCAGCGTGACCTGACCGACTCCACCGTGCTGCGCAACATGGGCGTGGCCCTGGGCTACGCCGTGCTGGCCTACGACAGCCTGGCGCGCGGCCTGGGCAAGCTGGAAGTCAACCCGCAAGCCCTGGGCGATGACCTGGAAGCCTCGTGGGAAGTGCTGGCCGAGCCCATCCAGACGGTGATGCGCCGCTACGCGCTGCCCAACCCGTACGAGCGCCTGAAGGAGCTGACGCGCGGCAAGGCCATCACGCGTGAATCCATCCAGGCCTTCATCCAGACACTTGAGCTGCCCGAGGCCGAGAAGCAGCGCCTGCTGGCGATGACGCCCGGCAACTACGTGGGCACGGCCGAGTCGCTGGCCAAGCGGATCTGACCGCATGTGGCCCCCATCGGGGGGCCGGCTTGAAAACTTGATGTAGGCATGCGGGCGTTACGGTAGACTGGCCCGAGGCATGCGAAAACATGGCATGCCAAACGAACAACATCGGGAGATTTTCATGCCGACTTTCACCAGTCATGCCTCTCGCATGGCCTCAAGCCTGCCGTTGATCGCCGGGATGGCATTGCTCCATGTGTCGCCTGCGGCATTGGCGGTGGCCGTGTCCACACCCTTCGGCACCATCTCCGGTGACCTGACGGTGCATACCGAGCTGCAGAGCAATGACTCCGGCACAGATCGCACCTTCGCCTTGACGGCTGAAAACGTCATCGTCGGTGCCGGCGGCTGGAGCTTCAGTGCGCCGCTGAATCTTCAGGCTGATTACAGCGTCAACGGGGTCAACATTGGCAACAACTTCATCGGCCGCCTCCAGGTGGGCGCCTTGCCGAGCCTGACTGCTTTGCCTGGGACACAGTGGGGTGAGGTCAATGTCACCGTGGAGGGCAGCTATGCCACCACAGGTTTCGGCAATATCTTTCTCAACCCTGATTTCAGCCAGCCTGGTGTCGCGAGCCTGAAGGGCACGGGCACGTTTTCCATCACCAAGACGCTGAGCGAGCTTCAGGCCAGCAGCTCGAATACCCTTCTGTATTGGCAGGGCTCCTATCCTTATGGATATCTTTCGAATGGTCAGGTGGTGACGACATCATCGGTGGTCTTCAACGTGTCCAGCGTGCGTGTGTCACAAGCAGTGATGGTGCCCGAGCCATCTTCCATGGCCTTGATGGCGCTGGGCCTGGCCGGCATGGTGGTGATCCGCCGTCGAACCTGATGGGCGAATGGGGGACAATGCGCTTTCTGACCCGCATGATTCCGTCCCGATGATGTTCACCGACCAGCTCGCGCAAGCACAGCGCCTCAACGACTCCCTGCTTTGCGTGGGCCTGGATCCGGAGCCCTCCAAGCTGCCGGGCGCCTGGAAGGGCCAGTCCGAGCGCATCTACGATTTCTGCGCGGCCATCGTTGACGCCACGAAGGACCTGGTCTGCTCGTTCAAGCCGCAGATCGCCTACTTCGCCGCGCACTGCGCCGAGGACCAGCTCGAGCGCCTGATGGCCCACATCAAGCGCGTGGCGCCGCATGTGCCCGTGATCCTGGACGCCAAGCGCGGTGACATCGGCAGCACGGCCGAGCAGTACGCGCGCGAGGCCTTCGAACGTTATCAGGCCGATGCCGTGACGCTGTCGCCCTTCATGGGCTTCGACACGATCGAGCCCTTCCTGCGCTACCCGGGCAAGGGCGTGATCCTGCTGTGCCGCACGTCCAACCCGGGCGGCTCCGATCTGCAGAACCAGCGCCTGGCCGATGTGCCCGGCCAGCCACGCCTGTACGAGCACGTGGCCACGCAGGCGCAGGGCCCGTGGAACACCAACGGCCAGATCGGCCTGGTGGTGGGGGCGACCTTCCCGCAGGAAATCGCGCGGGTGCGCGAGCTCGCGCCGACCGTGCCCTTCCTGATCCCGGGCATCGGGGCGCAGGGCGGCGATGCCGTGGCCACGGTGAAGGCGGGCCTGCGTGTCGGTGCCGATGGTGCGGTGACCGGCCCGATCATCGTCAGCAGTTCGCGTGCGGTGTTGTACGCTGGCAGCGGCCTTGATGACTTCGCCAGTGAGGCCCGCCGCGTGGCGCTGGCAACGCGCGAGACGCTGAACGCGGCCCGCTGACACTGAATCAATCACCCCTGACAGGCAGCAGCACACTGCCTGATGGGTTTCCCCATCCCAGGAAGTTGCTGTGATGACGAAACACACTGAGCATGTCGAGATCGCCTCCCGCTTCTGCGGGCCGCCCCGTTCGGGCAATGGCGGGTATGTGGCGGGCCGCATCGCGGCACCCGTGATGACGGAAGGTGGCTGGGCCACCGTGCGCCTGAAGGCGCCACCGCCGCTGGCAACGGCCTTGCGCCTGGAGTCGGCCGAGGGGCAGTCGCAGCTTTTCCATGGCGACACGCTGCTGGGCGAGGGCCGCCGCGCCGAGCTGTCGATGGACGTGCCGGCCTGGCCTGGCGTCGAGCGGGCCGAGGCCGCGATGGCGTCCTACCTGGGCTTCAAGACGCATGCCTTCCCGGGCTGCTTCGTGTGCGGGCCGGACCGCGCCGTGGGCGATGGCCTGCGCATCTTCCCCGGCGCGCTGGGCGATGGCGCGGTGGTGGCCTCGAGCTGGCTGCCTGATGTTTCGCTGGTCGACGAGCACGGCGCGGTGCGCCCGGAGTTCGTGTGGGCCGCGCTGGATTGCACGGGGGCCTTCGCCGTGTTCCCACGCCCCGAGGGGCTGACCTGCGTGCTGGGTGAGTTGAGCGCCAGCCTGCCGGGCACGGCGCAAGCCGGCGAGCGCTGTGTGGCGCTGGGCTGGTCGCTGGGCGGCGAAGGCCGCAAGCACCTGGCCGGCTCGGCCATCTATGGTGAAGATGGCCGCCTGATCGGCCTGGCCCGCGCGGTGTGGGTGGATGTGCCGGTGAGCCAGTGGGCTTGAGCCGCACGGCTTGAGTCTGTTTGACGCGGGTGGGTTGCGAGGGCAGGGCGCTCTCGTGGCAAGGCCGGGCGGCAGCTTGAGGATGGCCCACAATCGGGCATCCTGACCGATCACCCTCATCCCATGGCCGAGCCCGCCACACCCAACCAGCCGTCCAGCCCGTCTCCTTCGCCCGCATCGGCCGCGGCGCCGCTGTCTCAGCTCCGCATCGACCGTGGTGCTGCCAAGGCTGGCCGCAAGCGTGGGCCGCATTGGGGCTTGTGGGCCACTGGTGCCATCGTGGTGGCCGCGGGTGGTGCCTGGCTGTTCGCGCCACGTGCTGTGCCGGTGCAGACGGCCGCTGTCGTCTCGACCACGCCTTCGCAGCAGTACGTTGGACTGACCGCCTCGGGTTACGTGGTGGCGCAGAGGCGTGCGGCGGTTGCGTCCAAGGCCACCGGGCGCCTGGTGGAGTTGATGGTGCGCGAAGGCTCGCGCGTCAAGAAGGACGAGGTCATCGCGCGGCTGGACGCCAGCGACGTGCAGGCCGCCATCGCCGCGGCCGAGGCGGGCATTCGTCAGGCCGAGGCCGGGCTGCGCCAGGCCCAGGTCGAGAACACGAATGCCCAGGCCGAACTGGCGCGCAGCAAGGGCCTGCAAGCCCAGGGCTTCATCTCGCCGCAGGCCGTTGATGCCGCGCAGACACGCGCCAATGCCGCGCAGGCCAGTGTGGCCGCCGCGCAGGCCAGCGTGTCAGCCGCGCAGGCGCAGCGCAAGGTGCAGCAGGTCAACCAGGACTTCACCGAGATCCGCGCACCCTTCGACGGCGTGGTGCTGGTCAAGAACGCCAATGTGGGCGACATCATCACGCCGTTCTCCAACGCGGCCGGCTCGCAAGGCGCCGTACTGACCATGGCCGACATGAGCACGCTGGAGGTGGAGGCCGATGTGTCCGAGAGCAGCCTGGCCAAGATGCGCATCGGCCAGCCGGTCGAGATCGTGCTCGATGCCTTGCCCGATGTGCGCTTCAGGGGCACGGTGGGCGGCATCGTGCCCACGGTGGACCGCGCCAAGGCCACGGTGATGACCAAGATCCGCTTTGACAAGCTCGATGCGCGCGTGCTGCCGGAGATGAGCGCCAAGGTGAGCTTCCTGTCCAAGCCGGTGATGGAGGCCGACCAGCAGCCCGTGCTGGGCGTGAACCCGCAGGCCGTGGTCGAGCGTGATGGCGGCAAGGCCGTGTGGCGCATTACCAGCAGCGGCCCGGCCGATTCGCCGGTGATGACGGCATCGCCTGTGGCCGTGAAGGCCGGCCGCACCATCGGCGAGGTGCTGGAGATCGCGCCCGTGGCGGCCAACGCCATCAAGTCCGGCGACAAGGTGGTGCTGGCGCCGCCCGCCAAGCTGCACGATGGCGCCACCGTCAAGCAGGCCGAGAAGTGACATGGCAGGCACTGATGACAACGCGCTGATCCGCATCCGCAACCTGAGCAAGTCGTACCAACGGGGCGACCAGCACATCCCCGTGCTGGAAGACATCCACCTCGATGTACAGGCCGGCGAGTTCGTCGCGCTGATGGGCCCCAGCGGCTCGGGCAAGAGCACGCTGCTCAACCTGATCGCCGGCATCGACCAACCCACCTCCGGCCGCATCGAGATCGGCGGTGTGGACATCGCCACCTTGAACGAAGGCGAGCTGGCCGACTGGCGCGCCAGCCACGTGGGCTTCATCTTCCAGTTCTACAACCTGATGCCGGTGCTCACGGCCTTCGAGAACGTGGAGTTGCCGTTGCTGCTGACCAGTCTGTCGCGCCGCCAGCGCCATGAACACGTGGCTGCCGCGCTGGACATGGTGCGCCTGGGTGATCGCGTTGACCACTACCCCAACGAGCTCTCCGGTGGACAGCAGCAGCGCGTGGCCATCGCCCGCGCGCTGGTGGCCGACCCGGCCCTGATCGTTGCCGACGAGCCCACGGGCGATCTGGACCGCACCACGGGTGAGGAAGTGCTGAACCTGCTGCAGCAGCTGCAGCGTGATCTGGGCAAGACCATCGTGATGGTCACGCACGACCCGAAAGCCGCCTCGCGCGCGGGCCGCCTGATCCACCTGGAAAAGGGTGTGCTGGTGCCCGACGACGAGATGCCTCGCCAGGCCGGGCACTGAGCCATAGCCATGTTCCTCTTCAAGCTGCTGCTGCGCAACGCCTTCAGGCACCGCCTGCGCACCCTGCTGACCATGGTGGGGCTGGTGGTGGCGATCTGCGCCTTCGGGCTGCTGCGCACGGTGGTCGATGCCTGGTATGCAGGCGTGGATGCGTCGTCGAGTGCGCGGCTGGTGACGCGCAGCGCGATCTCTTTGACCTTTCCGCTGCCGCTCAATTACGCCGAGCGCATCCGCGCGGTGGAAGGCGTGAAGAGCATCTCGTGGGCCAACTGGTTCGGCGGCATCTACATCACCGAGCGCAACTTCTTTGCGCAGTTCGCGGTGGACCCTGAGAGCTACCTCAAGCTCTACCCCGAGTTCCAGCTGAGTGACAAGGAGAAGGCCGACTTCCTGCGTGATCGGCAAGGCTGCGTGGTCGGCCGCAAGCTGGCGGGCAAGTTCGGCTGGAAGGTGGGCGACACGGTGCCCCTGCGCGGCACCATCTACCCCGGCACCTGGAGCTTCACCATCCGGGGCATCTACGAAGGCAAGGACGCCAAGACGGACGAGCAGCAGATGTTCATCCACTGGAAGCGCCTGTCTGAAGCGGTGCGGGTGGCCGGCGCCAAGAGCAGCGCCGACTATGTGGGCGTGTACGTGGTCGGCATCCACAACCCCGATGACGCGCCGCAGGTCTCGCGCCGCATCGACACGCTGTTCCACAACTCGCTGGCCGAGACGCTGACCGAGACGGAGAAGGCCTTCCAGCTCAGCTTCGTGTCCATGAGCGAAGCCATCCTGCTGGCCGTGCAGGCCGTGAGCTTCATCATCATCCTGATCATCATGGCGGTGATGGCCAACACGATGACGATGACCGCGCGCGAGCGTTTGGCCGAGTACGCCACGCTCAAGGCGCTGGGCTTCAGCCCGGGCTTCGTGGTGCGGCTGCTGTTCGGCGAGAGCCTGCTGATCGCGCTGATCGGCGGCGGGCTGGGCGTGGCGGCCACCTTCCCCGTGGCCAAGGCCTTCGTGGGCGCCGTGGGCACGCTGTTCCCGGTGTTCAACGTATCGGCCACTACGCTGATGCTGCAGGTGCTGGCCTGCGTGATCGTGGGTGTGGTGGCGGCGGCCTGGCCGGCCTGGAAGATGTCGCGCATCGACATCGTGCAGGGCCTGAGGCACGTGGCATGAGGGGCGCGGCATGAAGGCACTGCCCTGGAGCTACATCGCGCGCAACCTGTGGGTGCGGCGTGTGACCACCTTGCTCACAGCCGGCGGCATGGCGCTGGTGGTCTACGTGTTCGCCACCGTGCTGATGATGAGCGAGGGCATCCGCGCCACGCTGGTGGCCACGGGCCAGCCCGACAACGTGATGGTGCTGCGCAAGGGGGCGGGCGCCGAGATCAACTCGCTGATCTCGCGTGACCAGGCCGCCGTGATCGAGAGCCTGCCCGGTATCGCCACCGATGGCGACGGGCGCCGGCTGGTGTCGCGCGAGCCCGTGGTGCTCAACACCCTGCCCAAGCGCGGCACGGGCAAGCCCAGCAACGTGACGGTGCGCGGCACCTCCTTGTCAGGGTTGGCGCTGCGGCCGCAGGTGCGCATGGTGCAGGGGCGCATGTTCCGGCCCGGCACCAGCGAGATCGTGACGGGGCGCGCCGTGGCTGCCGATTTCGCTGGCGCGGGCCTGGGCGAGACGCTGCGCTTCGCCGGGCGTGACTGGACGGTGGTGGGCGTGTTCGATGCCAGCGGCAGCGGCTTCGATTCGGAGATCTGGGGTGATGCCGACCAGATGATGCAGGCCTTCAGGCGGCAGGTGTTCTCCAGCATGGTCTTCCGGCTGGCCGATGTGGCGAGCTTCGAGCGGTTGAAAGCCCAGATCGAAAAGGATCCACGCCTCACGCTGGAGGCCAAGCCCGAGCGCCAGTTCTATGCCGAGCAATCCGAGGCGCTGGCCACCTTCATCCGCATCCTGGGGCTGGCGCTGTCCATCATCTTCTCGATCGGCGCCATCGTGGGCGCAATGATCACGATGTTCGCGTCCGTGGCCTCGCGCGTGGGCGAGATCGGCACCTTGCGCGCACTGGGCTTTCGGCGCGGGGCGGTGCTGTCGGCCTTCATGGCCGAATCGCTGCTGCTGTCATTGGTGGGCGGGGTGATGGGTCTGGCCGCGGCCTCGCTGATGCAGACCGTGAACATCTCCACCGTGAACTTCCAGACCTTCTCTGAGTTGGCTTTCCAGTTCCGCCTGACGCCGGGCATCGTGGTGCAGACGCTGCTGTTCGCGCTGGTGATGGGACTGCTGGGCGGGTTCGTGCCGGCCTGGCGCGCGGCGCGGCTCAAGATCGTGGACTGCCTGCGCGAGGCCTGAGTGTCTTTCGCGCCTGTCGTGCATGGCCAGGAAGTGCTGGGGTGCTGAACCTGAACGCGCTGCTCAGATGCATGGCCGTGACGCAGCGGGCAAGTCCCGGCCAGCGTACGATGCCGTTGTGCCGGCCTACCGCCCGGCACATCGTTGCAAGCGCTGCCCCATGATGGCGGCGCCCTCAGGAGAACATGGATGAGATTGGTGAGTTTCCAGATGGCCGGATCGACGGCCACCGAAGTGGGCGTGATCGTGGGCGACGAGGGCGTGGTGTCCTTGCATCGCGCCTTGCCAGCCGGCACATTGGCCGCGCACGAAGGCATGCCGGAGGTGATTGCGCGCTGGGCGCAATTGCAGCCGCAGGTGCAGGCCCTGCTGGGCCAGGCGCCGCACGCGCGCTTGCCCGAGGTGCACCTGCTGGCGCCCGTGCCGCGCCCCCCGAAGCTGCTGGCCATCGGCCTGAACTACCTGGACCACGTCAACGAGAAGATCGTGGGTGACCAGGGCCGCGAGAGCCGTGCCGTGCCCGAGCACCAGCTGTGGTTCACCAAGCTGGGCCACGCCATCAACGGGCCTTATGACGACATCATGCTGCCCAAGGTGTCCGAGCGCACCGACTACGAGGCCGAACTGGTCGCCGTGATCGGCCAGCGCTGCAAGCACGTGCCGCGTGAGCGCGCGCATGAAGTGATCTTCGGCTACTGCGTGGGCAACGACGTGTCCGTGCGTGACTGGCAGAAGCGCACCTCGCAGTGGACGCTGGGCAAATCCTTCGACACGCATGCGCCCTTCGGCCCCTGGCTGACCACGGCTGACGAGCTGGGCGGCGATCCACACACGCTGGACCTGCGCTGCTGGGTCAATGGCGAGCTGCGCCAGCAAAGCAATACCAGCCTGATGATCCACGACGTGTGGTCGCAGATCGCGCTGCTCAGCCAGGCGATGACGCTGGAGCCGGGCGATGTGATCTACACCGGCACCTGCAGCGGCGTGGGCGCGGCCTTCGATCCGCCCAAGTTCCTGCGCGCGGGCGATGTCGTGCGTGTGGAGATCGACAAGCTGGGCGCCATCGAGGCGCGCTGCGTGGACGAGCAGTAAGGCCTGATCAGCTCGCCTCGCCGTTCAGGCGGTGCTCCAGCGGCAGCAGTGATTCCAGCACCGCCTGCACGAAGGCGGTGATTGTGGGCGTGAGCTCGACCAGGCGGTCGGCGCGGCCTTCTTCTACCGCCTGCAGGATCAACTCGGTGATGCCGCCCACCACGGCCATGGCGAGCGTGGGCTCCAGCGGGCGCTTGTTGGGCTCGCGCAGGCGCGCGATCTCCACCTGCATGCGCAGGAAATCCGCAAAGCTGCGCTGCACGCCTCGGCGTGCCTGCAGGCCGGCAGGCCCCAGCGCATACAGCTCAATGAACAAGGTGCGCAGCAACGCTGGCTGCGCCTGCAGGCTGCCCAGATAGGCGCGCGTGACCTGCTCGAGCTGCTCAACCCAGTCGGCCTCGTGGTCGTAGCCGGCGGCGATCACGGCCAGCGTCTGCTGGCTCATGGTCTCGCACAGCGCCAGCAGGCAGGCTTCCTTGCTCTCGAACTGCTCGTAGAAGGTGCGCTTGGAGACGTGCGCACGCGCCACCACGTCCGCCACGGTGGTGTCGGCATAGGGCTTGTCGGCCAGGGTGGCGGCCAGCGCCTCGATCAGCCGCAGGCGGTGCGGCGAAGGCGTGGTGGCGGGAGAGGGCGCATCGGCAGTCATCAGGCCTAGATGGTACTTGACCGTACCCGCGTGACGCTGGTACCCTTTCGTACCGTTGATGGTACCTGTGGGTACCAAAACGCCAGATCAGTGTCAGACATCCCCCAAGAGAGACCGAGGAGTACAAGCATGCAGATGTCCTTCACGCCCCTGTGGCACCGAGCCCTGTTCATCCTGGCGGTGGGCGCCGCGCCCCTGTGCAGCCAGGCGCAATCGAGTCCGGCCGTGCCCGCAGCGCCCGCGACCGCCCAGGCCACCGCAGCCCACACCACCGTGCCCGTGACCTTCGCCTGCCAGGCCACCACTTGCGATGGCGAGCTGTGGCTGCCTGCGGGCGCCTCCAAGCCGCCCGTCATCGTGATGGCGCACGGCTTCGGCGCGCTGCGCGACTGGGGCCTCAAGCCCTATGCCGAGCGCTTCGTGCAAGCCGGCTTCGCGGTGCTGCGCTTCGATTACCGTGGCTTCGGCAAGAGCGGTGGCCAGCCGCGCCGCGTGGTCAATGGCAAGGAGCACGTGAAGGACTGGTCCAGCGCGATCGACGCCGTGCGCCAGCGCCAGGATGTCGATGGCACGCGTGTGGGCCTGTGGGGCACCTCGTACAGCGGTGGGCATGTGCTGCAGGTGGCGGCTGACCGGCCCGAGGCGGTCAAGGCGGTCAGCTCGCAGGTGCCTTTCGTGAACGGTTGGCAAAGCAGCCTGACCTTCCCGCTCAAGTACCAGCCCGTCGCGGCCTGGTACGCGCTGCGCGACCTGATGCGCAGCGACAGCGAGACACCGCTGTACGTGCCCACCATCGCGCCGGGGCAGTTCTCCGCGCTGATCTGCCCGGAGTGCGATGGCTACAAGAAGTTGATGCCCGCTGGTACACCGGAGGCCGACACCAAGGTGGCCGCGCGGGTGTTCATGAGCCTGCCCTTCTACAGCCCCGGTGGTGCGGCCGACCGCATCCAGGCGCCCACGCTCGTCATCGCGTCAGAAAAGGACGGGCTGATCCCCGTCAAGGGCGTGCGCAAGGTGGTCGCCCAACTCAAGCATGGTGAGTATGTGGAGTTGGCCGGCGCCGACCACTTCTCGCCCTACACCGGCCCGCTGTTCGAGCAGGTGGTGGCCCGCCAGACGGCCTTCTTCAAGAAGAACTTGGCGGAGTGAACTTGCCGGTGATGGTGCGGTCCCGGCCTTCGTGCTTGGCCCGCAGCAGGGCATGGCGCGCCCGCGTGAGCGTGGTGTCCATGTCCTCGCCCTCCTGCCAGACCACCAGGCCAGCGGAGAAGCTCACCTTCACGCCCAGGCGGGCGGCGCTCAGGTCCTGCCCGTCCATGCGATGGCGGAAGCGCTCGATGCCCTGCACGGCCTGCTCCGGCTCGCTGTCGGTGAAAAGCACCAGCAACTCCTCGCCGCCCCAGCGGCCCACCACGTCGGTCTGACGGAACACTTCCATCGCGATGCGGGCCACGGCCACCAGGGCCTCGTCGCCCACCGCGTGGCCGAAGCGTTCGTTGACGCGCTGGAACTGGTCCAGGTCGATCAGTGCCAGGCTCATGGGCAGGTCGGCACGTTCGGCGCGCTTGGCGTGCTGGTTCATCAGCTCCGTCATGTGGCGGTTGTTGAACAGGCCAGTGAGCGGATCGCGTGTGGCCAGCTGCTCCATGCGCGCCAGCGTGTCGGCCATGGTGGCCTGCTGATCGCTGAGCTCTTCATGCTTGACGCTGAAGTGGTGGATGGCCTGGCCCAGCACCAGCATGAACAGGCAGGCCAGCAGGCCGTTGATGCCGTCTCGCATGGGATCGAAGCCCTGCAGGCCCGCAGCCCACAGGCCCAGCATGGCCAGGGCCAGCAGGCCGCTGGCCGCCAGGCTCACCTGCGTGACCTGCCGGGGCGAGTGCGTGAACAGGCCCAGTGCCACCGTCAGGCACAGCAACTGCAGCATGGCGTTGCGTGCCAGTGGAATGCCTGCGTACACGGCCACGATCACGACCAGCGCGCCCATCAGCGCGCCCACGGGCAGCCTGCGTTCGGTAGAGGTTTCGGTAGAGGTCATGAGGACACCACCTGGTTGCGGCCGTTCGCCTTCGCCGAGCGCAGTGCCTGTTCGGCGCGCGCCAGTGTCTGGTGGATGGTTTCTCCGGTGCGGTGCCGCGTGACGCCGGCCGAGCAGTTCACGGGCACCCAACGGCCTTCGCGGTAGAAACCGAGCTTGGTGTAAAGCTTTTCCTTCAGGCGCTCCATGGAGCGCACGCCGCCTGCCAGGTCCGTTTCCGGCATCAGCAGGATGAACTCCTCGCCGCCCCAGCGCCCCATCACGTCGGAGGCACGCAGGTGCGTGGTCGAGACATGGGCCAGCTGGCGCAGCACCTCGTCGGCACGGGCACGACCCAAGGCCTCGTTGATCTGCTCGAAGTGGTCCACATCCAGCAAGGCTACGCTGAAGACGCGGCCCTGGCGCGAATGGCGCAGGATCTCCACGTCCAGCAGGTGCAGCATGTGGCGGTGGTTGGACAGGCCGGTCAGCGCGTCCTTGGTGGTCAGCGCCTCCAGGCGGGCGAGGGACTGGCGCAGCTCGGCCCGCTGACGCGCATGCGTCTGCAGCACGGCATGGGCGCGGCCGGCCACGGCGGCCAGCACGGGCAGGCCCAGCGCTGCCACGCCCAGATCGATCGCTTCCTGGGCCAGGTTCAGGCCCTGCAGCGAGAGCAGGGCCATCACGGCGGCCGCCAGCGACAAAACCACCAGCAGGGCGCCGGCCCAGGCCAGGGTCTGGCGCGGCGTCAGGCGGTGCATGCCATGGACCAGCACCACGGCCGCGAGCGGCAGCAGGGCGCCGCGGCCCACGTCTACCCACACATAGCCCAGCACGATGCTGATCAGGGCCAGGCCCACCAGCGGCATCGTGAGGGAAGGATCATCCAGCCGGGCGCTCCAGCCGCTGCGGATCAGGCCGTAGCCCACGCCCAGCACGCCCAGGTTGTAGGCCAGCAGGGCCGCCATGTCCTGCAGTGTCACCAGGCCCAGCCCCACGCCCACGGCGCGCGCCAGGTCCAGCGCCAGGAACAGAGCACCCACGCGCAGCAGGCGTGCCAGCCAGAGGCGTTGATCAGGAACGTCGCCCAGCAGCCAATCGCCCCAGCGGGGGGCGTCGGGGTCGGCAGAGGGGGCACAGACAGCGGTGTCCATCATCGGGCACGAAGGTACGAGAACCTGGATTTCCCTGTTTTCGGACGCTCGGGCCCCGGACTTGAGGTGTCTGGGGCAAACGCCTGACCGGGTTTCCCCCAGCGCCCGACGTATGATGGCCGGTTGCCTTGCCAGATTCGATAGCCGCCCCGCCGATGTCCCGCCCCGACACCCCTCCTTCTGCCGCGCCTGCCCCTGCTCCCAAGGGAGAGGCGCCGTTGATCCAGATCCGTGGGGCGCGCACCCACAACCTGAAAAACATCGACCTGGACCTGCCGCGCCACCAGCTGGTGGTGATCACCGGCCTGTCGGGATCGGGCAAATCCAGCCTGGCCTTCGACACCCTGTATGCCGAGGGCCAGCGCCGCTATGTGGAAAGCCTGAGCGCCTACGCCCGCCAGTTCCTGCAACTGATGGACAAGCCCGATGTCGATGTGATCGAGGGCCTGTCGCCCGCGATCAGCATCGAGCAGAAGGCCACCAGCCACAACCCGCGCTCCACCGTGGGAACGGTCACGGAAATCCACGACTACCTGCGCCTGCTCTACGCCCGCGCCGGCACGCCGTTCTGCCCGGACCACGCCATCCCGCTGCAGGCCCAGAGCGTCAGCCAGATGGTCGATGCCGTGCTGGCACTGCCCGAGGACACCAAGCTGATGATCCTGGCCCCGGTGATGCGCGACCGCAAGGGCGAGCACGCCGAGTTCTTCGCCGACATGCAGGCCCAGGGCTATGTGCGCTTCCGCATCGACGGGCAGATCACCGAGGCGGCTGACTTGAAGCCCCTGGCCAAGAACGAGAAGCACGACATCGACGTGGTCGTCGACCGCCTCAAGGTCAAGTCCGACATCACCCAGCGCCTCGCCGAGAGCTTCGAGGCCGCCTTGCGCCAGGCCGAGGGCCGCGCGCTGGCGCTGGAGATGGACACGGGCAAGGAGCACCTGTTCTCCGCCAAGTTCGCCTGCCCGGTGTGCAACTATTCGCTGTCGGAGCTGGAGCCGCGCCTGTTCTCGTTCAACTCGCCCGTGGGCGCCTGCCCGAGCTGCGACGGCCTGGGCCAGGTCATCGCCTTCGATCCGCAGCGCGTGGTGGCCTTCCCCAGCCTGAGCATGGGCAGCGGTGCCGTGAAGGGCTGGGATCGCCGCAACCCCTACACCTACTCGCTGCTGCAGAGCGTCGGCAAGCACTACGAGGTGGACATCGAGCAGCCCTTCGAAGAGCTGCCGGCTGAGTTCCAGCAGGTGCTGCTGTACGGCTCCGCGCCGGTCGAGATCGAGTTCACCTACGAGGCCGATGGTGCCGGCGGCAAGAAGCGCAAGGTCAAGCGCACGCACGCCTTTGAAGGCATCATCCCCAACTTCGAGCGCCGCTTCAAGGAGACCGATTCATCGGCCGTGCGCGAAGAACTCGGCCGCTACCAGCAGCCCAAGGCCTGCCCTGATTGCCACGGCACCCGCCTGCGCCGCGAGGCCCGCCACGTCAAGCTGCTCGATGCCGACACGGGCGATACGCGCGCCATCTACGAGATCGGCCACAGCACCCTGGCCGAGGCCTTTCGCTACTTCGAGGGCCTGCACCTGCAGGGCGCCAAGGCCGAGATCGCCGCCAAGGTGGTGCAGGAGATCCGCTCGCGCCTGCGCTTCCTGAACGACGTGGGCCTGAACTACCTCAGCCTGGACCGCAGCGCCGATACCCTGTCCGGCGGCGAGGCCCAGCGCATCCGCCTGGCCAGCCAGATCGGCTCGGGCCTCACGGGCGTGATGTACGTGCTCGACGAGCCCAGCATCGGCCTGCACCAGCGCGACAACGACCGCCTGATCGGTACGCTCAAGCACCTGCGCGACCTGGGCAACAGCGTGATCGTGGTCGAGCACGACGAGGACATGATCCGCGCCGCCGACCACGTGGTCGACATGGGGCCGGGCGCCGGCGTGCACGGCGGCCAGGTGCTGGCCCAGGGCACGCCCCAGCAGGTCACCGACAACGAAAACAGCCTGACCGGCCGCTACCTGGCCCAGGCCCTGCGCATCGAGGTGCCGGCCAAGCGCCACCCGCTCACCGACGAGACCCCGCGCCTGCGCATCGTCAACGCGCGCGGCCACAACCTCAAGGGCGTCACCGCCGAGATCCCCGTGGGCCTGCTGACCTGCGTGACGGGCGTGTCCGGCTCGGGCAAGTCCACCCTGGTCAACGACACGCTGTACGCCGCCGTGGCCCGCAAGCTCTACCAGAGCCACCTGGAGCCCGCGCCGCACGACGAGATCGAAGGCCTGGAGCTGTTCGACAAGGTCATCAACGTCGATCAGTCGCCCATCGGCCGCACGCCGCGCTCCAACCCCGCCACCTACACGGGCCTGTTCACGCCCATCCGCGAGCTGTTCGCCGATGTGCCCACGGCCCGCGAGCGCGGCTACGGGGCCGGGCGCTTCTCCTTCAACGTGGCCGGTGGCCGCTGCGAGGCCTGCCAGGGCGACGGCGTCATCAAGGTGGAGATGCACTTCCTGCCCGACGTGTACGTGCCCTGCGACACCTGCCACGGCAAGCGCTACAACCGTGAGACGCTGGAAGTGCTCTACAAGGGCAAGAACATCCACGAGGTGCTGGACCTCACGGTCGAGGACGCGCTGGCCTTCTTCAATGCCGTGCCCGCCATCGCCCGCAAGCTGCAGACGCTGATGGACGTGGGCCTGGGCTACATCCGCCTGGGCCAGAGCGCGACCACGCTGTCGGGCGGCGAGGCGCAGCGCGTCAAGCTGGCGCTGGAGTTGTCCAAGCGCGACACCGGGCGCACGCTTTACATCCTGGACGAACCCACCACGGGGCTGCATTTTCACGACATCGCGCTGTTACTCAAGGTGTTACACCAGCTGCGCGATGCCGGCAATACCATCGTCGTCATCGAGCACAATCTGGATGTGATCAAGACGGCCGACTGGCTGATCGACATGGGCCCCGAAGGCGGCTCCGGCGGTGGCACCCTGCTGCTGGCCGGCACGCCCGAGGACCTGATCGACCACCCCCAGAGCCACACCGGGCGCTACCTCAAGCCCCTGCTGCCTGGCCGCTGATCCTGCTGTGTGCTGACAGGTCTTTCCCCGTGGCCTGTCCGCCCCGATCTGTGTCAAAGTCAAGCCGGGGACGACAACAGCAGTATTTGAGGAGAGCCCATGTCTGACAGGCCGGCAGCCGATCCGGGAGACGATCCCCGGGCGCTGAAGGAAGAGGTGGCGGCGTTGCGCGCGCAGATCGCCGACATGCAGACCGAGCTGGAGGTCCTGGCCAGCCTGAGCCGCAACGTGCCTGGTGTGCTCTACGTGCTGGAGCCCGACCACCGCGGCCTGCCCAGCGTCGTGTACTGCAGCGATGGCGTGCGCGACATCCTGGGCATTGCCCCTGACGAATGGAAAGCGCGCTTCGAATCCGCCTACGAGCACGTCTACCCCGAAGACCGCTCTATGGTTCGCGTGCTGTGCGAATCAGCCATGCGGGCATCCGATCCGGCCGAGTTCGAGTTCCGCGTGGTGCTGGCCGACAAGGGCGTGCGCACCGTGGCGGGCAAGGCCATGTCGGGCTGCCAGCTCAACGGCCGCTTCGCCCGCGTGGGCTACATCCACGACGTGACGGAAGAAAAGCTCTACCGCTCGGCCACCGTCAAGGCCCAGGCGGCCGAGCAGGCCAGCGCGGCCAAATCCGAGTTCCTCTCGCGCATGAGCCATGAGCTGCGCACGCCGCTCAACGCCATCCTGGGCTTTGCCCAGCTGCTCCAGATGCCCGATGGCGAGCCGCTCAGCGGTGGCCAGCGCCAGAAGGTCGAGGTGATGGCGCAGGCCGGCCAGCATCTGCTGGCGGTGATCAACGACGTGCTCGACCTGTCGCGCATCGAATCGGGCCGCCTGCCCCTGTCGCTGGAGCCCGTGTCCACCCACGCGGCGTTTGAGCACGCGCTGGACCTGGTGGGCAACCTGGCCGCCGATCTGGATGTGCGCCTGCTGCCCTGCCATGATTGCGACGACCCCACCGTACTGGCCGACCGCACGCGCCTGCAGCAGGTGCTGGTCAACCTGCTGACCAACGGCGTCAAGTACAACCGCCCGGGCGGCACCGTGAGCGTGCAGGCTCGCCAGGAGGGCGAGCGTGTGATGCTCGAAGTGCGCGACACCGGCCGCGGCATGAGCGAGGAGCAACTGGCCCACCTGTTCGAGCCCTTCAACCGCCTGGGGGCCGAGCAGACGGGTGTGGAAGGCACGGGCATCGGCCTGGTCATCGTCAAGCGCCTGCTGGAGCTGATGGAGGGCGAGCTGGAGGTGCACAGTGCGCCGGGCCAGGGCACGCGCATGCGCTGCTGGCTGCCCGTGGGCACGGGCCCTGACACCGCGCACTCACCGCTGGACGAGCTGGGGCCCCTGGATGCAGAGCAGTCCCACCTGCCCGATGGCCGCGACGACCATCCGCGGCTCGAAGTGCTCTACGCCGAGGACAACCAGATCAACATCGACCTGGTCACCGAGATCCTGGCCCTGCTGCCGTGGTGCCACGTCACGGTGGCGCACAACGGCGCCGAAGCGCTGGCCGCCGTGCGCCGCCGCCGCCCGGACCTGCTGCTGCTGGACATGCAGCTGGGCGACATGAGCGGCTTCGACGTGGTCAAGCTGCTCGACCAGGATGTCGAGACCACTGGCATCCCACGTGTGGCCCTGTCGGCCGATGCCATGCCCGACACCATCCGGCGGGCCCAGGCCTGGGGCTTCAAGGCCTACCTGACCAAGCCGCTGGACGTGGCCCAACTCATCGCCACCCTGGAGCAGGCGGCGCAGGAGATCGCGGGCAGGTCTTGATGCGCGATGTGTGCCAGGACGCTCAGGCCATGAAGCCCAGGTCGTGCGTAGAGGCGTCGAAGTTGCCCAGGTTGGGCAGGATGCCGGTCAGTTCACCGGCTGACAGTCCCATCCATTTGCCCAGCGTGTAGGCGTACTGGTCGACCGAGGTCGACGGCAGCATGGCGCCGTTCTGCAGCAGATCGGGGCTGTCGTACTGGTTGCTGGCATTGCCGGTGGCCAGGGTCGGGTAGGTGCCGTAGACCTCGCGCCCGTTCACCGCGCCGCCCATGATCAGGTGGTGGTTGCCCCAGCCGTGGTCGGTGCCATCGCCGTTGTTGGCCAGGTTGCGCCCGAACTCCGACGCGGTGAAGGTGGTGACCTGGTTGCGCATGTCGCCGCTGGGCATCTGGCCCAGCACGCGGTCGAAGTAGGCCAGGGCGTGGTTGAGCTGGGCCATGCGCTCGCTGTGCTCCTCGTTCTGGATCGCGTGGGTGTCGAAGCCTCCCAGCGTGACCATGAACACCTGGCGGCGCATGCCCAGGTTGCCCGTGCGGTTGGCGTCGATCAAGCGCGCCACCATCTGGAACTGCAATGCCAGGCTGTTGAAGCGTGCGGCACCCGTGTTGGGGCTGAGGTAGCTCAGCATGGGATCGATCCAGGGGTTGCCGTTGCCCGGTGTGGCCCAGGGCGCCGAGCCATTGGTGCTGCTCAGTGGCGGCAGGATCGGGCCAATGAGCGACTGGATGGCCATGCTGCGCTGTGTGACGGCCTGGTGATCGGCCCAGAACAGGTTGTCGGCCTGGCCGGCGCTCATCACCTCGGCCATGGCACTCTTGAGCGATGCGCTGCCCAGCACCGATCCCCAACTGCCCAGTTCGAGCATGCCCATGGCACCCACCTGCATCGCCTGTGCCTGGGCACCCGAGAGCCAGATGCCGTAGCTGCCGGGGGACAGGCAGGTGAACGAGCGTTGCACCAGGGAGGCCGATGCCCCCAGGCCCGTGGCATTGCCCGACATCAGCAAGTCACCCATGCGGCCGCCCCAGCCGTTGTCTGCGCCTTCAGGCGAGAACGATTGCCAGGTCGATTGCTGGTCATTGTGCGAGAACAGCTTGGCCGGGCGTGGCGCCACTTCGCCGGCGTATTCGGCCTTGGTCAGGCGCCGCTTGAGCGGCCCGACGTTGGCCAGCACGGCGACACGTCCAGCCTGGTGCAGCGATTGCACATCGTTCAGCAAAGGGTGCATGGCGAACTGCCGGGACGCATGGGCTGCCCGGCCGGAGTGGCCGATGGGCAGCACGCCGCCCAGCCGGGCTGGCGTGGCTCTGCCTGCTTGCGCATTGGACGCCGTGCCGGCGGGCAGCAGTGCGATGGAGGTGCCGGAGCCGGCACTGCCCCGGGCCATCGGGTCGCGCTGGTTCGTGTAGTGCGTCCAGGAGTCGCTGTCGGTGGCCAGCACAGTGTTGTAGCCGTCGTTGCCGCCGGCCAGGAACACGCAGACCAGGGCTTTGTAGTCGCCTTGCGAGGCCTGGGCCGAGGCGTGTCCCAGCAGGGACAGGCTCATGCCCATCGGCGCGGCGGCACCCAGCGATCCCAGGGCGGCGGCGTGACGCAGGAAGGCACGGCGGCTCAGTTGCTTGCTCATGGTGGTGGCCTTATTGCTGGACGATGTAGGTGGGGGAGACGGCGATCAAGGCCACGGCGGCGGCAGCGCGACGGCGCTTTTGCTGGTCGTTCGTGCGGGGCATGGCTCCCACGGCGGTGACGACCCGCTCGTTCAGGGTGCTGCTCAAGGGGCCGCCCAGCAGAAGGCGTGCGGCCTCATCGACCATGCGCTGGGGGCGTGCCGAACTGCTGCCGTCATCCAGGGCCTGCAGCGAGCTGAGGTTGAACTGGATGTCCGGCTTGCCGGTCTGGGGATGGGTCTCGCCCCAGCCCTGATCCAGGATGGTGGTGATGAAGTTGGCATAGCCCAGCACCGAGGTCTCGCTGGTGGTCTGCATTTCCGGGGCGACCAGGCCCAGTGTGCCCAGTTGGCTGCGCGGCGGCTTGTAGCCGGGGCGGTAGAAGTTGAAGACGGACGGCGAGCGCATGGGCGTCTGGCCCAGGGCGAACGCCGGGTCGTCGGTGGTCGAGGCGTAGTAGAAGGGCGCGGGGCTCTGGGCCGACTGCAGCGTGGTGTACATCGTCGAGCTGTGCGGAATCGCCCGCAGCAACTGGCTCAGGCGCAGCACAGGCTCGCGCAGCTTGCCGTGGCTGGGCATGCTCACGCCACTGGTGGCAGGGGTGCGCGCTTCTGCATCCAGCAAGATGGCCTTGACGACGGCGCGCAGGCTGCCATTGCTGCTGCGGAACACGTTGGTCACACGGGCCACATAGGCAGGGCTGGGGTTGCTGGTCACCAGTCGCTGGATCAGTTGCTTGCTGATGAAGGGGGCGGTGTTGGGGTGGGTCGCCAGACGATCCAGCGCCAGCCGCAGGCTCAGCGCCGGATTGGCCGTGGTCTGGGCGGGGATCGTGATGCCCAGGAAGCGCTTCTCGCTGGTCGAGTGCGCCTCGGCGTAGCCGCTCATAGGCATCCTGCTTTGCAGTGCGTAGTCGTTGCAACCTGTCGAGGGCCAGAAGCAGCGCCACCATTCGACTGTGCTGCCAGCAGGGCGGTGCCAGCTCCAGCCCGTGAACACCTTGGCCAGCCCCCGGACATCGTCGGAGGTGTAGGTCTCGATCGGTTGGCCGTTGCGCAGTTTGAGGCTGCCGTCATCATTGAGTTCGTACAGCCCGATGGAAAACAGCTGCATCACTTCGCGTGCGAAATTTTCATCCGGGATGCGGCCACTGACCGGGTCTTCCTTGCGGTTCTGCAGCGTTGACAGGTAGATGCCCATGGCGGGGTGCAGTGCCACAGCTTCCAGCAGCTCGCGGTAGGTGCTGCTGCTGTTCTGGGTCAGCATGTCCATGTAGCTGGCGACCAGGCGCGAGTTGTCCGCCAGCACCGAGTCCATGGTCGACACGACGAAGATCTGCGAGAGTGCATAGGCGACGCGTTGGCGCAGTTGCGCCGGATCCTGTACGGCGTGCGTCCACCATGTGTAGGGGATGTCGCTGGCCCTGACCTTGTCCGCATTGAGCCGGGCGACCGAGGCGTCTGCGGTGGACAGGTGTGAGACAGACAAGCCGGTATCGAACTGATTGTCGAGCCAGCCCGCATAACCCAGCGAGCGCACGCTGGCCACGGTGCTCGGTGTAGCGCCAAAGCTGGCCTGGCCCAGAAAGCGGTGAGCATCGCGTTCCGTGATGGCGGCAGCCTGGCTGGCGTTGCCGGTTTCGGCGGCAGCCTGCCCTGAGGAGGTTCCGCTGCCATTGCTGCCGGTGGCGTTGCCTGTGCCAGCGCTGCCACCTCCGCCTCCGCCCCCACACGCGCTGAGCATCGCGGCGGCCATCGCCGCGATCACGGTCATGCGACCGGCCGACCAACCCATCCACTTCATGCACGTCACCCAATCCGAACGATCAACCCACTGGACCCACGAGCGTTCTGTTGATGTTCTGACTACCGTCGTGAACGCCTCCGCTCGGTATCGGCGCGATGCTCTCTGCTTTTCAGGCAGGCAGGGGTAAGCGGCCGTGCGCAAAGTCACGGCCACTCTCAAACGTTTGAGTGACGATTTGTAAGCTCAGGCCTGCTGTAGGAAACAGGCTGACAAGGCGATGGTGATCGCCTTACAGGTTGGGCGACAGTGCCCGTTCGGCCTCGGTGATGCTCAGGCCGGTGTGCTCGGCCCAGTCTTCCAGCTGGTCGCCCGCGATCTTGCCGACGTTGAAGTAGTCGGCCTCAGGGTGCGCCATGTAGAAGCCGCTCACGCTGGCGGCCGGCATCATGGCCAGGCTTTCGGTCAGGTGCATGTGCACGTCGTGCGCATCGAGCACCTTGAACATCTCGCGCTTGACGGTGTGGTCCGGGCAGGCCGGGTAGCCCGGTGCCGGGCGGATGCCGCGATACTGCTCCTTGATCAACTGGGTGTTGTCCAGCTGCTCCTGCTCGGCGTAGGCCCAGAACTCCTTGCGCACGCGCTCGTGCATGCGCTCGGCGAAGGCCTCGGCCAGGCGGTCGGCCAGGGCCTTGAGCATGATGGCGGAGTAGTCGTCATGGTGGGCCATGAACTCCGCTTCCTTGCGCTCGATGTTCAGGCCGGCGGTCACGGCGAACAGGCCGATGTAGTCGGGCTTGCCGCCGGCATCCGGCCGCGGTGCGATGAAATCGGCCAGGCTGCGGTTGGGGCGCTTCACGCCATCGACCGTCGGGCGCTCGGTCTGCATGCGCAGCGGCGCCCACTTCATCAGCACCTCATCGCGCTTCTCGTCGCGGTAGACCTCGATCACGTCGTCGTTGACCGTGTTGGCGGGGTACAGCGCGATCACGCCGTGCGCCGTCAGCCAGCGGCCCTCGACGATCTTCTTGAGCATGGCCTTGGCGTCCGCATGCACGCGCGTGGCCTCTTCGCCCACCACTTCGTCGGTGAGGATGGCGGGGTAGGGGCCGGCCAGGTCCCAGGTCTGGAAGAAGGGGCCCCAGTCGATGTAGTCGGCCAGTTCGCCCAGATCGTAGTTCTTGAACACGCGGCGGCCCAGGAACTTGGGCGCATCGGGCGTGTAGCCGGTCCAGTCGAGCGGCGTCTTGTTGGCGCGGGCCTCGGCCAGCGACACCATGGGCGTGGCCTTCTTGTTGGCGTGCTGCTGACGCACCTTCTCGTAGTCGGCGTTCAGTTCGGCGATGTAGGCGTCCTGGCGCTCGGGGCTCAGCAGCTCGGAGCACACACCCACAGCGCGCGAGGCATCGGGCACGTACACCACCGGGCCGCTGAAGTTCGGCGCGATCTTCACGGCCGTGTGCACGCGCGAGCAGGTGGCGCCGCCGATCAGCAGCGGCAACTGGCGATCGCGGAAATACTCGTCGCGTTCCATTTCGCCGGCCACGTACTGCATCTCTTCCAGGCTGGGCGTGATCAGGCCCGACAGGCCGATGATGTCGGCGCCTTCTTCCTTGGCCTTGGCCAGGATGTCGGCGCAGGGCACCATCACACCCATGTTCACCACCTCGAAGTTGTTGCACTGCAAGACGACGGTGACGATGTTCTTGCCGATGTCGTGCACGTCGCCCTTCACGGTGGCGATCACGATCTTGCCTTTGGCCTTGGCATCGCCGCCGGCCGCGATCAGTTGGGCCTTTTCTTCCTCGATGTAGGGCAGCAGGTGGGCCACGGCCTGCTTCATCACGCGAGCGCTCTTGACCACCTGCGGCAGGAACATCTTGCCCGCGCCGAACAGGTCACCCACGGTGTTCATGCCGGCCATCAGCGGGCCTTCGATCACGTGCAGTGGGCGGCCGCCTCCGGCCTTGATCTTCTGCCAGGCCTCCTCGGTGTCGGCCACGATGAAATCGGTGATGCCGTGCACCAGCGCGTGGCTCAGGCGGTGCTCCACGGTGGCGGGCTCTTCGGCCGTGCCGCGCCAGGCCAGCTTGGCGCTGTCGTCCTTGGCCGTGCCCTTGACCTGCTCGGCGATCGCCAGCAGGCGCTCCGTCGGCGTCAGGCTGGTGTCGTCGCCCTCGCGGTAGATTGGCTTGCGGTTGAGCACCACGTCTTCCACGCGCTCGCGCAGCTGGGCATCGAGGTTGTCGTACACGCCGACCATGCCGGCGTTGACGATGCCCATGTCCATGCCTGCCTGGATGGCGTGGTATAGGAACACAGTGTGGATGGCCTCGCGCACGGGCTCGTTGCCGCGGAAGCTGAAGCTCACGTTCGACACGCCGCCGCTGATCTTGGCGCCCGGCAGGTTCTGCTTGATCCAGCGCGTGGCCTCGATGAAATCGACCGCGTAGTTGTCGTGCTCCTCGATGCCGGTGGCCACCGCAAAGATGTTCGGGTCGAACACGATGTCCTCGGGCGGGAACCCCACTTCATCCACCAGGATGCGGTAGGCGCGCTCGCAGATCTCGGTCTTGCGGGCGTAGGTGTCGGCCTGGCCCACCTCGTCGAAGGCCATCACCACGCTGGCCGCGCCGTAGCGCTTGATCAGCCGCGCCTGGCGCTTGAACTCGGCCTCGCCTTCCTTCAGCGAGATCGAGTTGACGATGCCCTTGCCCTGCACGCACTTCAGGCCCGCCTCGATCACGTCCCACTTGGACGAGTCGATCATGATGGGCACGCGCGCGATCTCGGGCTCGCCGGCGATCAGGTTCAAAAAGCGCACCATGGCGGCCTTGCTGTCCAGCATGGCCTCGTCCATGTTGATGTCGATCACCTGGGCGCCGTTTTCCACCTGCTGGCGCGCCACCGAGAGCGCATCCTCGAAGCGGCCTTCCAGGATCATCCGCGCGAAGGCCTTGGAGCCCGTCACGTTGGTGCGCTCGCCCACGTTCACGAACAGCGTGCCCTCGCCGATGTGGACCGGCTCCAGGCCGGACAGGCGCATGGCGGGTGGGGTGGGAACAGCGGGGGAAGGCGAAGCGGGGGCGGTCATCCCATGATTTTACCGGGGCCGCTTCACCTTGATACCGTTGGTATCAACCGCTGGTCTGCATCCCCAGGAATGTTTCCTCGATCTTGAGCGAACTGCGCTGGCCCACATCGGCCCGGTGCGCGGCCAGCCAGCTGTCGGCGGCCTGGCGGCCCAGCGCATGCAACTGCTGCAGGAAGGTCCAGTCCGTGTTGAACTTGCTGGAGGCGTTGAAGGGCGCCAGGCCGTCGTCGTCGGCCACCATGTGCAGGCGCAGGTCCTTGTAGCGGCCGGGGTCCAGCTTCTGTTCCTTCAGTAGCCTCGACACGAAGGCGATGGCCCGCATCTCGCCGATCAGGCTGGTGTTGAAGGTGATCTCGCTCAGTCGGTCGATGATGTCCATGCTGCGCGTCGGCGTGTCCGGCCGCGACAGCGCGTTGATCTTGATCAGCAGGATGTCCATGGCCTGCGTGTTGTAGATCAGCGGAAAGAGGGCGGGGTTGCCGGTGTAGCCGCCGTCCCAGTAGGGCTCGCCATCGATCTCCACGGCCTGGAACACGAAGGGCAGGCAGGCCGAGGCCAGCAGTGCGTCCAGGCTCAGTGCCTGATCGGTGAAGACTCGCGCCTGGCCCGTGCGCACCGACGTGGCCGTGACGAACAGGTGCACATCGCAGCGCTTGCACCCCTGGCGCAGGGCCTCGACGTTCACGTGGCGCTGCAGCACGTCGCGCAGCGGGTTCAGGTTGAGCGGGTTGAACTCATACGGGCTGAAGGCCCGCGTGAACATGTTCAGCCACTGGTAGGCCGGGAACTGGTCGAAGTTGAACTCGGGGCGCAACAGCCCGTTCTGGATCGTCAGTGGCGAGAAGATGGGCCCGTGGCGGCTGACGTCCTGCCAGAAATCGCGCAGGGCCTGCTGGGCGCTCTGCCGGGCCTGGGTTTCGCCGCCTTCGGCGTGGCCCTGTACGTAGCCACTCAGCATCACCGCGCCGTTGAGCGCGCCGGCGCTGGTGCCGGAGATGCCCATGAAATCCAGGCCATCGTCGTCCAGCAGGCGGTCGAGCACGCCCCAGGTGAAGGCGCCGTGCGAGCCGCCGCCCTGCAGGGCCAGGTCCACCGTGGGCCGGGCGCGGGGCGAGGCGGCCTTGCGGCGCGCAGGGGCTGCCTTGCGGGCTGGCTTTTTTGTGGGCGTGGTGGCGGTGGGCGCGGCCTTGGCCTGAGTGCGGGCGGGGGCGCTCTTGCGCAAGGGTGCGCTGGCAGCCGGGCCGGAGGTTGTCGGTTTACGGCGGGACGTCATGGGAACAGTCTAACCAGATTGCTGCGGCGCAACATGAATGCAGCAATGTCCGCGCCATCACCTGGGCGGCCAACCGTCCCTCTTTCGGGGCACCCCAGTGGGGGCGTGAAAATAAAGCCACGAGTACTGTACAAAGATCCAGTCTTTGCCATAATGGCGCCATCCCGTCGGCACGGCCGGCACCCCAACCACCCCCCGCGGCAACGCATCGCCGCCCCCGGAGACCCTGCATGGAAGCCACCGCCAAGTCCGCCCTGAGCACCGAAAAAGCCAAAGCCCTCCAGGCGGCCCTGGCCCAGATCGAAAAGCAGTTCGGCAAGGGCTCCATCATGCGTCTGGGCGAGGGCGAGGTGATCGAAGACATCCAGGTCGTCTCCACCGGTTCCCTGGGCCTGGACATCGCCCTGGGCGTCGGCGGCCTGCCGCGGGGCCGCGTCGTCGAGATCTACGGCCCCGAGTCTTCCGGCAAGACCACGCTCACGCTGCAGGTCGCGGCTGAAATGCAGAAGCTGGGCGGCGTGTGCGCCTTCATCGATGCCGAGCACGCCCTGGATGTGCAATACGCCCAGAAGCTCGGCGTCAACCTGCAGGATCTGCTGATCTCCCAGCCCGACACCGGCGAACAGGCCCTCGAGATCGTCGACGCCCTGGTGCGTTCCGGCTCGGTCGACCTGATCATCGTCGACTCGGTGGCCGCGCTCACGCCCAAGGCCGAACTCGAAGGCGAGATGGGCGATTCCCTGCCTGGCCTGCAGGCCCGTCTGATGAGCCAGGCCCTGCGCAAGCTCACCGCCACGATCAAGAAGACCAACTGCATGGTCGTCTTCATCAACCAGATCCGCATGAAGATCGGTGTGATGTTCGGCAGCCCCGAAACCACCACCGGCGGCAACGCGCTCAAGTTCTACGCCTCGGTGCGCCTCGATATCCGCCGCATCGGCTCGATCAAGAAGGGCGAAGAGATCATCGGCAACGAGACCAAGGTCAAGGTCGTCAAGAACAAGGTCTCGCCGCCCTTCAAGACCGCCGAGTTCGACATCCTCTACGGCGAAGGCATCTCGCGCGAGGGCGAGATCATCGACCTGGGCGTCACGGCCAAGATCGTCGACAAGTCCGGCGCCTGGTACGCCTACAACGGCGAGAAGATCGGCCAGGGCAAGGACAACTCCCGCGAGTTCCTGCGCGAGAACCCCGATCTGGCCCGCGAGATCGAAAACAAGATCCGCGAATCGCTGGGCATCTCCCTGCTGAATGCCGGCGCAGTCACTGCCGAGTGAGCAGCGCAGGTAGGGGCGCGCATCAGCAGGCACCAACGGGCTTGTTGTCCGCCCCGCGCAAGGCATGAAGACCCAGTTGTCCCTCAAGGGGCGGGCGCTTAAGTACCTGGCTGCACGGGAGCATTCCCGCCTGGAGCTCACCCGCAAGCTGGCCCCGCATGCTGAGTCGGCGGATGAGGTGCAGCGTGTGCTCGATGAGCTGGAGCAGCGCGGCTTCCTGTCCGCCGAGCGCTTCGCCGAATCGATGGTGCACCGCAAGGCCGCCCGCTACGGCGCGGCCCGGGTCAAGGCCGAACTGGCCCAGCACCGGCTGCCCGAAGAGCTCACCCGCAGCGTCACTGAGCAGCTCAAGGCTTCAGAGTTCGACCGCGCCCATGCCCTGTGGGCACGGCGCTTCGGCGAGCCACCCGCCACCCCGGAAGACAAGGCCCGCCAGACCCGTTTCCTGGCCGCCCGGGGCTTCGTCGGCGACGTGATCCGCCGGGTGCTCCGGGGTGACGGGTTCCGCGATCCGGAACAAGGCGTCTGAATCCACCCCTGCAAAGCCCTGCGGCATGCGCCGCCCCCTGCATCCACGGGGGGTGGCGGTGCTATGCTGCGCGGTGCTCCGCACGAATTACCCATTCGCGTGCGGCGCGCCCCCGGCATCCGATCGGTTCCGGGGGTTTTGTCATGTTCGACAAGAACGAACGCCACACAAAAGACTGCGAGTCTTCACATGAAAATCCACGAGTACCAAGGCAAAGAGATCCTGAGCCGATTTGGCGTGCCGGTCCCAAGAGGCATTCCGGCATTTTCCGTTGACGAAGCCGTGGCTGCGGCTGAGAAGCTGGGCGGCCCGGTGTGGGTCGTGAAGGCCCAGATCCACGCAGGTGGCCGAGGCAAGGGCGGTGGCGTCAAGGTCGCCAAGTCCCTCGATGACGTCAAGCGTCTGGCCGGTGACATCCTGGGCATGCAGCTCAAGACCCACCAGACCGGCCCCGAAGGCCAGAAGGTCAACCGTCTCTACATCGAAGACGGCGCTGACATCCAGAAGGAATACTACGTGTCCGTGGTCACCGACCGCGGCACCCAGAAGGTCGCCTTCATCGCCTCGAGCGAAGGCGGCATGGACATCGAAGAAGTCGCCCACAGCACCCCCGAGAAGATCATCACGGTCTTCATCGACCCGCTGGCCGGCCTGACCGACGCGCAAGCCCAGCAGATCGCCGACGGCATCGGCATGCCGGCTGATTCGCAAGCCCAGGCCAAGGACATCTTCAAGAAGCTGTACCAGTGCTACATGGAAACCGACGCGTCGCTGGTTGAGATCAACCCGCTGAACCGCGACGGCAAGGGCAATGTGATTGCCCTGGACGCCAAGTTCAACTTCGACAGCAACGCGCTGTTCCGCCACCCCGAGATCGTGGCCTACCGCGACCTGGACGAAGAAGACCCGGCTGAAGTCGAAGCCTCCAAGTTCGACCTGGCCTACATCCAGCTCGACGGCAACATTGGCTGCCTGGTCAACGGTGCCGGCCTGGCCATGGCCACCATGGACACCATCAAGCTGTTCGGCGGCGAGCCGGCCAACTTCCTCGACGTCGGCGGTGGCGCCACGGCCGAGAAGGTCACCGAAGCCTTCAAGATCATGCTCAAGAGCCCCAAGGTCAAGGGCATCCTGGTCAACATCTTCGGCGGCATCATGAAGTGCGACACCATCGCCGATGGCGTCATCACCGCCTGCAAGGCCGTGAACCTCAACGTGCCGCTGGTGGTGCGCATGAAGGGCACCAACGAAGAGCTGGGCAAGAAGATGCTGGCGGACTCCGGTCTGCCCATCATCAGCGTGGACACGATGGCCGAAGCAGCCACCAAGATCGTGGCCGCCGTCAAGTAATCGCCCAAGGAATCGAGACCATCATGAGCATTCTCATCAACAAGGACACCAAGGTCATCACCCAGGGCATCACGGGCAAGACCGGTCAGTTCCACACCCTCGGTTGCCAGGCCTATGCCAACGGCAAGAACGCTTTCGTCGCCGGCGTGAACCCCAAGAAGGCCGGCGAGAAGTTCTCCGACATCCCCATCTACGCCTCCGTCAAGGAAGCGTCCACGCAGACCGGCGCCACCGTGTCCGTGATCTACGTGCCGCCCGCAGGCGCTGCCGCTGCCATCTGGGAAGCCGTCGAGGCTGATCTGGACCTGGTGATCGCCATCACCGAAGGCATCCCCGTGCGCGACATGCTGGAAGTGCGCAACAAGATGAAGGCCAAGGAAGCCGCCGGCGGCAAGAAGACGCTGCTGCTGGGCCCCAACTGCCCCGGCCTGATCACGCCCGACGAGATCAAGATCGGCATCATGCCCGGCCACATCCACCGCAAGGGCCGCATCGGCGTGGTCAGCCGCTCCGGCACGCTGACCTATGAAGCCGTGGCGCAGCTGACTGAGCTCGGCCTGGGTCAATCCAGCGCCGTCGGCATCGGTGGCGACCCGATCAACGGCCTCAAGCACATCGACGTGATGAAGGCCTTCAACGACGATCCGGACACGGACGCCGTGATCATGATCGGCGAGATCGGTGGCCCTGACGAGGCCGAAGCCGCCCAGTGGTGCAAGGCCAACATGAAGAAGCCCATCGTCGGCTTCATCGCTGGTGTCACCGCCCCCCCGGGCAAGCGCATGGGCCACGCCGGTGCGCTGATCTCCGGTGGTGCCGACACGGCCGATGCCAAGCTCGCCATCATGGAAGACTGTGGTTTCACCGTCACCCGCAACCCGTCGGAGATGGGCAAATTGCTCAAGGGCCTGCTGTAAGCCCCGCAATTAATCTCATCGTTCCTCACAAGCAGCCCCTACACTTCCGGGGCTGCTTTTTTGTTTGTTGTTTTGAGACATGGACGCCTTACTGACGCCCGATTTCTGGCTCGCCGTTGGCCAGATCATCATGATCGACATCCTGCTGGGTGGCGACAACGCCGTGGTCATCGCGCTGGCCTGCCGCAATCTGCCGCCGGATCTGCGCCGCCGGGGCATCCTGTGGGGCACGCTGGGCGCCATCGGCCTGCGCGTCATTCTGATCTTCTTTGCCATGTCGCTGCTGGCGTTGCCCTACCTCAAGCTGGTGGGCGCGGCCCTGCTGCTGTGGATCGGCGTCAAACTGCTCATCCCCGAGGATGACGGGCATGGCGACATCAAGGGCAGCGACCGCCTGTGGGGCGCTGTCAAGACCATCATCATTGCCGACTTCGTGATGAGCGTGGACAACGTCATCGGCATCGCGGGGGCAGCCCAGGGTTCGGGCGGCCATGAGGGCCACCAGATGGCCCTGGTCGTCTTCGGCCTGATCGTGAGCATTCCGATCATCGTGTGGGGCAGCAGCCTGGTGCTCAAGATGATGGACCGCTTTCCGGTGATCATCACCGCCGGTGGCATGCTGCTGGGCTGGATCGCAGGCACGCTGGCCGTGTCCGATCCGGTGCTGGCACCTTATGTGGCGGTGTCCGACACCATGCGTTATGTGTGGGGGGCAGCCGGCGCGATCCTGGTGTACCTGGTGGGGGCCATGCTGGCCCGGCGCCAGGCCGCCGGAACGTAATCCAAGGGCAAGGGGGCGCTCATGATCTGGTGGGTGGTGCTGTTGCTGGTCGGTGTCGCGGTGATGCTGGCCCTGTGGATGGTTCGGAACAACCGGCGACCGCCCGTGCGCAGCCGCTCATCGGGCTTTGCCGCGTCCACCCGACCGGCCGCCACCCGGCCCATGGTTTCGCGCAACGCGGGCACCACCGCCTCCGGCGTGTCCACCCAGCCGATCCGCCCGGCACGGCCGCGCACGGAGGACACAGGCCCCGAAACGGTGCTGTCCTACCTGCACTTCCAGAACAGCGCGCCCGTGTCCGACTACCCGTCCGAGATCGGCAGCGATTTCGGGCCCTCGTCACTGCCGCCTGAATCGCCGGACCGTCAACGCCTGGAGCGCGCCCTGCGTGATCTGCAGGACGGCCCGGCCGACAAGGCCTGGGAGACGCTCAAGGGCTTCCGTCCCGAACCGGCGCACCAGGCTGCCTGCCTGGAAACGCTCGAACGCATTGCCCTGGCCTTCGAGCGCGACCAGCGTTTCGACGCCGCGCGCGACGTCTACGAGCACATGGCCGACATCGACCCGCACTGGCGGGACGTCAAATTGCGCCTGATGCGCGCCCGCGGCCTGGCGCAGAACGCCACCGTGAACACCTGGGGAACGGTGCCGGCCCAGCCCATGCCGCAGGTCACCAAGCGGCAACTGGGCAAGTACCTGGTCGACAAGGAGATCGGCCGGGGAGCCATGGGCGCGGTCTACCTGGGCTACGACCCGGCCACCGACCACCGTGTGGCGCTCAAGACCATGGCCCTGGCTCAGGAGTTCAGCGGCAGCGACCTGGTCGATGCGCGCGCGCGTTTCCTGCGCGAAGCCGAGATGGCCGGGCGCCTGGAGTACCCGGACATCGTCAGCATCATCGATGCCGGTGAGGAAAACGGCCTGGCCTTCATCGCGATGGAACTGGTCGAGGGCACCGACCTCAGTGACTACACCTCGCCCGACCGCCTGCTGCCGCTGGCGCACCTGATTCCCATCATGGCCCGGGTGGCCGCGGCACTGGCCTACGCCCACACACGTGGCGTCACCCACCGCGACATCAAGCCCGGCAACATCATGGTCGACCTGAACCGCGACGTGGTGAAGGTGATGGATTTCGGCGTGGCGCGTGTGGCCGATGCCGCCCGCACCCGCACCGGCGTGGTCCTGGGCACGCCCACCTTCATGTCGCCGGAGCAACTGGCCGGCCAGAACATCGACGGCCGATCGGACCTGTACTCGCTGGGCGTCACCTTCTTCCAGCTGCTCACGGGCCAGTTGCCCTACCGCAATGACTCCATGGCCGTGCTGATGCGTGCCATCGCCCAGGATCCCGTGCCCCACGTGAGCGATATCCGCCCCGAGGTGCCCCGCGCGCTGGGCGATGTGGTGGCGCTGGCATTGCAGAAGCACCCCAACACCCGCTATGCCGACGGGCAGCAGATGGCCGAAGACCTGCGGGCCGTGGCCATCGCCATGCAGGCCGATGCGCAGGCCGCCGCACAGGCCGCTCCGCAAGGCCAGTCGGTGGACCTGGATCTGGGCTGAGCGAAACCAGTGACAATCCCAGCCATGGACTTCGAGTTCTTCAGTCAAACCGACACGGGCCGCGTGCGCTCGAACAATGAGGATTCGGTGGCGGTCGATGCCCCTGGTGGCGTCGTCGTGCTGGCCGATGGCATGGGCGGCTACAACGCGGGCGAGGTCGCCAGCCAGATGGCTTGCGAGTTCATCAGCGCCGAGCTGGTGCGCTGGCTGGCCCAGGCCTCGACCACGGCGTCCGACGTGGACGTCAAGCGCGCGATGGACATCTGCGTGGACAACGCCAACCGCGCCATCTTCAGTGCCGCCCACTCCAACCCCACCTATGCGGGCATGGGCACCACACTGGTTCTGTCGGTGTTCCGGCCCGGGCGTGTGCTGGTCGGCCATATCGGGGATTCGCGGGCGTACCGCTGGCGCCAGGGTGAACTGCAGCAGATCACCCGAGACCATTCGTTACTGCAGGAACAAATCGACGCAGGTATCCTGACCCCCGAACAAGCCGCCGTGTCCGCCAACAAGAACCTGGTCACGCGCGCCGTGGGGGTGGAGGACTACGTCTTGCTCGAAACCCGTGTGCATGAGTTGCAAAGTGGCGACATCATCCTGATGTGCTCCGACGGGCTGTCCGACATGCTGGACGACCGCCAGATCGCCGAAGTGCTGACAAGTCACCACACCAGCCTGCCGCAAGCGGGGGCGGCGCTGATTGAAGCCGCCAACGCCGCCGGCGGGCGGGATAATATTGCCGTGACGCTGACCCGCGCCCAGGGAGCCGTCGAACAGCCGCCCAAGGCATGGTGGCCGTTCCGACGGTTGGGTGGTGGCGCCTAGCGTTTCACGTCTCCCATTTCCAAAACCCGAATCAAAACCCAATACCCAAGAGGTTCCGCATGGGAAAGCTGGTCGTCTCGCTCGACGGGGTCGTCATCAAGGAAGTCCAGATCACGAAGGACAAGACCTCCCTCGGCCGCCGTCCCTACAACGACATCGTGATCGACAACCTGGCGGTCAGCGGTGAGCACGCCATCATGCAGTTGGTGGGGCAGGACGTCTTCATCGAAGACCTGAACTCCACCAACGGCACCTACATCAACGGCAAGGCCGTCAAGAAGCAGCTGCTGCAGCACAACGACACGGTCGAGATCGGCAAGTACAAGATCAAGTACCTGGTCGAGACCAGCGACGAGTTCGAGAAGACCATGGTGATGCGCCCGGGGGGCGGGGGCTTCTCGGGCGTGGCCTCGCCCCGTCCGGCTGCCTCGCCAATGACCATGCCTGGTGGGCTGGGTGGGCCTCTGGGTGCGCCGCCTTCCATGCCGGCGCCCTTGTCGTCTGCACCGAGCCGGCCCGCGGCTGCTGTCGCGTCGGGTGGCGGGGCAGGCGTCGCCGTGGCTGCAGCGCCAGTGGCCCCGGCTACCGGTTTTGGCACGGGTTTCGGCGCGCTCGGATCCCAATCTCCGGCCTCCATCAAGGTGCTCAATGGTGCGGCGGCAGGCCGTGAAGTGCAGTTGAGCAAGGTCGTCACCACGGTGGGCAAGCCTGGAGTGCAGGTGGCTTCCATCACCAAGCGGCCTGGCGGCTATGTGTTCGCGCACGTCGAAGGCGCGGCGCGGCCCTCGGTCAATGGCGCCACGGTGGCCGGCGATCCCGTCCAGCTCAAGAACGGTGACGTGATCGAGCTGGCCGGCACGCAAATGCAATTCGTTCAGGCCTGAGAGGGGCTGTGAACCTACGCGACGGGCGCCAGTGAACACCGCGCCGCAGGAGTCGTCCTCATGATCCGTGTTCTGGGCTGCCATGGGTCGATAGCGGCCCGGTGCCACACCACCTCCTTCCTGCTGGACGATGACATCCTCATCGACGCGGGTAGCGGGGTGGGCGAGTTGCGGCTGGACGAACTGGCCCGCATCGACCACATCCTGCTCAGCCACAGTCACCTGGATCACATCCTGAGCGTGCCCTTGCTGGCCGACAGCGTGATCAAGTTGCGCATGTCTCAGGGCGACCTGAGCAGCCTGCGGCCCATCCAGGTCCATGGACTGCCGCAGACGCTCGAGGCCATCAAGGCGCACATCCTCAACGGGGTGATCTGGCCTGATTTTTCTCGGTTGCCCAGTGCGGCGCATCCGATCCTGACGCTGCACCCGTTCAACATTGGGGATCTGCTGACTTTTCCCTCTCGAGGGGGAGAGCCCGATCGGATGGTGCATGTGCTGCCCGCGCGACACACGGTGCCCGGTGTCGGTTTTGGCGTAGAGACGCCGCAGGGCTTGTGGATCTACAGCGGCGATACCGGGCCGAACCCGGATCTCTGGAAGGCCTTGTCAGGCCAGCGCATCGCCCAATTGGTGATCGAAACGGCGTTCGGCAATGAAGAGGCGCACCTGGCCGAGATCAGCGGGCACCTGTCACCGCAGTCGCTGGCCAAGGAGCTGGCGCAGCTGGATGGGCAGGTGAGCGTGTTCATCACCCATCCGAAGCCTGGCGAGGTGCCAGCGGTGCTGTCGCAGATCAGGGCACTGGACAGTCAGCATCGGATCGAGCCGCTCAGGGAGGGGCAGCGGTTTGGTTTGGTGGTCGGAGACCGCTGAGGTGACCGCTTGTGTCAGCGTGAACTGACAATAAATGTCAGTTTATGGGCTTACTGAGGCCCAAAGTGGTCGCCCAGCCATGACAGTTGCGTAAACGAATGTCACTTCATTGGCTCAGGTCTGAGGGTAAACGTGCGAAATTTCGCAGCCTTCCTCCATTCGCGGGGTTGGCACGGGGGCTGCTGATATAGCTGCACGGCGGTCGATCCGGCCCCGGTTCAACCGCTACCTCACAACCAGGGCCTGGCCCTTCACGGAGTTCAACATGAACATGCAACGCGCTCGCAAGACTGCCCAACAGGGTTTCACGCTGATCGAACTGATGATCGTGGTCGCGATCATCGGCATCCTGGCTGCTGTGGCCATTCCGCAGTATCAGGACTACACCAAGAAGGCCAAGGTCGGCAATGCGCTGACTTCGGTGGATAGCCTGAAGACCGCTGTGGCTCTGTGCGCGCAAGAGGCTGGTGGTTCGTTGACTGATTGCTCTACCGGTTCCAACGGCATCAATGCCTTCACCACCACGAAGGAAGTCTCGGGCGCAACTGTCACGGCCGGCGTGATTGTCGCGACACTGGGCACAGGCCTTGGTACCAACCTGGATGGCAAGACCTTGACGTTCACGCCCACGACTGCCGCTGGCAGCACCAACCTGACCTGGGCCGTGACCACCAACATCACGGAAGCCAACGAAAAGGTTGTCTTCGACCAGATCAAGAAGAACAACAAGTAATTTTTCTTGTTGAAATAAAGAGGGCCCTCGGGCCCTCTTTTGCTTTGTCCAGCAAGCTTGTTTGTCGGCGCGGGACGGTGCGGAGCGCGCTACGTTAAAATCGCGCTCTTCAGTCCAAACTGCCTCACTGCTGCCCATGCCCGATACCACCAAGAACGCCTCCGCCATGGCCCACGCCATCCGCGCGCTGGCCATGGACGCCGTCCAGCAAGCCAACTCTGGTCACCCCGGCGCCCCGATGGGCATGGCCGACATCGCAGTTGCCCTGTGGGGGCGCCATCTGCGCCACCACCCCTCTCAGCCTCAGTGGGCCGACCGTGACCGCTTCGTGCTGTCCAACGGCCACGGCTCGATGCTGCTGTACGCGCTGCTGCACCTGACCGGCTACGACCTGTCGGTTGATGAGCTGAAAAACTTCCGCCAGCTGCACAGCAAGACCCCGGGCCACCCTGAAGTCGGCTACACGCCTGGCGTCGAGACCACCACCGGCCCGCTGGGCCAGGGCGTCACCAACGCCGTGGGCTTCGCGCTGGCCGAGAAGCTGCTGGCCGCCGAGTTCAACCGCGATGGCCACGCCGTCGTCAACCACCACACCTATGTCTTCCTGGGCGACGGCTGCCTGATGGAAGGCATCAGCCACGAGGCCGCCGCCCTGGCCGGCGCCTGGAAGCTCAACAAGCTGATCGCGCTGTACGACGACAACGGCATCTCGATCGACGGCAAGGTCGCGCCCTGGTTCATCGACGACACGCCCAAGCGCTTCGAGGCCTACGGCTGGGACGTGATCGACCTGATCGACGGCCATGACGCCGACGAGGTGGACGCCGCTATCGCCCAGGCCAAGCAGAGCCAGACCAAGCCCACGCTGATCGTCTGCAAGACGGCCATCGGCAAGGGCTCACCCAACCGCGCCAACACGGCCAAGGCCCACGGCGAGCCGCTGGGTGCCGAAGAAATCGCCCTGACCCGCGAAGCCATCGGCTGGGCGCATGAGCCCTTCGTGTTCCCCGAAGAGGTCTATGCCGACTGGAATGCCAAGGCCGAAGGCCAACTGCTGGTCGACGACTGGAACCAGCGCTTCGCTGCCTACCAGGCCGCGCACCCCAGTCTGGCCGCTGAGTTCACGCGCCGCATGGCTGGCGAGCTGCCCGCCAACTTCGCCGAGATCGCCGTGAACGCCGTGGGTGCCGCGCACGACAAGGCCGAGACGGTCGCCAGCCGCAAGGCCAGCCAGATCGCGCTGGAGTTCTTCACCGCCGCGCTGCCCGAACTGCTGGGCGGCAGCGCCGACCTGACCGGCTCGAACCTCACCAACACCAAGAGCACGCCGCCCCTGCGCTTCGATGAGCAAGGCGCCGTGGTGCTGACCGAAGACGGCAAGCCTGGCCGCCACATCAACTACGGTGTGCGCGAGTTCGGCATGGCTGCCATCATGAACGGCGTGGCCCTGCACGGTGGCTTCATCCCCTACGGCGGCACCTTCCTGACCTTCAGCGACTACAGCCGCAACGCCATCCGCATGGCCGCGCTGATGAAGCAGCGCGTGATCCATGTGTTCACGCACGACTCCATCGGCCTGGGCGAAGACGGCCCCACCCACCAGTCGGTGGAGCACGCCGCCAGCCTGCGCCTGATCCCCGGCCTCGATGTCTGGCGCCCGGCCGACACGGCCGAGACCGCCGTGGCCTGGACCATCGCCCTGGCCAACAAGAACCGCCCCAGCGCGCTGCTGCTGTCGCGCCAGAACCTGCCCTACGCGCCCAAGACCGACGCCGACGTGATCACCCAGGGTGGCTACGTGCTGGCCGAGCCCGCCGAGGTGGGCCTGCGCAAGAAGGCCCAGGGCGTGATCATCGCCACCGGCTCCGAAGTGCAACTGGCCCTGCATGCCCAGGCCGAGCTGGCCAAGGAAGGCATCGCCGTGCGCGTGGTGTCCATGCCCTCGACCACCGTGTTCGACCGCCAGCCCGAGGCTTACAAGAAGTCCGTGCTGCCCGCCGGCCTGCCCCGCGTCGCCGTGGAAGCTGGCGTGACCGACGGCTGGTGGAAGTACGGCTGCGCCGCCGTGGTCGGCATCGACACCTATGGCGAATCGGCGCCGGCCAACGTGCTGTTCAAGCACTTCGGCTTCACCACCCAGAACGTGGTGGACACCGTCAAGGTGGCGCTGGGCGTGGCCCGTCGCAAGGCTTCGCGCTGATCCTTCTGCCAACGCATTCGTTTTCCTGCAATTTCAATTCTTCAAGAGAGAACTGACATGACCATCAAGATCGGTATCAACGGGTTCGGCCGCATCGGCCGCATGGTGTTCCGCGCCGCCGTCCAGAACTTCAGCGACATCGAGGTCGTTGGCATCAACGACCTGCTCGAGCCCGACTACCTGGCCTACATGCTGAAGTACGACAGCGTGCACGGCCGCTTCAAGGGCGAAGTCTCGGTTGACGGCAACACCCTGATCGTCAACGGCAAGCGCATCCGTCTGACCGCCGTGAAGAACCCCGCCGAACTGAAGTGGGACGAAGTCGGCGCGGACGTGGTGGTCGAATCGACCGGTCTGTTCCTGACCAAGGACACCGCCGAGGCTCACCTGAAGGCCGGCGCCAAGAAGGTGATCCTGTCGGCCCCGTCGAAGGACGACACACCGATGTTCGTCTACGGCGTGAACCACGGTACCTACAAGGGCGAGACCATCATCTCCAACGCCTCGTGCACCACCAATTGCCTGGCCCCAATCGCCAAGGTGCTGAACGACAAGTGGGGCATCAAGCGCGGCCTGATGACCACCGTGCACGCCGCCACCGCCACGCAGAAGACCGTGGACGGCCCCTCGAACAAGGACTGGCGCGGCGGCCGCGGCATCCTGGAAAACATCATCCCCTCCAGCACGGGCGCTGCCAAGGCCGTGGGCGTGGTGATCCCCGAGCTGAACAAGAAGCTGACCGGCATGGCCTTCCGCGTGCCCACCTCCGACGTGTCGGTGGTGGACCTGACGGTCGAGCTGAACAAGGACGCCACCTACGAAGAGATCTGCGCCGAGATGAAGGCCCAGTCGCAAGGCGCCCTGAAGGGCGTGCTGGGCTATACGGAAGACAAGGTGGTGGCCACCGACTTCCGCGGCGAATCGTGCACCTCGGTGTTCGATGCCGAAGCCGGCATTGCTTTGGACAAAACCTTCGTGAAGGTCGTGTCTTGGTACGACAACGAGTGGGGCTATTCCAACAAGGTGTTGGAAATGGCACGCGTCGTGGTCAAGTGACCACGAAGTAATCAGTTACCACACTGAATGCGAACGGCCCCACGGGGCCGTTTGTTGTTTTTAGCGTTGAACTTTCCCGTCAAACGGCCGAACACCCTGTAACGCCTACTTCACGGCCAGGGAGGCGCGCCGATAATCTGGCGCGATCGATTCCAAAGGAGATCCGAGTGACGCGCAAGGCCCTGGTAGTGATGCTGATGTTGGGATGGCTGTCGTCGCCCTTGATGGCGGATGAGACTCGCCCCGTGTCGGGCCTGATCGTCAAGCTCAAGAAGCAGAAGGCGCAAGCTGCGGGCACCTCGGCCACGCCGGAGCGTCGGCTCAGCAGGGTTGCCTTCTCTGCGGGGTACACCACCTTGATGCCCTGGCGCAAGATGGGTTCGGACATGGCGGTGATGAAGGTGCCCACCCGGCTCAAGCAGGCCACGGCCGAGCGCCTGATGGCCCAGGCCATGGCCACCGGCGAAATCGAATGGGTGGAGCCCAATGTGCGGGAGCAACTGCTCGCCGTGGGGGCGCCCAATGACCCCGACTACGACAGGACACAAGGGGTGCCGTCGAGGCCACTTGAGAGTGGTCAGTGGTGGCTCCATCCGTCGACGACCGGCGGCACGGCTGATCGGGCAGATCGCCAACGGGGGGCGGCGAACATCAACCAGGCTTGGCAGACGACCACCGGCGTGCCCAGCAGTGCCGTGATCGCTGTTCTGGACACGGGCGTCCTGACAGGCCCCAACGTTCATCCGGACATCGATGCAACGCGGAGACTGCCCGGGTATGACTTCATCTCCGATGTCGAAGCTGCGCACGACGGACAGAGCGGTTGGGATGCCGATCCCACCGATACGGGGGACTGGGTCACCGACGTAGAGAGCGCAAGTGGAGAATTCAAGGGCTGTGATGTGCGCAAGAGCTCCTGGCATGGTACAGCCATCGAAGGCATCCTGGCCGCCAGGAGCGATAACGGCGTGGGTGGTGCCGGTATCAACTGGAACGCGCGAATCCTGCCGGTGCGTGTTGCCGGCAAGTGTGGTGCCGAGGTGACCGACATCATCAACGGCATGCGTTGGGCCGCAGGCCTCACCGTTGGAGGTGCACCTGTCAATCCGCCTGCCAACAAGGCGCGCATCATTAACATCAGTTTCGGCGGCTATGGTCCTTGCACCCCTGCCTACCAGGCGGCGATCAATGAAGTGCGGGCGCAAGGGGTGATCGTGGTGGCAGCTGCCGGCAATGAACACGGCGCGGTGTCACGTCCTGCGAACTGCGTCGGTGTCATCTCCGTGGCTTCCCTGAATCGCGAAGGATTCAAATCCAGCTACTCCAATTTCGGTCCGGAAGTCTTCATCTCGACGACTGGCGGTGACCCCGCAGGTGGCGACAGCCCGGGGCGATGGTCACCTTATCTGGCAGATACTGGCCTGTATGGGGTGTACAACGCGGGCGAAACGGATGCAGGTGCCAGTGCCTACGCCTATGTCGCCGGAACCAGTTTTGCATCGCCCGTGGTGGCCGGTGTATTGAGCCTGATGCTGGATGTGCGCCCAAGCCTGACCTTGTCTCAGTTGGAAGACGGGCTGAGGCGCAGCGCCCGGCCGCATGTGACCTCCGCGCTGATGGCGGCATGCACCAACGAAAATCCGGGGCGCTGTGCCTGCTCGACCAGTACATGTGGGCATGGCATCCTGGACGCGGCAGAAGCGGTGCGGTATGCGACGGATCCGGATGCGTACAGTAGTCCGACATGGACGATCGAGGACATCGACAGCGATGAAGTCCGTGCGGCGCTTGCGTTCGCGCCAAAGGATCGCGACGCGAACCCCGTGGTGGCCACGAGCGGTGTGGCATCGGCCGGCGGTGGTGGGGGCGGGGGCGGCGGTGCGCTCGATCTGCTGTCCCTGTTTGGCATGGCGGCTGCGTTGCTGGCAGTCGGGCGTCAACGCAAGTCGACCGCTCGGCCCGTTCAGAGGTAAGCGGCCGGGCTCAGCCCTTGCACGCCCCGAAGCCCTTGCCCGCCGGCAGGCTCATGCTGGCCAGCACCCGCTGCATCGCCAGGCTGGCCTGAGGCACGCGCACCACGGCCACGTCCTGCGCCGGCCGCACGGTGACGACCCGGGCCGTGCGGATGCCGCGCTGGCGCAGCGTTTCCAGGGCATTGTGGGCCTGGGCTTCCTGGTTGTAGCGACCCAGGGACACGCCCATCGCCAGATTGGCCGGTGAGCGCACTTCCTCGAAATTGAGTCCGCGGATGCGGCGCAGCTCATCCTGCTTGCGGCTCAGGGCTTCGGCATCGCCATAGGGGCCCATGTAGACCAGCCACAGGCCCTGCACGGCCACGTTCTGCAAGGCCCAGCTGCCCGAGGCCAGTTGGGCCAGTTGCGGCGTCACCTGGCGCTGTTCGGCGGGGGTGAAGGGGCCAGCTTCCATGCACACGGGCCCGGCGGCCACGGCCACCGCGCTGGCGCCTCCGGTGGAGACACCGTTGGCAGGGCGAGCCGATGCGTCCGTGCCCGAGGCCGGCGTGCTGCCCGCTTCAGAGGCCGCAGCGGCTTCGTCGGGGGTATCGGCATCTTTGCCCGTGGCAGTGCCGCTGGCAGCCACAGGGGGCTCGACGACCAGCCGCTCCGGGTGCACCTGAGCCTTGAGGCGCTCGGGCTCCCGGCCAGCATGTGCGTGGTTCAAGGGGCCGCCCAGCCAGCCTTCTCGCCAAGCGAAAAAGCCCATGTTGGCCAGGATCAACACCACAACAAGCGCACGCAGCATACGGAGAAAGTCACCTCAGAGGCGGTGGAGAGGAGGATCCCCGGATCATAGGGGATGCCGTGGCGTCGTTGACCGGGCTAGGCCCCGGAACGTGGGCGCACACTGACTTCGCCGATGCTCCAGGGTTGCAGGGCGCCCAGGCCGTCGTCCACGAGCAACGCGCCTTGCGCATCCACGCCTTGGGCGATGCCTTGGGCATCGGGTGGCGCGCCCCGGGCTGCACCACCCTGCATGTGGCGCCACAGGGCCACTGGCCGCCCCCGCAGTGTGTCGCGGGCATCGTAGGCCGCACGCAAAGGCGCAAAGCCTTCGTGTTCGAAGCGGCGCAGGCCGGCCAGCCAGGCGGGCACCACGGCGGCCATGGCCTGGCCTGGTGTGAGGGGCAGGCCCAAGCCTGTGGCGGCGTCGGTGCGCTCGCTGCGCAGCGCCTCCGGGGTGCCGGCCAGGTTCATGCCCAGGCCGATCACCACCCAGCGCTGTTCCGGGGCCAGGGCTGGCCCTTGGATGGCCTCGATCAGGATGCCGGCGAGCTTGCGGTCGTCCACCCACAGGTCGTTGGGCCACTTCAGTTGCAGCTGGGGAGCGCCGGCATCGGCGCGCAGCGCATCGAGCGCCTGGGCCGTCCACAGGCCCACGGCCAGCGAAAGGGCGCTGCCGCCACCGGGCACTTCCGCCAGGGCCAGGGGCAGGGCCAGGCTCAGCGTGAGGGCCTGGCCGGGCTGGGCATCCCACTGGCGGCCTGCGCGGCCCCGGCCTGCCGTTTGCCGCCAGGCGGTGACCACCACGGGATCCCGTGCACCGTCACGGCCCAGAGCCAGGGCGCGGGCGTTGGTGGAGCCCACTTCGGGCAGAACCTCGACCGACAAGGTGGGCCAGTCGGGCTGGGCGGCCAGCCACAGTTGTTCCGCGGCACGGTTGAGGTCAGCGATGCCGGCGTCCATGAGGGCTCAGTCCTTCTTCTTGCGGCGGCGGATGGCCAGCATGGTGCCGCGGCAATCGGGCGAGCCGCACCAGCAGGCGTAGTCCTTCTTGAGGCTGGGCGTGATGCGCGAGTCGATCACCAGGCCGTAGTCGAAGAAGAGCTCTTCGCCCGGGGCGATGTCGCGCAGGGCTTTGAGGAAGACGCGGTTGCCGTCCTGCTCGGCCTCCAGGTTGGGCGCGCAGGAGTGGTTGATCCACTTGGCTGAATTGCCCTGGTACTTGCCGTCGATGACATGGCCGTCATCCAGGTGGAAGTAGAAGGTGTGGTTGGGCTGGCTGGGATCGTGCGGGTGGCGGTCCAGTGCCTCCTGCCAGGTGATGATCTCGCCGCGGTACTCCAGCACCGTGTCGCCCTGGTGCAGCGGGCGGATGGCGTAGACGCCCTTGCCGTGCACGCCGGAATCGCGCACCTGGGTGCGGCGCCCGCCCTTGGGGATATCGGCGCTGGCGGAGGCCGTCCGGGCGGCAGGCAGATTTTTCGGGTTGGCTTGCGACATGGGCAAGATTGGGTACATTGAATTGGTGGGCGCGCGTGTGCGTGTGTGCGCACGTGTACGTACGCGTATACATGCATGCATATACACGCGAGAGCCTTGATTGTAAGAACGTATTTCCCCCCGGCCATGCGGAGGCCGGCGCAGACGCTATAAACACGCCCATGAGCAAAGCCCTGGTCATCGCAGAAAAGCCTTCCGTCGCGCAAGACATCGTGCGCGCATTGACGCCGGTGGACGGCAAGTTCGAGAAGCACGAAGAGTATTTCGAGAGCGAACACTACGTGGTGAGCTCCGCCGTGGGCCACCTGGTCGAGATCAAGGCCCCGGAGGAGTTCGACGTCAAGCGCGGCAAGTGGAGCTTCACGCACCTGCCCGTGATCCCGCCGCACTTCGATCTCAATCCGATCGACAAGAGCAAGGGCCGCCTCAATGCCCTGGTCAAGCTGATCAAGCGCAAGGATGTCGACACCCTGATCAACGCGTGTGACGCGGGACGCGAAGGTGAGCTGATCTTCCGCCTGATCGCGCAGTACGCGCAGGACAGCACCGCCACCACGCGTGCCAAGGGCCTGGGCAAGGACGTGCGCCGCCTGTGGCTGCAGAGCATGACGCCACAGGCCATCCGCGACGGTTTCGACAAGCTGCGCAGCAACGAGCAGATGCTGCCGCTGGCCGATGCCGCGCGCTGCCGCTCCGAGGCCGATTGGCTGGTGGGCATCAACGGCACGCGCGCGATGACGGCCTTCAACTCGCGCGATGGCGGTTTCTTCCTGACCACCGTGGGCCGTGTGCAGACGCCGACGCTGTCCATCGTGGTCGAGCGCGAAGAGAAGATCCGCAAGCACATCTTCCGCGACTACTGGGAAATCAAGGGCACCTTCGGCGTCGATGCCGGCAGCTACGACGGCAAGTGGTTCAACCCGAACTTCAAGAAGGACAAGAACGCGCCCGAAGGCTCGGCCGAGGCCGAGTTCAAGGCCGACCGTGTCTGGAGTGCTGATGAGGCCCAGGCCATCGCCGATGCCGTGCGCAACAAGAGCGGCACCGTCACCGAAGAGGCCAAGCCCAGCACGCAGGCCAGCCCGCTGCTGTACGACCTGACCACGCTGCAGCGCGAGGCCAACTCGCGCTTCGGCTTCAGCGCCAAGACCACGCTGGGCCTGGCCCAGGCCCTGTACGAAAAGCACAAGGCCCTGACCTACCCGCGTACCGACTCGCGCGCACTGCCCGAGGATTACCTGGGCGTGGTGCAGCAGACTGTCGGCATGATCGCCGAAGGCAACCTGCCTGGGCCGCTGCGCGAGCTGGGGCCGCATGCCGCCAAGGCCCTGAAAGAGGGCTACATCAAGCCTACCAAGCGCGTGTTCGACAACGCCAAGGTGTCGGATCACTTTGCCATCATCCCCACGCTGCAGGCGCCCACCAGCCTGACCGAGGCCGAGGCCAAGCTCTACGACATGGTCGTCAAGCGCTTCCTGGCGGTGTTCTACCCGTCGGCCGAGTTCATGGTCACGACCCGCATCACCAAGGTCCCGGCCAATGGCGCCGATCACCACTTCCAGACCAACGGCAAGGTGCTGGTCAAGCCGGGCTGGTTGGCGGTGTACGGCAAGGAAGCGCAAGGCGAAGACGGCGACACCAACCTGGTGGCCGTGCAGCCTGGCGAGCACGTGGTCAATGAAGACATCGCCGTCAGCGCGCTCAAGACCAAGCCGCCCGCCCGCTACTCCGAAGCCACGCTGCTGAGCGCCATGGAAGGCGCCGGCAAGCTGGTGGATGACGAAGAGCTCAAGGCCGCCATGCAGGAGAAGGGCCTGGGCACGCCAGCCACGCGCGCGGCCATCATCGAAGGCCTGATCCTGGAAAAGTACATGTACCGTGAGGGCCGCGAGCTGATCCCCACGGCCAAGGCCTTTCAGCTGATGACCTTGCTGCGCGGCCTGGGCGTGGAAGACCTGACCAAGCCCGAGCTGACCGGCAACTGGGAGTTCAAGCTCTCCGAGATGGAAAAGGGCCAGCTCAGCCGCGAGGCCTTCATGGCCGAGATCGCCGCGATGACGCAGCGCGTGGTGCAAAAGGCCAAGGAGTACGACCGCGACACCATCCCTGGTGATTACGCCACCCTGAGCACGCCGTGCCCCAACTGCGGCGGCGTGGTGAAAGAGAACTACCGCCGCTTCACCTGCACCGGCAAGCATGGCGGTGCGGACGAAGGCACGGGCTGCGGCTTCTCGATGACCAAGATCCCCGCCGGCCGCAGCTTCGAGCTGCCCGAGGTGGAACAGCTGCTGAGCCAGCACAAGGTGGGCCCGCTGGAAGGCTTCCGCTCCAAGGCGGGCTGGCCCTTCACGGCCGAGCTGCGCCTGGTGCGTGATGAAGAGGCGAACAACTGGAAGATGGAGTTCGACTTCGGCGAAGACGCCAAGAAGGACGAAGAAGCCGGCGAGGCGGTGGACTTCAGCGGCCAGACCAGCCTGGGCGCCTGCCCCAAGTGCGGCGGCAAGGTCTTCGAGTATGGCGCCAACTACGTCTGCGAGAACGCGGTGGGTCAGGCCAGTTGCAACTTCAAGAGCGGCAAGATCATCCTGCAGCAGCCGATCGCACCCGAACAGGTGGAGAAGCTGCTGGCCACCGGCAAGACCGATTTACTCGATGGATTCGTGTCCAACAAGACGCGGCGCAAGTTCAAGGCCTTCCTGAGCTGGGATGCCAAGGCGGGCAAGGTGGGCTTCGAGTTCGAGCCTCGTGCGGCCAAGGCCCCTGCGAAAACGGCCGGGAAGACAGTGGCCAAAACGGCTGGAAATGCGGTCGAAGAGGCGGCGGAAAAGCCAGCCGCCAAGAAAGCCGCGAAGAAGGCTGCAGCCAAGAAGGCGGCCTGAGCCGGTTGCGGAACTCCGGGGCATCCATGGGTATCTGCCTGGGGATCGCCCTTGCATCGGCGGCCTTGGCCGCTTCGGTGTAATGTGGGCGCTCGTCGTGCGACCAATGCAGGTAACGGAGTTCGACCATGGCTTTCATCAGACCTTCCCGCAGCCCCTGGCACCTTGACAGCGGCATGCAACTGCCGGCCAACGAGATCACGCCGCAGGCTGTCTATGCCTCGCGCCGCAACTGGATGGCCCAGGCTGCCCTGGGGGCCGCCACGGTGGCTGCTGGCGGAGGCCTGTCGGGCTGGCTGAACCCGGCGCAAGCGCAAGGTGCGCCAGGCGCATCGGCTGGCCTGGTCAGGCGGCCTGGCAAGCTGGCCCCGCTGGCCGGGGCGCGCAGCACGGTGGCTGGCGCCATCGCGATGGACAAGGTCACCAGCTACCAGGACATCACCACCTACAACAACTTCTACGAGTTCGGTACCGGCAAGGACGACCCGGCCGGCAACGCCCACACGTTGCGCTCGCGCCCGTGGACGCTCACCATCGACGGCGAGGTGGGCAAGCCCCTGACACTGGGCATCGACGATCTGCTCAAGCTGGCCGTGATGGAAGAGCGCATCTACCGCCTGCGCTGTGTGGAGGGCTGGTCCATGGTGATCCCGTGGGTGGGCTATTCGCTCTCGACGCTGATCAAGCGCGCCGAGCCCAACAGCCGCGCCAAGTACGTGGAGTTCGTGACGCTGGCCGATCCCAGGCAGATGCCTGGCGTGCGCTCCGGTGTGCTGGATTGGCCTTATGTGGAAGGCCTGCGCATTGATGAGGCCATGCACCCGCTCACCTTGATGGCCTTTGGCCTGTACGGCGAGGTGCTGCCCAACCAGAACGGCGCGCCGCTGCGCCTGGTCGTGCCCTGGAAGTACGGCTTCAAGAGCGCCAAGTCCATCGTCAGGATCCGCCTGGTCGAGAAGGAGCCGGTGTCTTCCTGGACCAAGGCCAACCGGCAGGAGTACGGCTTCTACTCCAACGTGAACCCGCAGGTGGACCACCCGCGCTGGAGCCAGGCCACCGAACGCCGCATTGGGGAGGGCGGGCTGTTCTCGCCGCGCAAGACCACGCTGATGTTCAATGGCTACGGGCCCCAGGTGGGGCAGATGTACGCGGGCATGGACCTCAAGAAGTTCTATTGATGCGCGAGGCCATCAACCGGGCCCTGCTGCAGCCCTGGGCCAAGCCCCTGGTCTGGCTGCTGTGCGCCTTGCCGCTGGTGTGGCTGTTCGTGCGAGCGGCCACGGACCAACTGGGCGCGAACCCGGCCGAGGCGCTGATCCATGTCACCGGCCTCTGGACGATCCGCTGGCTGTGGCTGACCCTGGCGATCTCTCCGCTGCGCGATGTGTTCAGCCTGCCTGGCTTGCTGCGCCACCGGCGTGCGTTGGGTGTTGCGGCCTTCATCTACGGGCTGCTGCACTTCCTGGCCTATGCCTGGCTGGACAAGGGCCTGGTGCTGGATGACATCGTGCGCGATGTGCTCAAGCGCAACTTCATCCTGGTGGGTGTGCTGGCGCTGATCCTGATGACGCCTCTGGCGCTGACCTCCTTCAACCGCGCGATCAAGGCGCTGGGCGGCAAGCGCTGGCAGGCGCTGCATCGGCTGGTCTACGTGGTGGCCTTGCTGGGGCTGCTGCACTTCTACTGGAAGAAATCCGGCAAGAACGATGTGGCCGAGGTGCTGGTCTACGCGGTGATCCTGGCGGTGCTGCTGGGATGGCGGGTCTGGCGTCGTCGTCAGAAACTGCGCACGGCTTGAGACATCTGTCTGAATGCCATGTCGATCACCCTCGGCAGGCATGGGCTTGAGCGGGTCGAGCCTGGGGTTGTTCTGGTCAACCTTCACGCCATGGCCGACGTTATGACAGAGTGATGACCAGCCGTGGCCTGATCCGCGGCGTCAACCCCACTTGATCCATGCCTTCAATTCGACCGTTCCTTCCCTGCATGCTGCTGTGGGCCGGTGCTGTGATGGCCCAGGCTCCGGCGGCCGATGCCGAACCTTCTCCCTTCTTTGTCGAGGCGGCAGAGTGCTCTGCGGCCTACAAGGCCGAGGTCACCGCGCGCCTGGCCCAGCCCAAGACCGACTCGCGTGACAAGGCCATCCTGGCCGACACCGAGAACAGCTTCGTCTTCATCGGCGTGGCCTACAAGCAGGGCCTGCGCAAGGCCGAGGCCGACGAGCTGCTGGCCCAGGCCGAGCAGCGCTGGGCCAAGCTGCCCAAGGCCGAGCAGACCAAGCGGCTGGCCTCCTGCACCGAGCGCGCAGGCAAGCTGATGGACGAGGTGAGCTTCGTCGAGCGCTACGCTGTCCAGAACCGCGCCAAGGCCCGGGTGGAGCAGCAGTTCGAGAAAGAAAAGAAGCAGAAGGCCCAGTGAGGCTGGCCCAGGTCCGCGTGTGGGCGATCGCATCGTGGTGGTGGATGGTGCGCTCGTGACCACCAGCGGCCTCGTGGCAGTGGGCCTGCCGCTGGACATCCGCGACCAGATGCAAAGCGGCGTGAACGAGTATCTGAACAAGCACAAGCAGATCCGCGAGATCAACACCGAGGCCGACGAAGCCATCAAGGTGCTGGACAACTGCGCGCTGATGGTCAACGCCCGCAAGATCAGCGATGACATGGACCGCAGCCGGCTGTCGCAGGCGCTCAGAGCAACCATTCGCTGAGCGGCCCGTGGGCAAAGGGAGGACAATCCCGGCCCATGATCGATCTGCTGCTGTTGTTCGTGCCGTTCTTTGCGCTGGTGCTGATGGGCTGGGGCGCGGCCCGGATCGGCGTGCTGCCCCTGGTGGGCATCGGGGCGATGAACAGCTTCGTGCTGTATTTCGGGCTGTCGGCCATGGTGTTCCGCCTGGCGGCCAGCGGTGCCTTGCACCAGACGGGCCTGCTGGGCCTGCTGCTGGCCTATGGCGTGGCCGGCAGCGTGATCACGGCCCTGGCGCTGACCTGGGCCGCGCGGCAGGGGCTGTCGCGCCGTGATGGCGGCCTGGCCGCGCTGACGACCGCTTTCCCGAACACGGGCTTCCTGGGCCTGCCTTTGTTGACCGGCCTGCTCGGACCCCAGGCCGTGGGGCCGGTGGCGGCCACGGTGCTGGTGGACGTGTTGCTGCTGAGCTCGCTGTGCCTGGCCTGGGCGCATTCCGATCACCATCAGGCCAGCGAAGAGCGGCGTGCCATCCAGACCTCGCTCAAAGGCGCGTTGCGCAACCCGCTGCTGTGGTCGATGGGGCTGGGCATGGCGGCGGCCGAGCTGCACCTGAGCCTGCCGCATCCCGTGGACGAAGTGCTGCGCCTGTTGGCCCAATCCGCCACGCCGGTGGCGCTGTTCACGCTGGGAGCCATGCTGGCCCGCTCACAGCTTGCGCGTGTGACGGCCGCGTACCGGGATGCGGGTGACGACAGCGATACCAAGGAGCCGGCTGACAGGGCAACGACCGTGGCTGGCGCAAGTACCGCCAAGTCTCGTGCAGCAGCGCCTGCCGTGTGGTTGCCCACGCTGCTCAAGCTGGGCCTGCATCCGGCCCTGGTGTGGGGCGCAGGGCAGTTGCTGGGCACCGTGCTGGGCCTGGCCGTTCCCACGGCCGGCCTGCTGGTGCTGACGATGGCGGCGGCTTTGCCCTCGGCGAGCAATGTGTCCATGCTGGCCGAACGCGAGGGCGCCGACACGGGCCTGGTCGCCCGCATCATCCTGTGGACCACGACCGCGTCGCTGCTGACGCTGGCGCTGTGGGCCCACCTGCTGAACGTGCGGCCCGCGGGCTGAGCCTTCTGCCCGGCCTTACACCGAGATCGACACGGTGATGTTGGCCTGGTAGCCGTTGGTCACATCGCCCGTGATGCTGACCATCTGCAGATCCACGCCATCGCTGAACACATTGTCCGAAGCGAAGCTGATCGAGGCCAGGTTGCTCACGCTGGCGCTGTAGCCGCTGGCGTTGTTGTAGACCGTCTGGCAGGTGGCGGTGGGGAAGGCCAGTTGCGAGGTCTTGAGCTTGTTGGAGAAGCTGGTGGCCGTGTTGGCGTCGCGATAGACCTCGAAGTGGATGTGCGGCATGCGGCCCGAGTAGCAACCCGGGAAGATCGTCACGAAGGTGGCCTGGCCGTTGCTGTCGGTGGCTTGCACGCCGCGCAGGTAGTTCTCGCTGGTGACGCCGCTGGAGTACATCGAGTATTTGCCATCGCGCGTGCAGTGCCACAGGTAGATGGCATAGCCGTCGAGCGAGGCGCAGCTGTTGTTCGTGTTGGTCAGGGTGATGGTGAGCGTGAGCGGCACGCCCGCTGCCGTGCCCGAGGCACTGCCCACGCTGGTGCGGATGTCACTGCGCACGATGCCGCTCAAGGCCAGCGCGTTGGCCACGCTGCCGTTGGCGGTGTTGGAGCCGTCGCCGGGATAGGGGCCGGCGGTTTCTTCGGGCACCACGGTGCAACTGCCCGAGGTGGTCGTCGTGGTGGTGCTGCCACCTGAGGTTGACGAGGTGTCGTTGTACAGGTTCGTGCCGCTGCTGCTGCCGCCGCCTCCGCAGCCCATCAGCGGCAGGGCGCCGACGGCGCTCAGCGCACTCAGCCAGCGCAGCATCTGGCGGCGATCGCCGCCCCGTGCCATGGCATTCAGGTCATGGAGCAACTGAGGCTGGGCGTGGTCGTGATCGTCGTGCTGATCGTGGGGGAGGTGGGCGTTCAAGGGGCGTCCTTCGGGTGGGCTGTGACATCGCGTCACTGAACCGCACCTTAAGGACGCTGTGTTGCCGGACTGTTTCCGGCGTGTAGGGCCTTGTTAAGCGGACACCTCTTCCTTGCGCACCGTGCGTTTGAGCACACCCTTGAGTGCCACGCCCGTGTGCGTGCCGGCCTTGACCAGCGTTTCCGGCGTACCGGCTGCCGCGACACGGCCACCGCCGGTGCCGCCCTCCGGGCCCATGTCGATCACCCAGTCGGCCTCGGCGATCACGTCCAGATCGTGCTCGATGACGACCACGCTGTGGCCGCCCTCGACCAGGCGGTGCAGCACGTGGATCAGCTTCTCGACGTCGGCCAGGTGCAGGCCCACGGTGGGTTCGTCCAGCACATACAGCGTGTGCGGTGCCTTCTGGCCACGGCGGCCGATGTCGTCACGCACCTTGCTGAGTTCGGTCACCAGCTTGATGCGCTGCGCTTCACCGCCCGACAGGGTGGGCGAGGGCTGACCCAGCGTCAGGTAGCCCAGGCCCACGTCCTGCAGCAGCTTGAGCGGGTGTGCGATCGACGGCATCGTGCCGAAGAACTCGACGGCCTCGTCCACTTCCATCTTGAGCACGTCGCCGATGTGCTTGCCGCGCCAGGTGGCGCTGAGCGTCTCGGCGTTGAAGCGCATGCCATCGCAGGTGTCGCAGTGCACCTTCACATCGGGCAGGAACGCCATCTCGATGGTGCGCACGCCCTGGCCTTCGCACTCGGGGCAGCGGCCTTCGCCGGTGTTGAAGCTGAAGCGGCCCGGGCCCCAGCCACGCGCACGGGCTTCGAGCGTGTCGGCGAAGAGCTTGCGGATGGTGTCCCAGAAGCCGATGTAGGTGGCCGGGCACGAACGCGGTGTCTTGCCGATCGGGGTCTGGTCGACCTCCAGCACGCGGTCGACCGCGCCCCAGCCTTCGACGCCATCGCAGCCCACCCACAGCGGGGTGGTCTTGGCGCGGTCTTTGGGCGGGATCGCGACGGCGGTCTGCACGTTGGCCAGCAGCACGTCGCGCGCGAGTGTCGACTTGCCCGAGCCGGACACGCCGGTCACGGCCACCAGTCGGTGCAGCGGCACCTGCACGGTCACCTTGTCGAGGTTGTGCAGGCGCGCGCCGTTCACCGTCAGGCGCGGTGTGTCGGCCGCGAGCTGGCGCCGCTCGACCAGCGGGTGCGCGATGGGCTGGCGCAGGCAGCGGCCGGTGACGGAGTTCTCGCTGGCCATGATGTCCTGCACCGTGCCTTGCGCGACGACGGTGCCGCCGCGCTGCCCGGCGCCCGGGCCGATGTCGATGATGTGCTCGGCGCGGCGGATGGTGTCTTCGTCGTGCTCGACGATCACCAGCGTGTTGCCTTCCTTGCCCAGCGTGTGCAGGGCATCGAGCAGCAGCTGGTTGTCGCGCGGATGCAGGCCGATGGTGGGCTCGTCGAGCACGTAGCACACGCCCTGCAGGTTCGAGCCCAGCTGCGCGGCCAGGCGGATGCGCTGCGCCTCGCCGCCCGAGAGCGTGGGCGCGGCGCGGTCCAGGCTGAGGTAGCCCAAGCCCACCTGCTCCATGAAGCTCAGGCGCGATTTGATCTCGCTGACGATGTCGCGGGCGATGGTGGCTTCGCGGCCATCCAGCTTGAGCTGCTCGCCCCAGCGGCGCGCGTCCTTCACGGCCAGCGCCGACAGCTCGGCGATGTTCTGGCCACGGCCCGGGCCCACCAGGCGCACGGCCAGGGCCGTGGGGTTCAGGCGGGCGCCGTGGCAGGTGCTGCAGGCGGTGTCTTCAAGATCCTCGACCTCTGCCTCGGCGAAGGTCTGCTCGCGGCCCTTGCCGGCGTCTTTCTCGTCGGGCTGCGAGTCGTCCAGCGTCTTGCGCTGATCGCGCGTGAGCTCCAGGCCCGTGCCCACGCAATCAGGGCACCAGCCGTGCTTGCTGTTGTAGCTGAACAGGCGCGGGTCCAGCTCCGGGAAGCTGGTGCCGCAGCTGGGGCAGGATCGCTCGGTGGAGAACACCTTCACACGCCCGATGTGCAGCGTGGAATGGCCGTTCTCCAGCGCATGCGCCAGCCCGTCCAGCGGCGTGAGGATGTGCACCACGCCCTTGCCGTGCTCCAGTGCGGTGGTCAGCAGCTCGCGCAGGCGACTTTCGTTCTCAGGCGCCACCAGCACGTCGCCCACGGGCAGTTCGATGGTGTGCTCGCGGTAACGGTCCAGCTTGGCGCCGCCGGCCTGGCCCCAGCCCGCCACGGGCAGGAACTCGCCGTCCACGCGCAGGTGCGTGAAGCCACGCTGGCCGGCCCACTTGGCCAGCTCGGTGTAGATGCCCTTGCGGTTGACCACCAGCGGCGCCATCAGGCCGATGTGCTGGCCGCGGAAGTCACGCATCCACTGCGCCACGATGGCCTCGGGCGTCTGCGGCAGCACGGGGATGTGGTGGCCTTCGCCATCGACACAGTGCGGGCAATGCTGCACGCCCAGCTTCACGTACAGCAGGCGCAGGAAGTGGTGCACCTCGGTGGTGGTGCCCACCGTGCTCTTGCGGCCGCCGCGCGACAGGCGCTGCTCGATGGCCACCGTGGGCGGGATGCCATACACGGCATCGACCTCGGGCCGCCCGGCGGGCTGCACCAGGCTGCGCGCATAGGCGTTGAGCGATTCGAGGTAGCGGCGCTGGCCCTCGTTGAAGAGGATGTCGAAGGCGAGCGTCGATTTGCCCGAGCCCGACACACCCGTGACCACGTTGAACTTGCCGCGCGGGATGTGCACGCTCAGGCCCTTGAGGTTGTTCTCGTGGGCGTTGACGACCTCGATGGCATCGTGCCCCGGGGCCTGGTTGGCCAGTTCGCGGCGGCGCTCGCGGCGGGCCTTGATCAGCGCCTGCAGCGACGAGCCTTCATCCTGCGAATCGCGAGAAGCCGTGTCTTTCAGGGCATAGGTGGCCGTGCGCTCGGCGGCCTTGAGCGATGCGCCGCCGGCCTCGTGCAGGCCCAGCGCATCCTCGTATTCGCGCAGGGCCACGCCGGTGGCTGTGCTACCTGCGCGCACCTGCTCGGGCGCGCCGAAGGCCACCAGTTGGCCGCCTTCGTCGCCACCCTCGGGACCCAGCTCGATCAGCCAATCGCAGGAGCGGATCACGTCCAGGTTGTGCTCGATCAGCACGATGGAGTGGCCCGCATCAAGTAGCTTGGCGAAGGCGCGCATCAGCTTGGCGATGTCGTCGAAGTGCAGGCCGGTGGTGGGCTCGTCGAACATGAAGAGCGTGCCCTTGCGCGCCACCTTCTGCCCGGTCTTGCTGGCCTGCTGGGCGGTTTCCACGAGATGGCCGGCCAGCTTGAGGCGCTGCGCCTCGCCGCCGGACAATGTGGGCACGGGCTGGCCCAGCTTCACGTAGTCCAAGCCCACGTCGGCCAGCGGTTGCAGCGCGCGCACCACGTCCACGTCCTGGCCGAACAGGCGCACGGCCTCGGCCACCGTCAGCTCCAGCACGTCGGAAATGCTGAGCTTGCGGTTCAGGCGCTCGATGGTGACCTCGCGCACCTCGGCGCGGAAGCGCGTGCCGTCGCAATCGGGGCAGCGCAGGTACACGTCTGACAGGAACTGCATCTCCACGTGCTCGAAGCCCGAGCCGCCGCAGGTGGGGCAGCGCCCGTTGCCCGCGTTGAAGCTGAAGGTGCCGGCGGTGTACTTGCGCTCGCGCGCCAGCGGCGTTACGGCGAACAGCGTGCGCACCGCATCGAAGGCGCCCACGTAGCTGGCGGGGTTGGAGCGCGCCGTCTTGCCGATGGGGGATTGATCGACGAAGTTGACGGCGCTGAGCCAGTCGGCGCCCAGCAGCTCGTCGTGCTCGCCAGGGCTGTCGGTGGCCTGGCCGAAGTGGCGCAGCAGGGCAGGGTGCAGGATGTCCTGCACCAGCGTCGATTTGCCCGAGCCGCTCACGCCGGTGATGCCCACCAGGCGTTGCAGCGGGATTTCGATGTCCAGGTTCTTGAGGTTGTGCTGGCGGGCGCCCTGCAGCAGCAGCTTGGGCGTGCCCGCTTCCACCTTGCGGCGCGTGCCCATGCCGATGGTGCGGCGTGCGCCCAGGTAAGCGCCGGTCAGCGTCTCGGCCTGCTTCAATTCATCAGGCGTGCCATCGAACACGATGCGTCCGCCCTGGTGGCCGGGGCCGGGGCCCAGGTCGATCACGCGGTCGGCGGCCAGCATCACGGCTGGGTCGTGCTCGACCACCACCAGCGTGTTGCCGGCATCGACCAGGCGCTGCATGGCCACATTGATGCGGTCCATGTCGCGCGGGTGCAGGCCGATGCTGGGCTCGTCCAGCACGAACAGGGTGTTCACCAGCGAGGTGCCCAGGGCCGTGGTCAGGTTGATGCGCTGCACCTCGCCGCCCGAGAGGGTGCGGCTCTGGCGATCGAGCGTGAGGTAGCCCAGGCCGACATCGACCAGGTATTTGAGCCGCGTGCGGATCTCGTCGAGCAACAGCTGCAGGGCCTCGTCATGCACCTGGCTGGGCAGGGTCACGAAGGAGAAGAAGCGCTGCAGCTGCTTGAGCGGCAACAGCATCACGTCGTGCAGGTTCAGCCCGGGCAGGCTCTCCAGCACCTCGCGCGGCAGGGCGGCGCCCTTGGGATGCATGCGGCGCTGCGGTGCCAGCACGGCATCGGCATCCTCCTTGCTGCCCAGGCGCCACAGCAGCGATTCGATCTGCAGGCGCGCGCCATCGCACACCGGACAGGTCGTGTAGCTGCGGTACTTGGACAGCAGCACCCGGATGTGCATCTTGTAGGCCTTGCTCTCCAGGTACTCGAAGAAGCGCTTGATGCCGTACCACTGCTTGTTCCAGTTGCCCTTCCAGGCCGGGTCGCCGTCGATCACCCAGGCCTTGTGCTCGGGGCTGAGCTGCGACCAGGCGGTGTCGCGCGGTATGCCCGCATCGCCCGCGTACTTGAGCAGGTCAGCCTGGCTCTCAGACCAGGCGGGCGTCTGCATGGGCTTGATCGCGCCAGAGCGCAGCGTCTTGCGGCCATCGGGGATCACCAGGCCGTAGTCGACCCCGATCACGCGGCCGAAGCCACGGCAGTGTGGGCAGGCGCCGGCGGCCGAGTTGAACGAGAACAGGCCAGGCGTGGGCGCGGTGTAGCGGCGGTGGGTGTCAGGGCAGTGCAGGCCGCTGGAGAAGCGCCACAGCTCGGGCTGGGGCTCGGTGCCGCCAGGCAGCGTGTCACCAGATTCCGGCAGCGCGTAGACGGTGATGTGCCCACTGCCGCGCTTGAAGGCCACCTCCAGCGCTTCCATCACGCGGGGGCGGTCCAAGTCGGCGCCCGTGGGATCGGCGCCGATGCGGAAGCGGTCGGCCACCACGTCGAGCACCAGGCGTTCGTTCGACGCCAGATCGTCGGCGCCCTTGGCCTTCTTCGCGGCCTTCTTGGCGGCGGGTTTGGGCTTGGCCTTGCCCTCGTCGGCAGACGCCGTAGAAGACGCGGCAGGGGCCGCCACCACCCTCTGCGCCTGGATCCGCGAGAAGCCGCTGGCCGACAGCCATTCCTGCATCTGCTCGGGCGAGGTGTTGGCTGGCAGTTCGGCGCCGAAGGTGATCACCACGCGGCGGCCGCCAGGCGTTTGCGCACCACGCCGCACCAGCTCGTCGAACACAGACTGCGGCGTGTCCTCGCGCACCTCCTGGCCCGTATCCTGGTCGAACAGCCGCGCGCCACGTGCGAACAGCAGCTTCAGGTGGTCGTTCAGCTCCGTCATCGTGCCCACGGTGGAGCGCGAGGTGCGTACCGGGTTGGTCTGGTCGATGGCGATGGCCGGTGGCACACCTTCCACGCGGTCCACGGCCGGGCGGTCCATGCGGTCCAGGAACTGGCGCGCGTAGGCGCTGAAGGTCTCCACGTAGCGGCGCTGGCCCTCGGCGTACAGCGTGTCGAACACCAGAGAGGATTTGCCCGAGCCGCTGGGCCCGGTCACCACGGTGAGTTCACCCGTGCGGATGTCGAGGTCGAGGTTCTTGAGGTTGTGCTGGCGGGCACCGCGGATGCGGATGTCGGACATGGATCACCTTGCGCCGGCGCGCGGCGGATGCTGCTCACCTGGAGGGATGCCCAGGTTGGAGCGCAAATATTCTAGGGAGGGATTGGCCCATGCAGATGGGGCCGGACCGGACAACCACAAGCCACTGCGGCCTATGGCGAATGCGTGCCATTGATGGGGGCAGATGGGCGAGAAATCGCTGCAAATTGAGGGCTTTTGCGTGTTGATTAAGCGTGATGCGTTTTATCCATCACAGTGTTTTTTCATGATCCGTGATGAATTCACGTTTCACATCCCCCCTGTTTGAGCGGGTTTTCGGGGCATCCCCCCTTTCAGATGGTTGTGAAGCAAATCACGCCTGCCTACAGTTTGTGACACCTGTTTTCAACTTCTAGGGAGATCACCCATGAAACATGCCATCCGCGCTGTTGTTGCTGCAACTGCGCTGGCCGCCTCAGCCGTCTCGGCCCAGGCCGCGACCACCACGCTGACCTTCTCCGAACTGATCGACGTGGAATCGAGCCTGCACTACAGCGGCACCGCTGGCGGCGACCTGACGGTCACTTCCAACAAGGGCAGCCTGACCATCGTGCTGGGCGAACTGGGTGTGGCCACCTGGAACAACTTGGACCCGCGCATCAACGGCGGCGAAACCATCACCTTCAGCTTCACGGATGAAGTCAAGCTGATCGGTTGGGACATGGACGACTTGAACCACAAGGGCTCCAACAACTTTGGCTTGAAGGTCGACACGGGCGCCGTCGGGACGTATTCCCTCGACAGCATTGCTCCGACCCCCGTCCTGAGTGGCAAGTCTTTCACCTTCTCGTACAAGGGCGATGCCTATTTCATCGACACCCTGAAGTTCGCTTCGGTCACGCCGGTGCCTGAGGCTTCGTCGGTCGCCATGACCCTGGCCGGCCTGGGCGTGGTGGGCTTCATCGCCGCCCGCCGTCGTCGCGCCGCCTGATCATTGCTTCTGCAGCGCCTGGCCCTGGCGGCCGGGCGTCGTCCCCAAAGCAAAACGGCATCCCCTTCGTGAGAAGAGGATGCCGTTGTCGCATCCGGGGGGGCTGGAAAAGCGCTCAGCGCACCAGCAGCACGGGCACCTTGCTGTTGGCCAGCACCTTGGTGGCCACCGAGCCGGTGACCAGGTTCATCAGGCTGCTCTGGCCGTGCGAGCCCATGATGATCAGGTCGAACTTCTCTTTGTCCGCCACCTTGGCGATCACTTCGCCGGCGTTGCCCGTCTTGCCCACGTACTGCGTGGCCAGGTTGTGGCGCGCGGTGAACTTGCGGATGGGCTTGAACACGGCTTCGGCCGTTTCGTCGTAGTAGGCCTTGAGCTCGGACGCCTGGAACAGGCGCGCGGCGTGCGGCGGGATGGCGGGCGTCACCGTCAGCACCGTGTAGTGGTGCGAGCCGGCCAGGAAGTCATCATTGGCAGAAAGCCAGGCCAGCATCTTGCGGGTGTAGGGACTGCCGTCCACGGCGAGCAGGATCTTCATGGGTGTCGAACTCCTAGGTCAGGTCTTCATTCTGCAGTCTATCCGCATTCACCTTGGATTCAGTGTTGCCGGATTGACGCAGATCAGACATCGACCGTGAGCAGGCCGTCGTAGCCGGTCGATTCGCCCTTGTAGCCGTGGCCCCTGGCGTTGCTGATCACGCGCGTTATACCGTGATCATGCGCCACGGTGTAGTCGTGCCTGCAGTGAAGGTGGCCGTGCACCCACAGGTCGGCCAGCGGCAGCAGAGCATCGTCGGCGTTGCAGAAACTGGCGGTGCCGGGCTGGCGGCCGTAGCGCGGGTCGGCGCTGCGCAGGCTGGGGCCGAAGTGGGTGATGGCCACGGTGGCGTCCCAGTGGACATCGGGCGTGGGGCGCAGGGCCAGGGTGTCGGCCAGCCAGGCACGGCAGGCCAGGGCCTCTTCGCGCACGGCCTCGGGGTCGAAGGGATAGCCATGGCGCGTGGCCCGCATCACCTTCACGAAGTAGCCGGCGGCCCGTTGTGACTTGGCGCGCTGGGCCTCGCCGAACAGGTCGAAATCGCTCCAGCGCACGGTGCCCACGAAGCGGATGCGGCGGCCATCACGGCCCTGGATCACGCAGCTCTCGCGCTCCAGCATGTGCAAGCCCAACTCGGCGCAACGTTGGCGCAGGGCGGCCAGGGCCTCGTGGATGTCGCGCTGGTCGAACTCGTGGTTGCCGGGCACATAGAGCACGGGCACGGGCCAGTCCTTGAACAGCGACAGGCCGGCCCAGGTGCTGTCTATGTCGCCGGCCAGCACCAGCAGTTCGGCACCGGGGGCAGGCTCGGGCGTGAAGGCTTCCGTCTCCAGGTGCAGGTCGGACAGGATCTGGAGTTTCAAAAGCGCTCAGCCCTCAGTTCAGCCCGGCCTCAGTTGGCGCCGTGGCAGTTCTTGTACTTCTTGCCGCTGCCGCAGGAGCAGGGATCATTGCGGCCCAGCTTGGGCTCGGTGCGCACCACGGTCTGCACCTTGTGGCGCTCGGCGATGCCGATCTCGGCCAGGTCGACCACGTCGAACACCAGGGCCTCGATGGCGGCGTCCAGGTTCTTGAGCGGGTGCTCCTGGTCCAGCGCCTTGGTCATCTGCTGCTGCACTTCGTCCTGCTCGGGCAGGTGGCGCCACAGCGAATCGAGCAGGTCGGGCACGCCCGACAGGCCGGCTTCTTCCAGCTGCGGGAAGTTGGCCAGCGCCCATTCGAAGCCGGCCACCCAGTAGCCCAGGCCCTCGAAGGCGTCCTTGCCTTCCAGGGGCTTGCCGTCGTCGTCTTCGATCATGGGCACCAGCGGGTCGAACCAGCCTTCTTCGAGCACGCCGCGCAGCAGCTCGTCGTAGCGGCGCTGGATCAGCGTCAGCAGGCGGTTGTGGCGCGCTTCCGTCCATTCGCCCTTGCCGGGCTCGGGCAGGCCTTCGGTGCCGAAGATGGGGCCCAGCCACTCTTCCTGCGTGATCTGCACGGGCTGCACCAGCACGCCGCACAGGTAGCCGTCCAGGATGACGGCGTCCAGCGTTTCGTGCGGTTCGGGCACGAGGGCCAGCAGCTCGTCCAGCTCGTGGATCTCTTTGTCGGTCAGGGTGGCGGCAGCGCTCATGGTGGTGCATGCGCCTGGCCGGCGCATCGGTGTGGTGTGCAAAGCGTGATTGTGCCTGTGCTGGCGACCTCCGCATGCACCGGCGCAGTGACAGCCCTGACCCGTGCTGGGGCGGCATGGTTGATGCGTTCAGCGCACACCGTGGCCACGATGCTTTGGAAAGGACGCACCATGCTGGACACCACCTCGACCAAGTTCTCCCACATCCGCGAGCAGGACACGCAGTTCTCAGGCGGTGGTTTGCGGGATTTCTTCCTGTACCGCGATCTGGGTGTGCGCGACGCCACCAACGGCAAGGTGGTCGCCCACCTGGTCAAGGCCAACCCGGATCTGCCGCCCGAAGCGGGCACCGGCTGGCACCGCCACGTGGCGGATTTCCAGATCGTCATCATGACCAAGGGCTGGGCCCGCTTCATGTACGAGGACCAGGAAACGCTGGTCAAGGCCGGCGACTGCGTGCACCAGCGCCCGGGCGTGCGGCACTACCTGTTCGATTACTCGCCGGACATGGAGTACCTGGAGATCGTCGGGCCGGCCGATTTCGGCACGGTGGATGTCGAGCCGGTGTGCGCGGTGCCTGATCCGACGCCCTGGAAGTGATCTGAACGACGAACGGCCTCCGAGGGAGGCCGCTTTTTTGAGCTTGTCAATGCCGCCTGGCCCGTCATGGCCGGGGCTGACGGGGCTGGCTCAGAACTCGACGTCGAGCTCGTCGATGTCGATGGGCTCCTGCTTGGCCGCCGCGATCCACGCCTGCATCTCGGGCTGTCCGATCATCAGATCGCAATAGGCCTGGCAGGCTGGATCGACCTTGACGTCGTAGGTGGCGAAGCGCGTGCACACGGGCGCGTACATCGCATCGGCGATGGTGCGGTGCTCGCCGAACAGGTAGGGGCCGCCGTAGGTTTCCAGGCATTCACGCCAGATGGTGGTGATGCGCTGGACATCGGCCTGCGCGCGCGACCACACCTTGAACTTCGGGAAGTGGGCGCGCAGGTTCATCGGCAGGGCCGAGCGCAGCGCGGTGAAGCCGGAGTGCATCTCGCCGCTGATGGCGCGGCAGTGGGCGCGGGCGCGGGCGTCCTTGGGCAGCAGGCCTGCCTGGGGCATCACCTCGTTGAGGTACTCGGCGATGGCCAGCGTGTCCCAGACCAGCACGCCGTCGTGCTCCAGGCTGGGCACGCGGATCGAGGACGACAGCAGCAGGATCTCGGCGCGGGTGGAGGGATCGTCCGGCGGCAGCACGTGTTCGGTGAACGGCAGCCCGGAGAAGCGCGCCAGCAGCCAGCCGCGCAGCGACCACGATGAGTAGTTCTTGCTGGTGATCGTCAGCACCGCCGAGGCGACATCGGCCTTGGCGGCTTTGCTGGCAGCCGGGGCCGCGGTGACCTTGGACGCCTTCTTGGCGGCAGCAGTCTTGGTGGAGGAAGTCTTGCGCGGGGCGAGGGTGGTGGTGGCCATGGGCTGCCTGGTTCGTGGGGGTTCGAAAAGCCGCAGGACAGCCAAGCACGCCCATCGCCGTGCGACGAACGTCTCTCCTCCGATCCCGCCAGGAGGGCGCTAGCAGGGGCCGTGCCAAGCGTGCGCAAGAAGTTCCGCAGGGCGGCACATTGACGCCATGGCTCGCAACTTGCAGGTTCCTGGTTCAACACCGCTTCTGGGGACACGATGCTCTATGCCGCCTTTGACAGCCATCAGCGCCTGATGGCCCCTTTCCATGCGATGGCGCAGAACATCACCGACTGGGCCACCCACGTGCTGCCGCCGGGCGAGCCCACGGCCACATGGCGTGATCTGGCTGCCGGCGGCATGCTCACGCGCAGCCTGCACGCGGCCAGCGAGGTGTTCTGGCGCTGGCGCGTCACGCATGCGCGCCCCTCCTTCGGCATCGAATCGGTGCAGAGCAACGGCCTGACCTGCGGCATCACCGAAGAGCCGGTGATGGTCACGCCCTTCGGCACGCTGCTGCATTTCCGCAAGGACCGTGATCTGGAGCAGCCACCCGTGCTGCTGGTGGCGCCCATGTCGGGCCATTTCGCCACGCTGCTGCGCGACACCGTGCGCACGCTGCTGCAGGACCACGATGTCTTCATCACCGACTGGCACAACGCGCGCGACGTGCCGCTCAAGCACGGTGTGTTCGGGCTGGACGACTACACCCACCACCTGATCCGCTTCCTGGACAAGATGGGCCCGGGCGCCCACCTGATGGCCATCTGCCAGCCCTGCGTGGCCTCGCTGGCCGCCACGGCCCTGATGGCGCAGGACAACCACCCCGCCCAGCCGCGCAGCCTGACGCTGATGGCCGGCCCCATCGATTGCCGGGTGAATCCCACCTCGGTGAACGAGCTGGCCGTGAGCAAGCCCATGAGCTGGTTCGAGAGCAACATGATCCACACCGTGCCCTGGACGCAGCGCGGCGCCGGCCGCAAGGTGTACCCGGGTTTCGTGCAGCTCACGGCCTTCATGAGCATGAACATCGACCGCCACCTGGCGGCCTTCCAGGCCATGCGCGATCACATTGCCAATGGCGAGAGCGACAAGGCCGCGCACGCCAAGGCCTTCTACGAAGAGTATTTCGCCGTGGCCGACCTGCCAGCCGAGTTCTACCTGGAAACGGTGGGCAAGGTGTTCCAGACCTACGACCTGCCGCGTGGCGCTCTAAGCTGGCAGGACCAGATCGTGGAGCCGCGCGCCATCCGCAAGACCGCGCTGTTCACGGTCGAAGGCGAGCGCGACGACATCTGCTCAGTGGGGCAGACCGTTGCCGCGCAGGACCTGTGCGCCAGCGTGCGCCCCTACCTGCGCAACCACCATGTGCAGACCGGTGTAGGGCACTACGGCGTGTTCAGCGGCCGCCGCTGGCAGAACGAGATCTACCCGCGTGTGCGGGAGGTGGTCCACCAGGTGGCGGCTTGAGTCAACGGCCAGCCCGGCCGCTGCTCACGTCTGCCTGAGCTGCTGCTGCAGATTCGTCAGCGCCGTCGGGTCCTCGATGGTGGTCAGATCACCCGCATCACGGCCTTCGCACACGGCCTGGATGGCGCGGCGCAGCAGCTTGCCTGAGCGTGTCTTGGGCAGGGCGCCCACGAACACCACACGTGCGGGCCGGCCCACGGCGCCCAGGTGCTGATCGACGGTGCGCAGCACATCGGCCTCCAGCGCCCTGGCGGCGTCTGCCGAGGCTGCGGCGTCGGCGTTCTTGAGCACCGCGAACGCCATCGGCACCTGGCCTTTGACATCATCGTGCACACCCACCACGGCCACTTCGGCCACGGCGGCATGGCTGCTGATGGCCTCTTCGATCTCGCGCGTGCCCAGGCGGTGGCCGGCCACGTTGATCACGTCGTCGGTGCGGCCCAGGATGAAGTGGTAGCCGTCCTCGTCGCGGATGCCCCAGTCGAAGGTGTTGTAGTACGTCGGTTGCGCGCCGAAGCTGCGCCAGTAGGTCTTGATGAAGCGCTGGTCGTCGCCCCAGATGGTCTGCAGGCAGCCGGGCGGCAGCGGGTAGCGGATGGCGACCACCCCCTTTTGGTTGGGGGCGGTCAGTTCCTCGCCGGTGGCTTCGCTCAGCAGGCGCACGTCGTAGCCGGGCATGGCCATGCCGGGTGAGCCGAACTTGGCGGCCAGATCCGGCTGCACGCCGCGGGGTACGCTCAGGATGGGCCAGCCGGTCTCGGTCTGCCAGTAGTTGTCGACCACGGGCTTGCCGATGGCATCGGTGATCCAGCGGGCCGTGGGCTCGTCCAGCGGCTCGCCGGCCAGGAAGAGCTGTTTCAGGCTGGAGACATCGTGCCGCGTCAGGCAGCCCGGATCCTGCTTCTTGAGCACGCGGATCGCCGTGGGGGCCGAGAACATCACGCTGACCTTGTACTTCTCGACCAGCGACCACCAGATGGCCGCATCCGGCCGGATTGGCAGGCCTTCGTAGACGATGGTGGCCATGCCGGTGATCAGCGGGCCGTACACGATGTAGCTGTGCCCCACCACCCAGCCGATGTCGCTGGCGCAGAAGAAGGTCTCGCCGGGGCGGCCCTGGTAGAGCTGTTCCATCGAGGCGGCCAGGGCCACGGCGTACCCGCCGGTGTCGCGCTGCACGCCCTTGGGCTTGCCGGTGGTACCGCTGGTGTAGAGGATGTAGCTGGGGTGGGTGGCATCGACCCAGGCGCAGGGGATGTCGGGCCGGCCCAGGTGCTGTTCGCGCAGCTTGGCGAAGTCGACATCGCGGGGAGGCAGGCGGTCGGCCGGGGCCAGGCCGCGATCGACCAGCAACACGTGGTCCACCTGGTGCGATGACAGGCGCAGCGCTTCGTCCAGCAGCGGCTTGTAGGCGATGACCTTGCCGCCGCGCGAGCCCGCATCGGCCGTGACGATGACCTTGGGCTTGGCGTCGTCGATGCGGCTGGCCAGCGAACTGCTGGCGAAGCCGCCGAACACCACGGAGTGGATCGCGCCCAGGCGCACCGTGGCCAGCATGGCGATCACGGCCTGCGGCACCATGGGCATGTAGAGCAGCACGCGGTCGCCCTGGCGCACGCCCAGGCTCTGCAGCATCGAGGCCATGGCCTGCACCTCGCGGTGCAGCTGGGCATAGGTGAAAACCTGCTCGGTGTTGGTCTCGGTGGAGACGTGGATCAGCGCGGGCTGGTCGGCGCGGTGGGGCAGGTGGCGGTCCACCGCGTTGTGGCACAGGTTGGTCTGGCCGCCGACGAACCAGCGCGCGAAGGGCGGTTCGCTGGTGTCGCAGATCTGTTCAGGGCGGCGGCGCCAATCGATGCGGGCCGACTGTTCGCGCCAGTAGGCGTCGCGTTCTTGGAGGGAGCGTTGATGCAGGGCGGCGTAATCCATGCCCCATGCTAGCCAGTGCCACCCCCGCGAACAAGGGGTGCTTGCCCACCTCTGACCTGTGTCAGATGAAGACAGCGGCGCGCCGCAGGATCAGCAGTCCGAAAAATCCAAGGCCCAGCACGATGCCCCAGCGCAGCACGGTCATGGCCCGGGCGCGCCACACGGGCTGGCGGGTCACGGTGAAGGCAGCCATGCACAGCACGAAGGCCAGGGCCATCAGCAGCACCATCCAGCGGAACAACACCATGATGCTTTACCAGGCCGGGGCCAGCTCGGCCATGCCCTTGGGCGCCTGAGCCTTGTCTTCGAAGGTGGCGATCTCCCAGGTGGAGGCATCGGCCATCAGGGCGCGCAGCAGCTTGTTGTTGAGCGCATGGCCCGACTTGTAGGCGCTGTAGGCCGCCAGCAGCGGGTGGCCCACCACGTAGAGGTCACCGATGGCGTCCAGGATCTTGTGCTTGACGAACTCGTCGTCGTAGCGCAGGCCGTCGCCATTGAGCACGCGGTAGTCATCGACCACGATGGCGTTGTCCATGCTGCCGCCCAGGCCCAGGCCGCGTGAGCGCATCATTTCCACATCCTTGGTGAAGCCGAAGGTGCGGGCGCGCGAGATGTCGCGCTTGTACTGGCCGGTGGAGAAATCGAACTCCACGCGCTGGCCGGTCTGGTCGACCGCCGGGTGGTGGAAATCGATCTCGAAGGCCAGCTTGTAGCCGTGGAAGGGCTCCAGCCGGGCCCACTTGAGGTTGGGGCCTTCACCCTCGCGCACCTCGACGGGCTTGAGCACGCGCAGGAAGCGCTTGGGCGCCTTCTGCAGTTCGATGCCGGCGCTTTGCAGCAGGTAGACGAAAGCGGCCGCAGAGCCATCGAGGATGGGCACTTCCTCGGCCGTGATGTCGATGTAGAGGTTGTCCAGGCCCAGGCCGGCGCAGGCCGACATCAGGTGCTCGACGGTGTGCACCTTGGGCGCGCCGGGATCGCCACCGGGCGACAGGGTGGAGGCCAGCCGTGTGTCGCACACTGCCTCGGCCTTGACGGGGATGTCCACCGGCTGGGGCAGGTCCACGCGACGGAACACGATGCCCGTGTCCGTCGGGGCCGGACGCAGGGTCAGTTCGACGCGCTGGCCGCTGTGCAGGCCCACGCCCACGGCGCGGGTCAGCGATTTGATGGTGCGTTGTTGCAGCATGGGTGCAATTATCCGCCGTTCGGGCACGACCTGCAGCAGGGCGTGCCTAGTGGGGTGATAGGGCTGAGCTATCGAGGGGCATCACAGCATGTGGGTGCGGTCACCCTGGCCGAAACCCAGGGCATCGAACCAGTCGCCCTTGACGAAGCCGATCACCTTGAACAGCTCGCCCATCTCGTGCTCGGCCAGCAGCATCTGCACGGCGGCGCGCTCGCGGGCCTCCTGCTGGGTCTGCACTTCCGCGGGCAGGCGGCGCAGCAGGCCGCAGTTGGTCAGGAAGCGGCCCTGGCTGGTGTAGCCCAGCACCTCCCAGCCGCCCTCCTGGCCGGCCAGGGCGATGCCGGTGAAGTTCACGTGGGTGGTGATGTCCTTGTCGCCCACGGCCGCCAGCGGATCCGGATCGCTGCGGTGGCCCTGGTGGCACATCAGGGTGCCACCGGTGCGCTGGGGGTGGTAGTACTCGCTCTCGGGGAAGCCGTAGTCCAGGAAGAAGGCGGCACCCCGGCTCATGCGCTCGGCCAGCGTGGCCACGAAGGCCTCGGCCTGGCCGTGGGTCTCGGTGACGGTGTCGGGCACGAACTCGCTGTCCGGGCGTTCGGTGGGCGGGCGCACGCCGTCCGGGGTGGGGCGGTCGGCCCAGGTGAACACGGGGGCGGCATCGGCGGGCTGCTGGTCGGACGTTGAGGCCAGCGCCACGCCACGCTCCTTCCAGGTGGTGCCATCCCAGGCCATCAGGTGCACGGGCATGGCGTCCAGGACCTCGTTGCCCACGATCACGCCCTGCAGGTCATCGGGCAAGTTGTCGGCCCACACCACCTTGCGCACCTGCTCCGGGTGCGAGGCGGCCAGGCGCGCGTGCTGGCGCTCGCGCAAGGTGCCTGACAGGTCGACGATGGTGTAGCGCTGGATGCGGTCACCCAGCTCGCCCAGCAACTGCTCGGCCAGGGCGCCGGTGCCGGCGCCGAACTCCCACACCTGGTCGGTGCCGGTGGCGTCCAGCGCCTGTTCGATCTGCCGGGCCAGCGCCTGGCCGAACAGCGGCGTGAGCTCCGGCGCGGTGACGAAATCGCTGCCGTCCGCAGGGTCTTTGCCGATCACGCGGTGGCCGCCGCTGTAATAGCCCAGCCCCGGGGCGTAGAGGGCCAGTTCCATGTAGCGCTCGAAGCGCATCCAGCCGCCGCGCTGACGGATCTCGTCGGCGATCAGGCGGGCCAGCGGATGACGGGGTAAAGGGGCGGCCACTACACTGTGGCTCGAAGCATCGGGGCGGTCCATGCCGTATTGTAGGAACGCACCCATTACCCGTGCGCCGCCATGCCAGACATCGAGAGCACCAAATCCCTCGGCCCCGGCGACATCGCCGAGCCGGATGACACCGACACCGCCGTGCGCGGCCAGCCGCTGCAGCCTGCCTTGCCTGCGGCCACGGGGCGTGCCCGCACGGCCCTGGTCACAGGCGCCGGTCGCCGCCTTGGGCGCGAGATCGCCCTGATGCTGGCTGTGCAGGGCTGGGACGTGGCCGTGCACTGCCGCGCCTCACGTGAGGAGGCCGAGGCCACCGCCGACGATATCCGCGCCATGGGCCGTCATGCCTGCGTGATCCAGGCCGATCTGGCCGACGAGGCCGCCTGCCATGCCGTGGTGCCGCAGGTGGTGCAGGCTCTGGGCCGGCTCGATGCCGTGGTCAACAACGCGTCTGCCTTTGAATACGACACGGCGGCCACCTTCACTTACGCGATGCTGGAGCACCATCTGCGTGCCAACACGGCGCCTGCCATCGTGCTGGCGCAGGCACTGGCTGCCCACGTGGCTGCGCGTGAAGGGCTGGCTGCGCCCACCGGCACCGGCCAGGCCGGCCCTGGTGCGGCATTGCCTGACGATGTCGACGCGGCGGTGGTCAATCTGCTCGACCAGAAGCTGTGGAACCCCAACCCGGATTTCCTGAGCTACACGCTGTCCAAGGCCGCGCTGGAATCGGCCACCAGCCTGCTGGCGCTGGCGCTGGCACCCCGCGTGCGCGTGGTGGGCGTGGCCCCCGGCCTGACGCTGACCAGCGACTGGCTGCAGGGCGATCGATTCGACCAACTGCACAAGGCCTCGCCGCTGGGGCGCTCGTCCACGCCGGGGGATGTGGCCACGACGGTGGCTTTCGCGCTGGCCAACCGCTCGATCACGGGCACCACCTTGATGGTCGATGGTGGCCAGCATCTGCACCGCTTTCCCCGCGATTTTTCCATGATGTGATGCCTGTTGGCATCGCCGGAGCCCGACCATGTCCCTCACCAAAGGCGATCAGACCCTCACCCTCACGGGGCTGCGCTTCAATGCCAGCCTGGGCGTGCTGGCGCAGGAGATCAACGCCCCCCAGCCCATCCAGGTCGATGCCGAACTGAACATGGGCAGCCAGCCCTTGCTGCCGCATGACGACGAGATCATGAACGTGCTCGATTACCGCAAGGTGCGCGCGATCATCATCGAGGAGTGCACGGCGGTGCATGTGAACCTGCTGGAAACGCTGATCGGGAAGGTCAGCAAGCGGCTGATGGACCTGCCGGGGGTGCAGGGGGTGCGGGTGAAGATCGCCAAGCTGGAGATCTTCGAGGACTGCGAAGTGGCTATTCGCATGGAGACGGGGCAGTGGTGAGTGAGGCTCTTTTGGGGGCTGCCGCCGCTTGAGCAGGCCACTTGCCTAGGGTGGCCGCCTCCGCTCATGTCCTCCGCCCAGGCGTTGCCTGGGCTCCCCCTTTACTTCGCTCCGCC
>JBMOQM010000042.1:0-105145 GCA_049322875.1 Pseudomonadota bacterium
TGGCCTTGCCGGAGGCGGTGGGCTGCAACATGGCATGATCCTGTAGCACGTTGAACACGGCCGTGTTGTTCGCGGGGATGCCATCGACCCCCTGGGACAGCAGGTGCGCGCGCAGCTTGTCCGAGACTGTCTTGCTCACCAGCCACAGCGCGTCCTCGGTGAGCCAGCCATCGGAGGCCTCCGGCTGGTTCAGTTTCAGCTCTTCCTTGAGCAGGTAGCGCAGCCCGTTGACCAGCTTGCGTTGGAGCGAGTGCTTGGGCGCGGCCATGGCGCGCGCGGGATCGCCGCCCAGCTCCTGGGCGACGGAGGCGCGGTCGGCCTGCACGACAAGCTCGCCCAGAACCCCGGCGTGCTCGTACTGCCCAGCCAAGACGTAGAGCAGCGGCGCCCACAAGGATGGATAGCCACTGAGCCAGTCCAGCAGATCGCGATTGAGCAATTGCTGGTACAGCAAGCCTGTCGCGGCGCTATGAAGCCGGTACTCGCGGTCGTCGCGGTAGCGGAAGCGGTACGGTTGGCGCAGCGGGCCGTGCCATGGGTGCCAGGTGCTGCCGTCGGCCAGCTCGACGTGCAGATCGACGGCCACCTTGCCGATGTCATGGAGCAGTGCGGCATAGGCGACGGCCGCAGTCCAGGCTTCGGCCTGCGCCGCCTGGTCTTCGGGGCTGGCCCCGATGGGCAGCAGATGGGACTGCCGCAGCTTTAGGCTGTAGGCGACGATTTCGAGGCCATGGTCGAGCATGCCGCCCGGGTAGGCATGGTGATGCGCTTCGGAAGCCGGGAAGGCCTGGACCAGCTCGGCGTAGCGCTCCAGCGGCGCGCGGTACAGGGAGGCGAACTGCTTGCGCGAAAGCGAGGTGCGCTGCCAGATGTGTTCCAGCAGCTTCTGCCGGCGCGGGGTGGCGAGCAACGATGCGGCCGACTCCGGCCGCATCAACCCTTTCGGGAGGTCGGTGGCGGGTGCTGGCGACGGCGCGGCAGCGACCGGGGGCCGTTTTCGCTGGAACAGGGAGAGCATGTCGGTGTCCTGATGGCGGGCCGGGCGGGAGGCCTTTTGGCCTTTTCAAGGTAGGGCCTTTCCCCTTGCACCCCATTCCCTTGCCGTTTCGACCCTTTGGCCTTTAACCGTTTCGGTATAGCGGGGCCTGGGCTGCGGCTCCAGCGTCAATGCGGAACCCGCACGAATGGATTAGACGGCGACCTGGCGCTGGGCCCCGGCCTATGCTGCCGGGGCGCTACACCGCCAGGTAGGCTCCCACCCGGGCGACTAAGTTGACAAATGCGACAAAGGAGACTAGAGTGAATCCTGTCTCAAACCTACCTGGGAGCTGACCATGCCCACTGCGATCGAATTCATTGCCGACCGGCTGCCGCGAGTCACGGTGGAGGATGTGCGACGCTTCGCCGATACCGTCGAAATCCGGGATGCACCGGCGTTCGCGGCTGAGTTGCAGGCGTTCATCCACGAGCGCGTGGAGGCGGTGACGCTGCCCGCCAACCTGGAAGGTGAAACGGTGGCGCAGGCCTTGCAGCGCAAGGCGGCCGCGTTGCGCTCCGACACGCGCTGGACACCGGCTGAAACCGATGTCCAGCGAGGCCGCGCCTTGCTGCTGGAAGCCTTCAACCAGCCGGACAACCTGCCGCCTGCCGAGTTCGCCAAGCTGGCGGACAAGTCGCGCCAGCAAATCTACAAGGACATCCTCGCCCGTCGGCTGCTGGCGCTGAACGTGGGGCCGCGCGGCCAGAAGCTGCCCGACTGGCAGCTCGACCCGGTGAAGCAGCAGTTGACCCAAACCGTGCTCCAGGAGGTCGAGGGCATCGACCACTGGACGATCTACCGCGCGCTGTCCGAACCCCTCGAAGGCCTGGGTGGTCGCTCGCCCGTGGATGCGGTGACGCATGGCACGATCGATGACGTGGCCGAGGCCGTGTTCAACGTGCTGGGCGTCCAGGTGCATTGAAGCGAGACCGCCATGAGCCACGAGCTGCCTTCGTTCCTGATCGATGCCGGTGAACTGCTCCAGCATGTGAGCCGCGTCGTCTATCGGGGCAGCCCGCTGTACTATGGCCGCAGCAGCACGAATCGCTACGATGACCCAGCGGGGGCCTACGGCGTGCTCTACCTGGGGCGCGACCTGCCCACGGCGCTGATGGAGTCGGTGTTTCACAAGCACCAGTGGCTTGCGGACACGCAACGCTCGATCGCGCTGAAAGAAGTCCAAGCCCGGATGGTGCGCGCAGTAGGCGTGATGGACGACGTGTTTCTGGCCGATCTCACGGCGCAGGGCGTCATGGCGGGCTACTTCGGCCTGAACCTGGAGCAGTTGGCCAGCCGCGACTACACGCACACGCAGCGGGTGTCCGCCCAGGTGCATGCGATGCTCGGAGATGATGGCCAGGCGCTGTTCGACGGGGTGCTCTATCCGTCGCGCAACAACTATCCCGCCAAGAGCATCGCCCTGTTCGAGCGTGCGGGAGCGAAGGTTGGCGTCATCGAGGACATCGACCTGGTGGACCATGTGGACTGGCCGCGTTTCGTTGTTACCTACCGCATCGGCGTTGAACCCGACCCCGGCCCGGTGGGGCCGGATGACGAAGCGTCCTGAAGCAGCAAGAAAACACATTGAAGCCGCAAACCGAATGAAGTGGAGCAAACTGGAATAGGCATTCCTCAACAGCAGGAGACGACCATGAACACGACGACCCGCACCAGCACCGCAGAACGCCTCGGCCGCGCCTTTGGCCGCGGATGGCGTGCCTATGCGCGACGCGAACGGCGGGCGTCGAACTGGTTGGTGTCCAAGGGCATGCCGCGAGCTGGCGCTACCGCGCTCGTGTGGGTAGCCAAGCTGGCTGTACTGGGGGTGCTGCTCTACGTTGCGTTTTGGTTTGCACTCGTGATGCTGGGCGTTGCGGCGGCGGGATGGGCTGCTGCTGCAAATACTTCGGATGAGGACGAGTGGCCTTTCACCGACCTCACCGAGCTGCGCAAGACGCCGGGCTACGATCCCAACCTGTACAACGACACGTCGCACGAGTTGTACACCGACGACTGACCGGCCTCGCGCTATTTCAGTTTTCCTCCGGTGAGCGCCCCGGCACCCTTGCCGCCAGCTTGGCCGGCGCTCTTGCTGCCATCGGAAAGTCCCTGGATGACGTGCCCGGCCCGAATCCCAACCCAGGTAAGGCTCGCCAGCCAGAATCCCGGCAGAACCAGGAACATCGTGCCCATGACGAACATCAGGAGCATGTCGCCGAAGGCGTTGTTCAACCCTACCAGCGGGTCAAAGTTGGTGTGCGGCCGGTTCCAGCCAAAGCCCCAGCCATAAAGCGCGTCCAGAATCGTTGAATCGATCCAGCGTGCGAGCTGGAACCAGAAGTCCGTGAAGAACAGCGCGAACTGCACGACGCTGACGGTGACGACCGTCTTCAGGTCGTAGGTGCCCACAACCAGCACGAGCGGGATGCAGATGACCAGCGCCATCTTCAGTAAGGCGAGGATCATGGGCAGGGATTGGCGCACGACATCCATGGCAGGAAACGCGGCAATCGCGCCGACTGCCATCCCCACGTCGCCCGTGGCGCGCGTCACGATGTTCGGCAGGGTCTTGTCGATCTGGCCGCCGTAGTCCGTATAGACGCTGCCCTGGTTCAGTTTCTGCTGCCGCGGTGACGCGATGGCGCGGATCACCGAATCGTCCACCTCGGCCCGGCTGAGGAACCCGGCCCAGCCCGCCAGGCGATTCAGCAGGGTCGGGTCCACTTGCCCCAGCAGCCGCGCGCGCAGGCCGTTGCTGCCGTCTGACCACCACTGCCTGCAGGTCGGGTAGCCGCCACCATTGGCAACCTGCGCGAGGCCTGCATCGCGGGTGTCGTCATAGGGCCATGCCTCGCGCGCCGTGCTGGAGCGGTAGCTGTCGTAGTAGCCACCCGTGTCCGTGAAAAAGCGCGAGCCGATCCAGGTTACGTCGTGCATCTGCTGCTCATCGAGATCCGGGCGCTGCATGAACAATTTGGCCCGCGCAGGCCCATAGCAATCCCGCGAGAAGTCCGCGACCTCCTGAGCCAGTACCGGGTCGTCAATGCGGGTCGCGTCGATCTCCATCCTCATCTGCCGCAGGTCCGTACCGCACGGGATCGCCGCTACCGAGGCGCTCGTGACGGCGCGCGAGAGCGCGTGCATGAAAGCCCACCAGACCGGCACCTTCGCCGACTGGTTGTTGATGGTGCTGAAGGACTGCGACCAGCCGGTTTCCGTGGGCTGCGGCACGCTGACCTGGCACTGCGCCGAGCGCGAGCTGTCGTACTGGATGGTGCTGAGGTCCACGTCGATGAACGGAATGCCCGCGAACATCACCACCACGATCGCGACGAACACCCGGTTCTCGATACGGGCGGCACTCAGAACGCCTTTGTTGCCCTCGTCAGCGCCTTCCGCGCGGGCCTTCAGCCACTCCTGCACGACGATGGCGACGAAAGGCAGCGCGAACACCCCGCTGGACACCAGCACGGCCCAGATACCGTTGTTGACGATCCAGGACACGAGGGTGAGGTAGTACTCCAGATAGTCGGTCGTGAAGAGCGTCATGGCCCCGATCTCCCCTCAAGCGGCCTGCATCAACAGGCTGGCTTCCAGCGCGACGATGGCGACGACGCCGGCGACCTCGGTACGGATCAGCCGGCGCCGCGCCTGCCCATCTGTCCCGCTTTGGTCTTCGCGGGCCAGCACCCGGCGGCGCATCCAGAACCATCCATAGGCCGTTGCCGCGTACACGCACAGCCGCCAGATGAAGAAATACCCTGCGGAGGCCGCCAGCCACCGTTCCCAGCCTGCAACGCTGCCGACCAGGTTGATGCCCGCGACGTTCGCCCCCACTGCGGCGGCAACGATAAGCACCAGCCACAGCAGCGTCTTCGCCGCGCGCCGGCTGAACAACCAGCGCAGCGGCCGCCAGGCCATGCGCGCCGGGCTCATGGCCGACTCCCCGGATTGCCCTTCTGGAGCTGGTCGAGACGGTCCGGCACAGGATCGCCCTCGTAGATGCCGCGCGAACCGGCCGCGCGCGCGCCGTGGCGCTGGATGATCGCCATGGGCGAGTTGTTCGCCAGTTCGCGCCGCAGCTCCAGTTCGGTCTTGAGGTTGCGAATCTCACGGTCGAGCGTGTCGCTCTCGTGGTTCACCGCCTCCACGGCAAGTTCGTTCGCCGCGACGTTGGGCTCCTTCTTGCCCGTGAGCAGCGTGCGCTGCAGCAGCAGCGCTTTCTCCAGCACGGATGCCAGCGCGACCTCGGACGCGAGGCGCTGCGACAGCAGGTGCTGGTCGGGCTCGTCGCGCAGCGCCTCGATCACGCCGCGCGTGATCGGCAGCGACGCACTGCCAGCTTCGCGCAGGTTCTCCGGCGTCGTGTTCTTGGCCTTGGTTACCAGGTCCTGGAGCGCCTGCAGCTTGGCGTCGTACTCCTCCTGGATCAGCGGCGTGAGCCCGACGCCCGGCGTCGTCTCGGTCTTGGTGCAGGCATCGCACGTGCGCTGCTCCTTCTCGCCGAGCACGCGCGTGGCCCACTCGACGGCAGCCTGCGGCGAGGTCCAGGTCTGGCACGAGAGACTGCTGCAACTGGCCGGCGCAATGGACGAGGTGTCGGTCACGCCGCGGCCGTTGACCAGGTTGTAGCCAGCGCGGGTGACATCGCCGACGACCTTGATCGCGGGCTGGCCGGAGCCGCCCGCGTTGCTGCCCCCGACCCACGGCACGCCGTCATTGCCGCGGCGCGTCTCGGCCTGCTCGATGGCCGAGACCGCATCCGTGCTCGACACGGCATCGCGCAGCGCCAGCCCTTCGGCCATCTGGCTCCAGCCGAGTTGGCCGCCCGCCGTTTCGGCCATCTTCTCGGCCATGGCACGGCACGTCAGCTTGCTGCGGTCGAAATCCAGCCGCGCCTGCAGCACGCCATTGGTGAGCAGGTTGTACAGACCGGGATCGGCCCGCTGGATGATCAGTGCGGGCAACGATGCCACCGCACTGGTGGCACTCTGGATCACCGACGACATGATTTGCTGGAAGCCGTTGGTAATGCCGTTAAGTTGGTTCTTCAACGTGGTCTGGATGCTCATGTCGCCGCAGATCAAGTTGCTGTTCCAACCCACGCCGACACCGATGGAGCGCATGCCGGCTGCACGTCCCATCGACACGGCGTTGCCGCCACCGATCGAGTACATGACGTCATCGCCGATGACGCTGCCGCTGGTCTGGTATCCCAGTTGACCCCAGGCCACGCCGCTGCCCAGCGCGAGCGCGCCGGCCAGTGCCAGGACGATCTCCGTGCGACGTACCCGGCGGGAGAACGGATTGAATGCAGGACGGAACTTCATGGCACCCCCTCAGAGGAAATCGACGCTGCCCAGGAACACCTGGCCCCGGCGCTCGCAGCAGGCATACGGCCGCCACAGCGCCCATGCGTAGTCGCCTTGCTGGGCCTGGGTAAGGAAGCCGCTGCGCGGGAAGACCGTGCAGGACGAGGACAGGACGGGCGTGAGTTCTTGCCACTTGCCGGTCGAGGCATCGCCCTCCATCAGCGCGCCGGCCGGCCAGTAGCCGTCACGGGAGTTGGCAAGCAACGGCTGATAGACGTGGATCTGCCCGCGGCGCGTGACCACATCGCCCGCACGCTGGGCCACCACTGCGCCGGCCTTGAAGTCGTCGGTCTGGTGCAGGAAGCCGCCACGGGGATACACGTTGCCCCAGAGATTCATCGTGGTACGGGCACCGACTTCGCGCCGGCCCGGAATCAGCGCTTCCGGGTAGGCCATCTCGGGCACGTTGTAGCGCCAGGCCAGCGTATCCAGGGTGCTGAGCAAGTACGGCATAAACGCCGTGCCCGCGCCCTCACAGAAGTAGCCTGACGAAGAGACGAACTGGTTGAACACCTCTGCGCCGGGGTGACCGATGACATCCGCGTTCTTGAATTTGGCGAGGCTGTTTTCGTGATCCTCGTTCGTCGTTCCGTCGCCGCCAGCTTGGGCGGACGGGTTGGGCGTGCTCATTGCCTGGACTTCGACCCAGGGGTTTTCTCCGGTATTCGAGTACGACGACACCACTGCATCGGGGATGTAGTGGCGCACCTTGATCGACGTGCGCACGGTGCAGCCCGTCCATGTGCAGTAGAGCCAGTAGCAGATGCCGACGACGCGGTATTCGAGGCAATCGGGCGATGCCACCGAGCCGATGATGGTCGCTGTATTGAGGGCGTAGCTGCCCGTGGCGCTGAGCAGCAGCAACGAAGCCACGCCAGCGCGCAGGCGGCGCATCAGGTCGAATGGTCGGGTCACGGCTGGGTCCTCCGGTGCTGCTCGATGCGCGCGACAGCGCGAGCCACATCCGGCTCGCCATAGACCACATAGCGCCTGTCCACCACCACGGCCGGGAGGCTGGTGATGCCGAGGCTCCATGCGTCGGTAACGCCTTGGTATGCGGAAGCGATGCGTCGCTGCAGATCGGCACCGCCGCCATTCAGCCGGCGCTTGACGATGGCCGTCGCCTGTTCGGGGTCGGTGGGCAGTCCCGCGGAAAGCTCCGCTTCAATCCTGTGGGCTTCGTCCAGCTCGATCAGCCGCTCGCCGCCCATGGTCTTGACCGGGTGGCGGCTGTCGGTGACGACCACCACGTCGGCGGCGAAGGTGGCCGGGCTGAAAACGGCCAGGGCTGCCGGCAGCGCCACGGCCCGGCCGAGGGTTCGCCAGCCCGGCGCGAACCTGGAAAGGGATGCTGTCATGTCGCGTGCCCTTGAAGTTGATCAGAGCAGTAGTCAAACGCGAAGCCGACGCGGCCCCAACAAACAATGCGCATCGCGCACTGCCCGCATACCTGCTTGTCTCGCGCCCATGAAAAAGCGGAGGCCGAAGCCTCCGCGTGGATCAGGGAGCCGATGCCGTCGCTACAGCAGGCCGGATTCCGCGAACGAGTACGGCGTGCCCTGGCCGACGATGAGGTGATCCAGCACCCTCACGTCGATCAGCGACAACGCGGCCCTCAGCGTTTGGGTCAACGCACGGTCCGCGCTCGACGGCTCCGTGCAGCCCGAAGGGTGTTGGTGAGAAAAAATGACCGCTGCCGCATTCAGTTCCAAGGCACGCTGCACGATCGGACGCGCATGCACCGAGGTCGAATGGATCGTGCCTCTGAACATCGGCTCGTAGGCCAGCACCTCGTGCATGCTGTTGAGGAACACGATGGCGAAGACTTCATTGGGCTCGGCGGCCAGTTTCAGGCGCAGGTAGTCCTTGACGGCGGCAGGCCTCTCCAGGGATGGCCCCTTCTTGAAGACCCGCTGCTCCAGCAGCGCGATGGCTTGCCGGATGATCCAGTCATCGGATTGGGACATGGGGGCAAAACGTGGCTCCACGCAGGAGTCGTTGGCGACGAGAGACATGGCGGACCTCCAGAAAGTGAGCGGAGGGCGCCACCCTGGGAGGGCAAGCCCTCCTGGGGATGGAAACAGCGGAACAAGGTGCATCCATCACCGCGCGGCGGTGATTGTTCGCGGCCAGGATGCGAAAGCGAACGGGTAGCGGTCAGCGCGGCGAGCCGCGCCGTAGCCTTCAAGACCGAGGGCTACCTGGGCATGTCGCCGACAACGTCGGCAGGCATTTCGGATGTGGGGGTGGCGGGCGAACCCGGCGCGTCGCTGGCCATTTCCCCGGCCGCCAGCAGGTCCATGGCCGAGAGCAAGGCATCGCCCTCGATCGGCCCCTGCAACAGGATGGCCTGGCCCGTCTGGCGATCGAGCAGTCGCAGCGACGGCGTGGCGGTCACGCCGCTCTTGGTGGCTTCCGCGGCCTGCGCGCGGATGGCCACGTTGGGGCGCTCGCTAGCCATGCACTGTTCGATGGCTGACGTTGTTTCGGGGTAACGCAAGCCATCGGGCAAGCCCTGGCCGTCGCTGCGCGTGTGGGCATAGACCCATTCGACCGCCTGCCAGAACGCCGCATGCCCGCCCGCTTCGGCGGCGCACTCGGCCAGACGTGCCTCGGCCGACGCGGCAGGCTCGTGCGCGGCCAGCGGCTGGTGATGCCATTGCAGCGCCACGTCGGTGTTGTTGCCGACCCAGCGCTTGAGCTGCGGGAAATACTCCCGGCAGAACGGGCATTCCAGGTCGGCATAGAGCGTCAGCGTGAAACGGCCTTCCGGGTTGCCCATCTGCCAGGGTGGCCCAGCGACCTGCGCCGTGCTGACCGGCGCGCGCGACGGCGCTGAGGATTCGCCGGGCGTCCGGGACACCAGCCAGATCAGCAGCAGCGCGACCAGCGCAGCAGCCAATACCCAGGGCCAGCGAGGCCGCCAGCGGCGACGGCGGAACGCCTGGACCTGCATCGGAATGGAAGGACGTTTCTGTTCCATGGCGTTCTCCGGTTTACGACAGTTCCAGGGCCGGCGACTCGATGCCGCGGGCCTGGTCGATCTTCTCGGCCACCTTGAAAGCCGCTTCCAGTTCGGTGCAGCCGTACTGCTGCATGAGCTGGTAGCGTTCGGCCTTCTCCTCGGGTTCTGTCTGCGCGAGGGCGAGGTACAGGGACGGCGGCACGGCGCGGAACAGCACTTCCATGCTCTTGGAGAGGATGACGCCTTCGGTGAATTTCCCCGCTTCCTTGCGCGCCGAAAGCATCAGCGCCTTCTGCGCGGGCGAGAGTTCGCGGAACCGCGCGATCTTCTCAACTTCATCGGGCGGCATGCTGAGACAGATCCACCACTCGATCATGTTGAGCATGGGCTCCGCGGCGCGCGGCAGGTCGTCGATGTTCTGCGTCGCGAGCCAGAACCAGGCCCCCAATTTCCTCCACATCTTTGTAATTTTCACGACGTAGGGCGCGAGCAGCGGGTTCTTCGTGATGATGTGGCCTTCGTCGGTGACGTTGATGATCGGGCGTCCCAGGTATTGGTCGCGCTCGGCGATGTTGTTCACCGTGCTGATCAGGCTGATGTAAGCGATGGAGAGCTGCGCGTTGTAGCCCTCGCGGGCGTATGTCGCGAGGTCAACCAAGGTGATGTCGGCTTCGGGCCACGGCGTGCCGTCGCGGTCGAACATTTCGCCGTCCGTGCCTTGACAGAACATGTCCATCGCATCCGCCATCTCCAGCAGCCGCACGCGGCGCATTTCGGGCAGCGTCGGGTCCTGGCCGCGGGCGCGCAACGCGTTGCGCACGTCGCGCGTAAGCACCGTGCGTTTGTCGGCCACGCAGTGCTCGGCGGCGTCGAGGATGCACTGACGGATCAGCGAGCGGTCAGCCCGCGTCATCCGGGCTTCCTCCTTGTCCTCTCCGCCCGTGATCATCAGCCGCGCCGTGATCTCCAGTTCGCCGAGCACGTCGCGCTGCTCGTCCGCCTCCATGGCCGAGGCATCTGGTGGCGGGTCTTCATCCAGCGCGTCGGCGTCGAGCGTCTGCACGTCGCTGGGCGTCTCGATCAGCCGACGCGCGTCTGCGAATGGCGCGAGGCTGATGCCCGAACCTGGGGCCAGCTTGACCCGGTTTACCGTCAGCCCGAGCATGCGTGCGAAGTCGCTGAACAGGCCGAAGCTGTTGCCAGCCTCCACGATGAACAGCCGCGGTCGGTAGATGGCCGTGACCTGATTCAAGAGGTTGTTGAGCGTGGCGCTCTTGCCGGAGCCGGTGGGGCCGAACAGGAACAGATGGGCGTTCATCTGCCGATCCAGGCGGCTGAGCGGGTCGAAGGTGATCGGCCCGCCACCGCGGTTGAACATCGTGATGCCCGGGTGCCCCGTACCTTGAGCGCGGCCCCACACCGGCGACAGGTTCGCCGCGTGCTGAGCGAACATCAGTTGGGTGTACCACTTGCGCCGATCCTGGCCGGGGTTGTAGCAGCATGGCAGCCACCGCAAGTAGCTGTTGAGCGGCGCCACCTCGTCGTCCTCGCGCACCGGCTGCAAGCCAGCATTGAGCATCACGTTCGCCAGGTCCAGGCCGCGCCGGTCCAGTTCCGCTTCGTCGCGTCCGCGCAGGTAGAATGCCAGCGTCCCCCGGTAGAGCTTGTGTGCGCTGCCGATGAGGGAGCGGGCTTCCTGCACGTCCTTCAACGTCTGCTCCGACGCCAGCGTCTCGCCCACGGCCTTCTTCGCCAGGTGGTTGAGATCCGCTTCCAGGACATCCTGCGGCGTGGCGACCATCGTGAGACACAGCAAGGTGTCTTCCGGCATCTGGTCGAACAGCGTGTTGATGGCATCCCCTTTGCGGGTCTCGCCGGTCAGGTGTCCGGTGCCGGGCGGCATGCGCAGCCGGTCGGTGATCAGCACGCGGTGCGGCATGCCGTCGAAATACCAGGTGCCGTGCTCCACGTCGGAGCGTGGCTGGCCGAAGAACAGCCGCTGGCTGAAATCCCGCCCGCTCGCCAGCTCGATTTCGCCGGCCTCGCTTTCTTCGGTGCTGTCGGGGTAGCGCGCCAGCGCGTAGAAGCGCTCCCGGTCCTCTGCACTCGGTCCAAGCATCGCCGGGCGCGGATTGAACCACCGCAGCAGCCAGTCGTGGACGTCGGCTGCGACCATGCGCCGTGCCTGGATGCCGGCGTTCGCCAGGCCGCCGCACAGGCGGTCGCAGACGATGTTCAGCATCTGCTCGGGCGTCTGGCCGCGGCGGCTTGCCTGCCCAGTTGCACGGCGATAGATCACCATGCGCACCCGCCGCGTCTGGCCGCGCCAGCGCAGCCGCGTGACCACCGTGTCCTCGAACAGGCCGCCCGGCTTGGCGACCGCGCGCAGGTGGTGGCCGAAGAAGCGCAAGTAGAACTCGGTGAAAGCGGTGCCGCGGGCACGCGGCTGCACGTAGTCGCGCAGGGTCTGCATGTACTGGTCGAAGCTGGGCTCGTCCTGGGCATAGAGCTGGAGTACCCAGGGGTTTTCGTCCAGCTCATCGAACGAGTCCTGGAGCGCGTTCTCCAAGGCATCGCGGGCATGCGCGAGCCAGCCGGGCTCCCGCCCCTCGGTGCCCAGCGGCACCAGCTCGTAGAAGGCAGCGACCGACTGCCCATCCTCCAGCAGCATGGACTTCGACTGCGGCAAGAACTCCACCCAAGGCAGCAGTTCCGCGAACGACGGCGCGACGTCGTACAGCGCCTGCTCGTCGGCTACCGTCGCCGGCCTGCGGCCCTGGACCGCTGCGCCGGGTTCAGGGACGCCGGCCTGGCGCAAGGCCTCGACGTGGCGCTGCCAGCCGTCCGGCTTCTCTTCGTCGCCGGTGCCGGATGCGGCCAGCTTCGGCCAGGGAAGTTCCCAGCGCATCAATAGTCCTCCAGCCGTTCACCGGGCATGGCGTACTGCACGCGCTGGTACAGGGGGAAGACCGTCGTGTAGCCCGGAACCGGCACGGGGTCCGTGCCCGCCAGGTGCGGGTACACATACATGACGAGATCGGGGTTGGGCAGGCGCTGGAACTGGCGATAAACCTCGTTGCGCGCCGTGCGCGTGTAGCGCATCTGCTCGACGGGCGCAGCCTGCACATCGGCGTCGGTCAGCGGCCGGCGCAGGCTCTGGCGCGCGTCGAGCAACTGCCGGCGCGCGACCTGGCCGGTGCCACTGCCGCCGCCACCCGTTTCCTGCTGCCAGATGTCCATCATGGTGCGGTCGCTATGGGTCAGCAGTTCTTCCTTGCTGGTGGCGCAACCGCTGAGCACGGCGACGGCCGCGGCCAGCGCGAGGCCCTTAATCGAGTTCGAGCGCATGGCTTTCTCCTGCACGGTGATCGACGCGCCGGCCTTCGGGGTCGTGATCGATGGCCAGCGGCTTTTCGAGGTGGACGGCGACCTTGGCGCCTGGCTGCACATAGACGGCGGCGAAAGCCTGTCCGTAGAGCTTGTTGACCCAGGTCGACATGTCCCGGACGCCGCCCGCGAGGATCTGGCCGACTGCTTCCTTGCCGCTGATGCCCACGGTGCCGATGGCGCCGTCCGAGCCGACGTAGGACATGCGGCCGCTGTCGCTCTCGATGAGCGAGGCCACGCCGGCTCCGGCCGCGGTGATCAGAGCTTGCGACCCGAGGTACTGCTGGGCGTTGCTGCGCCGTTCGCCGCTGACGCACGGGATGCCGTGCGGGTCGCTGATCCAGCCCAGGCCGTCGCGCTGCTGGTTGTTCTGCTGGTTGCCTTCGCGGTCTTCGGGAATCGTGCGGATCGTGCCGTCGTTGAAGACGAAGGTGATGCTGCGAACCTGGCCGCGCACGCACGAGAGCGTCCAGTCGCCCGATGCGGTTCCGGAGAACACCGCGCCGGCCACGTCGGGAATGTCGATGCCGTTGGCAGTCAGATTGTCCGGCCCGACCAGCACCTTGAAGGGGTACGGATCGTTCACCGTCCCGTCGATCGGCACGCGCCCAATCAGCGCCGTCATCGCCACGGAGCCCATCAGTGTCGAGTTGGTCGGCACGGTATAGACCGGCTTGGCGCTCTTGACGCCTGCCGCACCTGCGCCGGCGTTCGCCACGGTTTCCGCGGTGGTTTCCAGTGTGCTTTGTGCCGGGCCGAAGCTCGTCGGGAAGCTCATGCCGCTGCCTGCGCCACGACTGCCATTGCGGCCCTCGGCCTTCTTCGCGTCGTCCGGTTCGACCCAGCGCATGCCGCCTTCCATGCCGGCCTCGTCGCCGCCGCGCAGCCCCAGGCCCACCGGCAGATCAGCGTGACCGCCGCCGCGCCCGCCAATGCTGTCCAGGCGCCGCTGCAGGTCGGCGAGCAGCCCCTCGGTCTGCTGGCGCGCGCTGGCCGCCTGTTCCTGGTCGCGGCGCAGGTTGGAGCGCTCGGATTCGAGGGCCGAATTGATGCGCTGATCAATGGAGTTCTCCCGCTGGCGCAGCCGCTGGTTTTCCTCGCGCTGCGACTTGTTGTCGGTCAGCGCGGTCTGAAGCTCGGTGCGCAACTGTTTCACCTGGGCGACGAGCGTTGCCACGGTATCGCGCGGGGTATCGCCTTCGATGCCCAACGCCTTCATTTCCTCGGGCGTGAGCTTGGAGCCAGCATCCGCGGCGGGCGGTGCCGACGTGCTTCCACCGGAGAACAGCCGGATGGCAACGAACAGCACCAGCAAGGCGACCGGGATCATCAGCCACTTGAGCAAGCCGTTACTGCGCATGGCGGGCCTCCTTGCCATCGTCGGCTTCAGCTTCCCGCTGCGGCAGATGCACGGCCGGGTCGAAGCGGTGGATCGCCGGCAGCAGCGATTGCGCGAGGCCGTGCCCGCGCGTCACCAGGTACAGGACGGTCGTGTCCTCGGGCGTCCCGCGCGGTCCGAGCGCTTCGTGCTGGAAGGTGGCGGTGAGGAAATCGCCTTGCAGCACGCGCGGGTCGAGCGTGACCCAGCCGCTGCTGCTGTTGGTCAGGCGCACGGCCGTGACCCACTGGTCTTCCAGACGCCACGACGCGAGCGCGACCGCGCGCACCGGCAGCGTCGGCATCAGCGTGCCGAGGTCGAGGTCACGGCGCAGGTTCACCCGCATGACGCCAGGCAGCGACTCCACAGTGCGCAGCGGCGCGTAGAGGTTCTGCGCGGCGAAGCGCGTCAGGACGACCGGAACCGGGGTTTCGCGCCGGGTCGCCCGCGTACCTGCTTGGTCCTGGGCGCGTGCCGGGGCCTCATCGGCACCGCCTGGCTGATCGCCGTAGCGCGCAGGGGTGCTGCTGCCCTCGACGATGCGCACCGGCTCCAGCTCGGCTTCGCCGTCTTTGGGCGGCTCGGCCGCAATGTCGAGCAGGATCAGCGCGCCCGTGTCGGCGTCCTGCAATTGCAGCCGCGTGGGCTCGATCGGCTCGCTGGCGCGCAGGTACACCGCGCCACCTGCGCTCTGCACGCGCAGGCGTTCGCCCACGCCTGCGGGCACGCCCACGCGGACGTTCCGGTCGATGAACACGATGCGCTCCTGGCCGACCTTCAGCGGCACCGCCAGCGGCATGCGTTCCCACCGCAGAATCTCCACAGCATGGGAGACGGGTGCCGCGGCCACGGCCAGCAGCCCCAGCAGCACGAGTACAGGATGCTTCATGGGGTGTTTCCTCCTTGGGGCGCTTGCGGAGACAGGCCGCCAGGTGCCGGGCGAGTCGGCTCCGGTGCGCTGATGCGCTGGGGCGCGCCGTCGTAGCAGTCCAGCGCCAGGCCGAAGGGGTTGCGGGCGGGATCGACGTCCACCCGCGTGACCTTCACCGGGTAGCGCACGAGCGCGCGCTTGACCTGCTCGGCGCCGTAGTACTCGTCGGCGGTGATGTCGAGCGTCACCACCCAGTCGCGGTCGGAGACCACGCGCACGCGCGCCGTGGGGTCGTCGCCGTAGCCGCGGCCGGGGATCTCATAAATCCCGCGCACGCGCTGGCGCAGCTCGCCCGTGGAACGGCGGTAGTCGTAGTCCGCGCGCAGGAAGGCCTGGCAGGACGGGGTAAGGTACGGCGAGAGCGTGTGGAGGTTGCGCGGATAGTCCTCTTCGCCGTTCGTCGGCCAGCGGTTGAGGGTCTGGAACACGTAGAACGTGAACGCATAGACCGATTCGGGCGGCACTTCCCACCACTTGCGGGTACTGCCCGAGCGCAGGTCGGGCGGGACGTGGATGGTCAGGTCGCGCGGCGCGCTCCACCAGCCACCGCCCATGACCAGGGCGACGATGACCAGCGCACCAGCACCCAGGCGAAGCGTCTTGATGTGCGCCTGCAGGTGGGTGATCTCGTTCTTGAAGCGGCTCATCGTGCCCCCCTTGCAACGGACCTTCGGGTGGACCAGAAGCCGGAGCGCGAGATCAGCACGTGGCCGCCTACCCATCCCGCCATCAGTGGATGGCGCGTGGCGATGCGCCATTGCAGTTGCCGGTACAGCCAGGTGTCGGGGCGCCCGCGCTTGAGCCGGCGCAGGATGCCGCCGCCGATGAAGACGCCCAGGGCCACGCCCAGGACGACGAACGTCGGCGCGATGGCGATCGTGCGGAACACCCAGGACAGCGGCGCGCCGACCAGCAGGCCGGCGGCGCCGGACAGGCCGCAGCAGATCCACAGTTCGTCGGCGGTGAGGCCGCGCACGACAACAGGGTGGCGGTTGAGCCGATGCGGAAGGAACGTGACCGTCCCGTCCGCACGGACGTGCTGCTGCTCGGACATACCGGCCTCGCCTTACAGGATGCCGGTGGCTTCGGTGAGCAGCCAGATGCCGATCACGAGCAGCACGGCACCGATCGCGACGGTGAGGCCAAACTGGCCCCAGGTCTTGCGGCCGGTGTGGATTTCCGCGTAGGTGCCGTAGGCGTGGTAGCAGACGCCGATGAACATCGACGCCACGACCAGGAGGGCTACGAGCATGATGATGTCGTAGCCGTAGTTCCTGATCGTTTCCATGATGCCGTTGCCGGTGCCGCGGGTCGGGTTTTCCAACTGCGGCAAGCCTTGCGCGAACGACAGCGCGGGCAGCGCGGCGGAGCCCAGTGCCACAGCGGCGCGCTGGGCAAGGCGGGAATGGAGGATGCGGTTTTGCATGGTCGTGCCTTTCAGGTCAGGAGAGGAGGAAGAAGCTCAGGACGAGGTACATCGCGACGAAGCGGATGCAGACGCCGAGGAACTGGCGCTGGTTGAGGCGGCTCTCGGACCACCCCACGTAGGCCGTTCGGATGGCCCAGACGCCCCAGACGAGGAGCACCGCGAACACGGCGCCGACCAGGACGGTCGCCATCGCCGAAGGCGCGATGCCGCTGTTGGCTTGAAATGCCGAGACCTGGGCGCCGTTCATGGCTTGGCTTCCGTAGTCGTCGGCGATGGCGAAGCGGACCGCTCGGTGCGGTAGTCGCTGGCCAGTTCGGAGGGGTCGCGCGGCTGGGCACGCGACGGTGTGAGATGGGCCTGGATGCCGGCGCGCACGCGCGCCAAGTCAGCCAGCAACCGCGGGTAATCGAAGTGGTAGCGCTCGCCCGGCTGGATGGGGGCACGCGCGGCGCTGTCGGCGACGGTGCGCTCCAGCGCGTCGAGTTGGCGCAGCGCGGCGACCAGCTCCTGGCGCTGTGCGGGGGACTCGGCCAACGCCATCGGGGACTGACCCAGCAGCAGGGCCGTCACGAGAAAAATGGGCACGCCGCGATGCGCGGCGCGCTGCCAGATCGGAGCCAACATCGCGCCATTCCTGTGTGATCAGAATAGTGCGATGGTGGAGTTCAGGGTGACTGCAGGCAGCAAACAATAGGAAACTGCGCTGATCGGTTTGATTGGCAGCGTGCGTCCAGTTCGCTCAGGGAGTGGTCGTCAGGCCAGAATTCAAGAAGGGAATTTCCACCGGCCGCGTGGCAAAATATCAACGCTCTTACAAAGATCCAGGATAAAAATGCAAGGACTGACCTTTAGAACTGATCAAGATTTTGAGGAAATTTGCTGCTACCTCATGAGGGACTGGGTCGCGCGGAATATGAGGTATGACGTGCAATTCAGAAGATACGGCGGAAATGGGCAAAGGCAGCATGGCATTGACATTTTTCCTGCCGTTGGCGGCTACTCAGTGTTTGGGCAGGCAAAATTTGTTAATCAACTAAACTCTACAGACGTTACGGCTGAGTTGAGTAAGACCGATTCCTTCCCTGAGCCGATTGGTTGTTATGTGATTTTCACAACGGCAAATCGCCATACCAGCATAAATCATCATCAGTTCCATGGCACTCAACACAAAAGGCTGGATGGATCGATTTTTCCGGTTCACGTGGTCTATTGGGGTGAAATTTCTGATATTAGTTTTATCCCACAAGATGTCTGTAAGAGAATTTTCCCATCAGCATTTCAAGTTGCCAGGAGCGCATTAACGCCTCAGCAGATGGCGGATTCCATAGCCACACTTCAAAATATTGTTCCTTCATATTTCAGGTCTGACTTTCTCGACTGGCTCGAAACATGGGACTTTTCATGTGGTTACATTCCATCTGTGCATTATGACGCCGTGGACAATCTTTACATTGAGTTGGATCGGGTAGGATGGGGAATGAAGGGTGTCAATGATTTTTTATATGCCCAAGGTCGCATTGACTTATCTCGTGCGCTTCCGGCTGGCGATGCCTTCTTTTATGCTCTCACTGAATTTCGAGATTCAATATATAACTACATAGCTTTTGTACGCGGACAGGATGGGCAGGGCTACGTTACATTGCAAGGAATGGATGGGCGCGGCGCAACAGATTTCCCAAAGATTACAGAGCAGTGGAGCATGAGGGCGCGCCATTTGGCCAATATGTATCGCGAGAAAATCCTTGGTCAGCAAATTCAATAAATAAGAAATACTGAATGAGTTGCCTAATGATCTGGTTTCTCTGTCATCACAAGTATTTTTTGAAGCTGCCCGCAGTCAGGCTCACGGCCAGTCCCAGCAAGGCTGCGCTGGGCAGCAGGATCAGCAGTGGATGCACAGAGATCGGCAAGGCCAGGTACGTGACCCACGGCAGCACGGCCAGCGGCATCAGGCTCGCCTTCGCGCGGTGGTAGATGAAGCCGGATTCCCGGCCTGCGCCGAACCGGCGCACGTCCCGCCGCACAAGACCGTCGATCAGGCCGACGAACGCCGCGGTGCAGATCAGCGGCAACGTGAGCACCAGAACCAGCAGGCGCACCAGAAACGTGAGGGTGGTGAAGGCCGCGGCAATCAGGTAGTTCTCGGTCCAGACATAGACCTGGCTGATGTAGTAGCGAAAGTTGCGCCCCCCGTCCTGGATCCTCCCGTGGCTCGGCGCGCGGGCGCGCTCGGCGGTCTGGCTCATGCGCTCCAGCAGCCCGGAGCGAACGAATACCCATTCGTAGCCGGTATCCACCAGTTCGTGCGCGGTGCGCCCCGGCTCCTGCACGACGACGCTGCGCGTGAAGTGGCTGGACAGGTGCCCCAGTTCGTACTGCAACATCTGCTGCGAGTGCCGCCAGCCCTGGTCCTTCCAGAACAGGTGCATGCCGACGCACTCCACGACGATCGAGAACAGCAGCGAGCCGATCAGCACCCCGAGCAGCCGGAACGGCAAGGTGATGGTGCCGACGATCAGGCCCTGGCGCTGGTTCTGCTCCCGTTGTGCAGTCGAGGCGGCGTCCTTCATGGCGAGGCCTTGTTGCCGGTGTCCTCGTCGGTGGCAATGGCCACCGCGGGAGGTTCGGCCGCAGCGGCGTCATCCAGCAGGTCGTCGGGCAGGCCCGTGTCCTGCAAGGCGGGGGAACTGGTGAACTCCCACCACTGCGTCGCTTCGCTGTAGCTCTGGCGCATGTACCCGGCCAGTTGCTGCAAGTCTGCCGGCATCACTTCGTCCGGGTCCGGCGCCGGCAGCGGCATGCGCACTTTCCAAAGCTGGCCGCCCTGCAGCAACGCGAAGCACTGGCCTTTCGGCAGGCCGACGACGTGCGACGGCTCGATCATCGGCACGCTGGACATGCTGATGCGGTCCTGAGTGTTCGACGTGAAATCCGTCGCCCCGCGAATGTCCGAGCTGTCGGTCGCGCCGCTGACGATGGTGGTCGTATAGACCTCGACCTTCGGCAATTGCCGGGTCAGCAGTTCGGCGGTCGCGGTCTCGCGCACGCGCAGCATGAACAGGTTGTTGAAATTCCCGATCACCTGGCCTGCCTTCGCGCGGTTGCCGATGCGGGCCTCGATGTCCGACAGGGTCTGCGTGTACGCAGTGACTTGCAGGCCGGCACCGCCGCCCTTGTTGATCAGCGGGATGAACTCGTCGCCCATCAATTCGTTGAACTCGTCGGCATGGACGTTGATCGGCACGCGCGCACCGGCCGATGCGCCCGGCAGGCCATCGTCGATCCCATGCTTGTAGATATGCCCGGCGACCGACACGAGATCGCTGAACATCGAGTTGCCGACCGCGGTGGCGACCTCGGCGTCGGAGAGCGCATCCAGGCCCACATAGACGATGGCCCTCTTACGGATGATCTGCATCCAGTCGAAGATCGGGCGCGGGTCGGCCAGGTCGGAGTAGTTCGGGGCCAGGAGCTGCGCGATCTTGCCGCTAGTGAGCTTCTCCAGCAGCGGCAGCAGCGATGCGACGATCTTGTCGAAGTACGTCTTGTCGTAGCGAACCGCCGAGCGCAGGCCATCCAGCACCGGGTCGTAGTTGCGCGCCTGCGAGAGGTACTGCTCCAGCGCCACCACGCGCTTCTCGCGCCCGATCATGTTGCGCGGGATGTTCTTCTCGTTGAGCTTGGCCTCGATCTGGACGATCACCTCCCAGGCCCTGGGCTCGGTCTTGGCGAAGTAATGCTGGGCGTACTCGATGAACAGCGCGTCGATGTTGATGACGTGCCGTTGGATCAGCATGTAGTCGGGCCGCTGTCCCAGCTCCACCAGGGCGCGGGCAATGATGTTGACGAACCGCCACGCAAACTCTCGGAAGGCGGCCGAGTTGCCTTCACCGGAAAGCTGCCCCGCAACGCGGGTGGCGACTTCCGATATACGCCCGAATCGCCCCACGGCGTTGTAGCGCGCGGAGATGTCCGGCCATCCCAGGTGGAAGACGTAGAACTCGCCTTCGCGGCCGGCGCGCTTAGCCTCGACGTACATCCGCTTCAGGAGATCGGCATCGCCCTTGGGGTCAATGACGATCACCACCTCGTGCTCGCCCGCGGCGTTCACGCGCCGGATGTCCTGGGTCACGAATAGTTCGGCCAGCCGGGTCTTGCCGACGCGCGTCGTGCCCAGCACCAGCGAGTGGCCGACGCGCTCGCCCAGCGGCAGGCTGACGTCCATCTCCTCGGGTTCGATGCCGTGCAGGCGCGGCAGGCCGCCCACAGGCGGCAACGGCCGCACCGGGTTGAAAGGTACGTCCCAGCCGGTGAGTTTCGACAGCCGGGACAGCGGGAACGGCGCGTACTCCAGCCGTTCTTCCAGCCGTCGCGCCAGCCGGTAGGCTGGTGTGGGCTCGACGTAGCGGCGGAACTCCGGCCGGTACGTTTGCATGAGCCTATGGGTGTGCTTCTGCTCCCACAGGAACCCGCGCCCCACGAACAGCCGCTGCTGGCTGACCGGCACGTCCTTGCTGGTCATCACGTAGCGCGGCAGGCGGCGGATGTTGCGCCGGTAGCGCAGGATGACGCGGGCATCGCGGTAGCGGATGGCACCGTAGGCGCCGAACGCCAGCGCGCTGCCGACGCCCATGGACGGGCTCAGCGCGAGCGACCATGGGGCCACCAGGGACAGAAACGCGGCGCCCGCGCATGCGGCAACGGTGTATAGCTCCACCGCTGGGCGAAGCAGTACCTCGACCGGCTGTTTCCCCGACATGGCTTCATTGCTCGATGCCGGTGGCTGTGATCAGCACCGGGTAGTGCCGCAGGCCCAGGCGCTCGGCCAGGTCGTCGCCGGACATGGGCGCGAGGGGTACGCCGGGCACCAGGGTGCGCAGCCGCGCCAGGCCCTGCACGGTCTCGACGTTGACCACCAGACCGACCGCGCCGCGCTCGCGCAGCGCGGCTGCCTGGCTGCGCAGCCAGGCCCGAGATGCCTCGTCGTCGCCGACGACAACGAAAGGCCGCAGACCCGGAGCCTCGATGACACGCCGCGGGACGGTGCCGGGGGTGAGCTTGGCGCTGCGCACCGGCAGCATCGCGGCCTCGTCCGCCGGCGTGGCGGGAACCTGGGGCGTCGGGATCGGCGGCCGGGCCGGTGCGTTGGTGCGCGGCTGGAGGTTCAGGGCTTCGTAGTACGGCAGCGCCGACGCGCCGCCGCGGTCTTCGACCACGATCAGCGGCTCGCCGGCAAGCGAGGCCAGCGGCAGACCCGCCAGCAGTACGAGCAGGCCACGCAAGGCCAGATGGGATGTCGTCATGGGGATGTCTCCTTGCGTGCGGCGAGAACCGCGGCGGTTGGGCGTGCGCCCTGCACCCGGGCGAGGTGGCGCGACACGCTGCGCCGGTAGCGGGCGGCGGGCTCGCCACCCGCGGGGCGGTGGTAGCGGCCCATCGCCAGCAACCAGTCCTCGCCGGGGGCGTGTTGCTCGCGCAGGATCTCGGCAGCGATGGCGAGATTCCGGTACGGGTCGAGCAGGTCGCAGGCGCTGGCGTAGCGCTGCTGGTGGTAGCCGAGGTTGATCTGGCCCAGGCCCGCGTCGATGCGCGTGTGCGGCGTGGAGCGCATCGCCTGCTGCAAACCCGCGCAGGCATCGGCGCGGGTCGCATAGCGGCGTGATTGGCCGGCGACGTTGAGGGACCACGGCCACGGGACGATGCGTCCGTTACGGCGGATGCCACTCTCCTGCAAGGCCACGGCGTAGAGCACCGTCGAGGGGATGCCTGCGCGCTGCGCGGCGAGCTGGTAGGCCGGTGGCGGAACCTCCTGGGCTTGGGCGACGCAGGCGCATAGGCCAGCGGCGAGCACCAGTGTGCGCAGGGGGGCGGCTATGGCTGGCGCTGCCATTGGCCGTTCACCTCGCGCACGACCGCCGGCAGGTCGCCGGGTACCCCCAAGGTCAACCAGCGGCCGCCGTCGTGGTTGAGCGTGATGCTGCCGCTGCGCACGCGCGCCGGATCGACGTTCGCGCGCTTGGCCCAATCGCGGATGCGCGCGTCGTCCTGGCGGCTGCCGACCATGTACAGGTCGAATTCGGCGCCCGAGGATTGCAGGCGCTGCACGAGCTGGCCGCAGGCCACGCAGTTATCTTTCACGAACACTGCCGTGCGGCCGGAGCCGCGCGTGGCCCCGGCGACCGGCTTGTCGTCCGGCAGGTTCACCCGCTGCATCCCGGGGTTCAGGCGCTGCCAGGCCTCGTCATAGGCCCGCTGATAAGCGAGCAGTTTCTCCACGCGGCGCGCTTCGACCTGCACCTGCAGCTCGGCGTAGCGTCGCCGTTCCTCTTCGGTACGCGCCTCGATGCCCAGGGCCGACAGCGGGTCCAGGTTGGGCGAATAGATGCCCAGTGGACCGTCCATCAGTTCGCGATAGCGCGCCCACTCCTGAGGTTGAAGGCCCCAGTCGCTCGCCACCCGGTCGTCCAGAATGCGGGCGACCAGCGGGCGTTCCTGACTCTGCGCATTGCGGGCGGGAGCCGTGGCGGATTGCTGCGCCCACGCGGGCAACTGGGTGGACGCCAGCAGAAGCGCGGAAAGGATGATCGACGGCTTCATGTGGTGTGCTCCGTTCAGGGGATCGCCACGTGGCGGGTCTGGTCGCCGGCCTGGAACACCGCAGTGCTGCCCTCGACGGCCTGCAAGCGCCACGGGCCGACCGCATCGCCGGGTAGCAGCACCTGAAGCTGGTCGGGCGTGAAGTCGCCATTGCTCGGCGCGACGGACACGCTGCGCTCGCCGGCACGCAGTTCGGCACCGACGATGCGGAACGGGAGCGGCGTCGGTTCGGGCTTGGCGGTGGGCTTGTTCCTGGTGCGCGGCTGGGCGGGTGCAGCGGCGCGCGCAGCGGTCTGCCGCGCCTTGATTTGCTCGACTTCGGCGCGCAGTGCCTGAAGGTCGTCGGCGGAGGCATAGGCGCTCAGCGATTTCTCGACCTGGGCCGCGCGTGCTTCCAGGATTTGGCGGGTGTCTTTGAGGTCTGCCGCCGTGGCGACGGCTGGACGCTGCTGGATGGCCTCGACGGTCTCGGCCAGGCCTGTTGCCTGCGCTTCGAGGCGTTGCAGGCGGGAATCGAGGCGCTCCTGGTCGGCCTGGTCGTTCATCGTCTGGTAGCCGAGGGCAACGAGGACACTGAGGCCGATCAGCCAGAGCCACATCAGGCTCTGCACCACCACGGCGGCCGTTGAACGATGGGCGGGCTGCGGGGCGTTCATGGCTGGCCTCCCGATGCCGCGGGCGCCAGCGGGAACGTCTGCACCGCCTCGGTGGCAGGCGGCGCGGGTACGTTGTCGGCGGTCATGCTGTCGCCGGGCCGCTCGAAGCAGATTTGCCGCGCGCGGTCATCCGCGTGCAGTTCCCAGGCCGAACCAGCCAGGGTGAGCAGCGCATCCCGCAGGGTCATGGGGCCGAGGTGCAGGTGGGCCGCCGGCAGCGGCAGTGCGTACAGCTCGATCACCGCGTGCGTCGTCTGGCACAAGCCGTAACCGCTGCGCTTGAGCACATGCCGTAGCCCGTCGCCGACCGTAGCGCGTGCATCCTCGGGCATCGACACGTCGATGGTCTGCAACAGCAGGTCGCGCTGCGCTGCTGTCGGTGCCAGTTCCACGAGGGTGTAGCGGCCGTAGCGCACAACGGGGATGTATTCGGGCGCCTCGGGTACGGGTGCGGCCGAGACTTCCTCGATGGTGTCGGGCGCGACCGGCGCGCTCGTCGTCGCGCAGCCGCCAGCCAGCACCGACCAAAGCAGGCCGAGAAAACCCGCCAGCAGACGGCGTTCGGGATGGTGAAACCAAGGTGGAGAGGGGCACATGGCGCGTCGTCCTGAAACATCGAGCCCTCACCATCGCCGCTCGGGCCACGAGCGGCAGCAAACAATGCGAACCAGGCAGCGCCCGATTTCCCGGCAGCCTCCCTCCAAAGGAAAAGGCCCCCGAAGGGGCCTGTGAAAACGCATCGGGCTTCGCCCGATCAATCCCGAGCCAGCTTCAGGCCGGGATCGACCCGTGCCAGTTGGGTGTGCGACCAGCAGCGCACGAACTGCCCGTTCTCGCCGAGCGGCCGGTTCGCCACCGCCGCCGAATACTCGTCAGTGTCGCTGGTGTCGTAGCAGATGACCTTGATCTCGCCGCTGTCGCAGCGGATGGAGTGGATCTGGCCGTCGGTCATATCGACCACGACGACCTGCGGAACGAGGCCAAGTTCGCGGGCGGCCGACAGGATGGGGCCATATTCGGCGGCGTCGAAGCAGATGAACGGCCCTTCGTACCGGGCCTCTTCGGCCAGGTCCCTGGCCTTGTCGTAGTGGATACCCAGGTCGTATTCCTCCTGGGTGATCCTGACCTTGAAGACCGGCACGTTGGGGCTACCGGAGGCACCGATGCAGACGACCGCGACTTGCATCTCGATCTCACCGCCGTCGGCAGGTTCGGTCGAGGGGATGACGGCTCGGCCCGTGGGGGCGTCGTCTTCCATGCCCATGCGCTCGCGCATTTCGTCGATGAAATCCTCGGGGGCCATCAGGCCATAGCTCGCCAGGCGCAAGGGAATGTCCTCTGCACAGAGGTTGCCGTCCCCGATGCGTTGCTGCATGAAGGCGGCGATCTCGGCTTCGAGCGCATCGCTGTTAGTCGCCGAGGGCAACTCGGTCACCTCGATCGACCAAACATCCACCTTCGCGGCGGTCTCATCGATTAGCAACCTCTCGCCGATGGCGCGGACCCACATGCGTTGCAGCCGTGCCAGTATTTCCGACGCGGCCTCGCCGTTGAGCAAACAGGTCACGTCCAGCGTCAGGCGGGCCTTCACGTTTTCGGGCGTGGATTGGGTATGGGTGTTCATGGAAATCTCCTTGGAATGAAAAATGCGCAGCCACGTCCACGGAGACCGTGGGCGTGGCTGCAAGGTGGGAACAATGGAAAGCCGGCGGCGCGAGGCCGGCGTTGGCGTGGGGATCAGGCGGCGACCAGTTGCCGGGCCAGCGCGACCTCGACGGAATCACCGTCCTGGTTGAGCACATCCAGGCCCGATTCGGGCACGTCGCCCGAGGTGGACTGCGAGACCATGATCTTCTTGGCCATCAGCTCCAGGCAGGTCATCTGCGAGGAACCGGCGTAGCCGAGGTAGATCACGCGCACCGGCTGTTTCTGTCCGATGCGCCAGGAGCGGCGTGCCGCCTGCTGGAGCGAGTACACGTTGTAGCCCGACTGCATGAAAACGATCGTCGGGAAGTCCAACAGGTCCAAGCCCGTCTTGACCAGCTCGGGGTTGGTGATGAGCACGTCGATGCCACGGTCCAGTTGCTCGGCGATCCAGTCCTCGCGGCGGCTGGCGTCCACGCTTGCGCGCAGCACCGCCACCCGAAAACCTTCCTGCTCCAGCAGCACCTTCAAGCGCGACGTGGTGTCGCGCGTGCCGGTATAGACCGTGTAGGCCAGGACCTTGCGGCCCTGCGCCTTCTCTTCTTTGCAGATGTCGATCAGCTCGCGCTCTTTCGGCGTCACCTCAAACTCGTTGAACTGAGCCGGGACGAACGCCAAGGTGTTGCGCGTGCGCGGATGCACCACGGTTTCCGACCGGAAGCAGCAGTCCGGCCAGGCCAGCAGCACGTTGAGCACCACACCCAGCAGCGTCGTATCGCGTCGCGCCAGAGCCTGTTTCAGCTCCGCGGTCAGCCGACCCGCCAGGTCGCGGTAGGCCGCGGCTTGCGCCGTGTCCATTGCGACTTCACGGAACTCCTCGTCATACGGCGGCAGGACGTTGCCGCCGATGTCCTTGAGCTTGAGGAAGATCGTGAACGGCAGGATGCACCGCAAGACCCCTTTCGGCCCGAAGCCGGGAGCCTTGACCGTGCGCACCGATACCTTGGTGCCCCTGGCCGTCTTGTGCGCCGTGCCGGTGCTTTCGGAGTAGATGTCCTTGAGGACCCCGTGGTCCCTCATGAACGCCATGGCCGCCGAGGTCATGCTGCCGCTCGTGGTCGGGCGGTAGCCGTCTTCGATCATCCGCCCAGGCAGGGCTCGGAACAGCAGGTAGAACAGGTCGTCCCCGTAGCCGCCCATCAGCGTGCCTGTCAGCAGCAAGGTCTTGCGAGCCTTCGCCGCCAGCACGCCCATGGCCTGGCCCTGGGCACTGCCACCGTTCTTGTACTCGTGGGCCTCGTCCGCGATGCACAGGTCGAACGTGCCTTGAGGCAGGTAGCGCTTGATGAACTCGGACGGCTGGTAGCCGCCTTCGCCGAAGCCGAACTCCATGTTCGCCATCGCTCTTTCCATGCGATGCGCCTGGCGGTCAGAGAAGACCAGTTCGCCGTTGCCGTCCATGAGGTTGATGAACTCATGGATGTTGTCGCCCAGCATCGACGCGAGGAAGCCTTCGCCGAACTTCTGCATCAGCTTCTGCGCGGTGACTTCCCCGATCGTCGGGATGCGCTTGAGGGCTTTCAGCACGGCCGAGGACTGGTCGCTGCCGGACAGGCTGCGCGGGCGGATCAGCGTCCACAGGGGGGCGGCGCAATGGCTGCACTTCCTGCGGTATTCCTCGGCTTGGAGCGCGACCGGATTGACCGGCTCGCCGTCGAGGTCGGTGATGACCGTGCCGCAGTCCGGGCACGCCGCCACGTTGCCGTGACGGGTGCGCCGCTGGGTGAAGACGGGCTTCCAGTGGAACCCCATCCGCATCCTGACCCGGCCCAAGACGAAGAACTCCTGGCCCGTGGGCTGGACATTCAACTGCTCGCGCAGCTTGATGAGCTTGATGAGCGTGTCCGGCCCGTTGAGCACCCACACCTTGGCGCCTGCCACCGTCTCCTGGATCTCGCGCCGCCACTTGTAAACAAGGTGCGGCGGCGAAAGAACCAGGGTGCGGCGATAGCCTTCGGCGTTGAGCACGGCGGCCGTGGCGATGCCGACGGTCGTCTTGCCGCAGCCCATTTCGCCATTGACGATCGCGGCGCGTTCGCCACGGTCGATCAGCAGCTCGGCGGCGGCGTGGACGACTTCGGCCTGGGCCGGAAACAGCTTGCGCTTGAGGCTGGCGACGACGAGTTGCCGGTGCGCCTGCGGCTGGCCGTTATAGACCGGCGGGTTCGCGCTGTTGAGGGCGTCGAGCAGTTCGTCGCCGAACTCGCCGACGAAATCCTGAAGGCTCAGGGTCAGAGGGGAAGATTCCGCATCGAGCAGTTCGCCCTGTACGGGCGCGGCTTCAGCGGCAGTGGTTTCGAGATCGAGGGACATGGTGATGCTCCAAAGAAAATGGGGCATGCACCACCCCCGCGGGGCGATGGCATGCCCCGTGGTGGGATGAAGAGACGGCAGGCGGCCGTCGTCTGGGAGAGATCAGTACTCGCTGGGCAGTAGCAGCGTGGTCACGCTGCGATCCCATTCGGTGATAATCCAAAGCTGCAGGCCGGGTGCGACCTGGTAGGAAGAGAAAAGGCGGTCCTCGCCGGACTCCAGCGCGGCATCGTTCTGCCGCTTGTCGTAGTCGTCGAGGTCGCCCCAGTCGCCATTGAGGTGGCGGTGCAGATACGGCACCGGGTTGAGCCGGCCCTGCTGGACCAGGGCGTCAACGCCACAGGTCACGACGGTCTCGCCAGGGAAGAAGCGCCGGCTCGATGCTTGGCCGATGGGAAGTGCTTGGGCTGCCATGGAAAGGCTCCTTGAAGATGAAGGGGCCACGGCGCCCCCTCGGGGCGACTGGACCCCGGTGGGTGGAGGAAGCCGACGGTGACCGTCAGCGGTAGAGAAGCGATCAGCGGATGGTCAACACCTCGCCCCGCGTGGCGGAGCCGGGCGTCATGTCCCACGCGCGGATGACGGGCACGAACTTGTCGGTGAGGATGCGGGTCTCGGCGATGGAGCCGTCTTCGCGTTCGGTGAATTCCCGCTGGAGCGTCTTGTCCTTGTGGGTGTCACCTTTGACGACGAGCACGCGCCCGGTCTTGGAGCGCACAACCCCCGAGATCGCGCCCGCGGCCAGAGCCAGGGCGAGATGCCAGTGGGACAAGGCACGCGCCGGTGGACGCAGCGACTGCTGCGCGGCCCCCAGGTGCGTGTCCTGCGACGGCCAGAGGCCTTGCAGCCGGCCGACTTCATCGGCGAACTGCTCTGGCTCCATCGTCACGCGGAAGAAATGCTCCGGCTCGGCCGGACTGGCGGGGACGATGTACGGCAGGAACGGCCATTCGCTCGGCAGTTCCTCGGCTTCGACTTCACCAAGCCCGATCTGCAGCAGCAGATTGCGCACGGCCTTGAGACCATCGGGTGCCAGCTCGCGCTGGCGCACCCTGCGGCCGAAGATCACCACCTGCTTGAACTGCGTTTCCACCGCTCGGTAGATGCGTAGGTCCGTGTAGTGGCGTGTCAGCCAGCCGACCAGCTCGGCGTCGAGCACGTAGCCAGGGACGATGAAGACCAGCACGCCGCCATACTGCAATAGCGAGAGGCTGCGCTGATAGAAGAGCTTCTCGAAGCGGGCACGGCCCTGGCCCTGATAGCCGATGTTGCCGTTGACGTCCTTGGACAGATCGCCATACGGTGGGTTGAGCCAGAGCAGCCCGAACGACTGCTTTGAGATCATCGTGTCCATCAGGTCCGCGTGCAGGCAATGATCGACCAGGCCGCGGGCATGGCGTGCCCGCTCCGCGTCGAACTCGACGGCGAACGCCTTGGCTTGCTCGCGCCCGAGAGCATGAGCGGCTTCGGCGATCGCCACGCCTTCGCCGGCGCAGGGATCGAGGATGCACATCGGGCCATCGCTGGGCATCAGTGCGTTGAGGGCTCTTTCGAGCGTGGGTTCGTCGGTCGGGTAGTACCCGTTCTTGGAGAAATTGCGGGCGAGCCGCGGGAACATGAGGGCCATGGAAGTCTCCTGGTTGGCGGGGATGAAGTGCGAAAGCACGCCTTGGCGTGCTCTCGCGGGCGGGTCAAGCCGCTACCGCTTCCGGCGTCCAAATCTTGGCCGGATACGGATAGGCGGTGAGCACGTCACTGCGGATCAGGGAGCCCAGCGCCAGGGTCAGCGCCGGCACGTCGATGGCGAGCCGATGGCCTTCCAGCGACCCGAGGGCGAACGGAAGACGGGCCAGCATCTCGCGGGTCTGTAGCAGCTCCAGCACGGTTTCGCGCCAGTGGTCGAGCAGCGGCAGTGGGCAGGTGTCCCGCACCAGCATCCACAGGCGGTCAAGCCGGTGGGCGCTGCCCTTGGGCAGCAATGCCAGTGCGCTGGCGTTGGCCTTGTCGGGCTTGACGCAGCGGCGGTCGAACAGCCACACGTTGGACAGCGAACCGAACAGCGTTCGCCGGTAGGCGCGGGTCATGCGCTTTTCCAGACGATCGACGTTGCTGACGAACACCGGGACGCTGCCGCCCTGGTCGGTGATGACGTGGAACTGGTCCAGGCCCTGTTCGTCGCGCCCGAGGGTCAGACGAGCGAGGAACTGCTGGACGGCGGTGTCGCGCGCCCAGATCGACAGGAAGATCAGATTGCCCTGGTCATCGCCGACGCAAGCATCGGCCATCACGTCGGAGCATTCGTCGATGCGATACAGCGTGGTGGAAGAAGTGTTTTCGGGCATGGTGGTGTCCTCGGATGAACGGGAACAGCACCGCCCGCTGGGGCAAGTACTGCCCCAGGGGGTGGAAGAAAGCCGCTCAGTCCGGCTCGAACTGCCGGGTGTGCGGGTTGAAGTGAAGCGCCTCATCTACCGAAGTGATTGGCGTGAAGCCCTCCAGGTAGATGTTGTTGAGGTACTGGTCGCGGTGGGTCAGTGCCTGCCGTGCCTGTGCCTCGGTGAGGCCGTTGCTGATGAAGTACTCCAGCATTTCCTCGTCGGAAGAAACTTCGTCGTTGGACAAACTCCCTTCAACGAGCTTCAACAGCGAGGGCGGAAGCGCAGCCAGGATCGGGTCCATGTCGGTTCCTCCTGGCTCAGGCCATCAGCGCTGCGGTGGGTGCCGCAGGTGCCGTGGGTGTGCGCCGCCGCGCGTGGTAGGCGCGAACGCCTGCACGCCAGTCGGCGGACTGCTCTGGTGCGAGGTCCAGATAGGACAGCGGGCACGTGTAGTAGTACGGGTGCATGGACTCGTCCAGTGGCTTGTAGCCCCACTGGTCGCCGCTGCGTTCGAGAAGATCGCAGCGGATGTAGCGCAGGGATTGGCCTGGCGCCAGATGACGATGCACGCCTTCGACCTTGGCCGTCACTTCCGTGACGGACCACAGGACGTTGCCGCGCAGCGCGTGGGCGATGACCTTGACGCTGGCGCGCTCGGTCTCTTGCGGTGCGATCAGTTCCGCGATCAGTTCAGACCGCGATTGGGGGGAGAAATACCAGCCCATGAAAGGCCTCCTGAAGAATCGAGCCGGAGGCCTCCCCGTGGGGGAGAGCCCCCAGCGGGTGATGGAATGCCGCGCGTGCGGCGATGGAGTCCGGTGCGGACTAGGAGCCGCAACCGGCTGGGCAGTAGCCCAGTTCGATGCCATGGGAGCAGTAGCCGTTCGCAGCGTTCCACTCCTGCGTTTCCTGCCGTTCGGCAGGGGTTGCGTAGTCCCATTCCTGGGTCGCGATTTCCAGGGCCTGAGCCCGCTGGGTTTCCGGCAACCGACTGGCTTGCGCGTCGATCTCCGAACTGAAAAGCGTGACCCAGTGATCCCAGGACAGGCCGCAACCACGCTGGGCGTGCTCGGCGGCCGTCTTGCAGACAGCGCGCCACGCGGGTTCGTCCAGCGTGCAATGAGGTGCATCGCAAGCGATGGTGGACATGATGGAGACCTCCAGAAGAAAGTCGGAGCCTCCCCCGCATGGGGAAGGAACCCCGGCGGATGGATCAAGAACACCGCGGATGCGGCGTCTGCGATCACGCAGGTTGCAGTTCGGCCTGGCGGCTCCACTCCTGCGTCTTGAAGTCCAGCGCGTAGCCCAGTTCACCCAGGCGGGCGATCTGCGCGCGCAGGGTGCGGCGGTCGATGGTCGAATCCAGTTTCACGGACTCTCCCAGCGGCCAGAGCAGCCCGAACAGCGCGGCGTCGCCATCTTCGGTGCTGCCGGGGGCAGCAGCCGCAGCGGGCGGCGGGGCATCCACACCAAAAGGCGTGGTATCGATCAGCGGGTCCGCGGACGCCTGCACGGATGCGGGCTTGGCGGGTCTGGATGCCTTGGCGGGCTTGGCCGGCGTTGACGCAGGCTGCGCGCCCAGTTCTTCATCGAGCGGATCGACTTCCTGGGTGGTGAAGCTGCGTGCCTCGTCACGGCTCAGTTTGTCGATGCCGTTGAGCGTCATCCCGTCCAGGTTGGCACGGATCTCGAACCGCATGCCGTCGCCGACGGGATAGGACTTCGGGAAGATGTAGCGGATGACGAACTCCCCGTCGTACTTGCCTTCGGGGTACTGCTCCAGCTCCGCATCCTTCACCGCGAACTTGCCGATGGGGGTGACAAGTCGGCCGACGTTGAAAGGGCCGTTTCTTCCGCGGATCGTGCGCAGCGTGAGTTGGCCTGGGACGGTGATGGGCGAACCCGATTGGTCGGGCGCCGATGTGACTGCCATGATGGTTCTCCTTGGGGAATAGGAAAAAGGCAAGGCCCCGTGAGGGGCCATGCCGGATCAGAACGAAGCAGCCAATGCCGGCTCCTGCTCCTCGACTTCACCTGCGGGCTCGCGCACGGCGGGCTCGACAGGCTGGTCGGCAGCGGTGTCGGCGGCAACCTCGGCTTCGGGCGCGGGTGCGTCCTCGGCTTGCGGCGCCTCGGCTTGCGCCTGGCTCGTCGGATAGACCTGGGTGCCGTCGATCTTGATGAGACCGATGTGGACCAGCGTCGATTCCAGGCTCGCTCCCGGTTCCCCGGCGCGCTCGCCCTTGGTGCGGATGTACGGATCGATCTTCATGTCGTTCAGACGGAAGGCGATCAGCACCTTGCGGTCCCCTTCGATGGCCTGCACGCACCGGCGAACCAGGTGCTCGGCTTCAGGGGTGGCGACGATGGTGTCGAAGTACCGATATTCCGGTTCACCGACAGGTCCGGCCAGCGCCGCGACGCAGCACGACAGGAACGGATCGCCATCCTTGGGGGAGACGTCCTTCGGGCGGCTGAGGTAGCCGATGCCGCGGGTGATCAGCTCGTGCAGCTTGATCGAAGCCAGTTCGGCCCGGTCAAGCGGCTCGGCCTTCAGCAGTCGCGCCTTCAGAGACGCGGCGGCCTGGCCCTTGTGCTCACCCTTGTCGCGGATGTACGCATCGCCCCAGAGGTCGCCGAGGCGGAAGCGCACCAGCGGCCGCTGCTTGGGATCGTCAACGCCGATGTAGCGCTCGACCAGTTTCTTGGCCTCGGCACCCGAGACCTTGACGTCGAAGTAGCGGTAGCTGGGGTCCTTGGCGGAGCCGACCAGCGCGGCGATGGTGCATGCCAGGAAGGGCTGCGCACGGCGGCCGCCCCGGACGGGAACCTCGCGGACACGCTGGATGTAGCCGATGCCCGAGGTGTGGAGGTCGAAATACGATTTCTCGTTGGACGTGGTGCTCATGGTGAATCTCCATTGGGATGAAGCGGAGACACACCGGCCCCACGCATGCGGGGAAAGGTGCGTAACCCCGCGGTGGGTTGATAAGGCGAAAGCATCCGCCACCAGGACTGGTGGCCGCTCGCGGATGGATGCGGTGCGAGCTGGCTCGGTCACGCAGTGGAAACTGCGCGGCAACCTCGAAGACCGATGGTTGCCTGGCATGTCGCTGACAACGTCAGCAGGCATGGGGGCAGCATGGACGGGCTTCGCGCGCGCGGCAGTAATCAATCGGCATCCGGACGCTTCCCTTTGTCCATGCCGCCAGCGCCGCAAAAAAAGAAGCCCCCATGAAGGGGGCCGTGAGGGGACAGTGGTATTCGCACTACATCGATGGCACCACCTCCAGCGACAGGTGCGTCGTGGTGGCGGATAGCATCAGATCGTCCATGCCGCGCAGGATGCGGGCGAAGACGCCTTCCTTCGGATCGAAGAACTCGCCGAAGTCGTCGCCACCCAGCTCGGCACGCGCCAGTTCCCACCAGCCGTCAAACGGGTCGGTATCCGGGTTGCAGCCGACGGCATAGGCCAGCAGCTTCACGCGGCCATCGGGACGGCGCTCTCCCTGCTCGGCGAGGAAGTACACGCCCTGGTCCTTGGCGAGGACGACGCGGCATTGGTTGGCAACGGCCTCGGCCAGCACGGGGCGCAGGTCGGAACCTTTGAATCGCAGTGACATGGTTGATCTCCTGAAGAAAAAGGCCCTCCACCCGAATGGATGGAAGGCCTATGGGGGCAAGTCGCCGGTAGGCTGCGGTCAGCCGTAGCGCCGCTTGGTTGCCTTGGCGTCGATGACGCTCACGTCGATCAGACGCCAGTGCCCGTCGTCGATAAGCCGCTCCAGCACTTCACCGAGCATGTCGAAATACACCTCGTCGTGCCGATCGACCAGTTCGCCGTCGCGGCTCAGTTCCACCGCGTAGGTGTCGCCGCCGCGGTCGTAGAGGATCGTCACCTGGCCCTCGAACTTCGAGGTCGAAACCGAGAAGCTGATCGCCGGGGGTGTCTCGATGATCTTGGACGGCTTCGGATCGACCCAGGTGAAGTCGCGGGCACCCGCATCGACCAGCATGTGGGTGATGCGCCGGAACCCATCGGGAGCCGGCATTTCCTCCAACTGCTGGATGAGCTGTCCCAGTTCCATGCACTGCGGCTCGGGGATGGGCAGCTTGGCAGGCGCGGAGCCGAGGATGTGCCTGGTGATGGTGTAGGGAACACCGTCCGCGGTCTTCTCGGTGATTACTTCCGGGGTGTCCGCGCGCAGGCCGTCGAAGCGGCGGCGGGCATACGGTTGGACATGCACCTTGGCGCCTTCGCTGGGAAGGGTGGTCACCAGGTGGGGGTCGAGCACCGCGAACTCGCTGGGCTTGAGCTTGACGACGATGGCGTCGTCGCTGGCCGCGACCACCTTGCCGTCGAAGGGCTGGGGGTCGATGGCGAAGCCCAGCGTCGAGGACTGCGGCTGATCATCGAACACGCGATACTTGAACGACCGCACGTTGCGGGGCACATGGCCTGCGACAAGCGAAGGCATCATGGATTTGATGAGGGAACGGTCCATGGGAATCTCCTTGAGGAAGAACAAGGGATTCCCCGCCCGCAAGGGAGAGGTCCCTTGTGGGTGGATGGACGCGGTGCGTCCGTAGGAAGAAACAACCAGCGCGGTTTCCCGTGCTTGCAGCCTCGAAGGTCTCGGCTGCCTGGGCATGTGTCGGCAACGCCGACGAACATGGGGGCAAGGATGGCCCTGGGCCGGGCTACCCGCCCGCATGAAACGGCACTGCGCCGCACCCGGTTTCCCGCGCTGGGGACAAGAAAAAGGCCCCTCGAAAGGGGCTGGTTGGATCAGGCTTGGTACACGAAGTAGTGTTCGCGCTGACGCGGGAAGAACACATGCTTCCACGTGTCGCCGCCGGTGTTGCCACCGTCGAAGACGACCATCTCGTAGTCGTCAATGTCGGTGTCCACCAAGTCGGCGCCGGCGATATGGCGCATGTGCAGCGTGCCGTGCGTGCGCTCGAATACCAGGATCTGGCCGATGGCGTCGTCCTGGCTCATGGCGTTGACGCAGGCTCCGAGCTGGTGCTCGAAGTCCGGTGCGCGCGAAATGAGGTTGGGGAACATGAGGTTGCTCCTATGAAAATGGACCAGCCCGACTCTTGGGGGAGACGGGCTGGCATGAGGGGACAAAGAGGAAGACCCGCGTGTCGCGCGGCTGCTAGCCCTCGGCCAGCGGCAGGCCCAGCAACGCGGGTGCGTCTGCATCGAGGATGAGGATGCGCACATCGGCCTGGCCAGCCAGTTCAAGGATGTTCGCCAGGTCGTCCGGCATGCCCTTGTTCCGGTGCTCCTGTCGAAGCTGCTCGGCGGTGATGCCCTCGGCGTGCTCCAGGTTCTGGTCCGTCCAGGGCGTGGAAATCAGCTTGACGCCGATCGCCGGGCTGTACGGCACACGGAAGGCGATGAACAACATGGCCTCCGGCGTGGCGATGTCCGCCAGGCCGGCGAGGTAGTGCCAGCTATCGACCGTGATGTGCTCACGGCTGATTTCCCAGCACCGGCTGTAGTAGCCGGTCTCGAAACTCAGGCGCTGCATCGCTTCCCGCGCGGCCTCGGCCGAATAGGCGTCACCGACGTGGACTGGGCGGCCGTCGAAGTCCTCGCCATGGATGGCATAGACCACGGCACCGATCACACCTTCGCCGCTGACGCCTTCACCGGCATCGCATTCGGCCAGTACCTCGGCGTTCACGGCTTCGCGGCCATCGCTGACCACGGCGAAATCGTTGGCGACGATGCAGGACGATGAAACCAGTTCCTCGTCGGAGAGGTGTTGCTGGCTCGCGTGGATGTTGCGCCAGACATGCGGGCTTCCGTCCTCGTAGCTGATGCACAGCGTGCGGACGATTTTCAGATTCCAGTAGCCACGGTGAAAGGGATTGGGTTTCTGGGACATTGGGAACTCTCCAGATTGAATAATGGAGCCAATTCCCGCCACCGGGAATTGGACCCGGTGGGTTGAAAATGGAAAATGCGTCAGGCGGCGCTGATCGTTGGCATCTGGGCCAGTCGGTCGGCGACGCGACGGCGCACATTCAGGCGGAACTGCTCGTCGTTGATGCCTGCGAGCAGGTTGGCGGCCTCCAGCGCGATCAATGCCGAGGCCTCTTCGATGTCGGCGGACAGGATCGTCTTGCGCAGTTGGTCGCCGAGTTGGAGCGCCTGCGAGGACGTTCTGAAGACCTGGACCTCGCGGCTCAGGTAGCAGCCGTTGCCGCCGAACTCGAACAGCCTCGGCCTGCTGCAATGCCAGCAGCCTTCGAACTGGATGGCGGTCAGGCGATGGCCGTCATCGAAGCAGGAAGCGATCAGAAGCAAGGCTTCCAGGTCGGCGCTGTCCTCGAACTTGTGGTGCTCGATCAGGTTCTCCAGCTCCGCGTCCTGCTCGGCACCGAAGTGCGCGGCCAGCCGTTCGAGCAGAGGTGGAATCGACAACTCTTCGTCGTCGGGCATGGGGATGCCGAGTTGTGCGGCCAGGTCTTCCAGGCCGTCCAGCACATCCGTCCAGCGCGGATCATTGGTCTCGGCGATCTGGGCGATGTAGGCCTGCCCGTTGCCGGGATGGCCTTCGTTCAGCGCGAAGGCGCCGAACAGCGCCTTGATGACGGGGGTGACACGCTCCAGCACGAGAACGCCCGTGCCTTCGTAGTAGTTGTTCGCCATGGTGGCTCCTTTCGAGAAAGCGGAGCCAGCCCATGCGGACGATGGCATCCGCAGGGTGATGGAGAAGAAATTGAGGGACATGGCCTTTTGGGCGCATGTCCCTCTCGGGGGGAACGAAAGACAGTGGTGTGCCGGAGACCGGCTCACCAACCGTTGTAGTTCACGAGCAGGTCGGCGATGACCTTGCGGCGTTGCAGGTCGAGACCGTCGAAGTCCGACAGCCCGTGGAAGTGGCAGCGCTTGAGCATGGCACCGCCCTCACGCGCGTTGTAGAAGCTGACCATGGCAGACAGGAACATGCGTTCGCCGCTGCTCAGGACGCCGAGGGCGTCGTTGAGCCGCAGCATGTTGGGACGCAGATCCCACTTGCTCTTGGCCTGGTTCAGACCTTCACGGGTGCCGTCGCCGAACCACTCGGGGCCAGCAATCTCGACGCCACGCTTCCATGCCTCGAAAAAGGCTTGAGGCGCGGCGGCGAAATGCTGTTCTTCCCGCATGATCTGATCGACGACTTCCCGCGGCAGTAGCTGGTTCATGACGTGATTCCTCCAGTTTGGATCAAGGAACGGCGAGCTGGGACCAGCCGCCTCTTTCGAGGGCACGTTGAGCCGCGGCATAGCTGCGGAAGTACTCGCGGGATTCCCGCGAAACGGGGCCTTCGGTATCGCGCGTGCCGATGTAGTGGCCGGCGGCGCTTTGCAGGACTTCGAGCGGCAGGAACTTGCCGCAGTAGGTCGAGGCCAATTGCCCGAAGGTTTGGCCGAAAGAGGCTTGCTGGGACATGGATAGGCTCCTTGGAAAAGCGGGGCCTCGTCCCTCACGGGATGGCGGCTCCCGCACGCGGTTGATAAAAGGCATCGACGTCACGAGGACGCGCGTCCGCAGACTTGATGCGATGCGGACTGGTGGGTAACGCGGGAGAGACCCGCGACAGCCTAAAACCCTGGCTGCTGGCATGTGCTGACGAATCAGCGAACATGCGGGCAGCTTCGTGCGCGGACCGCGCTGCGTCAGTTGGAAAATGGCATCCAGCCCAGACCCGATTGATGGGGACCGAAAGAAAGAAGCCCCGCATCGAGTGCGGGGCTGTCAGGAGGGTGCGGTGACGCTGGGTCAGTCGGGCTTGTCGCCCAGGACATACTGCTTCCACAAATCGAATGCCTGCTCGGGTGGAAGCTCGGCCAGGATGACGATGGGCTGGGCCTGCCGGGCGCGCAGCGAAGCGAAGTACGCCTTCCGGTCGGCGATGGCCTTGAGCTTGATGCCCTTGATAAACAGCAGTTTGCCTTCCTTGATGAACAGCACCTTGTTGCCGATGTCGCGGTTGAATGCGGCTCGCACCTTGCGTTCCGCGTGCATGGCGTCGGCCAGCTCATCGACCAGGAAGTCGAGCGTCATGTCGATGTAGTGAGGGTCTTCACTCTCGTGGCCGAGGTCAAGCGGCGCAGGCGGCAGGCCCTTGGCGAAGGCTTCGGCCTGCGCCAGTAGCCCCGCCTTGCCGTTGAGCGCGTGGAGGAACGTCGAGCCACCGTGGCCGTCGTTGCGGGCCTCGGCGATGGGAGTACCGTCGAACACGACGGTTGCGTTGAAGCACAGTGTTTCCTCGCTGGCGAAGTCGGCCACCTTGAGGTTCTTCAGCGTAATGCGGTCTTGCTTGGTGATGTTGTCCATGGGGAAGTCCTGAGATCGACCGGGTGGCGACATGCTCCTGACGGGACGTGGCGGCCATCCCGTGGGTTGGAGAAATGAGGCATCGATGCCCAGTGGGCAGCGTTCGCCGGTGAGATGCCGAGGCGAACTGGCGGGTGGCGTGGGTGAAACCCGCGGCAGCCTTGACACCCTGGCTACGGGCTGTTGCCGAACCATCGGCAATGCAAGAGGGAGAATGGAGTGGCCCGCAGGCTGCGTCGCCGATCAATCCGAAGCGGTCGAGCCCGTCTTGTGCAGGTACTGCACCAGGCGCTGGCCCAGCCACGCCATGCACGGGACGGCCATGGAGTTGCCGATCGCCTTGTAGCGCGGAGCATCTGCAGCGGGCTTGCCGCGGTACGGGATCAGCGTGTAGTCGTCGGGCATGCCTTGCAGCCGCTCGCACTCCACGGGCATCAGCCGCCGCACCCGCCAATGCGACCAGTCGCCGGGGCCAGGGTCGTTCCAGTCGTAGCGGAAATGCGCCTCGAAGTCGGGAGCCAGGACATAGGGCTTGTCCGCGCCGCCGCCGCTGGTGCGCAGTGCGCCCGCTACGCTGCCGCCCAGCTCGGCGGCAAGACCCTGCTCGCGGCCGTGCAGAGACACGCAGGCCACCATAGGTACGCCGTAGCCCGGCTTGCCGTTGGACAGCACGGTGCAAGCGACCTGGCCATGGCCCGACTCGAAGCGCACTTCACCGCGGTTGTTCTGCGCGAACGCGATGGCGGGCACGACCCCGGCGTTCGCATGGCTGTTGCAATGGCCGCCAGCGCGCAACGTCGGTGTCAGGTCGAGCGTGGCATCGGCGCCGCTGCCCTGCGCGATGAAGGCGATGATCGGAACACCCTTGCCGGTGCCGTCCTCGCTGCTGCCCTTGCCGTTGTTGGCGGTGTCGAGGGTGTGGCTGATGTTGCCTGCGACGGATTGCACCAAGTAGGTCTCGGTGCAGATGTCGTGCTTCGGGCCGCCAGCCATCAAACTGGCTGCAAGATCGGTCGGGCCACGCCCATTGCTGAACCCAAACGTCGTCGTGACCTTGCCGCAGGGCTGCTTCAGTCCTGCATATCCGTCTGCTGGGTCAACACTAGGTTCAGCAGTGCAGGCAGCTTCTTGCCACGGCGCGCTGCCCGCACAAGAATCCCCGAGCAGGCCTGCGCGCTCAAAAAGTACTTCTGCGGGATCGAGGTCATCTCCACCACTTGCCACAAGAAACACACGCTTGCGGCGTTGGGCGACACCGAAATATTGAGCATCGAGCACGCGCCAGGCGATGCGGCGGCGGGGTCCAGACACACAACCAGCGTACGCCCATTTTTCCCCTGGCGGCTGGAGCGCACGGCTTTCTCCGGCCAGTGCGCCCAGGAAATGCCCGAAGGCATTGCTGCGGTCGTTGAGTACGCCTGGGACGTTTTCCCAGACGAGCGTGGCCGCCGGGCGGCTGTCTTGTTGGCGGGTTTGGTCGATGGCATTGGCAAGCTCCACATAGGCAAGGGAAAGGGCACCGCGCGGGTCATCCAGCCCGCGACGGCTACCTGCAACGCTGAACGACTGGCACGGCGTGCCGCCGACCAGGATGTCGGGCGCTGGCACAGTGCCGGCACGCACCTGGCGGGCGATCGCGGTCATGTCGCCCAGATTGGGCACGCGGGGGTAACGGTGGGCGAGCACGGCGCTCGGGAACGGCTCGATCTCGGCGAACCATGCGGCTTCGAGGCCGAGAGGTTGCCAGGCGAGGCTCACGGCCTCAATGCCGCTGCACACGCTGCCGTACAGCAGTGGCGCGGTTTGGGGCACACCGCGTGGGGGGCGAGGTTGCGGGTTCATGTCGGGTCTCCTGTTTGTGTGGCCTTGGACTGTGTGGCCGGGCCGGGACGTTGATCGGCAGGAGAAAGGCGCCGAAGGCCCAGTGGCCTCCGGCTCGGGATGACAGAACCACCCGTGGGCTGTTGCAGGCCCGGTTGTCGCTAGAACCGGCTGCTCATCAAGCAATCGCACCCGGCGCATGTCGTGGTTGGCGCCGGCATCTTCTGGCGCACATCCGCGCACAAAAGGAGCCCAGTTTTTCGCCGTTGGGCACGGCATCGAATACCGCTGACCACGAAGGGTCTCCGGGTGGCTCGCAGGCGGGCAAGCCATCGGGGGACCCTTCGCAGAAGCGGAAAAATGCAGATCAGTAGAACGCGCCGGGAAACCCCGGACATGGTTCGTGGAGAAGCTACCTTCAGGTCCCGCGGCCGGGGACGGCCGGGCGGGACGCGCACACGGACAAGAGAAGGCGTTGCGCGCTGGGCGTCCCGCAGGGCGTGCGGGACATGGGCCACGCCGCCGATGGCGGACACGGCTCTCGGGGAACGGGGTCGGTCAAGAGCCTTTGCGGCCGCTACTGCCATAAAGGCGTAGAGATCGCGAGGCTCCGCGTTTGGACGCGCCGGATTCGACCGGCAGCGTACCTTTGCAGTCGGGGTAGCGACTGCACGACCAGAAGGGGCCGGTCTTGCCGGTGCGCTGGCGCGTGGGTGCGCCGCACTGCGGGCAAGCGGGTCCCTGGGGAACCTTGATGGACAGCGAGGTGCTGCCGTACTGCGCGATCAGTTGCGAAATCCATGCGGCCTGCTTGCCGATAAACACATCCAGGGTGAGCTGACCAGCCTCGATCATGTCGAGCGCCTGTTCCCACACTGCCGTCGTGCCGGGGTCTGCAATCGCCGCGGGTACGGCGTCGATCAGGGTGAACGCTGCATCCGATGCGCGAATGGAGCGTCCTTTCTTCACAAGGTAGCTGCGGGCGATCAACCCGCTGATGATGTTGGCCCGCGTGGCCTCTGTGCCGATGCCGACCGTATCCTTGAGCTTCTGCTTCAGGCGCGGGTCCGTCACCAGCTTGGCGACCCCCTTCATGGATTTGACCAGCTCGCCCTGCGTGTAAGGCTTGGGCGGCATCGTCTTGAGCGCCTTGATCTCGGCCTCGGTCACCTGACACGCCATGCCTTCGCGCAGCACGGGGAGTACCTGGCTGCGTGCCGTGGCTTCACCGTCCTCGTCCGCTTGCGGCTCGGCCAGCACCAGGCGCCAGCCCTTGACGATCACCTGTTTTCCGGTGGCCACCAGCTTCTGCTGGTCGCAGGACAGCTTGGCGACAGTGCGGTCGAACTCGTGGTGAGGGAGGAACTGCGCCAGGTAGTGCGCGCGGATCAGCCGGTACACCGCCAGTTCCTTCTCGCTCATGGCCGAGAGGTTCGCGGGTTCCAAGGTGGGAATGATGCCATGGTGCGCCGTCACTTTGCCGTCGTTCCAGGCGCGCGAGCGCTGGGAGCGGTCGAGCTGGCCCATGATCGGGCGCAGCGAGGGATCGGTCTTGAGCAGGCTGTCCAGAACAGTGGGCACCTCGGCAAACATGCTTTCGGGCAGGTAGCCTGAATCGGAACGCGGGTACGTAGTGGCCTTGTGGGTCTCGTACAGGGACTGGGCGATCTCCAGGGTTTCTTGAACATCCAGCCCAAGCTGTTTGGAACAGACCTCCTGCAAGGTGCCCAGGTCGAACAGCAGCGGCGGGCCTTCACGCATGTGTTCGGTCTCGACAAACACCACCTGAGCGCTACCCGCAGCGCGGATCTGTTGCGCGGCTTGCTGGGCAACCGGCTGTTGCAGGCAGCGGCCAGCGTCGTCGGTGCAGCCATCGGGCGGAACCCACTGCGCGCTGAAAGCCTGTCCACCCGCAGACAGGGACACGTCGATGGCCCAGAACGGCACCGACTTGAAGGCCGCGATCTCGCGGTCGCGGTCCACGACGAGCTTCAGGGTCGGCGTCTGCACGCGCCCGACGGACAGCACGCCGTCGTAGCCGGCCTGACGCCCGAGCACCGTGAACAACCGGCTGAGGTTCATGCCCACGAGCCAGTCGGCGCGTGAGCGCGCAAGCGCCGAGTAGTACATCGGCAGCGTGTCGGATGAGGGCCGCAACTTGCCGAGCGCGGTGCGGATCGACGCATCGTTGAGCGCCGACAACCACAGCCGTTCGATGGGGCCGCGGTAACCGCACAGGTCGATGATCTCGCGGGCGATCAGCTCTCCCTCGCGGTCGGCATCGGTGGCGATGACCAAATGGGTCGCCTTCGCCAGAAGCGCTTTGACGACCTTGAATTGCGTGGCGGTCTTCGGTTTGACCTCGACCCGCCACTGCTGGGGAACGATGGGCAACTGCTCCAGCGACCAGCGCTTGAGCGCCGCGTCATAGACCTCGGGAGCTGCTGCTTCTACGAGATGGCCAATGCACCAGGTGACGGTGACGCCGGAGCCGCTGAGACAGCCTTCACCGCGCTGCGTCGCGCCGAGAATCCGGCCAATGTCTTTGCCCTGGGAGGGCTTCTCGCACAAGAACAGCCGCATGTCAGTCCATCCGATTTCCATGGTTCATTGAGTTGCGGGAATCGAGGATGCCGAACACCACCAAGGGCAGCAGCAAACAAGCCGCATGCGGTGGCGACCACTTTTACGGGATGGGATGGCGGGGACGGGAGTGGCGTTCGGCCGGGGATGTGCGGGCCGGGAGCCGCGATTTTTTGGAGCGCACGGACGCCGGTGGACGTTGATGGAGCTATCCCCTGGGGATAGCTCGCGAGGGCATGGGGGCGACGGACGACTGCCACCGCCCCATGCCGGATCACTTCCTGCGCTTCGGCTCCTTCGGCGCGGTCGGTTCCTGGGCGGCCGGGGGTTTCGGCTGCGCATCCTGCGCGGCCTCTTGCTGCCTGGGGCTGAGGGCTACGGACTCGATGCGGAACGGCAGGATGCCGACGCTGCGCGCGTTGATCTGCCAGGTCTCGCGCGGCTGATCCTCGTTGTCCGTCCAAGGTTCGCGCTCCATCCGGCCGACGACCAGCACGCGCATGCCCTTCTGGTAGAGGTCCTTCCAGTGCGCGGCGTCGCGGTGCCAGATTTCCACCGGCGCCCAGAAGCCGCCGCGATCCTCGAAGGTGCCATCCTTCTTGGGAATGGGGTTGTCGAAATAGACGTTCAGGCGCAGAAGGCGGCTGGGCTCGTCGTTGCCGTTGGGGAACTCCCGGTACTCGGGGGGCGAGCCGATGTTGCCCTCGCCAGAAAAATGCGTACTCATGTTGCAATCTCCGTGGTGGTTGAAATACCCGCACCTGGTCGGTGACGAGCGCGTGCTGGGTTGCCCGGCGCGATCACTGATCGCGCAGTGCGGGTGGGATGGACTTGAGCCGACGCAGGTAAGCGTCTTCCGCCTCGGTGGCCTTGCTGGCACACTCCTGGGCCAGCCTGCCCAAGGTGTGCAACAGGCTGATCTGCATGTTCAGCGTGATGCGCTGCAGCTCGATGGCGTGCAAGTCGGCCAGCAGGTTGACCGGCGTGCTGGTACTCGCCATCAGCTCCTGCCACAGTGCCACGCCCATGGCCGAGCGGTCGTGCTTGCGCCAGCGAAGAAACGCCGTGCCTGCGCCAGTTGTCTGCTGGGCCAGTTCGATGGGGAGCAGGTGGAAGGGATGCCCGAGGGCTTGTTGCAGCACCTGTCGCTGCGCCAAGCCAATCAACTCGTCGCGCATGGCGAAGCACTGGCTGGCCCAGGCCTCCAAGTCCCCTTTACCCTTAAAGGGCTTTAAAAGGCCTTTTTGAGAGGCTGCGTGTTCCAACTGCATGAAGGCTGTCTGTTGCAGAGGGCGGAAGTAGCGGGTGTCGCGGTTTGGGTCGCTCATGCCTGCGCGTCCTCGCCGGCCGTCGCTTCGGGGGCGGCGGCCTCGTCGCTGGGCGATGCGGCTGCGGCAGGACCGTCACCGCGCTGCTGCAGGCCACGGCGCATGATGGGCGGCGCGAACTTCGAGCGGCGCGTGCCCTCCAGCACGTCCGGCGGCATCTCGCCGAACTTTTCCAACGCCGCCCGCGCTGCGGCATTCTTGGCGGCGAAGTCGTCGCGGGTGCAGCCCGAGTAGCGGTACTGCTGGGCCAGCGAGAACAGGCTGCGCAGTGCATGCGCGCCTTCGTTGAGCCAGCGTTCGAGCGTCGAGCGATCGATCAGCGCGGTGTGGTGCGCGAGGATCAGCTTGCGGGCGATATCGTCGTAGTCGGCGAGCAGGTACACGGCGGCAAAGCCGAGCTGCGCATTGACGAACAGCGGCAGCTTGACCGGCTGGACGTTGAGGTTTTCGCCCAGGGTGAGTGCCGGCGGCACGCTCGCCAGGGCCTGGTCCACCTGTTCGCGCAGCGATTGCAGCGTGGCCTTGGTCTGGTCGAGCTTGTCCTCGATGCGGAGCATCCAGAAGTCGCTGTACGGGTCGTCCTGCTCCGAGCCGCGCCGCATCTTGTTCATCTGGGCGATGTAGCCGTTCAGGCCGACGATGCCCGGTCGCCCTTCGGCGGCGGCGCGGCCGTGCCAGATGCGCGAGGCGTGGTGCGTGTGCAGCGTCAGCGACATCGCGCTGCGCAAGGAGCCGAGATTCAGTTGCAGGGGTTCGTTGGTGGTTGCCATGGTGTCCGCTCGTTGTTGGAAAAGAGCGGACAGCTTCGGCAGGTAGCGGAAGGCAGTCAGTCAACAAACCGAAACCCGCCCGTCCCCGGTTCACGGCGCGGTGGGTGCATGCGTCGCGATCTATCCCCTGGGGATAGCGCCATGGAGCGCCAAGGAACGCTGCACACCCGGATCAGCGCGAACAAGGCCGATCCCGCTGCAGGCGATCGAGGCCTGGCGTGCAGCGGTTCGACGTGTAGCCGTCAGTGGAACTATCCCCAGGGGATAGCTCTACTGGAAGCCACCGGCATCCACTTCACCACCTTGCAGGCCCGCTCACTTGCTGGCGAGCAGGTTGCGCAGCCGCTCGATGTGCTGCCTGGCGACTTCTGGCGGCACAGGCTTGCCCTGCGGCTGGGATGGTGGCGGTGCTGGTGGTGGCGGCCGCTCGTTCGGCGCAACGGGCGCCGATGGCGCGTCCTTCTTGGCCCAGGCGTTGAACTCGCCATGGATGGCCCGCTGGATGATGCCGAACAGATACCCTGCAGGATTGCGGATGCCATGGTTGCTGCATCGTGCAGCCCATTCGTCCAGCACGGCCTGCCTCAGCGCAGCATCGACCTGCTGTAGTGCCACCCTCGCACCTGTCTGCTGCTCTGCCTTCAGTTCCGCGAAGCGTTTGGGCCATTGCAGGTCGCCCAGCGCGCGCGCATGCGCTTGTGCCTGCGCGGTAGTACGTACTTCATTAATACGACTACTACGTACTGTACGGGCCTGCTTCGGATTCCGAAGAGAGGCGTCTGGCGCGGGTTTCGACCCTGCTTCGGATTCCGAAGTGGGATCGTCAGGATTCCGAAGAAGGCTCGTCGCCCCTTCTTCGGATTCGTGCGTGGCGTCCTCCTGTGGATAACTTTCGTGCGCCCCGACGCCCTGGCTGGCGAGGCGTTCGGCCAGGACTTGCAGCCTCGATGGCAGGGTGCGCCCGGCCAGCATCGGGTCTTCGCCGATTTCCTTGAGGGTGTGCAGGCCTACGATCTGCACGGCTTTGGCCGAATGGCCGAGCGCTTGGCTGACGAGTTGCAGGTAGTCCGGGTCGAGCTGCATCGCTTCAAAGGGGGTCAGCGGCTCGTCGTGCAGGACATAGAGGTTGCCGAGGATGCGGCCGGTCTTGGCGTCGCGCCGTCGCCGCACCAGGCTCAGCCATCGAGTCAGCCGCAGCAGCGTCAGTGCTCGCGCCACGGTTTCGTGCGAGGCTTGCCCGGCGCAGGGCATCGACGCCAGCCAGGGCCGAAGCTGTTCATACGTCGGGAACGCCGTCACGCCATCGTCGTTGAGCATCAGCCGGAAGACCTGCCAGGCATTGCGCTCCAGCGGCGTCAGGCGGCGGTCGAGGAACAGCCGTCGCGGTACGGTCTCGTGCCGGTTGCCGCTGAACAGGAAGGCATCGCCAGACGCCGGACCAGTGGGCATCGCGACAGGTGTAGGTGTGGGCGGGGGCGCGTCGGCGTTGGGCTTGGGCACAAGGTCTTTCAGCGCAGCGTCGAACAGGTCTGCGAGTGCGATGGGGCCACGACGTGGTGCGGTGTCGTCCACGGCCATGGTTAACCCAATCCTTGATCGACCCAGCTCTTGATCGAAGCCCAGACCACCGACAGAGGCAGCGACATGCCTTCGGCGAGGTCCATGGCGGCATCGAGGATGGAGGTTTCGTCTTCGAGATCGACGTTCCTGCTGCTGGTCACGGCCTTCCATTGCCGCCACAGCTCCGTGTCCTGCTTCTCGTCCAGCACGGGATGGCGACCCTTGCGCTTGGGCAGGCCGAGGATTTCGCGGCGAAGCGCCACTTCCTGGTGGGTCAGGCCGTAGAAGCGGCTGACCATTTCGGTGCTCGCGCCGAGGCGCAGCATGCGATCGACCGTGGCGATCTCCTTCTCCACATCCTGCGCCTGCCTGAGCAGACGCCGGAGCACTTCGCGGTTGACCGTCACCGAGCACCACGAGACGTTGGCGTTGGCCAGCACGCTGATCAGCGCGGGATGCTTGAGGGCGTCCAGCTCTTCCTCGCCAAACCCCATCAGCTTGCAGCGGCGCAGTTGCCCATTGCGCAGGTCATAGAGGGCCTGGGCGATGACGGCCTGGTTGAGTGGGTGTGGTGCGGACATGCTGGTCTCCCTCGGTCACGTTCCAGGGTCCGCAGCGCCGGCGTCCAGGTCGAGCAGACGGCGGGCCAGCCGCAGCAGCCGGAACAGCTTGACCAGTGCGGTGTCGCTCAGTCGCCGGGTTGCGTCGCCTTGTCCGTGCAGCAACGCCGACAGGTCGATGACGAATTGCCTGTTATCCAAGCCGACGTCGGCGGGCTGCTGACCGGCCATGCATGCCAGCAGCGCCAGGACGGCACGGCCCAGCGGCTCCAGGTCTTGGGCGTGGGCACGGCAGGCGAAACCGATGCCGTCTGGACGGTCATCGATGCACTCGTCCAGGCGAGCCTCGCCCGCGATCTCGCGGGCGAACTGCGCGACGTGGATGCGCAGGCGCTCGGGCGTGTCCAGGCTCGCGTCGATGTGCCAGACGTCGGAAATCGGGTAGAGACCGCCTGCTTGGACGGGAATGGACTGCAAGACGTTGGCCGAGAAATCGGGCAGCGCATCCCCCAGCTCGTCGGCGACCATCCGCTGAATGGATTGCAGCCGCTCCGTCGTCGGTGCAGGCGAAACGATGTGCCCCTGCAGCCGATCACCAGGAGCAGCCATGGGGCTTCCTGCGGGTGAGCCGTCCGACCCTGAGCCGCCCTCGCGCTCGCGCGACCCAGGTGTGGTTGCCGGCGTCGGGGCCGATGGGGCCGGCGCCGCGGGCGGGCGTGCCATGGTGTCAGGCTCAGGCAGCGTGGGGGGTGCCGTTGGTGGGGTCGGATCGCTGACCAGGGCGCGATGGCGGCTTTCGGATTCGGTGAGGTCGAGCGCCAGTACGTCGTAGTCGATGCCGAGCAGTTCGGACATTTGGCCGATCAGCTCGTCCTGCACGCGCTGGGGGGCGAACTCGTCGGCCTGCGTGTCGAACTGCGACAGCACCTCCTGAAAGAAGTCATCGAAGTCCTGTACCAGTAGTGTGCGGCCTTTGGCGTAGCGCTCCCACGCGAGCATGCAGGCCTTGCGCATGACCGACAGGCGTTCGACCTGGTGGCGGCCGAGCCCGCCATAGAGCACGGTCGGGATCGCCGGCAGGAGGTAGCGCACCGCGTCGTTCATCCGGCTGATGTGCGACTGCTGGACCGGGAAACCATCGGCGGCGAGGCGGCGTGCCAGTTCGGACTGGCTCAGGGCGGCGCCGCTTTCCTGCTCGTAGAACTCGCGCGCCTTCTCGACGCCGAGGGCGCGCTCGATGAACGTCAGGCCTCCACGCAATTCGTTCTCGGCCAGGTGGCCGGTCAGCATGACGACTTCGCCGCGGCTGGGCCACGGCCGGAACAGGCACGATATGCGAAAGAACCGCTCGTCCTTGGTCTCCGACCACAGTTCGCGCAGGATCGCCAGGCGCGTGTTGCCGCCGTTGCGAATGATGTAGTGGTCCTCGCCCGGGCGCCGGGTGATCGCCGGGGCTGCGTCCAGGCCGCGCTCGCGGATGGACGCCTTGATGTCCTCGTAGGCCGGGTTGCGCTTCTTCCTGGGATCGTGGTCGTAGGGGCGCAACTGGTCCAGGGTCACGACCATGGGCGTGTCGGCGATCGGGTCGCTCAAGGCCGAGGTGGACGGGCCGCTGCGCTCGAACCCGGCCGCGAGCAGCTTGCCGGCCATCTGCTGGGAGGTCATTTCAGCCATGGCGGCCTCCCTGCACTGGGGACCGGGCCTCGCGCTCGGCGCGGCGGATCTGCGCGCGGGCGTTGAGGGCGGCCCGGTGGTCACTGGCCGTCGAACTGGTGTAGATCGCGGCGCAGCCGGCCTTGGTGAATTTGAGGTGGCCGCCCGGCGTGCGCTTGACGTGCCAGCCCTCGCCGACGGCGAATTCGATCAGGGCGCGCAGCCGCTTATGGCCTCGGGCCAGTTCATGTGCGCTCGCCATGGGGCCTCCCGGTATCCAGAGGAAATGGCGGGCGGCCGGACACCGTGGCAAATCGGTGCTGCCATTGCGGGAACAGTTCGCCGGCGAGGCCGCGGATGGTGTCGAGCGCGGCGGGGGCGACTCTGCCCGGTGGCTGGCGGTATTCGACCCGATGCACTGGCAGGCCGCGCGTCGCGGCGCGCGGATAGGCTTCGATGGCCGGCACGTCGGTGGTCAGCACGCGGATGCCGGCGTGGTCCTGGAACAGGTCGCGCAAGGCCTGTTGGATCAGCCGGGCGTTCGCCGACACCGGGTGGACCCTGTTGATGAGCAGATGCAGCGGCGGCGGCTCAATGCCCAGGTGCCGGTACGGAGCGATGTCCTCCAGCAACTGCATGGTGCCGCGCCGCAGTTCGCGGGCGGCGAGGATTTCCGGGGTCACGGGTGACAGCGCGAGATCGGAAGCGAGCACCGCCATCTCCAGCGTCACCGAACGCGCGCCCTGGGTGTCGATCAGCACCAGGTCGTAGAGAGGAGCCAGCATGGGCAGCAGGTGCCGCAGCCGCAGGCGCCCATCCGGCGCGTGCAGCAACAAGGTGCTCAGCTCGCCCCGGTGGTCGTTGGACAGCACCAGGTCCAGACCCGTAATGATCGTGCGGGACACGAGCTGGCCGAGGTCGCGCTCGTTGAAGGCCAGCAGCTCATAGATGCCACCAGGCGCACGGTGTCCCAGTTCGTAGTAGGACGACAAGGTGGGCTGCACGTCGAGATCGAGCAGCAGCACGCGCAGCCCCGCGTCGGCGACGAGCCCGCCCAGGTTCGCGGCAGTGGTGGTCTTGCCGACGCCACCTTTCGTTGAAATGATGGATACAACCTGCATGGCGTTCTCCGTGTGAGGATGGAAGGTCCGCGGGAGAATGGGTCAGGCCCGGTTGTTGACGCGCTCGGCGATCCACTGATCGATTTCGATGGAATCCCAGCCGACGGCGCGCACACCCAGGCGCAGCGCCTTGGGGAACTTGCCCGCGCGCATCAGGTTGTAGAGGTGGGCGCGCTTGAAGCCGGACTTCGATTCGACTTCTTCCAAGCGCAGGATGCGGCGCTCGTTGGGCGGCAGAACAGGTGTTTGCGACATGGTGGTCACTCCTGAACGCTCAGTGGCGTTTGTTGGCGTGACCTCTATTCAATAGACATGGCTACGGAAAGACATTGCAAATGCAATCTCCGCGACTGCACATACAAGCTGGCAATCCTCAGAGGGTGGCGCTATGCAGCCGGCGTCTGGCCGTGGCGAACTTGCCGTTCAACGTCCGCTCGGCGATCCCCATGACGCCGTGGTGATGGGCGACCAATGCGCTTACGACAGCCTCTTGCGTTTTGAAGCTGGAGTACGGTGTGCCCGAGGGCGATTGGCCGAGCATCAGCTCCAATATGCCGCCGATGATGTTCAGGTAGGTGGCTTCGGCCCGATCACTGATTGGGTACTGCGCGCAGGCCGGGATGATTTTGGACTGTTTGAGCAGTGCGTCGTGCTTGTCTTGCAGCTCGCGGAGTTGGCGCTTGGACTGCTCCAGGGCAGATTTGAGGGCCAAGCGCTCGACCAGCATGGCCTGCCCGGTTTCCAGAGAGATGGAGGGATGGGCGATGCGCTCGCTGCGCGAGAAGAGAAAGCCGGGGCGCTGTTCGGGGTAGTGCTGGCGCATCCAACGCTTCAGATCGACGTGACGGACAGTGAGATCAGGGGAGTCGATCAGCGCGGTGTCGTGCGTCGTGATGCCGTTCCTCCCGAAAGGAAGTTCCGCATTGAGGATGCCATCGTAGATGCGTTCGGTATACAGCCTCAGCTCACCCCAACGTGGGCAATCCAACGACTGTGGCAGGTTCCTTGACGACGAGACCGAAGTGAGGATGACATGCTCAAACCGCAGAAGCCCAGCCCACCGGAGGGAGGCTTCGATCGGACGATAGAACACCTTCGATGCTGGTGCATTGTGGTTCATGCTCCCATCTCCTTCCAGGAGAACTACATGGCCGACTCCTTTGGCGCCAACCTCATGGCCGGGCAGTTGTCTGTGGATGAAGCGAGTCCCGAGTCTCGCTTCTTCATGAGCCCTGAGCACTTTTCAGTAGCTCAAGTCAGTGGTAGCCGCCATGTGCTCAATGTGTAAGAATCCGTGAGTGGTAGGTTGATCGGTCCTGTCGCTGATCAACACGAAGAATGGCGCTCACACTGGCAGCGTCATGCGTTACCGCAATCTCATCAAGAGCAATTTGTCATGGTGTGATACCCCTGCGGTTTCACAGGGCGCAATAGGCGCGCAGTGGCTTCTAGATGCCAAGGCAGGCGTACTGATCCCGAGCCTGTCATGCGTTCCCAGGTATCCTGATATACCGATAAAGAATCGCGCATCCAGTCCCAGTGACAAGCGTATGGGTTCTTCCCGCGCAACTTGCGCAGACGGGTATGGGTGGTCGCTTCTGCAGCGAGCCGGTGTGCCGAACAGCTCAGGCACGGCGAGAGCCATGCAGTCCAACCTTGGTCGCCGGGAGGCGCTAACGACGACAGGCGTCTGCCGCCAGACAACAACCGCGTCGAGAGGCAAATTCGTCCAGTGGCACTTCAAAGGGCGAACCAGTTGTTCGTCGGTAGCTTGCGTGCCGGTCAGCGCGCTGTTTCGGTGATGAGCCTGGTGCGCTCGGCTCGGCCCAACGGGCATGACCTCTATGCGGACTTGCGTGACGTGCTCGAATGCCTTTCGACGCAGCTAGCCAAGCATATGGAAAGGTGATCATTGGTGAGTTCGAGACCACCGTAGCCGGCGATGAACGAGGTGTGGGGACGATGCGCTGAGGAGGTGTCCTTGGACCTTACTGGAAGTTTCTGGACGAACTTGTTGCCGAGGGTGAAAAATGAGGCTACAATTAAGGTCTTCGCTAGTCAAGCCAGCGAAGAAAGTGATTGGGAAACAACGGCTTACGGTCTTAGTAAACGTCTCGTTTCCCGCTCCAGCTTCTTCAAAAGGGAAGCCAACGCCAAGTTGGCTTCCTTTTTTTTCGGCGCGGTAGCAAAGCGGTTATGCACCGGATTGCAAATCCGTCTAGCCCGGTTCGACTCCGGGCCGCGCCTCCAAGCATCCAACCCTGCAGCCCTTCTGGGCTGTGGGTTTTTTTTTTGGGTGGTCTGGGCTTAAGCCGCAACGGGTGGTGAGGCGGGGGCCTTGCCTGCCTTGGCCGCCGAGCGGCGTGCCGCCGCCTTGACCAGCTTGATCACACGGGCCTGGTCGGCGCCGGTCAGGTCCGGGTAGATCGGCAGGCACAGTACCTGGCGTGATGCGGCCGTGGCGTGTGGCAGGTTGCTCGCGTGGGCCGAGGGAAGGCCCCGGTACATCGGGAACTCCGAGATCAGCGGGTAGAAGTAGCGGCGTGCGTAGATGTTGTGCTTCTTGAGCACGTCGTAGAGGTCGTCGCGGCTGATCGGGAAATCGCTGTCGATCAGGATCGGGAAGTAGGAGTGGTTCTGCCGGCTCTCCCCCGTGTCCTGCACGCACTTCAGGCCCTTGATGCCGTCAAGTTGCGAGCGGTAGATGGCATCGATCTCCTTGCGGCGCTCGATGGCGCGGTCGATGTGCTTGAGCTGCAGCAGCCCCAGGCTGGCATTGAGTTCGCTCATCTTGCCGTTGATGCCGGGCGCCACCACAGTCAGCTCGTCGACGAAACCGAAGTTCTTGAGGTGGTCGATGCGTTGCTTGGTCTTGGCATCGGGGCAGATGATGGCGCCGCCTTCGAAGGTGTTGAACACCTTGGTGGCGTGGAAACTCAGCACCGACAGGTCGCCCGTGCGCAGAATGCTGCTGCCGCCACGCTCCACGCCGAAGGCATGGGCGGCGTCATAGATCACGCGCAGGTTGTAGTTGTCCGCGATGCGCTGGATGGCATCGACATCACAGGGGTGGCCATAGCAGTGCACCGGCATGATGGCGGTGGTCTGCGGCGTGATCGCTGCCTCGATCTGGCGCGGGTCGAGATTGAGCGTGCGTGGATCGATGTCGACAAAGACAGGCTTGATGCCATTCCACAGCAGCGAGTGCGCCGTGGCGACGAAAGAGTAGGGCGTAGTGATCACCTCCCCGGTGATACGCAGGGATTGCAACGCCGTGACCAGGGCGAGGGTGCCGTTGCTGAACAGGGCGATGTGATCGACCCCCAGGTACTCGCACAGGGCCTTTTCAAGTTGCTGGTGGAACGGGCCGCCATTGGTCAGCACCTTGCTCTTCCAGATCTGCTCAAGGTAGGTCGAGAATTCCTCCAGAGGAGGCAGGAAGGGCTGGGTGACGTAGATCGGCTTGTCGCTCATGGCGGACTCCGGATGTCAGAAGAGGCAATCGAGGAAAGGGAGGCTCATCGAGCCAGTGCGGCCCAGTCGACATTGGGGCTGAGATAGCCTTCCATCGCGTGGGTTGACAGCCCAGGGATGGGCGACAGCAGCACACGTCCCCGGTTCTGGACCACTTCCCGGAACAAGTAGTAGTCGTTCTGCCCGCTGCCCAGTGCATCTTGGTCGCGTGCCAGCGCACCTTTGGAGAGCAGAAAAGAGGCGCAGGTCGATGGCGTGGTGCGCCAGTGGTGCGAGCGGCTCAGGAGCAGGCGAGCGCTCAGGGACTCATACATGGGCAGGATGTATTTGTCCTTGTGGTCGTACAGCGCAATCATGTCGAAGGCCTGGCCGCTGTCGTACAGCTCGAACACCTTGCTGACCCAGCCATGCTGGTGCAGGTAGTCGTTTTCCAGGAAGTAGAACACGTCGGTGTCCGGCAGCGGCAGGCTGGTGGCGTAGCTCAGAGTGATCAGGAAGGAGTTCCTGTCCGAGCCGGCCTGAAGCAACTGCAGGCGCACGCCGGAAGTCTTGTCGGCGATGTACGGCGCGATGAAGTCCGTCTGAAGGTCTTCCAGGGGGCCGTCATACATCACGGTGATGGTGACGCGGTGGCCCTGCGGATCGCGGGCGACGGTGTCGAGCAGGTTGCGAAAGCAGACCTCGTGCGAAAACCAGTCCGGCCGCGTCTTGTTGGGGTCGCGGCTGCGGGCATTGGCCTTCACGTGCACATGGCGATAGAAGATGTGGATCTGCCTGGGGTTGTCGCTCATGTCTGTCTCGTGGGCCGTGGGCCGATGTTGCTCGACAGCTTAGTTCCGCGAGCGCCGGACATCCGGGGCAATAGGCCCGGAAATCGTGTGCAGTTCCCGGTTTGGTGCGTGGTGGCAGCGCTGGCCGTGCTCAAGAGGGAAAAGGCTGGTGTTGCCACCCCTTATGGCCCTAAAGAAAACGCCGGCTTTGCCTAGCATCGGGGAACGCCCATTCAATCCAGCCAGGGCGGGAGTCAAGGTTTTGGACCATCCGCACGATCCTTCCACGTCGGAGCACTTCGAGGAGCAGCCCATAGCGGGCGCCCCCGAGGTGGGCGGCAGCGTGCGAGCCGGTGGTGATCCCTTGCTCGAAGCGCTCTTGTGGTTGTGCCGTCACCATGGCATCGAGCGTTCCGAGCAGTCCTTGCTCGATGGCCTGGCGCTGGAGGGGCCGATGACGCCCCAGCAGGCCGTCAGCCTGCTGCGCCACGCGGGGTTCAGCGCCTCGGTGGTGCGGCGCCCTCCGGGCAAGATACTTTCCTTGCTGATGCCGGTGGTGATGCTGCTCAAGAACGGCGATGCCTGCATCGTGACGCGTCGCCTGAGCGGTGGCCGTTCCAAGCGGGCGGGCGGCGATCGCTACGAGGTGCTGCTGCCTGGCGCCGAAGAAGAGCTGTGCACCGCCACCGAAGAAGAACTGCTGGCGGAGTACTCCGGCTACACCCTGATCGCTGCACTCAAGCCTGGGGCGCGCAGCGCGCGTCCCTCGGACGAGGATGAAGGCGAGGGCTCGCACTGGCTGTGGCAGACGATCAGGCGCTACATCCCTTACTACCGTTCGGCCATGCTGGCCGCCTTGCTTAGCAATGTGCTGATGATCCTGACGGGTCTGTTCACGTCCGTGGTGTACGACCGCGTGATCCCCAACAAGGCTTTCGTGACGCTGTGGTCCATGGGGGCTGGCGTGCTGGTCGCCATTGCCTTCGATCTGGTGGCGCGGCAGCTGCGCAGCTACCTGATCGACATGGCCGGCAAGAAGGCTGACCTGGCCCTGGGCAATGCCATTTTCCGCCAGGCCATGGGCATCCGGCTGGAGCACCGCCCCGAGTCGGCGGGTGCCTTTGCCCACCGGCTGGCCCAGATCGAGCTGGTGCGCGATTTCTCTACCTCCGCGACGATCTCGGCGGTGACGGACCTGCCGTTCATTTTCCTGTTCGTGCTGGTGACCTGGTTGGTGGCCGGCCCGATGGTGGTGGTGCTGCTGGTGGCCATCCCCCTGATCCTGGGCATGACGCTGGGCATCCAGAGTCTGCTGCGCCGGCACATGCGGGCCAACATGGGGCAGCAGGCTGACCTGCATGGTGTGCTGATCGAAACCGTGGAAGGCATGGAGGATGTGCGCGCAGCCGGTGCGCAGGGCCACTTCATCCAGCGCTATGAGGATGCCAATGCCGCCGCGGCGGTGTCGTCACTGAAGGCGCGCGTGCTGTCGAGCTGGGTCAACAACTTCGCGATGGTGGCGCAGCAACTGATCACGGTGGCCATGCTGCTGTGGGGAGTGCACCTGATCGATGCAGGGCAGTTGACGGGTGGTGCCTTGATCGCGGCCGTCATGTTTGGCGGGCGGGCGATCGCGCCGCTGGGCATGGTGGTCAACCTGGCATCGCGTTACCAGGGTGCCAAGGCCGCGCTCAAGTCGCTCGACCAGTTGATGGCCATGCCCACCGAACGTGATCCAGGCAAGCGTTATCTGTCGCGCCCGGCGCTGCAGGGGCAACTGGGCATGCACGAGGTGCGCTTCGCATATCCCCAGGGCACCCGGCAGCATGCGCCCACGGTGCTCAAGGGCGTTTCGCTCAATATCCAGCCGGGTGAACGCGTGGCCTTGCTGGGCAAGATCGGCAGCGGCAAATCCACCATCCTGCGGATGCTGGGCGGGCTCTACAGCCCTTCGGATGGCTTCGTGGAGGTCGATGGCATTGACCTGCGGCAGATCGACCCTTCCGACTTCCGGGCGCACATGGGCTTCGTGTCCCAGGAGCCACGCCTTTTTGCCGGCACGCTCAAGGACAACGTGCTGCTGGGGCGCCGCAATGCCGATGTGGAGCACTTCCTCTCGGTGGCAAAGCTGACGGGGCTGGACAAGATCGCCGCGTCGCACCCGCTGGGTTACGACCTGCCGGTGGGTGAGGCCGGGGGGCTGCTGTCCGGTGGGCAGCGACAGCTGGTGGCACTGGCGCGTTGCCTCGTGACGCACCCGCAGGTCCTGCTGCTGGACGAGCCGACCAGCTCCATGGATGCGCAGGCCGAGATGAACTTCATCCGCCATCTCAAGACATCGATCGGCGAGCGCACGCTGGTGGTGGTGACGCACCGCCCCGCCTTGCTGGACGTGGTCGAGCGGGTGGTCGTGGTCGATGGGGGACGCATCCTGGCCGATGGTCCCAAGGCCCAGGTGCTGGCGGCGCTGGCCGGCAAACGCCCGGCACCTGCTGCGGCTCCCCAGGCGGGCGCGGCACCAGGCCCTGCTGGTGCAGATGGCCAGCTGATGGCATCGGGAGCTTGAGCCATGGCACGGCGTGAGGAGCGCAACAGCGGGCGCTACTACCGTGGAGACGAAGATTTCCTCTCAGGGGTGAAGGAGGCTGAACTGGCCGAATCCACCCCGGGCGCGACCTGGGCGCTTTACCTGATGCTGGTCGTGGTGGTGGGGGCGCTGGTGTGGGCCGGTGTGGCGCGCGTCGATGAGGTCACCCGTGCCGACGGCCGGGTGGTGCCCGATGGGCGCGAGCAGATCATCGCCAGCCTGGAAGGAGGCATTCTGGGCAAGCTGATGGTGCGTGAAGGTGCACTGGTCGAGCAGGGGCAGGCCCTGCTGCAGCTCGATCCCACCCGCGTGGAAGCGGCGCAGAACGAAGGCCAGGCCAAACGGATTGCCCTCAGGGCCACCTTGACACGCCTGGAGGCTGAGGCTTCAGGGCGCCCCCTGCGCTTTGCGGCCGATTTGAAGGAGCATGCAGACGTGCTCCAGGCCGAAACCGAAGCCTTCCAGGCTCGGCGCATGGCGCTGGATGAATCCGTGGGGGTGATCCAGCGCAGCCTGGGGCTGATCCGGCGTGAGCTCGGCATGTCCGAGCGCATGGCGGACAAGGGGTTGATGTCAGAGGTGGAGGTGATGCGCCTGCGCCGCCAGGCCAACGAGTTGTTCCTGCAGATCCAGGAGCGCACCAACCGCTTTCGCCAGGATGCCAGTTCGGAGCTTGTGCGGGTGCGGTCGGAGCTGGCCCAGCTCGACGAGCAGATGGTCGTCAAGCAGGACGTGATGCGGCGGACCACGCTCTATTCGCCTGTGCGCGGCCTGGTCAAGAACATCAAGCTGGGCACACTGGGCGGGGTGGTGCCGGCCGGGGCCACCATCATGGAGATCGTGCCCATTGGCCCGCGGGTGCTGGTCGAGGCACGTATTCGGCCCAAGGACGTGGGCTTTGTGCGGGTCGGCTCGCCCGCAACGGTCAAGCTCACGGCGTACGACTTCTACACCTACGGTGGCCTGAGCGGCACGGTGGAGTACCTGAGCCCCGATGCGCTGGGCGAGGACCCGAAGAACGCGGCCAACACCGACACCACCTACTACCGGGCCCTGATCCGCTCGGAGGTGTCGACCCTCAAGGCGAAGGGCAAGTCGCTGTCGGTCATGCCGGGCATGACCGCGACGGTTGAAATCCGCACCGGCGAGCGTTCGGTGCTGCAGTTCCTGCTCAAGCCAGTGTTGCGGGCGCAGGAAGCATTCAGTGAGAGATGACGCCATGAAGCAAGCTTTCATGTTGACCCGATGGGTGGTGGTTTCAGCCATGAGCCTGTCGGCCGTGGCCGCCCAGGCGGCGCTGTGCAGCGAGGAACTGGCCAACCAGGTCACGAAATCCAATGGCAAAGGGGCCGCCAAGGCGCTGGCACCGGCCACCGCGGCTGCGGACCTGACCGTGCCGACGGATGCAGGCTTGAACCCCATGGCGCAATTGCAGAACATTGCCCGCGAAGCATCCCGCCGCAGTGCACAGTTGGGGGCGGTGAAGCTGCTGGCCGATGCGGCTGCCTACGATGTCGATGAGACGCGAGGGGCTGCCTTGCCCCAAGTGTCCGTCACGGGCACGGTGGGCCCGGGGGCTTCCCGCAGCACGGGCATTCCGTGGGAGTCGGGCACGTATGCCGGCGCCACGCTCAATGTGAGCGGGCTGATCTATGACGGTGGGCGCTTGAGCCAGCTCACCCAGTGGCGGCGTGAACTGGCCAAGGCGGCAACCTTCACGGCACAGTCTGCCCGTGAGCAGGTGGTGCTGGAGACGATCAGCACGGCACTGGAGCGCAACCGGTATCGGCAGCAGGCGCAGGTGTACCAGCAGTACACGCGCAAGATGGCCTGCCTTGTGGATGCCTTGCAGCAGATCGTGGCGGAAGACCGCGGCCGTGCCAGTGAACTGGTGCAGGTGCGCAAGACCCAGGCCCAGGCCGAGATGGCACGAGATGCCGCGCTGACCCAGATGCGGCAGACGGAGATCCGGCTGCGCAAGCTGATCGGCGAGCAGATCGGCGCAGGCGATGGCATCTCTGCAGCCCTGGGCCAGACCCTGGACACAGGCGAAGTGCTGCGCCTGATGGAGCAGGGCAGTGAATTGCGCCAGATGCGCGCGCAAAGCGAGGCCTCGGAGCGCTACGCCGATGCCATGTCGGCGGCGCGCAAGCCTCAGGTCAGCTGGGTGGTGTCGTCTACAGCGGGGCTGCGTGGTGAGACCAAGACGGCGAGCGCCCAGGCGGGCCTGTCGGTGGCCTACTCGGTCTTCAAAGGGGGCTCCGATCAGGCTGCCGCCGCCGCAGCGAGCCGCCGGGCCGAGTCGGCCCGTCAGCAGTACTTGGAACTGTTGGCAAGTCGGACTGCACGTGTGTCGGAGGTACATGAAACCGCCTTGGCCTCGTTCGACCGCGCCAGGCGCTTCGTGGATATCCTCAAGGACAGTGACAAGGTTCGCGCCGCCACCTTCCAGCAATGGTCGCAGTTGGGGCGCCGCTCGTTGTTCGACGTGATGTCCGCGGAAGGGGATCACTTCAACCTGCGCATCGCGTATGTCAATGCGCTGCACGATGGCTACCAGGCGAATGCACAATTGCGGTCGATGGGGGAGAGCCTGTCCACGTGGCTGGGCATCCAGGGCTTGTGAGCGCCAGGCGGACCGAAACAATATCTGACGGAGAGACTGTGAACAGCAAGGTCATCGTGCTGGTGCCGATCTACAAGGCGGAGCTCAGTGAGTTGGAGCAGTTCTCCCTGGGCTACTCGCTCGAAACCCTTGCGGCGCGCGAGGTGCGTTTCATTGTGCCCGACAGTCTGGACATGTCCGCCCACCTGGCCCGCCATCCTCATATCGCGGTGGACCGCTTTGCTGATACCAGCTTCACTTCGGTGCGGGATTACAGCCGCCTGCTGATGAGCCGTGGATTCTATGAGCGCTACGCCTCGCACGAGTTCATGCTGATCCTGCAGACCGATGCCATCGTGCTGCGGGACGATCTGGATCACTGGTGCGCCCAGCCGTATGACTATGTGGGGGCGCCTTGGCCGAACGGGATCGAGCTGGAGGTTCGGGTGGACAGATTCCGGGGGGACGCGGGGCGCGTGGTCAGCACGAAGGTCGGCAATGGCGGCTTCAGCCTGCGCCGCTCTGCGCGCTGTATCGAGCTGCTCGATGAGTTTCCGGAGGCGCTGTGGTTCTTCTCGGAAACCGGATCGAGCGAAGACCTGTTCTTCTCGCTGATGGGGCCGCTCTCGGAACGGTTCACGCTGCCCGATGAGTTGACCGCCTCGCGCTTCTCGCTGGAGCTCAAGCCGAACGAGTACCTCGCGTCCAATGGCGGGCAACTGCCGATGGGCGGCCATGCCTGGTGGCGCTACAACATGCCCTTCTGGGTGCCCTTGCTGCGGCGCGAGCCTCCTGTGCTGCTGCCGGAGGCGCCACCACGCAAGGTGGACATCGGTGGGCTGCCGCGCAATCTGGGGCGGCTGGAGCTGCCGACCTGACAGGCTGAGCCTGGAGGGAAGGGGCTGGCCCCCTCTGAAGCGTCTGAGCGTGGTCGTCCTGGGCCTGTCGCAGCCCTTTGCCGCTCAACGGCAGGTCTGTGCCACAAAGTGGCGCACTGTCTCGTCGGCCAGCGCCGTGTCACGCGCTGAAGAGGCGAGGATGTCGACGTAGTAGATCGACCGTGTGGCATTGTGGCGACCCTGGCGCCAGATGTAGTCGAACATCTGCTGCACGGCCTTTGGCTCTCGGGTGCTCAGCATAGGGTTGCCATAGTTGTCGATCAGCCAGAACTGCTCGTAGCCCTGGGCCGCCAGTGCGTCGATGCAGCGCTTGTAGGACGCCAGCTGCTGTTCGTCCACGGCCTGGCATTCGAAGAACAGCAGCGGCTGGCTGCTGGCGATGATCTGCGAGGCCGAGCCCAGCACGTCGTGGTCGAAGCCGTCGACGTCCGACTTGAGCAGGCGGATCTGTGAGAGCTCGCCTTGCAAGGCGGCCAGGGCGATATCGTCCATGGTGATGGTGTGGTGCACCTCACCAGCGGCGGGTTCGGATACTGCCGCTTGCTCCAGCGGGCGGGCATGTTTGCTGCCTCCACCACCATCGAGCACGGCGCTGGCGCCTGGCCGGCCGACCAGAGCCTGCACGTTGTGGATGCGGGCTTGCGGATGCCGGGCGCGGATGAGCTGCGCGTTGTGCTCCAGGTAGCTGAAGAAGCCGGAGTCGGGCTCGACGCACAGGTAAGTGAGGGCAGGGTTGGCCGCGAACATCGCCGCCACGGTGTCCCCGCAGTTCGCACCGACATCGATGGCCGCACTTCCGGGCGGCAGGGCTTGCGCGAGCACTGGCAGGAAGCGGTCGTACAGACGGTGTTGCTGCTGGTACTGGGGCAGAAGGTGATCGGCGGGCAGGGCGATGCGGTAGCCGGCGTGTTCGATCAACTGGTCGCTTGGATGAAGCTTGGTGGGCATGGCTGCTGGCGTCGGATGGGCGGCCTGGGCCGTGACTGCTGCAGTAGCAGTGGCCTGCAGGGCCTGCGCCACCTGCACGGCCATCGTGTCCCAGCGGTACCGGCGCGCCTGGACCAGGCCGCGCTGGATGAGGGCGTCACGCGTGGCGGGCTCCTGGATCTTCAGCAGGCCATCGCGCATCTGCCGGGCTGCATCCGGCCCGGGCGTGACGTACAGCACCGCGTCGCCGCCCACTTCGGGCAAGGAGGCCACATTGGTCGTGACGACAGGGCAGCCGCAGGCCATCGCCTCCAGCACCGGCAGGCCGAAGCCTTCGTACAGCGACGGATAGGCCAGGCCGATCGCGCCGGCATAGGCGCAGGCCATGTCGGCTTCGCCCAGGATGCCGACCTTGACTTCCGCGCCTTTGGCCAGGGCCAGGAGTTCAGGCTCGACCGTGCCGCCGCCCGTGCACAGGATGGTGTAGCGGCTGCGTTCTTCCCCCAGCAGGGAGAAGGCTTCGAAGAAGAGCTTGCCGTTCTTGTAATCGCCACGGCTGCCCGACAGCAGGAAGTAGGGGCGGTGCAGGCCATGGCGTTGGCGGAAATGGTCGAGCGTGGCGGCGTCGGGCGGCATGAAGTCGCAGCCGTTGGGGGCCACGCTCACCGGGCGCCCGCTGCCGCCCATGTGTGCCAGATGGCGCTTCAGATCAGCCGCGGTGTTGTGGGACACGCACACGAACTGGTTCGCACTGGCCATCGCGGCCTGCTTCTGGCGCCACATGGGTTCGTCCAGCGGCCAGCCCAGCACCTCGGGGATCATGTCGTGCACCATCATCAGCGTGGGGGTGCTGATGGGGCTGGTGTAGTAGGTGGAGATGAACACCTCGATCCGCAGCTCATCGCAGATCTGCTGCAGGCGCTCGCGGTCGCCGTCCATGTCCTGGTAGCTGAAGGCGGGGCCCGCCACCACCTGGATACCCGGCACCGGGGGGAAGGTGCCGGCACGGTCCAGCACGGTCACCTGCGCGGCCACGCCACTGCGCGCCCATTCGGTCAGCAGCTTGGTCCACACCCGGGCAATGCCCGAGCGGCCGATCTGGAAGAAGACACCGTCGATCAGGACGCGGGGCATGGCGGTAGCGTGCATGGAGGCGGTCACCATTCGTGCAGGGACAGATCAGTCTCGCCCAGAAAATCGGGGCCGACGACAAAGAAGGTGCCTTTGCGCCAGTTCTTCAGGTGCCGGATCCCGGTGGACACGTTGGAGCTGCCATTGCCCAGGAAGAAATCGCAGCGCGTGGCCAGGTAGGCGTCCAGGATCACCTGCTCGCCCATCAGGATGCCAGGGTGCCCTTCCAGGTGGACGCCGGTCTGGCCTTTGCCGCGCTGGCAATCGGTGAACGCGACCTTGTTGCCGTAGCGCGCCTTGTATTCCTGGAGGATCTGTTCGCTGTCGGTCATCAGGAAGATGGACAGGCTGGGGTGGACGCTCAGGATCTGGTCGATGCGGGTGGCGTAGGCCGCGTTGAGCTCTGCCAGGTGGGCTACTTCCTGTGTCTTGTCGGTGCCGCGCACGTGTACGGCCAGCCAGGGGCGCCCGGCCATGCGGGCCTGCCACCAGGCATCCACCTTGGCGACCTGCTCCGATCGCAGGCGGATGTACTTCTGGCTCAGGTAGCGGTAGAGGCTGTTGCGGTCAAGGCCGTACAGGGGGCTCGACGCCGGGATCCAGGGCATCAGGTCGTTCAGCTTGATGTGGAAATCGCTGACGACGACGTTCTCGGGGCGCTCCAGGCCATAGAGCCCCGTGAGGCGCGAGCCCTGTCCGCTCCACTTCTGGTGATCCTCGCGCGACAGGTTCTCAGCGTTCCACTTGGCGGGAAAGTAGCTGAGCTCGGGGTCGATCAGGTCAGCCCACTTCAGGCCCGACACGGGTTCGAAGAAGCATTCGAAGGCGTTGACGGTGTCCGGGCCCCGGAACAGGCTGTTGCGCCCCCAGTGTACGAGCGGGATGCGGCCGGTGAGTTCGGCCAGCAGCAGTGCGCCATAGACATGGTCCAGATCAGCCCAGAAGCCGAATCCCCAGGCCTTGATGAGCAGGTAGCGGGGTGTGGTGGGCTGCGCACGCGGTGGCAGCGGCAGCGGCAGTACGCTCTCGGAGCCGGACAAGTGCTGGCGCGCGGTGGTGTCGTACTGCAGTGCCAGATCGTTGGCTCCGACACGGTGGGCGATCACCGCGAGCAACTGCCACGCCACCCCCAGGTTTGAGTCCTGCGCCAGGGCCTGCCGGCACAGCAGATCGGCCTTCTGGAGGTTGCCTTTCCTGATGGCGTCATAGGCCATCTGCATGGCAGCGGCGATGGCGGGGTTGTCGAGGGTGGTGGTGGACATGGGTCAGCCTGCCAGTTCGTCCGTGGTGCCTGCGAGCTGGGCCTTGCGCCACATGGCGGTGTAGATGGCTTCCAGGTTGCGGCAGAAGTTGGGGGTGTCGAACAGGGGCGTGTTGGCCCTCTTTTGGGCCAGCCGCGCCTTGACGTCGGCCAGCCGGGCCGGATCCTTGGCCAGGGCCAGGGCCAGCGCTTCGTAGTCGGCCAGGCTGTGGGTGATCAGTTCGGGCATGCCCATGGCGTGCAGCAAGCTGCCGGCCACCCGGGCCGGGAAGGCCTGGCCCATGCAGGTCACGATGGGCAGGCCGGCCATCAGGGCATCGGCGGCGGTGGTGTGGGCGTTGTAGGGGTGCGTGTCCAGGAACATGTCGGCCTGGCGGTAGCGCGCGAGGTGATCCTCGACCCTGGGGACGCGCTGGGCGAATATCAGGCGCTCCGGGCTCACACCCAGGCGCTCGGCATGTTGGCGCAGGTTCTTCTGCGACAGTTCATTGCGTGACATCAGCCACAGCACGCTGCCCGGCACCTGGCGCAGCAGGCTCATCCACACCTCGAAGATGTGGGGGGAGATCTTGTAGTCGTGGTTGAACGAGCAGAACACAACGCCCTCGTCGGGCAGGCCGCATTCGGCGCGGGTGGGCGTGCGCTCGGCGATCTGCAGGCCGCTGTCGGTCGGCAGGTAGGCGTCGGGCAGGTAGACCACCTTCTCGTCGTAGAAGGCCTGGTGCTCCGGCGGGATCACATGGCGGTCCGCGATGATGTAGTCCATGCAGTCCAGGCCGAGGGTGCCGGGGTAGCCCAGGTAGTTCGCCTGCACGGGGGCAGGGCGGTGCGAGAACACATCGGTGCGGGAATCCGAGGTGTAGCCGGCCAGGTCGATGGCCACGTCCACTTCCATGTCGCGCATCACCTGCGCGATCTGGCGGGTGTTCATCTGCCGGGCGTCGACGAAGTGGTCGAAGGCATTGAGCATGCGCGTGCGCAGGCGGCTGTTGTCGTCGATGCCCAGCGAGATGGCGATGGTCTCGAAGCGGCGTTTGTCGTGGTGCTCGAAGATGCCGGCCATCAAATGGCCGACGGGGTGCTCGCGCAGGTCGGGTGACACATAGGCGATGCGGATGCGCTCGTGCTTGTAGCGCTCGCCCTTCCACAGGGGGGCTGCGGGCGGAAAGCGGTGCGAGGCGAAGATGCGGGCGCAGCTTTGATGGTCCTCGGCCGAATCGGACAGGGCCATGAAACCCAGCGATTTGCAGACGCGCTCTCCGTTGCGCACGCCTTCGATGATGCGGGCGGAACTGGCATCGAAATCGGTCCAGTCGCAGGCGTGCAGGCGTTCGTAGGAAAGCAGGCCCTGGCCGTAGTCGTAGCGGGGGTTGATGGCCAGCAGGCGCTGGAACATGGCGATGGCCTGTTCGCTGCGCTTGAACTCCGTGAGCAAAATGGCACAGTTGCCCAGGGCGCTCTCGTAGTTGGGGTTGATCGTGAGCACCTTGTTGAAGCGCTCCAGGGCGGCCAGGTGCTGATGGGTTTCGCGCAGCAGCGCGCCGCTGTTGACCAGCGCCTCGATGTAGTCGGGCTTGGCGGCCAGGGCCTGGTCGTAGCTGGCCAGGGCTTCGTCACGCAGCCCGAGCGATTGCTGGGCCGATGCATAGGCCGCCCACAGGGGCGCGAACCCGGGCGTGCGCTGGGTGGCCTGGGCCAGCAGGGGCAGGGCCACGCCCACTTCGCCCCGCTTGAGCAATATCACCGCCAGCGAATACACGGCGATCGGATCGAGCGGGTTGGCCTCCAGGTACTGCCTGAAACGGCGCTCGGCCTCGGCTTCCTGGCCAGCGCCCTGCAGCTCGATGGCCTTCATCAGGAATGACTGGTCCAGGGCCGGAGGCTGCTCCGAGGGGCCTGGTTGCCCGCTGATGTCGTGCGGCGTGTCTGGGGTCGCAGGCATGGTCGTGATGGAAGTCATGAAGTGGCCGAAATGACGGGACCAGTACATGGTGCCGCGCATCGTGATTCCGTGCTCGTTTGAAGAACGTTACTAAAGACATGGTTTTCCCAACCGATAAGACGTCCGTAGCTCATTTTTTGGGCGGTGACGGAGATGGCAGGGATTGAGGGCGGTATTTCCGGTCTTGCTCCTTGCAGGGTTTTTCTAAGCTCATCACCGTCCATCACTGTTCATAACGGCCAGTCATCCGCATGGACCGGTGTTCACGCTCTCAGCGTCCCGGTTCATGCCTCATCAAGTTTTACCGGGGTTTCCCATGGCTTCAATCATCGATTCGCTGTCAACGACACAGATCGCTTCGCTGTCGACCACCACCATTGCCCGGTTGACGACCGAAGACTGGCAAGCGTTCAGTACCGAGCAGATTGCGGCCTTGACGACCACCCAGGTCAAGGCCATTGAAACCACGGATCTGGCCGTCCTGGCCACGGACCAGATCCAGGCCTTCCAGGTCGAGCACATCCGGGTGTTGAATACCGCCCAGGTGAGGGCGCTGACGACCGCCTCCGTCGAGGCGCTGAGCACCGACCAGGTGGCCGCCCTGAGCAGCACCCAGGTGGCAGCTTTCTCCACCACCCAGGTGCAGGCGATCCAGACCGAAGACATCGCGGTGCTGACCACGGCCCAGGTGCGCGCCCTGAGCAGCGCCCAGGCTGCAGCCCTGACCACCGAGCAGGTGGCTGCGATCGAAACGAGCGGCATCGCCGCCCTGACCACGGCAGCCGTGCGTGCGATCAGCACCGACGGCATTGCCGCCCTGACCTCTGAACAGATCGCGGCGCTGGGCACCAGCCAGGTCGTGGCCTTGTCGACGGCCCAGGTGGCCGCCATCGAGACGGGTGACCTGGCCGCGATGACGACCAACCAGGTCAAGTCGTTGTCTTCCACACAGGTACGTGCCCTGGAGACGGATCAGATCCAGGCGCTGACGACCGAGCAGGTCGGCGTGCTGACCAGCTCGCAGGTGGCAGCCCTGACGACCACGCAGGTCCAGGCCATCGAGACCAGCGACATCGCGGCCCTGACGACCACCCAGGTGCGCGCCCTGAGCAGTGCCCAGACGGCTGCATTGACCACCGAACAGGTGGCTGCGATCGAAACGGGCGACATTTCCGCGCTGACCACGGCCGCCGTGCGCGGTCTGACGACCGACGGCATTGCAGCCCTCAGCTCCGACCAGATCGCGGCACTGGCCACCGCCCAGGTGGCGGCTTTGTCGACCAGCCAGGTGCAGGCCATCGAGACCGGCGATATCGCCGCCTTGACCACCGCACAGGTCCGTACGCTGACCAGCGCCCAGACGGCCGCCCTGACAACCGACCAAGTTGCCGCGCTGGAAAGCACGGACGTGGCCGCGCTGACGACGGCCGCTGTTCGCGGTCTGACCACCGACGGCATCGCCGCACTCAGCTCCGAACAGGTGGCCGCCTTGGCCACCAGCCAGGTGGCGGCCCTCACGACCAGCCAGGTCAAGGCCATCGAAACCGGTGATTTCTCTGCCCTGACGACGGACCAGGTCAAGGCGCTCACCACCGCCCAGATCCAGTCCTTGACCACGGACCAGGTCCAGGCCTTCAGCACGCAGCAGGTGGGTGCGCTGACCACCGCGCAGGCCACCGCCTTCAAGACCGACCAGGTCCAGGCCATCCAGACGGAAGACATTGCCGCCCTGACCACCACACAGGTGAGGGCGCTGACCAGCGCGCAGGCGGCTGCCCTGACCACCGATCAGGTCGCCGCCATCAGCACGACCGCGTTGTCGTCGATGAGCACGGCCGCTGTGCGTGGCTTGACCACAGATGCCATCGCCGCTCTGAGCACCGAGCAGATCGCCGCGCTGGGTACGGCTCAGCTCGCCTCGTTGTCGACCACGCAGGTGGCTGCCATCGAGACCGGTGATCTGGCCGCGCTGACGACCAACCAGGTCAAGGCCTTGACCACGGCCCAGGTCCGCGCGCTGGAGACCGACCAGATTCAGTCGTTGACCACCGAGCAGGTTGCCTCTCTCACGACCGCCCAGGTGGCCGCGTTGAGCACCACCCAGCTCCAGGCCGTTGAAACCGGCGACATCGCCGCCTTGACGACCACCCAGGTGCGCGCGCTGAGCAGCGCCCAGGTCGCAGCCCTGACCACAGAGCAGGTGGCCGCGCTGGAGACTGGCGATATCTCCTCGCTGACCACCGCCGCCATGCGCGGTCTGAGCACCGACGCCATCGCGGCCTTGAACTCCGACCAGATCGCCACGTTGTCGACGGCACAGGTCGCGGCGCTCACGACGGCTCAAATCCAGGCGATCGAAACGGGTGACATCGCTGCCCTGACCACGACCCAGGTCCGCAACCTCACGAGCGCCCAGACGGCCGCCCTGACCACCGATCAGGTGGCCGCGCTGGAAAGCACGGACGTGGCCGCCCTGACAACGGCCGCGGTGCGTGGCCTGAGCACGGATGCCATTGCAGCCCTGAGCTCCGAGCAGATCGGCGCCATGGGCACGGCCCAGCTCTCGTCGCTGTCGACCGCGCAGGTGGCGGCCATCGAGACGGGTGATCTGGCCGCACTGACTACCACGCAGATCAAGTCGCTGAGCACGGCCCAGATCCGCGCGCTGGACACCGACCAGATCCAGTCGCTCACAACCGACCAGATCGCATCACTCACGACGGCCCAGGTGGCCGCGCTGAGCACCACCCAGCTGCAGGCCGTCGAAACCGGCGACATCGCCGCCCTGACGACCACGCAGGTGCGTGCTCTGAGCAGCGCCCAGGCTGCAGCCCTGACCACCGAACAGGTGGCTGCGCTGGAAACTGGCGACATCTCTTCGCTGACCACCGCCGCTGTGCGCGGTCTGAGCACCGACGCCATCGCCGCACTGAGCTCTGACCAGATCGCTGCGCTGTCCACGGCCCAGGTGGCTGCCCTGTCGAGCAGCCAGATCCAGGCGATCGAAACGGGTGACATCGCTGCCCTGACCACGACCCAGGTCCGCAACCTCACGAGCGCCCAGACAGCCGCCCTGACCACCGAGCAGGTGGCCGCGCTGGAAAGCACGGACGTGGCCGCCCTGACCACGGCCGCGGTGCGCGGCCTGAGCACGGATGCCATCGCGGCCCTGAGCTCCGAGCAGATCGGCGCCATGGGCACGGCCCAGCTCGCCTCGCTGTCGACCGCCCAGGTGGCTGCCATCGAAACAGGTGATCTGGCCGCGCTGACGACCGCCCAGATCAAGTCCCTGAGCACCGCGCAGATCCGCGCGCTGAACACCGATCAGATCCAGGCCCTGACGACCGAGCAGGTGGGCGAGCTCACCAGCGCACAGATCGCGGCACTGAGCACCACCCAGCTGCAGGCCATCGAAACCAGCGACATCGCTGCCCTGCGCACGGCGCAGATCGCCGCCCTGAGCAGCGCCCAGACGGCTGCGCTGACCACTGAGCAGGTGGCGGCGCTGGAAACCGGCGACATTGCGGCCTTGAGCACGGCAGCCGTGCGTGGCCTGACCACCGACGGCATCGCGGCCCTGAGCTCCGACCAGATCGCCATGCTGTCCACGGCCCAGGTGGCCGCCCTGTCGACCAGCCAGATCCAGGCGATCGAGACCGGCGACATCGCGGCCCTGAGCACGGCCCAGGTCCGCACGCTGACCAGCGCCCAGACCGCCGCGCTGACCACGGAACAGGTGGCCGCGCTGGAAAGCACGGATGTGGCCGCCCTGACGACGGCTGCGGTGCGCGGCCTGAGCACGGATGCCATCGCGGCCCTGAGCTCCGAGCAGATCGGCGCCATGGGCACGGCCCAGCTCGCCTCGCTGTCGACCACACAGGTGGCTGCCATCGAAACGGGTGACCTGGCTGCGCTGACGACCGCCCAGATCAAGTCCTTGAGCACCGCGCAGATCCGCGCGCTGAACACCGATCAGATCCAGGCCCTGACCACCGAGCAGGTGGGTGAACTCACCAGCGCCCAGGTGGCCGCCCTGAGCACCACCCAACTGCAGGCCATCGAAACCAGCGACATCGCTGCCCTGCGCACGGCGCAGATCGCCGCCCTGAGCAGTGCCCAGGCGGCTGCGCTGACCACCGAACAGGTGGCCGCGATCGAAACCACCGACATCGCAGCGCTGAGCACGGCAGCCGTGCGTGGCCTGACCACGGATGGCATCGCCGCGCTGAACTCCGACCAGATCGCGTCGCTGTCCACCGCCCAGGTGGCCGCCCTGTCGACCAGCCAGATCCGGGCCATCGAGACCGGTGACATTGCTGCGCTGACCACCACCCAGGTCCGCAACCTGACCAGTGCCCAGACGGCCGCGCTGACCACCGAGCAGGTGGCTGCGATGGAAAGCAACGACCTGGCGGCGTTGACCACAGCGGCGATCCGCGGCCTGAGCACGGATGCCATCGCGGCGCTGAGCTCCGAGCAGATCGCATCGCTGACCACCGCGCAGGTGGCCAGCCTGTCGACCACGCAGGTGGCGGCCATCGAAACCGGTGACATCTCGGCCCTGACCACGACGCAGATCAAGGCCATGAGCACAGCCCAGATCCGCGCCCTGAACACGGACCAGCTGGTGGCCCTGATCACCGAGCAGGTCGCCAGCCTGACCACCGCGCAGGTGGTGAGCCTCACGACCACGCAGATCCAGTCGATCGCCACGGACGACATCGTCGCCCTGACGACGACACAGGTGCGTGCCCTGACCAGTGCCCAGGCGGCCGCGCTGACCACCGAACAGGTGGCTGCGATGGAAAGCACCGACGTGGCTGCCCTGAGCACCGCTGCGGTGCGCGGCCTGACCACGAATGCGATCGAAGCCCTGAACACCGACCAGATCGCGGCACTGGGCACGGCCCAGGTCTCGTCGCTGTCGACCACGCAGGTGGCCGCCATCGAGACGGGTGACCTGGCCGCGATGACGACCACGCAGATCAAGTCCCTGAGCACAGCCCAGGTCCGTGCCCTGGAAACCGACCAGATCCAGGCCCTGACCACGGATCAGGTGGCCGCCCTCACGACGGCCCAGGTGGCCGCGCTGAGCACCACCCAGCTGCAGGCCGTCGAGACGACCGACATCGCCGCCCTGACGACCACGCAGGTGCGTGCCCTGAGCAGCGCCCAGGCCGCCGCCCTGACCACCGAACAGGTGGCCGCGATCGAGACGACCGACATTGCGGCACTGACCACGGCCGCCGTGCGTGGCCTGACCACGGACGGTATCGCCGCACTGAACTCTGACCAGATCGCAGCCCTGTCGACGGCCCAGATCACAGCACTGTCGACCTCTCAGATCCAGGCGATCGAGACGGGTGACATCGCTGCCCTGACCACAACGCAGGTCCGCAACCTGACAAGCGCCCAGACGGCCGCCCTGACCACCGATCAGGTGGCCGCGCTGGAAAGCACGGACGTGGCCGCCCTGACGACGGCTGCGGTGCGCGGTCTGACCACGGATGCGATCGCGGCCCTGAGCTCCGAGCAGATCGCTGCCATGGGCACGGCCCAGCTCTCGTCGCTGTCGACCAACCAGGTGGCTGCGATCGAGACGGGTGACCTGGCCGCGTTGACGACCACGCAGATCAAGTCCCTGACCACGGCCCAGGTCCGTGCGCTGGACACCGACCAGATCCAGTCGCTCACCAGCGACCAGATCGCGTCCCTCACCACGGCCCAGGTGGCTGCGCTGAGCACCACCCAGCTGCAGGCTGTCGAGACCGGCGACATCGCCGCCCTGACGACCACGCAGGTGCGTGCCCTGAGCAGTGCCCAGGCCGCCGCGCTGACCACCGAACAGGTGGCTGCGCTGGAAACCGGTGACATCTCCTCGCTGACCACCGCCGCAGTGCGTGGCCTGACCACCGACGGCATCGCGGCGCTGAACTCCGATCAGATCGCCATGCTGTCGACGGCCCAGGTGGCTGCCCTGTCGACCAGTCAGATCCAGGCGATCGAGACGGGTGACATCGCTGCCCTGACCACGGCCCAGGTTCGTACGCTGACGAGCGCCCAGACCGCCGCGCTGACCACCGAGCAGGTCGCCGCGCTGGAAAGCACGGACGTGGCTGCCCTGACGACAGCCGCGGTGCGTGGTCTGACCACGGACGGCATCGCTGCCCTGAGTTCCGAGCAGATCGCCGCCATGGGCACGGCCTTGATCTCGTCGCTGTCGACCGCGCAGGTGGCCGCCATCGAGACGGGTGACCTGGCCGCGATGACGACCGCGCAGATCAAGTCCCTGACCACGGCCCAGATCCGTGCCCTGGAAACCGACCAGATCCAGGCGCTGACCACCGAACAGGTGGGTGAACTCACCAGCGCGCAAGTCGCGGCCCTGACCACCACGCAGCTGCAGGCCATCGAGACCAGCGACATCGCTGCCCTGCGCACGTCGCAGATCGCAGCCCTGAGCAGCGCCCAGGCTGCCGCGCTGACCACCGAACAGGTGGCCGCGATCGAGACGACCGACATCGCAGCGCTGACCACGGCCGCGGTGCGTGGCCTGACCACGGATGGCATCGCGGCGCTGAGTTCCGACCAGATCGCCATGCTGTCCACGACGCAGGTGGCCGCCCTGTCGACCAGCCAGATCCAGGCGATCGAGACCGGTGACATCGCGGCCCTGACCACGGCCCAGGTCCGTACGCTGACCAGCGCCCAGACCGCCGCGCTGACCACCGAACAGGTGGCCGCGCTGGAAAGCACGGACGTGGCTGCCCTGACGACGGCTGCGGTACGTGGCCTGACCACGGACGGCATCGCGGCCCTGAGCTCCGAGCAGATCGCTGCGCTGGGCACGGCGCAAGTCTCGTCACTGTCGACCACGCAGGTGGCCGCCATCGAGACGGGTGACCTGGCCGCGATGACGACCGCGCAGATCAAGTCCCTGACCACGGCCCAGGTCCGTGCGCTGGAGACCGATCAGATCCAGGCCCTTACAACCGACCAGATCGCCTCCCTCACGACGGCCCAGGTGGCCGCACTGACCACCACCCAGCTGCAGGCTGTCGAGACCGGCGACATCGCCGCCTTGACGACCACGCAGGTGCGTGCCCTGACCAGTGCCCAGGCCGCCGCGCTGACCACCGAGCAGGTGGCTGCGCTGGAAACCGGTGACATCTCGTCGCTGACCACGGCCGCGGTGCGTGCCCTGACCACGGATGGCATCGCGGCGCTGAGCTCCGACCAGATCGCCATGCTGTCCACCGCCCAGGTGGCTGCCTTGTCGACCGCTCAGATCCGGGCGATCGAGACGGGTGACATCGCTGCCCTGAGCACGGCCCAGGTCCGCACGCTGACCAGCGCCCAGACGGCTGCCCTGACCACCGAGCAGGTGGCTGCGCTGGAAAGCACGGACGTGGCCGCCCTGACGACGGCTGCGGTGCGTGGCTTGACCACGGACGGTATCGCCGCGCTGAGCTCCGAGCAGATCGCTGCGCTGGGCACGGCCCAGGTCTCGTCGCTGTCGACCACGCAGGTGGCCGCCATCGAGACGGGTGACCTGGCCGCGATGACGACCGCGCAGATCGCCTCGCTGAGCACCGCGCAGATCCGTTCGCTGAACACCGACCAGATCCAGGCCCTGACCACGGAGCAGGTGGCCGGTCTCACGACCGCGCAGGTGGCGTCCTTGAACACCACCCAGCTGCAGGCCATGGAAACGACCGACGTCGCCGCCCTGACAACGCTGCAGGCGCGAGCCCTGAGCAGTGCCCAGGTTGCCGCGCTGACCACCGAGCAGGTGGCCGCGCTGGAAAGCACGGACCTGGCGGCCCTGACCACGGCCGCGGTGCGTGGCCTGACCACGGACGGCATCGCAGCCCTGAGCAGCGAACAGGTCGCGGCCCTGGCCACGGCCCAGGTCGCGGCCCTGAGCACCGCTCAGGTCCAGGCGATCGAGACGGGTGACCTGGCTGCCCTGACCACGGCCCAGATCAAGTCGCTGACGACGGCGCAGATCCGCGCGCTGGAAACCGACCAGATCCAGTCCCTGACCACGGAGCAGGTGGGGGCCCTGACGACGGCCCAGATGGTGGCGTTGAGCACGGAGCAGATCCATGCCTTCGAGACGCAGGACATCGCTGCCCTGGGCACGGCCCAGTTCCGCGCCATGACCAGCGCGCAGGCCGCGGCCCTGACGACAGAGCAGATCCAGGCCATCGAGACGACCGATCTGGTGGTGCTGACCACGGCGGCTGTCGCCGGCCTGAGCACCGACGGCATCGCGGCCTTGACGACCGAGCAGATCCACATGCTCGGCACGGCGCAGATCGCGGCGCTGACGACGGCGCAGATCCAGGCCATCGAGACCACCGACATCCAGGTGCTGACGACGGCGCAGATCGCGGCCTTCACGACGGCCCAGATCCGCGCGCTGGACACGGAGCAGTTCCAGGCGCTGACGACTGAGTCGGTCATCGCGTTGACCACGGCCCACGCTGCAGCGCTGACCACCGACCAGATCGCGGCCTTCACAACCGAGCAGATCATGTCCCTGCAGACGGATGACATCAGGGCGATCTCCATGGTCAACCTGACCGCCATCACCGATGCGCAGGAGGCTGTGATGACAGGTGCCCAACTGGACGCCTACATCGCGGCCACACCGCTGGTCCTTGACCTGAACGGCGACGGTGTGCGCACCATCTCCAGCAGCCAGGGCGTGTACTTCGACCTCAACGCCACGGGCAACACCAGTGCACGTGTGGGCTGGGCGTCGGCGCAGGATGGCCTGCTGGTGATGGACCGCAACGGTGACGGCATGATCGGCAACGGCAGCGAGCTCTTCGGTGGCTCGACGCTCAATGCCGATGGCCAGCGCTCCGGCAACGGCTACGCCGCCCTGGCGTCCCTGGACAGCAACCACGACGGCATCATCAGTGCAGCCGATCTGGATTTCAGCAAGCTGCAGGTCTGGGTCGATGCCAACCAGGACGGCATCAGCGGCGAGGGCGAGCTTCGTTCGCTGTCTGACCTGGGCATCCTGTCGCTGGACCTCAACGCGAAGACCGGCACGGACATGGACAACGGCAACCTGCTGGGCTTGGTGTCGAGCTACACCAAGGTCGATGGCAGCACCCATGCGATGGCCGACGTCTGGTTCCACCGTGACACCACCGTGTCGCAGGATGGCTTGGCGGGCCTGAGCACAGAAGATGTGCTGGCCGGGCCGGGTCAATCGGCGGCGCTGGATGCCTTGTCATCGTCCGTGCCCAGTGCCACTGCTACCGCCACCTCCGGTACGGCCACAGGAACGGCGGCTGCCACGACATCCACAGCGGGTAGCACGGCAGAGGCCACGCACACAGCCGACACCACGACGGCGGCAGCGAGCACGACGACCACGGATGCATCCTCGGTCAACGTGTCGCTGGCGGTGGATCCGACCAAGGGATTGCTGGATGACAACAACCAGAACAATCTGCTGATCTGAGTCTGAGGCCGGTTCATTCCGGCTGGCCCTCCGCGCCTCGCGCCAGCGGGGCAGGGGGCTGGCAGGCGGGCGCTACTCCTTCGGGAGAGCGCCCGCTCGTGTTTTCAGGCCCAGCCACGCGTGGGCCACCTGGGCCAGGTGAGCCGGATCGGCGCTGGACCAGAGCCGGACGCCGCCGGTGCTGGCCCCCGTACGCGCGGGGTGGTTGGCAGGCAGGTCCCGCACCAGGCGCACGGTCTGCCGTGCCACGGCTTCGGCGGTGTCGATGATGCGCACCCCGTCGCCCAGCGCCTGCTGGAACAGCGGGGCCACGAAGGGGTAGTGCGTGCAGCCCAGCACGGCGGTGTCCACGCCCGCGTCGGTGAGCGGTTGGCTGAACGTGGCGACCAAGGTGCGAAGCGCGGCCGAATCCAGCTCGCCCTGCTCGATCTCCCGCGCCAGCCCGGGGCAGGGCTGCAGCACGATGTGCGCCTGTCCGCCATGCCGTTCGAGCAAGGTGCGGAATTTCTCGCTCTGCAGCGTGAAAGGCGTGGCCAGCACGCCGATGCGCTGGTTGTGCGATTGCGCCACCGCGGGTTTGACGCCGGGCTCCACGCCCACCACTGGCAGCTCTGGCCAGCGTTGGCGCAGGTGGTGCACGGCCGCGGCCGTGGCCGTGTTGCAGGCCACCACGACCACCTCGGCCCCCTGCGACATCAGGAAGCGGCAGATGTGCTCCGAGCGCTCGCCGATGAACTCATCGGATTTCTCACCATAGGGGGCATGCCCGGAATCAGCCACGTACAGCAGATCCGCCTGCGGCAGATGGCTGCGGATGGCGCGCAGCACCGACAGCCCGCCCAGCCCCGAATCGAAGACACCGATGACGGCGCCACGCCCTTCGGCACCTGTGGCATCAGCGCCACCGGCGCCGCTGTGTGGAACGCTCATGGGTGTGGGGGAGGGCAAATCGGCTTGAACAGGCATGTCACCACCAGGGAAAACAATATTTTCTCCTCAAGGCAGGTGGATTGTTGTAGGGTGGCGCACGAAGTCGCGCTAGAATCGAACGATCGTGCTTTTTTAGGCGCGCACATTTTCAATCAACTCTTCCTCATGACGCAGGAGAACATCGCATGAAGGTTCTGGTTCCGGTCAAGCGGGTTGTGGACTACAACGTGAAGGTTCGCGTGAAGTCCGACGGCTCTGGTGTCGACATCGCCAACGTCAAGATGAGCATGAATCCCTTCGACGAAATCGCCGTCGAAGAGGCCACCCGCCTGAAGGAAAAGGGCGTGGTCACCGAGATCATCGCTGTCTCCGTCGGCCCCACCCAAGCCCAGGAAACCCTGCGCACGGCCATGGCCATCGGTGCCGACCGCGGCATCCTGGTGGAAACCGCCGATGAGGTGCAGCCCCTGGCCGTGGCCAAGGTGCTCAAGGCCCTGATCGACAAGGAAAAGCCTGATCTGATCATCCTCGGCAAGCAAGCCATCGATGACGACAGCAACCAGACCGGCCAGATGGTCGCCGCCCTGGCCAACCTGCCCCAGGGCACGTTCGCCTCGAAGGTGGAAGTCGCTGGTGGCAAGGTCAACGTCACGCGTGAAGTCGACGGCGGTCTGGAAACCGTGTCCCTGAGCCTGCCGGCCGTGGTCACGACCGACCTGCGCCTGAACGAGCCGCGCTACGTCACGCTGCCCAACATCATGAAGGCCAAGAAGAAGCCCCTGGAAGTGGTCAAGCCGGCCGACCTGGGTGTGGACGTGGCCCCCCGCATCAAGACCCTGAAGGTCTCTGAGCCGCCCAAGCGTTCCGCTGGTATCAAGGTGCCCGACGTGGCCACCCTGGTGAGCAAGCTGAAGAACGACGCCAAAGTGATCTGAGGAGACAACGAATCATGACCGCTCTCGTCATTGCTGAACACGACAACAACAGCATCAAGTCGGCCACCCTCAACACCGTGACGGCCGCCAAGGCCCTCGGTGGCGATGTGCACGTGCTGGTCGCTGGCGCCAACGCCGGTGCCGCTGCTGCCGCTGCTGCTCAAATCGCTGGTGTGGCCAAGGTGCTGCACGCCGACGGCGCCCAACTGGCCGAAGGCCTGGCCGAGAACGTGGCTGCCCAAGTGCTGGCCATCGCTTCCAGCTACAGCCACATCGTGTTCCCCGCCACCGCTGCCGGCAAGAACGTCGCTCCGCGCGTCGCCGCCAAGCTGGACGTGGCCCAGGTCTCCGAAATCACCAAGGTGGTTTCGCCCGACACGTTCGAGCGCCCCATCTACGCCGGCAACGCCATCGCCACCGTGCAATCGGCTGATGCCGTGAAGGTGCTGACCGTTCGCGGTACCGCTTTCGATGCTGCTGCCACCACCGGTGGTTCCGCCGCTGTTGAAACCCTGGCTGCCGTCGCTGACTCTGGTTCCTCGTCCTTCGTGGGCCGTGAAGTGACCAAGTCCGAGCGTCCTGAGCTGACCGCCGCCAAGATCGTGGTGTCGGGTGGCCGTGCCCTGGGCTCCGCCGAGAAGTTCAACGAAGTCATGTCGCCCCTGGCCGACAAGCTGGGTGCCGCTCTGGGCGCCTCGCGCGCCGCCGTGGACGCTGGCTATGCCCCGAACGACCTGCAGGTCGGCCAGACCGGCAAGATCGTTGCGCCTCAGCTGTACATCGCCGCCGGCATCTCCGGAGCGATCCAGCACTTGGCCGGTATGAAGGATTCGAAGGTCATCGTGGCCATCAACAAGGATCCCGAAGCCCCGATCTTCCAAGTGGCCGATTTCGGTCTGGAAGCCGACCTGTTCACGGCCGTGCCGGAACTGGTCAAGGCACTGTGATTTGAGAAGAAAAACATTTCATGCAGACCTTTGATGTCTGACTGAAATCACTTCCGGGGGCGTCTTTCGAGACGCCCCCTTGTCGTTTCCCGGAGATATTCATGACTTACCGCGCCCCCGTCAAAGACCTGCTGTTCTGCGTCAAGGAACTGGCTGGCATCGACCATGTTGCCCAACTGCCCGGCTTCGAAGATGCCGGCTTCGAAACTGCCCAGGCTGTGATCGAAGAGTCCGGCAAGTTCAACGATGGCGTGGTGGCCCCCCTGAACTGGGCTGGTGACCAGACCCCGGCCAAGTGGAACAACGGCGTGGTCACGACCACGCCTGGCTTCAAGGAAGCCTACAAGTCGCTGGCCGAAGGTGGCTGGCTGGGTGTGCACCAGCCCGTCGATTTTGGCGGCCAGGGCCTGCCCAAGACCATCGGCGCGGCCTGCATCGAAATGCTGGTCGGCTCGAACCTGAGCTTCTCGCTGTGCGCCATGCTGACCGGCGGCGCCGCCGAAGCCCTGATCACCGCTGGCAGCGAAGAGCTGCAGCAGCGCTACCTGCCCAAGATGATCGAGGGCACCTGGACGGGCACGATGAACCTGACCGAGCCGCAGGCCGGTTCGGACCTGGCCCTGGTGCGCTCCAAGGCCGTCAAGCAGAACGATGGTACCTACCGCATCAGCGGCCAGAAGATCTTCATCACCTACGGTGAGCACGACATGTCCGAGAACATCGTGCACCTGGTGCTGGCCCGCACGCCCGACGCGCCCGAAGGCGTCAAGGGCATCAGCCTGTTCGTGGTGCCCAAGTTCATGGTGAATGACGACGGCTCCGTCGGCAAGCGCAACGACGTGTTCTGCGCCTCGCTCGAGCACAAGCTGGGCATCCATGGTTCGCCCACGGCCGTGCTGGTGTTCGGCGATGGCAAGGGCGAAGTGGGCGAGGGCGCCATCGGCTACATCGTCGGTGAAGAGAACCGCGGCCTCGAGTACATGTTCGTGATGATGAACGCCGCCCGCTACGACGTGGGCCTGCAAGGCATCGGCCTGTCCGAGCGCGCCTACCAGAAGGCTGTCGAGTACGCGCGTGACCGCGTGCAGTCGCGCCCCGTGGACGGCTCGCAGCCCGGCTCCGCGGCCATCATCCATCACCCGGACGTCAAGCGCATGCTGCTGACGATGCGCGCGCTGACCGAAGCCGGCCGTGCCATGGCCATGGTGGGCGCTGCCGCCTACGACTTCTCGCACCACAGCCCGGATGCCGAGGTGGCCAAGCAGAACAAGGCCTTCTATGAGTACCTGGTACCCCTGATCAAAGGCTATGGCACCGAGAACAGCGTGGAAGTGGCCTCGCTCGGCGTGCAGGTGCACGGCGGCATGGGCTTCATCGAAGAAACCGGTGCAGCCCAGTACTACCGCGATGCCCGCATCCTGCCGATCTACGAAGGCACGACCGCCATCCAGGCCAACGATCTGGTCGGCCGCAAGACCGCCCGTGACGGCGGCGCCGTGGCCAAGAACATCGCCGCGCAGATCGCCGATCTGGAAGGCGTGCTGAACGGTCGCGACAGCGCCGCCGGCAAGACCCTGGCCAAGCGCCTGAAGGCCGCCCGCGAGGACTTCCTGGCCGTGGTGGACTACGTGGTCGCCAACTTCAAGGCCAACCCGAACGCTGCCTTCGCTGGTTCGGTGCCCTACCTGTTCCTGGCCAGCCACCTGGTCGGCGGCTGGCAGATGGCCCGTGCCCTGATCGTGGCCGAGGACAAGCTCAAGGCCGGCGAAGACACCGAATTCTTCACCGCCAAGGTGGCCACGGCCCGCTTCTTCGGCGACCACATCCTGACGCGCACCAGCGCGCTGCGCGCGGCCGTGCTGGAAGGTGCTGACAGCGTGACGGCCCTGCCGGCGGATCTGTTCTGATCCGCGTCATCGTTGTCGCGATGACCGCCTGACGACACACCAAGATCGGCCGCTTCATGCGGCCGATCGTTCGTCAGGCTTGCCAAGATCTTTCAATGCGTCATGCCGGTTGACGCAACTTCACCGGCTGTTTTCAAGAGAAGCAAAGGTTACGAAGTCATGTTGCCTCCCGTTTTGCAGAACGTTCCCTTCCCGGTGATCGCCTCGCCGATGTTCATCCTCAGCAACCCCAAGCTGGTGATCGAGCAGTGCAAGGCCGGCGTGGTGGGCTCCATGCCCGCGCTGAACGCCCGCCCCGCCGCCTTGTTCGAGGACTGGCTGGCCGAGATCACCGAGACGCTGGCCGCCTACAACGCCGCCAACCCCGACAGCCCGGCCGCGCCCTTTGCGATCAACCAGATCGTGCACAAGAGCAACGACCGCCTGGAGCACGACCTGGCCTTGTGCGTGAAGTACAAGGTGCCGGTGATCATCACGTCGCTGGGCGCCCGCACCGACGTGAACGAGGCCGTGCACAGCTACGGCGGCGTGGTGCTGCACGACGTGATCAACAACAAGTTCGCGCAGAAGGCCGTGGAGAAGGGCGCCGATGGCCTGATCGCCGTGGCTGCCGGTGCGGGTGGCCATGCAGGTACCACCAGCCCCTTCGCGCTGATCCAGGAGATCCGCGAGTGGTTTACGGGCCCGCTGGCCCTGTCCGGCTCGATCGCCACGGGCCGCGCCATCCTGGCTGCGCGCGCGATGGGTGCGGATTTCGCCTACATCGGTTCGGCCTTCATCGCCACCGAAGAGGCGCGTGCCGCCGAGGCCTACAAGCAGATGATCGTCGACAGCAACAGCGCCGACATCGTCTACAGCAGCAAGTTCACCGGCGTGCCGGGCAACTACCTGCGTGGCTCGATCGTGGCTGCCGGGCTGGATCCGGAAGCCCTGGGCCACGGCGACCCGAGCCAGATGAGCTTCGGCAGCGGCGAGAGCAGCGCCAAGGCCTGGAAGGACATCTGGGGCAGTGGCCAGGGCATCGGCGCGATCAAGAAGATCGTGCCCACGGCCGAGCTGGTGGCCCGCCTGAAGGCGGAATACGCCGAGGCGCGCGCCAGCCTCTGAGCCCCAGGCTCAACGTCGGCCGGAGGCCCGCCATGCCGAGAAGCGGTTGGCGGCCTGCTGATCCTGCGACTGCAGCATCTGGCTGACGGCGATCACGGCCTGGGTGCGCGAACTCACGCGCAGGATGCGCAGCACCGAGGCGACGTGGTCCTTGATGGTCTCGACGGACAGTTCCAGCTCTCGGGCGATCAGCTTGTTGGGCTGGCCTTGCAGCAGCAGGGCGAGCACCTGCGTCTGGCGGTGCGTGAGACCCAGCTGGGCCAGCGAGGCGGTCTGAAAGCCTGCGGCATTGGCTTCGTTCTGTACCGAGCCGGCGGCACCAGCCAGCGTGGCGCCCATGCTCAGCGGCGGCACGTACACGCCCCCGGAAATCACCTGCCGCAGCGCCTCCACCAGGGTTTCGTTGCTGGCGCGCTTGGGCACAAAGCCCATGGCGCCCAGGTCGATGGCGCGGATGACGTCTGACGTACGGTCCGAGGCCGACACCACCACCACCGGCAGGCCCGGATAGGCGCCGCGGAACTCCGTCAGCAAATCGAAGCCATCGGCATCGCCCAGGTGCAGGTCCAGCAAGACCAGATCGAACGTGCTGTCGGCCTGGAGCATGGCCCGCGCGGTGGCGCCGCTGGAGGCCGCGGCCACCTCGACATCATCGCCCAGCCCCTGTATGACGGATTGCAGGGCCGCCAGGATCAGAGGGTGGTCGTCGATCAGCAAAACCTTCATCACAGCTCCTAGATTGTCTATACCGGGGGGTTTTCCGTGCTTATTTGACGCTTGGGCACCCGTACAGTGTTGATGATAGGGCAGTCCCCCTGTATGCAACGCGCTGCGGGATCGATGATTGAGGGTCGATTTTCTTTTGCCTGACGAAATGCCCATCCCCACCCCCCGACCGCTGAGCGGCGCCACCACCATGGCAGCGCAGCCTACGGCTCAGACGGCCGCTGCCAGTGCCTCGCTCAATGCGGAGTCCGTGGCGGCGGTACTGGGCTGCCTGCGCACGGCGCTGGATGCGAAGGATTGGCAGGGCAGCGCGGCCGAGGTGGTGTCCGAGATCGGGCAGCGGCTGAAATGCCTGCGGGTGTCGATCGGCTGGGTGGTGGCCGGGCAGTTGCGCATCGTCGCCCTGTCCGATGGGGTGGTGCTGGCCGAAGGGCAGGCCATTCCCGAACTGAACCAGGCCATGCTGGAGGCCGTGCACCAGCACACCACGCTGTCGTGGCCCCAGGCCACGCGCAACGCCGTGCGCATCACCCTGGCCCACCAGAGCCTGTTCAAGGTGCAGGGCCTGGGCGGCGTGGTCAGCGTGCCGCTGGCGCACAAGGGGCGTGTGATCGGGGTGATCACCTGCGAGCGCTCCGTCACGTCCGATCCACTCGCGGTGCGGGTGATCGACGAGGTGGTGAGGGTGGCCTTCGAGCCCCAGGAAGTCCGCTGGCTGGAACAACTGGCCGAAGGCCTGGCGCCTTTGCTGTACTTGCGCTACAAGCTGGACAGGCCGTTCTCTGAGCGTGTGCGCGCCAAGGCCATCGTGCTGAGCTATCGCATGAAGGACCCGTCCGAGCGCCGCCTGCGCTGGTCGATGCTGTCGGGCATCTTTTTGTTGACGGTGGGGCTGCTGTGGCCCATGCCTTACCACGTGAGCGCGACGGCCCGCCTGGAAGGTGCGGTGCAGCGCGTGCTCAGTGCCGCCCAGGATGGTTACCTGCGTGAGGTGCACGTGCGCCCGGGGGATGTGGTCAAGGCGGGCCAGGTGCTGGCCGAGCTGTCTGACGACGAACTGCAGACCTCCCGCCGCGCACGGCAGGCCGAGGTGGCGCAGCAGGAGAACTCCTTTGCCGAGGCCTTCGCGCGCGGTGACCGTGCCCAGGCGGCCCAGGCCCAGGCCAAGCTGGCCGAAGCCAAGGCGCAACTGGGGCTGGTCGAGCAGCAACTGGCGCGTGTGCGCCTGACAGCGCCTTTCGATGGCGTCGTGATCCAGGGAGATCTGCGCCAGCAACTGGGTGGCCCCGTCAAGCGTGGCGAGACCCTGCTCACGCTGGCGCCCGGTCTGGACTGGCGCGTGATTCTGGAGGTGAGCGAATCCGACGTGGCGCAGCTTGAGCGTGGCCAGCCTGCGTCGCTGCGCCTGGCGGCCATGCCGGGGCAGCCTATCGCGCTGGTGCTGGCCCGTGTCACGCCCGTGGCCCACAGCACCGCCGATGGTGTGCGTTATGAGGTCGAGGCCTGGCCGGCAGGCAAGGGCGCCGGTCTGGCGGGGTTGCGGCCTGGCCTGGAAGGCGTGGCCAAGGTCGAGCTGCCCGCGCGGCCGTTGCTCACCCGTTGGTTCATGCGCGCCTGGGATTGGCTGGGCATGCTGACCTGGTCATGGTTCTAAGCCGCGGGGTGCACCATGCAGGACACCCTCCTGTCCCCTTACTGGTACCGCATCTCGGCGCTGCACCCGCGGCTCAAGCCGCACGTGTCGGTGCGCATGCAGACCACGCGCGGCCAAGCCTGGTACGTGATGTTCAACCAGGCCACCGGGCGTTATCACCGTGTCAATGCCCAGGCGTATGAGCTGGTCGGCCGGCTCGATGGCCGGCACAGCGTTGACGAGGTCTGGAGCGTGCTGCTGGATCAGTTGGGCGATGAGGCCCCTTCGCAGCACGACGTGATCCGCATCCTCGGGCAGATGACCGATGCCGGCCTGATCCAGGCCGAGGTGGTGCCCGATGTTCGGCAACTGGTCAAGGATGGCCACGAGCGCCACCGCAAGGAAAAGCGCGCCCGCCTCAACCCCTTGTCCTTCCGGCTGGGGCTGTTCAACCCCTCGGCCATGCTCGAACGCCTGGTGCCGCTGGGCAGGCTGTTCTGGAACAGCTGGGCCACGGCCTTCTGGTTCCTGCTGGTGATCGGGGCCACCTGGGCCGTGCTGGTGAACCTGTCCGAAGTGCTGGCCTATGGTCGCCATTACTTCATGTCGCCGGGCTATCTGGCCGCGGCCTGGGTGATCTACCCGCTGATGAAGGCCCTGCACGAACTGGGGCATGCACTGGCGCTGCGGCGTTATGGCTGCGAGGTGCCCGAGGTGGGGGTGAACTTCTTCATGTTCGTGCCCATGCCTTATGTGGATGCCAGTTCGTCGAACCGGCTGGTCAACCGCTGGCAGCGGGCGCGCATCAGCGTGGCGGGCATCGGGGTCGAGCTGGCCCTGGCGGCCTTGGCAGCCATCGTGTGGCTGAATGTCGAAGACGGCTGGGTTCGCCAAGCCAGCTTCGTGGTGATGAGCCTGGGTGGCCTGTCCACGCTGCTGTTCAACGGCAACCCCTTGATGAAGCTCGACGGCTACTATGTGCTGTGCGACACGCTGGACCTGCCCAACCTTGCGGGCCGAAGCGGCCGCACGATGGGACAGGTTTGGCGGATGCTGTTCATGGGGCTGTTGGGCGTGCGGCGCGATGCGTTCGACAACAACGTCACCGCGGCCGACGCGTTCGAGCGCTGGGCCTTGTGGCTGTATGCGCCGGCCTCGTGGGTGTACCGCGTCGCGGTCAGTGCGCTGATCGTGAGCTGGGCGGCCGACAAGGCCACCTGGCTGGGCGTGGGCGTGGCGGCGTGGTCCTTCTGGACCCTGTTCGCCCAGCCCATCTGGGCGTGGACGCAGGCGCTGGCATCCCAGCCCAGCGTCACGGCGCTGCGTGGGCGGCTGGTCACGGCCGTGGGCGGGGCGGTGGTGCTGGGCGGGGCTGCCGCGATGCTGGTGCCGTTGCCTTCGTCGATGGTGGTGGAGGGCATGGTCTGGTTGCCTGACGATGCCCTGGTGCGGGCCGCCGCCGATGGCGAGGTCGAAACGGTGTGGGCGCGCAGCGATACGCCGGTGGAAGAGGGCGCCAAGCTGGTGTCGCTGAAATCCCCCACGCTCAGTGCCCAGCGCGAAGTGCTGCAGGCGCAAATCGAACGCTCCGAAGCCGAGTTCAACGCCTCGTTCGGCAGCGAGCCCTTGAAGATGCGCAATGCCCAGGAAGCCCTGGCGCGTGATCGGGCGACGCTGGCCCAGGTCGACCGGGATCTGGCGGCCAATGTGCTGCGTGCGGGCACATCAGGCAGGTTCGTGATGTCCCGCCAGGAGGATCTCGAAGGCCTGCAGGTGAACCGCGGCCAGGTGCTGGCCCATGTGCTCAACGACCGGCCGGCGGTGATCCGTGCCGTGGTGCCCCAACGTGACATCGACAGCGTGCGCCACCGCTTGCGCACGGTGCAGGTGATGCTCGACGAATCCCCGGGCCATGCGATGCCGGCGCACCTGCTGCGCGAGGTGCCAGCGGCCACCGACCGCCTGCCCCAGGCCACCATGGGTGACCGCAAGGGCGGACGTGTGCCCACCGACCCGTCCGACGAGGAAGGGTTGCGCCCCATGGAGCCCACCTATGTGGTGGACGTGCAGCTCAACCACGGGCTGGCACGCGCGGGTGGGCTGGCGCGTGTGCGGCTGGATCTGGCGCCGCAAAGCCTGCTGGACACCGTGCTGCAGCGCCTGCGGCAATTGCTGCTCAAGCACTTCTCGGATGTGAGGGCATGACACCGCTGCCTGCCAAGGCCGAGTCGCCTCGCGCTGGGCACCTCACGCCTCACGCGATCTGGTCCGAGCGCATCGCCCTGGGGGCGCACCTGCCCGTGCCTGGCTCCGTGCTGGGGGCCTATCCGGAGCGCGAGGTGCCCGCGTTGTCGGCCAGCCAGACCTGGGCCTGGCTGCAGGCGCGGTGGCGCATGCCTGGCCGTCCGTCGGCAGGGCGTACGCGACGCTTCGTCCAGAGCGTGCGCGAGGCGCAGGCCCGGTGGACAGCCTTGGCGCCGGCTGAACTGGATGAGCACGTGGACCGCCTGAGGGCCGCGCTGTCGGTGCAAGGCTTCACCGATGCCCTGGCCGCACGGGCGATGGGCCTGGTGTGCCTGCGCGTGGCACAGCAGCGCAACTGGCAGGTGCACGATGTCCAGCTCTCGGGCGCCTGGTGGATGCTGGGGCGTCGGTTGATCGAGATGGCCACGGGGGAGGGCAAGTCCCTCACCGTGGTGCTGGCGGCGGGCGTGGCCGCGCTGGCCGGTGTCCCTGTGCACGTGATGACGGCCAACGACTACCTGGCGCGGCGCGATGCGGAGCAGTGGGCTGCGCTGTATGTCGCGCTGGGGCTGAGGGTGAGCTGGATCACCGCGGCCAGCACCGCCGCCGAGCGCCGCCTGGCCTACGAGCACGATGTGGTCTACGTGACGGCCAAGGAGGTGGCTTTCGACCACCTGCGTGACCGTGCGGCACGTGCCCAGGGGCAAGAGGTTGATGTAGTGCTGCGCGGCCTGTGCATGACCGTGATCGACGAAGCCGACAGCATCCTGATCGACGAGGCCTGCACGCCCCTGGTGCTGTCGCAGGCTCTGCCATCCCGCCAGGCCGAGCAGCAGCATCGGCTGTCGCTGTTCCTGGCGCGCCAGATGCAGGCGGGGAGGGATTTCGAGTGGGGGGCACAGCACGAGCTGACGTGGCATGAGTCGGGCCAGGAGCGGCTGGCCTCCCTGTCGGCCAACCTGCAGGGCCCCTGGAAGCTCAAGCGCTACCGTGAAGAGCAGGTGAGCCTGGCGCTCACGGCGTTGCACGTGCTGCAGCGCGATGCGCACTACCTGTTGCGCGATGGCGAGGTGCACATCATCGATGGCACCACGGGGCGCTTGGCCATCGGCCGGGCCTGGTCGCGCGGGCTGCATCAGATGGTTTGCATCAAGGAGGGGCTGGTGGCCACCCCGGAGACGGAAACCGTGTCGCAGACCACCTACCAGGAGTTCTTTCCCCGCTACCACCACGTGTGCGGGCTGAGCGGCACCCTGTGGGAAGAACGGCGCGAGCTTCTGGCCATCTATGGCCTGCCGGTGCTGCAGGTGCCGCTCAAGCAGCCTGGTCGCCGGCAGGATCTGGGCATGGCGCTGTGCGCGGATGCCCAGTCCAAATGGGCGCTGGTGGCGCAGCGGGTGGCGCGGCAGGTGGCGCAAGGCCGCGCCGTGCTGGTGGGCACCGACACCGTTGCTGATTCCGAGCGCCTGTCTGCCGTGCTGCAGGCGCAGGGGCTGGCGCACCGGGTGCTCAATGCGCGCCATGACGGGCAGGAGGGCGAGGCCGAACGCGATGTGATCGAGCAGGCCGGCCTGGCAGGGGCGATCACCGTGGCCACGCACATGGCGGGGCGGGGCACCGACATCCACGTCACGCCGCCCGTGCTGGCGCGAGGCGGGCTGCACGTGGTGAACACGCACCTCAATGCCTCGCGTCGCATCGACCGACAGCTGTATGGGCGGTCGGCGCGGCAGGGGCAGCCGGGATCCTTCGAATGCGTCCTGGCCCGTTCTGACGACGCGATCCACGCTTGGGCAGCGCAGGGCTGGAAAGCCTGGCTGTTGCGCGTGGCCGCAGGCGATCCGGCGGAGGCGGGCGCCTTGGCCAGAGGCCTGTGCGGCCTGATCCAGCACCAGGAAGGGCGCCGTGCCTTCTGGCGCCGCTGGCATTTACTACAGATGCAGTGGGCCATGCGGCGCCAATTGGCGTGGGCAGGGCGCGACGGCGGGGTCTGAACCCTGGGCCTTTTGCGCGCTCAGCAGGGTTTTTTCGTCTTTTATCCAGCCTTACGCGGCGCGATAAAGGTACAACATCAAATTGTGCGGCAAGCCTTAACGCCCAGGCCTTTTTGAGAGGGGCTCAAGTTTTGCCGTGGCATGCCGATCAGTACCATGAGATGAAAACCAGATCCGCTTTCAAGCGGGCATTGCCTATGTGAGCCAAGCTTGAACATGTCCTTCCTCAAACCCCTGATGACGTTGATGGCGAGTGCTTCGGTGCTGGCATCGGCGCATGCCGAGGTGATGGGCTGCCTGGTCGAACCCGACCGCGTGGCCGATGTCGGCAGCCAGTCCATCGGCGTGCTTGAACGCCTGCTGGTCGAGCGGGGGGATCAGGTGGTGTCCGGGCAGGTGCTGGCGCGTCTGTCTGCCCAGGTGGAACGGGCATCGGTGTCGGTGGCCGAGGCGCGCTCCGAGGCGGACGCCGAACTGCGCCAGGCCATCGCTGCGGCTGAACTGGCGCAGCGCAAATTGCAGCGCGCCAAGGATCTCCTCAAGCAGGAGTTCGTCTCCGACCAGGCTGTCGACCAGGCCGATGCCGAGTACCGCGTGGCCGAGCAGCGGGTGTCGCAGGCCCGTGAATCCCAGAAGGTGGCCCAGCGCGAGTACCGCCTGTCGGCCGCGCAATTGGGCCAGCGCGATGTGCGCAGCCCTTTCGATGGCATCGTCATCGAACGCTACCGCACCGAAGGCGAACGCATCGAGCGTGAGCCGGTGGTGCGGGTGGCCCGCATCGACCCTTTGCGTGTCGAGGCCATCGTGCCGGCTTCGCAGTTCGGCAGCATCGCCATGGGCCAGGTGGCCACGATCCGCACCGATCTGCCCAACTTCAATGCGCTGTCCGCCAAGGTGGTGCTGGTGGACCGGGTGATCGATCCGGCCTCCAACAGTTTCCGCGTGCGACTGACACTGCCCAATCCTGACAACCGCATCCCCTCGGGCCTGCGGTGCCGGGTGGATTTCGCTTCATCGTTGCCGCCGGCCGCGCCTTCTGCGCCCGCGCAACCTGGCGCAGTCACGCCCACCAAGGCGCCACTGCCTGCCAAGTCGCCCAAAGCACTCCAGACACCTGCTGCCGCCACACAGCCGCCGCGGGTGCAGCAAGCTGTTTCCCCTCAGACGGTGCCAGACCAGGCGCGGCCCGTCTCTCAGCTGTCCACACGCCTGGCCACGGCCTCACAGGCCCCCGAGCGGATGCTGGTCAAGCAATACCTGACGTCGAAGGAGCCCCGGCTCTCCATGTCGTCCCAGTTGTCCGTGCCACGTTTGTCGTCACTGGATACTGATCGCCCCTTGCTGTCCTTGCGATGAGATTCCTATGTTCTGGGAGTCGTCGACATGTCGGCAACGACAGGATGTCGAGGCCCGCGCTTCGTGTTCGAGGAACTCGAGGCACGGTTGCTTTATTCCGCGGACCTGGCCCAGGCCGTGGGCTTGCCTTGCCCTGCGCTGAGCGCGGGGCAGCCAACTGATCACGCCTCTGCAGCGGCTTCTCTGAGCCTGCAGCAGATGCTGGCGCCCTTGAGCGGGGGCCGTGCTGCCGGGCATATCACCCAGCCCGAAGCGCCAGCCGACACGGCTGCTTCGCCCGTGCGCCATGAAGTGGCCTTCGTGGACATGAGCGTGGACGGGGCCGAGGCCTTGCTGGATGCGCTGCACCAGCTTGCACGGCAAGACACGGGGCGCGACCTGCAGGTCGTGGCGATCCCGGCGGGTGAGGATGGCCTGGCCTTCATCACCGCGACGCTGGCTTCGATGAACCAGATGGATGCCGTGCACATCCTGGCGCATGCGGATGCACAGGGGCTGCAACTCGGCACCACCCGGATCGACGCCTCTACCCTGGCTGGACAGGCCCAGGCGCTGACCTCATGGAGCACGGCGCTGAGCGAGCATGCCGACTTGCTGCTCTATGGCTGCGATCTTGCTGCCACGCCTGCCGGCCGTGCCCTGGTGGCCGACATGGCCTTGCTGACAGGGGCCGATGTCGCTGCCAGCGATGACCTCAGTGCCAATGCTGCACTGGGCGGTGACTGGGTGCTCGAACACCACACTGGCCCCATCGAGGCGGCCAGCCTGATGGGCGTGGGTGGGGTGGAGACATGGACAGGGCCGTTGTTGGTGCAAGCCAGTGGCGGCCAGACCGCGGCCCACACGGCCACCGCGCTGGTGGCCGAGAGCACCACCGGGCCGCGCAGCGTGGCCATGGATGGGCAGGGGCGATTCACGGCGATCTGGAACACCGGTGGCGACGTGGCCTACCAGCGTTACAACGCCGATGGCAGCCTCGATGCCACCATGTCAGGGACGGTGAACAACGTGTACACCGTCTACGGATCGGCCGTGGCGGGCAATGCGGGTGGACGTACTGCCGTGGCCTATTTCGAGTACCACCCAGGCGTGCTGGGCCTGGTGCTGGCCGATGCCCACGTCAAGCTCGATGTTGTCGATGCGTCCGGCACCCGCACGGCCAGTATCACCGTGGCGGGCGCCAACCTGCTGGAAGGGCTGCTGGGCAGCGTGCTGACCGGCACCCCACAGATCACGCCGGTCGTGGACATGGATGCGGCCGGCAACATGGCCGTGGCCTGGAATATCGGCAACTACGTGGTGCTGGCCTGGGTAGACAGTGCAGGCACGCTGTTGGGATCGCAAGTGATCGATGCGGGCGCGCCCACCACTCAGGTGTCTGTGGCGATGGGGGCATCCGGCACCGCACTGAGCTGGACGCGCGCTGGCAACGGGGTGTTCGCGCAGTTCTACGACAGCGGCCGCGTGGCGATCGGCAGCCCGATCACAGTGCCTGAGGGCAGCGTGGGCACGCAATCGGAATCGAGCCTGGCCGTGGACGGCAATGGCCGCGCCTTGCTGACATGGTCCAGCACGCAGGATGGCAGCAGCGACATCTTCGGGCGCTGGTTCTCCGTGGGCAGTGGCACGGCGCTGGGTGCCGAATTCAAGCTCAACACCACCACCGCGGATGCACAGACGGCGTCCAGCGTGTCGCTGGGCCTCAGTGGGCGGGCCGTCGTGGCCTGGCAGAGCCAGGGGCAGGATGGCTCAGGTGCTGGTATTTACTGGCGCGAGATCCTGGCCGATGGCACCTTGGGCGATCCCGAGGTGCGCGTCAACACCACCACGGTCGGCGATCAGGTGCGGCCCAGCGTGGCCAGCCAGGGCGGTCAGGCCGTCGTGGTGTGGACGGGCACGGACACAGGCACTTCTACCGGTGTGTTCTTCCAGCGCCAGATCCTGGCGGGCAACCAGGCGCCCATCATCACCAGCCTGGGGGGCGGCGCCAGCGCGGTCGTGTCCGTGGCCGAGAACAACACCCAGGTCACCACCATCACCGCCACGGACGCCGATCTGGGCGCTGGCCAGTTGAGCTACAGCCTGGCCGGCGGAGCAGATGCCGCGCGCTTTGCCATCGATGCCGTGACGGGTGTGCTGCGATTCCTGGTGCCGCCGGACCATGATGCCCCGCAGGATGTGGGCGCGGACAACGTCTATGACGTGATCGTCCAGGTCAGCGATGGATCGGCCATCGACACGCAGGCCATGGCCATCACGGTGACGGGTGTGAACGACGAGGTGCCGCGCATCACCAGCCTGGGCGGCGGGGCCACGGCCACCGTGAGCATCATGGAGACGCTCACCACGGTGACCACGGTCACGGCAGCCGATGCCGATCTGCCCTCAACCCCGCTGGTCTACAGCATCAGCGGTGGTGTCGATGCTGCCCGTTTCGTGATCGATGCGGCGACGGGCGCGGTGCGTTTTGTGCTCCCGCCGGATTACGAGCTGCCAGTCGATGCTGATGGCGACAATGCCTATGAACTGATCGTTCGCGCCAGCGATGGCGCCTGGCATGACGAGCAGGCCATCACGGTGCGAGTGCTCGATGCCTCGTCGCAGCTGGTGGTGAGCACCACGGCCGACACCAATGACACCGGCCTGGGCAGCAGCTTCACGATCGAACAGCTCAATGCACAGATGGGCACGGATGGTGGGGTGTCGCTGCGCGAAGCCCTCATCGCGGCGAACAACACCCCGGGCATTGACACCATCCGCTTCGCTTTCAGCGGGCCGGCCGGCAGCCTGGGTGAATACACGATCGTGCTGGGCAGTGCACTGCCGACCATCACGCAGGCCGTAGTGATTGATGGCTTGAGCCAGCCTGGAACTGGCAGCCACCCCTTGATCGTTCTGGATGGCAACGGCGTCACGGGCAATGGCATCACGCTGGGCACCACGGCCGATGGCAGCACGGTGCGTGGGTTGGTGATCAGAGGCTTCAATGGCGATGCGATCCACATCGACGCGGGCTCGGACAACCACGTTATCACAGGCAACTACCTCGGCTCATTCAATGCGGATGGCAGTGATGCGGGCGCGGGCAAGCGCAACCTGTCCGATGGCATCGAGTCCTGGGGCAACCAGGTGCGCATCGGCGGTGCGACCCTGGCTGAGCGCAATCTGATCGGTGGCAACGCGGAGCGCGGCATCTACCTCGATGGGGTGACCACAGGGACGCGTGTGCTGGGCAACTACATCGGGACGGATGCAGCCGGCATGGTGAGCGTGGCCAATGGCTGGGGGGTGGCCCTGGCGGGGCTGGGCACGGCCACGATCGGCGGAACAGGCGTGGGCGAGGGCAATCTGATCTCTGGCAACACCCTGGGCGGTGTGCTGGCTGCGAACCAGCGCACGGTGCTGCAGGGCAATGTCGTGGGGCTGAATGCCTCGGGCAGCGTGGTCCTGCCCAATGGCGGCAACGGTGTGGAGATCCGCACGCTGGGGGCATCGCTGGTCGGTGGCAGTGGCGTGGGTGCAGGCAATGTGCTGTCAGGCAATGCCGGGGCTGGCGTGGCCTTCTATGTGTCGGCGGCGTCACTGGCACCGCATGTGGTGCAGGGCAATCTGATCGGCACTGACCGCAGTGGCGCCGTGCTGCGCGGCAATGGCACGCAGGGCGTGCTGGTGGCGGCATCGAACGTGCTGGTAGGCGGTGTCAACCCGGGCGAAGGCAATGTCATCGCGGGCAATGGCGGCGCGGGCATTGGCATGCTCAATGGCGTGGGAGGCAACTTCCTGGGCAACAGCCTGTACGGCAATGGTGCGCTGGGCATCGATCTGGGGCTGGATGGCCCCACAGCCAATGACGCGGGCGATCTGGACAGCGGCCCCAATTTCCTCAACAACACGCCGGTGTTGCTCACAGCCGTGAGCAACGGCACGGTCACCGTGGTGAGCGGGCAAGTCCAGGTGTCCGCCCTGGCGCTGGGCGTGGCCAGGGTTGAGTTCTACGCCAGCAGCGGAACGGGTGGGCAAGGGCAGCGCTACCTGGGCTCGACCCTGCTCACCCCGGTGGCCGGCACGGCCAGCTTCAATGTGACCAACCTGGCCGGTGTGCTGGACGGCGAATGGGTCACGGCCACGGTCACCCTGGCCGGTGATTTCCCGGGTACCAGCGAGTTCTCCAACGCATTGCAGGTGTCCTTCACCAACGCGCAGCCGCAGATCACCTCAGGCGGCGGAGGCGCCACGGCCAGCCTGGCGGTGGCCGAAGGCAGCAGCGTGGTTGCCACCATCACGGCGCAGGATGCGGACGAGCCCTTGCAGACCCTGAGCTATGCCATCACCGGGGGCGCTGATGCTTCTCGCTTCACGATCGACGTGACCACGGGTGTGCTGCGCTTCGTCAGCCCACCGGATCGGGAGAGCCCGACGGATGCCGACGCGGATGCGGTGTACGAGGTCGTCGTCGGGGTCAGTGATGGCGTGGGTGGGACGGATACTCAGCAACTGAGCATCACGGTGCTGGGTGTCAATGAATACGCCCCTGTGATCACCAGCCAGGGCGGCGGTGCCGCGGGCCATGTCAACGTCGTGCAACTCGGGCTGGATGTCACCACGGTGACGGCGGTGGATGCCGATCGGCCCGCTGCCACCTTGAGCTACAGCATCTCCGGTGGTGACGACGCGCTGCTGTTCACCATCGATGCGGGCACTGGCGCCTTGCGCTTTCTGGCGCCACCGGTGTGGGCAGTGCCGCTGGACAGCGATGGCAACAACGTCTACCAGGTGCAGGTGAGCGTGTCGGACGGGCAGTTCACCGACAGCCAGCTCCTGTCCGTGGCCGTTCTGCCCAGCAACCTGCATGCCCCCAGCATCACCAGCGCCAGCGCGGTGGACGTGGCCGAGAACAGTACTACGGTGCTGCAGGTCACGGCGCAGGATCTGGACGTGCCGGTGCAGCGCCTGAGCTTTACCCTGCAGGGCGGTGCCGATGCCGCGCTGTTCTCGATCGACACGGACACCGGTGAACTGCGCTTCCTCCAGGCGCCGGATCACGAGCAGCCCCTGGATGCCGACCAGGACAACGTCTATGAAGTGAGCGTGCTGGTGAGCGATGGCCTGCTGAGCACCCAGCAAAACCTGCTGGTGCGGGTGCTGGATGCCAATGACCAGGCTCCAGTGTTCACAGGGGGCGCCGCCTTCGTGGTGGCGGAAAACACCCAGGCCGTGACCGTGCTGAGTGCGGTCGATGCTGATGCCACGCCCCCGGTGGGTGGCTTGGTCTACGGTCTGGTGGCGGGGCAGGATGCGGCCCGTTTCGTGGTCGATGCTGCCACGGGCGCCTTGCGCTTTGCCTCTGCGCCGGACCACGAGGCGCCGCTCGACGCCGATGCCGACAATGTCTATGAGCTGACCGTGCAGGTGAGCGACGGCGTCTTCACGACCTTGCGGCAGCTGTCTGTGCGTGTCAGCGATCTCAACGACACCGCGCCGGTGTTCACGGGCGGCGCGCTGTTCAGCGTGAACGAAAACAGCACGCTGGTGGGCCAGATCACCGCGACCGATCCAGACTTGCCCCAGGGCGGGGCCTTGAGCTTCAGCCTCACGGGTGGCGCGGATGCCTCATGGCTGCGCATCGATGCAGATACCGGCGTGTTGTCCTTTGCCAGTGCGCCTGACCATGAAACACCCATGGATGCCGATGGCGACAATCTCTACGAGGTGCGTGTCCAGGTGAGCGATGGGCAGTTGAGCACCTGGCGGGACCTGGTGGTGCGCGTGGACAACATCAACGAAGCCCCGGTGGCCGTGAATGACCGCTTCGTGCTGGACGAGGACGCCACGCTCTTCGGCACCCCCCTGGATCTGCTGGGCAATGACGTTGATGTGGACAGCCCCACGCTGTCGATGAGGCTGCTGCAAGGCCCTGCCCATGGCACCTTGACCATCGAGGTCGATGGCAGCTGGAACTACCGGCCTGACGCCGACTACCATGGCAACGACGCCTTCACCTACGTGGCCAGTGACGGCCTGCTCGACAGCCAGACCGCCACGGTGCAACTGCAGATCAACGCACTCAATGACGCGCCTGCGATGAGCGCTGGCGTTCTGAACCTGGCGATAGGCCCCCAAGCGCAGTGGACCTTGGGCGAGTTGACCGCCCAGGCCGCAGACGTTGAAAGCGACACCTTGAGCATTCGTGTGGTGCAGGGGCCGCGCCACGGCCAGCTCAGCCTGGATCAGGCCGGTGTGCTGCGCTACCAGGCAGATGCGGGCTTCTCCGGGCAGGATGACTGGGCCTATGTCGTCAGCGATGGCCAGGGCGACAGTGCGCAGAAGCTGGTGGCCCTGAGCGTGAGCCAGCCAGGGCCTCAACCAGAACCTGAAGAGCCCGTGCCGCCAGCCCCTTCACCCACCCCAGGGCCTCTGCCGATTCTTCCCCCGGCCTCGTCGGGGCTGGCCCCACTGGCGGCTCCCGTGTCGGCATTCAGCCTGCTGTCGTCTCCCGCAGGGGCGGACACCACATCCTCATTGTTGAGCGCGGTGGAGAGTGAGCCGACATCGGCCGGCCAACAACAGGAGGGCGGGCAGGGCGATGTACCAACCGATGGCGAGAGCGATGTGGCCACAGCCCTGGCCAGCGATGCGCTGTCGCCGCTGCGGTCTGGCTTGCCACCGGCCATTCCTTCCGGGGTGGAGGCCGTGCTGTCAGGGCGTGCCGCACCGTTCACGGCTGATGGGCTGCCCACAGCCCCCGCCCTGGATTTCCAGATCGGGCTGAACATGCGCCCACCCTTCGATGCCCCCACCAACGGCTCGACGCTGTTGCAGCTGCTCGAGCGCCTGAACCTGGACCTCAACGACGGGGGCCGCCTGACCTTGCCGCTGCAGCCCATTCCGGGTATGCAGGGGGGCACTTTCCCTACACGGATTCCGTTCAATGCGCAATCCGTGGAGGAATCCCGTTTGGTGGTGCTTGATTCTCCCGTCATGCAGGGCTCGAGTGTGGCATTGTCGGTGGGCGCGGTGTGGTGGACTGCCCGGGCGGCCGGCCTGATGACCAGCATGATGGTCACCGTGCCTGCCTGGCGCACCATCGACCCGATGCCGGTGATGGGCGGGTCGGTGCCGCCTGAAGCCGATGGCGACGGAAGCGGCAACGGCCAGGTCACCGACGAGCAAAGCGTCATGGAAGCGCAGGCGGCCGATTTGTTCAGCTCCGTCGATGTGTTGAAAGGCGAGACGGAAGGGATTGGATGAAGCTCAAGGACAAGCTCCGGCGCTGGTCGCTCAGCCCGACGGCGCGCATCAGCATGGGGCTGGTGTCGTTGCTGGTGGGCCTGCTGATGGTGCTGGACCTGGTGTTCAAGCTGCTGCCCGATCAGCGCACCATGACGCAGACGGTGCGCGAGCAGGTGGCCGTGCATCTGGCGCTGCAGGTCAAGCGCATGCTGCGCGAGCCGCAGTCGCTGCCGCTGATCCAGCCGATGTTTACGGACCTGGTCGAGCACTCAGCCGACGTGCAGACCGTGGCCATCCGCCGGGAAGATGGCACCCTGGTCGTGGCCACGCCACAGCACGAGCAGCACTGGCAGCCGCCATCCATGGGGCTGTCGACCATCACCAGCGTGGTGGTGCCACTCAACACCAACAATGGCCGCTGGGGCCAGCTCGAAGTGGGCTTTGACTCACCCTGGCCCAAGACGGTGACGGGCTGGCTGATGCAGCCCACCGTGCAACTGGTGGCCATCCTGAGCACCGTCAGCTTCATCGCCTTCTACCTGTACCTGCGGCGGGTGCTGCAGCACCTCGATCCCTCAAAGGCCATTCCGGAGCGCGTGCGCGTGGCCTTTGACACCTTGACGGAAGGCCTGCTGGTGCTCGATCTGGATGGCCAGATCCTGCTCGCCAACTCTGCCTTTCGCAGCTTCCACCCACAGGCCAGCGCCGTGCTGCTGGGGCGCTCCATCGATCAGATGGAATGGTTGATCCAGGGCCTGCGCGACGAATCCGACATTCCGCCCTGGAAGCGCGTGCTCAACATGAGCGAGCCCATCCTGGGCGTGCACGTGGACCTGACCGACACCAGTGGCGAGCCTCGCCGCGCCTTGCTCAACTGCGCCGCCATCCGCGATGCCACCGGCAACGCGCGCGGCTGCCTGGTCACCCTGGACGACATCACCGCGCTGGACCGCGCCAATGCCAAGCTGCGCGCGGCCCTGGCCGAGCTGGAAACCTCGCGCGACCAGATCCAGAAGCAGAACGAAGAGCTGACCATGCTGGCCAACTGCGATCCGATGACGGGTTGCTTCAACCGCCGCGCCTTCTTCGCGCGGGCTGAGGGCCTGATGGCGCATGCGCAGTCCAGCGGTGAGCCGCTGACCTGCCTGATGACCGACATCGACAAGTTCAAGAACTTCAACGACACCTATGGCCATGCCGTGGGTGACCTGGTGATCCAGCAGGTCTCGCGCCTGCTCAAGCGTGCCATGCGCACGCAGGATGTGCTGTGCCGCTTCGGGGGCGAGGAATTCTGCGTACTGCTGCCGGGCTTCAACCTGGAGCAGGCGGCCGACGTGGCCGAGGCCATCCGCTACGCCATCGAGATGGAGGCCGGGTCCTCCATCGACACCGTGCCCAACCTGCGCATCACCTCCAGCTTCGGCGTGTCACAACTGGGCCTGGGTGATACCCAGAACCTGCTGCAGCTCATCGAACGTGCTGACCAGGGCCTGTATGCGGCCAAGGAGGCCGGTCGCAACCAGGTGCAGTCGCTGGACTGGAAGGTGCTGCACAGCATGGCCTGAGCCGGCTGACAGCCCGACGATCGAGCCGTCAGGTCCGCCAGATGCGGGGTGTGGCGGGCGGCAGATCCCAGGCCAGTGGCCGCCATGCGGCCCAGATGCCCGACAACAGGCGCATCAGAGGCTCGACCCGATCCGCCAGCACCCGCACGACCACCACAGGCTCATGCGGGCTGGTGGCGCCAGCGCGTACCGTGCCCAACGACGGATCGATGCCGTCGATCAGGGCCCGCGCGGCCTCCAGCAGGGCCTCGCGCCGCTCACGCGGCAGTGCCTGCCCCGCCGCGAACCACAGTGTGCCCGTCACCCGGTGCCCGGCCCAGCCCAGCGGGCTGTCCAGCAGCAGGCGGTCGGTGCTGCGCACGGTGCCCTGTTCCAGCCACACGCCTGGCAGGTCGATGCGCTGGGTATAGAAGCCCGTGCCGCCCGGGTCGTTGTCGAAGGCCTCGCCGGCCGCGGGCAGCCCCAGCGCCAGCACGTCCCAGCCCATCATCTCCGCACCGGGCGCCAGCTCGAAACGCATCTCGTTGCGGGCACGGCAGGTGCGGTAGGCGATGGTTTCCAGTGGCAGCCATTCCAGCCGGGCGCCATCGGCCACCCGCGCCGTCACGGATTGCAGGGCCTCGGGGCCGGCGCTCTTGTAGAAGCGCGTGGCGCCCGGGGTGGTGATCAAAGCGTGGCTGCCAGCCTCCAGCGTGGCCCGCACATCGAGCACGTCGCCGCCCACGATGCCGCCAGGCGGGTGCACCAGCACGTGGTGGCAGATGGCCGGGCCTTCCGGGTACAGCCGCTGCAGCACCCGCAGGGGGCCGTCGTGGCGGTCGTGGGCGGTGGTGCGTTCGCCGTCGCGGCGGTAATCCAGGGTCAGGTGGCCGTGCCAGCTCATCGGGGCCTAGGCGTCGTGTGGACGCGGTTGTGGTGGGGACTGCAAGGCGCCAGTGTAAGGCTGGGCTGGAGGCGGCCTGAGGGCGCGTCATGCCCCAGCATGGTGCTCTGCCATGCGGCGCGCCACCTGGACAGCCGGCACGAAGCTTGCGACAATGCTGGCGCGGAGTAGAAGCGTTCAAGCAGCCCCCAGCCATCCATGATCGGCAGGGCCCGGCCAGGAAATTGCTCCCTCGTGTTCAACCGCGGCGCCCACCCCCACGGCGCTTCAACGAGGAGCCTGCTCATGCTCACCACCCAACAGCCCATTTTCCGGCGTTTCTGGCACGCTGTGATGCCCCTGAGCCATCTGGCCGACGGGCCCCAGCCTTTCACCCTGCTTGGCGAGAACATCGTCCTGTTTCTGGACGAGCAAGGCCAGCCCGCGGCCCTCAGGGATCGCTGCTGCCACCGCACGGCCAAGCTCTCCAAGGGCTGGTGCAACAACGGGCGCCTCCAGTGCGGCTACCACGGCTGGGTCTACGACCGCACCGGCCGCGTCGTCGAGATCCCCCAGTACGAAGAAGGCCGCCGTATCCTGCCGGACTTCAAGACCACGGCCTACCACTGCGTTGCCCGTTACGGCTACGCCTGGGTGGCGCTGGAGGATCCGGTCACCGACATCCCCGAGATCCCGGAGTTCGAGGCCCCCGGCTGGCGCACCATCTTTCAGTTCTACGAGCGTTGGGAGACCAGCCCGCTGCGCGCGCTGGAAAACTCCTTCGACAACTCGCACTTCAGCTTCGTGCACCGCGCCACCTTTGGCGTGGCCGCCCAGCCCAAGCCCAGCAAGTACGAGCTGGTCGAGAACGACACCGGCTTCTACGCCGAAACCGTGATCGACGCGGCCAACCCGCCCCAGTACCAGCGCGTCAGCGGCGTGACCGACCCGATCACCACGCGCCACATGCGCAACGCCTACTTCCAGCCTTTCTCGCGCCGGCTGGACATCGAGTACCCAGGCGGCGTACGCCACATCATCATCAACTGTTTCACGCCGATCGACGACGGCTCGATCCAGCTGTGCCAATGGCTGTTCCGCAACGACACGGAAGAAGACTGCCCGGCCCAACTGCTGATCGACTTCGACGAGGTGATCACGCGCGAGGACAAGGACATCCTCGAATCCACCGACCCGGATGCCCTGGTGGATGTGCGCCGCCGCGGCATCGAGTTCTCGATGGACAGCGACCGTCCCGGCATGCTGATCCGCAAGAAGCTGATGGCCCTGCTGGCCCAGCATGGCGAGGCCGAGGTGCACCGTGGCCTGCCCGGCGTGAAGATCATGCTCAGCCGTGAAGGCGTTCAGACCGGCTGCGGTGCAGCCTGTGACAGCGGCCCAACGCTCAGCCCTGCAGGGACGGCAGCCGAGGCCGCCTGAGCGGGATTTTTGCCCGATTTACCGGGCGTTTCCGCGCTTGCATGTGGGGCGCAATCTGCATACTGTGCCCTCATGGCAAGCACCTTCGGGCTCGGTGAGAGATGAGCGCGTCTGGCGGGCAGGGCAGCGGCCCTGCGCTGGACGATGACATCACGCGCGTGATCGGCACGCCGCGTGTGCCGGAGCGCGCGCCTGAAGACGACCCCGAGAAAACGGTGGTCAAGGCCCCGACGATCCCTCGGCCATCGGTGCCGGCCGCCCAGGCGCCGGTGCGCACCGTGCCCGTGCCGCCGCTCACCGCGCTGCGCCCCTTCAAGCCCAAGACTGGCACGGCCCTGGCCTTGCCGCCCGGCTTTCGCCTGCACGAATACCGCATCGACCGCGTGCTGGGGCAGGGCGGCTTCGGCATCACCTACCTGGCCACCGACGTCAACCTCAACACCAAGGTCGCGATCAAGGAGTACCTGCCCGAGGACATCGCCTTCCGCACCTCGGGGCAGACCGTGTCGGCGCACTCCTCGCGTTTCCGTGACCGCTACCGCAGCGGCCTGGACAGCTTCCTGGTCGAAGGCCGTACGCTGGCCACCTTCCGCCACCCCAACATCGTGCGCGTGGCGCGCTTCTTCGAAGCCCACCAGACCGCCTACATGGTGCTGGAATACGAGCGCGGCAGCCCCTTCAAGACTTGGTGGCCCGAGCATGCCCAGATTGGCGAGAAGGAGCTGATGGGCCTGATCCAGCCCCTGCTGGATGGTCTCTCGGTGGTGCACGGCATGGGCTTCCTGCACCGCGACATCAAGCCTGACAACATCCAGGTGCGCCGCCGCGATGGCAGCCTGGTGCTGCTGGATTTCGGCTCGGCGCGCCAGGCCGTGAGCACCGGCACGCAAGATGATGTGGCCGTGACGCCGGGCTATGCGCCCATCGAGCAATACGAAGATGGCGACCAGGGCCCCTGGACCGACATCTACGCCATGGGCGCCACCCTGTACTGGACGGTGACCGGCAGGAAGCCGCCCGATGCGATGGACCGCGCCATGGCCGTAGGCCGTGGCGGTGCTGACCCGCTAGAGCCTGCCACCGTGGCCGCAAAGGGCCGCTACAGCGAATCCTTCCTCAAGGCCATCGACTGGGCCCTGGCCCTGCAAGCGGCCGATCGCCCGCAGGACATCGCCCAGTGGCGCGTGGCCCTGTTCGCTTCGCATGCGGCCAGCCTGGGCCTGCAGGAGGCCCTGCGCGCTGGCGACGCGGAGGATGACCCGGCAGATCATGCTTCCCATCACCACCTGGCTCTGCGTTCGATACCTCGCCGCATCGCCTTCGGTGTGTGGCGTGGCGTCCGTCGCGTGGTGCGCCCGGGCTCCTGGCCCATGGCGATCAAGATGTCATTGGCGATGGTGCTGGCTGCCTTGCTGCCCATGCTGATCACTGGCTACTACAACCTGCAGGGCAGCCTCACGGCCGTCTCTGATGGCGAGTTGCGCAACCTGCAACAACTGGCCCGCAGCACGGCCGGGCGTGTCTCGCAACTGATTGGCGACAGCCAGAACCTGGCGCGCACCCTGGGCACGGACGAAGCCTTCGTGCAGTTCCTGGCCAAGCCGGATGAGGCCAGCGCCGAGACCATGCGCAACAAGCTCGAGCGCCTGGTCAAGTCCAACCCCGACATCGGCCTGATGATGCTGATGGACACCAAGGGCACGGCCATCGTCTCCAGCGACCCCAAGGTCACGGGCAAGAACTTCGCCTTCCGCGAATATTTCCGCGAGGCCATGCAGGGCCACCCGCACATTACCGGCATCGTGGTGGGCGCGGCCACGGGCGCGGCGGGCATGTTCTACGCGCACCCCGTGTTCGGGCCGGACTACGAAGTGATCGGCGCCGTCGTGCTGCGCATCCGCTCGGCGTCCTTCGATGGCATCCTGGAGCAGGTAGGGCAGGGTGCACCGCTCACCCCTTTCATGGTCGATGGCGATGGCGTTCTCATCTACCACCCGGATGCGAAGGTGCTCTTCAGCAGCCTGACGGCACTGCCTGCGCCCACGCTCGACAAGATCCGGGCGGACCAGCGCTTCAAGCGCGACACCGTGACCTCCCTGAACATGCCGGATCTGGCACGAGCCATGGTGGGGGCCAAGGAACAAGGCCACATCACCTACAAGTCCACCATCAGCAGCACCGAAGAGATCGCGGGCTTCTCGCCCGTGGTGGGGCACGACTGGGTGGTCGGGGTGGCCGAGCCACGTTCCGCCTTCGAGGCGCCGCTGAACAAGCTCTTCACGCAACTGCTATGGAGTGTGCTGCTGATCGGGCTGCTGTTCACGGGGCTGGCCTTGATGTTCGCGCGCAGCATCGTGCGCCCCATCAAGGCACTGACCGGTGCGGCCGATGCCCTCAAGCGCGGTGACTATGCCGGCGCCAGCCTGCAGGTGCGCAACCGCGATGAGATCGGGCAGTTGGCACGTACCTTCAACGTGCTGATCGATGTGCTGCGCCAGCGCGAGCGCGAGCGGGGGCAGCACCAGCGTTCGTCATGAGCCTTGCCGAAGGGCCTGGGCCTGTTCAGCGCGGCTCGACGCTGGCTGGTGCGGGCAGGCACCGTACGGCATCGCCCACCGTCAGCGAGCCGCCCTGCAGCACGCGCGCATTGAGCCCGCCATGGCCGCGCATCGCGTTGTAGCCGCCCGGGCCCAGCAACTCTTCCATGCGGGAGCAGGGATCACAAGGCCCGGTGATCTCCAGGATCACGCCGTCGCCCAGGTGCAGCACCATGGGCTCGTTGCGGAACAGGGCGCGCGTGGCCAGCAAATTCAGGCCCGAGACGACCAGGTTGCGGCGCAGCAAGGCCGGATCCACGGTGGGCAAGGCAGCGAAGGCCGCGATGACGGGCAGGTGTTCTGCCTGGATCAGGGTGACCTGCCGTTTGCTGCCGCCGGGGCGCCAGGGCGTTCGCGCGGCGATGTGGTCGCCTTCCAAACCTCGGTCCACCAGCGCCTGTGTGGTGGGCACATGGATGGTCTGTTCACGTCGGGCAGGGCGCAGGCAGATCGCTTCGAGGCGGCCTGGGCGGGGGAACTGCTGAACCAGCCAGTGAAGATCACGGGGTGTATCGGGAAACGGTTTGGCCTTCAAGAGAGCATCCTGCAAAGGGAGAGGAAACGGGGGGCGTCATGCAAAGTGCTCGCTGATCGTAGCGACCATGCAGCGCTGGGGCAATCCAGCCGGGCCGGCGACAATGGTGGCCATGAGCCCCACCCAAGATCCCGTCATCGAACAGACCCGCGACTGGCTGGTCCGCGCCGTCATCGGCCTGAACCTGTGCCCCTTTGCCAAGGCGGTGCATGTCAAGCAGCAGATCCGCTATGCCGTGACCGATGCGAGCACGCCGGAGGCGCTGGCCCTTGTCCTGCGCGATGAACTGGCACTGCTGCGTGACGCCGACCCGGCGCAGATCGACACCACCTTGCTGATCCATCCCCAGGTGCTGGCCGACTTCCTGGACTACAACGATTTCCTGGATGTGGCGGACGACCTGCTGCAGGAGATGGACCTGGAAGGCGTGATCCAGGTGGCCAGCTTCCATCCCGATTACCAGTTCGCCGACAGCGACCCGGGCGACATCGAGAACTTCAGCAACCGATCGCCCTACCCCACCTTGCACCTGCTGCGCGAGAGCAGCATCGACCGCGCGGTGGAGGCCTTTCCGGAAGCCGAGGACATCTACGAGACCAACATGGACACCTTGCGCCGCCTGGGCCATGCAGGCTGGCGCAAACTGTTCACCGAAGGCTGAAGCCTCAGGCCAGGTCGTCGCCTTTCAGACCAAGCTCATGGCTCAGGCGCTTGACCAGCGCACGCAGCGAGGCCAGCTCTTCAGCCTGCCGTTGCTGCTCGGCTTTCAGGGCGGCCAACTCGTCGGCCCAGGCGGCAGCCTCGCTGCCGGATGACTGGGCCTGGCTTGGGCCAGATGTGGTTGTCATCGCGACCTCACCGCACAGCAGGTGCGCCCAGCGTGCCTCTCGCTCGCCTGGCCCTTTGGGCAGCCGCACAACGCGCGCAGGCGTCTTGGTGCTCAACTCGTCGAGAAAGCCATCGACCGATGACAAATCTGCAAACCGGTGCAGGCGCTCCGTGTGCAGGCGCAGTTCGGCCGAGGTCTGCGGCCCGCGCAACATCAGCATGGTCAGCAGCGCTACCGACTGGCTGGGCACGCCCAGGCCACGGGCCGCGTTGTGCTCGAAACGCACCACGCGGTTGCCGCTGACTTCATTGACCAGGCTGAGTTCTTTCAGGCCATTGATGCTTTGCAGCACCTCAGCCTCGCTAAGCTGCATGACGGGCTCACGCGCCGTCTTCTGGTTGCATCCCAGTGTGAGGGCATTGAGCGACAGCGGGTAGCTGTCCGGCACGGTGTGCTGTTTTTCGACCAGCACGGCCAGCACGCGGGCCTCGGTGGGGGTGAGCGTTCGGGCAGTCAAGGCGGGGCTCCTGGCAGGGCGGGGTGATCGGCAAGGGCGCCGACATTACCACGCGCATCACCACGCCAGGGGCCCCGGGTGCATCACAGCGCCAGCGTCAGGGTCGGCGCGAAGATGGCGATGGTGATGGCCAGGCCCACGCCCCACACCAGCGAGCGCAGCGCGCCCTGGTTGGCCAGGTAGATGGCGATATAGACCAGGCGGGCGACGATGAAGGCGATGGCCAGCATGTCGGTGCGGCCCTGGTCCAGACCGGCCTGTTGCGCGGCCAGCACCGCGAACACGAAGAGCGGCAGCGCCTCGAAGCCGTTGTGCTGAGCGGCAGCAGCGCGCGCCTTCCAGCCTTCCTGGCGGGATGCCCAGTCACGCGGGTTGCGGTTGTCGTAGCCGCCTTCGCGCACCTTTTTGCCAGCAGTGCTGAACTTGGCCAGGCCCATGGTCACCACCGGCAGCACGGCAGCCACCAGCACGCAAGTGTTTGCGATTGTCATCTGTGTTGTCTCCACGTTGTGTCAGAAGCCCGGCCATTCTATTTTTTGACAACGATTCGTGTCAAATGGTGCAAGCCCGCGACAGTGCACGCGCCATGAAGGGGGGATCGCATCGAGAAGCCAGGGATTTGCTCATGGTGCTCGACAATCAACTCCTTCCCTGGCTCTTCCTATGAAACGCCACTTTTGCCGACGATAGTTCGACAATAAGTGTTGGCGCCGATTCAAAATTGAGCCACCGTGCCGATTGAATTTTGAGCCAGGGCTGCTGGCCAACCTGTGAAGGCTGGCTGTGGATAAGTGTAGTGCCTGAGGCTTGTTTTTCGTCCTTGGGGAA
>JBMOQM010000043.1:0-95704 GCA_049322875.1 Pseudomonadota bacterium
CCGGTGGGTGCATCGTTGATGTTGGCGATGGTGCTGGTGGCGGCGCTGCTCACCGACTCGGGCGTGCCTTGCGCATCGGTGTAGACGGCCCGCACGGTGAGCGTGGCGCCCACATCGGCCTGGGTCAACACGTAGCTTGTGCCCGTGGCACCGGTGTTTGCGCCGTCACGCCACCATTGGTAGGTGATGGCGCCCAGACCATCGACATCGGCCAGGGTGTTCGACGCCGTGAGCGTCTGGCCCTGGGCCGCGGTGCCGCTGATCGACACGCTGCCCGTGGGCGCATCGTTGATGTTGGCGATGGCGCTGGTGGCTGCACTCTCCACGGATTCCGGTGTGCCTTGTCCATCGGTGTAAACAGCACGCACGGTGAGCGTCGTGCCCACGTCGGCCTGTGTCAGCACGTAGGTGGTGCCGGTCGCGCCGGTGTTCAAGCCATCGCGCCACCACTGGTAGGTGATGGTGCCCAGACCATCGACATCGGCCAGGGTATTCGACGCGGTGAGCGTCTGGCCTTGGGTGGTCGTGCCGCTGATCGACACGCTGCCGGTCGGGGCATCGTTGAGATTGGCAATGGCGCTGGTGGCCGCGCTGTCCACGGATTCAGGCGAACCTTGGCCGTCGGTGTACACCGCGCGTACCGTGATGCTCTGCCCAACATCGGCCTGTGTCAGCGCATAGGTGGTGCCCGTGGCGCCGGTGTCCACACCGTCGCGCAGCCAGTAGTAGGTGATGGTGCCCAGGCCATCGGCATCGGCCAGGGTGTTGCTTGCGGTCAGCGTCTGGCCTTGCGTGGTGGTGCCGCTGATGCTCACACTGCCCGTGGGCGCGTCGTTGATGTTGGCGATGGCGCTGGTGGCCGCGCTGTCCACGGATTCCGGAGTGCCCTGGCCATCGGTGTAGACAGCACGCACGGTGATCGTCGATCCGACGTCGGCCTGGGTCAGTACGTAGGTGCTGCCGGTGGCGCCGGTGTTGGACCCATCGCGCCACCACTGGTAGGTGATGGTGCCCAGGCCGTCCACATCGGCCAGGGTGTTGGAGGCGGTCAGTGTCTGGCCCTGGGTGGCCGTGCCGCTGATGCTCACGCTGCCGGTGGGCGTGTCGTTGACGTTGGCGATGGCGCTGGTGGCGGCACTCTCCACCGATTCGGGCGTGCCCTGGCCATCGGTGTAGACAGCACGCACGGTGATCGTGCTGCCTACATCGGATTGGGTCAACACGTAGGTGGCGCCCGTGGCGCCGGTGTTGGAACCATCACGCCACCACTGGTAGGTGATGGTGCCCAGGCCGTCCACATCGCCCAGGGTGTTCGAAGCGGTGAGTGTCTGCCCCTGAGTGGCTAGGCCGCTGATTGACACGCTGCCTGTGGGTGCATCGTTGACATTGGCAATGGTGCTGGTGGCCGCACTCTCTACGGATTCCGGGGTGCCCTGGCCATCGGTGTAGATGGCGCGGACAGTGAGGGTGCTGCCCACATCCGATTGGGTCAGCACGTAGGTGGTGCCGGTGGCACCGGTGTTTGCGCCGTCACGCCACCACTGGTAGGTGATGGCGCCCAGGCCATCGACATCGGCCAGCGTGTTGGAGGCCGTGAGTGTCTGGCCCTGGGTGGCCGTGCCGCTGATGCTGACCGAGCCCGTGGGCGCATCGTTGACGTTGGCGACGGCACTGGTAGCGGCACTCTCCACCGATTCAGGCGTGCCCTGGCCATCGGTGTAGACCGCGCGCACGGTGATCGTGCTGCCTACATCGGATTGGGTCAACACGTAGGTGGCGCCTGTGGCGCCGGTGTTGGAACCATCACGCCACCACTGGTAGGTGATGGTGCCCAGGCCATCGACATCAGCCAGTGTGTTGGATGCTGTGAGCGTCTGGCCTTGCGTGGCGGTACCACTGATGCTGACCGAGCCCGTGGGCGTGTCGTTGACGTTGGCGATGGCACTGGTGGCGGCGCTCTCCACCGACTCGGGCGTGCCCTGGCCATCGGTGTAGACCGCGCGCACGGTGATCGTGCTGCCCACATCGGCTTGGGTCAGCACGTAGGTGCTGCCGGTCGCGCCGGTGTTCGAGCCATTGCGCCACCATTGGTAGGTGATGGTGCCCAGACCATCGACATCGGCCAGGGTGTTCGACGCCGTGAGTGTCTGGCCCTGGGCCGCGGTGCCGCTGATCGACACGCTGCCGGTAGGCGCATCGTTGATGTTGGCGATGGTGCTGGTGGCGGCACTCTCCACCGATTCGGGCGTGCCCTGGGCATCGGTGTAGACGGCACGCACGGTGATCGTGGCCCCCACATCGGCCTGGGTCAGCACATAGGTCGTGCCCGTCGCCCCCGTGTTGGAGCCATCACGCCACCACTGGTAGGTGATGGTGCCCATGCCATCCACATCGACCAGGGTGTTGGCGGCGGTGAGTGTCTGGCCCTGCGTGGCGGTGCCGCTGATGCTGACCGAGCCCGTGGGCGCATCGTTGACGTTGGCGATGGCGCTGGTGGCGGCGCTCTCCACCGATTCGGGCGTGCCCTGGCCATCGGTGTAGACGGCTCGCACGGTGATCGTGCTGCCGACGTCGGACTGTGTCAGCACGTAGGTCGAGCCCGTGGCGCCTGTGTTCGAGCCATTGCGCCACCATTGGTAGGTGATGGTGCCCAGACCATCGACATCGGCCAGGGTGTTCGACGCGGTGAGCGTCTGGCCCTGGGTGGCCGTGCCGCTGATGCTGACCGAGCCCGTGGGCGCATCGTTGACGTTGGCGATGGCGCTGGTGGCGGCGCTGTCCACGGATTCCGGGGTGCCTTGGCCATCGATGTAGGTGGCGCGTACGGTGATGGCCTTGCCCACATCGCCCTGGGTCAGCTCGTAGCTCGAGCCCGTGGCACCGGTGTCCACGCCGTCCTGCAGCCAGTGGTAGGTGACGCTGCCCATGCCGTCGATATCGCCAAGGCTGTTGGATGCGGTCAGGGTTTCGCCCTGCGTGGGCGTGCCGCTCACCAGCACACTGCCAGTGGGCGTGTCGTTGACGTTGGCCACCAGGGCGGTGGCGTTGCTGTTGACCGCCTCGGCGGTGCCGCCTGCATCGGTGTAGGTGGCGCGCACGGTGATGGCCTTGCCCACATCACCCTGGGTCAGCGTGTAGGTGCTGCCGGTGGCCCCGGTATCCACGCCATCACGCAGCCAGTGGTAGGTGACGCTGCCCATGCCATCGACATCGGCCAGGGTGTTGCCGGCCGTGAGCGTCTGCCCCTGCGTGGGCGTGCCACTGATGGACACGCTGCCCGTGGGCGCATCGTTCATGGCCGTGATCGAGATCTCGGCCGTGGCGACGGCGCTGCTCGTGTAGCCATCGGTGGCCACGACGGTGATGAAGCGCGTGGTGGTGTCCGGGGCCTCGGACAGGTTGTTGTAGGTGATGCTGCGCAGCACCTGCTGGTAGCGGGCCAGCGTGTCGGTGCCGCTGAGCGTGAGCACGCCTGTTCCGCTGTCGTAGCTGGCCGTGATGCTCGTGCCGGTGGTGGTGGCCGCCAGCGATTCGAGCGCGCCATTGAACGGGTTGGTCAGCGTCAGCGTCATGCCCGTTAGGTTGGTGCTGTCGCTGTCGGTGATGGTGGCGTCGCTGTCGGCGATGGTGACCGGCCCGCCGTTTTCGACGAAGGTCTTGTGGCTGTCGGGCCCGGTGGCGCCGGTGCTGTTGTTGGGGTCCAGGTCGATCACCGTGGTCGCGGGCGGCGTGTAGGTGATGTTCAGTTGCGGGCGCCAGGCCGCCGTGCTGTTCTCGGAGGTGGCGATGATCCACTCGTTGCCGTCGAACTTGATCACCCAGCCCAGGTTGTCGGCGCCATTGGCCCAGGCCTGCACGGTGCTGGCCAGCCCCGTGAAGGTGCGGTAGCCGGGCGAGCTGGCATCCACGCTGCTGTCGGCCGAGCTGCTGGCCTCCACGTTGTTGAACTGCACGCCGCTGCCCAGGCCGCTCCAGATGCTGGATTCGTCCCAGTTCAGACCTAGGATGCGGTGCAGTGCGGGGTTCTGGGTGCCATCTTCGATGGCGTAGACCGTGAGCGATGCCGAGGTGATGGTCGAACCGTAGGGGATCTGGCCCGGGCCGTTGCCGAAGATGCTGTCGAAGCGGATCAGGCCCTGCTCGGTGCCGCTGCCCGAGCCATCGAAGCTGATGGTGGTGTTGTTGCCCTGGCTGGTGTTCGTGCCGTTGCGCACGTAGGTGTCCTGCGTGCCGGTGTAGCCGTTCGAGCCCTGCTGGAAGCCGGTGCTGACCGAGCCCGGCGTGGGGTTGGTCACGGTGATCGACGCATCGCGCGGTGTGGCCGCCACGCCAAAGGCATCGACCAGCGCGAAACGCACCGTCCGCGCGGTGGTCGAGGGCGTGGTGCCGTTGGTGTTCTGGTAGGTTATGTTCGAGGCCAGGGCCCCCACGGCCGCGGCCGTGGCATTGGCGTTGAGGGTGATGACCAGGGCCGAGCCGCTGGTGCCGCCTGTCCAGGTGCCGATCACCACGCCACCGTACGTGACGTTGCCGCCGCTCAGGCCGATCTGGCCTGCGCCCGAACCCTGGTTCAGGATGGCCAGCACATCCTGCGCGGCGGTCGAGCCTGCCGTGAACGACACGGTGAGGGTGCCGCCATTGAAGCCGACCATGTCGGTATCGGTGATGGTGGCTGCATAGCCCTGGTCGATCACCCGGGCGCCATCGCCCTTCACATAGGCCAGCGTGTCGCCCGCCACGTTGTTCAGCACGGTCTGGCTGTAGCGGTTCCACACGTAGGTGAAGTTCTGGCGGTAGGTCTCGCCGGTGGCGCCGTCGAGCTGCGTGACGGTGCCCCAGCTGCTGCCGTTCCAGGCCACGAAGTTCAGGTCCGAGCCGCTGTCCTGCACCCCCATCATGATGGTGTTGGTGTACGGGTCGGCGTAGAGCTTGGTGATGTAGGGCTTGTCGGTGCCGCCCATGCTGGGGCCAGTCAGCTCGCCGGACCAGCCGCTGCCGCTTGTCCAGGTCTGGTAGTAGATGTTGGGGCCGGTGTCCTTGCTGTAGGCCACCAGCAGGTCGCCGGATTTGGATTCGAAGGCCACGCTGGCCGTGATGGGGCGGTCCGTGAGCGAGGGGGCCGTGGTGGTCAGCACGGTCTGCCCGCTCCAGCTGCTGCCGTCCCACACGGCGACCCATACGTTGTTGGTCGAGGTCTGCGCGACCATGGCGATGCGGTTGCTGCTCGCATCCGAGGCCACGGCGGTGGCGTACAGCTCGGCCGTGCCGCTCACGGCGCCCGGGGCGGCGATGCTGGCTTCGCTGCTCCAGGTGCTGCCGTTCCAGATGCGGTACTGCACCGTGGGCTGGTTGGAGGCAGAGTTGTCGTAGAACACCAGGGCGCGGCCGCTCTGGCTTTCGTAGGCCACGTCGATCTCGAAGTACTGCTTGGAGCTGTCGGTGCCCAGGGCCTGTGCATTGCCCCAGCTTGAGCCGTTCCACACGATGGCGTACTGGTGGTTCGACGAGCCGCTGGTCTCGGCCACCAGCACCATCTCGTCCGACCTGGGGCTGGCCGCCAGCTTTATCTGGTAGGGCTCGCCCGAGACCGGTGCCGTGATCGTGCTGACAGCCGACCAACTGGTGCCGTTCCACACTGCGTAGGACAGCCCCGTGGTGCCGGTGTTGCCGTTGTCCCAGACCAGGATGGCATCGCCGCTGGTGCTCTCGTAGGCCACGGCAAAGCTGTTGTACTGCGAGGCGGCGGCGGCCGGTGATGCGAGTGGCAGCGTCAGTGGCGCGGTCCACTGGCTGCCATCCCACACCAGCGCGATGATCTTGCCCGAGACATCGGCCGAACCGATCATGATGACCTCGTTGCGCGTGGGCGCCTCGGCGGCCAGCATCATCGTGATGTCGTCGGTGGTGTTGATGCCGGTGACGGCTGGCAGCGAGAAGCTGGCGCCGTTCCAGCTGGCGTACCAGCTGTAGAGCTGGTCGTTGACGTTCCAGATCACCTTGCCGCGTGTGCCGGTGGCGGCGGCCACCACCATCATCGCGGCCGAGAACTCCGAGGCACCCGTGGGGCCGCTCTCGACGTTGGCCACGGCCGTGATGTACTGGCCGGCGGCCACGGTGGGCAGGTCCACGCTGAACGACGCGTCGCCCGTGGTGGCGTTGGTGGTGATCGTGATCGAGCCCAGGTAGACACGGCCTTCGCCGTAGCCGCTCGCATCCGCCGTGGGGCTGCTGAAGAAGTCGATGGTGATGGTCTGGGCCTGCGCGTACCACTCCAGCGAGCCGCTCACCTTGGTCACCGTGCCGTCGTTGAAGGCCGAGGTGATGACCGGGAAGTTGTTGGCCCAGTTGCCGCCGCCGTCACCATCGTTGAGGTCGTTGGCGGTGACGCCATCGTTGTTCAGGTCGATGCCCAGGCCGCCGTTGCTGTAGATCGAGTTGCGGTAGATCAGGTTGTTGGTGCCTGAGGCCACGACGATGCCCGCGCCCGTGTTGCCCGCGATGACGTTGCCTTCGCCTGTGTTCTTGCCGCCCACCTGCACATTGCTGGCGGCGATGTAGACGCCTGCCCCGCCGTTGCCCAGCAGGGTGCTGCCATCGTTGCCCACACCGATGTAGTTGCCCAGGATGTAGTGCGTGCCGCTGGCCGTGGTCTTGACCTCGATGCCATGGCCGGTGTTGCCGGAGATGACGTTGCGTGCCGCCGCCGTGCTGCCGCCGATCACGACGGCGTCGTTGGTCTGCACGTTGATGCCCACGCCGGTGTTGGCCAGGGCGGCCGTGCCCGTGGCGTTCAGGCCGATGATGTTGCCGGTGAGGGTGGTGTCGCCATCACGGATGTCCACGCCAGGGCCTGCGTTGCCGGAAATGACGTTGCTGGTGATGGTGGTGCTGCCGGTGTCATCCTTGTAGATGCCGGTGGCGCCGCCCAGGGCGGCTGTGCCAGTGGCATTGGTGCCGATGTAGTTGCCCTGGACGGTGGTGGTGCCGGTGGTGGTGAGCCAGAGGTTGCGTTCGGAGAAGCCTGCGATGACGTTGCGCGCGCTGACCGTCGTGCCACCGATGGTGACGTTGGTGGAGCTGCTCTCCACCAGGATGCCCCATTGCCCGTTGTTGGCGAACACGGCGGTGCCCGCGGCGTTGGTGCCGATGTAGTTGCCCTGGACGACGGCGTTGTTCGAGCCGCTGCCCAGGTAGATGTTGTAGGACGGGCCGTTGCCCGAGATCACGTTTCGGTCGGCCGCCGTGGTGCCGCCGATGGTCAGGTTGGCGCCCAGGTTGTAGATGCCATAACCGTCGTTGCGCTTGCTGACGCCAGCATCCGTGCCATCGGCGTTGAAGCTGCCGATGTAGTTGCCGACGATGGTGTTGCCGTTGGAGTTGGCGGCGATGTAGATGCCGTAGGCGGTGAAGTCGCGAATCACCAGGCCCCGGATCGTCGTGCCATCGGCAGTGCCCGAGAGCTCCAGCCCCGTTCCCCTGGCGCCGGCGCCATCGAGCACGATCAGCGGGTGGCCGGCCGCGCCGGTGCCGGGCTGCGTACTGCCGTCGATGGTCACCGCCTCGGTGATGGTGGGCAGCACTGCGTAGGGCGTGATCGTGTATTCGCCGTAGCTGCCTGCCGCGCCGCTGATGTTGAAGGCGATGGTGTCCGCACCGGCATTGGCGTTGACCTGGGTGATGGCCCAGCGCAGCGTGCCGGCGGTGGTGGCCGCGCTCGCGTTGTCGACGGTGGACGTGACCGTGTAGGTGGCGAGCACGCCGTACCAGCGGGGTTGCTGCCACAGCCCGAACAGCGTCTGTGCATCGACCTGTCCCTGGTGGTATTCCAGGGCCCAGTCGCCGCCAAGCACACTGGCCCCGGTGAGGTCGTCGCTGGCGGCCACGTCGGCGCCGGTCAGCAGGCCCAGGTCATCGATCAACTGGCGGCCATCGGCGCCCGCGGCCAGTTCGCAGCCATAGAGCATCAGGTCGGCATCGCTGTTCAAGGCGGCGCCCCAGCCGGCGATGTCTTGCGCACGCGATTGCAGCGCGGCCAGGTCCAGACGGGTGTCGCCCAGTGTCAGGCCGGAGGCATCGCCGTGGCTGAGGATGTGGATGGCGTCGTAAGGCGCCTGGGCCTGGGCCAGCGTGCGGGTGATGACCTCGATGCCGTCTTCGTCCTTGCCGATGGTGACGATGTCCAGGTTGCGGCCCTGGGCCTGCAGGTCGGCGATGAGGATGTCGGCGTTCTCGATGCCCAGGTCGACGAACGCGATGTCACGCGCGGGCGAGGTGCTCTGTTCGGCCTGGAGGTTGCTCTGGGCTGTGTACTGGACGCTGGGCGAGGGTGTGGAGGTGCCGCTGCTGCTCGTGGGGGCGTCACCGGCCAGCCATACCGAGGCCTCGGCTGAAAACAGCAACCGAGGCTCGAGTTCTTCGATCTCGGCACGCAACTGAGATCCGGTGGTTTGCCTGGGACGTGGACGGCGCACGTGTACTCCTGGTGTCGCCAGCAAGACGCATCAACGTCGGGGGCGGCAAACAGGCCCTTGACGGAGACATCGCGACCTTCACATTGTCCCAGGGAAGACAATCGGGGAGCGTGTAATAAGGTGCGGAAAGGCTGCTTGTTTACATCGAACGGTTGTTTAAGTCATGTGTCGTCACTTCATGCGATGTCCGCGTAAGTCAGTTCCGCCTTGCGGGGCTCGTCGAAGATGAGTTCGGCCTCGGCGTTTTCGGCGGCATCCGTGGCGTCGTCGTTGTCGCCTTCACGGCCCTCAGGATCCGCCCCGGTGGACAGCACGGGCAGCGGGTCCATGTTGCGCCACACGGGGGTGGTCACCAGCAGGCTGGTCAGCAGGGTGGCGCCGCGCGCCGCCCACCACACCGCGCCCACCGAGAGCACGGTACCGGTGGTCTGCAGGGTGGTGGGCGCGAGCTCCATCAGCGCCGGGATGTCCGCGGTGGCGGCCGTGGCCAGCCGGCCCAGCGCCGAGGCGATGTGCACGGGGGTGTCGCCGCCCAGGGCGATGTTGACGGGGGCCAGCAGGAGGTTGCCGCCCAGCGGGCCCACGTTGGTGTTCAAGCCGGGCACCATCGAGTGGACGGACTGGAAAGCGGCATCCAGCCAGTTCTGTGCCGCCGAGCCCGGCCCCGTCAGCATCATGCTGAAGGTGCGTGCCGGGCCATAGGGCGTGTGGTCGCTCAGCGCGGGGCCGATGCCCATGCCGGGCCGTCCACCCTGGCCGGGCGCAGGCTGGGTGGGGTCGGTCGATGCTTCTGCGCCGGGCGGCGGTGCGTCGTTGTGGTCATCGCCACCCGGTGTGGATGGCGTGGTGGTACCACCGCCACTGTTGTGGCCACCTTCGCCGCCCGTGCCGCCCCCGCCCTGGCCTGGGTTGTCGGTGGATGGGGGCGTGACGATGGGCTGGGTCGGCGTGGTCGGGCTGGTGCCCGGGCCTGTGGGCGGTACGGGCAAACCGGGGCCGCCCACGCCGCCGCCCACGGGAGCCTGCACGGTCAGGCGCACGGTGGCGATGTTGCTCTGGCCCATGCCGTCATCGGCCAGGTAGGTGAAGGTGTCACTGCCGCTGAAGCCGGCGCGTGGTGTGTAGAGCCAACTGCCGTCGGCCTGCAGGCTCAGCGTGCCCTGGCTGGGGCCTTGCACCAGTTGGGGGGTCAGCGGGCGCAGTTCGGGCGCCTGAGCATGTTGCAGCAACTGCGCCGATTCCATGCGCAGCGGGGTGCCGAAGGGCATGCTCCAGCCGTGATCGATCACGGTGGGAGCATCGTAGACATCGGTGATGGCGATGCTGGTGGAGGCCGTGGCGGTGAGCGCGCCGCCTGGCCCCGAGTGGCCCTGGTCGTTCACCACCAGGGTGAGCGTGTCCGAGGGCGGCGGCAGGTCTGTGTCGATCAGGTAACCCAGCGTGGCGCCCTGCAGGCCATCGAACAGGGCATTGATCTGCGTGATGGTGCCGGTGAGCGTCAGCGTGGTCGTGCCCGAGCCGCTGATGACCACGCCGGTGCTGCCGGCCGCTGCACTCAGGGTGCCCGACACCACCGAGAGGGTCACGCGGACCTGGCCTGTGCCGGCGTCGATGTCGGCCACGGACAGGCCCAGGCCCTGCAGGGCCAGAGGCACCTGCTCGACCGCGTGGAGACCGGCCGGCAGTTGCGCCGTTGGGGCATCGTTGCGGTCGGTGACGTTGATGGTGAAGCTCTGGCTGCTGGTGGAGCCGTCGCTGCTGGTGGCGACCACGGTAATGGTGTGGCTGCTGGCGGTTTCGAAATCCAGCAGCGTGCCGTTGGCCACGGTGACCACGCCGGTGCTGGCGTTGATGGTGAAGCGCCCGCCGGCGTTGTCGCTGAGTGCGTAGGTGATGGTGTTGTTCGTGCCGTCCGCATCCACGGCATGGGCGGTGATGCCCACCAAGGTGCCATTGGCGGCGTTCTCGGCCACCTGGTTGGTGCTGGCATTCGTGTCGCTCACCGGGCCCACGGCGAGCTCGTTGACGTCGGTGATGCCGATGGTGAAGCTCTGGGTGCGGGTCGCGCCATCGGTGCCGGTGACGACCACGGTGATGGCGTGGCTGGTGGCGGATTCAAAGTCCAGCAGCGCGCCGTTGGCCACGGTGACCACGCCGGTGGTGGCGTCGATGGCGAAACGGCCCCCGGCGTTGTCGCTCAGCGTGTAGGTGACGGCGTTGTTCGTGGCATCGAGGTCCACGGCGTGGGCGGTGATGCCCACGGTGGTGCCGTTGGCCGCGTTCTCGGCGACCTGGTTGGGCGTGGCATCGCTGTCGCTCACCGGGCCCACGGAGAACTCATCGACGTCCAGCAGATCGATGGTGAAGCTCTGGCTGCTGGTGGAGCCGTCGGCACTGGTGGCCAGTACCGTGATGGTGTGGCTGGCGGCGGCTTCACGGTCCAGCAGTGCGCCGTTGAGGACGCGCACCACACCGGTGGCGGCATCGACGGTGAAGCGCCCGCCTGCATCCTGGCTCAGGGTGTAGGTGACGGTGTTGTTCGTGCCGTCCGCGTCCACGGCGTGAGCGGTGATGCCCACGGTGCTGCCATTGGCGGCGTTCTCGTTGATCTGGTTGGCTGAGGCGTTGGTGTCGCTGATGGCGCTGACCGCGTGTTCATTGACATCGGTGAGGTTGATGGTGAAGGTCTGATCGCTGGTCGAGCCGTCGCTGCTGGTGGCGCGCACGGTGATGGTGTGCGACGTGGCCGACTCGTAGTCCAGCAGCGAGCTGTCGGCCACGGTCACGACGCCGGTGGTGGCGTTGATGGTGAAGCGCCCGCCCGCGTTGTCGCTCAGCGTGTAGGTGACGGCGTTGTTGGTGGCGTCCGCATCCGTGGCACGCGCGGTGATGCCCACGGCGGTGCCGTTGGCCGCGTTCTCGGCGATGGTGTTGGCTGCGGCGTTCACATCGCTCACGACGCCCACGGCATGCTCGTTGACGTCGCTGAGGTTGATCGTGAAGCTCTGGCTGCTGGTGGAGCCATCGCTGCTGGTGGCCTGCACGATGATGGTGTGCGAGCTGGCGGTTTCGTAGTCCAGCAGCGAGCCGTCGGCCACGGTGACCACGCCGGTGACGGCGTTGATGGTGAAGCGGCCTCCGGCGTCGTCGTACAGCGTGTAGGTGACGGTGTTGTTTGTGCCGTCGGCGTCCACCGCATGGGCGGTGATGCCCACGCTGGTGCCGGCGGTGGCGTTCTCGGCGACGGTGTTGGCCGTCGCATTGACATCGCTCACGGCGCCCACGGCGTGCTCGTTGACGTCGGTGAGGTTGATCGTGAAGGCCTGGTTGCTGGTGCTGCCGTCGCTGCTGGTGGCGACCACGGTGATGGTGTGGCTGGTGGCGGTCTCGAAGTCCAGCAGCGAGCTGTCAGCCACGGTGACCACGCCGGTGCTGGCGTCGATGGTGAAGCGCCCGCCCGCGTTGTCACTCAGCGTGTAGGTGACGGTGTTGTTGCTCCCGTCGGCGTCAGAAGCCTGGGCGGTGATGCCCACGGTGCTGCCGTTGGCGGCGTTCTCGGCGATGGTGTTGGCGGCGGCGTTGGTATCGGTCACGGCGCCCACGGCGAACTCGCTGACATCGCCGATGTCGATGGTGAAGGTCTGGGTGCTGGTGGAGCCGTCGCTGCTGGTGGCGACCACGGTGATGTCGTGGGAGGTGGCGGCCTCGAAGTCGAGCCTGGAGCCGTCGAGCACGGTGACCACGCCGGTGGTCGCGTTGATGGTAAAGCGACCGCCCGCGTCGTCGCTCAGGGTGTAGGTGACGGTGTTGTTCGTGCCGTCCAGGTCCGCTGCGCGGGCGGTGATGCCCACGGCCATGCCGTTGGTGGCGTTCTCGGCCACCAGGTCGGGCGAGGCATCGACGTCGCTGACGGCGCCCAGGTCGTACTCGTTGACGTCGATCAGGTTGATTGTGAAGCTCTGGCTGCTGGTGGAGCCATCACTGCTGCTGGCCAGCACGGTGATGCTGTGCGAGCTGGCGGTTTCATAGTCCAGCAGGGCACCGTTGGCCACGCTCACGACGCCGGTGGTGGCATTGATCGCGAAGCGGCCACCGGCGTTGTCGCTCAGCGTGTAGGTGACGGTGTTGTTGGTGGCGTCCGCATCCGTGGCGCGCGCGGTGATGCCCACCAGCGTGCCGTCGCTGGCGTCCTCGGCCACCTGGTTCGCGGCCGCATTGACGTCGGTGACCGGGCTCACGGCGAACTCGTTCTGGTCGATCAGGCTGATGGTGAAGGTGCGCGAGGTGCTGCTGCCATCGGTGCTGGTGGCCACCACGGTGATGTTGTGGCTGGCCGTGGCCTCGCGGTCGAGCAGGCTGCCATTGGCCACGGTGACCACGCCGGTGGTGGCATCGATGGTGAAGCGTCCGCCCGCATTGTTGGACAGGCTGTAGCTCACGGTGTCGATCACGTCCGGGTCGATCGCCGAGGCAGTGATGCCCACGGTGGTGCCGGCAGCGGCGTTCTCTGCCACCGTGTTGGGGCTGGAATCCGTGTCGGACACAGGCCCCACGCCAGCCTCGCTGCCATCGGTGATGTCGATGGTGAAGACCTGTGTGTTGGTCGAACCATCGCTGCTGGTGGCCCGCACGGTGATGGTGTGGGATGTGGTGGTCTCGAAGTCCAGCAGGGAGGCGTCCAGCACCGTGACCACGCCGGTGGTGGCATCGATGGTGAAGCGTCCGCCAGCGTTGTCGGTCAGCGTGTAGGTGACGGTGTTGTTCGTGGCGTCGGCGTCCACGGCGCGGGCGGTGATGCCGATCTCGTTGCCATTGGAGGCGTTCTCGTTGACCTCGTTGGACGTGGCGTCCACATCGCTGATGGCACCCACAGCGTGCTCGTTCACGTCGGTGAGGTCGATGGTGAAGCTCTGGCTGCTGCTGGAGCCGTCGCTGCTGGTGGCGACCACGGTGATGTCGTGCGAAGTGGCGGTCTCGAAGTCCAGCAGCGTGCCGTCAGCCACGGTGACGACGCCGGTGCTGGCATTGATGGTGAAGCGCCCGCCTGCGTTGTCGCTCAGTGTGTAGGTGATGGTGTTGTTGCTGCCGTCCGCATCGGAGGCCTGGGCGGTGATGCCGACCAGGGTGCCGTTGGCGGCGTTCTCGGCGACCTGGTTGGGCGTGGCGTTGACATCCGTTACCGGGCCGACGTTGAACTCGTCCACGTCGGCGATGTTGATCGTGAAGCTCTGGTTGCTGGTCGAGCCATCGCTGCTGGTGGCGACCACGGTGATGGTGTGCGAGGTGGCCGCTTCATAGTTCAGCAGTGAGCCGTTGGCCACCGTGACCACACCCGTGGTGGCGTTGATGGTGAAGCGTCCGCCGGCGTTGTCGCTGAGCGTGTAGGTGACGGTGTTGTTGCTGCCATCGGCATCCACCGCACGGGCGGTGATGCCCACGGCCGTGCCATTGGCGGCGTTCTCGGCCACGGTGTTGGCTGTGGCGTTGATGTCGCTCACGGCGCCCACGGGGAACTCGTTGACATCGGTGACGTTGACCGTGAAGCTCTGGCTGCTGGTGGAGCCGTCGCTGCTGGTGGCCAGTACGGTGATGCTGTGCGAGGTGGCGGTCTCGAAATCCAGCAGCGAGCCGTTGGCCACGGTGACCACGCCCGTGCTGGCGTTGATGGCGAAGCGCCCGCCCGCGTTGTCGCTGAGCGTGTAGGTGACGGTGTTGTTGCTGCCATCGGCATCGACCGCACGGGCGGTGATGCCCACGGCGGTGCCGTTGGCCGCGTTCTCGGCCACGGTGTTGCCGGCCGCATTGACATCGCTCACGGCGCCAACGGCGAACTCGTTGACATCGCTCAGATTGATCGTGAAGTTCTGGCTGCTGGCGGAGCCATCGCTGCTGGTGGCCACCACGGTGATGGTGTGCGAGGTGGCTGCTTCATAGTTCAGCCGCGTGCCATCGGCCACGGTGACCACGCCGGTGCTGGCGTTGATGGTGAAGCGTCCGCCCGCGTTGTCGCTCAGCGTGTAGGTGACGGTGTTGTTGCTGCCATCGGCATCCGTGGCCTGGGCGGTGATGCCCACGGTGGTGCCGTTGGTGGCGTTCTCGGCCACGGTGTTGGCGCCGGCATTGACATCGCTGACCGCGCCAACGCTGTGTTCGTTCACATCGGTGACGGTCACGGCCAGGGCCTGCGTGTCGGTGAGCGTGCCATCGCTGACCTGCACGATCACATCGTAGACATTGTTGCCGCTGGCGTCAGTGGGGGCTTCGAAGTCGGGCGCGGTGACGAAGCGAAGCACGCCGGTGGTGCTGTCGATGGTGAAGCGGGCCGCGTCTGCCCCGCCCGAGATGCTATAGACCAGGTTGCTGCTGTCCACGTCCGTCGCGGTGACGGTGGTGACGGCGGTGCCGTTCTCGCTGATGCTGATGCTGGCAGAAGAACCACCGCCATTGCTGGTGATCACCGGCGCGTCGTTGACGGCGGTGACACCCACGCTGCGGGTGGCCGTGTTGCTGGCCGCGCTGCTGCTGTCCGTCACCGTGAAGCTCACGGTGCGCGAGGTGGTGGAGGGGTTCTCGCTGCTGTTGGCGTAGGTGATGCTGCGCAGTGCGGCCTGGTACTGGGCCACGGTGGCCGAGCCGGTCAGCGTGAGCGTGCCGGTGCTGGCGTTCCAGCTGCCGCTGATGCCGTTCTGGTTGGTGAAGGCCAGCACATCCTGGCCATTGACGTAGTTGCCGGTGATGCGGACGGTGGCGCCATTGAGGTTGGTGCTGTCCACATCGCTGACCGTCAGGCCGCTGTCCACCACCACCGCGCTGCCGTTCTCGGTGTAGGTGCTGCTGCCGCCTGTGGTCGTGACCACCGGGGCGTCGTTCACCGCGGTGATGGCGATCGTTCGCGTGGCGGCGGTGCTGTTGAGCGCCCCGTCCGTCACCGTGAAGCTCACGGTGCGCGATGCCGTGGAGGGGGTGTCGCTGCCGTTGGTGTAAGTGATGCTGCGCAGCGCGGCCTGGTACTGCGCCACCGTGGCGGTGCCCGTGAGCGTGAGGGTGCCGGTGCTGGCGTCCCACACGCCGGTGATGCCGTTCTGCGTCAGGAAGCTCAGCACGTCCTGGCCGTTGACGTAGTTGCCGGTGATGCGCACCGTCGCGCCGCTCAGGTTGGTGCTGTCCACGTCGTTCACGGTCACGCCGCTGTCGACCGCGACCGCGCCCGCGTTCTCGGTGTAGCCCAGCGAGCTGCCGGTGGTGGACACCGTGGGCGCGTCGTTCACGGCTGTGACGCTCATCGTCGAGGTCGCCGAGGCGGTCTTGCCATACGAGTTGGTCACCGTGACGGTCAAGGTACGGGCGGTGGTGTCCGGGTTGTCTGACAGGTTGTTGTAGGTGACGGAGCGCAGCACCTGCTGGTACTGCGCTGCGGTGGCTGTTCCTGACAGGGTGAGCACGCCGGTGCTGCTGTCGTAGGTGGCGGTGATGGGCGTGCCGCTGGTGTTGGCCGACAGAACCTCCGACGTGCCATTCGGCCGGTTGTTGAGCGTGACGGTCATGCCGCTCATGTTGGTGCCTGAGCCCGGTGTGATCGTGGCGGTACCGCTGGTGATGTTCTGGGGCGTGCCCTCCGTGAAGCTGCCGCTGTGGTTGTTGCCGGCCGTGCCCGTGTTCAGGTCCAGCGTCGGGGACGAAGGCACGGTGTATTCCACGGTCAGCTTCGGCCGGTAGGCCACCGTGCCGTTCTCGGACGATGCGAAGCTGGCCTTGGACGAGTTGTCGTCGGAGAAGATGTACCAGCCCTGGTTGCTCGATGGGTCGTCCGACCAGGCCTGCAGTGTTTCGAGCATGGCCGAGCCGGCGGTGCTGAAGGTGAAGGTGTAAGGGCCGGTGCCGTTGTCCTTGATGGTCATGTCCGGCGTGCCAAGGGCCTCTCCCCCGTTCACGCCATCGCCCATCGACGACCAGGAGGCGGTGTCCGACCAGCTTGCCAGCATGCGATAGACACTGAACGTGGGATTGGTGAAGGTCGGGCTGGCCGTCATGTAGATCTCCAGCGTCACGCTCGTGATGATGGCCCCCTGGGGGATCTGGCCTGCGCCGTTGCCGAAGATGTTCTCGAACTTGAGCAGTGTCTGGAAGCCGTTCTGGGTCGTTGCTCGCCCCGCGGCCAAGGTGGTCGAGGTGCTGTTGTTGGCCACCGGGCTCAGCAGGTCCAGGTAGGTGTCTGTCGTGCCGGTGTAGCCGTTCACGCCATCCTGGAACGAGACCGTGGCCAGCGTGTGCTCCCATGATTCGGCCGAGAACGCGGCGCTGTCGATGGCACCGCGCTGGTACTCCAGGATCCAATCGCCGCCCAGGGCCGACGCGCCGGTGAGGTTGGTGCTGGCCGCCACGTCCGCGCCGGACAGCAGGGCGATGTCGTTCACCAGGGTCTGGCCCGTGCTGCTGCCCGCCAGGTTGCAACCGTACAGCAGCAGGTCCCCGTCGGCGGCCATGGCGGCCGACCACGCGGCGATGTCCTGCATGTGGGCGGGCAGGGTGGAGGCATCCAGCCTCGCGCTGCCGATGGTCAGGCCCTGGTCGTCACCGTGGCTGAACACGTGCACGGCCTGCACATCCTGGTAGCGCGCCAGGGTCTCGGTGATGACACGCAGACCATCCTCGCCCGCCTGGATCTGGATGATCTCGATGGGGCGGCCGGCGGATTGTTCGGCGCGCAGGCCGTCCACGAGTTCCTGGGCACCGTCGACACTCATGTCGACGAACGCCAGTTCCTGGCCGGAGGCCTGTCGGGCCTGCGTTGTGGTCGCGTCCTGAGGGGGGCTGGTCTGCGCGCCAGCCGGGGCCGGCGTCATCAGGGCGGCGCTGATCGCAGAAGAAGGCGGGGCACCGGGATCGTTCTGCAGGGGCCCCAGCGGGGGCAGCACGCCTGCCGCATCCGACGAGAACAGCAACCGCGGCTCGAGCTCTTCCAAGAAGAGCCGAGCGTATCGAGGCAGCGGCGCTGGGCGTCGGGGCTTGCGTTTCAAAAAGGGCCTACCTGACAGGTGGCCTGACTATCTGGCCACCTTTGTCGTCAATTTTCCCTTTGCGCCCCGTTATATGACCTCAGAACAAGCCCCTTGAGGCGTGCGTTATTCACGTTTCAAGGGTTGGCCCTGCCCGACGGGCCGGGGTGGGCCTCAGTCCCAACCCCTACCCCGCCAGCCGTGGCGGTGCCAGCCACCATCGTGGCGCCCATCGTCAAAGCGGGCATCCACGACCACGCCGGGGCGGTAGCCCACCACGGTCACCGGCGAGGGAGCCACGGTCACGGGGGCGTACACGGGGGCCTGCTGCACAGGGGCCGCCACCGCAGGCGTGACCGTCAACTGGACGGGGATGGTGCGGCCAGGCTCGCTGCCCATCTGGGTGGAGTAGCGCTGGCCGTTGAGTTCGTAGACCACGTCGTAGGCCACGACCTGGTTCTGGTAGGCGGTCTGCTGGCTGCAGCGGCGTACGGTCTGCGTGCCGCCCGGGCGGCCATCGGTCTCGATGTGGTTGCCCAGCACCGCGCCGCCCATCAGGCCCACGCCGGTGGCGATGGCATTGCCGGCGCCCTTGCCCACGGCATTGCCCAGTGCCGCGCCCGCGATGGCGCCGATGATGGCGCCGGCACCGGTGCTGCGGGGGGGCGTGGCCTGCAGTTCGTCGTAGCAGGCCTGGGTGGGCACGGCCACCTGGGCCACCACCGGCGTGCTGGAGATCACGCGGGCGTTGACGGTGGCGACCGAGGACGATGGCGTGCCCATGTAGCTGCCCACGGCCGGGCCGGCCCAGACCGAGGCGGTGGACAGGGCTGCCAGCGCAGCGATGGTGGTGCGCAGGGGGATGGGAAGAAGGCGGTAAGACATCTGTCTGCTCCAGTCGGGCTGCTCAAGCGTGCCCGTGATGGCATAACGCGTCGATTGCAGCGCATGCCGACACGCCCCGTGTGTCTGGCGGGTAAAGATGCGTGAAAGGCCATGCTCGAAAATTCAGCGATGGGCCTTAAAATCGGTGGTTTCGTCCGACTGAACGTTCACAGACCATGTCCAAAAACGCCAAGCCCGCCAAGACTTCGGTCAAGGCCGCCGCCAAGCCCGCCGCCGCGCCCGCGGCCCCCGTGAAGAAGGCTGCTGCCGCCGAGCCCCAGAAGATCAAGAAAGTCGTCCTGGCCTACTCCGGCGGTCTGGACACGTCCATCATCCTGAAGTGGCTGCAGGACGAGTACAACTGCGAAGTCGTCACCTTCACCGCCGACATCGGCCAGGGCGAAGAGATCGAGCCCGCACGCGCCAAGGCCGTCAAGCTGGGCATCAAACCTGAGAACATCCACATCGAAGACCTGCGCGAAGAGTTCGTGCGCGACTTCGTGTTCCCGATGTTCCGCGCCAACGCGCTGTACGAGGGCGAGTACCTGCTGGGCACCTCCATCGCCCGCCCGCTGATCGCCAAGCGCCTGGTCGAGATCGCCAGGAAGTCCAAGGCCGACGCCATCAGCCACGGCGCCACCGGCAAGGGCAACGACCAGGTCCGTTTCGAGCTGGGCGCCTACGCGCTGATGCCTGGCGTGAAGGTGATCGCCCCGTGGCGTGAGTGGGACCTGCTCTCGCGCGAGAAGCTGCTGGCCTACGCCGATGCGCACAAGATCCCTGTGGACTTCAAGAAGCGCAAGGGTGGCGCCCCTTACTCGATGGACGCCAACCTGCTGCACATCAGCTACGAAGGCGGCGTGCTGGAAGACCCGAACTTCGAACCCGAAGCTAACATGTGGCGCCTGACCGTGTCGCCCGAGAAGGCGCCCGCCAAGGCCCAGATCGTCGAGCTGACCTACGCCAAGGGTGACGTGGTCGCCATCGACGGCGTGAAGCTGTCGCCTGCACAAGTGCTGACCAAGCTGAACGAGATCGGCGGCAAGCACGGCATCGGCCGCCTGGACAAGGTCGAGAACCGCTACGTGGGCATGAAGAGCCGCGGCTGCTACGAGACCCCTGGCGGCACCATCCTGCTGTCGGGCCACCGCGCCATCGAGTCGATCACGCTGGACCGCGAAGTGCTGGCCCTCAAGGACGACCTGATGCCCCGCTACGCCCGCCTGGTCTACAACGGCTACTGGTTCAGCCCCGAGCGTGAGCTGCTGCAAGGCCTGATCGACGCCAGCCAGACCACGGTCAACGGCAAGGTCAAGCTCAAGCTGTACAAGGGCACGATCATGTGCGTGGGCCGCGAATCGGCTTCCGACAGCCTGTTCGATCCGCTGATCTCCACCTTTGACGACGACGGTGGTGCCTACAACCAGGCCGATGCAGCCGGCTTCATCAAGCTGAACGCCCTGCGCCTGCGCATCGGCGCCAATGTGCAGGCCAAGCGCGCTGCCTCCGCCAAGGCCACCAAGGGTGCCAAGCCAGCCGCGAAGGGCAAGAAGGCCGCGCCCAAGGCCAGCAAGCCTGCCGCCAAGCCGGCCACTGCTTCGCTGCTGAAGGCCGTGCCCGCGCCCAAGAAGGCCACCGCTCCCCGCAAGCCAGCCGCCCGCAAGGCCGCCTGAGCTTGAGCCCGAGAACGTCCCTGAACACTGCATCGAGCATCCTCCAACCATGAGCATCACCTCCACCCTGGCCGGCACCGTCGGCACCCAGGCCAATGTGTACTTCGACGGCAAGTGCGTGTCGCACACCGTGACCCTGGCTGATGGCACCCGCAAGTCCGTCGGCGTGATCCTGCCTGCCACCTTGACCTTCAATACCGGCGCGCCCGAGATCATGGAAACGGTCGCCGGCAAGGCCACCATCAAGCTGGCCGGCGCCAGCGAATGGCAGACCTACGGCCCGGGCGAAAGCTTCAACGTGCCTGGCAACTCGTCGTTCGAGATCAAGGTGGAAGGCGAGGCCTACCACTACATCTGCCACTTCGGTTGATGTGGGTGGCGCTTGAGAAAGCGCCCTGCCTGTACGCAGCAAAGGGGCTCAGTGATGAGCCCCTTTTTCATGGGTTCAGCCGATTGGCGATGAAGCTGTGGGGCTGCGTCAGGCCAGCCATCGGATCAGTGCGAGGGCGGCTGCACAGGGCAAAGCGACGATGCCCAGACCCAGCCAGGCCCGTGTGGCACTGCGCACGCTGAATACCCAGATGGCAATGCCCGTGTAGATGGCAAAACTCAGCAGCGTGGCGCTCAGCACCGCATCGGCATTGGAGGCGGGGGATACCAAAGGCAGGGCAGCAGCCAGTGTGGTCATGGACAGCGCGGTGAGCGCATACCCCCCCAACGCTGGCGGCCAACACGCGGCTGAGCACGCTGATCCATGTGCGCCATGGTGTAGCCTGCCTGTTGGAGCGGTTGCTCATGCGGAGGCTCCTGGGCGCGCCCGCATGGCGCGGTGTGATGAAGAGGGGAAGGCCTTGGCTTGCCATCCGCGTCGCACACGCCAGGCCGTGCAACTCAGGGCCACGCCAAAGCCCAGCACCGTCAGCTCGACGCTGGCGCGTTGTGCATCGCCTGCGGCCACGTAGTCGACCACGTGCTGCCCGGTGGTCCAGGCGCTGACCATGGGCTTCGCGAACGCCGCAGGCGTGGAGGGCCAGGTGGGTATCCGCGAGATCCTGGGCAACAAGCGGGGCTACAACTCGACGAGCGGCACCCTCTACGACACGGGCCTGGCCACACTGACAGGCGAGCTCAGCGCGCAGCACTACGCCTACGAGTGGGAAGAGAATCCCGACTGGTACTGGTTCGTGGTGCTGGAAGCTCACCTGAGCGAAGCCGGCGTGCGCTCGACGTCGCCGGGCGATCCTGCGCCGGCCAACATGAATGGTGATTTCCTGCGTGTGGTCGTGCCCAGCAACTCCATCGACGTTGGCGTCAACGCGGTGCCGGTGCCCGAAGCGCAGAGCTGGGCCATGGCGCTGGCAGGGCTTGGTGTGGCGGGCCTGGTGGCCAGCCGTCGCCGTCGCGCGCAGCGCTGATCGCCCGCATGCGCGTCCTGCTGCTGCAGGGTCAGTCCGTCTACGACCCATCCAGTGGCGCGGCGCAGAGCATGCGCCAGATGGCGGAGTCCCTGGCCCTGGCGGGCTGCGAGGTGCGGTCACTGGCGACCACCGGTTGCGAGAATGGGGCACCGGCTGCGCATCTGCAGCCGGTGTTGGCTCGTCTGAACATCGATCCGGCGGGCGTGCTTGATCGGCTCCCTGGTGCCTGGCTGGACCTCGATGATCGTGGGGTGCGCCACCACCTGCTGATCACCGAACCCGCACGGCGCCATCAATGGGCGCTGGACCATGGCCCCGCTTTCGAGCGACAGTGGCTCGAATTGCTGGCGGGCTTCTCCCCCCAGGTGGTGCTGACCTTCGGCCTGGATGATGGTGACCTGCGCCGCCGCGTACAGGCTCGCCAGGCGGGAGCACGGGTGGTGATGGTGTTGCACAACCTGGTGGCGGCTGCAGGGCCATCGCCCGCCGAGGTCGATGCCTTCTGGGTCCCCAGTGCGTTCATGCATGAGCGCCATCTGCAGGCTTGGGGGCATGGTGCGCCGCTCACCACGGTGCCGACGCCTTTGGGCAGCTATCTGCAGGCGCCCGGGGGGCAGGAGATCGATGAGCGTGTGTTCGTCACCTTCGTCAACCCGGAGCCGGCCAAGGGCGTGGCCGTGGTGGCCGGGCTGGTGCAGCGGTGGCTGGAAAGCCGGCCAGGGCAGCCGGTGCTGATCGTCGAAGGCCGGGCGCGGGCAGATCAATGGTTCAGTGCGCTGCAGAGGTACGGCGTCTCGCCGTCTCGCTGTGAGCAGGTGTTCGTGTCACCCAGCCGGGATGACTTGTCCGCCGTGTGGGCCAGCAGCCGCGTGGTGCTGATGCCCTCGCTGGTGGATGAAGCGGCCGGGCGCGTGGCGCTGGAGGCCATGCTCAACGGTGTGGTGCCGGTGGTGTCCGACCGCGGTGCCTTGCCTGAGACGGTGGATGATGCCGGCTGCGTGGTGCCATTGCCAGAGGCGCTGCACTGGCAGAACACCTCGCCTGTCGTCGGTGATGCGGTGAGCGAGGCCTGGGATCAGGCGGTGTCCCGCCTGCTCGATGATGACGAGGCCTGGCAGGAGGCTTCAGCCCGCTCGATGCAGCATGCGCAAGCCCACCTGGACACGCGCGTAGGTCCGCTTTACCGGCGCTTGCTTGACGAGCTGTTGTCCCGTCCGGCGACCGCGGCCTGGCAGTGGCTCACACCACCACCGGCTCCGGCTCCAGCCGAATCCCGAAGCGCCCGTAGACGCTCTCCTGAATCGCGCGCGCCAACGTGACCACCTCGGCCCCGCTGGCCCCTCCACGGTTCACCAGCACCAGCGCCTGCTTCTCATACACACCCGCGCGGCCGATGGACTTGCCCTTCCAGCCGCAGGCATCGATCATCCAGCCGGCGGCCAGCTTGAAGCTGCCGTCGGGCATGGGGTAGTGCACGATCTCCGGGTCGCGGCTGATGATGTCGCGGCACTGCTCCGGCGTGACCACCGGGTTCTTGAAGAAACTGCCGGCATTGCCGACCACGGCCGGGTCGGGCAGCTTGGCGCGGCGGATGGCGCAGATCCAGTCGAAGATCTGGCGGGCATCGGGGGCCGTGATGCCTGTCTCGGCCACCTTGCGCTCCAGCTCCAGGTAGCCCAGCACGGGCTGCCAGGGGCGCGGCAGGCGCAGGCGCACGCGCGTGATCACGCTCTTGCCGGCCAGGTGCTGCTTGAAGATGCTGTCGCGGTAGCCGAAGGCGCAGTGCTCGCCGAGCAGCGTCACGGTGCGGCCGGTGATCAGGTCGACCGCGTCCAGGGATTCAAGGCGGTCTTTCAGCTCGATGCCGTAGGCGCCGATGTTCTGCACGGGCGCCGCGCCCACGGTGCCGGGGATCAGTGCCATGTTCTCCAGGCCGGGCAGGCCCTGGTCCAGCGCCCACTGCACGGTGCCGTGCCAGGATTCGCCCGCACCGACCTCAATGATCCAGGCGTCGTCACGCGTTTCCAGCAGGCGCCGGCCCATCACCTCCACCTTGAGCACGCAGGCCTGCACATCCTGTGTGAGCACCAGGTTGCTGCCACCGCCCAGGATGAACTTGGGTGCCCGGCCCAGGGTGGGGTCATCGACCACGCGGCGCACGTCGGATTCGCTGGTGACACGCACCAGCGCCTGGGCGTTCGAGGGCAGCCCGAAGGTGTTGTATTGCTTGAGATTGGCGCCGTGTTCCACGGCCAGGGGCGTGTGCATGGCAGAATTTTCGCAGACAAAGGAGAACAACCATGCCCAGTTTCGACACCAAGCTCGACCCGAACCTCGAATCCGTCGGCAATGCCGTGGACACCACCGCCAAGGAAATCGGCACCCGATTCGATTTCAAAGGCACCAGTGCCGCCGTCGAATTCAAGAAGAAAGACAAGGAAGTCGTCGTCCTTGGCGACAGCGATTTCCAGATCGACCAGGTCCGCGACGTGCTCTTCAACAAGCTGACCAAGCAGAAGGTCGACATCCGTTTCATGGACATCGGCAAGGTCGAGAAGATCGGCGGCGACAAGGTCAAGCAGGTGCTCAAGGTCAAGGCCGGCATCGAGAGCGAGCTGGCCAAGAAGATCGTCAAGATCATCAAGGACAGCAAGATGAAGGTCAACGCCAGCATCCAGGGTGAGGAAGTGCGCATCCAGGGCAACAAGCGCGACGACCTGCAGGCCGCCATGGCGCTGCTGCGCAAGGAAATCGACGACGCGCCGCTGAGTTTCGACAATTTCCGCGATTGACCGGGCTGGGCCGGGCATGCTCCCGGCATCACCGAGACCAGAGCACACAACGACACACCCAGGGGAGTATCACGACCATGACCGAGGCCGTTGCGCGTTCACGCCAGCCATCCACCCTTGCTGCGGCCACCGCCGCACGCGCGGTCGGGTGGGGCCTGGCAGGCCTGCTGGGGCTGGCATCCGCCGTGGTGCAGGCCCAGAGCGTGGCCATGACCGGCGGCATGGGCAGCCGGGCCCTGCTGGTCATCAATGGCGGGCAGCCCAGGGCCATGGCGGCGGGTGACAGCCACCAGGGTGTCAAGGTGCTGTCGGTCTCGTCCGAGCAGGCCGTGGTGGACATCGGCGGCAAACGCCAGACGGTCCGCCTGGGCGAAGGGCCCGTGAGCGTCGGCGGTTCGGGCGGTGGCGGTGGCGGTGGTGGCGGCAGCCAGATCGTGCTGACGGCGGGCCGCGGCGGGCATTTCCACTCGCTGGGTTCCATCAACGGGCGCTCGGTGAACTTCGTGGTCGATACGGGGGCCACGCTGGTGGCCATGAGCGTGGCCGAGGCCAAACGCATCGGCCTGAAGTACGAGGATGGCCAGCCGGGCTACACCAGCACGGCCAACGGCGTGATCCGCGCCTACCGGATCAAGCTCAACAGCGTGCGCATTGGCGATGTCGAACTCCACAACGTGGAGGGCTCCGTTTCCGAAGGCTCCATGCCCTATGTGCTGCTGGGCAACAGCTTCCTGGGCCGCTTCCAGATGAAGCGTGAGAACGATCAGCTCACCTTAACCAAACGCTATTGATGGGTTTGATGTTCTGCATTTCGGAACATTGTTCTGCTCAATGGTGCTCTCTGGCCTGAAAAAGGATGCGTAGAACCGCTAGGTGATCCGATGTTCTGATGCTGCTATCATCCGCCGCGATGAATGGGCGTCAGTGGGCGTTGAAGTCTTTTGATGTTCTGCAATGCAGAACTTGATGCCGATTCTTAATGGTTTCTGCACGCGATAGGACTTTGTATGCTGAATGCGTTTCTCTATGACGGTCTGCGCACCCCCTTCGGGCGCCACGCAGGCGCGCTGGCCCCGGTTCGCCCTGATGACCTGGTCGCCGAGGTGATCAAGGCCCTGGTGGCCCGCTCTCCCTGGAAGGCCGAGCAGATCGAGGACGTGATCCTGGGCTGCACCAACCAGGCCGGCGAGGACGCCCGCAACGTGGCCCGCAATGCCGCCCTGGCCGCCGGCCTGCCCGTGAGCGTGCCCGGCCAGACGGTGAACCGCCTGTGCGCCAGCGGCTTGGCCGCCGTGATCGACGCGGCCCGCGCCATCACCTGCGGCGAAGGCAGCCTGTACCTGGCCGGCGGCGTCGAGAGCATGAGCCGCGCGCCCTTCGTGATGGCCAAGGCCGAATCGGCCTTCAGCCGCGACATCAAGGTCTACGACACCACCATCGGTTCGCGCTTCCCCAACCCGCGCGTCACCAGCGAGTACGGCAACCACTCCATGCCCGAAACGGGTGACAACGTGGCGCACGACCTGGGCATCACCCGCGCAGAGGCCGACACCTTCGCGGCTGGCTCTCAGGCCAAGTTCGCCAAGGCGCAGGCCGAAGGCTTCTTCAAGGGCGAGATCCACGCCATCGACGTGCCCACCGGCCGCAAGACGCCGCCGCTGCACGTGGACACCGACGAGCACCCGCGTGCTGAATCGACGGTGGAAACGCTGGCCAAGCTGCGTCCGCTGTTCGAAGGCGGCGTGGTCACCGCCGGCAATGCTTCGGGCATCAACGATGGCGCTGCTGCGGTGCTGATCGGCAGCCGCGAGATCGGCGAATCGGTCGGCGCCAAGCCGTTGGCGCGCCTGGTGTCGGCCGCTGCTGCGGGCGTGGCCCCACGCGTGATGGGCCTGGGCCCGGTCGAAGCGATCCAGAAGGCCGTGGCCCGTGCCGGCCTCACGCTGGCCGACATGGACATCATCGAGATCAACGAAGCCTTCGCCAGCCAGGTGCTGGGCTGCCTCAAGCAGCTGGGCGTGGCCTTCGACGATCCGCGCGTCAACCCCAACGGCGGTGCCATCGCCGTGGGCCACCCGTTGGGCGCCTCGGGCGCGCGGCTTGCCCTCACGGTGGCGCGCGAACTGCAGCGCCGCCAGGCCCGCTACGCCGTGGTCAGCCTGTGCATCGGCGTGGGCCAAGGGCTGGCGCTGGTGATTGAGCGCGTCTGAGCGCTATTCCACGCACCGCCATCGCTGCATCCACACGCATCTTCAAGATTCCCTGAGAAAGACACACACCATGAGCTCGTCTGCCAAAGCCGCCTTCCACTGGGACGACCCCTTCATGCTCTCCGAGCAGCTCACCTCCGAAGAGCGCCAGGTGCAGCAGGCCGCGTTCGACTACTCGCAAGGCCGCCTGCTGCCGCGCGTGCGTGATTCCTTCCGCAACGAGCAAACCGACGTCGCCATATTCCGTGAGATGGGCGAGCTGGGCCTGCTGGGCGCCACCATCCCTGCCCAGTACGGCGGTGCCGAGCTGAACTACGTGTGCTATGGCCTGGTGGCCCGCGAAGTGGAGCGTGTGGACTCAGGCTACCGCTCGATGATGAGCGTGCAGTCGTCGCTGGTGATGGTGCCCATCAACGAGTTCGGCACCGAGGCGCAGAAGCAGAAGTACCTGCCCAAGCTGGCCAGCGGCGAGTGGATCGGCTGCTTCGGCCTGACCGAGCCCGACCACGGCTCCGACCCGGGCGGCATGATCACCCGCGCCCGCAGCGTGGCCGGTGGTTACGAGCTGACCGGCGCCAAGATGTGGATCACCAACTCGCCCATCGCCGACGTGTTCGTGGTCTGGGCCAAGAACGACGAAGGCAAGATCCGCGGTTTCATCCTGGAAAAGGGCTGGAAGGGTCTGAGCGCGCCGGCCATCCACGGCAAGGTGGGCCTGCGCACTTCCATCACCGGCGAGATCGTGATGGACAAGGTCTTCGTGCCGGCCGAGAACGAGCTGCAGGTCGAAGGCCTCAAGGGCCCCTTCACCTGCCTGAACAGCGCACGCTACGGCATTGCCTGGGGTGCCATGGGCGCGGCCGAGTTCTGCTGGCACGCCGCGCGCCAGTACACGCTGGACCGCAAGCAGTTCGGCCGCCCGCTGGCCGCCAACCAGCTGATCCAGAAGAAGCTGGCCGACATGCAGACCGAGATCTCGCTGGGCCTGCAAGGCGTGCTGCGTCTGGGCCAGATGAAGGACCAGGGCATCGCTGCCCCGGAGATCACCTCGCTGATGAAGCGCAACAACTGCGGCAAGGCCCTGGACATCGCCCGCGTGGCGCGCGACATGCACGGCGGCAACGGCATCAGCGACGAATACGGCGTGATTCGCCATGTCGTGAACCTGGAGGTGGTCAACACCTACGAAGGCACGCATGATGTGCACGCGCTGATCCTGGGCCGTGCCCAGACCGGCATCCAGGCCTTCAGCGCCTGATCGAAGGAGCCACCCGATGGATCTGCAATTCACCCCCGAACAAGAGGCCTTCCGCCAGGAGATGCGCACCTGGGTGCGCGCCAACCTGCCGGCCGACATTTCGCACAAGGTGCACAACGCCCTGCGCCTGAGCAAGGACGACATGCAGCGCTGGGCCAAGATCCTGGGCGCCAAGGGCCTGCACGGCTATGGCTGGCCCAAGGAGTTCGGCGGGCCGGGCTGGGACGCCATCCAGCGCCATATCTTCGAAGAAGAGTGCGCCATGGCCGGCAGCCCGCGCATCGTGCCCTTCGGCCCGGTGATGGTCGCGCCCGTGATCATGGCCTTCGGCTCGCCCGAGCAGCACGAGCGCTTCCTGCCCGGCATCATGAGCGGTGAGGTGTGGTGGAGCCAGGGCTACAGCGAGCCGGGCTCCGGCTCCGACCTGGCTTCCGTGAAGACCCGCGCCGAGCGCCAGGGCAACAAGTACATCGTCAATGGCCAGAAGACCTGGACCACGCTGGGCCAGTACGGCGACTGGATCTTCTGCCTGGTGCGCACCAACAGCGAAGTGAAGCCGCAGGCCGGCATCTCCTTCCTGCTGATCGACATGACCTCGCCCGGCGTGACCGTGCGCCCCATCATCACGATGGATGGCGAGCACGAGGTCAACGAGGTGTTCTTCGACAACGTCGAGGTGCCCGCCGAGAACCTGGTCGGCCAGGAGAACCAGGGCTGGACCTACGCCAAGTACCTGCTGGCCCACGAGCGCACCAACATCGCCGACGTGAACCGCGCCAAGCGTGAGCTGGAGCGTGTGAAGCGCATCGCCCGTGCCGAAGGCGTGTACGACGATGCCCGCTTCCGCGACCAGATCGCCTTGCTTGAAGTGGACGTGATCGCGCTGGAGATGATGGTGCTGCGCGTGCTCAGCGCCGAGCACGGCGGCAAGAAGGCACTGGACGTGGCCGGTCTGCTCAAGGTGCGCGGCAGCGAGATCCAGCAGCGCTACAGCGAGCTGATGATGCTGGCCGCCGGCCCCGCCTCGCAGGTGTTCCTGCAGGAGGCGATGGAAGCTGGCTGGCAGGGCGACCAGTTCGCTGGCGGCTTCCCGGGCGGCAACATCACGGCGGCCCCGCTGGCGGCCACCTACCTGAACTACCGCAAGACCACCATCTACGGCGGCTCCAACGAAGTGCAGCGCAACATCGTGGCGCAGACCCTGCTGGGCTGACCCGAACAAAGGCAAGACACCATGGATTTCGATTTCACTTCTGATCAGGAACAGCTGCGCGATGTGGTGCGCCGCTGGGTGGACAAGGACTACGACATCGAGCACCGCCGCGCGCTGGTCAAGGCTGGCGGTCACGCTGGTGCCGATGCGAGCGGCGCATGGCAATCGCTGGCCGAGCTGGGCCTGCTGGGCCTGGCCGTGACCGGCGAGCACGGCGGCATGGACATGGGCCCCGTGGAGGCGATGGTCGTGATGGAAGAGCTGGGCCGTGGCCTGGTGATCTCTCCGTACGCTGCAGCCGCCCTGATGGGCGCTGGCGTGCTGCGCGACCATGCGCCTGCCGAACTGCAAGCCGCCTGGCTGCCGCGCGCGGCCGAAGGCACGGCCCGCATCATCCCGGCATTGCAGGAGCGCGGTGCCCGCTACCGCCTGAACCATGTCAGCGCGACGGCGCAGCAGGGTGCCGATGGCGCTTGGCGCGTGAGCGGCGTGAAGAACCTGGTCGCCATCGGTGGTGACGACGGCGTGGCCGAAGCCTACGTGGTACCGGCCCGCGTGAGCGGTGCGGTGGATGCGCCCGAAGGCATCGCCCTGTTCCTGGTGGAGCGTGGTGCCTCGGGTCTCAAGGCCCAGCCCTATGCGCTGCTCGATGGCTCACGCGCTGCCGAGCTGACCTTCGATAACGCGCCCGCCGCGCTGATCGCCAAGGACGGTTTCGAGCCGCTGGCGCACATGGTCGACATCGGCATCGCCGCGCTGTGCGCCGAAGGTGTCGGCGCGATGGAAAGCTTGCTGGCCCTGACGGTCGAGTACATGAACACGCGCAAGCAGTTCAACGTGCTGATCGGCAGCTTCCAGGCCCTGCGCCACCGCGCGGCCGACATGAAGATGCAGCTGGAGCTGGCCCGCTCGATGAGCTACTACGCCACGCTCAAGCTCACGGCCCCGGCCGACGAGCGCCGCCGCGCGTTGTCGCAGGCCAAGGTGCAGCTGGGCCAGTCGATGCGCTTCGTGGCGCAGCAGGCGGTGCAGCTGCACGGTGGCATCGGCGTGACGGACGAATACGCCGCCGGCCACTTCTTCAAGCGCCTGACGGTGATGGAGCTGAGCCTGGGCGACACACTGCACCACCTGGGCGAGGTGTCGGCCCGCATGCAGGACAGCGCGGGCGTGTTCGCCTGACATCGTCGGCGCTGGTCTCTCATCTGATCAGCGCAGACGCTGGCCTGGACCCGCGCGACGGCGCTGCCACGAGCATGCGCCAGGCGTTCGGGTTCAGGCCGCCGCCATCGCGGCCGTGAACGGCCGCTCCAGGGCCTGCAGTTCCACCGGGTCGTGCGCGCAGAACAGCGTTACCTCGCGCCCGTGGTCACGTTTGAGCTCACGCAGCCGGCGCTGGTTGTCCAGGCGCTGCGGGCCGTTCATCTGCACCAGTGACTGGAAGATGCGCAGGCCGACAGGGCAGTGCGGATCAGCCTCCAGCTCACCGCGGAAGAAATACGCATCCCCGCAGTGCAGCAGCCAGCCACTGCCGGTGCGCACCGCCACGCCGACATGGCCGCGGGTGTGGCCAGCCAGCGGCACCAGCAGCACTTCTTCGTCGGTGTCGGGCAGGGCGCGCACGGCGTCGAAGCCCAGCCACTTTTCACCCTGCACGCTGTGCGATGCCCACTGCGGCCCGTGCGCCCATTGCGCCGGGATGTAGCGGCTTTTCTCGTGCAGGGTGGGGCGCTCCAGTGCGGCTTTCAACTCGGGTGCATGCACGTGTACCTGCGCCTGTGGGAAATCGCCCAGGCCCCCCGCGTGATCCAGGTCCAGGTGGGTGGGCACGATGTGCTGCACGTCGTTCGGATCCAGCCCCAGCGCGCGGATCTGGTGCAGCGCGGTTTCGTCCATCAGCAAACGGGGCCGCACCACGGCGTTGAAGGCGGCGCCCAGCCGTGAGGGGTTTGCCACATCGGCCGTGCCCAGGCCGGTGTCCACCAGGATCAGGCTGTTGCGCCCCTCGATGAGCAGGCAGTGACAGCACATGTGGCCTGGCGCCAGCCAGCCGCCTTCACCGTTGATCAGGCGGCGCCCCAGGGGGCACATGGAGCCGCAATTGAGGTGGTGAACTTTCAACGTGCGGCTCCGCGCTGTCGTGGGATGGCCATCATCGCAGCACAATGGCGTTTTTGCCAGAAAGCCTCAGGCCCCGCCATGCCGCCCCGTTCCAGATTGCCCGCCGGCCACGCGCCGCTCAGCCAGATCCTCTTCGCCCAGGGCTTCGGTGCCCGCCGCGAGTGCGACGGCCTCATCCTCAATGGCCTGGTCAAGGTGGATGGCACCGTGGTGGATGACCCCGATGCACCGTTCATGGAAGACCGCCTCTCGCTGGAGATCGAAGGGCAGCCCTGGGTGACGCACGTCAAGGCGCTGGTGATGCTGCACAAGCCGGCCGGCTATGAGTGCTCGCTCAAGCCCGGCGCCTGGCCCGGCGTGCACAACCTGCTGCCCGTGGCCCTGCGCCGCCGGGGTTTGCAACCGGTGGGCCGCCTGGACCAGGACACCACCGGCCTGCTCTTGATGACGGACGACGGCCCGCTGCTGCACAAGCTGACCTCGCCCAAGCACCACGTGCCCAAGGTGTACGAGGTGACGTGCAAGCACCCGGTGAGCGACAAGCAGCTGCAGCAGTTGCTGGCCGGTGTCGTGCTGGACGACGACCCGCTGCCCGTGAAGGCCGATGCCGCCGCGCGCATCGACGCCATCGGCGAGACGCACCTGCGCCTGACCCTGCTGCAGGGCAAATACCACCAGGTCAAGCGCATGGTGGCCGCCGTGAGCAACCGGGTGGAGGGGCTGCACCGCAGCAGCATCGGCCGCCTGGCGCTGCCCGAAGACCTGGCGCCCGGCCAATGGCGCTGGGTGGAAGACCCCGCCATCGTGCTGCCCTGATTTCCCGAGATGTGAATCGGCAAACATGGCATAAATTGCAAGTTACAAGCTAAACCGTGACTTATTTCACGGTGGTGCGGCGAAACGATTTGTAGGGAGACATCAAGCCTGGTGGGGCCTTGTCGATGATCCGTTTGGCGTGGTTTCACACGTCACAAACAGATCACAAGGAGTCCATCTTGAACAGAGTCAGTTCTCGTGTCGTCAAGCCCTTGTTGGGGGCTCTCGTTTCGGTCAGCGCCCTGTGGCTCGGAACCGCGCAAGCGGTTCGGGCGCAGACCACGGTCCAGGTTGATCAAGGCTGGCTGGCGGGCCAGTCGGTGTCCGGAGTGCGGCAGTTCCTGGGCATCCCCTATGGGCAGGCGCCCGTGGGGCCCTTGAGATGGAAGGCGCCGCAGCCAGCACCGGCCTGGGTGGGCACCCGCAGTGCCACGCAGTTCGGTTCGGCCTGCCCGCAGTACCCCGGCCTGTTCGCGCAGGCCTCGGTGGATGAAGACTGCCTCAGCCTGAACGTGTACGCACCGCCGGCGCCTGCCCATGGCAAGCGCCCGGTGATCGTGTGGGTGCACGGAGGGGCTTTCCAGGTGGGCACGGGCAGCCAGTACGACGGCAGCATCATGGCCCTCAAGACCGATGCCGTGGTGGTGACCATCAATTACCGCCTGGGCGCATTCGGCTTCCTGGCCACCTCCGGCATGGGCAGTGAAGGGCCGGGCGTGAACTTCGGCCTGCAGGACCAGTGGTTGGCGCTGCGTTGGGTGAAGCGCAACATCGAGGCCTTCGGCGGCGATGCGGGCAAGGTGACCATGGCGGGTCAGTCGTCCGGCGGCACGGCGGGTTGCCTGGCGCTGGCCTCGCCCAAGGCGCATGGCCTGTTCGAGCGCGTCATCATGCAGAGCGCCTCATGCGGGATCGCCTCCAAGCCTTTGGCCACAGCACGCGCCTATGGCGATGCGCTGGGTGATCGCCTGGGTTGCGCCGCCGGCAGCGGACAGATGGCCTGCCTGCGCAGCAAGTCGGTGGAGGACATCCTGGCCGTGTCACCGGCCTATGAGGACTCGGTCACCAAGTTCGACATCTGGTCGGCCACGGAAGATGGCGTCACCCTGCCGATGGCCCCGCTCAAGGCCATGGCGCTGGGCCGCGTCAACCGTGTGCCCGTGATGGTGGGCGCCAACCGCGATGAAGGCCGTGGCTTCATCCTGCCGCTGTTCCACCTGGGCTATGGCCGTGTGATGACGCAGGCTGACTACGACAGCGTGGCGGGCTACCTGCTGGGCAGTGCCGCACCGGTCTACACCAGCCTGTACAGCGCGGCCAATCTGGGCAGCGTGGATGTGGCGGCCTCATCGCTGATCACCGACAAGGTGTTCAGCTGCGTGGCACACCGCATGGCGCGTTCCCTGTCGCGCGTGACGCCGACCTACGCCTTCGAGTTCGCCGATCGCACCGCGCCGCAGTTCGCGCCCGATCCCTTCATCGACTGGCTGGCGTTCCACGGGGGTGACCTGCAGTACGTGTTCCAGTCGACGGTGGCGGGCATCCCTCAGGATCCGCTCAATGCCCAGCAACAGGCCTTGGGTGATCAGATGCTGCGCTACTGGAAGGCCTTCATCACGACGGGCAACCCCAACCACACGGTGGGCCCGGCCCCGCTGCCCACCACGCCCTGGCCGGCCTTCAACGGGCTGACATCGCCTGTCCAGCGGCTGCAAGCCACCGGGGTGAGCACGCTGGGGATCGGCGCCTTCCAGGCGGAGCACCGCTGCCTGGCCTGGTCCCTCGAAGGGTTGTTCTGAGCGTTGTTGAAAGCACCTGGCTGAGCCCGGCCTGCGCCGTGGCTCAGCCCAGGTGCTGTAGTGACTCAGCCCAAGTGCTGTGTGGCCACGCGGTTGCGACCGCGGTGCTTGGCGTGGTACAGCGCCTGATCCGCGGCCTCGACGAGGGCCGCGCTGTCACGTGTGGGGGTGGCTTTCGACATGGCCACGCCCACGCTGACCGTCACCACCGGGGCGGTGTCTGACGCCCCATGGGCCAGGCCCAGCTGTTCAACGGCCTGGCGCATGCGCTCGGCGGCCTGGGTGGCCTGCGCCGCATCGGCCTGGGGCAGCAGCGCAATGAACTCTTCGCCGCCGTAGCGGGCCACCAGATCGGTCGGTCGACGCAGGCTCTGGCTCAACGCCTGGGCCACCTGCTGCAAGCACAAATCACCGGCCTGGTGCCCATGATGATCGTTGTACTTCTTGAAGTGGTCCACATCCACCAGGATCACGGCCATGGTGCTGCCATCGTGGGCGGCGCGCCGCCAGGCGTGTTCCAGTGTTTCCTGGGCATGGTGGCGGTTGAAGACGCCCGTGAGCCCATCCACCCGTGAGATGCGCTGCAGCTGCGCATGCACCCCGTCGAGCTCCTGCAGCAGATGGCGACGGCGCAGCGACAGCAGGAACTGCCGCCGCTCATCACGCTCCAGCGCGTAGTTGGCGACCAGGGTGAAGAAGGCCGTGGCCAGCAGCACCGTCATCAAGGGGGGCAGCAGGCGGGGCTCCGGTGCGGCGATGTAATGGGCGCACCACAGGTGCATGGCCATCACGGCTGCTGATGAAGCCATCGCATACCAGAAGCGCTGGCGCTGCACCACATTGCTGTAGGCCAGCACCACCAGGAAGCCTGCGTGGTAGAAGACCCGCCCATCGCTCTGCGTGATCGACAGGATGTAGGCCACGGCCGCCGCAGCGCACAGGCTGCTCATCAGCACAATACCTTCGATGAACCACATGGGCAGTTGCCGGATCACCCACTGGAAGCACAAAGCGGCAAAGCCCAGCACCAGCAGGAAAAGCGGTGTGAACAGGCCCAGGCGTACCTTCACGGCCTCCTGCAGCACATCGGGGGCGACCAGCCAGTCGGCCACCAGAAAGCCATTGAACACCAGCAGCGAGAGGGCGCCGCTGACCAGCAGGTGCCGAAGGCGCTGCGCCGCGCCATGCTGCTGGAAGGCACGCTCCATCCTGGCCGGGAAGCGCATCCACGGAAATCCCCGGGCCAGGAGCTGGGCGGCGAGCGCGGCATCCGGGTGCTCCGGTGAGGCGCCCGGATGGTGGGCGGGTGGTGGTGTGCCTGCGCCCAGGCCTTGATCCATCGGGACGGCGCTCATGGCATGGCCTCCAGCGGGGCTTCGGGCTCGGTGGCCACCACGCGGTTGCGGCCTTGCGATTTGGCCTGGTAGAGCGCCGAATCGGCCGCGGCGATCAAGGCTTCGGGTGACGCCACCTGTTGCGGCGCGCATGAGCTCACGCCCACGCTGAGCGTGACCTGGCGGCTGCCCACAGCCCCCTCGTGGGGCAAGGCCAGTTCCTGCACGCCCAGGCGCACCCGCTCTGCAGCGGCCATGGCCTCAGGCAGCGGGGCATCGTGCAGCACGGCCACGAACTCCTCGCCGCCGAAGCGGGCCACCAGGTCACCGGGGCGGCGTAACTGTCGGCGCAGCACGGCGCCAAGCTGCCTCAGGCAGGTATCGCCTTGCGGGTGGCCATAGTGGTCGTTGTAGGCCTTGAAGTGGTCCACATCCATCATCAACAGGGCGATGGCGCGCCCGCTCTGGCGGGCTCGCTGCCACAGCTGGGCCAGGAACTCGTCGAAGTGGCGGCGGTTGGCCAGGCCCGTCAGCGCGTCGGAGCGAGACAGGCGTTCAAGCTGATGGTTGGCGCGGTTGAGCGCCTGCACCAGTTGGTGCTCCTGGCCCTGCATGAGCCAGTTGGTGCGGTCCTCGTGCTCGAGCACGTAGCTGCTGTACAAGGTGAAGAAGCCAGTGGATACCAGGATCAGCGACAGCGCGAGCATCACGTTCCATTGCGGCGCCTCCAGCAGGAACAAGGAGCCGAAGAACATGCCGATTACCAGAGCATCGATCAACAGCGCTTTCCAGAAGGGGGTGCGGACGATGCTGCCATTGAAGAGCAGCACCATGACCAGGGCCATCAGGTAGGGCGGTGCCAGGTGGTCGGTGCTGTTGAGGCACAGCACGACGTTGATGCTGGCGGCCAGCACGCTCATGCCCACCACGGACCACTCACGCCAGCGGGGCGTGAAGTAATCGCTGAGCAGCAGGCCGACGATGTTGATGCCGGTGAAGAAGAACACCCGCAGCCCGATGGCCAGGCCCATCTGGTCGGGCACCATCATCCAGTCGGTGACCAGCAGCAGGTTGAACATCACCACCAGCCACAGGCCGCCACGCTCCAGCGTGCGGCGGCGCTCGGGGGCCTTGTCGCGCTGGTAGGCAGCCTCAAGCGAGGGTGAAAAACGCAGCCATGGATAGCCCTGCTTGAGGGCCTGGTCCAACTGGGCCTTGAAGGGGTCTGAAGGCTCGCCCGAGCCTTGCATGAACAGCGAATCACCCCCGTCCGAAGGTATCAGTCGGTCGGGGGGGGCTAAAGGGGCATGGTCCGTTGGGCGATGGGTGTGCACCCTCGGAGTATCGGCTGGCCCGCATCAAGATGTAGCGATGGCCCCGTTGCAACGGGACGCATGGCCGGTAAAGGCTGTCAAACAGGCCGATGGCGTGATGGATTGCTCAGTCGGCGCGTGGCTGCGCGGCGCCGGTCTGCGCGCGTGGCGCACGTGCCTCGATCAACAGATAACCGCCCGTGGCCAGCAGCAGCGGCAGCAGGTAGTACAGGGCCCGGTACACCAGCACGGCGGCCAGCACCGTGGCCTCCGGCAGGCGCGAGGCCAGCACAGTCACGAACACGGCCTCGACCACACCCAGGCCGGCGGGCAAGCGGGCCAGCACGCCGGCCACCGCGGCCACCAGCGAGGTGCCCAGGACCAGCCCGAAAGGCACTTTGCCTTGCAGCAGCAGGTACAGCATCGTGGCGATGGCCAGCCAGTTCAGGCTGGACAAGGCCAGCTGGACCAGGGCCATGCGCAGGCCGGGCAAGTGAACCTCATGCCCCCTGACGGTGAAGCTGCGCCGGCTGGACCAGCCGCACAGGGCCAGGTAGCCAGCCACCACCAGCCACAGCGCCGCACCCACCGCCTGCAGCACGGTGCCACTCACATGCCAGTCGGCCGGCGGGCTGATCTGGCGGAACAGGAACACGCCCCCTGCCAGCAGGCCATAGCCCAGCCAGTTGGTGGCCACGCTCATGCTCAGGATGCGACCGATCTGACCGCCGCGCAAACCCAGGCGCGAATAGAGCCGATAGCGGATGCCCAGGCCGCCGACCAGCATGCCCAGGTTGAGGTTGAAGGCATAGCTCACCGCCGTGACCGACAGCACACGCCACCAGGCCAGCTTGTGTCCGATCCAGGCGCGGCCGATCAGGTCATAGGCGCTGTAGAGCAGGTAGCTCAGCAGCGACACACCGGCGGCCATGGCCATCACATCCACCGGCATCGACTTCAGAGCCTGCAGCACGGCCTGCCAGTCCACCCGGCGGGCCGCCCAGGCCAGCATGCCCACCACGGCCAGCGCGAAGACGACGCCCAGCCAGCGGGTCCAGGGCTTGGTGGGGGAGGCGGCGGTTTGGCTGCCTTCTTCGGCCCCCGGCTCATCGGCCCGGGCTTTGTGCTGGGAGTGCTGTTGCGCGCGCGGCGAAGGGCTGCGCAGGGCCAGGGGCAGTGGGCGGGCCATCATTGGGAGGCCCCGCGAGGCATCAGGCGGCTGGGACTCAGCCGCCGCCAGGACCAGGCCTTGGCCGTCTCATCGGCCGGTGCACTGGCCACCACCGAAGTCTCGGCCATGGGCAGCACCTTGGGGCGGTGATCAGGCAGCTGCGCCATCCATTGCGGGAAGTGGCGCACCACGTGGTAGACCAGCGCACCCACACCCAGGCGCCACCACCATCGGCGGGCCACGGTGTGTTCCATGCGCACGTGCACGCAACTCTCCTGGATAAGGCGCATCAGCTTGTCGCGCAGGCTGGCGTTGAAGGCCGTGTCGCGGATGACCAGGTTGGCCTCCAGGTTCAGGGACAGGCTCAGCGGATCGAGGTTGCTCGAGCCGATGGTGGCCCACTCGTCATCGACCAGCGCCACCTTGCCGTGCATCGGGCGGTCGCAGTACTCGTGGATGCGCACGCCGGCTTCGATCAGGCGGTCATAGACCATGCGGGCGGCCCAGGTGGCGGCAGCGATGTCGGGCTGCCCTTGCAGGACCAGGTGCACACGCACGCCCCGCTGCGCGGCCCGCTGCAGGCTCTTGAGCAGGCGGTAGCCTGGGAAGAAATAGGCGTTGGCGATGATCACCTCGTGCTTGGCCGCCTGCAGGGCCAGGCGGTATTGGCGCTCGATGTCGTCGCGGTGCTTGTGGTTGTCGCGGGTCACCAGGCGGGCCTGGGCCTCGCCTTGCGGCGGGCAGGCTTTGGGGGCCAGGGCCGGAAGGGGTTGGTGCGGCCAGCGCTGGCCGACGGCGCTGGCCACCGTGCGCTGCGCTTCCAGCCGCAACTGCTCTACGATGGGACCGCGTGCCCGCACGGCGTAATCCTGCTTGGCCTCGGGGCCGAAGTCGGCCAGGTGGTCGGCGGAATAGTTGATGCCCCCGATGAAGCCCACCTGCCCATCGACCACCACGATCTTGCGGTGCAACCGCCGGAACAGCTTAAGGCGGCGGGAGATCTTGGGCGCGGGGTCGAACACGTGCAGCCGCACGCCCGCCTCGATCAGCGGCTCGACGAACTGCGATGACAACGACGGTGAGCCGAAGCCATCCACCGTGACGTCGATGCGCACGCCGCGCTTGGCTGCGCGCAGCAGCACCTCGTGCAGGGCCAGGCCCACCTTGTCCTCGAACAGGATGAAGGTTTCGATCAGCACTTCATGCTGTGCGCCTTCGATGGCCTCGAACACGGCGGGGAAGAACTCCTCGCCGTTTTCCAGCAGTTGCAGGTCGTTGCCGCGCGTCCAGTCGGCGGGGCGTTGCATAGGGGCGGTGGGGGAGAAGGGTGGTGGATTCACAGCGATACCTCCGCAGCCAAAGGGGCGTGATCAGACAGATGGGACCAGGGCCGACGCGGCAGTGTCATCGGCTGGTGGATGCGGGCGCCGCGCACATAGATGCGGTCCAGCCGCAGCAGCGGCCAACGGGCCGGGAAGGTGCGGGCCGCACGGCCCTGGGCGTGCACGAACACTTCGCGCAGGCCGGCGCAGCGGCCCAGTTGCTCGTGGGCCTTCTGTTCCCAGTCGTTGAAGTCACCCGCCACCACCACAGGCTCCAGGGGCGACAGACCGTTGACCAGCCGGCACAGCCCGTCGACCTGCTGGCGCCGTTGCGAGGCGCGCAGCCCCAGGTGCACGCAGATGGCGTGCATGGCCCGCCCACCCGGCAGGCTCAGCACGCAGTGCAGCAGGCCGCGCTTCTCCTCGGGGCCACTGGTGGAGACATCATGGTTCTGGTGCTGGGCGATGATGAACTTGGACAGCAGCGCATTGCCGTGGTGCCCTTGCGGGTAGACGGCGTTGCGGCCATAGGCGTAGTCATTCCACAGCGTATCGGCCAGGAACTCGTAGTGCGGCGTCTGGGGCCAGTTGGGCACGTGGGCGGCATGCAGTTCATGCTCGCCCATCACCTCCTGCAGGAACACCACATCGGCCGAGACGCTGCGCACCGCCTCGCGCAGTTCAGGCAGCACGAAGCGCCGGTTGAAGGCACCGAAGCCCTTGTGCAGGTTGATGGTCAGGACAGTCAGGTTCATACCCCAATACGGCAATCGGTGTGCCGTATGGGCGGGGCGGAACGTGGCTGTCGGCGCTGGCCGACAAGGGGTCAGCGTTGGCTGGCGTCAGGCAGCAGGTTATCCAGCAGCGGGCCCAAGGTACGCCCCAGATGTGTGCGTACGCTGTCTGCCGCGGCCTTGGCCTGTTCAGGGCCCATCGCCTGGGCCATGTGGTGCGTTTCCAGGTAGTGCATCACCAGCAGCCCGCGCAAGGTCCTGAAGGCCAGCGGGTTGTTCTGGCCGCACACGATGGTGTCGTCCTGCAGCACGCGTTCGACCACGCCCGGCGCCAGCAGGCGCACCCGGCACGCCAGGGCATGCCGCACGATTTCCCGGTCGATGCCTTCGAGCTGGGTTTCCCATTCGTCAGTCGTGAAACGGTTGGCTTCGCTCATGGCCGGAACTCCAGCAGGTCGATGTCTTAGTATAGGGATGGATCTGCGAACCAGCGTCATGGCACTCACATACCTGTACCTTTTCATGGCCATCGTGGCCGAAGTCATCGCCACGTCATTGCTCAAGGGTGCGGAGAACTTCACCCGCCTGTGGCCCAGTGTGTTCACGGTGGTGTTCTACGCGATCGCGTTCTTCTTCCTGTCTCTCACCTTGCGCACCATGCCCACGGGCATCGCCTATGCGATCTGGTCCGGCGTGGGCATCGTGCTGATCTCGGTAGTCAGCTGGCTGTGGTTCGGGCAGCACCTGGACGCGGCCGCCCTGATCGGCATGGGGCTGATCATCGCGGGCGTGCTGGTCATCAACCTTTTTTCACGGTCGGTGGGGCATTGAAGTTGCACGGCGGGCAGGGGCTGGCGTTTTTGGCCGGAGCGCGTTACAAATAACGCATGCGGGCAGTTCCGCGAGGTTCGTGCCGCATCCGCTCGTCCTGGGCAGGTGTCAGGACGCCATTCACCATGGTTGTTCGACATGTCCGAAATGATGAAGCTGCAACTTCTGCACGTCAGTTGTGCCCATTGCGGGCAGGATTCGACCGTGTCAGTCATGCCCGATGGGGTCCATGGCCAGTTCGTGCTGCGCAGTGAGACTTCGCTGGACGAGGCTTTCCTGGATGCCGTGCACGACCCCACCTTCGACGAGGTCGACACCTTGCTGAACCAGAGTCATCGCATGCTGGGCAAGGACAACTGGTTCCGCGCCCACGTACTGCAGCGCACGTATGGCGAGATCGCCTGTGATCCGGACAGCACCGGGCATGCGTTCCGTATCGGCAAGCTGCCCAATTGCCCCCACTGCGGGCGGGCCGTGCTGAACTGGCAGGCGATCAGCCCGCCGCAGTTCGTTGACCGCGAGATCCCGCCGGCCACCCACGGGGTGTGGGAGCACTTGTCCGCCTTGCAGAAGGAGTTCCGGGTGGACGATGTGCTGGAGCGGCAGGGTTTTTGAGCGCCCTGGCGTTGCCTGGCGAGGCGGTTCTGCGCTGTCAGGGCCTGTCCAGGGGCAGGAACGGCGATTGCCGGTGAAAGTCATCGGTAAACCGCCGATGCTTTCAACGAACAGGAGAAAGACCATGACCCAACAGAACCAAAACCAGAACCCGAACAAGCAGAACCAGCAGCAACAGGATGCCGGTCAGCAGCAGCAACCCAATGCGGGGCAGCAGAACCGGCAGTCTGGTCAGCAGGAGCAGGCCGGGCGTCAGAGCGGCCAGCAAGGCAGCAACCAGAACCAGAGCAGCAATCAGCAGCCTGGTGGCCAGCAGCAGAACAAGTCGCAGCAGCAACAGCGCTGATGCCTTGACCTGAAGGCGCCCTGATCACGGTGGAGGCACACCGCCCCCCCTGATCACCCCATCGGGCCGGTTCGAGAGAGCCGGCCTGATGTTTTCTGAGCATGCCGCCTGGAGGCCGGCTTCGGCCTGGCGCGGGCCTCAGTGCTGCAGGATGCGGGCCAGGAACTGCTGCGCCCGCTCGGAGCGCGGATTGTCGAAGAAATCCGCCGTCGGCCGGTCTTCCACGATGCGCCCGGCATCCATGAACACCACGCGGTCGGCCACGCGGCGGGCGAAGCCCATCTCGTGCGTCACGCACATCATGGTCATGCCTTCCTTGGCCAGCTCGCTCATCACATCCAGCACCTCGCCGACCATCTCGGGGTCGAGCGCGGAGGTCGGCTCGTCGAACAGCATCACGATCGGGTCCATGCACAGCGCGCGTGCGATGGCCACGCGCTGCTGTTGACCGCCCGAAAGTTGCCCGGGCGATTTGGCGGCATGCGCCCTCAGCCCCACGCGGTCGAGCAGGGCCATCGCCTTGGCCGTGGCGGCTTCCTTGTCGCGGCCCAGCACATGCCGCTGGGCCAGGGTGAGGTTGTCGATCACGCTCAGATGCGGGAACAGCTCGAAATGCTGGAACACCATGCCCACACGGCTGCGCAGCCGGGGCAGATGCGTGGCCGGATCGCCCACCGAGGTGCCATCGACCAGGATGCGGCCCTGCTGGAAGGGCTCCAGCCCATTGACGCACTTGATCAGGGTGGATTTGCCCGAGCCCGAGGGGCCGCAGACCACGACCACCTCGCCCTTGGTGACGGTGGTGCTGCAGTCGGTCAGCACCTGGAAGGTGCCGTAATGCTTGGAGACGTTGTCGATCTGGATCATGGCTCTGGGTTTGGGGGCAGAGGATCAGGCGGTCAGCTTGCGCTGCAGGCGCTGCACCAGGCGCGACAGCGCGAAGCACAGAACGAAGTAGACGGCACCGGCAAAGAGCAGCAACTCCACCAGCCGGCCGTCGCGGTCACCGACCTTGTAGGCCGTGCCGAAGAAGTCGGCCAGGGCCGACACGTACACCAGCGAGGTGTCCTGCAGCAGCACGATGGCCTGGGTGAGCAGCAGCGGCACCATGTTGCGCAGGGCCTGCGGCAGGATCACCAGGCGCATCGCCTGGGCCTTGCTCAAGCCAAGGGCCGTGGCGGCTGAGAGCTGCCCCTTGGGCACGCTCTGGATGCCGGCGCGGATGATCTCGGCGTAGTAGGCCGATTCGAACAGCGCGAAGCCCACCAGGGCCGAGGTCATGCGCACATCGGTGCCGGGCGGCAGGTTGAACACGGCGGTGAGCAGTTGCGGGATCACCAGGAAGAACCACAGCAGCACCATCACCAGGGGCACGGCGCGGAACAGGTTGATGTAGCCCGCGGCGAACCAGCGCAGCGGCGCCACGGCTGAGAGCCGCATCAGGGCCAACAGCGTGCCCCACACCAGGCCCACCACCAGGGCGACGAGGGTGATCTCCAGCGTGACCAGCATGCCCTGCGCCAAAAAGGGCAGGGCGCTGGGAATGGACGACCAGTCGAAATCGTGTGCCATGGCCGCCCCTTATCCCAGGTAGCCCTGGACCTTCACCTTGCGTTCGAGCAGGTGCATCAGGCCCATGACGACGACGTTGATCAGCAGGTACATCAGGGTCACCGCGATGAAGGCCTCATAAGGCTGCGCGGTGTAGTCCACCAGCTGGCGGCCCTGGGCGGCCAGCTCCAGCAGGCCGATGGTCGAGCACACGGCGGAGTTCTTGAACACGTTGAGGAACTCCGAGGTGAGCGGCGGCACCACCAGCCGGAAGGCCATGGGCAGCAGCACCAGCCGGTAGGCCTGCGGCAGGCTCAGGCCCAGCGCCAGGGCCGCGCGGGTCTGGCCCACGGGCAGGCTCTGGATGCCGGCGCGCACCTGCTCGGCCACCCGGGCGCTGGTGAACAGGCCCAGGCAGATGATGGCGGCGCCCAGTTGCTGCCATTCAGGTGGCCATTGCTTGATCGTGTCGCCCCAGGCCGTGGGCAACAGTTCGGGCACGATGAAATACCAGATGAACAGCTGCACCAGCAGCGGGATGTTGCGCAGCACTTCCACGTAGGCCGTGGCCACGCGCTGCAATCCACGCGAGGGCACGGTGCGCAGCACGCCCACCACCGTGCCCAGCGCCAGGGCCAGTACCCAGGCGCTCAGCGAGATGGTCAGCGTCATCTTGAGGCCAGCCAGCATCCAGCCCCAGTAGGTGCTGCCGTCGCCCATGGCCGTCTCCTGCGAGAAGATGGCCCAGTTCCATTGGTAGTCCATCGCGCGGGCGCCTTGGCTGGGGGGTTACTGGAAGGGCTTGTCGTTGGGGGCCTTGAACAGCGCCTGCACGTCGTCGGACATGGGCCAGTTCAGGTTCAGGCCCTTGGGCGGAATGGGCTGCTGGAACCACTTGGCGTAGATCTTGGCGGCCTCGCCCGAGGTCATCGCCTTGCTGATGGCGCCATCGACCAGCTTCTTGAAGGCCGCATCACCCTTGCGCATCATGCAGCCATAGGCCTCTTCTGACATCGGCTTGCCCACCACCACCCAGTCGTCCGGGCGCTTGGACTTGGCCCGTTCGCCGTAGAGCAGGGCGTCGTCCATCATGAAGGCGGCGGCGCGGCCGGTTTCCAGCATCAGGAAGGATTCGCCGTGGTCCTTGGCCGAGATGATGCGCATGCCCAGCTTGTTGTCTGTGTTGTAGCGGCGCAGCAGGCGCTCGGAGGTGGTGCCGGCCGTCACGGCCACGTTCTTGCCCTTGAGATCGGGGAAATCGTTGATGCCGGCGCCCTTGCGGGTCATCAGGCGGGTGCCGACCACGAAGATGTTGGTGGAGAACGCCACCTGGCGGGCCCGCTCGGTGTTGTTGGTGGTCGAGCCGCATTCGATGTCCACCGTGCCGTTGAGCACCAGGGGGATGCGGTTCTGGGAGGTGACGGGCACCAGCTTGACGGCCAGGTTGGGCTTCTTGAGCTCGGCCTTGATGGCTTCGACGGCCTTGAGCATCATCTCCTGGGAGTAGCCCACCACCTGCTGCTTGTCGTCGTAGTACGAGAAGGGGATGGACGATTCGCGGTGTCCCAGGGTGATCGAGCCGGCGGCCGAGATCTTCTGGAGGGTGGGAGAGGCTGCCTGGGCGTGTGCTTGAGTCTGGGCGAGGGCCCCGATCAGGGCCAGGCACAGGGCGACGGGGCGAATCGACATCATTTTGTTCATCTCGTGCGTTCCTTCTTGGGGCTTCTTGAGGCAATGGGCGGATCCTAAACGCAGGAGTCGTGCCGCGGGGGATAATCCCCCGTCATGCAAGTCTTCCGAGGCGTCCACCACGCCGCCCTGGCCCCCGCCTGCGCCCTGACCATCGGCAATTTCGACGGCGTCCACCGCGGACACCAGGCCATGCTCGCCCTGCTGCGCAGCGAGGCCCAGCACCGTGGCCTGCCCAGCACCGTGCTCACCTTCGAGCCGCACCCGCGCGACTACTTCGCGGCCCTGGCCGGCAAGCCCGAGATGGCCCCGCCCCGCATCGCCACCCTGCGCGACAAGCTGTTCGAGTTGGAGCGCTGCGGCATCGACCAGGTGGTGGTGCTGCCCTTTGACCAGGCCCTGGCGTCCCTGAGCCCCCAGGATTTCGTGGACCAGGTGCTGGTGCAGGGGCTGCATGCCCGCTACGTGCTGGTGGGCGATGACTTCCGCTTCGGCGCCAGGCGCGCGGGGGATTACGCCCTGCTGGACGCCCTGGCCGCCGACCGCGGCTTCGACGTGGCCCGCATGCTCAGCTACGAGGTGCACGGGGTGCGGGTCTCGTCTTCCGTGGTGCGCGATGCGCTGGCCGCTGGCGACATGGACATGGTGGCCCGCCTGCTGGGACGCCCCTACAGCATCAGCGGCCACGTGGTGCATGGCCGCAAACTGGGCCGCACGCTTGATTGCCCGACCATGAACGTGCGCTTCGGCCATGAAAAACCGGCCACCCAGGGCATCTTCGCGGTGCGCACCCACGGCCTGAGCCCGGAGCCGCTGGAAGGGGTCGCCAGCCTGGGCGTGCGCCCCACGATCGAAGAGTCCGGCCGGGTGCTGCTGGAAGTCTATTGCCTCGATTGGCCCTCCGAGTTGGGCAGCGAAGGGGGCTACGGTAAAATCGTGCGCGTGGAACTCCTGCACAAACTTCGCGATGAAGCCCGTTTCGACGGGCTGGAGGCTTTGCAGGCCGCCATCCACCAGGACATTGCCGACGCCAAGGCCTTCTTCCAGGCCCAGGGCCGCCAGACCACCCGCGACCGAATTTGACGCGGGCTGACCGATCCGCGGGCCTTGCGCCAGCGGACAGCCCGCACCCCGTCGCCCCTGCACACGCCGAGTCGGTCGGCGATGCCCCCCCAGATGCCCGCAGACCCACGGCACCCGCACATGCAACGCCGGATGGGTCTGGTTTGACCGAGATCGACATGAGCCAAGACAAGCCCGCCAAGCAAGACGGCCAGAACCAGAGCGCCTACCGCGCGACGCTGAACATGCCCGACACGCCCTTCCCGATGCGGGGCGACCTGCCCAAGCGCGAGCCGGGCTGGGCCAAGGCCTGGGAAGACCAGGGCATCTACAAGAAGCTGCGCGATGCCCGCTGCGGCGCGCCCAAGTTCGTGCTGCACGACGGCCCGCCCTACGCCAACGGCCAGATCCACATGGGGCACGCCGTCAACAAGATCCTCAAGGACATGATCGTCAAGGCGCGCCAGCTCAAGGGCATGGACGCCATCTACGTGCCCGGCTGGGATTGCCACGGCCTGCCCATCGAGAACCAGATCGAGAAGACCTTCGGCCGCAACCTGAGCCGTGACGACGTGCAGGCCAAGGCCCGCGCCTACGCCGGCGAGCAGGTCGATCTGCAGCGCACCGACTTCAAGCGCCTGGGCGTGCTGGCCGACTGGGACAAGCCTTACCGCACAATGGACTTCGGCAACGAGGCCGGCGAGATCCGCGCGCTCAAGCAGATCATCGAGCGCGGCTTCGTCTACCGCGGCCTCAAGCCCGTGTACTGGTGCTTCGACTGCGGCTCGTCCCTGGCCGAGTTCGAGATCGAGTACGCCGACAAGAAATCGCAGACGCTGGACGTGGCCTTCCTGAGCGCGGAGCCCGCCAAGCTGGCCGCCGCCTTCGGCTTGAGCAGCCTGGACAAGGACGCCTTCGCGGTGATCTGGACGACCACCGCCTGGACCATTCCCGCCAACCAGGCCCTGAACGTGCACCCCGAGCTGAGCTACGCCCTGGTGGACACGCCCAAGGGCGTGCTGCTGCTGGCCGAGGCCCTGGTCGAGAAGGCCACCGCCCGCTACGGCTTCACGCCGGATCAGGTCAAAGTGCTGGCCACCACCACGGGCGCCAAGCTCGAAGGCCTGACCTTCAAGCACCCGCTGGCCCATGTCGACAAGGGCTATGACCGCATCGCGCCTGTCTATGTGGCCGACTACGTCAGCGCCGAAGACGGCACCGGCATCGTGCACTCGGCCCCCGCCTACGGCGTGGACGACTTCAACAGCTGCGTGAGCAACGGTCTGAAGTTCGACGACATCCTCAACCCCGTGCAGGGCCATGGCGTCTACGAGGCCGAGCTGCCCCTGTTCGGCGGCCAGCACATCTGGAAGGCCGCTCCCGTGGTGCTGGAGACGCTGCGCGAGAACGGCCGCGTGCTGGCCTCAAGCGAGATCACCCACAGCTACCCGCACTGCTGGCGTCACAAGAAGCCGGTGATCTTCCGTGCCGCCGCGCAGTGGTTCGTGCGCATGGACGAAGGGCAGGGCGTGTTCACCACGAACAAGGCCGACAAGACCCTGCGCCAGCTGGCCCTGGACGCCATCGACCAGACCAGCTTCTACCCCGAGAATGGCCGCGCCCGCCTGCGCGACATGATCGCCAACCGGCCTGACTGGTGCATCAGCCGCCAGCGCAACTGGGGCGTGCCGCTGCCGTTCTTCCTGCACAAGATCACGGGCGAGCTGCACCCCGACACGCTGGCCTTCATCGACCGCGCGGCCGATCTGGTGCAACAGGGCGGTGTCGAAGCCTGGTCCAAGCTGGACGTGGCCGAGTGGCTTGGCGCCGAGGCCGAGGAGTACAGCAAGTCCACCGACATCCTCGATGTGTGGTTCGACTCCGGCTCCACCTTCTTCCACGTGCTCAACCCCGAGCAGGGCAGCCACCCCACGGCTGGCCACGCGCAAGGCCCCGAGGCCGACCTGTACCTGGAAGGGCACGATCAACACCGCGGCTGGTTCCACAGCTCGCTGCTGGTGGCCTGCGCCATCTACGGCCGTGCGCCCTACAAGGGCCTGCTGACCCACGGCTTCACGGTGGACAGCCAGGGCCGCAAGATGAGCAAGTCGCTGGGCAACGGCGTCGATCCGCAAGAGACCAGCAAGAAGCTGGGCGCCGAGATCATCCGCCTGTGGGTGGCCTCCAGCGATTACTCGGGCGACATCGCCGGAGACGACAAGATCCTGGCCCGCGTGGTCGACGGTTACCGCCGCATCCGCAACACGCTGCGCTTCCTGCTGGCCAACACGGTCGATTTCGACCCGGCCGTGGACACGGTGCCCGCTGCCGAGCTGCTGGAGATCGACCGCCACGCCCTGGCCCGCGCCGCCGAGCTGCAGGCCGACATCCTGGCCCACTACGAGCGCTACGAGTTCCACCCCGTGGTCGGCAAGCTGCAGGTGTACTGCTCCGAAGACCTGGGCGCCTTCTACCTGGACGTGCTCAAGGACCGCCTCTACACCACCGGTGCCAAGAGCCTGGCGCGCCGCAGCGCCCAGACCGCGCTGTGGCAGATCACCCAGGCCATGCTGCGCTGGATGGCGCCCTTCCTGAGCTTCACGGCCGAAGAGGCCTGGCAGGTGCTGGGCCTGGGCGAGACCATCTTTACCGAGACCTACAGCGATTTCGCGGGCGCCGAGCAGCAGACCGAGCTGCTGGCCAAGTGGGCCCGCATCCGCGAGATCCGCGAGCTGGTCAACAAGGAGATCGAGGCCGTGCGCACCACCGGCCAGGTCGGTGCCTCGCTGCAGGCCGAGATCGAGCTGACGGCGTCCAGCCAGGACCATGCCCTGCTGGCCTCGCTGGGCGATGACCTCAAGTTCGTGCTGATCGTCTCAAAGGTGACGCTGCGTGAGGGCGAGGCCCTGGCCGTCAAGGTCACGCCGTCCGAATCGGCCAAGTGCGAGCGCTGCTGGCATTATCGCGACGACGTCGGCAGCGACCCGCGCTACGTGGGCGTGTGCGGCCGTTGTGCCCTCAACCTGGGCGGCGCGGGTGAAACCCGCGTGGTGGCGTGATGGCGGCGCGCGGTAAAGCGGGCACCTCCGCCAGCCTCTGGCCCTGGCTGGGCTTGGCGGCCATCGTCATCTTGCTGGATCAGATCACCAAGGTCGTCACGATACGGGTCTTCGAACTCGGTGATTCACGCTACGTGACCAGCTTCTTCAACCTGGTGCGCGTGCACAACGAAGGGGCGGCGTTCTCCTTCCTGGCGCAGGCGGGGGGCTGGCAGCGCTGGTTCTTCGTGGGGCTGGGGGTGGTGGCCGTGGGCTTCATGACCTACATGCTCAAGCAGCATGGCGGCCAGCGCATGTTCTCGCTGGCGCTGGCGCTGATCATGGGCGGCGCTGTCGGCAATGTGGTCGACCGGCTGATCCACGGCTACGTGGTCGATTTCCTGGATTTCCACTGGCGTTTTCTTGAGCCGGTGTTCCACGGCGGGCATTTCCCGGCCTTCAACATCGCCGATTGCGCCATCAGCGTGGGCGCCGTGCTGCTGATCCTCGACGAGATCCGGCGCGTGCGTCGCGGCAGCTGAGCAGGGAACTTCGCACAACATCCAGACACAGAACGCGTCTGTTTTACGATGCGGGGGCCTTCGCTCGGGTGTCCTGCCCGGTGTGGTCAGGGCATGCAGCGAGAGGTGGTCGTGATGGTTTCGAGACGATGGGTGTGGAGTGGCCTGGCTTTGTCGGCTGGCCTGCTGGCCTGGCTGAGCACGGCCTTGTCGCCGAAGGTGCAGGCCTCCAGCCCGCCCAAGGCTCCGCCTGCGGTGCCGGTGCACGTGGCCCGGGCCAGCCTCCAGAACCTGCCGACCTCGCTCACCGCCGTGGGCCAGGTGCAGGCGTTGCAGCAGGTGCTGGTGCGCCCCCAGATCGAGGGCGTGCTCACCGAGGTGCTCTTCAAGGAAGGGCAACCCGTCACGCGGGGCCAGGTGGTGGCCCGGCTGGATGACCGCGCCCTGCGTGCCCAGGTGGACCAGGCCCAGGCCGAGGTGCAGCGCCTCAAGGCTCAGTTGCAGATCGCCCAGCTTGACCTGAAGCGCTACGAAGGCCTGGCCTCGCAGGCGGCCGTGCCCGTGCAGCAGCGCGACCAGCAGGTGGCCCTGGTGGCCCAGCTGCAGGCCCAGGTCCAGTCGCAGCAGGCCTCGCTGGAGGCGGCCAGGGTGCAGCTGTCCTATGCCACGATCACCTCGCCCGTGGCTGGCCGTGCCGGCCTGCGCCAGGTCGATGTCGGCAACCTGGTGCGACCCAGTGACACCAATGGCCTGGTCACAGTGGTGCAGACCCAGCCGGTGGCGGTGCTGTTCTCGGTGCCCCAGGGGCGCTTGAGTGAGGTGCGGCAGGCCCTGAAGCAGCAGGGCCCGGCCCTGGTGCAGGTGGCCGATCAGGAGCAGGGCACGCCCCTGGCCGAAGGCCGCCTGGCCACGGTGGACAACCGCGTCGACCCGGCCAGCGGTTCGCTCAAGCTCAAAGCCGAGGTGCCCAACGCCAAGGAAGCGCTCTGGCCCGGCCAGTTCGTGGCCGTGACCCTGCGCACTGGCGCCATGGACCAGGCGCTGGTCGTGCCCACGCAGGCGCTGCAGCGCGGGCAGAAGAACGCGATCCATGTCTGGCGCGTGCGTGACAACGCTGCCGAGATGGTGCCCGTGACCGTGCGCTGGCAGGATGACCAGCGTGCCGTGATCGCTTCGGGCCTGCAGGCGGGCGACGCCGTCGTCGTGGACGGCCAGTCCCGCCTCAAGCCCAAGGCCGCCGTGAAGGTGCTGCCGGCCAGCGGGGGCTGAGCCATGAGCATGCCGCCCCCCGTTCCCGCGAGCGCGCCGGCCGAATCCTCGCGCCGCAACCTGTCCGCCTGGTTCATCGCCCACCCGGTGGCGACCACGCTGCTCACGCTGGCGCTGGTGCTGCTGGGCCTGCTGGCCTTCCCGCGCCTGCCGGTGGCGCCCCTGCCGCAGGCCGAGTTTCCCACCATCCGCATCTCCGCACGCCTGCCCGGCGCCAGCCCGGACACCATGGCCGCCGCCGTGGCCACGCCGCTGGAGGTCGAGCTCAGCAGCATCGCCGGCATCACCGAGATGACCTCGGCCAGCGCCCTGGGCTCCACCAGCATCACGCTGCAGTTCACGCTCGACAAGGAGATCAACACCGCCGCGCAGGAGGTGCAGGCCGCCATCAATGCCGTCTCGGGGCGGCTGCCCTCGGACATGCCCTCGCTGCCCACCTGGCGCAAGGTCAATCCGGCCGACGGCCCGATCATGGTGCTGTCGATGCAGTCGGACACCATGCCCATCACCGAGCTGAGCGACCTGGCCGAAACCGTGCTGTCGCGCCAGATCAGCCAGGTCGATGGCGTCTCGGAGGTGGATATCACCGGCCAGCGCCGGCCCGCCATCCGCATCCAGGCCTCGCCGGCCAAGCTGGCCGCGCATGGCCTGACCCTGGCCGACATCCGCGCCGCCGTGCAGCGCGCCAGCGTCAACCAGCCCAAGGGGGCGCTGGTCGGGCCGGACCGTAACGCCACGCTGGCCACCAACGACCAGCTCTTCAAGCCCAGCGAGTACGCCGAACTGGTGATCACCGACGTCGGTGGCGTGCCCGTGCGCGTGGGCGATGTCGCCCGCATCACCGAAGGGGCCGAGAACGATTACGTCACGGCCTGGCAGAACGGGCGCGAGGGCCTGAACATCATCATCCGCCGCCAGCCTGATGCCAACATCGTCGCCACGGTGGACCGCGTCATGGCCGCCATGCCCCGCCTGACCGAGCGCCTGCCGGCCAGTGTGGAGGTCAGTGTGCTCAACGACCGCACGCGCACCATCCGCTCATCGCTGCACGAGGTCGAGATCACGCTGGGCCTGACGGTGGCGCTGGTGGTCGTCGTGATGGGCTTCTTCCTGCGTCAGGTGTCGGCCACGGTGATCGTCACAGCCGTGCTGGGCGTGGCCATGATCGCCACCATCGCGGCCATGGACGTGCTGGGCTTCAGCCTCAACAACCTCACCCTGGTGGCCTTGATCATCGCGGTGGGCTTCGTGGTCGACGACGCCATCGTGGTGGTGGAGAACATCCACCGGCATCTGGAGCACGGTGAGTCCATGCGCGTGGCCGCGCTCAGGGGCTCGGCCGAGATCGGCTTCACGGTCGTGTCCATCAGCCTGTCGCTGATCGCGGCCTTCATCCCGCTGCTGTTCATGGATGGCGTGGTGGGCCGCCTGTTCCGCGAGTTCGCCGTCACCGTCACGGTGGCCATCCTGATCTCGGTGGTGGCCTCGCTCACGCTGGCGCCCATGATGGCCTCGCGCTTCATGAAATCCGCGCCCAAGCACCAGGAGGGCGGCATGGTGCAGCGCCTGATCGATGGCTACGGCCGCAGCCTGGACTGGGCCCTGAAGCACCAGGGCCGCATGCTGCTGGTGTTCTTCGTGACGCTGGGTGTGGCCGTGGCCGGGTATGTGTTCGTGCCCAAGGGCTTCTTCCCGCTGCAGGACACGGCCTTCGTGCTGGGCACATCCCAGGGCCCGCAGGACGCCTCCTACGAGCAGATGGCGGCCAAGCACAAGGCGCTGGAAGCCATCGTGGCCAAGGACCCGGCCGTGCAGAGCTATGCGCATTCGGTGGGGCCCACCGGCGGCAGCCAGAACATGTCCAGCGGCCGCTTCTGGATCGTGCTGAAGGACCGCGGTGACCGCGACGTGTCCGCCGAGGGCTTCATCGACCGCCTGCGCCCGCAGCTGGCCCAGGTCCCCGGTGTGATGCTCTACCTGCGTTCGGCCCAGGACATCAACCTGGGCACCGGCCCCTCGCGCACGCAGTACCAGTACGCGCTGCAGGGCAGCGACAGCACCGAGCTGGCCGAGTGGGCCGACAAGCTCACCGCGCGCCTGTCGTCGCAGGCGCAGTTCCGCGATGTCTCCAACGACCTGCAGATGGGCGCGGGCGTGGCCCGCCTCACCATTGATCGCACGGCCGCCGCACGCTACGGCCTGAGTGTGGAGGACATCAACCAGCTGCTCTACAACGCCTACGGCCAGCGCCAGATCAGCCGGATGCAGACCGAGGTCAACCAGTACCAGGTGGTGCTGGAGATCGACCCCGCCCTGCGCGGCCGCACCGACAGCCTGGACTGGCTCTACCTGCGTTCGACCAAGACGCAGCAGATGGTGCCGCTGTCCGCCGTGGCCCGCCTGGAGGCGCCGCAGACCGGCCCCCTGGCCATCAACCACTACGGCATGTCGCCGGCGGTGAACCTGTCGTTCAACCTGGCGCCCGGTGTGGCGCTGGGCGATGCCGTCAAGCTGCTGGACCAGGCCCGCGCCGACATCCAGATGCCCGAGAACCTGGCCGGGCGTTTCCAGGGCGCGGCCCAGGCCTTCCAGCAGTCACTGGCCTCGCAGCCGCTCTTGATTCTGGCGGCGGTGCTGGCGGTCTACATCATCCTGGGCATGCTGTACGAGAGCTTCGTGCACCCGCTGACCATCCTGTCGACCCTGCCGTCGGCGGGGGTGGGCGCGGTGGCGCTGCTGTGGCTGGGCGGTTTCGATTTCTCGGTGATGGCGCTGATCGGGGTGGTGCTGCTGATCGGCATCGTCAAGAAGAACGGCATCCTGCTGGTGGACTTCGCCATCCAGGCCCAGCGCGATCAGGGCATGAGCCCGCACGACGCCATCCGCGAAGCCTGCCTGGCGCGTTTCCGCCCAATCATGATGACGACGATCGCGGCGCTGCTGGCCGCCATCCCGCTGATGCTGGGCTTCGGCACCGGTGCCGAGCTGCGCCAGCCGCTGGGCTTCGCTGTGGTGGGCGGGCTGCTGGTCAGCCAGGTGCTCACGCTGTACTCCACGCCGGTGGTCTACCTGGGGCTGGACCGGCTCTTCCATCGCCGCAAGGGCGAGGCGCCGCAGCCCGCATCGCCTGTGGCATCGTCCTGAGCGGATACAGGTCTCGATCCACACGCCCGTCCTGAAACCCGCGGGCGGGCTGTCCGGTTTTCGCTCTGCTTTAATGGCGGCTTTCCCGACTGGTTCGGCCCCGCCTTGAAGCACCTCGACGCCCGCACCCTGTTCTTCCTGACCCTGCCGCCGCTGATGTGGGCGGGCAACGCCGTGGTCGGCCGCCTGATGGTGGGCCACATGCCGCCAGTGCTCACCAACGCGCTGCGCTGGATGCTCGTGGCCGTGCTGCTGGCGCCTTGGGCCTGGCACGTGCTGCGCCAGCGCGAGGCCTTGAGCCGCCGCGCGTGGTACCTGGCCATCATTGGTGCGCTGGGCGTGGGCAACTACAACGCGCTGCAGTACCTGGCGCTGCAGACCTCCTCGCCGCTCAATGTCACGCTGATCGGCGCCAGCATGCCGGTGTGGATGATGCTGGTGGGGGTGATCGGCTTCGGGCAGCGTGTCACGGGCCGCCAGGTGGGTGGCGCGGTGCTGTCCTGCGCGGGCGTGGTGCTGGTGATGTCGCAGGGCAGTTGGGTGATGCTGCGAGAGGTGCGCCTGGTGCCGGGCGATCTGCTGATTTTGCTGGCAGCCCTGTCATGGTCGATCTACAGCTGGCTGCTGGTGCGCAAGCCCGCCGCCATGGAGGGTGAACCGGATTGGAACTGGGTGGAGTTTCTGTGGCTGCAGGTGCTGTTCGGTGCGCTGTGGGCCATGGCCTGCTCCGGGGTCGAATCAGCCATCGTTGGCACCGACCATGCCTGGCCGGCGGATGCGCAGGCGTGGGGCTTCGTCGCAGCAGGCCTGCTCTTCATCGCCATCGGGCCATCGATCCTGGCCTACTGGGGCTGGGGGCAGGGCGTGCGTGCGGCCGGGCCCACGGTGGCGGCCTTCTTCAGCAACCTCACGCCGGTGTTTGCCGCGGTGTGGGCCTGGGCCCTGTTGGGCACCGCGCCGCAGTGGTATCACCCTTGTGCGCTGGTGCTGATCGGCGCAGGCATTGCCCTGTCGTCGGTGCGGCCTGCCAACGCCCCTGGCTCAAAAACGTCCACGTGAGCCGCGCGTGCGCGGCGGGAAGGGCGGCTTGCCCGCCCAGTAGCGCAGCATCAGCCAGCCGCCCACCAAGCCACCCAGGTGGGCAAAATGCGCGACGCCTGATACGGTTCCGGTGACGCCGGTGAACAGTTCGAATGCGCCAAACACCAGCACCAGATACTTGGCCTTGATCGGCATCGGAGGAATCAGCAGTACGATGGTTCTGTCCGGGAATGTCATGCCGTAGGCCAGCAGGAAGCCGACCAATGCGCCCGACGCACCGACCATGGGATTGCCCCAGCCAAACACCATCGACATGATCAGTTGGAAGGCGGCGCCCGCGAGCACGCCTGCGGCGTAGAACTGCAGATAGCGTCGCGGCCCCCACAGCCGTTCCAACTCTCCACTGAACATCCACAGGCCTAGCATGTTGAGCAGCAGGTGGGTGGCCGAGCCGTGCATGAAGGCGTAGGTCACGATCTGCCAAGGCAGGAAGAACTGGCTGCCCAGCGGCCACAGGGCCATCCATTGCGCCAGAGCTCCGCCCATGGAAAAGTCAATGCAGTACAGCGCGACGTTGAGCAGGATGATGGCCTGGGTGATCGGTGGCAGCGGTGGCATCTTCTCGGCAAGGGAAGGTCGTGACAATGGACATCATCATAGAGCCCTTGACGCTGCCCCCGCCCCATGGTGTCATCAAAGCCCGTGGCGCGCCTTGGTACGGTCCTCGCTTGATGCTGCCCGATTGTTTTTTGATTGTTGATTCCCGGAGTACCCGCTGATGCCGCTTGAATTTCCCAACCTGACCGTCGTGACCCATCCGCTGATCCAGCACAAGCTGACCTGGATCCGCGCGGAGGAGACGAACACCGACAGCTTTCGCCAGCTGCTGCGTGAGGTCAGCCAGTTGCTCGCCTACGAGGCCACCCGTGCCCTGCCCACCGAGCGCATCACCATCAAGACACCGCTGACCGAGATGGAATCGGCCGTCATCAGCGGCAAGAAGCTTTGCCTGGTGTCCATCCTGCGTGCCGGCAACGGCATGCTCGAGGGCATTCTGGACATCCTGCCGCTGGCCCGCGTGGGCCACATCGGTCTGTACCGTGATCCGGCCACGCTGGAGCCGGTGGAGTACTACTTCAAGGTGCCCTCCGACATCGCCGACCGCCAGGTGCTGGTGGTCGACCCCATGCTGGCCACAGGCCACTCGGCGGCTGCCGGCATCGCACGCCTGAAGGCCGCCGGCTGCACCCAGATCACGCTGATTTCGCTGTTGTGCTCGCCCGAAGGCGTGCGCCATCTGTCCGAATCGCACCCCGACGTGCCCATCTTCACGGCCGCGCTCGACAGCCACCTCAACGACCATGGCTACATCGTGCCGGGTCTGGGGGATGCTGGCGATCGCCTGTACGGAACGCGCTGAGCGGGCCTGCCCGCAAGGCATCTGAAAAATCTGAAAATTGCGGGCAGATTCCGCTGTTCACCTCGTTTTTGCGCCAAGCGGAACCTTGCACACTCCTTTGTCGGCGGCATGCTGTGCACTCGCCTGCCTCATCTTCCCAGGAGAACAACAATGCAATGGTTCGCCAACCTTCGGCTCAAGCCCAAGCTGATCCTGTCCTTCGCCATCGTCATGGCCTTGGCGGCCATCATGGGCCTGCTGGCCGAGCGCCGCCTGACCGGCCTGAACACGGCGACGCACGACATCGCCGACAACTGGATGCCCAGCGCCCGGGCTGTGTCCGACATCAGCGCCCGCATGGGCCAGTTCCGGGTGTCCGAACTGCAGCACGTGCTGTCCACGGACCAGGCCTTCATGCAGCGCTACGAAGGCGCCATGGCCGATTCGCTCAAGGCGATCGACGAGCGCAAGGCCCAGTACGCCAAGCTGATCAGCAGCCCAGAAGAGAAGGCCCTGTGGGATACCTTCAGGCAGCAGTGGGATGCCTTCTTGGTCGAACACAACAAGGTGATCGACCTGTCCAAGCAGAATCTCAACGAGGAGGCCCGCAACCTGGCCAGCCGCGAGGCGCAGGACCGTTTCGTGCAGGCCAGTACAGCGCTTGACAGCATCGTCAAGCTCAATGTGAAGGGCGGCGACGCCTCGCGTGACAGCGCCCAGGCCACCTACGAGAACGCCCGCTGGGCCATCCTGGCGTCGGTGCTGATCATCGTGGGCCTGGGCATGGCCGTGGCGCTCTATGTCAGCCGCATCATCGCGGCGCCGGTGCAGGACACGGTGGGCGTGCTCAAGGCCGTGGCCGGCGGTGACCTGACCCAGTCCGTTCGCCAGGACCGCAAGGACGAGATCGGCGAGATGCAGCAGGCGCTGGCGCAGATGATCGACAGCCTGTCGACCATGGTGCAGCAGGTGCGCATGGGCGCTGATTCGGTGGCCACGGCTTCCACGCAGATCGCCCAGGGCAACACCGATCTGAGCGGCCGCACCGAGGAGCAGGCCTCCAGCCTGGAAGAGACTGCCGCGTCCGTCGAGGAAATGGCCGGCACCGTGCGTACCAACGCCGACAACGCCCAGCAGGCCAACCAACTGGCCAGCGCCGCCTCCAGCGTGGCGGCACGCGGTGGCGAGGTTGTCAACCAGGTCGTGCAGACCATGAACGGCATCCAGTCGTCCAGCCAGAAGATCGCCGACATCATCGGCGTGATCGATGGCATTGCCTTCCAGACCAACATCCTGGCGTTGAACGCGGCCGTCGAGGCGGCCCGAGCCGGGGAGCAGGGCCGCGGTTTTGCCGTGGTGGCCGGTGAGGTGCGTTCGCTGGCCCAGCGCAGTGCCGAGGCTGCCAAGGAGATCAAGACCCTGATCAACGACAGCGTCGAGAAGGTCAACTCCGGCAGCGATCTGGTCGGCACCGCCGGCGTCACGATGAACGACGTGGTCATGCAGGTGCGCAAGGTGACGGATCTGGTCGGCGAGATCGCCCATGCCAGCACCGAGCAGAGCCAGGGCATCGGGCAGATCAACCAGGCCGTGACGCAGCTTGACCAGATGACGCAGCAGAACGCCGCGCTGGTGGAAGAGAGCATGGCCGCCGCTGAGAGCCTGCGCCAGCAGGCCCAACGCCTGACCGAAGCTGTGGGCGTGTTCAAGACGCGCCATGTGCACGAACAGGCTGCGGCACATACCCATCAGGCCATCAAGCAGGCCAAGACGGCTGCCTCTGTGCGCCTTGAGCCTCGGCCCGTCAGTTCCGCGCCCAAGGTGACTGCCACGCCGGCCCGCCCGGCCGTGACGGCAGCCGCCAAACCGGCCGCGCCGCAAGCCTCACCCCAGTTGCCTTCGCCGCCGCCGGCCCGCGCCAAGGCGGGTGCCGACGATGATTGGGAAACCTTCTGATCACCGGCTGATCAAGCCCCTCTGGCCTGATCCCTGCTAGGCTCCTGGCACCCCTTGCCAGGAGCCTTTTTCGTGTTTGAACTGATCCTTCGCCATTGCACCTTGCCCGACGGGCGTCAGGACCAGGACATCGCCATCGCGCAAGGCCGCATCGCTGCCATCGAGCCGCGTCTTCAGGGCAGCGCTGCGCAGGACATCGACGCCGCAGGGCAACTGGTCACCGCGCCTTTCGTCGATGCGCACTTCCACATGGATTCGACGCTGAGCTACGGCCAGCCGCGCGTCAACCAGTCTGGCACCCTGCTCGAAGGCATCGCGTTGTGGGGCGAGCTCAAGCCCCTGCTCACGCAGGAGGCCCTGGTCGAGAGGGCCCTGGCCTATTGCGACTGGGCCGTGGCGCGCGGCCTGCTGGCCATCCGCTCGCACGTCGATGTGTGCGACCCGCGCCTGCTGGCCGTCGAGGCGCTGCTGCACGTCAAGCAGAAGGTCAAGCCCTACATCGATCTGCAACTGGTGGCCTTTCCGCAGGACGGCGTGCTGCGTGCCCCCGGCGCGCTGGACAACCTGCGTCGCGCGCTCGACATGGGCGTGGATGTGGTCGGCGGCATCCCGCACTTCGAGCGCACCATGGCCGATGGCGCCGAGTCCGTGCGCCTGCTGTGCGAACTGGCGGCCGAACGCGGCCTGCGCGTCGACATGCACTGCGACGAGACCGACGATCCGATGTCACGCCACATCGAGACGCTCGCCTTTCACGCCCAGCACCTGGGTCTGCAGGGCAGGGTGGCTGGCTCGCACCTCACGTCCATGCACAGCATGGACAACTACTACGTCAGCAAGCTGCTGCCCCTGATCAAGGAAGCCGGCGTGGCCGCCATCGCCAACCCGCTGATCAACATCACCCTGCAGGGCCGGCACGACACCTATCCCAGGCGCCGCGGCATGACCCGCGTGCCGGAGATGCTGGCCCAGGGCATCGACGTGGCCTTCGGGCACGACTGCGTGATGGATCCCTGGTACGGCCTGGGCAGCGGCGACATGCTGGAGGTGGCCCACATGGGCCTGCACGTGGCGCAGATGACGGGCCAGCAGGCCATGCGCCAGTGCTTCGAGGCTGTTACCACCACGCCGGCCCGCATCCTGGGGCTCGAAGGGTATGGGGTGGCCGTGGGCTGCAAGGCCGACCTGGTGTTGCTGCAGGCGCGCGACCCGGTCGATGCCTTGCGCCTGCGGTCCACGCGCCTGGCCGTGATCCGGGCCGGGCAGGTCATTGCGACCGCGCCGCCGCAGACCAGCCAGCTGAGCCTGCCGGACCGTCCGGCCTCCGTGTCGTTCTGCTTGAACTGAACCGTGTCTGCAGCCAGGGCATGGCGGGCCCCTGTGCTAACATTTCGGTCTTCCCGACCAGTGCCCTGGTGGTGAAATTGGTAGACGCGCCGGATTCAAAATCCGGTTCCGCAAGGAGTGCCGGTTCGAGTCCGGCCCGGGGCACCAGCGCTGACTGCGCTGTCACGGGCGCCGCCCGCCGTGGCCAGCGCCTCCGCCATGGCGGACAACGCCACCACCCCCGCCCCCTGAACGCCGCCGCCCGCCGGGTGGCCGCAACCCTGCTCAGGCATCCAACGCCTGACACAATAGCGGGATGATGAATTACCCAACGCTCGAAGACGTCATCGGCAAGACGCCCCTGGTGCGCCTGCAGCGCCTGCCCGGGCAGGACAACGCCGACCGCGGCAACGTGATCCTGGCCAAGCTGGAAGGCAACAACCCCGCCGGCTCCGTCAAGGACCGCCCGGCCGCCAGCATGATCCGGCGCGCCGAAGAGCGTGGCGACATCAAGCCCGGTGACACCCTCATCGAAGCCACCTCCGGCAACACCGGCATCGCCCTGGCCATGGCCGCCGCCATCCGTGGCTACCGCATGGTGCTGATCATGCCGGAGGACCTCAGCATCGAGCGCGCCCAGACCATGAAGGCCTTTGGTGCAGAGCTCATCCTCACGCCCAAGAGCGGCGGCATGGAATACGCCCGCGACCTGGCTGACCAGATGGTGCGCGAAGGCAAGGGCGTGGTGCTCGACCAGTTCGCCAATGCCGACAACCCGCGCATCCATTACGAGACCACCGGTCCCGAGATCTGGACGGACACCAGCGGGCAGGTCACGCACTTCGTCAGCGCCATGGGCACCACCGGCACCATCACCGGCACCTCGCGCTACCTGAAGGAGCGCAATCCCTCGGTGCGCATCATCGGCGCCCAGCCCTCGGAAGGCTCGCGCATCCCGGGTATCCGCAAGTGGCCCGAGGCCTACCTGCCCAAGATCTACGATCCGAGCACGGTCGATGAGCTGATCCTCGTCAGCCAGGCCGATGCCGAGGACATGGCCCGCCGTCTGGCGCGGGAAGAAGGCTTGTTTGCCGGCATTTCCGCTGCGGGCGCCTGCTGGGCGGCCCTGCAACTGGCCCGCAACGTGAGCAACGCCACCATCGTCTTCGTGGTGTGCGATCGCGGTGATCGTTATCTGTCTACCGGCGTGTTTCCCGCCTGAGCATCCAACGCACCGCCTACAATCCTGCGCAAGAACCTGGGGACACACACATGGAAGCTCAAACGGAACTCGACACCCGCGGCCTGACCTGCCCGCTGCCCATCCTCAAGGCCAAGAAGGCCTTGTCCGGCATGCAAAGCGGTGAGCTCTTGCGCGTGGTCGCGACCGACCCGGGCTCCGTGCGTGATTTCCAGGCCTTCGCCCGCCAGACGGGCAACGACCTGGTCGACCAGCAGGCCAGCCAGATCGGCAGTCAGGACGAGTTCGTCCACGTGCTGCGCCGACGTTGACCCAGGCAAGCGCGTCAGCCAGCCAGAAAAAGAGGCCCCTCGGGGCCTCTTTGCATATCTATATAGACAAGGCCTGATTCAGGCTTCAGATCAGGCCACCCTGAGTATCGTCGCCAGGAGGCGTGAGCCCCACATGGCGGAACGCCTGGGCCGTGGCGATGCGTCCGCGCGGCGTGCGCTGCAGGAAGCCTTGCTGGATCAGGTAGGGCTCGATCACGTCCTCGATCGTGTCCCGTTCTTCACCGATGGCCGCGGCCACGTTGTCCAACCCCACCGGGCCGCCGTCGAAGCGGTGGATGATGGCGTCCAGCAGCTTGCGGTCCATCACGTCGAAGCCCAGCGGATCGACGTCCAGCATGGCCAGGGCCTTGTCGGCCATCTCCCGGGTGATGCGGCCGGAGCCCTTTACCTCGGCGTAGTCCCGAACGCGGCGCAGCAAACGGTTGGCGATGCGAGGCGTGCCACGCGAACGCTTGGCCACTTCCAGGGCGCCATCGGCGTCGATCGGGGCGCCCAGCAGCCCGGCCGAGCGGGTGACGATGCGCGTGAGTTCCTCGGCCGTGTAGAACTCCAGCCGTGCCACGATGCCGAAGCGGTCGCGCAGCGGGTTGGTCAGCATGCCGGCGCGGGTGGTGGCACCTACCAGCGTGAAGGGCTGCAGGTCCAGCTTGATCGAGCGGGCGGCCGGGCCCTCGCCGATCATGATGTCGATCTGGTAATCCTCCAGCGCGGGGTAGAGGATCTCCTCGACCACGGGGCTGAGCCGGTGGATCTCATCGATGAAGAGCACATCGTTGCGCTCCAGGTTGGTCAGGATGGCGGCCAGATCCTTGGGCTTTTCCAGCACGGGGCCGGAGGTCTGCCGCAGGTTCACGCCCAGTTCATTGGCGATGATGTGGCTCAGCGTGGTTTTGCCCAGCCCGGGCGGGCCAAACAGGAGCACGTGATCCAGCGCCTCGGCCCGCTTCTTGGCCGCGCCGATGAAGATTTCCAACTGCTCGCGCGCCTTGCCCTGACCGACATAAGTGTCCAGATCCTTGGGGCGCAGGGCCCTTTCCAGGGCATCTTCCTGGGGAGACGCCACTGCGCCACCCACCACGCGTTCGCTGTCGGCGGCAGGGCGGACGGGGGCTGACCGGCGCGGCGACAGGTCATCGGTCTGGATACTCATACAGTGATTATCACAGGTCCGAGCTTGTTGTCAGGGCGCAACAACAATCCAAGAGGATCAGGGTATGCGACAGGGTTGTCACACAGCCGCTCGCAAAAACCTGTTGCAATCCCTCCCTGTCAGCAGCATGTCAATCATGGTTCGACGGACAGGTTTGTGATTTTTCCGGACTATGGATAGTCATAAATCTTCTTTGGACACCCCCGGTTGGCTTGCTGATACTCGCGTCAGACATCGAGGGCTCGCGGCCCGAAGTGCACTGAACTTGCAATGATTTTGGAGAAATTCAATGAAAAAGACCGTTCTGGCTCTGGCTGCTTTGGCTGCCGTGTCGACTTCCGCCCTGGCTCAATCGTCCGTTTCGTTGTATGGCGTGCTGGACGCATCGCTGGAAAACCTCAAGGGTGACGATTCGGTTACCCGTGTTTCGTCCGACAACCTGGCGATTTCTCGCTTCGGTGTGCGCGGTCTTGAGGACCTGGGTGGTGGCCTGAAAGCCAAGTTCAATCTTGAAGCTGGCGTGAAAGTGGATACTGGAGCGTCGGACAGCAGCGCTTTTTGGGGAAGTTCCGCTTGGGTGGGCATCGAGGGTGGCTTTGGTGAACTGCGCTTAGGCCGTCAGGAATCTTCGATTGGTCTGTTGGCTGGCAACACCAGCATCCTGGGTGCTCAGCCTTACGACGACCTCAAGATTGCCGGCACCTTCTCCGGTGAAACCTATCGTCGCGTTAACAACGGCATTACCTACATCTTGCCGACCTTCGTCAATGGCCTGTCCATTCAGGCCCAGTATTCGACCCGCACCAGCGGTGAGGAAATTGCCAATGACGACACGGGGCAGGCGTATGGGTTCAATGTCCAGTACTTCGCAGGTCCCTTCGGTGCAGGTTTGGGCTATATCAACGCCAAGCAGAACGCATCTGGCAGCAACAAGGCTCAAGGTTGGCTGGCTTTCGCTGCTTACGACTTCGGTCTTGCCAAGTTGACGGGCTATTACGAATCGGATGACAGCGATGCTGCTTCCGTAGCAGCTACCTACGACAAGCGTGAAGTTATCGGTGTCCGCGTGGGGGTGCCCTTTGGCTCCAACTTCAACCTGAGTGCAGGCGTTTCGAAGGTTTCTAACGTGGGCTTTACACAGAACAATGATGCCACCATCGTTGCCGTTAAGGGCGTGTATTCACTGTCCAAGCGAACCGCGCTGTATGGCCTGATAACCAATGTCAGCAACGACAATGGTTCACGTTTGGCTGTTGCCGGTTCGCCCGCCAGCCCTAGCGCAGCGCCTGTGACAAGTGATCGGACCTCGCGCGGTATCGCCTTTGGTGTTCGTCACCAGTTCTGATCAAAACAAGAAACATTCGTTTCTCGTTTGAAAAGGGGCCCTCTGGCCCCTTTTCTTATTTCTGTGTCCGTTTGAATCATCCGCATTGTTGCGATGTTGCGACATTGGGTGGAAACCCGAAATGAGCATCTGAGGGGGCAGGGCAACAATTTGCCGGTCCCCCATCCCGGGGGGGTGTTCACAGGAGCCCTCATGAAAAAAACCGCAATGACCAAGGCAGCACTGCTGGCCCTGGCAACCTTCGGCGCCAGCGCAGCTTTCGCACAATCCAGCCTGACCATTTACGGCAACATCGACATCGGCCTGGACAATGTTAATAAGGGGCAAGGCAACGTATCCGGCACGACGCTGGGTGCGGTACCTGCCCTGTCGGCAGCCTTCTCGAACAAGAGCACTGTCACGCGCCTGAGCTCCAGCATTTCGTCTGTCAACGCCCTTGGCTTTCGTGGTGTTGAAGATCTCGGCGGCGGCTACAAGGGTGGCTTCGTGCTCGAAGGTCAGTTCCAGGTGGACACCGGCGCCCAAAGCGGCCAAGACGGCCGTATGTGGGGCCGCCAAGCCTTCGTCAGCCTGACCACGCCGGGTGGTGAAATCCGTCTGGGTCGCCAATATGCCCCGATGTTCTTTACCTTTGCGTTCACCACGGTGGAAGCACTGGGTGGCGCTGACATCCAGGGTTCCGGCCTGATCGTGAACAACCTGCAGGTTCGTCAGGACAACCAGGTCAGCTACTGGCTGAAGACCGGTGGGCTGACGGCTGCGCTGTCTTACGCGACCAACGCTGGTGTTGATGCCGCCGTCAGCAGCTCGCGTGGTCAAGCAGCCGGTTCAACTAGCGGCCAGATCATTGGTGGTCAGACCGCTGGCAATGAAACCCCCAACTCTGGCAACCGTGGCCAGACCTTCGGTCTGTTCGTGAACTATGCGTTCGATCCTGGCTTCCTGATCAACGGTTCGTACCACTCCAACAAGTTCGGTGATGCTCGGTTGGTCAGTGGTGCGCTCACCTGGGCTGATCTGGACAAGTACGAATCCTTCGCGATTGGCAGCAAGTACACCATTCCTGGTGCTGGCACGATCCTGTCGGGTATCTTCCATCAAGGCAAGTTCACCAACGATTCCGGCAACAACGAAGGCCCGAAGATCAACACTTGGGCCCTGGGTGTGAAGCAGCCGATCGGCAACTTCGCTGTTGGTGCTCAGTTCGCTCAGTCCAAGTTCGCTAATTTCACCGAGGGCAAGGACACCTCGCTGATGCTGATTGGTGACTACAACTTCTCCAAGCGTACCAAGCTGTACATCCGCGCCGGCTATGCCAAGGACGAGGCTGGCAACACTGCTGCAACCGGCCGCGCTACCCCAGGTGGTGGTGTTCGTGGTGGCCCGCTGCCTCTGCTGACCGGCTTCGGGTCGCTGGAAACCCCGTTCTTCTCGGGCGGCGGTGCCAACGTCGATGCCACCACCCGCGTGGTCGCTATCGGTGTCCGCCATCAGTTCTGATCCCTCCGGATCCGAGCCAACAAAAACCGCCCCTCGGGGCGGTTTTTTCATTTCACACTGACTTCAGTACCGTAATTCGCTGGACTACGCCGAAGCCAGATACAGCAGGTTTATCAATAACTTAGGCGCGTTCATCATATGCCGGTGCTTTCTGAAACCTGATCCGGCTTCCTGCCTCGTGGCTCCCATGTGGCCCCTGGAAACCGGGTCTTTCCGAGGAGTCATCGTGGCAAAAATCAAGCTCACCAAGTCCGCAGTGGATGCGGCACAACCCCAGGCGCAGGCCGTCGAACTGCGGGACACGCTGGTGCCCGGCTTCCTGTGCAAGATTACACCAGCGGGCCGCAAGGTGTTCATGCTCCAGTACCGCACGAACGCCGGCGAGCGCCGCAAACCCGCTTTGGGCCTGTATGGCGAACTGACCGTCGAGCAGGCCCGCTCGCTGGCCCAGGAATGGCTGGCCCAGGTACGCCGGGGCGGCGACCCGGCCGCCGACAAGGCGGCGGCGCGCAAGGCGCCCACGGTCACGGAACTGTGCGTGAAGTTCATGGAGGATCACTCCAAGCAACGCAACAAGCCCAGCACCCGCCGGGGCTACCAGGGCGTCATCGACCGCTGCATCGTCCCCTTCCTGGGCCGCATCAAGGTTCAGGACGTGAAGCGCCCGGACGTGGCCGGGGCGATGAAGAAGATGGCGCACAAGCCCGCCGAGGCGAACCGCGCTTTCAGCGTCATGCGCAAGATGTTCAACCTGGCCGAGGTCTGGGGTTATCGGCCGGACGGCACCAACCCATGCCGCCACGTCCCGGTGTACCCCGACGGCAAGGCCACCCACCTCATCAGCGACGAGGACATGGGCAAGCTGTTCCGGCACCTTGACGGTATCGAGGCCGAAGGGCTGGAGAACTACGTCATCCCGCTGGCGATCCGCCTGCAATTCGAGTTTGCCGGGCGGCGCTCCGAGATCATCTCGCTGGAATGGGCATGGGTGGATCTGGACAACCGCCGCGTGGTCTGGCCCGATAGCAAGACAGGTGGCATGTCCAAGCCCTTGAGCGAGGAAGCCTACCGGCTGCTGTCCACCGCGCCGCGCCGGGACGGCTGCCCCTACGTGCTGCCGTCGCCGAACGACCCGGCCAAGCATCTCACCGAGGGCGAGTATTACGGTGCCTGGTGCCGCATCCTGAAGGCGGCGGGCGCTACGCACGTGGGCACGCATGGCATCCGCCACCGTTCGGCCACTGACATCGCCAACTCGGGGATTCCGGTGAAGGTGGGCATGGCGCTGACGGCGCACAAGACCGTGGCGATGTTCATGCGGTACGTCCACACGGAGGACGATCCGGTGCGGCAGGCCGCCGAGCTGGTGGCGAACCGGCGCAAGACGATCACCGGGGCGCAACGCACCGAGCAGGCGTCCGCATGAACGGCAAGATGCCGTCGGCTGCGGCAGGCGCGGCGTTGCCAGCCTTTCGTGTCGGAAATCAGGCCCGCCGAATTGTCGCGACGCTGTCGCGACAATTCGAGCGTGGGTCACCAAGCCTTGCAGCAAGGTTGTCACTTGACAACCTTGCGCATCATCCCCATACTGGAGGTCGCTGATGGCCCGTTCCTCTCACCCGAAGAAAGAGGTCGAGGATGCGCTGCGACACGCCGAAGGGCAAGGCTGGCGTGTCGAAGTCGGCGGTAGCCATGCCTGGGGGCGGATGTACTGCCCGTACAACGATGAGGAATGCCGTTGCGGCGAGTTCTGCATTACCAGTGTATGGAGCACGCCGAAGAACCCCGGCAACCATGCCCGCGCCTTACGGCGCGCCGTGGACAACTGCACCATGGACCGCCAGCAGCGCGAGGCGGATGACGATGGCACCCAGGAATAGCGCGATGGAATACACCTTTACCCTCAAATACCAGCTCACCGATGACGACCGCGATTCGCAGACACTGGTCGAGCGCCTGGGTGAAGCCGGCTGCGACGATGCCCTGGTCGGCATCGGGCAGCCGGGGCGGCTGGCGCTGGAATTTACCCGCGAGGCGGTGGATGCAGATGAGGCAGTGCGCAGCGCGCTGGCCGATGTGCGCCGTGCCGCACCCTCGGCCCGGCTGATCGAAGTGGCGCCTGATCTGGTTGGGCTGACCGATGTGGCCGACATCGTGGGCGTGTCGCGGCAGAATATGCGCAAGCTGATGCTGGCCCATCCGGGTAGCTTCCCGGCGCCGGTGCATGAGGGCAGCGCGTCGATCTGGCATCTGGCGGATGTGCTGGGCTGGATGCAGGCCAAGGGCGGTTATGCCCTGGCGCGGGAGGTGCTGGACGTGGCGCGGGCCGCCCTGCAGGTCAACGTGGCCAAGGAAGGCCGGCGCTTGCCGCGCCTGGCGTTCGAGGAACTGGAAGCGCTGGTGGGCTGATGAAAAGCAGACCCCATGACGAAGCGATGGCCGAGCTGTACCGCAGCGACCCGGCGCTCGCGCTCGAAGTCATCAACGGTGTTCTGGAGGACGGCGACCAGGCCGAACTGCCGACTGTGCTGCGCCAGATGGCGCGGACGTTCGGTGCTGACGCTCGATCTTCCGCAGCCGATGAATTCTCGTATCGCTGATACGAGAATTTCGGCTCGGAGGTGCCACCAGCTTCCCATCAGAAAAGGTCGTCCTCGCACGCTTGCGGCGCTGTCGGACGATCCATTGATGGCTTCTTGACCATGGCCTCCAGTGCGTCAAGGGCCGCTTCGCGGAGCTTTCGGACGCGGGGCAGCAAATCGAACAGGGACAGCCCGAGCTGTGGCGACAGCAGTTCGACGATCAGCCGGTAATGCTCGTCCTCCCGCAAAACTTTCGTCTGGAACAACAGCCAAAAGCAGGACTCGCCCAGTTCCTGCCTGGAGGGCAAGTCCTCTATGGACCGCGACTCAGCGGCCTCGATGTAGGTGTCCACGATGGCTTCTGCCTCAAGCCACAATTCCGAAGCCGTCTCGTCATCGACGGGTTCCTTTTCTGCGAGCTCCCTGATATGCGCAAACGCAGCGGCCTCATCGGCCTGCTTGTAGACCTTGCTGCTGGAAATTCCCATTCTGTTCTCCGATCCGTTTCTGTCGCTGCGATGGCGCATCAGATTAGCGTCACGACGGATTGGTGAGTGAAGTGCTTGTTTTTTAGGGGGAGTGTTCAGATAGCCGTCTGCTGGACGCGCCGGCTCAGTGCTTCCGCACTTTCCTTGCGCTCGCTGTAGCGGTCCACGAGGTACGGCGCCGCATCGCGCGTGAGCAGGGTGAACTTCATCAGCTCCTCCATCACGTCCGCGATGCGGTCATAGTAGGCCGAGGGCTTCATGCGCCCGGCCTCGTCGAACTCCTGGTACGCCTTGGCGACCGAGGACTGGTTGGGGATGGTCAGCATCCGCATCCAGCGGCCCAGCACGCGCATCTGGTTGACGGCGTTGAAGGACTGCGAGCCGCCCGAGACCTGCATCACCGCCAGCGTCTTGCCCTGCGTCGGGCGCACTGCGCCGGCCGACAGCGGAATCCAGTCGATCTGCGTCTTCATCAACCCCGTCATGGCCCCATGGCGCTCGGGCGAACTCCACACCATGCCTTCGGCCCACTGGGCCAGCTCGTGCAGTTCCTTGACCTTGGGATGGTCGGCGGGTGCATCGTCCACCAGTGGCAGGCCCGAGGGATTGAACATGCGCGTCTCACCGCCGAGCGCGCGCAGGATGCGAGCCGCTTCCTCAGCGGCCAAGCGACTGAACGAGCGCTCGCGTAGCGAGCCATAGAGCAATAGGAAGCGCGGCGCGTGCGTGGCGCGCTCGGGTGTCAGCAGCCGTTGGGTATCGGGCAGTTGGAATAGCGCGGTGTCGATATTGGGTAGGTCGATTCTGGATTCAGACACGGCGGCCTTCCGCGTCCACGACCGCTTCGCCGTCTTCCTTGTTGAACGCGCCGCGCTGTGATTGCGGCAGGATGTCCAGCACGGCCTCCGAAGGCCGGCACAGCCGCGTGCCCAGCGGCGTCACCACGATAGGGCGGTTGATCAGAATGGGATGCTGGAGCATGCAGTCGATCAACTGCGCATCGCTCCACTTCGGGTCATCGAGGCCGAGTTCCGCGTAGGGCGTGCCCTTCTCGCGCAATACCGCGCGCACCGGCACGCCCATGTCCGTGATCAGGCGTTGCAGGGTTTCGCGGTCGGGCGGTGTCTTCAGGTATTCGATGACCGTGGGTTCCTCGCCGCTGTTGCGGATCAGGGCCAGCACGTTGCGCGACGTGCCGCAGACGGGGTTGTGATATATCGTGATACTGCTCATGGGAAATGCCTTGCTTATCTGCGGGCAGGGTTCGGGCCGCACTCATACCAGCCCTTGCTTTGGTTGACGATCCGAACGACCAGCAGCATCACCGGCACCTCGATCAGCACGCCGACCACGGTGGCCAGCGCCGCGCCGGACTGGAAGCCGAACAGGCTGATGGCGGCCGCTACAGCCAGCTCGAAGAAGTTGGAGGCGCCGATCAACGCCGAGGGGCAAGCGATGCTGTGCTGCTCGCCGGCCTTGCGGCTGAGCCAATAGGCCAGGCCGGAGTTGAAGAACACCTGAATCAGGATCGGCACCGCCAGCATGGCGATGACCAGCGGCTGGCGGATGATGGCCTCGCCCTGGAAGGCGAACAGCAGCACCAGCGTGAGCAGCAGCGCCGCGATCGACAGCGGGCCGATGCGCTCCAGCGCCCGGTCGAAGGCGGCTTGGCCCTTGTTCAGCAGAGCACGGCGCCAGAGCTGGGCCAGGATGACCGGAATCACGATGTACAGGCCGACCGATACCAGCAGCGTGGCCCACGGCACCGTGATGGACGACAGGCCCAGCAGCAGGCCGACAATGGGCGCGAAGGCAAACACCATGATGGTGTCGTTCAGCGCCACCTGCGACAGCGTGAATACCGGATCGCCCCCGGTCAGCCGGCTCCAGACGAACACCATCGCCGTGCAGGGCGCGGCGGCCAGCAGGATGAGGCCGGCAACGTAGCTGTCGAGCTGGTCGGCCGGCAGCCACTGAGCGAAGACCTGGCGGACGAAGATCCAGGCCAGCAGCGCCATCGAGAACGGTTTGACCGCCCAGTTGACGAACAGCGTCACGCCGATGCCGCGCCAGTGCTGCTTGACCTGGCCCAGCGCACCGAAGTCCACCTTCAGCAGCATCGGCACGATCATGATCCAGATCAGCAGACCGACCGGCAGATTAACCTGGGCGATCTCCATGCGGCCAATGGCCTGAAATACGTTGGGTGCGAACTGGCCCAGCGCGATGCCGGCGACGATGCACAGCAGCACCCACACGCTCAGGTAGCGCTCGAAGACGCTCATGGTGGAGGTGGCCGGCACGCGGCCGGCCGTTTGGGTTCCAACACTCATCGCGCAGACCTCACTTCGTACCAATGCTGCGCAGCTCGTGCTGCAGCGACATGGCATCGAGCCGCTGCAATGGCAGCGACAGGAACAGCTCAATGCGCCGGCGCAAGGTCAGCGCCGCATCCGTGAACGCCTTGCGCTTCTGCTCGTCGGTGCCTTCAACGGCTGCAGGATCAGGCACACCCCAATGCGCTGACATCGGGCGCCCAGGCCATACGGGGCAGACCTCGCCGGCGGCGTTGTCGCACACCGTGAAGATGAAATCCAGCTCCGGTGCACCGGGCGCCGCGAACTCGTCCCAGTTCTTGCTGCGGTAGCCGACGATCGGCATATGCAGCCGTTCCAGCGTGGCAAGCGCCAGCGGGTGGACTTCGCCCTTGGGGTGGCTGCCCGCCGAGTAGGCGCGAAAGCGCCCCTGGCCCAATTCATTGAGGATGCCTTCGGCCAGGATGGAGCGGGCCGAGTTACCCGTGCAGATGAACAGGGCGTTGTAGGTCTTGTTGGTGGTCATGGATGTCTCACATCAGCAGCAGGACGAAGCCGGCTTCACCGCAACGCCCACCGGCTTGCCGCGCGCCGGGGCGCAGCAGGCTGCGGCAGAACCCGTTGCAGGCGCCGCTTCGTTGAAGACCGGGATGCTGCCCAGCGTATGAAAGTGTTCCCAGGCCACGCCCTGCGGATCGGTGATCCAGTGCTTCTCGCTGCGCGCGTAGCAGCAGGTGGTGGTGCCTTCGTCGAGCAGCGCCATGTCGGCCGCCTCGGCGCGTGCCTTCAGCACGGCCAATTCCTCCGCATCGTCGGTCTGGATGCCCAGATGGTCGATGCCTGGTTTGTTGCCCCGTGTGGAGATAGCGAAGTTGACCGGCGGGTCTTCGAGCATCCACTTGGCGTAGTCGCCCTCGACACGCGCGGGCTGCGCGGCGAACAGTTGGGAATAGAAGCCGATGCTGCGGTTCAGGTCATCGACGTGCAGGTGAACGTGAAAGCGCTTCATGGGGAGATCCTTTCAGCAGGAAGTACAGGCAGAGGAGGAATCACTGACCTCGCATGTGCTGCCTTGGCAGCAGTGCTCGGTCAGGTAGCCGAGCAGTCCGTTCATCTGGGTGAAGTCGGCGCGGTAGATCAGGTTGCGGCCCTGCTGCTCGATGGTGACCAGGCCGGCATGGGCCAGCTCCTTCAGGTGGAAGGACAGGGAATTGCGGGCCACGTCGAGCTGGTCGGCGAGGGCGCTGGGTGTCAGCCCTTCGGGGCCGGCGACCACCAGGGCGCGGAAAACCCGCAGGCGCTGGGTGTGGGCCAGGGCGCCGAGGGCGGAAACGGCTTGGGTCTCTTTCATATTTCGATAATACAACATTTATTGAATTAATGTGCAAAAGGGCACTATCGCGCCGAATTGTGGCCATCCGGTCTTGATCCCATCGCGCCTCCGGCTCAATACCTTAAATCTGGTTCGCGCGCCGCGCTTGCCTGTCCGCCCCTTCGCCGCGAGGTGAACGGCCGAACTTCTCCGCTCAACAGCAGTGCAATGCCGCGATCAGCGGGCAGGACACATTGCCATGGTGCGCGTCGCATTCACCCACCAATTTCGACAATGCCGCCTCAATCCGTGTGAGGTCCACCAGGCGGGCGCGCACATCGGCCAGCCGCAGCGAGGCCAGCTCCGCCGCCTCATTGCAATGGGTGCCGTCCTCAAGTTTCAGAAGCTGGCCGATTTCATCCAGGCTGAACCCCAGGCGCTGGGCTGACTTCACGAACTTCACCCGCGCCACATCTGCCGGCCCGTAGCGGCGGATGCGGCCGTAGGCCCGCTCCGGCTGGGGCAACAAGCCCTTGAGCTGATAGAACCGGATCGTCTCCACATTGACTGTGGCCGCCTTGGCAAAGGCGCCGATGGTCAGATTGTCCGAGGCGCTTTCCATGACGCTTGACTCCGTAGTTGACTACGGAAGTAACCTTACAGCATCAAGCGAAGTCCCGGAAGGAAAACCATATGTCGGAACCCAAGAGCGGGCGTGGCGCCCTGGCCGCTGGCGGCCTCGCCGCCATTCTTGCGTCGGCCTGTTGCCTCGGCCCCCTCATCTTGGTCTTGCTCGGTTTCTCGGGCGCCTGGATCGCCAACCTGGCCGTGTTGGAACCCTACCGGCCGATTTTCATCGGCGCGGCCCTGATGGCGCTGTTTTTCGCCTGGCGCAGCATCTTCCGGCCGGTTCACGCCTGCAAGCCGGATGAGGTCTGCGCCGTGCCCCGCGTGCGGACGGCCTACAAGATCATTTTCTGGATCGTGGTCGCGCTGGTCTTGATTGCCCTCGCTTTTCCGTACGTCCTGCCGTTGTTCTATTGAGAGGAATCCACCGTGAAGAAACTTGCCACCGCTATTGCCCTGGCCGTTACCCTGGGCGCTCCGGCGTGGGCCGCCACCAAGACCGTCACACTGTCGGTGCCCGATATGACCTGCGCGTCGTGTCCGATCACGGTCAAGATGGCCCTGTTCAAGGTGGCCGGGGTCCAGAAGACCGAGGTCAGCTATGAAAAGCGGGAAGCCGTCGTGACCTTCGACGATGCCAAGACCAACGCCGGGGCCTTGGCCAAGGCCACCGCAAACGCGGGCTACCCCGCCACCGTCAAGCAGTGAGGTTGCCCGCCATGGCCGAAGCGATCGCCTTGCACATCGACGGCATGACCTGCGCGTCGTGCGCCGAGCACGTCAGAGAGGCGCTGGAGAAGGTGCCCGGGGTGCGCTCGGCCTCGGTGTCCTATCCGCGGCGACGGGCCGAGGTCGAGGCGGATGCGGACATGAACCATGGTCCGCTGGTCGCGGCGATGGCCGCGCTCGGTTACCGCGCACGGGTGTCCGACACGCCGAACAAGGCTGCGGGCTTGTTGGGCAAGGCGCTGGGCTGGCTGGGCAGCGAACCGAGTCACGGTGGTGGCGAGCGGGCGCTGCATGTGGCCGTGATCGGCAGTGGCGGCGCGGCGATGGCGGCGGCACTCAAGGCGGTCGAGCGAGGCGCGCGCGTGACGCTAATCGAGCGGAGCACCATCGGCGGCACCTGCGTCAATGTCGGCTGCGTGCCGTCCAAAATCATGATCCGCGCCGCGCACATTGCGCATCTGCGCCGGGAAAGCCCGTTCGATGCCGGCCTGCCGCCCACGCCGCCGTCCATTCTGCGCGAGCGGCTGCTGGCCCAGCAACAAGGCCGCGTCGATGCGCTGCGCCATGCCAAGTACGAAGGCATCCTGCAGAGCACCCCGGCTATCACCGTGCTGCATGGCGAGGCCCGTTTCATGAATGAAAACTGCCTGACCGTGCAACTGGCGGAAGGCGGTGAGCGCACGGTGGCCTTCGACCGCTGTCTCATCGCCACTGGTGCGAGCCCCGCGCTCCCGCCGATTCCTGGCTTGAAGGGCACTCCCTACTGGACCTCCACCGAGGCGCTGGCGAGCGATGCCATTCCCTCGCGGCTGGCCGTGATCGGTTCGTCGGTGGTGGCAGTCGAATTGGCGCAAGCCTTTGCCCGGCTGGGCAGCCAGGTCACGATCCTCGCGCGCAGCACACTGCTCTTTCGCGAAGACCCCGCCGTCGCCGAAGCCGTCACGGCCGCGTTCCGTGCCGAGGGCATCGAGGTGCTGGAGCATGTCCAGGCCAGTCGAGTCGCCCATGCAGAGGAAGAGTTCATCTTGACGACGGATCGCGGCGAGCTGCGCGCCGACAAGCTGCTCATTGCCACGGGGCGCGCGCCGAACACCCGCACGCTGAACCTCGAAGCGGCGGGCATCGAGGTCAATCCCCAGGGGGCCATCCTCGTCAGCCACACCATGCGTACCAGCGCGCCGCACATCTACGCGGCCGGCGACTGCACCGACCAGCCGCAATTCGTCTACGTCGCGGCGGCGGCCGGCACGCGCGCCGCCATCAACATGACCGGCGGCGACGCGACGCTGGACCTGACGGCGATGCCGGCCGTGGTGTTCACCGATCCGCAGGTGGCGACGGTGGGCTACAGCGAGGCGCAAGCGCGCCACGACGGCGTCGAGACCGACAGCCGCACGCTCACGCTCGACAACGTGCCGAGGGCGCTGGCCAACTTCGACACGCGCGGCTTCATCAAGCTGGTTGCCGAGGCCGGCACCGGACGGCTGATCGGCGTGCAGGCGGTCGCGCCGGAAGCGGGCGAACTGATCCAGACGGCGGCGCTGGCGATCCGCAACCGGATGACCGTGCAGGAGCTGGCCGATCAGCTATTCCCCTACCTGACGATGGTCGAGGGCCTGAAGCTCGCGGCGCAGACCTTCAGCAAGGACGTGAAGCAGCTGTCCTGCTGTGCCGGATAGCGTCATCTCTTGCTGAGCGCGATTTTTTCCAGGAGTCACGCTCGGCAGTGACGCCGGCTTGTTTCACGCGGGCCGGGGATTTCGCGCCTTCACGGCGTTCATGGCAAAGCCTGCCAGAGCAACGGCAAGCACCACGGCTTGCGCAATGGCGGTTTCCGCTGACGGATAGATGCCAAGCACTTCGATGCGCGGCCAATGGATCGGGCTGGCGCTCAACCGGCCGGCCTCCTGGAGGCCGGCAACCCCCTTGCCGGCGAGCACGACCGCGAGCACCGCTACCAGGATCGAGCTGAGACTGAAGAATTTGCCGATCGGCATGCGGGCGCTGGTGCGCAGCATGAACCATGCGAGGACGGCCAGAACGGCCACTCCGCCCACCAATCCACCGAGCAGGGCTCCATTGTTGCCGTCGCCGGCCAGGGCCGAATAGAAAAGCACCGTCTCGAAAACTTCGCGGTAGACCGCAATGAACGACAAGGCGAACAATGCCCATGCCGAACGCCGCGTCATGGCTGCGGAGAGTTTTTCCTTCAGGTAGGCCTGCCACTTGCCCGCCGTGCTTTTCTGGTGCATCCAGAGCCCGACGCTCAGCAGCACAACGGCCGCAAACAGGGATGAAACCCCCTCGGTCACCTCACGGCTTGCGCCGCTGATGCTCACGAAGTAGGTGGCCACCGCCCAGGTCAGGCCACCGCAAGCCAGTGCGGCCATCCAGCCGCCATGCACATAGCCCAGCACATCGCGCCGTTCTGCCTTCTTCAGGAAGGCCAGCATGCCCACGACGATCAACAGCGCTTCAACCCCTTCGCGCAGCAGGATGGTGAGGGAGGCGATGAACGTGGTCAGCGGGTCTGCCTTGTCCGCGCCGAGTTCGGCGTCCACCTGGGCAAAGAGATAGTCCAGCTTCTGCGCCGTGGCATCGGCTTGTTCCAGTTTCCCGCCGGCGAGCGCGCCGCGATAGGCCAGCATGGCGTTTTCGACTTCCGTGAGAAGTGTCTGGTTGCGTGCGCGCAATGCCGGCTCCAGAGGCTCAAATCCATCCAGGTAGGCCGACAGGCCCAGGCGCGTTGCGCTGGCCCGGTCGCCCGCGCGCGCCGCGGCAAGGCTCTCCTGAAGGCGTGTGCGGGCCAAGGCCAGTCCGCCCGAGCCGCTCGCGGCAGCGGTGACTTCCGGGTGGCGGCGAACATAGGCGGTGAGGTCGCGGGCTGCGTCCGGGGGCATCCGCTCGGACAAGGCGGCTTCGGTCAAGGTGGCGGCAGCAGCCAGGTCGGGAAAGACAGCCTTGGCGCTGGCGTCTCGCCCCCAGGACTGTTCGCCGCGTGCGCGCATGGCATCGTCATGCGACAGTGTGCCGGCGAAAAATGCCAATGCCCACCGATCCTCGTCGGAGAGCGTGGCGAAGCTGGGCATCGACGTGCTGGTCACGCCTTGAGAAATGACCTGGTACAGCGCGAGCACGCTGCGCGAACGGGCACGATCACGATCGGTGAAGGCGATCGGCGGCGGTTCGAGCTTGGCGCCGAGCGGGCCGTCGCCTGCACCGGTTGCCCCGTGGCATGCCGCGCAGTTGGCTTCAAACAGCACCTTGGCGCGTGCGAGATCCGGCGGCTGGGTCGGCGAGAGCGGAAACGGATAGGCTTTGACCAGCGCTGCGGCCAGCGAATGGGCGCTGTCGGCCACGGCCTTGGCGTCCGCCTTTGCGGCGATGAGGTCTCCGAGCGCTTTGGCCTGCCGCTGCAACTCGGGCAGCGCCGCAGTGCTCGGCAGTGCGGCAAGCTGCTGTGCGGCGGTTGCCGCGAACTCCTTCATCTCCTCGTACTCGCTGGCACTTTGAATCTGGCCGTTGCTCACCGCGCCGCCGTAGTCAACCGCGAGGTAGTCCAGCAATTGCCAGGTCTGCTTGGCCTGGTCGCTGGCGGCAGGGGCGGCAGCCCAGGCGGGAGAAGCCGACCAGAGTGCGAACAACGCGGCTATTGCCAGGAATCGCCTGGCGCAAAGAGAAAGCATTTTCATGATGTATAAATGTTATTGATTCTCATTTTATCAATGACTCGGACCACTGGGCGTTGCACGATGCAGTGCGAGCGAAGGTTCTAAAACGAAGATTTGCCTGTTGCCGGCGAAAAATGATGGGGCTAACTACGCCGCGCACCTTTCGCTGCACGTATGGCCCTGCGCCACGGCCTGTTGTGCAGAAGGCCTTCAACAGCGTCCACATGGGTCGTCGTCATCGCCAGTGAAAGGTTACGTGGCGACCGCTACCAAGATTAGCGTTCCCAGTGCAATGCGATACCACGCAAAAACTCCAAATCCATGTCCGGTCAAATAACGCATCAGAAGGCGTATCGCAAGCAGCGCAAATGCGAAAGAAGCAATGAAACCCATTGCAAAAACGCCGATGTCGTCGCTCGACAATGCGCCCCAGTGCTTGAAGAGGTTGTATACCGAGGCGGCCCCCAAGATTGGAATGCCGAGGAAAAACGAAAACTCCGTCGCAGCCTGCCGCGAAGCCCCGAACCATAGCCCGCCGATAATCGTCGCGCCTGAGCGCGAAGTACCCGGCCAGAGCGCAAGGCACTGCACGAAACCAATCTTCAGTGCGTCGATTCGGCTGATCTGTTCGGCACGCTCAGCCTTCACTTGCACGGGGCGTCGCTCAGCCCACAGGATCGCGATGCCACCGACAACGAGTGCGACGGCCACCGGCCCCGGACTGAAAAGCAGCCTCTGCACATGAGATCCAATCAGCAGTCCGAGCACTGCCGCGGGCATAAATGCAATGGCAAGGTTCACTAAAAACCGGCGGGAGCCTTGGTCGGCATGCGCTGAGACAACAACGCTTGCCAGACGAGCCCTATATTCCCAGATGACCGCGAGCATCGCGCCGAACTGGATGAACACTTCAAAGACGTCGCGCTTCTCTTTCGCAAGGAATGAGAGCGCATTGCCCGCTAGGATCAAATGCCCCGTCGAGGAGACTGGCAAGAATTCCGTGATGCCTTCGACGACGCCCATCATTAGCGTCTTGAGAACGAGTTCAGCGTGCATTTGCAGGCGGCAGTGGTAGCGCCGAGTGGGACATCGGTTTCTCCGAAGCCGTGCTCACGGCTCCGCATGTGTCAATGAAAATCTGGATCATCGTGCTGGCGAATGGGAATCTGCGCCGTTTCGGCCGCGGCCGCGAAACGCGGCGATCAGCAGAAGCCCCGCTCCCAGGGTGATGCCAACGTCGGCTGCATTGAACGCAGGCCAGTGCCAATCGCCCCAATGAAAATCGAGCCAGTCCACCACGGCCCCATGCCGCACTCGATCAAGAACATTGCCGAGCGCGCCGCCGAGAATTGCTGCATAGCCCACGGCCTCAGGTGTTGCAGTCTTCTCGCGGGCAATGAGCCAGGTGAGAAAGGCAGAAGCAGCGACGCCAATAACAATAAAAAAGCCGCGTTGCCACCCACCCGCCTGCGCCAAGAAGCTGAAGGCCGCGCCTGGATTCAGCCAATGCCCGATGTTGAACCATGGCGTGATTTCATGGGAGCCATACAAGGGAATCCACGCGACGATGGCCGCCTTGGTCGCTACGTCGGCGGCAAGCACCGTCACGGCCAACAGGTACATCCGCAAGACAGCCCTATCAATGGCCATGTGGCTTGATGTCCTCAGACGACCGCAGCAAGCGCATCCCATTGAAAACGACCGCCAGACTGGCACCCATGTCGGCCAGAATCGCCAGCCACAGACTTGCATGTCCAGTAAAGGCCAAGGCCATGAACACCGCCTTTGTTCCAAGCGCAAAGACGATGTTGGCCGTCAGGATGCCGGCTACGCGCTGTGACAGCCGGATGAACTCTGGAAGCTTGCGCAGGTTGTCCTGCATCAATGCGACGTCGGCCGTTTCGATTGCCGTGTCGGTGCCAGCTGCGCCCATTGCGAAGCCTATGCTCGACTTGGCCAATGCCGGTGCGTCGTTGACGCCGTCGCCCACCATGCCGACTGGCCCGCGTGAGAGCAGTTCTTCGATTGCCTGCAGCTTGTCCTGCGGCAGCAACTCGCCCTTGGCGCTGGTGATGCCGACCTGGGCAGCCACGGCTTGCGCGGTTTTCGCGTTATCGCCAGTCAACATGACTGGTTCGATTCCCAGCGACTTGAGTTCGGCGATCGCTTGCCGGCTGGTGTCGCGCACTGTGTCGGCCACGGCCAGCAGGGCGAGTACTTGCTGGTCCGTGGCGAGGAGCACAACGGTCTTGGCCTGGTACTCCAACGCATCGAGCTGAGTCTCGACCTCAAGTGTTGAAAGTCCCAGCTCTTTGATCAGCCGGTGGTTGCCGACGTAATAGACATCTCCATCGACGTTGCCTTTGACGCCGCGTCCAGGGATCGCCTCGAACTTGTCCACCTGGGCATGCGGTTGGTTGTAGCCCGCCACGATGGCGGTGGCCACAGGATGCTCCGACAGAGCATCGATGCTCGCTGCAATGCGCAGAACTTCTTCCTTCGGCAGGCCGCGCAGCGATATGACATCGGTCAGTGCGGGGCGCCCATGGGTCAGGGTCCCGGTCTTGTCCAGGGCCACCGATTTCAGGTGCCGCCCTTGTTCGAGGTAAAGACCGCCCTTGACCAGGATGCCTCGGCGTGCGGCAGCTGCCAGGCCGCTGACCACGGTAACCGGCGTGGAGATCACCAATGCGCAGGGGCAGGCAATGACCAGCATCACCAGCGCCTTGTAGACCCATTCGAACCAGGGCTGCCCGAAAGCGAGCGGAGGAATGACCGCCACGGCAAGGGCAAGCGCAAACACCGCGGGTGTATAGATGCCGGCGAACTTGTCCACGAAGCGTTGCGTGGGCGCGCGTTGTCCCTGCGCTTCCTGGACCGATCGTGCAATGCGGTCGAGGGTGGTTTCGCCCTTGCGCGAGGTAACGCGGAACTCCAGCGTGCCGCGCTCGTTGATGGTGCCGGCGAAGACCGTGGCACCGGCGGTCTTCTCCACCGGCATGCTTTCGCCGGTGATCGGCGCCTGGTTCACCGACGACTGTCCCGCGACGACTTCGCCATCCAGTGCGATGCGTTCGCCCGGACGCACCCGCACAACACTTCCGAGTGGCACGGTATCCGCCTTGACCTCGCGCCATTGACCGTCGGGCTGGCGCACCAATGCGTTCTCTGGCGCCAGGTCCATCAGCTTGCGGATGGCATTGCGGGCCCGATCCAGGCTCAAGGCCTCGATCATCTCGGCGATGCCGAAGAGCCAGATGACCACCGCCGCCTCGGGCCACTGGCCGATCAGCGCCGCGCCGATGACGGCGACCGTCATCAACAGGTTCATGTTCAGCGAACGCGTCTTCAGCGCGATCCAGCCCTTCTTGAGGGTCTCGACCCCACCCAGGCCGATGGCCGCGAGGCAAGCAAGAATGATGGGCCAGGAGGCCTCGGGAGCACCCGCGAAGACCATGGCCTCCGCGCCGAGCGCCAGCACGCCGGAGACCGCCATCCGAATCCATTGCCCGCGCGAGATGCCGGTGCCGAACTCACGGGGAGCGGATGGCGCCGGGTCGGAGGCGCTTTGGAGCACTGGAGCCATGCCGAGCCGCTCGATCGCGCTGGTCACCGGAGCCAGATCGACAAGCTCGTGGCTCACGGTCAGCGTGCGGCCCATCAGGTTGAAATCCAGGGCCTTCACCCCAGGCATGCCTTCGAGCGCCTTGCGCAGCAGGCCCTCCTCGGTCGGGCAGTCCATTTTTTCGATCAGGTACACGGCCTGGCCCTGCGGCCCGGTGTCGTCAGCGTGCTCAATGCTGGCCTTCATGCCTACATCGTTCAGGGCCTTGAGGATCGGCGCGGGGTCGGGCAGACGGTGCTGGACATCGAGCCGTCGCCCCATCAGGTCGAAATCCAGCCGTTCGATGCCATCGACCGCACCAAGGCGCTTGCGGATCGTTGCCTCTTCGGTAGGGCAATCCATGTTCGGAATAAGGAAGCGTGTACCGTTCCCTGTCGCCGGTGCCGGGGTTTGCGACGCCGCCGTGCTGGGGATGAGGGCTTCGACAGCGATTGGCATGCTGCCCGCCGTCTTTTCCACCGGCTTCATTCCCAGGCCTTCGATGGTCCTGGCAATCGGGGCTGTATCGGTCAGCGAATGGGTCACCGTCAGCGTGTGGGCCTTCAGATCGAAGTCCACCGCCTGCACGCCCGCCAGTGGCTCCAGCATCGAGCGCAACTGGCGCTCTTCGCTGGGACAGTCCATCTCCTTGATGAAGTAGATGACCTGCTGCGGCGCGGGTTCCACGACCGCCCGCATGCCGATGTCGTGCAGCGCGCGCAGGATGGCGTTCTGTCCAGCTGGTTCGTGTGTGACCTCAAGGCGGCGACGGGTCAAGTCGAAAGCCATATCCCGGACGCCATCGACCTGCGCCAAGCGCTTGCGAATCTGAGCCTCCTCGCTGGGGCAATCCATGTTGGCTATCCCGAAGTGGGTCACGAGTGGCTCAACGGTCGCCGCTGCGCTCATGGCGCTCGCTGAACAGCACGCCGTGGTGCAGGAGGTTTCGGTGTCTGCTTTCATGGATCGATCCGTTCTTCTTCAAGAGTCAGGTGGTGAGACGGGCCAGCTTTGCCAGTCTCCGCGCAGGAGAGCCAAAGCGCAGACGCCGACAGCGTTGCGACAGGTGCCGTTCCCCTTGTGCTTTCATTTACAAGGGCTATTTCACACCTTGGAGTAGCTCCAAGGTCAAGCGGCTACGATGCATGTCCTGACAACATGTGAGTGTTCTGCGATGAAAATTGGCGAGTTGAGCCACGCCACCGGCGTGGACACCGACACGATCCGGTTCTACGAGAGGACGGGGGTGTTGCCGCCGCCAGCTCGGCAGACCAATGGATACCGGGTATACGGGACGGAACACATCGATGGACTGTCCTTTGTCCGCCACTGCCGGGCCTTGGACATTCCTCTGGCCGATGTCAGGCGGCTCCTGAACTTCACATCCCGTCCGGATGAGGATTGCGCGGACATCAACCGGCTGGTCGACGAGCAGATTGCGAGGGTGCGTGCCCGCCTGACCAGCTTGAAAGCACTGGAAAGGCAACTGACGACGCTGCGCGCCCGCTGCTCCGCAGGACATCAAGCGAAAGAGTGCGGCATCCTTGGCGAGCTGGTCTCTGCAGCGCAGCGGGAAGCGTAGTCAAACAGATCTATCGATGGCGCAGGGCAAGACGCCTGTGCGCAAGCACTGGCAGCAGGCGAAGGCTGTGTTGACATGCGCCGGCAAGACCGCCTAAACTACGTACCAAACAACAGACATAGAGTCTTTTCGTCGTTCGATCGCCTGAGCCATTCTTTTCCCCATGCCGACCCATGCATTCACCATACGCAAACTCGCCGACGCGGCAGGCGTTGGCGTGGAGGCGGTGCGCTATTACCAGCGCGGTGGATTGCTGGCTGCGCCGGATCGCGTGGACGGCGGCTTCCGGCAGTATTCGGAGGACGATGTCCGTCGTCTGCGCTTCATCAAGCGGGCTCAGGCATTGGGGTACTCGCTGGAGGACATCGCCGAACTGATGTCCTTGAGTACCAAGCGTGATCGGCTGCGCGTGCGGGAAATCACCCGCGAACGCATCGCGGAGATCCGGGAGCGCGTGGCCGACCTGCAGTCGATGGCCTCGGCGCTGGAAAATCTGGCCGATTGCTGCGCCAAAGCGCCAGAAGGTTCGGCCTGTTCGATCATCGCCGCGCTGACCGGGGAGCAGGACTTAGATCCGGCCATCGCCGATCCGAGCCTCGTTGCGCAGGCAAGCGTTGCCGGCCGACGCAGATCCGTGCGGCCGGGCGCTGAAGCCTATCACCGCACTGATGGGGTGGCCGCATGACGATGACGCGCATGTTCAGGCGATTCGTCTGCCGGCTGATGCTCGGTGTGCTGGTCTTCGGCCAGTTGGCCATCGCTGCCTACGCCTGCCCCGCACTGTCGGGCATGCCGCAGTCGCTTCCGACGATGGCCCTGAATGCGTCGGCCGCGGCGATGCCCGGTGATGAGGCCGGTGCTGCGATGGCCGTGTCGCCCGACATGGTCGCAACGTCAGACATGGCCGCCATGGCGAGCTGCGACCAAATCGACGACAACGCCGCCAACTTGTGCGTAGAGCACTGCCGTTTCGGCCAGCAAAGCGCCGACCATGCGTCGGCCCCGACCGTACCCGCGGCGCTGCTGACGACCCTCTACACCCTTCCGGTGCAACCCGAGCCTCTCGGGCATGGCTGGCCTTCGGCCGACGTGATATTCCGGCGCGTCGCGGCGTCTCCGCCGCACGCCATCCTGCACTGCTGTTTTCGCATTTGATCTCCTGACGCTGGTGCGGCCGGCCTGAGCCGGCTGAACCAGACCGATCGGTCGCGCTTGCGCGTGTCCGCGAGTTTCCGCTCGCCCCCGCCAAGCTCCATTCGACCTGATGGCATTCGTCAACTGGAGATCCCATGTTCATCGACTCTTTTTCTTTCCGCACGCCGGGCGGCGCTGTGCCATGGCGCAGGCTTGCTGCCGGCATCGTTGCGGCATTCGCCATGGGCGCCGGTGCAGCCCATGCCGCCGACGGCCTGACGCTGGATCAGGCGCTGCGCCTGGCACAAACCCGTTCTCGCGCGCTCGTGGCCCAGGATGCGACGGCATCGGCCGCACGGGACATGGCGGTCGCCGCCGGACAGCGGCCAGACCCCACCCTCAAGCTCGGCATCAACAACCTGCCCGTCAACGGCGCGGATCGGTTCAGCCCGACGCGCGACTTCATGACCATGCGCTCCATCGGCGTGATGCAGGAGTTCACACGCGAAGACAAACTCAAGGCCCGTGCCGGGCGCTACGAGCGCGAGGCCGAAGTCGCCGAGGCCGGGCGCAGCCTGGCGCTCGCCAACCTGCAGCGCGACACCGCCTTGGCCTGGCTGGACCGTCTCTTCCAGGAGCGTGTGCGCGACATGCTGGTGACCCAGCGCGACGAAGCGCGCCTGCAGATCGACGCCGCTGATGCCGCCTACCGGGGCGGGCGCGGCACGCAAGCCGATGTGTTCGCCGCCCGTTCGGCGGTCGCCCAGATCGACGACCGCATCGAGCAGGCCGAGCGCCAGGTCGCCACGGCCCGCACGCAACTGGCGCGCTGGATTGGCTCCGTCGCAAGCGATCCCCTGGGCTCGGTTCCGGCATTGGATACGGTTCGCCTGAGCCCGCAGGATTTGGAAGCCCAGTTGGCCCACCACCCTGAAATCGCCGTGATGCAAAAGCAGGAAGAGGTCGCGCAGGCCGAAGCCGACATCGCGCAAGCCAACAAGAAGACCGATGTGAGCGTCGAGCTGATGTACAGCCAGCGCGGCCCGGCCTACTCGAACATGGTCTCGCTCAATGTTTCGATCCCGCTGCAGTGGGACCAGAAAAACCGCCAGGACCGCGAGCTGGCCGCCAAGCTCGCCAGTGTCGAGCAAAAGCGCGCCGAGCGCGAGGAAGCCACGCGCGCCCATGTGGCCGAGGCACTGGCGATGCTGCAGGAATGGCGCAGCGACCGAGAGCGCCTGGCGCGCTACGACAGCTCGCTGCTGCCACTGGCCACCGAGCGCACGCGCGCCTCGATCGCCGCCTACCGCGGCAACGCGGGCACCTTGACCGCGGTGCTAGAGGCACGCCGCGCCGAGATTGACACGCGCGTCGAACGCTTGCGCCTGGAAATGGGCGCGGCGCGCCTGTGGGCACAACTGAACTACCTGGTGCCGGCTGGTCACGACACGGCCGCACCCCGCCCCTGAGCACAACCGAGAGACCTCCCATGAAAACCAAAAACCTCGTGATGGCCCTCGTCGCCGCCGGCGTGCTGGGCGCCGCCGGCTACGGCCTCTACACCCTCGGCATGCGCCACGGAGCCGACATGCCGGCCACGCCTTCGAATCCCAGTGGCATGGCATCGCCGCAAGCGGCGACTCCCGCTGTTGCTGCGCCTGCCAATGAGTCGGGCGAGGACGCCACGCGGCGGCATATCGCGGCCGGCCTCAAGGCCGGCGACGTCGATCCCGCCAATGGCAAGAAGATCCTGTACTACAACGATCCCATGGTACCGGCGAACAAGTTCGACAAGCCGGGCAAGTCACCCTTCATGGACATGATGATGTCGCCGGTCTATGCCGACGGGGATGCAGATAAGGGAAACGTCACTGTCAGCTCGCGCATCCAGCAGAACCTCGGCGTTCGCACCGCCGAAGTGACCGAAGGCACGCTGTCGCCGCAGGTGTCGGCGGTGGGCAGCATCGCCTTCAACGAGCGTGACCAGGCGATCGTGCAAGCGCGTGCCACCGGGTACGTCGAGCACCTGTACGTGCGTGCCACGCTGGACCCGGTCGCCAAGGGGCAACCGCTGGTCAGCCTCTATGTCCCGGACTGGGTTGCTGCGCAGGAAGAGTTCCTGTCAGTACGGCGCATGAAAGGCACGGACCTGGGTGGGCTGGTCGACGGTGCGCGCCAGCGCATGCGCCAGGTCGGCATGGACGATGCCCAGATCGCGCTGGTCGAGCGCAGCGGCAAGACCCAGCCACGCATCACGCTGAGCGCGCCCATCGGCGGCGTGGTGGTCGAATTGCTGGCGCGTGAAGGCATGACGGTGATGCCGGGCGCGACGCTGTTCCGCATCAACGGCTTGTCCACCGTGTGGGCCAACGCCGAGGTGCCCGAGAGCCAGGCCGCGCTGCTGCGCCCGGGCGCCAAGGTGCAGGCCCGTAGCCCGGCCGCGCCCGGCAGCAGCTTCGATGGCAAGGTGCAGGCGATCCTGCCCGAGGTGAATCCGAGCACGCGCACACTGAAGGCTCGCCTGGAGCTCGCCAATCCTGGCAGCCGGCTGGTACCGGGGATGTTCGTCACGATGAACTTCGTGGACATGCGGCCCGACAAGACGCTGCTCGTGCCCACCGAGGCGGTGATCCAGACCGGCAAACGCACGGTGGTGATCGTGGCCGAAGACAACGGGCGCTTCCGTCCGGTCGATGTCGAGGCGGGCCTGGAGAACAGTGGCCAGACCGAGATCAAGCGCGGCCTGTCGGCGGGGCAGCGCGTCGTCGTGTCCTCGCAGTTCCTGATCGACTCGGAGGCCAGCCTCAAGGGTGTCGAGGCCCGCTTGAACAGCGAGCCGGCCGTGGTTGCCCCAGCTTCGCCTTCGGCCCCGGTGGCCGCCAGCGCGCCACGGCATGTCGGTGAGGCCAAGGTCGTCAGCGTCGGCAAGGACGCGTTGACCCTGTCGCACGGCGCCATTCCCACAATGAAGTGGGGCCCGATGACGATGGACTTCAAACTGCCGCCCGACGGCGCGGCGCGCAACGTGCAGGTCGGTGATCGCGTGCGCTTCGAGTTCTTCATGGGCGCGGACGACCTGCCGCAGCTCACGCACGTCACGCCGATGGCGGCCGGAGGCAAGCCATGATCGCCAAGCTGATCCGCTGGTCCATCGCCAACCGCTTCCTCGTGCTGCTGGCCACCTTGGCACTCAGCGCCTGGGGCATCTATGCGGTACAGCGAACGCCGCTGGACGCGCTGCCCGACCTGTCGGACGTGCAGGTCATCATCCGCACCACCTATCCGGGCCAGGCGCCGCGCATCGTCGAGAACCAGGTCACGTACCCGTTGACGACGACGATGCTCTCGGTGCCGGGCGCAAAGGCGGTGCGCGGCTACTCGTTCTTTGGCGACTCCTTCGTCTACGTGCTGTTCGAGGACGGGACCGACCAATATTGGGCGCGCTCCCGCGTCCTCGAATACCTCAACCAGGTGCAGTCGAGGTTGCCGGCCCAGGCTAAGGCCTCGCTCGGTCCGGACGCTTCCGGCGTGGGCTGGATCTACGAGTACGCACTGGTCGACCGCAGCGGCAAGATGGACATCTCGCAACTGCGCGCCCTGCAGGACTGGTTCCTCAAGTACGAGCTCAAGACCGTGCCCGACGTGGCCGAGGTTGCCTCGGTAGGCGGCATGGTGCGCCAGTACCAGATCGTGCTTGATCCGGACAAGCTCGCGGCCTACGGCATCCCGCACACCAAGGTCGTGGAGGCGATCCAGCGCGCGAACCAGGAGACCGGCGGCTCGGTGCTCGAACTCGGCGAGGCCGAATACATGGTGCGCGCCTCGGGCTACCTGGGGAGTCTTGAGGATTTTAGGAAGGTGCCGCTGATGACGACAGCCGCCGGCGTATCAGTGCGCCTGGGCGACGTGGCCCGGGTGCAGATCGGTCCGGAGATGCGCCGCGGTATCGGCGAACTCAATGGCGAGGGCGAAGCCGTCGGCGGCGTGATCGTCATGCGCTCAGGCAAGAACGCGCTGCAGACCATTGCCGCGGTCAAGGACAAGCTCAAGGGCCTGGCGTCCAGCTTGCCGCGGGGCGTGGAGATCGTGCCGGTGTACGACCGCTCCGGGCTGATCGAACGCGCGGTCGACAACCTCACGCACAAGCTGATCGAGGAGTTCATCGTCGTCGCGGTGGTCTGCTTCATCTTCCTGTTCCACCTGCGCTCGGCGCTGGTCGCGATCATCTCTCTGCCCCTGGGCATCCTGGCGGCGTTCATCGTGATGCACTACCAGGGCGTCAACGCCAACATCATGTCGCTGGGGGGTATCGCGATCGCCATCGGTGCGATGGTCGACGCGGCGGTGGTGATGATCGAGAACGCCCACAAGCATCTGGAGCACTGGAGCCATGAGCACCCCGGCGAGGTGCTCGAAGGGCCGGCCCGGTGGCGGGTCATCGGTGACTCGGCGGCGGAGGTGGGGCCGGCGTTGTTTTTCTCGCTGCTGATCATCACGCTGTCCTTCGTGCCTGTGTTCACGCTGGAAGCGCAGGAGGGACGCCTGTTCTCGCCGCTGGCGTTCACCAAGACCTACGCCATGGCGGCTGCGGCCGGCCTGTCGGTGACCTTGATTCCGGTGCTCATGGGCTACCTGATCCGTGGCCGCATCCCCGATGAGAAAAACAATCCACTCAATCGCCTGTTGATCGCGGTCTACCGGCCGCTGCTCGACAGGGTGCTGCGCGCCCCAAAGCTCACGCTCGTGGTGGCGGTCGTGGTGCTGGCCACCAGCCTGTGGCCGCTGCAGCACATCGGCGGCGAGTTCATGCCGCGGCTGGACGAAGGTGACCTGCTGTACATGCCTTCGGCGCTGCCGGGACTGTCGGCAGGAAAGGCGGGAGAGCTGCTGCAGCAGACCGACCGCCTGATCAAGACGGTGCCGGAGGTCGCGAGCGTCTACGGCAAGGCCGGCCGCGCGGAGAGCGCCACCGACCCCGCTCCGCTGGAGATGTTCGAGACGACGATCCAGTTCAAGCCGCGCGACCAGTGGCGCGCCGGCATGACGACCGACAAGCTGGTCGAGGAACTTGACCGCATCGTCAAGGTGCCGGGCCTGTCCAACATCTGGGTGCCGCCGATCCGCAACCGCATTGACATGCTGGCCACGGGCATCAAGAGCCCTGTGGGGGTTAAGGTCGCGGGCACCGACCTAGCAACCATCGATCGCATCACCGCAGAGATCGAACGCACGCTCAAGGACGTGCCCGGCGTCAGCAGCGCTTTGGCCGAGCGGCTCACGGGTGGGCGCTATGTGGATGTGAACATCCGGCGCGACGATGCGGCCCGCTACGGCCTGAACATCGCCGACGTGCAGTCGGTGGTCTCGTCCGCCGTGGGCGGCGAGAACATCGGCGAGACGGTGGAAGGCCTGCAGCGCTTCCCGATCAACCTGCGCTACCCGCGCGAGATGCGCGATTCGCTGGAAAAACTGCGCTCCCTGCCCGTCGTGACCGAGCGCGGCCAGCGCCTGGTGCTGTCCGACGTGGCCGACATCCGCATTGCCGACGGGCCGCCGATGCTGCGCAGCGAGAACGCGCGCCTGTCGGGCTGGGTGTACGTCGACATCCGGGACCGCGACCTGCGCTCCGCGGTGCAGGACATGCAGCAGGCCGTGGCCAAGCAGGTAAAGCTGCCGCCGGGCTACTCAATCTCCTGGTCGGGACAGTTCGAGTTCCTGGAGCGGGCCACCGCCAAGCTCAAGGTAGTGGTGCCCTTCACGCTGCTCATCATCTTCGTGTTGCTGTACCTGACCTTCGGCGCGTTCGGTGAAGCGCTTCTGATCATGGCTGCGCTCCCATTCGCGCTGGTGGGCGGCATCTGGCTGCTGTACCTGCTGGGCTACAACCTGTCGATCGCGGGTGCGGTGGGCTTCATCGCACTGGCTGGCGTGTCCGCCGAATTCGGCGTGATCATGCTGCTGTACCTCAAGAACGCCTGGCAGGAGCGAGTCGGCCGCGGCACGACCAGCGAGGCCGATCTGCTGAATGCCATTCGCGAGGGCGCCGTGCTGCGCGTGCGGCCCAAAGCGATGACGGTGGCCGTCATCCTGGCCGGCCTGCTGCCGATCATGTGGGGCACGGGCACCGGCTCCGAGGTGATGCAGCGCATCGCCGCGCCGATGGTGGGAGGGATGGTCACGGCCCCGTTGCTGTCGATGTTCGTCATTCCCGCGGCCTACCTGTTGATGCGGCGGCCGCGCGAGCGCAAGGCATCGCGGCGGATGTTCTGGAGGCGTCGTCATGCGGCCACTTGAACGCTCCGGTGGCGGCCGCGCATGGGGTGCGGCGGTGCTTTGCCTGTCGCTGCTGCTGGGCACAGCGACACGCGCTGCCGTTTCCGCCCAGGAGATTCAGCACGCCGGCCCGGTGATGACGGCAATGGTGGCCTCGCGCCCGTTGCCCAGCAGCGCCGACGATTGCCAGGTATGCCCGGCTTGTGCCATCGCACCGGCACCAGCGGCTCACGCATTCACCGGCGAAGGCGAAGCGCGAGAGCAGGCTCCGGTGGCCTGGCTCGCGCTTGCGACGGTGGCGCCGGCGCCGACCTGGTTCTTTGATGCGGGAGGCGGTCGACTGCGATGGCCTGTACGCCTAGCGTTCTGCCGGTGGCTGGATTGATCCGATGAGGCTCCTCTCGGACTTTTTGGATCAACCAACCTTGGAAAACCATCATGAAAAAATCACTGCTCCCCCTCATCGCCGCCCTGGCGCTGGGCGCTTCTCTGCCTGCACTGGCCGGCCCCGACTTCCAGGCCATCGAGAAGGCACGCGCAGCCAAACAGGCGGCAGCAGCATCGCAAACGGCCAGTACCACCCGAGTCGACGGCACCACAGGTCAGCGGGTGAACTGCCCGACCGACCCGCTGGTGCTGCCGCTGGATCACGGCCCGCGTGCCCAAACGACGCCTGGAGAAAACCGGATGCGCAAGGCGCGTTACGAGGCCCAGGTCAAGGCATGCACGAACCCCGGGTCGTGAGCACCAGCCCATGACTCTCCAACGCTGGCCATTCCCAGTGGCCGCGTTCCATCCGGGGCCTGCCAGAAGGCCGGCCCCATTTTTAAAGCTCAGAAAAGGAAATCCATCATGAAACTCGTCTCAACCGCAACGCTGATCGCCGCCTTGGCGTTTTCTGCTGCCACCTTCGCCCAATCCGGCGACATGGGCAGCATGAAGATGGAGGGTAAGGGCATGCAGGAGTGCATGGACATGAAGGGGATGAAGGGCATGGACATGAAGGACATGGATGCCAAGAAGTGCCAGGACATGATGAAAGGCATGGACGCCAAAGGCACCGCCAAGTCCGCGGCCCATGAGGCCGATGCCGTGGTGAAGGAATTTGACGCGGTCCAGGGCAAGGTCACCCTTGCGCATGGCCCCGTCAAGAGCCTGGGGTGGCCCGCGATGACCATGGCGTTTGGCGTCAAGGACAAGGCCCTGTACGACAAACTCGCCGTGGGCGCGAAAGTCCACGTCGGGTTCAAGAAAGAGGGTGACGGCTACGTCGTGACCTCGGTCAAATAACGCGCCGCAGACGATGTGAGCCTGCGACTACGGTGAACGCGCACGCGTTTCGTAGTCGCATCCTTCCTGCAAATTGATCAAGGTGATCAGCATCGTCACCCAAGGCGTTTTTCTGTTTCACCGCAGATGCAGGGCGATCCCGGCCACTGGAGCATGGCCGGCCACGCTGTCGTGCTGCGCATTGAACCCCTGCGGGTTTCGCCCCATGCGGGCTCTCATCGCTGACACCTCCGGCCCAACTTGCTGACCAGGGCCTGCGCGCTGCGCTTGCCAAGACCGGGTGTAGCTGGATGGTGGGGTGTGGCGGCTTGCTGTCTCCCCATGGTGCCACGGCGTTCGCGCCGTAAAGGGCGGCGCGCCATGGGCGCTTGCGGCCTGCGGCCGTCGTGCCCCTTGACGGCTTGCGCTGCGCCGTGACCCGCAGGGGCTGGGCAATTCCGCCCGGCATCCTTTCAGGAGTTCAGCATGAACTACGCATTCATCACCGACGAGCAGCGTGCGCTGCTGCTGGCCAACGGCCGCGCATCCTTGGAGAACCCGGACTTCGATCCGGCGCCCGTAGTCAAGCTGTTCACGCCCGATGCGGGCGCGACCTGGCTGCTGACCGAGATTGATCCCGACGACCACGACCACGTCTTTGGTCTTTGCGACCTGGGCCTGGGGATGCCGGAAATCGGCTGGGTCAGCCTGGGCGAGCTGGCAGCGGTGCGCGGGCGGCTGGGGTTGCCGATCGAGCGTGACCTGTCTTTCCGCGCCGAGAAGCGGTTGAGCGCCTATGCGCGCGATGCGCGCTTGGCCGGGCGGATCGCTGTCTGACCTGGCCTTGGGAGCGCCGCAAGGCGCTCCTTGTGCTTTCTCGACCATCGAAGGAGATCAATGCCATGAGCAGCCATCACGACTACATCATCGAAATCACGGCGCAGCACGATGCGCTCAAGCCGTTCGCGCCGGAGAACGGCCAGCCCTTGCGCTTCAAGATCGGCGACGCGGTGATCTACACCAACGAGTACGGCGCACAGTTCCGGCGCCGCGTCACCGGGTTCTACCAGCCCACCGGGCTGTCGGGTCTGTACGCGCGCGGTGCGCGATACCTGCTGGACTCGTCATCGCCGTGGATGCCGGTTGCGGAATCCAGCCTGCGTCCTGACGACTCGGCATGATGCCTACGCGCCCCTGACGGGGCGCTGCGCGCTTCGCTTGCCTCCAGGGGAAAGCCCTGCGGGCTATCCCCGCCGCGCGATGCTTGGCACCCCTCAAAGACCGCCGAACCGGCTGCGCCGGATCGGCCAGACAACATCAGCCGCAGATCGACGATGCCTCGCGTTTGCTCATCCTGATCCAGTTGTTCATTCCACTTTGAAGGCTGGGCGTCCCCGGCCACCTGGGAGATAGCCGGTCGCGCTGTCGTGCGCGTGGCGCATCGAGCCGCCTGCGGCGTCTCGCCCCTTCGGGCTTCCATCGTTCCCTCGCTCCGCTCGGCTGACGCCTCCGGCCCGGCTTCCAGCTTCGGGCCTGCGCGCTTCGCTTGCCGTGCGGTCGGTGTGTAGGGACGGCCGTTGCCATGTCCAGCCGTCTTCCCTGACTTCATCACCTTCACCGCGACTGTAGCCCGCGGCTGTGTGCCGTCAAGGCGCGCAGGGCCGTGTCCTCGGCTGCGCCTGCGGGCCGCACCAACCCTGCGCTTGTCTCCTTGACGGCCCCCGTCCGCGCGCTCCTGACCGTCGCGGGCGATGAACTCAGGAAGGACGGTGGCAACAGGGCCAACCGGGTTCCTCGTGCCGACCGCACCGAACAGCCGAAAGGCTGGGCTCCGAATCTAGGAATCCGGTGTGCGGTTTTCTTCAACAGCCTTTTTGTTCAGGAGAACGACATGCTTGCAACCCGTTTCGCTTCCCACTCCCCGGCGCTGCGCAGCGGCTACCCGCTGTCCGATGACCAGATTCGCAGGGTGGCCCCGTCCATCTTCGCGGATGCACCGCATGAGAGCCGTTCCGAGCGGTACGCCTATATCCCCACCGCCGCCGTGCTGACCGAACTGCGCAAAGAGGGGTTTCAACCCTTCATGGTGACGCAGACCCGCGTGCGCGATGAAGGCAAGCGCGAGCACACGAAACACATGCTGCGCCTGCGCCATGCCAGCCAGATCAACGGCGCGGAAGCTAACGAAATCGTGCTGCTGAACTCCCATGACGGCACGAGCAGCTACCAGATGCTGGCCGGAATGTTCCGCTTCGTGTGCAGCAATGGGCTGGTGTGCGGTGACACCGTGGCCGATGTGCGCGTACCCCACAAAGGCAACGTGGCCGGGCACGTCATCGAAGGCGCTTATGAGGTGTTGAGCGGCTTCGAGCGGGTGAAGGAATCGCGCGACCTGATGCGCGGCATCACCTTGGACGATGGCGAATCGGAGGTGTTCGCCCGTGCTGCGCTGGCGTTGAAGTACGACGACCCGGACAAGCCAGCGCCTGTCACCGAATCGCAAATTCTGATGCCGCGCCGCTTCGACGACCGCCGCCCGGACTTGTGGAGCGTGTTCAACCGCACTCAAGAAAACCTCACCAAAGGCGGCCTGTCCGGGCGCAGCACCAACGGACGCAGGCAGCAGACCCGCCCCGTGCAGGGCATTGATTCCGACATTCGGCTGAACCGTGCCCTGTGGCTGCTGGCCGATGGTATGCGCCAGCTTAAGGCTTGAACCGTTCCCCCGCCGGAGGGGCGGTTCCCCTCCATTTCCTTGTTTCACTTATTGGAGATTCACCATGAACGCCGTTACCACTACCGAAGCCCGCGCCGTCCACACCGCAGCCAGCAGCGCAGCGAACGTGCTGCAAGCCGCCGACCCGAGCAAGCACATGATTCTGGTTCCGCTGTCGCGGCTGGTGCTGCGCCCCACGGGCCGCAATGTGCGCAAGACCCCGCGCATGTCCATCCCCGAACTGGCCGCGAGCATCCAGCGCGTTGGCCTGCTGCAAAACCTGATCGTGATTCCCGCCGCTGATGGCGAGCATTACGAGGTGGTGGCCGGTGGCCGACGCCTTGCAGCCCTCAAGCTGCTGGCGAAGAAACACCGCATCGCCAAGGATTGGGAGGTGCCTTGCCTGCAGGTGGCCGATGGCACGGCCCGCACGGCCAGCCTCACCGAAAACGTGCAGCGCGAAGCCATGCACCCCGCAGATCAGTTTGAAGCGTTTGCGGCATTGGTGGCCGAGGGCCGGCCCATCGAGGACATTGCGGCGGATTTCTCCGTCACGCCGCTGGTGGTGCAGCGCCGCTTGAAGCTGGCGAATGTCTCGCCCCGCCTGATGGCCGACTATCGCGCCGATGCCGTGACGCTGGATCAGTTGATGGCGCTGTCCATCACCGACGACCACGCCGCGCAGGAGGCCGCGTTCTATGATGCGCCACAGTGGCAGCGCAACCCGTCCAACTTGCGCGAGCGGCTGACCGAGCGCGAGATTGGGGCATCGCATCCGCTGGTGCGCTTTGTCGGGTTGGACACCTACGAGCAGGCAGGCGGAGGCATCCGCCGCGACCTGTTCGCGGAAGGCGATGCGGGCGTGTACCTCAACGATGCCGCTCTGCTGGAAACGCTGGTGCGCCAGAAGCTGGCGAGCATTGCCGACACAATCCGCACCGAGGGCTGGGCATGGGTGGATGCCACGCCGGGCGTGACCCATGCCGACCTGCACGCCTTTCAGCGTGCGCCGAGGGAGCGCCGCGCACCGGGCAAGCGCGACGCACAGCGCATCGAGAAGTTGCAGGCCAAGATGCAGGAAGTGGCCGAAGCCATTGATGCCGCGATGGACGCCGACGACGAGGACAAGGCCGAAGCCTTGCAGGAAGAAGGCGAGCGCCTGGGCGAGCAGTTGCAGGCATTGGAGGATGGCTTGCTGGACTATGCCGCGAGCGTGAAGGCCGCAGCCGGTGCCATCGTCACCATCGACCGCAACGGCGAAGCCGTCATTCATCGCGGGTTGCTGCGCGAAGCCGAGGCCAAGGCGCTGCGCACGCTGGAGAAGCTGCGCCAAGGTTTTAGCGGCGCGGAAATCGAAGGCGACGACGACGGCGAAGATGCCGACGAAGCACCCAAGGCCGCAGCCATGTCCGACCGGCTGGCCCAACGCTTGAGCGCCCACCGCACCGCCGCGCTGCAAACCGAAGTCGCCCGGCATCCGCAGGTGGCGCTGGCGGCGCTGGTGCATGGCATGGTGCAAACCATCTTGCAGGGCAGTCACTACGGCCACGATCTGCCGCTGGGGGTTCGCCTCACGGTGCAGGACAGGCTGGAAGGCATGGCCCCGGACTGGCCGGAATCGCCTGCTGCTGTGGCTCTGCACGAGGCGCAGCAGGCATGGGGCGAGAAGCTGCCCGAGGACAGCGCCGAACTGTTCGCTGCGCTGCTGGCGATGGAGCAAGGCGAACTGGTCAAGCTGCTGGCCGTGTGCGTGGCTTCGACGGTGGACGTGGTGACGCCGCGTGCCACGGTGCAGCAGCCGGGCGCGGAACTAGCGCAGGCCGTGGGGCTGGACATGGCCGCGTGGTGGCAGCCGACTGCCGAGGGGTATTTCCGGCATGTTCCAAAGGCCGTGATTCTGCGAGCCGTGGGCGAGTACGCGCCCGAGCACGTCACCCGGTTGGCAAAGCTGAAGAAAGCCGACATTGCCAGCGAAGCCGAACGACTGGCCGATGGTACGGGCTGGATGCCCGCCATCTTCAAGGCCATAGGCTCGCAGGGAGCTGCGCAGGAGGAAGGCCCGGAACAGGACGCCCCGGAGGATGCCGAGGTAATGGCGGATGAACCCGCCGAGGCGCTGGCTGCTTGACCCGCGCCAATGGCAATCGCCCCGGCCTTGACCGGGGCGCTTCGCTGGAAGGAGAACCGCCCCATGACCCGCACCACGACCAGCCGCCCGCGCATGGAGGCGATCTACGCGCCCGGCACGGTGCGCGCCCGCCGCTGGCGCGGCGATGGCGACGTGTGCGGCTACCTCCCGCCCTCGGGCTGGACGACGCGCGCCGACCTCGCCGACATTCACCCCATCACGGGACGCGCCTTGCCGCGCGCCGTGTGGTGGCTCATCAAAACGAAGGAATAACCGCGATCAGCACCGCGCCCAGGCCGTTCCGTCCTGGGCGCGGTAAAAGCCCAATCCGGGCGCGGCGGTGGCCGCGCCCGGTGTTGAAGGCCCAACAGCTCCATCAGAACGCCGCCGCCTTCGCTGGCACTCAGGCGGCGGCGTTGAAATTGCCGGGCG
>JBMOQM010000044.1:0-94994 GCA_049322875.1 Pseudomonadota bacterium
CGCGTGGCCTTGCTGAATCGGTTCAGCCAGATCGGCCGTCCCAAAACCGTGCCGGTGGCTGCTGTGGCATAGGTCCGCCTGGGGTTGGGGTCATGCCGTCCGAAACTCGATTTGTGCAACAGAGCCCTGTCGCGGCAGCATTCAAGAGTGTTCTTGCATCCCGCTCCCTGAGGGTGATGGGTGATGTGTCTTACGGTGTCTACTTGCTGCATTTGCTGATCCTGATCCCTGTTGCCGGTGTGCTGGCTTCGCAATCTGTGTATTTGCAAATGCCAGTGCTTGCCAGATTTGGCCTGTGCGCGGTGATCGTGTTGTTCGTCGTCTACCCAATTTCCTGGTTGCTTTACAAATACATCGAGCAACCTGGTATCCAGCTCGGCAAGGCGGTGCTGGGGAACAAAAGATCGGCAAAGGCTGCTGCCAATTAGCCATCATTGACCCGGCTTGCACTCGCAATCACGCCCTGCTGCGTGAAAGCCGTGCGGATCAGCCGGGTTCACAGGCTCCACCGCAGACTCACCTTGGGCAAACCAGTGTTGCGCCATCGCGATACATCTCGTATCGTTTGTGACAAACAGATGAACGAGGTTTGAAATGGCGGACCTGTCAATCCGACATTGGGTGAACACGATGGTGGGGCGGTTCCTGGCACCTGCCCGCACAAGGTCGACAGCTCAAGCAGCGTACGACAACGGTTTCCAGGCGAGTCTCGATGGACAGGGCGATAACCCCTATCCCTCGGACACGTTCGATCACGCTGAGTGGCTGCGTGGTCACGAGGATGGGGAACAAAGCCGGTCCTGGTAGACACGTGGCTCGCTTCTTAGGTTTGGCCAGGACCTCGACCAGAACCTTGACCAGAAGAAGGCCCAAAACAAAAGGCCCCCGGCTTGGCCGGGGGCCGAGACGGCCTTGAGCCGTCGTGGGAAAGGACGAAGGGAGGAATCGCCCTTCCCCGGACGCAGCAGACTGCGCCACTTGGGGTTGTCTGCTTGGCAGACGGTTTTAGATTACGCCTGCCCCAAATGCGTGTCAACGAAGGGTTGTGAGCAAGCTTTCAACGCGCTGGGTGATCTCATTGGGCATGGTGATCGGGCGCCCCCATTCGCGGCTGGTTTCGCCGGGCCACTTGTTGGTGGCGTCCAGCCCCATCTTGCCGCCCAAGCCGCTGATGGGTGATGCGAAATCCAGGTAATCGATGGGTGTGTTGTCCACCAGGGTGGTGTCGCGCACCGGGTCCATGCGGGTGGTGATGGCCCAGATCACTTCCTGCCAGTCGCGCGTGTTCACGTCTTCATCGACGATCACGATGAACTTGGTGTACATGAATTGCCGCAGGAAGCTCCACAGCCCGAACATCAGGCGCTTGGCGTGGCCCGGGTAGGCCTTCTTCATGCTGATGACGGCCATGCGGTAGCTGCAGCCCTCGGGCGGCAGGTAGAAGTCGACGATCTCGGGAAACTGCTTTTGCAGGATCGGCACGAAGACTTCGTTGAGCGCCACGCCCAGAACGGCCGGCTCATCGGGCGGTTTGCCGGTGTAAGTGGAGTGGTAGACCGGGTCTTTGCGGTGGGTGAGGCGGGTGACCTCGAACACCGGAAACCAATCTTGTTCGTTGTAATAACCTGTGTGGTCCCCATAAGGGCCTTCCAGGGCGTGCAGGTAGCCGTTTTTCTCCTTGAGTGGCACGCCATGCTCGCTGGTGCCTTCGAAGCCGGCCGCGGCGGTGGGGATGCGTCCTTCGAGCACGAATTCGGCGCTGGCGGGCACCTGCAGCGGGTGTTGGCGGCCATCAGCCGTGCGCTCGCCCACGCTGGTGTCGACCACCTCGGTGCGGCTGCCGCGCAGCAGGCCGGCGAACTGGTATTCGCCCAAGGAGTCGGGCACCGGGGTGACCGCGCCCAGGATGGTGGCCGGATCAGCGCCAAAGGCCACCGCGATGGGAAAGGGCTGCCCGGGGTTGGCCAGCGCGAACTCCCGGAAATCGAGCGCGCCGCCGCGGTGGGCCAGCCAGCGCATGATCACCTGGCGCGGCCCGATGAGCTGCTGGCGGTAGATGCCCAGGTTCTGACGGGTTCGGGGCGTGGGCACGCCTTGCGGCCCCCGGGTGACGACCAGGCCCCAGGTGAGCAGGGGGGCGGCATCGCCCGGCCAGCACAGCTGCACGGGCAGGGTGCCCAGGTCGATGTCGCTGCCTTCCTGGATCATCTCCTGGCAGGGCGCGCGGCCCACGGTGGCGGGTTTCATGTCCCACAATGCCTTGGCCATCTGCAGCAGCTTGCCGGCGTCTTTCAGTCCCTTGGGGGGCTCCGGTTCCTTCAGGCTGGCCAGCATGCGGCCGATGTCGCGCAGCTCGTTGACGTCATCGGCCCCCATGCCCAGGGCCACCCGTTTGGGGGTGCCGAAGAGGTTGGCCAGCACGGGGACATCGAAGCGCCCACCATCTTTAGAGCGGCCAGTCGGGGTCTCGAACCACAGGGCCGGACCACCCTGGCGCAGCACGGCGTCACACAGGGCGGTCATCTCGAGCCGCACAGACACTGGCGCAGCGACCCGTTTCAGCTCGCCAGCCCGCTCCAGGCTTGACACAAAGTCACGTAAGTCACGGTATTTCATGGGTGAATGGTAATAAGAGGTAAATCTCTTATGCTTGACTGGTTATTTGAAGGCTGCCTAGAATCCGCGCCTGTTCTGTCCTCAGGGCATTTTTCCTGGGGTTATCCCTAGCGCTCAACGTGAGCGCATACACGCTGCCAGCCTGGCCCCGCGTCCTGCCTGTTCAAGGCGTCGCGGTGACCGAGCTGATTATCACTGTTGCCGTGCGGCCCCCGTCTTTCAGCAAGACGCCGGGGCGCCGGGTACGGGTGGGCCCACAAGGCTTGCCTGGGCTCCGGGTGCGTCGATGGCCGAGAAAGGAGAGTCATGACAGCGTTTCGGAGTACCAAGATGTGGCGTGTCGTCGCAGCCGATGTGGTTGCTGGCGTGCGTTACGTGAGTCACAACACCCTGGCCCTGCTGGGCTTGCTGGCCGTCACCCTGGTGGTGTTCATGGCCGGCAAGGCCGAGTTGCGCCACACGATGGAAGCCCGGGCATTGGGCTGGCTGATGGAGCGCGCAGCCGAGCGCACCACGGCCAGCGCAGCGCCGGAATCCAACGACATGCTGCTGGCCATGGCCGAGCCCGAGGCCATCGCCCGGGCCACGGCCCTGGACCCGGCCGAGCTGAACCGTCAGCAGGCCACGCTGGTGAACTGGATCTCGCGCCGCTACAGCGTGGCGCAGGAGCCGGTGAGCCGCCTGGTGCAGGAGTCGTGGGCCGTGGGCAAGAAGGTGGGCATCGAGCCCACCCTGATCCTGGCGGTGATGGCCATCGAATCGGGCTTCAACCCCTTTGCGCAGAGCCATGTGGGCGCGCAGGGGCTGATGCAGGTGATGACCGGCATCCACCACGACAAGTACGAGCTGTTCGGCGGACGCCGGGCAGCGTTCGACCCGGTGACCAACCTGCGCGTGGGCGTGCAGGTGCTGCAGGACTGCATCCGCCGCGCGGGCAGCCTGGAGGCCGGCCTGAAGTACTACGTGGGCGCAGCCAACATGGCCACCGATGGCGGTTATGGCGCCAAGGTGCTGGCCGAGCAGGCCTACCTGCGTGACGTGGTGGCGGGGCGCAAGGTGGCGTTCAACGCGCCCCTGCCGCAGGCCAGCACGGTGGTGGTGCAGGCTCCGGCTGCTGCCGTGGCCGTGCCGCACAGTGCCGCCGTGGTCCCGGACGCTGCGGCATCCGCCACACCGGCTGGCCACGGGCTGATGCCGATTCCGGCCGCGGCACCCGCGGCACCGGCCGCCAGCGACCCGCTGCCGGTGTTGCGCCGCCCCGAGCAGGTGGCCATGGCCCGCAGCTGAGTGGCCCCTGGCGAGCCTCGGGGTTTCCCTTGGGCTCGCCGCTTGGGTACAATCGACGTCTCCGCGCAACTGGCGATACATGGCCTTTGTGGCCTGAGGTGGTGAACCACCGGGAAGCGCGGCGCGCGATGGGCTGAAGTCGGCCCCTCGCGGATCAGCCGTTCGCCTGGGCAGCCCTCTGGCATGCATGCACACCCCGTGTGGGCGCGCCTGCGGTGGGTCTTCAACCTTGAAGAGGACTGCCAAGTCATGTTTGACCGCGCCCAATACGCCCTTTCCGATGTCGATGCCGAGCTGTTCGCCGCCATCCAGGCCGAGAACCAGCGCCAGGAAGATCACATCGAGCTGATCGCCTCCGAGAACTACACCTCGCCGGCCGTGATGGCCGCTCAGGGCAGCCAGCTGACCAACAAGTACGCCGAAGGCTACCCTGGCAAGCGCTACTACGGTGGTTGCGAGTACGTCGACATCGTCGAGCAACTGGCGATCGACCGCCTCAAGCAGCTCTTCGGTGCCCAGTACGCCAACGTGCAGGCCAACTCCGGCTCGCAGGCCAACCAGTCGGTGTTCTTCGCGCTGCTGCAGCCCGGCGACACCATCCTGGGCATGAGCCTTGCCGAAGGCGGCCACCTGACCCACGGCATGGCCCTGAACATGTCGGGCAAGTGGTTCAAGGTCGTGTCCTATGGCCTGGATGCCCAGGAAAACATCGACTACGACAAGATGGAAGCCCTGGCGCGCGAGCACAAGCCCAAGCTGATCATCGCAGGCGCCTCGGCCTTCGCGCTGCGCATCGATTTCGAGCGCTTCGCCAAGATCGCCAAGGAAGTCGGCGCCTATTTCATGGTGGACATGGCCCACTACGCCGGCCTGATCGCCGCAGGCGTGTACCCTAACCCCGTGCCGCACGCCGACGTGGTTACCAGCACCACGCACAAGAGCCTGCGCGGCCCGCGCGGCGGCATCGTGGTGACCAACAACGAAGAGATCGCCAAGAAGATCAACAGCGCCACCTTCCCTGGCATCCAGGGCGGCCCGTTGATGCATGTGATCGCCGGCAAGGCCGTGGCCTTCAAGGAAGCGCTCACGCCCGAGTTCAAGGCCTACCAGCAACAGGTGGTCAAGAACGCCGCGGCTCTGGCCGACACGCTGACCAAGCGCGGTCTGCGCATCGTTTCCGGCCGCACCGAGAGCCACGTGATGCTGGTGGACCTGCGTCCCAAGAACCTGACGGGCAAGGAAGCCGAGGCCATCCTGGGCCAGGCGCACATCACCTGCAACAAGAACGGCATCCCCAACGACCCGCAAAAGCCGATGGTGACCAGCGGCATCCGCCTGGGCTCGCCTGCCATGACCACGCGTGGTTTCAAGGAAGAGCAGGCCGTGATCGTGGGCAACCTGATCGCCGACGTCCTGGACAACCCGCACGACGAAGCCAACATCGCCCGCGTGCGCGAGCAGGTGTCTGCGCTGACCCGCCAGTTCCCGGTCTACCGTTGATGCGGGCCTGAGCCTGCTGGAACCCGGCCCGGGCCTTGCGCCTGCGCCGGGTTTTCTGCTGTTAGGAGACGACAACGATGCGTTGCCCATTTTGTGCCCACGGCGAGACCCAGGTGGTCGAGACGCGTGATTCGGACGAAGGCGATTCGATCCGCCGGCGTCGCCGCTGCGGTGCCTGCGACAAGCGCTTCACCACCTATGAGCGGGCGGAGATCGAGCTGCCGGCGATCGTCAAGCGCGACGGGCGCCGCACGGAGTACGAGCGCGCCAAGCTGAAGGGTTCCATGGCGCTGGCCCTGCGCAAGCGGCCGGTGAGCGCCGAGGCGCTTGAGACGGCCATCGAGCACATCGAGGCCAAGCTGCGCCAGTCAGGCGAGAAGGAAATTGTCTCGACCCAGCTGGGCGAACTGGTGATGAAGGAGCTGCGCAAGCTTGACAAGGTGGCTTACGTGCGCTTCGCGTCCGTGTACCGCAGCTTTGACGATGTGAGCGAGTTCGTGGCGGCGATCAAGGAGAGTGGGAAGCGGGGGTGATCTGCTGCGCTCAACCCAGCAGGGTGATCACTTCCAGCACTCGGCGGCCGTGAGGTTGGCCGAGCCGCGCACGCCGGTGTTGGTGAGGGTGAGCCGGCCGCATTTGTCTGAGGCCATGGCGCCCTTGGGCGTGGCGCGCACGGTGTAGGTCGTGGTTGTCAGCGTCGCGGCGTCGTTGTCGAAGTCGTAGTAAGTGTTTGCCGTGTTGGGCAGCACCGGGGCCGTACCCGCCAGGGTACGCACGAAGCTGCCGTTCTGCGTGTAGAAGCGTTGCATGTACTGCGCGTTCTCCATCAGCAGGGCACGCGCTTCGGCACGCCGGGCGTTCTGGATGTACTGCGTGTACAGCGGCATGGCGATGGCCGACAGGATGCCGATGATGACCACCACGATCATCACCTCGATCAGGGTGAAGCCGCGTTGGCCCGCGGCAGAGCCTGCCGCGGTACGGGTATGCGAGATGTGAACTGCTTGCATGTGCGTGCGTACCTAAGGCCTTGATCAGTTGATGGGGCGGAAGATCTGACGCCACTGGCGGTCAGGCGGGTCAGTATCGCCGATGGTGGGGGCGGAATCATCCTCGCCCGGGCGCTGGATGGCGCCCTTCGGTGCGCCGCCTTGGACTGCGCTCTGGCCCACGCCTGTTCTCTGGAACACGCCCCAGGCATCGGCCGAATTGAACTGACCATCGCCATTCAGATCCACGATGGCTTTGGGTGGCTGCGCCCCGGTGAACGGGTTGATCAGGTAGGCATAGCCTGAGCCCTGATTGACCGAGCAACTCTCGCCATCGGCCTTGCCGGGCAGCACCGATTCGACCATCACGAAGCTCTGGACGAACTGCGGGCTGTAGATGCCCCGCTCGCCGCTGGCGAACAACATGTCGAGTTGCCACCCGCGGGCGTCCGTCACTGTGCTTTGCTGGACGATTTTGAAGGTCGCCACGCCGGAGCCGCCGCTCACGTCCACCTTCTGGGTCGACAGTTGGTTGGCGACAATGGCGCCAGAGGTGGAGGGCTGGCCAATCACGGCCTGGTCCCACAGGCCGTAGATGGTCTGCTGTGTGCCGCCTGAGGCGTCGGCCGATTCGACCAGCTTGCCCGTCGGCACGATGACCATCAGGCCCTTTTTGGGGTGCAGCGTGTAGGCTGGGGCGGCCGTGATCGGCTGTGCCACGCCATTCTTGGTGGCGGTGAACAGGGGCAGGCCGCCCAGATCGACACCCCACTTGCTCTTGTCCTTGTCAGAGAGATTGAACTTCCAGACATTGCCCTTGAGATCGCCCGCGTAAGCCTGCACGATCAGGTTGTTGGCATCGCGCACCACGCCCACTCCGCCCAGGCCATTGCCGGTGGCCGTGCCGGCCGGGATGGCCTTGATCAGTGCGCCGGTGTCGGCGTTGACGATGAACAGTGCGGCCTTGCCGCTGGCGCTGTCATAGCCGTTGCCGAAGATGACGGCCCACTCGCCCGAGGGCAGCATGCCGATCTCAGGCGTGGACATCACATAGCCCAGGTCATTGCTGAAGCTGCTGCCGATTTCCCACTTGACGTTGCTGCTTGAGAAGGTGGCGGGCGCCGTGGCGCTGTCGGCATTGAAATTGTTGGTCACGTTCAGCGCGAAGACGCTCTTGGCCCCGCCGCCTGCCGTACCCACGGCGATGTTCTGCCATGAGCAGCTTCCGCTGCTGCAGGCCGAGATGTCGCCTTCGGCGATCTGACCGTCCACGAAGAACAGGCTGCCCTCCAGGCCGCGGTTGGCCAGCCGGGCCAGGCCATACAGGTTGGTGCTGCCCGTGGTGTTGGGGTGGGATTCACCCTTGAGAACGGCTTTGGGAATGTAGGCGAACACCTCCACGCCATCGCTCTCGCGGAAGCCGTGCAGCATGCCGTCATTGCCGCCGATCAGCACCAGGCCATCACGCACGCGCTTGGTGGACGCGAGGTAAGTGCTGTAGTTGCCACTGCCGGTGGGCACGCCATTGACGCTGCCGGGCAGGAACCTGTTCTGGAAATCCACGCCTTTGACGAACAGCGGCAGGGAGTTGACGAAGGAGCCCAGCACATTGACCGAGGTGCTGCCATCGGCACCGGTGACGCTCTTGCGCTGGCGGAACGTGGTGGATTCCAGGCTGGTGTCGCCGCGCAGGTAGTTGACCAGATCGTTGTTGAGCGTGGGGGCTACGCCGACATTGCTGCTGCTGCTGATATGCCCCAAGGCCAAGGCATCAGTGGGCAGGTTGGAGAAGGTGAACTTGACGGCGCCGCCATCCTTGCCCATCCAGATATTGCGCGAGCCGAAGGCGGGCACCTTTTGCGAGGCCGTCCAGGCTGTGCCGGTGACAGCACCTTGCGCATTGAGCTTCTGCGCCAGCAGATCACCCGACCACCTGTCGGGTTCGAAGGTGGGGACGAGCTTGAGCGCGTCGCTGCCCAGTGCGGCGCGCGACACCGCCACGCCGGAGATGGTGCCGCCGGTGGCCGTGATGGTGGACAGGATGCCGCTCAGTGATTCGGCAAAGGCAATCGGATCGGTGGCCTTGAGGTACTGGCCACGCGAGTTCACGGCGGCGTGCCACAGGTCATCAATGGTGGTGTTTTGGTCCGCCGTCGGTACTGGCCAGTTGAAGGTGCCCAGCTTGGAGGTGGTGGGAATGGTGCCGTCCACGCCCATGCCCACGGTGAAGCTCACCATGTGCTGCCAGAACGCCGGGTTGAGGCTGGGGTCGTAGGGCTTGCTGGAGGCTTCGGATTTGACCTGAAGGTTGTTGTCCAGATCATCGCGCAGATCGTTCTTCCAGTAGTACATCGCGAAATCCGCCAGGGAGTTCGTGGCATCTGATGCGGCAAAGGGTGACTGGGGCGAGTAGGTGAAGCTACGCGTGGGATTGGTGCCGGTGATCGTGGAGCCGGCCTTGCCGTCCTGGTCACCCACACTGGTCAAGGTCTCGGTGTTGCCGTTGCTGTTCCAGTAGCCGTCAGTGACCAGAATGTGGAAGTTACGGCGGCAAGACAAGGCCGATTGGGTTCTGTCGGCAGGATTGGTGCGGTAGGGATCGGTGTTGACGCTCCCGGTGATGACGCCGGCCTTGCTGAAGTACTTGCCGACATCCTGCATGGCCTGGCGCAAGGGGGTGCCGCCGTTGGCGTCCAGATCCTTGAGCCAGGTGTTCAGTGAGGTCTTGCGGGTGGCATCGAAGCTGCGCACCGGCTCGCGCATGGTCTTGTTGGTGTAGCCGTCAGGTGAGGATGTGCCGTTGTTGATGCTGCCCCAGCCCAGTCGGAACTGGCGCTCGGGCTGCCGATCAAAAGCCAGGGCCACAGCGCCCTTGGCATTCAGGATACGGCTTCGGTAGTAAGTGAACCAGGTGGTGTAGTTCTTGAGTTGTTTGGCCTTGGCGGTGGCGTCGGAGATCGCGTTGATGTCCACCCGATCGAAATCATCGTAATCGGTGCCATCGCGGCCGGCCTTGAGGTTGAAGTACACGGCTGGCTGGAAGGCTCGGCTGGCGCTGGGGCAGACATATCCGCCGCGCGTGCTGGAAAACGCCGTGAAGCCGCTTGCACACCAGTTGCTTGATACGCTGCTCTGGTTCTGCGCCAGATTGACGGTGGCCGAGTTGCTGACCGTGGGGTCGATGGGTACCTTGGTGTAATCCTTGACGGTACCGTCTGTGTTGACCAGCGAGGTGCTCAGATTGCGAACCCCTGCCGGCCAGGGCACGTACTCGGTGTTGGGGTTGTAGTAGCTGCCGTTGATGGCGGCCGAGCGGAAGCGCGCACCATACAGATTGGGCACGTTGTTGAAGCCGATGGCATTGGTGTCGACGGTGCCGGAGTAGTTGCGCCCGTTGCCGTCATGATCGCCGGGTATGGTCTTGGGGTAGAGCTGGTAGCTGCCGCCGTCAGGCACGTACACCGTGGTGCCGCTTGAGTAGCACCGGCTGTAGCTTGTGCCGCCCACCGTGAGAGAGCCCGTGGTGGCGTTGGGCATGTTCTGAAAGGTGGTGGTGCGGCAGCGATCGTAGTAGCTGCCGCTGGGGATGGGGCTGAGCTTGGTGTACTGCGTGGCCTGTTCATACAGCGGGATGGCCCCGATGTTGTCGGGCATCATCAGCCAGTTCATCGAGCCCGAATCATCCAGTGTGAGTACCACATTAGGCTTGGGCGCTTCCGAGGCGGTGAGCAGGGGTACCTGCGCAGGGGCGGCATACACCAGCACATGCGCCCATGTGAGCACCAGGCACAAGCCTTTGGCGGCAAACGAAGTGTTTGGAGTGGACATGCTGATATCCCTTTTTAGCAATTGCCGTTGAGGGCGCCCACGCACACGGCGGTTCTCAAGGTGGATTGAAGGATGACTTCCGAGCCCGCGCCACCACTGCCGTTGGCCGCAGGTGCCTGGTAATCGGGGCTGTAGCCGCGCGCCGTGATCTGAAAGCCGTATTGCCGGCGCGGATCCTTGGGGTTGGCCAAGAACACGTTGATCCGCTCGATCATGCATTGGGGCTTGGTGGGGTACGTGAGGCCACCGTTGCCTTGCAGCACGGCGTCTGACACGGTGATGACCTGGGCGGCAATGGCCCAGTTGGCGGCACTTTGCCAGAGAATCGGATCGCCGGTGGCGGGCGCCGGCAGCACGGGCGGGGCGGTGGCAGCCGGCTGGTTCATCAGCTGGCTCTCGCAATGGCGCAGCGCTGTTTCAGCCGCGTGGTTGGCAGCCTGGTTCGATGACAGGTTGTTGGTGACGAGCTCACCGAACAACGCGTTGCGCATGATGAAGGCTGAGCTGAAGCCGATCACCACCAGCAAGGCCAGTGCAATGACCAGGACAATGCCTTGTTGGCGGCGTGCGGGCCGGTGGCTGGGTGCAATGATGGGGGACATGATCAATCGAAGATGCCGCTGCGGTTGCGCAATGCGAAGGTGCCCTGCGCCGTGCGGCGAAGGAACCTGTCGTTGGGGGTGATGACCTGGCCGGAGCAGTTCACGTAGGGAGTGGGCTCGCCGGCCTCCTGCTTCTCGCTGCGCACAGTGACGCACAGCTTGACGTTGACCACGCGCATCCAGCGGTCGTTGTCTGGATCGGTGGCGGCGGTGAACTGCTGGTCGATCTGCGCGGCGGTGAAGTAGCCGACCACCTGGTTGTTGTATCGGGTGATGCCGGTAGCGCTTATTGGGGGCACGGCGGCGGCGCTGATGCCATAGAGGATCTGCATGGCTTCGATGTTGGAGATCAGCGCCTGAGGGCTGGCGAACTGGACGTCCTCGGTGGTGCCGTTCCCCGTGCATTGCAGATCGAAGACGGTGCCGTTTCGCCTCAGGAAGTAGCGGTTTTCGACCACGTTGACCAGGGCTGTAGCCGCCGTTGGCGCCTGCGCCTGCAGCGAGCTGGGGACCTGCGGAACGCTGGAGCCCAGGCAATCTGTCGGGTTGCCATCGGCATTGGGCAAGGTGTTGAGGGTGTCCGCTTCGTACAGGATGCTGATGGCGGCGCCATCGCCGCCAGCGGCGCAGGTCAGCACATCGGAGTGCCACGGCACGGTGTCGCCCCGCCACGCGGCCGCCTGGGTGTTGGCAAAGCCGTTGTCGCAGCCACGGATCGCGGGGCCCATGAAGCGCTTGTAGGCCACCCCATCGGTGCGGTCGTTGACGATGGTGCTGTAGCCTGCCATGCGGATCTGCGGACCCAGGATGGCCAGCGCCGCCTGGGCATCTTCGTCCAGCCGGCTCTGGGTGTTGCTGCGCGTGCCGCCATAGTTGGAGCTGGTGGTCATCAGCATGATGCTGCCCAGGATGATGAAGCCGATCACCAGGGCGATCATCAGCTCCATCAGGGAGCGGCCCTGCTGTGGGCGTGGCGCTGTGGGCATGGGGGCGTGGTGAGTACGGGTCATAGCATCACACGGGTCAGCAGGCATTGCACGTTGGGGATGCTGCCGCTCACGGCCGCGGCGGGGCAGTTCAGGCCCGTCAGGGTGCCGGTGGCGTCAGAGCGCGTGCTGGCGGTTTGCCAGATCACCCAGACGTTGACGACCTTGGGTGTACCAACCGGGGCGGTCATGCCCTCGCCGATGACGAAGAAGGCACCGTTGGGCAGGAGCAGGCGCGCTTGTTCCTGCATTTCAGCCAGATCCAGGGCTGCGATCTGCGCTGCTGTGCAATTGGGGTTGCCCTTGCAGGTGGCCGGGATGTTTTGAGCCTGCGGGTTGCCGTTGTAGGCAGGCGTCTTGCCGTAGACGTCGTTGACCGCGGTGGCGTCGCCGTTGGCACGGATGCGGTCCGCCAAATCTTGCGCCAGACGGGCTGCATCGCCGCGCTGCTGCGCCATCTTGGCCATCTGCGCTGACGAGCCCTGCACGCCCACCAGGGCCATGATGCCGATGGACAGGATCAGCGCAGCCACCAGCACTTCAATCAGGGTCGAGCCGCGCTGCGCCTGGCGCCAGGCCGGTCGGCGGGGGGGGCGCGATGACTGGGGGTGGGGGTGGTTCATTCCTGTCTCACGCGGCCGGTGATGTTCACGATAACTTTGACGGGTTTGGTGATGCCTTCGACCTTGGGCTTGAAGGTGAAGGCCTGGGCCATGGCCCTGCCGAAGCCCTGCGGGCGGAAAATCAGCGGATTCGGCGAGCCGCCGTTGTCGATCGCGCCGCTGTTGGTCCAGCCCGCCTGCACGCGCACCACGGTGTCGTCACCGTCGACGGCGTTGTTGCCGTTGTTGTCCACGAACACGACCCAGCCGGTGGACCAGTCGCCGCCATTGCCATTGCATGCAGGCGCGGCGGCTTCAGGGGTGTCGCTGCGGCACACCGTCACGGGGCGGTTGCGCTTGAGTGCCTCGCTGCGCGCCAGATTCAGCGAGCGGATGAGCGCCGAGGATTGATCCTTGATGCGCTGGCTGGCCATGTACGAACTGAAGCTGGGAACAGCAAAAGCGGCCAGGATTCCGATGATGGCAATCACCACCAGCAGCTCGATCATGGTGAACCCATGCTGCCGGGCGGCAGGCAGGCTGCGGGGTATGATGACGCGATCTAGGCTCATGGACCGCATTGTCTTGATCGCCATCGGCGGTACAAGCGCTGGGCGATACGCGGTCAGATTAAACCGACGAACGGTTGTGGATCTCGTCTTTGGAGTGTGTGAACGTGCTTGAGGGCGAGGGTAAGTCCGGGGAAACCTGGGAGCAGACACTGGCGCTGGCGGCTCAGGCCGTGGGTCTGTCGGAACCGAATCCGCGCGTGGGCTGCATGATCCTCTCGGCCGATGGTCGGGTGCTCGGCCAGGGTCACACACAGCAGGCTGGCGGCCCTCATGCCGAAGTCATGGCTTTGCGCGATGCGCAATCGAAGGGTCATGATGTCCGCGGCGCCACGGCCTATGTGACGCTGGAGCCCTGTGCCCACCATGGCCGCACACCGCCCTGTGCGGATGCCTTTGTGGCGGCCGGCCTGGGCACGGTGCGTATTGCCTTGTCAGACCCGAACCCGCTGGTGGCGGGGCAGGGTATCGACCGCCTGCGGGCTGGAGGTGTGGCGACGGAGCTGCTCGCGCCTGACCATGCGGTGGCGCAGGCCGCGCGCGAACTCAACATCGGCTTTCTCTCCCGCATGGTGCGAAAGCGCCCCTGGGTGCGTCTGAAAGTGGCTGCCTCGCTCGATGGTCGCACCGCCTTGCCCGACGGCCGCAGCCAGTGGATCACCGGCGACGCGGCTCGTGCCGACGGCCATGCCTGGCGCGCCCGTGCCACCGCCGTGCTCACGGGCATCGGCACCGTGCTCGACGACAACCCCCGGCTGGACGTGCGCGCCATGCCCGTGGCGCGCCAGCCCTGGCGGGTCGTGCTCGATTCCCGCTGGCGCACCCCTGTGGATGCTGCCCTGATGGGCGCCGCCCCGGCCGACGTCACCGTGATCGGTCTCGCGGGCACCCAGAACGACGATGCCGGCACCGCGGCTCGGTGCGCCGCCTTGATCGCCGCCGGGGTGCACGCCATCGACCTGCCGGCCGGCGCCGATCCGGCCCGCATCGACCTGGGCGAGGTGCTGGCCTACTTGGCCCGCCGTGGCGTGAACGAACTGCATGTCGAGGCTGGCGCACGCCTGAACGCCGCCTTCATCCAGGGCGGCTGGGTCGATGAGCTTCTGGTGTATTTTGCCCCCAGCGTGATCGGCCCCGGCTTGCCTTTCGCTGATCTGGGCCTGCTGCCCGACCTGGCTGCCGCACCGCGTTTCGAATGGCGGGATGTGGTCCGGGTGGGCGATGATCTGCGCCTGATCGCACGCCGCCCCGGCGCCGATCAATTCTGAGTTCCTTGAAGAGTAGGTTTGAGACCATGTTCACCGGCATCATCACTGGCGTGGGCCAGATCGTCGACACGCAAGCCCTGGGCGCGGACGCTTCCCACGGTCGTCGTCTGACCGTGCAGGCCCCTGCCGGCTATCTGGAAGACGTGGGCCTGGGCGACAGCATCGCGCACAACGGCGCCTGCATGACGGTCACCCAGTTTGACGCTGCCACCGGCCGCTACACCATCGATGTGTCCGCCGAGAGCCTGGCACGGACCGCCGGCCTGGATGGCCTGGGCCGTGTCAACCTCGAAAAGGCTCTGCGCGCCAACGCCCGCCTCGATGGCCACCTGGTCAGCGGTCACGTGGACGGGGTGGGGCAGGTGGTGTCCTTCCAGCCCGTGGGCGAATCCTGGGAATTGCGCATCGCGGCGCCCCAGTCGCTGGCCCGCTTCCTGGCCTACAAGGGTTCGATCACGGTCAATGGCGTGAGCCTGACGGTCAACAGCGTGGCCGACCAGCCCGATGGTCAGACCGTGTTCAGCATCAACCTGATCCCGCACACGGTCGAGAACACCGCTCTGGGCGATCTGGCCGCTGGCGTGCGCGTCAACCTCGAGGTCGACCTGATCGCCCGTTATGTGGAACGGATGCTCAGCGCCGAGGGCAAGCTGCCGGGTTGAGCTGGCTGATGTAGGTGGTTTCCCCAAAGTGAGGGGCGCCCGCCTACAATGGCGGGATGCCCATTTCTCCCATTCCCGAACTGATCGCCGACCTGGCCGCCGGCCGCATGGTCATCCTCGTCGATGAGGAAGACCGTGAGAACGAAGGCGATCTGGTGCTGGCCGCCGACCACGTCACGCCCGAAGCCATCAACTTCATGGCCAAGTACGGCCGTGGCCTGATCTGCCTGACCCTCACGCGTGAGCGCTGCCAACAGCTGCAGCTGCCCCCCATGGTCAGCCGCAACGGCACCAAGCACGGCACGGCCTTCACCGTCTCCATCGAGGCGCGCGAGGGCGTGACCACGGGCATCTCCGCCGCCGACCGCGCCCGCACCGTGGCCGCCGCCGTGGCACGCAACGCCAAGCCGGCCGATCTGGTCCAGCCCGGCCACATCTTCCCGCTGCAAGCGCAGGATGGCGGTGTGCTGATGCGCGCCGGCCATACCGAAGCCGGCTGCGATCTGTCCGGCATGGCCGGCCTGAGCCGCGCCTCCGTGATCTGCGAGATCATGAACGACGACGGCACCATGGCCCGCCTGCCTGATCTGGAAGTGTTCGCGCGCGAGCACAACCTCAAGATCGGCACCATCACCGACCTGATCGAATACCGCAGCCGCAACGAATCCATCATCGAAGGCCTGGGCACGCGCACGCTGGTGACGCCCGAAGGCCCCTTCGAGACCCGCGTGTTCCGCGACCGCACCGGCGCCGTGCACCTGGCCCTGACGCTGGGCCTGTCGCAGGGTGTGAACCCCGCTGACGAAGTGCTGGTGCGCGTGCACGAGCCCTTGTCTGTGCTCGACTGGCTCGACGCCGACAGCCGCAGCCACGCCTGGCCGCTGCCCAAGGCCCTGGCCCAGGTGCAAAAAGCCGGCAAGGGCGTGGTGGTGCTGCTCAACGCCGGTGAAGACAATGAGCGCCTGCTGGAACAATTGCTGCCCGACACGGCTCGAAGCGAAGACAACGCCAAGGCCGCCACCGATCTGCGCACCTACGGTGTGGGCGCCCAGATCCTCAAGACCCTGGGCGTGCACCGCATGCGCCTGATGGGCAACCAGCGACGCATGCCCAGCATGGTGGGCTTCGGGCTGGAAGTCACTGGATTCCTGACGGCCGATGGCCAGACCTTGCCGCCCGGTCATTGAGGCGGCACCTTTCGTTCTTTGAACATTGTTCTTTTGGGATTGAATCAAGATCATGCAAGGCGCTGAAAAAGGCCAATCCGCCCGCCTCGATGGGCGTGACCTCCGCATCGGCATCGTCCAGGCGCGGTTCAACGATGCGCTGACCAGCCGGATGGCGCAGGTCTGCACCGACGAGCTGCTGGCCCTGGGCGTGGCCCGCAAGCACATCCAGCACGTGACCGTGCCCGGTGCCCTGGAGGTGCCCGTGGCCCTGCAGGCCATGGCCGACAGCGAGCGCTTCGACGCCCTGGTGGCGCTGGGCCTGGTCATCCGTGGCGAAACCTACCACTTCGAGCTGGTGTCCAACGAAAGCGGCGCCGGTGTCACCCGTGTCAGCCTGGACCACCACATCCCGGTGGCCAACGCCATCCTGACCGTTGAAAACGAAGCGCAGGCCCTGGCCCGCGTCGAAGAAAAAAGCCGTGATGCCGCCCGCGTGGCGGTGGAAATGGCCAACCTGCTGGACGAACTGCTGTGACCGACCGCCCCGACACCCATCAAGGCGACAAGGGCGGCATGCGCAAGCCCGCCCCGCAGCGTGACCGTACCAAGTCGGCCCGCCGCCGCGCCCGCGAGTTCGCGCTGCAAGGCCTGTACGAATGGCAGCTCAACCAGGCTGATGCCGGCGCCGTGGATGCGCACATCCGCGAACTGGAAGAGTTCAACAAGTGCGACCGTGGCCATTTCGACGCGTTGCTGCACGGCTGCATCGAACAGCGCGGCGAGCTCGACGCGGCCCTGCTGAAGTTCCTGGACCGGCCGCTCGAAGAGCTGTCGCCCGTGGAGCACGGCGTGCTGTGGATCGGCGCCTACGAACTGGTCAACTGCCTGGACGTTCCGTATAAAGTGGCGATCAACGAGGCGGTGGAGCTGGCCAAGAGCTTTGGCGGCACAGACGGCCACAAGTACGTGAACGGGGTGCTCGATCACCTCGCACCGCTGCTCAGACCCGAGGAAGTGAAGGCCCACCGCACTGGTCGAGGGTAAGCACACACGGGACACGCAGTCCATATGCCTGGAGGAGGTAGGTGTGACGACGACGACAACGCCTGAAGACGACGAAGCTTCAGAACCCGTGATCCTGGAAAACGACGACCAGGACACGGTGGCGCAGACGCGCCCCTTGCCGGAAGCCGAGCCGGCCCAGCACGACCAGATGCCGGCGGACCAGTTGCCCACCATCGGGCACGTGGGCCGCTATGCGCTGAAGTACTGCATTGGTGAGGGTGGGCTGGGCACGGTCTATGCCGCGCACGATCCGCTGCTCTCGCGCCTGATCGCCATCAAGACGATGCAGATCGACCTGCCCGAGCAGGACCGCGAGCAGTTCAACGCCATGTTCCTCAATGAGGCCAAGGCGGCGGGCAGCCTGAGCCATCCGCACATTGTCACGGTGTACGACGCGGGCGCGGGCTCGCAGGGTACCTACATGGCGATGGAGTTGCTGCGCGGCAAGGATCTGCGCCAACTGCTGGCCATGGGCTGGCGCCCGACGCCGGCGCAGGCCGCGCTGATCGTGCGGCGCGTGGCCGATGCGCTGTCCTACGCCCACCACAAGGGCGTGATCCACCGCGACATCAAGCCGGCCAACATCTTCATGGTGGGCCGCACCCAGCCGCGCGTGCTGGATTTCGGCATCGCGCGTATGCGCCAGGTCGAATCCGGCAGCGCGGAAGAAGGAATGAGCCGCTTTGGCGAGCTGGTGGGCGGATCTCCCCACTACATGTCGCCCGAGCAGGTGCACCGCGAGCCGGTGGACCGGCGCGTGGATGTGTACGCCCTGGGCGTGGTGTTCTACGAACTGCTCACGGGCCGCAAGCCCTTCGTGGGCCATGACCTGGACGCGATCACGCGGTCGGTGCTCGAGGATGAGGTCACCCCGCCGCATGAGCTGAACCCCGAGGTGCCGCGCGAGCTGTCCGACATCGCCTTGCGCGCGATGGCCCGCGAGGTGGGGCGCCGCACGCGCTCGGCGCGCACCTTGTCGCGCGAACTGCGCGAATGGCTGGACAACGCATCCGATGACGCGCCTGCCGCCAAGAACGGCAAGGCCGCGAAGGCGCCCAAGGCTGCCGCAGCGCCTGCTGTCGCGCTTCAGGGGGGTGCGCCAGCAGAGCGTCAGCCCGCGAAGGCCTTGCTGGTGGGGCTGGCGGCCGTCGGGCTGCTGATCCTGGCGGGCGGTGCAGCCTGGTGGGGGCTGCGTCAGTCTGATGCGCAGGATCCCGCGGCCCTGGCGGCTGCCGATGCGGCCTCGGCGGCGGCGTCTGCTGCGGTGGCTGAGCCCGTGGTGCCAGCGGCCCCTGTCGCCCAGGTGCCGGTGGAGCGCGAAGAGATCATCACGGAGGCACCTGCAGCCCCTGCATCGGGGCCTGCGGTGGCGGCTGTGGCCAGCCCCGTGGCACCTGCAGCACCTGCCACGACGCCCCCGGCAACCGCTGGGGCCGCGCCTGTGGCCACCGAGCAGGCCAAGGCGCCGGTGCCCACGGGCACGGTCAAGCTGGCCATCACGCCTTGGGGGCGTGTCTCGGTGGGGCGCAAGTCCATGGGCGTCACGCCGCCACTGACGCAGCTGACCTTGCCGCAGGGCCGCCACACCATCGTGATCCGCAACGAGGATTTCCCGCCCTATCAGCAGACCGTCGAGGTCAAGGCAGGGCAATCGGTCACCGTCAACCACGCCTTCTGAACCATCATGACATCAGCAACATCCCATCGTTCCCGTGTCATGGCGCCGCTGGCGTTGGCGATGGCTGCGGCGGCAACCCTGATGGCAGGCTGTGCCGTACCGCCTGCGTCCAAGGGCGATGTCGTCGCGCCGCCGTCGCAAGACACCCGCCCCGCAGAGCGCGCCGCGTCGCCTGGTGAGGTCTCGCTGGCGCAGGGCATCAAGGCCTACCAGGCCGGTCAGTACGCGGAGGCCGAGTCGCAACTGCAGTTGTCGTTGCGCCAGGGCCTGTCGATCGGGCCGGACCGTGCCAACGCGCACAAGTACCTGGCCTTCATCTACTGCACCACCAAGCGCGAAGCGCTGTGCAATTCGGCTTTCAAGGCGGCGCGTCAGGCTGATCCGGCGTTTGCCTTGAGCAAGGCCGAGGCCGGGCACCCCATGTGGGGCCCGGTGTACCGGAAGGCCTTGCCCAGCCGCTGAAAAGCGTTGCCGCTGAGCCGGGCTAAGCCTCGTTCGCGGCTCAGGCCAGCGGACTCAACCCAGCAACTGGATCGTCAGTTCGCGGTCACCCTGGCGTGACCACAACTGGGCTTCCTGCTCCAGCAGGTGCAGCGTGCGGGGGTGCTGGTCGGCCCAACGCCGTTGCAGCAGCAGCGTGGCCCGTCCACGGCCAGGCTCCAGCCGTGCCGCGCGGGTGGGCAGGTCGTCCGTGCGGGCGTGGTGCAGGATCACGGCCAGGCGCAGGCACAGCACCTGTTGCATCAGGCGGCGGTCCTGGCGGCGCTCGGCCAGCTTGCTCAGCTCGCCGCGTTGGCCCAGCAGCAGGTCGGCAAGCCGGCGCTGCTGTGATTGCGAGAAGCCCGCCGCATCCACATGGCCCAGCAGGTAGGCGCTGTGGCGGTGGTGGTCATGGTGCGAGACCATCATGCCGATCTCATGCAGCGCGCCGGCCCAGCCCAGCTCCAGCGCGGATTCGTCGCGCTCGGCCGGGCGGGCGCGATCGGGCTGCAGGCCGCTCCACAGCCAGTTGGCCCGGGTGCGCACGCGCTCGGCGTGTCTGGCATCCACATTGAATCGGCGTTGCAGCTCGCGCACCGCGGCCTCGCGGGGATCGGGCTGGCGGCGGTCGCGCGCGGCCAGCAGGCGCTCTTCGAGATCGAAGATCACGCCCTGGCGCAGCGCACCCTTGGCCGGCTTCATGACCTCGATGTCGAAGTGCATGGCCAGGGTGTAGAGGATGGACAGCCCGCCGCCCAGCACGGCCTTGCGGTCGGGCTTGAGGCCGGGCAGGGTCAGGGCATCGATGTGGCCTGCTTTCAGGCATTGCTCGATGCACCAGCGCAGGCCCTGGGCCGTGATGCTGCCATCGGTGATGCCGCTGGCGTGCAGGATCTGCGAGATGGCGCCCACGGTGCCCGAAGAGCCCAGCGCCTCGCGCCAGTTCGCGCTGGAGAAGAGCTGCAGCGCCTCTTCGAACTCGGCGCCTGCCGCGATCTGGGCCTCGCGGAAGCCCTGCCGCGTGAAGCGGCCTTCGGGGAAATGGCGCATCGACAGGCTCACGCTGCCGATGCCGAAGGATTCGGCGCTGCTCACGGTGCGGCCGTGGCCCAGGATCATCTCGGTGGAGCGCCCGCCGATGTCGACGACCAGCCGCGGCAGCTCGCTGGGCTGCAGGCGCGCCACGCCCTGGTAGATCAGGCGGGCCTCTTCGCGGCCGGAGATGATCTCGATGGGGTGGCCCAGCACCTGATGCGCCTGCGTGAGGAAGGCATTGCGGTTGCGAGCCTCGCGCAGGGTTTGCGTGGCCACGGCGCGCACCTGGTGGCCTTCGAAGCCCTGCAGGCGCTGCGCGAACACGGTCAGGCAATCCAGGCCGCGCTGGGCGGCTTCATCGGTGAGCATGCCGTCGGCGTCCAGGCCGGCGCCCAGGCGCACGGTGCTCTTGAGGTAGTCGACGCGCTTGTAGCGGCCTTTGCTGAGTTCAGCGATCTCCAGGCGGAAGCTGTTGGAGCCGATGTCGATGGCGGCCAGTTGGCGGGGCAGAGGGCGGCGGGGCGAGGTCAGGCCTTGGGTCATGGGGTGAATTGTCCCTGCTTTGCGGGCGATTGCCGGCAGGTGGTTTTTTGGCGGCACAAGAAGCTGAACATGCCATGCTTGTGCGTCAGCCGCTTGACAGCGTTGCTAAGATCGAGGGATGACCCTGGTATACATCCTGACGGCCACCTTTTTAGGCGGTGTGGTGTCCGTCTTGCTGGCCGCAGCCCTGTCTGCGCCCCTGCTCGGACTGATCGTTCGCCACCTGGTGAGCCTGTCCACCGGCGTGCTGCTGGGCACGGCCTTGCTGCACGTGCTGCCCGAAGCCTTCGAGGCTGGTGCGCCGCCCGATGCCCTGTTCCTGACCTTGCTGGGCGGGCTGATGTTCTTCTTCCTGCTGGAGAAGGCCGAGCTGTACCGTCACGGCCACCATCATGAACACGACCACCATCACCATCACCACGGCTTCGATGCCGAGCAGGCGGGGCGGGGCGGCTTCAGCGTGCTGGTGGGCGACAGCATCCACAACTTCTGCGATGGCATCCTGATCGCGGGTGCCTTCCTGGCCAGCCCGGAGCTGGGCTTCGTCACGGCCATGGCCATCATCGCCCATGAGATCCCGCAGGAAGTGGGCGACTACATCGTGCTGGTCAATGCCGGCTTCACCAAGAAGAAGGCACTGATCTACAACGCGATTTCCGGCTGTGCGGCGATCGTGGGCGGCGTGGTGGGCTATGTGCTGATCGGCCCCTGGCAGGAATACCTGCCCTACATGATGGTGGTGGCGGCCAGCAGCTTTGTCTACGTGGCCGTGGCCGATCTGATCCCCCAGCTGCAGCGGCGCCTGAGCTGGCGCGACACCGCCTCGCAGCTGTTCTGGCTGCTGGCGGGGCTGGTGTTCATCGGCGTGATCGCGCATTCGATGCATGGTGATCACGCGCACGGCCATGGGCATGATCATGGGCAGGCACACGGCACCGAGCAAAGCCAGGTGCAAAGCCACAGTCATGATCAAGCAGATGCACATGATGGCCATGACCACGGCGAGGCCCATGACCATGCGGCCTCCGAGCCGCACAAGCACTGATCCGGCGCGGCGCCTGAGGCGCTGACCGCGATCGGCTCAATCGCGGATGGTGTTGCCCAGCCGCGAGGCCGTGACGCCGGCCACCACGATCAGCACCGTGCCCACGATGGCCAACCCGTGCACCGGGTCTCCGAACAGCCACACGCCCAGCACGAAGGCATGCACGATGCCCAGGTACTGCAGGCTGGCCATGGCCAGCGGCTGGCCCAACGCGTAGGCGCGTGTCATGGCCAGCTGGGCCAGGGTGGCGAAGACGCCGATGCCCAGCAGCCAGCCCCAGGTGGCCAGGCTGGGCGCGATCCAGGGCTGCTGCTGTCCCAGGTGCACGATGCCCATGAGCGCCAGGCCCACCAGCGTGCCGAAGAGCGAGAAGTAGAAGACCACGCGGTGTTCTGGCTCACCACTGCGGCCCAGCGCGGCCACCTGCAGGTAGGCCCAGGCCGACAGCCCACCGGAGAGCAGCCCGACCAGCCCCGCCAACCACTGGTCACGCTGGATGGTGGGTCGCAGCACCAGCGCCACGCCCAGGAAGCCCACCAGCACCGCCAGCAGGATCATGGGGTGGATGGGCCGATGAGGCGCCTTGCGCCAGCGGCGCCACAACTGCAGCGCGATCAGGATCACGCCCATCCACACGGATGACATGTAGTTGAGCGTGACGGCCGTGGCCAGGGGCAGGTGCCCGATCGAATAGAACCACAGGCTCAGGGCTGACACGCCGGCCACGCTGCGCCAGAAGTGCTGGCGCGGCACCGTGGTGCGCAGCGGCAGGCGCTGTCGCCAGGCCAGGGCCCCGATCATCACGGCGCCCACGAAGCCCCGGAAGAACACGACCTCGGCCGTGCCCGCCTCGGCGGAGGCCTGCTTGACGCACACGCCCATGCCCGCGAAGAGCAGGGTGGCCAGCACCATCAGCCAGCTGGCGGACAGGCGCTGGGCCGGGGTGGATGTGCCAGGTACCGCCATCAGCACATCACCCTTGTGTGCCGGTCACTCGCGGAAGTCCATCTCGCGGCGGTACCACTCGTGGAAGTGCTGCATGCCGTCTTCCATCGGGCTCTGGTAGGGGCCGACCTCGTTGTCGCCGCGCTTGAACAGGGCCAGGCGGCCGGCATCCATGCGCTCGGCGATCTCGTCGTCCTCGATGCAGGTCTCCATGTAGGCGGCCTGCTGGGCCTCGACGAACTCGCGCTCGAAGGCGGCGATCTCTTCAGGGTAGTAGAACTCCACCACGTTGAGCGTCTTCTGGGGGCCCTGTGGGTGCAGCGTCGAGACGACCAGCACGCCCGGGTACCACTCCACCATCATCGTGGGGTAGTAGGTCATCCACACCGCGCCTTGCGAAGGCGGTTTGCCGTCACCCTGGCCCAGCACCGCCTCGTGCCACTTGCGGTAGACATCGGAGCCGGGCTTGCCTAAAGCGTTGGCGATGCCCACCGTCTGGATGGAGTATTCCTTCGCCATGTCCCACTGCAGATCGTCGCAGGTGACGAAGTTGCCCAGGCCGGGGTGGAAGGGCCCGACGTGGTAGTCCTCCAGGTAGACCTCGATGAAGGTCTTCCAGTTGTAGTTGCACTCGTGCAGTTCGACCTTGTCGAGCACGTAGCCCGAGAAATCCAGGTCGCCACCAGCGGCGAAGCGGTGCTCCAGGCCAGACAGATCAGCGGTGATGTCGCGGCCGTTGTCCTCGAACAGCAGGCCGTTCCAGTTGCGCAGCTTGTAGTTGCGCAGGTTCAGGCACGGGTCGTGGTCGAAGTGCGGGGCGCCGATGAGTTCGCCATGCAGGTTGTAGGTCCAGCGGTGCAGCGGGCACACGATGTTGCCCTGGCGGCTGGTGCCCCGGCCCTTGAGCATGATGGCCTGACGGTGGCGGCACACGTTGGAGATCAGCTCTACCCCGTCGCGCGTGCGCACCAAGGCGCGGCCCTCGCCCTCTTGGGGCAGTGCGTAATGATCGCCAACCTCGGGCACCGATACGGCGTGCCCCAGGTAGCGAGGACCGGACTGAAAGATGCGCTCGAGCTCCGCGTTGTGCAGTGCCTGGTCAAAGTAGACGGACACCGGCAGTTGGGAATGGCTGCGTTGCAGCTTCAAGAGCGCATGACTCAGGTCAGACATGATCCCCAGGATCTCCAAAAACCATGTATCAACCCCCTCCGCAGGGAAAAAAATAGCCCTCTGGCGACAAAATCGCGGGGGGCGCGGAGGCATTCAGGGAACTGGGGATTGTACCCAAGCCCGGGATGGTGGGGGCATGCGTCGGCAATTCCCGCCCAGACCGGGGGGCGAACACCTGGCTGAACCGGACAACCCCTCCCATGGGGGTGATGCTCTGGCAGGGCCGCACGCCCAAATCGGGCGCCGGAAATTACAATGCGGGTTTGCTCCGAACCGGATGCAGGCCGCAAGACGGCCCCGCCGCCTGTTGCCCCCGCTTCCTACCCCATGGCCCGATCCCCCTCCAAGAAGACAGACGCCGAGCTAGACGCCGGCGCGTTGCCCCTGCCCGAGCGTTATGAGGACGCCCTGGCCGAGCTGGAGGGCCTGGTGGCCCGGATGGAATCAGGTGCCTTGCCGCTGGAGCAATTGCTTGACAGCTACCGCCGCGGGGCGCAGCTGCTGGGCCTGTGCCGCAGCCGCCTGGATGCCATCGAAGCCCAGGTGAAGGTGCTGGAAGATGGCCAGCTCAAGCCCTGGAGCGAAGCATGAAGCCCGAGGCCTATCAGGTGTGGTCGGGCGCGGTGCTCAGCCAGGTCGAACAGGCGCTGGATGCCTGGGTGCCCCTTGACGCCCCGGCCGGGCTGGGCGAGGCCATGCGCTATGGCGTGCTCGAAGGCGGCAAGCGCCTGCGGGCCTTGCTGGCCATGGCGGCGGCTGAGGCTGCGGGCGCACTGGCCACCCCCGCAGGGCGCGATGCCGCTTTGCGCGCGGCCAGCGCGGTGGAGCTGATTCACGCATATTCGCTGGTGCACGACGATCTGCCCTGCATGGACAACGACGTGCTGCGCCGGGGCAAGCCCACGGTGCACGTGAAGTTCGGCGAAGCCCAGGCCATGCTGGCCGGTGACGCGATGCAGGCGCTGGCGTTCGAGGTGCTCACGCCCGAGCTGGATGCCTCAACCCGCAGCGCTGCCGTGCCCCTGGCCTTGCAGGCGCGCCTGTGCCGCCTGCTGGCACGGGCTGCGGGGCATGCAGGCATGGCCGGCGGTCAGGCCATCGACCTGGCCAGCGTGGGCCATGCGCTGGACCACACCGCCTTGCGCGACATGCACCGTCGCAAGACGGGTGCCCTCCTGTGCGCCAGCGTGCTGATGGGCGCGGCCTGCGCCGATCTGTCAACCGACTCCTCCGCCTGGCAAGCCCTGACCGTGTACGGTGAGGCCATGGGCCTGGCGTTCCAGATCGTCGATGACGTGCTGGACGTGACCCAATCGGCCGACACCCTGGGCAAGACCGCTGGCAAGGATGCCGATGCCAACAAGCCCACCTACGTGAGCCTGCTGGGCCTCGATGGTGCGCGCAGCGAGGCCAGCCGCCTGCTGGACCAGGCCTTGAGCGCGCTGCAGGCCAGCGGGCTGGAGGCCAGTGCCTGCGCGCCTTTGCGGGCGCTGGCCGAGCGCATCGTGCACCGCGATCACTGAACAAGAAAAGAAGAGAACACCATGAGCCACCCCCTGCTGTCCCGGATCGATTCCCCTGCCGACATCAAGCGGCTGTCGCGCGCCGAGCTCAAGCAACTGGCCGTGGAGCTGCGGGACTACCTGCTGCAGAACGTGGCGCGCACCGGCGGGCACCTGTCGTCCAACCTGGGCACGGTGGAGCTCACCATCGCGCTGCACTACGTGTTCGACACGCCCAATGACCGCCTGGTGTGGGACGTGGGTCACCAAACCTACCCGCACAAGATCCTGACGGGCCGTCGTGACCGCATGCCCTCCCTGCGCCAACTGGGTGGCATGAGCGGCTTCCCGCGCCGTGACGAGAGCGAGTACGACACCTTCGGCACGGCGCACTCGTCCACCTCGATCTCGGCCGCGCTGGGCATGGCCATCGGTGCGCAGTTGCGCGGTGAGGCGCGCAAGGCCGTCGCGATCATCGGCGATGGCGCGATGACGGCCGGCATGGCCTTCGAGGCGTTGAACAATGCGGGCATGCCGCACCAGGGCCGCCTGGCCGACGTGCTGGTCGTGCTCAACGACAACGACATGTCGATCTCGCCGCCGGTGGGGGCGCTGAACCGTTACCTGGCGCGCCTGATGTCCGGCCGCTTCTACGCCGCCGCGCGCGAGGGCGCCAAGCAGGTGCTGCGCAATGCGCCGCCGCTGTTCGAGCTGGCCAAGAAGCTGGAGGAGCACGCCAAGGGTCTGGTCGTGCCGGCCACCATCTTCGAGGAGTTCGGCCTGAACTACGTCGGCCCCATCGACGGCCATGATCTGGATTCGCTGGTCCCCACGCTGGAAAACCTGCGCGACCGTGGCGGCCCGCAGTTCCTGCACGTGGTCACCAAGAAGGGCTACGGCTACAAGCTGGCCGAGGCCGACCCGATCGCGTACCACGGCCCCGGCAAGTTCGACCCCGCGGTGGGCCTAACCAAGCCGGTCGCGGCCGTGCCGGCCAAGCCCAGCTTCACGCAGGTGTTCGGCCAGTGGCTGTGCGACATGGCCGCGCACGACACGCGCCTGGTGGGCATCACGCCCGCGATGCGCGAAGGCTCGGGCATGGTGGAGTTCGAGCAGCGCTACCCGGGGCGCTACTTCGATGTCGGCATCGCCGAGCAGCATGCAGTGACCTTCGCGGCTGGTCTGGCCTGCGAGGGGCTCAAGCCGGTGGTGGCCATCTATTCCACCTTCCTGCAGCGCGCGTATGACCAGTTGATCCACGATGTGGCCATCCAGAACCTGCCGATGGTGTTCGCGCTGGACCGCGCCGGCATCGTCGGGGCCGATGGCGCCACGCACATGGGCGCTTTCGACATCGCCTTCGTGCGCTGCATTCCCAACATGAGCCTGCTCGCCCCGGCCGATGAGAACGAGTGCCGCCAGGCGCTGACGGCGGCCTACGAGCAGAACCACCCCGTGGCCGTGCGTTACCCCCGTGGTGTGGGCGCTGGTGTGGCGGTGGGCACGGATCTGCAAGCCATGCCCTGGGGCAAGGGCGAAGTGCGTCGCGAGTCGAGCGCCCAACCGGGTGCGCGCATCGCGGTGCTGGCTTTCGGCACCTTGCTGTACCCCGCACTGAAGGCGGCCGAGTCCTTCGACGGCACGGTGGCCAACATGCGCTTCATCAAGCCGCTCGATACCGAGCTGCTGCTGGAACTGGCCCGCACGCACGATGCCATCGTGACCGTGGAAGAGGGTTGCGTGATGGGTGGCGCCGGCTCGGCCGTGGCCGAGGCGCTGGCCCAGGCTGGCGTGCAGGTGCCGCTGCAGATTCTGGGCCTCGCGGATCAGTTCATCGAGCACGGTGATCCGGCCAAGCTGCTGGCGCTGCAGGGGCTGGATGCTGCCGGGATCGAGCGTCAGGTGCGTGAGCGCTTCGGCGACTTGCTGACAAGCGCCAGCGTGGGCACGGCCGCCAAGGTGACGGCACTGCGCGGCTGATCAGTCAGACCAGGCTTTCGCCGACAGGCAGGGGCTCGTTGGCGGCTTCGGTGCGCCGCGGGGCCTGCGTGTCGTTGGCGGCGGCCTTGTCGTGACAGCTGTTTGATCCACACCCTGAGATGGCCTGGGTGGGCAGGGCAGAAGGCTCCGTCAGCAAGCCCGTCATCGGATCATACCCCACGCTCTTGAGGTGCAGCGCCAGGCCGGCATCCATGGTCTGTGCGTGGTTCGGGAACCAGTCAGCCAGCTCGGCTGCGATGCGGCGCACCCAGTCCAGCTCGCCCTGGGCGCCACGGCGGGCGCTGTCGCGCATCACCTCCAGCACCACGGCGTGCTGGGTGCTGTGGCAGTTGCCGGGGGCGAAACCGGTGGCGCGCATCCAGTCATCCTCCTGGCCGAAGTGTGTGACGGTGTGCTCGATCAGGGCCTGCCAGTGGCCCAGCAGCGAGGCGTCGTCGGCCTGCTCGACCAGGGCCAGCAGTTCCACGAACTCTTCATGGGTGTGGTCCATGACGGGCATGGACAGGGACAGGGCGTCGGACCAGACGAGGGTGGGCATGGCAGTCTCCAGCGCCGCGCCATGGCGGCAGGTATCGATGCCATGCAGACTAGCGGCCGGGCCGCGTCAGGGATTTGCGCTGGCACAAGCTCGGTGCTTGTGCCTCCCCATACAGAAAACCGGCCAGAGAGGCCGGTTTCAGCAGGCTCAGCCCAGGCGCGCGCGGTGCCTTGCCACCTGCGCACGCACCTGCGCCGGTGCCGTACCACCCAACAGGTTGCGTGCATTGAGCGAACCGCGCAGGCTCAGCACCTCGAACACGTCCTGCTCGATGGCGGGGTTGTAGGTCTTGAGCTGGTCCAGCGACAGCTCGGACAGGTCCACGCCTGCGGCGATGGCGTCCTTCACGGCGTGGGCGACCACCTCGTGCGCATCACGGAAGGGCAGGCCCTTCTTGACCAGGTAGTCGGCCAGGTCGGTGGCGGTGGCGTAACCCTTCTTGGCGGCGCGCTCCATGGCTTCGGGCTTGACGGTGATGCCGGCGGCCATTTCCGCGAAGATGCGCAGCGTGTCCTTCAAGGTGTCAACCGTGTCGAACAGCGGTTCCTTGTCTTCCTGGTTGTCCTTGTTGTAGGCCAGGGGCTGGCCCTTCATCAGGGTGATCAGACCCATCAGGTGGCCGACCACGCGGCCGGTCTTGCCGCGCGCCAGTTCGGGCACGTCGGGGTTCTTCTTCTGCGGCATGATCGATGAGCCGGTGCAGAAGCGGTCGGCCAGGTCGATGAAGCCGAAGCTCTGGCTCATCCACAGGATCAGTTCTTCGCTCAGGCGCGAGATGTGCACCATCAGCAGCGCGGCTGCGGCGGTGAATTCGATGGCGAAGTCGCGGTCGCTCACGGCGTCCAGGCTGTTCTGCGACACGGCTTCGAAGCCCAGGGTGCGGGCCACGCGCTCGCGGTCCAGCGGGTAGCTGGTGCCGGCCAGCGCGGCCGAGCCCAGCGGCAGGCGGTTGATGCGCTTGCGCAGGTCGACCAGGCGCTCGGCGTCACGCGCGAACATCTCCACGTAGGCCAACAGGTGGTGGCCGAAGGCCACGGGCTGGGCGACCTGCAGGTGCGTGAAGCCGGGCAGGATGGTGTCGGCGTTCTGCTCGGCTACGTCCACCAGGGCCTTCTGCAGTTCGGTCAGCAGCACGCCCAGTTCGTCGACCTCGCCGCGCAGCCACAGGCGCACGTCGGTGGCGACCTGGTCGTTGCGCGAGCGGCCGGTGTGCAGGCGCTTGCCGGCGTCGCCCACCAGGGTGGTCAGGCGAGCCTCGATGTTCAGGTGCACGTCTTCCAGGTCGAGTTTCCACTCGAACTGGCCGGCTTCGATCTCCGACGTGATCTGCGCCATGCCCTTCTGGATGGAGGCCAGATCCTCAGCCGAGATCAGCCCCTGGGCGTTCAGCATCTCGGCGTGGGCCAGCGAGCCCTGGATGTCGGCGCGCCACAGGCGCTTGTCGAAGAACACGCTGGCGGTGTAGCGCTTGACCAGGTCGCTCATCGGTTCGGAGAACAGGGCGGACCAGGCTTGGGACTTCTTGTCCAGTTGATTCGTGCTCATGGCGGAGGGGGCGCCGCAGGGCGCTGAGAGTGACGCAGAATGTGCAAACCATGGATTTTAAAGACAAGGACCCCCTCGTGAGCGGTGTGGCGGCGCAGGATGGGGGCAATGACCCCCTGCGCGCTCCCACGATGTGGGCTGTCACGGCAGGTGATGAGGCGCCCGAGGGGCATGCCCGCCTGCTGGGCGGGGGGGCTGCTACCTTCGACGTCTGTCACGTGGGCGTGGTGCTGCGCGTGGTGCTGGGCGTGCAGGCCGTGCTGTGGCTGGCCACCCTGTATGACTCGGTCGGGCCGGCGGATTGGCTGCTGCGCTGGGGCCTGGCCTCGGCCGTGGGGCTGTGGTTGGTCGGGCTGTGCGGCGTGCGCCGATGGCTGGCGCGGCGGGGCACCGTGGCGCAGTGGGTGCTGGTGGTGGCCTGGGGTGCCCTGTCGGCCGCCTACGGGCATGTGCAGTTCTGGCTGATGGACTGGCGCCTGGGCCTGCATGCGCTCACGCCGTGGACGCTGCTGGCACCCATGGCCACGGGTGGCGCACTGGCGGCAGTGGGCCTGGCCTGGCTGCGTCAGCGGCAGAACCGCGCCGATCCGGCCCAGATCCAGGCCCGGCTGGTGGAGCTGCAAGCCCGGATCCGGCCGCACTTTCTGTTCAACACGCTCAACACGGCGATCGCCTTGGTGCAGGTGGATCCGGACCGCGCCGAGGCCGTGCTGGAAGACCTGGCCGAGCTGTTCCGCCGCGCCCTGGCCTCACCGCACACCCAATCGACCCTGGCCGACGAGGTGGAGCTGGCCCGGCGCTACCTGGGCATCGAGCAGCTGCGCTTCGGCGAGCGCCTGTCGGTGACCTGGCATGTGGACGAGGCCGTCTGCGGTGCACTGGTGCCGACGCTGCTGCTGCAACCCCTGGTGGAGAACGCCGTCAAGCACGGTGTGGAGGCCGATCCTGCAGGGGGCTGGATCCGTGTGGAGGCCTTGCGGCGAGGTGGCCGCGTGGCCGTGACGGTGAGCAATTCGGTGCCTGCGGCAGGGGCCCATCCCGCGGCGCCTCACCGCCGTGGCCATGGCATCGCGCTGCGCAATGTGCGCCAGCGCCTGCTGCTGATGCACGATGTGCAGGCCGAGTTCGACGCCGAAGTCCGGCCTGTATCGCCCCAGGCCTCTGAGCATTGTTTCGTCGTCAAGATGTCGTTTCCGGCAGGAGAGGGCGCATGACCGCTACGGCAGCACAGAACCGGCCCTTGCGCGCCCTGCTGGTGGATGACGAGCCCCTGGCCCGCCAGCGCCTGGCCCAATTGCTCTCGCGCCTGGAAGAGCCGGTGTCCGTGCTGGGCGAGGCCGGCGATGCGGGTGCCGCGCTGGCCTGGCTGGAGGCCGGCCCCGGTCAGGTGGACGTGGTGCTGCTGGACATCCAGATGCCTGGCCCCGATGGTCTGCGTCTGGCCGACAAGATCCGTGCGTTGGCACCGGCGCCGCAGGTGGTGTTCGTCACCGCGCACACCGAGCACGCGCTCAAGGCCTTCGAGCTGGAAGCCAGTGACTACCTGACCAAGCCCGTGCGGCTTGAACGCTTGGCGCAGGCCATGGCCCGTTGCCGCAAGCGCCTGCCTGCGGCGGGCGGCCCGGCCGCTGTGCTCGTGCCCGATCCCTCGGCCGTGCTGCTGGTGCAGGAGCGGGGCCGGCTGGTCAAGGTGCCGGTGTCGGACATCGTCTACCTCAAGGCCGAGCTCAAGTACGTGACGCTGCGCACCGCCAGCCACAGCTATGTGCTGGATGATTCGCTGACCGATCTGGAAGAGCGCCTGGGTACCAGCGTGATCCGGGTGCACCGCAATGCCCTGGTGGCCCGCGCGGCCGTGCGCCGCCTGGAGCGGCGCGATGATCCCGATGGCGGCGAAGGCTGGGCCGTGCAGGTGGGCAGCGGCGAGTGGCTGACGGTGTCGCGCCGCCAGGTGCCTGCCGTCAAGGACGCCCTGACCGAGGCTCCCGGGCATCCCTGAGCACACCCCAAAAGCAAAGCGGCCCCGAAGGGCCGCCTGGCGATGTCGAACAGCGAGGGCGTTCTAAAAGCCCAGCGAGGCCAGCAGATCGTCCACTTCGCCCTGGTTGGCCACCACGTCCGTGCGGCCTTCGGGGTTGACCACCGGGCCGTTGAGGTTCTGTGTCTCGTGGTGGTGGGCCGTCAGGGCGGCTTCCACCTTCTGGGCCTGCTCGGGCGGGGCGGCCTGCACCAGCAGCTTGACCAGCTGGTTTTCCAGGTCGTTGGCCAGGGTCACCACCTTGGCCACCACCTGGCCGGTCAGGTCATGGAAGTCCTGCGCCATCATGATGTCGGTCAGGTGCTGGTCCACGCGGCCGGTCACCTTCTCGACGTCTTCCACGAAGTTCATCACCGCGCCGCTGGCCACGGCCTTGACGGGGTCGGCCACGATCAGCTTGGCCAGTTTGCGGGTTTCGGTGGCGATGTGGTCCTGGTCGGCCTTGGCCTCGTCCACCAGGTTCAGCACCTTCTCGGCGGCCTGTTCCGTCTTGGTGGCGATGTAGCTCAGGCGGCTGCGCGCGTCCGGCAGGTTGTCGACCGAATCCTTGAGCTTGGGCAGCACGCCCAGCATGTTCAGCGTGTCGTGCAGCTGGCGGGTGAGGGTGCCCAGCTGCTGGAAAATCTCGGGCGACGCCGCGGGCATCGTCATGGGGGGGAGCTCGTCCATTTTCATCTCGCTTTCTCCCGGCTCAGGCGGCAGCCGTCACTTTTTGCATGATCTTCTGGACCTTCTCTTCCAAGGTGGCCTTGGTGAAGGGCTTGACGATGTAGCCGGCGGCGCCCGATTGGGCAGCGAGCACGATGTCTTCCTTGCGGGCTTCGGCGGTGACCATCAGCACCGGCAGGTGCTTGAGCTTCTCGTCGGCCTTGATGGCCTTGAGCAGCTCGAAGCCGTTCATGTTGGGCATGTTGATGTCGCTGACGACGAAGTCGTAGCCGCCGTTTTGCAGCATGTTCAGCGCGACATTGCCGTCTTCGGCTTCTTCGGCATTGGCGTAGCCGATTTCCTTGAGGAGACCCCGCACGATGCGGCGCATGGTGGAAAAGTCATCCACGATGAGGAATTTCAGATCGACGGTCGGGGTGGTCATGGCGCTTCCTTGCTTGACACTCACGGGCGCTGCGGCCCATTGCTATCGGGTTCGATCCGTTATCGGCGGGCCGGTAGCGGGCTTGAGCCTTTTGTGATCCGGACAAACACGCCTCGTACAGTCGCCCAGGCTCAGGGGGCCATGGCCGGGATGGCCTCGGCGTCCTCCGGGGCGGAGGCGGTGGCTTCGGCCTCGGCGGCCTTGAAGACACGGTCCTCGGCCTCGCGGTTCATCACGATGATGCTGATGCGCCGGTTCAACGGGCTCTCCGGGTTGTCCTTCTCGTACAGCATGCTGGCCGCCAGGCCCTGCACGCGCAGCACCTTGTCGCCGGGCAGGCCGCCCGCGATCAGTTCGCGCCGCGAGGCGTTGGCCCGGTCGGCCGACAGCTCCCAGTTGCTGTAGCCGCGGTCACCGCTGCTGAAGGGTTTCGAATCCGTGTGGCCTTCGATGGTGAGCTTGTTGGGCACCTCGCGCAACACGCCGCCAATGGCCCTGAGGATGTCCTGGATGTAGCCCTTGACGTCCGAGTTGCCGCTGTCGAACATGGGCCGGTTCTGGTTGTCCACGATCTGGATGCGCAGGCCCTCGGCCGTCAGGTCCAGCTTGATCTGCGATTTGTACTGCGCCAGGCGGGAGTCGTTGGCAATCACCTCCTCGACCTTCTGCTTGAGCACCTTCAGGCGTGCGGCCTCGGCCTGGGCCTGCTGCTCGCGCATGGCTTTCAGCGCCTGCAGGTTGAAGGTGCGCTTGGGCGCTTCGACCTGGCCGCGCTTGACCTGGCCGGAGGTGTTGCTGAGGTCCGTGCCACCGCCCTTGATCACGCTGGACGAATCGCCTGAGCCGCTGCCGCCGAACATCGCCACCTTCAGCGGCGAGTTGAAGTAGTCGGCAATGCCCTTCTTGTCGCCTTCGGTGGTCGAGCCCAGCAGCCACATCAGCAGGAAGAAGGCCATCATGGCCGTCACGAAGTCGGCGTAAGCAATCTTCCACGCACCACCGTGAGCGGCATGGCCGCCCTTCTTGATGCGCTTGATGATGATGGGCTGGACTTTTTTGGAATCGCCGGCCATGGCTGCGGCTCCCGCTTACTTCTTGCCCTTGACGTGCGCTTCCAGCTCGGCGAAGGTGGGGCGCTCTGTCGAGTACAGCACCTTGCGACCGAACTCCACCGCCACCTGCGGGGCGTAGCCCTGCATGCTGGCCAGCAGCGTGGTCTTGATCACCTGGAATTCCTTGGTGCCTTCGTCGAGCTTTTGTTCCATCAGGCCGCCCAGGGGCTCCACCACGCCGTAGGCCAGCAGAATGCCGAGGAAGGTACCGACCAGCGCGGAGCCGATCATGCCGCCCAGCACGGCGGGTGGCTGGCCCACCGAGCCCATGGTGTTCACCACACCGAGCACGGCGGCCACGATACCGAAGGCGGGCAGGGCGCCGGCCAGGCGGGCCACCGCCGCCACGGCGCCATGGCCCTCGTGGTGGTGGGTGTCGATCTCGTTGTCCATCAGGGACTCGATCTCGTGGGCGTTCAGGTTGCCCGAGACCATCATGCGCAGGTAGTCGGTCACGAACTCGATCACGTGGTGGTCATGCCCCACGGTGGCGTACTTGCCGAACAGCGCGGAGTTGTGCGGATCCTCCACGTCCTTCTCGATGGCCATCAGGCCTTCCTTGCGGATCTTCTGCAGCACCTCGTAGAGCATGGCCATCAGCTCCATGTAGCGCTCTTTCGAGTACTTGGAGCCCTTGAACAGCGGGCCGAACGATTTCAGCACCGCCTTGACCGTCTTGGGCTGGTTGTTGACCAGGAAGGCGCCGATGGCACCCCCGCCAATGGCCATCATTTCCGTGGGCAGGGCGTGGATGATCACGCCGATGTTCCCACCGTGAATGATGTACGCCCCGAAGATGCACCCGAGGCAAATGACGTATCCGATGGCGACGAACATGATGGATGGCTGGCTTTGGAAGTTCCTGGCGAGGGGGCTGGGCTCACCTTGGCTTGATCATCGGCCAGGCGCCCACATTTCAATAGCCGAAACAGCGGGCCTCGCTGCCTTTATTTCGCATCCTGGAGGCCGTTCGCCGCCAGGCAGGTCAGCCCCAAAAAAACGGGCCCTGTAGGGCCCGTGAAAGCACAAATCGAGTGCTAGGAGGAGACAAGCAAAGGACGCTTCACTTCCAAACCGTCCACCTGTCTTTTCGGCCAGCCATGAACGGGCTTGAGGGGCAGCTTGTGTCCGTGCGTGACAAAGTGGCGCGGGTCTCTCCTGTCATGGGGTGTCATGTGGCAACACAAATTGTTGCGTCACCCTGCTGTTGCCAGGGCCGCTGATGCCCCTCTATCTTTCGGCAGCGGTGCCGCAGGCGCGCCGCTCCAAAACAAGGAGAAACGCCATGAGAGGCTCCGTGGATCTGCTGCGCAAGGCCGCCGCCTGCGCGGCATTGGGCTTGCTGGCCCCGTTGGCGCAGGCGCTGGATGGCGCCGTGGTGGCCACGGGGCTGAATCAGCCGCTTTACCTCACAGCGCCCGGCGGTGACAGCCGCCAGTTCATTGTGGGAAAGGGCGGCCTGGTGAAGATTCTGTCTGGGGGCTCGGTGCAGAGTTCGCCCTTCCTGGACCTCAGCAGCAAGGTGGCCACCGGGGGCGAGCAGGGCTTGCTGGGCCTGGCCTTCGACCCGGGCTTTTCCAGCAATGGCCGGCTGTACGTGAACTACATCGATGCGGCCACCAACAACACCGTGGTCGAGCGCTACACGCTGGCCAGCGGCGCCCAGAGCGTGGACACGTCCACGGCGCAGCGCATCATATCGATCACGCAGGAGCCCTATCAAAACCACAAGGCCGGCTGGATCGCCTTCCGTCCGGGTGACTCGAGCAACCTCTACATCGCCACGGGCGACGGCGGCAATGGCAACGATCCGCAGAACAACGCGCAGAACCCATCATCGCTGCTGGGCAAGATCCTGCGGCTGGATGTGAGCGGCAATGGCACGGGCTATGCCATTCCTACCAGCAATCCCTTTGTCGGACAAGACGATGTGCGGCCCGAACTGTGGGCCCTGGGGCTGCGCAACCCCTGGCGCAACAGCTTTGACCGGGCCACGGGCGATTTGTGGATCTCAGATGTGGGCCAGGGCGCCCGTGAAGAGATCAACCTGGAGCGTGCCGGCGACCCTGGCGGCCACAACTACGGGTGGCGCCTGCGCGAGGGCAGCATCCCGACGCCTGGTGTGGGCGGTTCTGCGCCGGGGCTCATCGATCCCATCCACGAGTACACGCGTGATGTCGGGCAGTCCATCACCGGTGGGTATGTGTACCGTGGCCCGTCCATCGAGGGCGCGGATGGGCGCTACTTCTTCGGTGACTTCGTGGCCAGCAAGCTGTTCTCGTTCGCGCTGGATGCCCAGGGCCAGGTCATCGATCTGCGTGACGACACCGCGGCGGTGCTGGGCGGCACAGGCCTGCAGGGCATCTCATCCCTGGGTGAAGACGGCCTGGGACGGCTCTATGTGGTGGGCATCAATGGCGTGGTCGTGAGCCTGGTGCCGGAGCCTGCCACCTGGGTCCTGGTGCTGGCCGGGGGGCTGGCGATGGCCTGGTCCGCCAGAAGGCGGCGCCCAAGCTTCTGATCATTGAGCCGGTGGCCTTGCCGCCGGCTTGATGAGAATTACAGCGAGGGATCCTTGCCGCGCGTGCGCGCCACACCCGTGAACATGCCCAGACCCAGCAGGATCGTCGCACCAATGATCACGTACAAGTGAGGCACGCCGGCTGTGACCAGGCCCCAGGACACGCCGCCAATGAAGATCAGAAAACCAACCATGTACAGAGCGAATGACATGTGAACACCTCTTGATGGGGTGGTTAAACCACGATGGTGTTCGCAGGGCAATCGGTGTGCCCGCACAGCAAAAACGGGCCTCAAGGGCCCGTTCTGTGTATATGGCAGGTGCAAGCTCAGTGCATCTGGATGCCACCGGCGGCCTTGCCCTTGCCGGCGCGTGCCGGCGGGTTGCACAGGCCGCACACGAAGTGGCGGGCGACTTCATGCGGATGCGTCACGAAATGGCCGCTGCACTTGGAGCACTTGGTCATGGTCAGCATGCCGTTGTCGATGAACTTGACCAGACGCCAGGCGCGGGTCACCGACAACAGGGGCTCCAGACCGTGGGACTGGGTTTGCTCCAGGTACAGCTGGTAGGCCTTGATCACGGTGTCGATCTCGTCGATCTCAGCGGCCTTGTTCAGGTACTCGTGGATGTTGAGGAACAGGCTGGCGTGGATGTTGGGCTGCCAGGTCATGAACCAGTCGGTCGAGAAGGGCAACTGGCCCTTGGACGGCGACTTGCCGGAGACTTCCTTGTACAGACGCAGCAGGCGCTCGTAGGACATGTCGGTTTCCGATTCCAGCACTTGCAGGCGGGCACCCAGGTTGATCAGGGTGACGGCGCGTTCGATCTGCTTGGCTTCGGTCAACAGGCTCTTGGTGCGCATGGTGTGTCTCCGGGGTTTTGTCGGTCTGTGATCTGTCTGGTGGGCGCTGTGATCGCTTTGATCAGAGCGCTTCCTGGTGGCGGCCGGCCATCAGGATGTTGGCGTGCAGGCGGGTTACGCTGTCGCCAGTGCTCTTGCCGTGGTTGGTCAGCAGGGTCCACACCATGTCGTCATCGACACGCATGCGGCACAGCAGGGTGTTGCTGCTGGCCACCCGCATGATCTGCGCGGGGCTCAGCATGCCCACCATGTCGGCGGTCTCTTCCGAGATGCCCAGGCGGAACAGGGCCTGCTCACGGTCCGTGCGGATCAGGTTCTGAGCGAGCATCAGGTAAGACAGGTTGGCTTCTCGGATTTCCATCAGGATTTGATCGGCGTTCATGTCAGGCTCCTGCAAAGGTAGAGGAAAGGTGGCTTGGGCTTGCTTTTTCGTTTTTGCCGAACTTGCGTATCAGCATGAAACGGATTCTGGAGACCCACCCTCAATTTCTGAATAGGAGCGTCGCTGTAAGGCGCGTACAAACGCGGCTGTCATTCGTGTAGGAAAAAACCTGACATGGGCAACTTGGTGGTCTGCAAAAGCGGCTGAAAACCAGGCATAAAAAAGCCCGGCATCGCCGGGCCAGTCTTGGTTCGTGAAAAGCTGCCGGTGCGCAGGGCGCGTCAATTCGTGACGTGTGTCACGCCTGCATGGGGCTGGGGCGACGGGCCCAGAGACGACAGGGCCCGTGGGCCACCCGGAAACGAGTACCGCACGATGCGCCAGACCACGGTGGCGAGCTGTCGGGGCAGTGAGCCGGTGTTGTAGGGCACCCCGTACACGGCGCAGATCTCGCGCACACGGGGTGCCATGGCCGCGTAGCGGCGTGCCGGGATGTCCGGGAACAGGTGGTGTTCGATCTGGTGGCTCAGGTTGCCGGTCATCAGGTGGAACCAGCGGCCCCCGCTGATGTTGGCCGAGCCCAGGAACTGCCGCAGGTACCACTGGCCTTTGGATTCACGCGCGGCCTCGGTCGGATCGAAGGTATGGACCTGGTCGGTGAAGTGCCCGCAGAAGATCACGACGAAGGTCCACACGTTGCGGATCACATTGGCCATCACGTGGCCGGCCAGAGAGGCCAGCAGGGCGGGCACGAAGCCCGTGCCCAGCAGCAGCCCGGCCAAGCCGCCCAGCAGCGGCCACAGCAGGTAGTCCTTCTTGAACTGGCGCCACATCTTGGCGCGCACGTTGGGCCAGAGCTGCTTCATGCGGGCCTTGGTAGCCTCGCGGTCCACGCGCAACTGCTCCACCTCCATGTTGTGGATGGCGATGGCCCACTCGAAGGCCAGGGCCACGATCACGGCGTACAGGCCCTGCGTCAGGTTGCGCGGCTCCCAGGGCGTGTCGCCTGACAGGCGCAGCATGCCGTAGCCGAAATCGCGGTCCACCCCCAGCACGTTGGTGTGGTGGTGGTGCATGTGGTTGTGGAAGTGGCGCCAGTCTTCCTTGCTGCAGGCGTTGTCCCACTCGTGGGATTTGCCGTGGAAGCGCGGATCGTTCAGCCAGTCGTACTGGCCATGCATCACGTTGTGCCCGAACTCCATGTTCTCCAGGCACTTGGCCAGGCCCAGCAGGCCCGTGCCCAGCAGCCATGCGGGCCAGAAGGGCCCCGCCAGCGTCAGCAGGCCGCGGCCGGCCGATTCGCAGGCGCGGATGGCGTAGAGCAGGCGGCGGATGTAGCGGGCATCCAGCTCGCCCAACTGGCGGCGGGTGTCGTCACGCAGCTGGTCGAGTTCGCGCGCGAAGGCCTCGAAAGCCTCGGGCGTCTGCGGCCCGGGCGCCCGCCGAATCACGGTCTCAGGCCTTCTCGGGCAGCATCGATTCCATCTCGATGCTCACGGCCTTCTGCGGACCGCCGGGCAGGCTGTAGCGGGCGATGCGCTTGAACACCGTGAACAGCTGCGGAATGAAGGCGCCAGTGTTGTAGGGCACGTGGTACTTGGCGCAGATGGCCTCGATGCGCGGGGCGATCTCGGCGTAGCGGTTGGCGGGCAGATCCGGGAACAGGTGGTGCTCGACCTGGTGGCTCAGGTTGCCGCTCATCAGGTGCATCAGCTTGCTGCCCTTGATGTTGCTCGAGCCCAGAATCTGGCGCAGGTACCACTGGCCCTTGGTCTCGCCCTCGATCGATTCCTTCTTGAAGGTGTAGATGTCTTCGGTGAAGTGCCCGCAGAAGATGATGGCCCAGGCCCACACGTTGCGGATCAGGTTGGCCACGGCCTGGCCGGCGAACATGGCCAGGCCGAACTGCAGGGCCTCGCCGAAGAACACGCCACCCACCGCCGCGGCGGCCAGCGGCCACAGGATGTAGTCGCGCACGATCACGCGGCGGATCTTGGCGCGCACCAGCAGCCATTGCGGGCGCACTTCGGACCACTTCTTGCGGCCGATGGCGACCTTGTCCATCTGCATGTCGTGGATGGCCACGAACCACTGGAAGTAGGTGGCCAGCAGCATCGTCAGGATCAGCTGGAAGGGGTGCAGCCAGCTCCAGCGCAGGTCACTGGACAGGCGAAGCATGCCGTAGCCGAAGTCACGGTCCTTGCCGATCACGTTGGTGTAGTTGTGGTGCAGGTAGTTGTGCGAGTGCCGCCATTCTTCCTTGGGGCAGGTGTTGTCCCACTCGAAGGTGTCGCCATGGAAGCGCGGGTCGTTCATCCAGTTGTACTGGCCGTGCATCACGTTGTGGCCCAGCTCCATGTTGTCCATCACCTTGGCGATGCCCAGGATGGCGGCGCCCAGCAGCCACGTGGGCGGGAACCAGCCGAACATCAGCAGGCCGCGGCCCACGGTCTCCAGCAGGCGCACCGTGAGCAGGATCTTGCGGATGTAGCGCGCATCGCGCTCGCCCAGGCTCTGGCGAACCTCGTGGTGGATGGCGTCCAGCTCCTGCTGGAAGGCGGCCATCTCCTGCATCGAGCGGGGGCCGATCAAGGTCGCGGTGGGTGTGGCGCTCATGGTGGTGCCCTTCTTAGTTCAGTGATTCGAGGCTCAGGTCGCTCAGGGCGGCCGACACGCACAGGCGCACCGGCTGGCCTTCGCCATGGATCTGTTCGCCCGTGGTCAGGTCGCGCACGGCGCCGCTGTTGAGGCGGCAGGTGCATTCGTGGCAGATGCCCTGGCGGCAGCCGTGCTTGATGGCGTGGCCGGCCTGCTCGCCGGCGACCAGAATGGTTTCGCTGCCGGGGGCCTCGAACGCCATGGGCAGATCGCCGCGCACGATGCGCACCTGGTGGCGCACGTTCGGATCGCCACTGGGGCGCGCGGCCGCGAAGGCCTCCAGGCGCAGGTGATCGGAGGCGCCGGCATCCTTCCAGATCTGGCGGGCGGCATCCATCAAGGGGGCTGGGCCGCAGCAGTAGGCGGGCAGGGCGGCCCATTGCGGTTGCAACTCGGACAGCAGCTCGGTGCTCAAGGTGGCGGCCGTGTCGGCAGCGGTGCTCACGCCGGGCGTGTTCACGGTGCTTTCCAGCGGCACGTAGCGCAGGGCCGGCCACTGGGCGGCCAGCGATTCCAGCGGGCGGGCGAAGATGCGGTCAGCGCGGCTGCGCGCGAAATAGATCAGCGTGACGCGGGTGGCGGCCCGTTCGCGGCGCAGGTGCTCCAGGATGGACATGCACGGCGTGATGCCGCTGCCGCCGGCCACCAGCAGCACCTCGGCCGGTGTCTGCCTGGGCAGGGTGAACTCGCCGCCGGCCTGTTCGATCTCGATGATGTCGCCGGGCTGGAGCTTGTCGTGCACGAAGTTGGACACCTTGCCGCCAGCCTGGCGCTGCACGGTGATGGCGAAGCGATCGCTCCGGCCGTCGATGCTGCGGGGCGAGTAGGCGCGGCGGTGGCGCACGCCGTTGATCTCCACGCCGATCATCACGAACTGCCCAGGCTTGAGGCCCTGGAAGGCGCCGCCAGCCTGCAGCACCACCGTCATGGCCGAAGGCGTTTCGGACGTCTTGGATACCACGCGGGCGTGCAGGCGGGTGACCGTCCACAGCGGATTGATCAGGCCCAGGGTGTCATCGAAGGCGTAGGTGCTCACCCCCATGTGCGTCAGCCACGAGGCGACACGCTGGGTGGCCGACACGGCCGCTGGGGGCGAAGAGATTTCAGGCATTCAGGCGTTCTCCAGATGACGGCGGAACTCAGTGATCATCGAAGGGGCGCGCGAGATGGTGAACGCGCACCGACAACATCTAACGTTCACAGGGCGGAGGTTACGAGACAGTCGTCCTCCAGCCATCGGGGCTAGCCCTGCAAGCCCAAGGGGTTCCCCGCAAATGAGGGGGCGCGAACCGCACGTTTGGAGGGGGCCTGCAGGTTTGACACAATCACGCGATGGCCCGCCTGCCCCGACTGGAGTTCCCTTCGCTGCCCCACCTGGTGGTCCAGGCCGTGCTGCCTGGTCAGGTGCTGGCCGTGGATGCGCAGGACGGCCAGGCCCTGCATGCCGCCTTGCGTGAGGCCGCCCGTGCCCATGGCGTCACGGTGCATGCCTACGCCTTGCTGCCCGATCGATTCCTGTTGCTGGCCACGCCCAGCCAGGCAGGGGCGCTCAGCCCCTTCATGCAGGCCGTGGGGCGTCGCTACGTGGCCGGCTTCAACCGCCGCCACGGCCGGCAAGGCGGGCTCTGGGCTGGCCGCTACCGTGCCACCGTGCTGGAGCCGGCCCGCTACTTGCTAGAAGCGATGGCCTTCATTGAACTGGCGCCTTGGCGCATGGGGCTGGTGGATTCACCTGTCAGCAGTAGCCAGGCCGTGCCCAGCAGCCTGGCGCATCACCTGGGGCAACGTGCGGATCCGCTGGTGCAGGACCACGCCATCTTCTGGACGCTGGGCAACACGCCCTTTGACCGGGAAGCGGCCTGGAAGCGCAGGCTGGAAGAAGGGCAGGGCGCGCAGTTGGTGTCCAGCCTGGCCGAGGCGGCGCACACCGGCTGGGCCCTCGGGGATGCGGGTTTTCTGGCCAAGCTGCAGGGGCAGTCCGGGCGCCGGGTGGTGCCCAAGCCACGCGGCCGGCCTCGCAAGATGGTGGCGCAGGCCCAGGACGCTGGTGCATGAAGGGTGGCGGACAAAATCGTCGCCCTTGATGATGTGTCCCTTATTTTTCGCGTGGTTTTTTCGTGATGCCTATAAATTAGGGTCAGACCCTTTTTGATAAACCTTGAATCGAGGGGCAACCCGATGTATCCTCGGACTCCCCCTTGTTGTTTTCCCTCCACTACCACTGGAGCGCCCCCATGACTCAGGCGACTTCGGGAACCCCGTTCCCCCACGATGCTGCTTCCCTGGCAGCCACGCCCCAAGAAATCAAAGCGGCAGCCGAACTCGGCATGTACGCGAACGCCGAGCACGACGCGTGCGGCGTGGGCTTCGTGGCCCACATCAAAGGCCAGAAGGCGCACAGCATCGTGCAGCAGGGCCTGAAGATCCTGGAAAACATCGACCACCGCGGCGCGGTGGGTGCCGACCCGCTGATGGGTGACGGCGCGGGCCTGCTGATCCAGATCCCCGACGAGTTCTACCGTGCCGAGATGGCCAAGCAGGGCGTCGAGCTGCCCCCGCCGGGCGAGTACGGCGTCGGCATGATCTTCCTGCCCAAGGAAAGCGCTTCGCGCCAGGCCTGCGAGCAGGAGATGGAGCGCGCCATCAAGGCCGAAGGCCAGGTGCTGCTGGGCTGGCGTGATGTGCCGGTGGACCGCGAGATGCCCATGTCGCCCACCGTGCGTGAGAAGGAGCCCGTGATCCGCCAGGTCTTCATCGGCCGTGGCCCGGACATCCTCGTGCCCGACGCGCTCGAGCGCAAGCTCTACGTCATCCGCAAGACGGCCTCCAGCAAGATCTCCAGCCTGAACCTGACGCATGGCAGCGAGTACTACGTGCCCAGCATGTCGTGCCGCACCATCATCTACAAGGGCCTGCTGCTGGCCGACCAGGTCGGCAAGTACTACCTCGACCTGGGTGACGAGCGTGTGGTCTCGGCCCTGGCCCTGGTGCACCAGCGCTTCTCGACCAACACCTTCCCCGAATGGCCGCTGGCCCACCCGTACCGCATGGTGGCCCACAACGGTGAAATCAACACCGTCAAGGGCAACTTCAACTGGATGCGTGCCCGCGAAGGCGTGATGAAGTCGCCCGTGCTGGGTGATGACCTGCGCAAGCTGTACCCCATCAGCATGGACGGCCAGTCCGACACGGCCACGTTCGACAACGCGCTCGAACTGCTGACCATGTCCGGCTACCCGCTGGCCCAGGCCGCCATGATGATGATCCCGGAAGCCTGGGAACAGCACACCACCATGGACGAGCGCCGCCGCGCCTTCTATGAGTACCACGCCGCCATGATGGAGCCGTGGGACGGCCCCGCCGCCATGGTGTTCACCGACGGTCGCCAGATCGGCGCCACGCTGGACCGCAACGGCCTGCGCCCCGCCCGTTTCCTGATCACCGAAGATGACCTCGTGGTGCTGGCCTCCGAATCCGGTGTGCTGCCCATCCCCGAGAACACCATCGTCAAGAAGTGGCGCCTGCAGCCCGGCAAGATGTTCCTGATCGACTTCGAGCAGGGCCGCATCATCGAGGACGAAGAGCTCAAGTCGCAGTACGCCTCGAGCAAGCCCTACCGCCAGTGGATCGAGAACGTCCGCATCAAGCTGGACACGATCGACATCACCGGCGCCGCAGGTGAGTTCAGCGAGACGCTGCTCGACCGCCAGCAGGCCTTCGGCTTCACGCAGGAAGACCTGAAGTTCCTGATGGCCCCGATGGCCACCAACGGCGAAGAAGCCACCGGCTCCATGGGCAACGATTCGCCCCTGGCCGTGCTGTCGGACAAGAACAAGCCGCTGTACAACTACTTCAAGCAGTTGTTCGCCCAGGTCACCAACCCGCCCATCGACCCGATCCGCGAAGCCGTGGTGATGTCGCTGGTGTCCTTCGTGGGCCCCAAGCCCAACCTGCTGGACATCAACGCCGTCAACCCGCCGATGCGCCTCGAAGTCTCCCAGCCCGTGCTGGACTTCGACGACATGGCACGCCTGCGCAACATCGAGAAGCACACCGGCGGCAAGTTCAAGCCCTACGAAGTCGACATCACCTACCCGGCCGCCTGGGGCCATGAGGGTGTCGAGGCGCGTCTGGCGTCGCTGTGCGCCGAGGCTGTCGAAGCCCTGCAATCGGGCCACAACATCCTGATCATCACCGACCGCAAGATGGACCGCGCCAACATCGCGATCCCCGCCCTGCTGGCGCTGTCGGCGATCCACCACCACCTGGTCCGCAAGGGCCTGCGCACCTCCACCGGCCTGGTCGTCGAGACCGGCACCGCCCGCGAAGTGCACCACTTCGCCGTGCTGGCCGGCTACGGCGCCGAGGCCGTGCACCCCTACCTGGCGATGGAGACGCTCTCCATCATGGCCAAGGACTTGCCGGGCGAGCTGTCGGCTGACAAGGCCATCTACCACTACATCAAGGCGATCGGCAAGGGCCTGTCCAAGATCATGTCCAAGATGGGCGTGAGCACGTACATGTCCTACTGCGGCGCGCAGCTGTTCGAGGCCATCGGCCTGAACAAGCCGCTGATCGACAAGTACTTCCGTGGCACCCCCACGCAGGTCGGCGGCATCGGCGTGTTCGAAGTGGCTGAAGAAGCCATCCGCAACCACAAGGCCGCCTTCGGTGACGACCCGGTGCTGGAATCCATGCTGGACGCTGGCGGCGAGTACGCCTGGCGCACCCGCGGTGAAGAGCACATGTGGTCGCCCGATGCGATCGCCAAGCTGCAGCACAGCACGCGTTCGGGCAAGTTCGACACCTACAAGGAATACGCCCAACTGATCAACGACCAGTCGCGCCGTCACCTGACGCTGCGTGGCTTGTTCGAGTTCAAGATCGACCCTGCCAAGGCCATCCCGGTCGAGGAAGTTGAATCGGCCTCCGACATCGTCAAGCGCTTTGCCACCGGCGCCATGTCGCTGGGCTCGATCTCCACCGAAGCCCACAGCACGCTGGCCCTGGCCATGAACCGCATTGGCGGCAAGAGCAACACCGGCGAAGGCGGCGAGGACAAGGCCCGCTACCGCAACGAGCTCAAGGGCATTCCCATCAAGCAGGGCACCAAGGTGTCCGACGTGATCGGCGCCAAGGTGGTCGAGGTCGACTACGAGATGCAAGAGGGCGACAGCCTGCGCTCGAAGATCAAGCAGGTGGCCTCGGGCCGCTTCGGTGTGACCACCGAGTACCTGGTGTCCGCCGACCAGATCCAGATCAAGATGGCCCAGGGCGCCAAGCCCGGTGAAGGTGGCCAGCTGCCGGGCGGCAAGGTCTCCGAGTACATCGGCCAGCTGCGCCACTCCGTGCCGGGCGTGGGCCTGATCTCGCCCCCGCCGCACCACGACATCTACTCGATCGAGGACCTGGCCCAGCTGATTCACGACCTCAAGAACGTGAACCCGGTCGCCGACGTGTCCGTCAAGCTCGTGTCCGAAGTGGGCGTGGGCACGGTGGCCACCGGTGTCGCCAAGGCCAAGGCCGACCACATCGTGATCGCCGGCCATGACGGCGGCACGGGCGCCTCGCCCTGGTCGTCGATCAAGCACTGCGGCACGCCGTGGGAACTCGGCCTGGCCGAAACCCAGCAGACCCTGGTGCTGAACCGCCTGCGCGGCCGTGTGCGCGTGCAGGCCGACGGCCAGATGAAGACCGGCCGCGACGTCGTGATCGGCGCGCTGCTGGGCGCCGATGAGTTCGGCTTCGCCACCGCACCGCTGGTGGTCGAGGGCTGCATCATGATGCGCAAGTGCCACCTGAACACCTGCCCGGTGGGCGTGGCCACGCAGGATCCGGTGCTGCGCAAGAAGTTCTCGGGCAAGCCCGAGCACGTGGTGAACTACTTCTTCTTCGTCGCTGAAGAAGCCCGCCAGATCATGGCCCAGTTGGGCATCCGCAAGTTCGACGACCTGATCGGTCGTGCCGACCTGCTGGACACCAAGAAGGGCATCGAGCACTGGAAGGCCCGTGGCCTGGACTTCGAACGCATCTTCGCGCTGCCGCCGGCCCCGGCCGAGGTGCCGCGCCTGCACGTCAGTACGCAGGACCACGGCCTGGACAAGGCCCTGGACCAGCGCCTGATCGAGAAGGCCCAGCCCGCCATCCAGCGCGGCGAGAAGGTCCAGTTCATGGAGCAGGCCCGCAACGTCAACCGCACCGTCGGCGCCATGCTGTCGGGCGAGCTGATCAAGCACCATCCGGATGGCCTGCCTGACCAGACCGTGTTCATCCAGATGGAAGGCACGGGCGGCCAGTCGTTCGGCGCCTTCCTGGCCAAGGGCATCACGCTGTACCTGATCGGTGAAGCCAACGACTACACCGGCAAGGGCCTGAGCGGCGGCCGCGTGGTGGTTCGCCCCAGCATCGACTTCCGTGGCAACGCCATCGACAACATCATCGTGGGCAACACGGTGCTGTACGGTGCCACCGAGGGTGAGGCCTTCTTCCGCGGCGTGGGCGGCGAGCGCTTCGGCGTGCGCCTGTCGGGCGCCACGGCGGTGGTCGAGGGCACGGGTGACCACGGTTGCGAATACATGACCGGCGGCACCGTGGTGGTGCTGGGCAAGACCGGCCGCAACTTCGCGGCGGGCATGTCCGGTGGCCTGGCTTACGTCTACGACGAGGACGGCCTGTTCAACAAGCGCGTCAACACCGCCCAGGTTTCCCTGGAGAAGGTGCTGACCGCCGCCGAGCAGGCTGATGCCGGCATCCCGACCCACAAGGGCCAGGCCGACGAGGCCCTGCTCAAGAAGCTGGTCGAGGACCACCACCGCTGGACGGGCTCGCTGCGCGCCCGCGAGATCCTGGACAACTGGGCCACCGCACGTGGCAAGTTCGTCAAGGTCTTCCCGCACGAATACCGTCGCGCCCTGACCGAAATGGGTGCCAAGCAAGAAGCAACCGTCACCATCGCCAAGGCCAAGGGCGATGAAGGCAAGACGAAGTCCGGCAAGGCCAAGGCCTGATCCAGGACCACGAGGAGTTCACTGAAATGGGAAAAGTCACCGGCTTTCTGGAGTTCGACCGTCTGGAAGAGGGCTATGAGTCCGTCGAGAAGCGCGTCAAGAACTACAAGGAATTCGTCATCGGCCTGAACGCCGAGCAGGCCAAGGTTCAAGGGGCACGCTGCATGGATTGCGGCACGCCCTTCTGCAACAACGGCTGCCCGGTCAACAACATCATCCCGGACTTCAACGACCTGGTGTACACCGGCGACTGGAAGAACGCGATCACCGTGCTGCACAGCACCAACAACTTCCCCGAGTTCACCGGTCGCATCTGCCCGGCACCTTGTGAAGCGGCTTGCGTGCTGAACGTCAACGACGACGCGGTGGGCATCAAGTCCATCGAGCACGCGATCATCGACCGTGCCTGGGCCGAAGGCTGGGTCAAGCCCCAGCTGCCCAAGTCCAAGACCGGCAAGAAGATCGCCATCGTCGGTGCCGGCCCTGCCGGCCTGGCCGCGGCCCAGCAACTGGCCCGTGCGGGTCACGACGTCACCGTCTTCGAGAAGAACGACACCGTGGGCGGCCTGCTGCGCTACGGCATCCCCGACTTCAAGATGGACAAGTCGCACATCGACCTGCGCGTCAAGCAGATGGAAGCCGAAGGCGTGGTCTTCAAGACCAACACCATGGTCGGCGAGCTGCCCAAGGCGGGCGCTGCCAGCAAGGTCACCAACTGGGCAACCAGCACTGTGAGCCCCGAGCAGCTCAAGAAGGATTTCGACGCCGTGCTGCTGACCGGCGGCGCCGAGCAGTCGCGTGACCTGCCTGTGCCCGGCCGCGAGCTGGCCGGCATCCATTTCGCGATGGAGTTCCTGCCCCAGCAGAACAAGGTCAACGCCGGCGGCAAGGTCAAGGACCAGATCATGGCCACGGGCAAGAACGTGATCGTGATCGGTGGCGGCGACACCGGCTCCGACTGCGTGGGCACCTCCAACCGCCACGGCGCCAAGGGCGTGATCCAGTTCGAACTGATGCCCATGCCCCCCGAGCAGGAAAACCGCGAGCTGACCTGGCCCTACTGGCCGTACAAGCTGCGCACCTCGTCCAGCCACGAAGAGGGCTGCGAGCGTGAGTTCGCCATCGCCACGAAGGAATTCATCGGCGAAAACGGCAAGGTCACCGGCGTCAAGACGGTGCGCGTCGAGTTCAAGAACGGCAAGTTCGAAGAGGTCGCTGGCTCCGAGCAGACTCTCAAGGCCGACCTGGTGCTGCTGGCCATGGGCTTCACCAACCCGGTGGAGACCATCCTGACCGGCTTCGGCGTCGACAAGGACAACCGTGGCAACGCCAAGGCCAGCACCGATTTCATCGGCGGTTACACGACCAACGTCGACAAGGTGTTCGCTGCCGGCGACATGCGCCGTGGCCAGTCGCTGGTGGTCTGGGCCATCCGCGAAGGCCGTCAGGCTGCCCGCACGATCGACGAGTTCCTGATGGGCTCGACCACGCTGCCGCGTTGAGTATGAAGTTGGAAGATCACGTCAATTCCCCCCTTTAGTGTGATGTTGTAGGCATCCATCGTAAAGAAAGCGGACAAGCGCTGATTCCAATATGATGACGGGCTGGTGTCGATGAGGCACCAGCCCTTTTTCTTTGTTATGCCCCCACCCCAATTCCAGCTGCCTGACACCGTCCTGCCGTCACGCCAGCCCGAGGCCTTCATTGAACTGCGTTCGGTGACCTGCGGCTACGGCGACCGGGTCATCCTGCGGGACATCGACCTGGTGGTGCCCCGTGGGGCGGTGGTGGCGCTGATGGGCGTGTCCGGTGGCGGCAAGACCACGGTGCTGCGCCTGATCACGCGCCAGTTGCTCGCCTTGAGCGGCGATGTGCTGTTCGATGACCAGAACGTGGCGAACCTGTCGCCTGAGGGCACGATGGCCATGCGCCGTCGCATGGGCATGTTGTTCCAGCAGGGCGCCTTGTTCACCGACCTCACGGTGTTCGAGAACGTGGCCTTCCCGCTGCGTGAGCACACCCAGCTGCCCGAGTCCATCATCCGTGACCTGGTGCTGATGAAGCTCAATGCCGTGGGCCTGCGCGGCGCGCGTGACTTGATGCCCAGCGAGGTGTCCGGTGGCATGGCCCGCCGCGTGGCCCTGGCCCGTGCCATGGCGCTCGACCCGGAGCTTGTCCTGTATGACGAGCCTTTCGCGGGCCTGGATCCGATCTCCATGGGCATTGCCGCACGGCTCATCCGTGATCTGAACGACACCATGGGCCTGACCTCGATCCTGGTCTCTCATGACGTTGACGAGACCTTCCTGATCGCCGACCACGTGGTGCTGCTCGCCAATGGGCGCATCGTGGCGCAGGGCTCGCCGGTCGAGCTGCGCAACAGCGAAGATCCGCTGGTGCGCCAGTTCGTGCATGCCCGTCCTGATGGTCCTGTGCAGTTCCATCAGCCGGCCGTCGACGCCGGCGTGGATTTCGGAGTGCGCTGAATGAAGTACCTGCATCCCGCCGAACTGGGCTACCAGGTGCGCGCCAAGCTGGGCGACATCGGCTTTGCCACGCGCCTGCTGCTGCGCCTGATTTCGCTGCTGGGCCCCACGCTGCGCCGTGCGCGCCTGCTGGCCGACCAGATCCACTTCCTGGGCAACCATTCGCTGGCCATCATCACGGTGTCCGGCCTGTTCGTGGGCTTCGTGCTGGGTCTGCAGGGTTACTACATCCTGCAGCGCTACGGCTCCAGCGAGGCCCTGGGCCTGATGGTGGCCTTGTCGCTGGTGCGTGAGCTGGGCCCTGTGGTGGCTGCGCTGCTGTTCGCCGGTCGCGCCGGCACCTCGCTCACGGCCGGTATCGGCCTGATGAAGGCGGGCGAGCAATTGACCGCCATGGAGATGATGGCGGTCGACCCGGTGCGCCGGGTGTTGGCACCGCGCTTTTGGGGCGGCGTGATTGCCATGCCGCTGCTGGCGGCGGTGTTCTCGGCCGTGGGCATCCTGGGTGGTTATCTGGTCGGTGTCGTCATGATCGGTGTCGATGCCGGCTCGTTCTGGTCGCAGATGCAGAACGGCGTCGATGTCTGGAAGGACGTCGGCAATGGGCTGCTCAAGAGCGTGGTGTTCGGGATCACCGTCACCTTCATCGCGCTGCTGCAGGGCTATGAGTGCCAGCCCACCCCCGAGGGGGTATCGCGTGCCACCACCCGCACCGTGGTGATGGCGTCGCTGGCCGTGCTGGGCCTGGATTTTGTGTTGACCGCGATGATGTTCTCGCTCTGAGCGACACATCCGCGTCTGGAGGTTTCGAATGCCGCGTTCAAAAGTGGATGTCTGGGTGGGTTTCTTCGTGCTGCTGGGTGCAGCGGCCATCCTGTTTCTGGCCCTCAAGGCGGGTAACCTGCTGACCCTGTCGTTCGACAGCGGCGTCACCGTCACGGCCCGCTTCGACAACATCGGCGGGCTCAAGCCCCAGGCCGCGGTCAAGAGTGCCGGCGTGGTGGTCGGCCGTGTCAAGTCCATCACATTTGATCCCAAGACTTTCCAGGCCCAGGTGGACATCACCCTCAACAAGGGGGTGGAGTTTCCGAAAGACACCTCAGCGAAGATCCTGACCGCCGGCCTGCTCGGCGAGCAGTACATTGGCTTGGAGCCGGGCTATGACGAACTCCACCTTGCCCAGGGAGATGCCATCAAACAAACGCAGTCGGCCATCGTGCTGGAGAACCTGATCAGCCAGTTCCTTTACAGCAAGGCGGCTGATGGTGCTTCTTCCGATGCCCCGGGGGAGAAGAAATGAATCAGATGAGTACTGTGGCCCGGGCTTGCGCCTTGTCGGCCCTGGTGCTGAGCGTGGCGGCGTTGCAAGGCTGTGCCACAGCCCAGAACAAGGATCCGCTGGAGCCCTTCAACCGCAAGGTGTTCAGCTTCAACGAGGCGGTTGACAATGCCGTGCTCAAGCCGGTCGCCACGGGCTATGTGAACGTCACACCCAAGCTGATGCGCACGGGGATCAGCAACTTCGTCAACAACATCAAGGATGTCTGGTCGGCCATCAACCTGGTGCTGCAAGGCCGTCCGGGCGATGCCGCCCAGGAGGTCCTGCGCATCAGCCTGAATTCCACGTTCGGGCTGGCCGGCTTCATCGACATCGCCCGCCCGATGGGGCTGGACCGCCACAACGAGGATTTCGGCCAGACCCTGGCCGTGTGGGGCGTGCCGCAAGGTGCCTACCTGGTGCTGCCCATCCTGGGCCCCTCCAGTACGCGGGACGTGGCCGATCTGCCGGGCAGCTGGTATTTCTCGCCGAGTGCGCTGTTCCGCGAGCCGCGAGACGCCAATCCGTTGCGGATACTGACGATCGTCAATGCGCGTGCCCAACTGCTGGAGGCGTCCAACCTGTTTGGTGACATTGCACTGGACCGCTACGCCTTCCTGCGCGATGCCTACCTGCAGCGCCGCATCAGCCTGATCTACAACGGTGATCCACCGGATGAGGACGGCGATGACGGTGTGCAGTACGACGATGGCGACACGTCGCCGGAACCTGAGGCGCCAGCCAAGCCTCAAAGTCTGTTGCTGCCGGAAGTCGAACCCGATGCGGTGATCTGGCGCCGTGATTTGGCGTTGCTGGACGATCTGGACGCCAGCCTGCCGCCCTCGTCCCTGGCGGGGCAGGTGCTGGCTGCCAGCCTGCCATCCTGGGCGCGCCAGGTAGGTGCTGCCGAGGGCGCGTTCACGGCGGGCGTCGGCGCACGCCCCAACTTGTCCGAAAAGGCGGGTTTCGGTGCGCTGGTGCCCACGGCAGAAGAGCTGCGCGGTCTGCGCGCGGACGCTGACGCGCGTTAAGACAACAAGGCCTTGCTTTCGCGCGATACCGCACAAGGCCGAGAAAGGACAAGACATGACTGACCAACAAGCCCTCCACGCAGCGCGTTCCCCCCTCGTCGCTGCCCTGGTGGCCGCCGTGGCTGCCTGCTCGCTGATGGTGGCCCCTGCCCAGGCACAGCAGACGGCCGCCCCGGCCGCCGCCACCGCCAAGGCAGCCGTGCCTGCCGATGTCTTCATCAAGAACCTCAGCGCCGAAGTGCTCACCGCCGTGCGCAGCGACAAGACCCTGCAGGCCGGTGACGTGCACAAGGTCGTCACCCTGGTCGACAGCAAGATCCTGCCGAACGTGAACTTCCAGCGCATGACGGCCTCGGCCGTGGGGCGCAACTGGCGCCAGGCCACGCCCGAGCAGAAGACCCGTCTGCAGGACGAGTTCAAAAACCTGCTGATCTACACCTACGCCGGTGCCGTGAGCCAGATCCGCGACCAGGCGGTCGATGTCAAGCCGATGCGTTCGCGCCCGGAAGACACCGATGTGGTGGTGCGCACCCAGGTCAAGGGCTCGGGTGATCCCATCCAGCTGGACTACCGTCTTGAGAAGTCGGGCGATGGCTGGAAGATCTACGACGTCAACGTGATGGGTGCCTGGCTGGTGCAGACCTACCAGAGCAGCTTCTCGCAGGAAGTGTCGGCCTCGGGCATCGATGGCCTGATCGCCAAGCTGGCCGAGCGCAACAAGCAGCTGGCCACCCGCAAGAAGTGATGCGCGAAGGGCTTGTTCGACCATGCTGATGCTGCCGGCCATCCTGACGCATGCCGAGGTGCGTGACATCCTGCGCCTGTTCCGCGAAACGCTGGACCAGGCCTCGGTCGCGCATGGGCAGGATGCCGTGCTGCTCACGGTCGATGGCTCGGGGCTGCAGCAGTTCGATTCCAGTGCCCTGGCCGTGCTGCTGGAGTGCCAGCGCATGGCCCGCGCCAAGGGGCGGGCCTTCGGGGTGCAGTCGCTGCCTCCCCGCCTGATGGAGCTGGCCAAGCTCTACGGGGTGGACGGCCTGCTGCAATCGGCCTGAACGCGGTAGATCACAAAGCCCGTCGTCAGGCCTCTTCGGCCCAGGCGAAACCGTCGCGCGCCACCAGGGCGCTGGCCGCAGGCGGGCCCCAGGTGCCGGCCGTGTAGGTCTTGATACCCGACGGATCGTGCTTCCACGACTGAAGCACGGGCTCCACCCAGCGCCAGGCCTGCTCCTGCTCATCGGAGCGCACGAACAGGTTCAGGCGGCCCGCGATCGCATCCAGCAGCATGCGTTCGTAGGCCCCGACGCGCTCCGTGGGGAAGGCTTTGTCGAAGTCCAGATCGAGCGAGACGGGCGACAGTGATTCCAGCCCTTCGGGGTTGAACACACTGCGCTCGGTGCCACGTGCGGCCAGCAGGTGCAGCTCCAGGCCGTCCTCCGGCTGCAGCTTGATCACGAGCCGGTTGGGCGCGTGGCTGCCCGGGAAGATGGGGTGGGGCGTGGGGTGGAAGTTCACCACGATCTCGGAGTGCCGCTGCGCCAGGCGCTTGCCGGTGCGCAGGTAGAAGGGCACGCCCGCCCAACGCCAGTTCTGAACCTCGCACTTGATGGCCACGAAGGTCTCGGTGTGGCTGCCTGGCGGTACCTTGTCTTCTTCCTGGTAGCCGCGCACCGCCTGGCCCATCACATTGCCCGCGCGGTACTGGCCGCGCACCACGTCGCGGGCCACGGACACGGCGTCGAAGGGCTTGAGCGAGCGCAGCACCTTGAGCTTCTCGTCGCGGATGGCGTCGGCATCGGCGCTGGAGGGGGGCTCCATCGCCATCATGGTCAGCAACTGCAGCGCATGGTTCTGGATCATGTCGCGCAGGGCGCCGGTGCGGTTGTAGAAGTCACCGCGCGTGCCCACGCCCAGGCTTTCGGCCAGGGTGATCTGGATGTTGGCCACGCGCTCGCGCCGCCACAGGGGCTCGAACAGCACATTGCCGAAGCGCAGCGCCATCAGGTTCTGCACGGCCGGTTTGCCCAGGTAGTGGTCGATGCGCAGGGCCTGGCGTTCGCTGAACACGGAACGCACCACGCGGTTGATCTCCTGCGCGCTGGCCAGATCGTGTCCCAGGGGCTTTTCCAGCACCACGCGCACGCGCTCGTGGTTGAGGCCCGCGGCGCCCAGTTGCTCGCAGATCTGCGGGAACAGGTGCGGGCTGGTGGCCAGGTACATCACCACCGTGTCGGCCTGGCGCTCGGCCAGCCAGGCGGTCAGGCGCGCGTAGTCGGCCGGCTGCGACAGGTCCATGCGCAGGTAATGGATGGCGCGCGAGAACTGCTCGAACTCGTCGTCGCTGGGGCGCTTGGCGCTGTCGGCCTCGGCCAGGCGCTCCTTGAGCCAGGCTCGGTAGCCGGCGTCATCGCGGTCGTCGCGGGCCACGGCCAGGATCCGACCGCCCAGGGGCAGGCTACCGTGCCGCCACGCCTGGAACAGCGCCGGCATCAGCTTGCGCCATGTCAGGTCGCCGGTTCCCCCGAAAAAGACAAGGTCAAAGGCCATGAAGATGATCTAAGGAACAGGGTGTCAACGATTGTCTTCAAAATACCCTCAAAATCGACCCCATCAACGAACAAATCAATGCCCTGCAAGGGTGCTTTCCATGGTTTCGCAACTCGATCAGCTCAAAGCCTTCACCACGGTCGTGGCCGACACCGGCGACTTCAAGCAACTGGCGCAGTTCGCCCCGCAGGATGCCACCACCAACCCGTCCCTGATCCTCAAGGCGGTTCAGAAGCCCGATTACGCGCCTTTGCTGGCCGAAACGGTGACGGCGCACAAGGGCGCACCGCTCGACGAGATCGTCGACCACACGCTGGTGCGCTTCGGGCAGGAGATCCTCAAAGTGATCCCTGGCCGTGTCTCCACCGAGGTGGATGCTCGCCTGAGCTTCGACACCGAGGCCACCCTGGCCCGCGCGCGCCGCATCATCAAGCTGTACGAGGCGGCTGGCATCGAGCGGGGCCGTGTGTTGATCAAGGTGGCGGCCACCTGGGAAGGTATCCAGGCCGCCCGCGTGCTGGAGCAGGAGGGCATCCGCTGCAACCTGACGCTGCTGTTCGCGTTCGCACAGGCCCAGGCCTGCGGCGATGCCAAGGTGCAGCTGATCTCGCCCTTCGTGGGCCGTATCTACGACTGGTACAAGAAGTCTGCCGGCAGCAACTGGGACGAAGCCGCCAACGCCGGGGTGAACGACCCGGGCGTGAAGTCGGTGGCGAGCATCTATGCCCACTACAAGCAGCATGGCATCCGCACCGAGGTGATGGGCGCGAGCTTCCGCAACGTGGGCCAGATCCTGGCGCTGTCGGGCTGCGATCTGCTGACCATCAGCCCCGATTTGCTGGCGCAGTTGCAGGCGGCCGATGCGCCGGTGTCGCGCCACCTGGTGCCGGTCGATTCGGTCAAGCCGGCGCCTGCGCCCTTGAGCGAAGCTGCGTTCCGATACGCATTGAATGAAGACGCGATGGCCACCGAGAAGCTGGCCGAAGGCATCCGGGCTTTCGCTGTCGATGCCGGCAAGCTCGACGGCCTGATCGAAGCGCAGCGCTGAGCGTGCTGGGGCCAAGGGAGAGCCACCGAGCATGACCATCGCCAAGCGTTGTGACCAGACCGTCGCCTGGGCGGCCCTGCAGGGCCATTGGCAGGCGCACGGCAAAGACCTCGATCTGCGCGAGCTGTTCGCGCAGGACCCGCAGCGCTTCGAGCGCTGGGCCTTGCCCGCGCCCGAGATGTTGGTGGACATGTCCCGCGTGCGCTGGGATGTGGCCACGGGCCGCCACCTGATGGCCCTGGCGCGCGAGTGCGGCCTGGAGGCCCACCGCGATGCCCTGCTCGGCGGCGAGCACATCAACCACACCGAAGACCGCGCGGTACTGCACACGGCCTTGCGCGCGCCCAAGGGGCAGGGGCCGCAAAGCTACGCCGTGCACGCTGTGCTCGACCAGATGCTGGCCTTTGTCGAGCAGGTGCGCGCCACCGCGGGCGGCGAACAGGCCGGCGAGATCCACGACGTGGTCAACATCGGCATCGGCGGCTCCGACCTGGGGCCGCAGATGGTGCTGCCCGCGCTGGATGCCTGGGTGCACCCCAAGCTGCGGTTCCACTTCGTGTCCAACGTGGATGGGCATGATCTGGCGCCCGTGCTGCGCAAGCTCGACCCGAAGCACACGCTGTTCATCGTCGCCTCCAAGACCTTCACCACCCAGGAAACCATGGCCAACGCGCACGCTGCGCGGCAATGGTTCTTTGACCAGGGCGGCACGGATGTGGCCCGGCACTTCGTGGCCACCACCACCAATGTCGAGGGCTCCAGGGCCTTCGGCATCAAGACCACCTTCGGCTTCTGGGACTGGGTGGGGGGGCGTTTCTCGATGTGGTCGTCCATCGGCCTGCCGATCGCGCTGGCGCTGGGGGCGGCCAACTTCCGTGCGCTGCTGGCTGGCGCCCACGCGATGGACCGGCATTTCGCCGAAGCACCGCTGGAAGCCAACGTGCCGGTGTGGCTGGGCCTGATGGACGTGTGGAACCGCAACTTCCACCGCTTCACCAGCCGCTGCGTGGCGCCTTACCACCAGGGCCTGGTGCGCTTTCCCGCCTACCTGCAGCAACTGGTGATGGAGAGCAACGGCAAGCGCGTGGATGCCGATGGCCAGGTGCTGCCCTACGACACCAGCAGCGTGGTGTGGGGCGAGCCGGGCACCAATGGCCAGCACGCCTTCTTCCAGATGCTGCACCAGGGCACGGACGTGATTCCGGTGGAGTTCATCCTGGCGCGCAAGCCTGGGCACCGCGACACGGCGGATTGGTCGCCCGCATTGCGTGCACAGATGGACGAGCAGCACCGCATGCTGCTGGCCAACGGGCTGGCCCAGGCACGTGCGCTGATGGTAGGCAAGACCACGCCAGAGGCCGCCACCGAGAAGGCGCCCACGGCTTCCCAGACCATGGATCCGGCTGTGCTGGCCCGCCATCGCACCTTCCCGGGCAACCGGCCCAGCATCACCTTGCTGCTGGAGCAGCTCAACCCGGCATCGCTGGGGGCGCTGGTGGCGCTGTACGAGCACCGCACCTTCGTGAGCGGGGCGCTGTGGGGCATCAACAGCTTCGATCAGTGGGGCGTGGAGCTGGGCAAGGCCATGTGCAAGGACTTGCTGCCGCGCTTGGCCAGCGGTGATGTGCAGGGCCTGGATGCGGCCACGGCTGCGCTGATCCAGCGACTGACCTGATGAGCGTAGTGACGCGATGAGCGACCGGGATTTGGCTGCGCCTGAGGCGGTAGTCTTTGACTTCGGGGGCGTGCTGTTCAACTGGCAGCCCCTGGTGCTGATCCAGTCCGTGCTGCCCGAGCATGCGCGTGATGATGCACAAGCCGCAGCGTTGGCCCAGGCGGTGTTCCAGTCCTTCGTGCCCGGCAGTGACTGGGCCGAGTTCGACCGGGGTACGCTGACATGGGACGAGGTGAGCGGGCGCATCGCTGCGCGCACCGGCTTGCCGCAGGCCGATGTGCACCGCCTGATGGCGGCCATCCCGCCGCATCTGGTGCCCGTGGCTGGCACAGTAGCGTGGCTGGAGCGTCTGGCCGGGGCGGGTACCCGGCTGCACTTCCTGTCGAACATGCCGGCGCCTTATGCGCAGTACCTGCAGCAATCGCACGCGTTCCTGGGGCACTTTCACTCCGGCGTGTTTTCTAGCGAAGTGCAGCAGGTCAAGCCCAACGAAGACATCTTCCACACCGCCGCCGAGCGTTTCGGCGTAGATCCGGCGCGCATGGTGTTCATCGACGACCACCCGCGCAATGTCGAAGTGGCGCGCGCCCTGGGCTGGCGCGCCGTGCAGTTCAAGGATGCGGCGCAGTGCGAGGCCGAGTTGCGGCAACTGGGCTGGCTGTGAGCGGGCGGGGAGCGGCTGAGGGCGGCTGGGAACCGACGACGTTGCGCTGAAAAGCATCACGGGGCCCGAAGGCCCCGTGTGTTGGCTGGCAGCGGCCGCAGGTGTAAACCTGCGGCCTGGCGATCATCAGGCCGCCACGGCCTCGCTGAGCGCCTTGCGCATTTTCTTCATCGCGGCCACCTCGATCTGGCGGATGCGTTCGGCGCTGACGCCGTAGTCGGCGGCCAGTTCGTGCAGCGTCATGCCACCCGAGCCGTCGTCGTTGACGTTGAGCCAGCGTTCCTGGACGATGCGGCGGCTGCGCTCGTCCAGGCTGTCCAGGGCCGTGACGATGCCCTGGCTGGCCAGCCAGTCGCGGCGCTGCGATTCGATCACGCGCGTGGGCTCGCTGGACTCGTCGGCCAGGTAGGCCAGCGGTGCGACAGGGCCTTCGCCGTCGTCGTCAGTGGAGGGTTCCAGGGCCACGTCACCGCCAGCCAGGCGGGTTTCCATCTCGATGACGTCCTCAGGGCGCACGTCGAGTTCGCGGGCCACGCGCTGGATCTCAGCCTCGCTCAGGCCGGCGCGCCCCACATGGGTGTCGTCGGCTTCGTTCTTGAACTGGTGCTTGAGCGAGCGCAGGTTGAAGAACAGCTTGCGCTGGGCCTTGGTGGTGGCCACCTTGACCGTGCGCCAGTTCTTCAGCACGTACTCGTGGATCTCGGCCTTGATCCAGTGCATGGCGTAGCTGACCAGCCGCACGCCTTGATCCGGGTCGTAGCGCTTGACGGCCTTCATCAGGCCGACATTGCCTTCCTGGATCAGGTCGCCCTGGGGCAGGCCGTAGCCCATGTACTGACGCGAGATCGACACCACCAGACGCAGGTGCGAGAGCACCAGGCGGCCGGCGGCCTGCACGTCCTGCTGATCGCGCAGGCGGCGGGCCAGGGCTTGCTCCTCGTCGGCTTCCAGCATGGGGATGGCCTGGACAGCGCGGATGTACGCGTCCAGATTGCCCAACGAGGGCACCAGGCTCCAGGGATCACGGGGGGCGATGGCGGTGGCAGTGGTCATCAGTGGCTCCTTTCGGGCTCCTTCCAAAACAATATTAGCACTCCCTGTCAATGAGTGCTAAAGCCTGGAATAAGTTCCCATGCCGCCAGGGCAAATGTGATGCCCGGGGCCGGCTGGAACGAGAGGGGGCGGCGCTCAAGCTGCTGTCTGACCCTGGCTGGCCAGCCAATGTTCCAGTTGGGCCGCGACCTGGTCGAAGGGCTCGATGCTGCGTTGCGCGCGGCACAGCACGACGGCGCCTTCCACACTGGCGATCACCAGGGTGGCCAGGCTGGCCGCGGACGCGGGCGCATGGCCTTCCTTTTCCAGGGCGGCGGCCAGGCTGGCCCGCCAGTCTGTGAATACCTGGGCGGAGGCGGCCAGGGCTTCTTCGGCGGTGTCGTCCACGGGCTCTTCCACGGCGGCGGCCAGCACGGGGCAGCCTTGACGGAATGCCGAGCGGAGCAGGATGTCCCGCCAGATCGCCAGGAAGGCCCGAAGCCCCTCGGCGACGCCCGTTTGGAGGTGATGGTTCAGGCCGGCGCTGACGCGTGCGCCAGCGAACAGCACGGCCTCACGGATCACCTGTTGCTTGCCGCCCGGGAAGTGGTGGTAGGTGGAGCCCAGCGGCGCCTCGGCGCGCTTGGCCATTTCCCGGATGCTGGTGGCGTTGAGTCCGTGGCGGGCCAGCATGTCGGCCGCAGCAGCGACGACCCGCTGGCGTCCATCGGAAGGGCGAGGACTCATGGACGGCAATCTCTTGCTAAGACAGTCGTCATAGCTTAGCATTTGCGAACTATGACGACTGTTATAAATGCTCTAGACCACCCTGATCCCCAGGCTGTCGAACTCACGGCGGCCGATGGGTACAGGCTGAGCGCCACCCGATACCCGGCGTCTGCCCCCTTGAAAGGGCGGCTTGTCGTGGCGGGGGCCACGGCTGTGCCCCAGGGCTTCTATCGGCGCTTTGCCCAGTTCGCGGCGGCGCGCGGGTTCGAGACGCTCACCTTTGATTACAGGGGCATCGGGCAGTCGCGCCCCGCCTCGCTCAAGGCCTTCCGCATGGACCTGCTGGACTGGGCCAGGCTGGACCTGGCGGCGGCGGTCGATGCCATGGCTGGCGCGCAGGGGGAGGGTGGTGCGGAGCTGCCGCTGTTCCTGGCCGGCCATTCCTACGGCGGGCATGCGTTCGGGCTGCTGCCCAACCATGCCAAGGTGGCTGGCTGCTACGTGTTCGGCACGGGGGCGGGCTGGCACGGCTACATGCCGCCCGGCGAGCAGGTGCGCGTTCTGATCATGTGGAAGCTGGTGTTGCCGGTGCTGACCTGGTTCAAGGGCTACTGCCCGTGGAAGATGCTGGGCCTGGGGGAGGACCTGCCCGCCGACGCCTACCGCCAGTGGCGCCACTGGTGCCGCTTCCCGCGTTACTTCTTCGACGACCCGGCCATGCGCGGCATCGAGCGGGATTACGAACGCGTGCGCACGCCCATCGTGGCTGCCAACGCGCTGGACGATCTGTGGGCCATGCCTCGCTCGCGCGATGCCTTTGTGCAGGCCTATCGGAACGCGCCCCTGGTGCGCGAGGATGTGGACCCGCAGCGGGTGGGCGGCCAACTCGGCCACATGGGCTACTTCCGCCAGAGTGCCGAGCCCTTGTGGGATGGGATGCTGGATTGGTTCTCCAGCCTGCCCAGGGGGCGCACAGCGGCTTGAGGGCGCTTCAGGCCGCCGCGGCAAGGCTCAGCGCGCGATGCGTTCGTACAGTTCCCGCAGCACCTTGGGCAGGTCGTCCAGACGCCTCAGTGCCACATGCCGGCGTGGCCCGAACACCTGGGTGAGACGCTGCGAGGCCTCGTCGCCCAGCAGGTTGACACCGCCCACCGCCACGCGGTGCGAGGTAGCCTCCCGCACGGCCTGGCGGGCATCCTCCAGCAGGTAGCGCGGGTCGTGGATGTCGATGTCGTAGGGCTCGCCGTCGGTCAGCACGATGATGAGGCGGTGGTCTGCCCGTTCGCTGCGGGCCAGCGTGGTCGCATGGCGCAGAGCAGCGCCCAGGCGGGTGGAAAAGGCGCCCTGGATGGCACCCAGCCGCGCCGCGGTGTGCGCCCCGATCGGTTCGTTGAACTCCTTGATGCGCAGGTAGTGCACGCGCTCACGTCCCTCTGAGCGAAAGCCGTGGATGGCGCAGCGGTCACCGGCGGCATTGATGGTCTGGGCCAGCAACGCCGCGGCATGGCGCATCAGCGGCAGCAGGCCTTCGGGGCGGCCCTCGGCGGGCTCCGACACCGATTGGGACAGGTCCAGCAGGAGCAGCACGGCCAGTTCGTGTCGATGGTGCTGCGTGTGCAGGTGCACGCCCCGTTCGCCCAGATCACCACGGCGGCGTGCGATGGCCCGTTCGAGCACGGCGTCCATGTCCAGGTTGTCGCCGTGGCGCTGGGCACGCTGCTTCACGGGGTGCTGCGCCTGGCTGGCGCGCAGCAGTTGCTGGAGCGTGGCGTCGGCGCGTGACATCGGTGCCGGGGCGGTGTGCGTCTCAAACACTGCTGGGGTGGATTCGAGCACGGTGGCCCAGTCAGGGCGGTAGGTGCCGATCAGTCGGTCCCACTCGCGGTAGCGTGGAGGCGGGATGGCCTGGGTGTCAGGCTGGCAGGCCGTGGCTTCCGTGGTGTCGACGGGGCGTTCGTGCAAGGCAGTGACCTTGTCTGCGCTGGCGTCGATGCGGTGCGTGTGCTGTTCAGCCTGCGCCACGGCACGTGAGCCCTCGGGCATCTCGGCCGTGGGTGAATCTTCGGGCTCCTTCTCGGGCAGCCACAGATGGGCGTTGTCATCGCGGTAGGCCGGTGTGACGACCCAGTTGCGGGCATCGAACTGCAGGCGCATCTGGCCGATGTCATGGCCCAGCAGCGAAGCGGCTTCACGCAGGGCAGTGGGTGTGTCTAGCGCGCCGTGGTGCTTGAAGGCGCGGGCCTTGGCGATCCACGGGTGCGGATCCTCATAGGCCGGGTCGAGCAGGGCGCGTGACAGGCGGGCCAGCAGTGTGCGTACCTCGCCACCGTCGGCGGGGCTGGCGGTGTGCAGCGGGCCCCACAGCCGCATCAGCCCGGGCAGTTCGCGCAATGCCAGGGCTTCGGCGCGGGCGTCTTCGAGCACACCGACCAGCAGGCGCTGCAAGGGCTTGAGCGAGCCCACCGCATGCGGTGTGGCCGGGAACACCCGGTGAGCTGCCGCGTGCGCCGCCGAGGCGAAGTACATCTGCGTGGCCAGCGCGCCACGCACGCCGCGTTGCTGGCGGGGCAGGTGCAGGCCCAGGTTGGAAAGGAAAGGGCGCGTGCTGTCCAGCGCATCGGCGATGTCGTGCAGCGGCGGCGGCTCGCCCCACAGCGCGCGCAGGTAGTGCGTGAGCGGCGCGCGCAAAGGGGCCAGCGAGGCCGCCGCATCGTCCGCTGCCGGGCTGCGTGGTGTGGCGAGCATGCGTTCCGCGATCCTGCTCAGAAGCTGGCGTCGATGGCCTGCTGCAAGGCCAGGCGCAGATCATCGCCATCGGCCAGGGGCGCGGCGATGGCCGTGCGGCAGGCCAGCACAGGTGCGATGCCGCCAGCGATCAGCCCGCCTGCGTGGATCAGCATGCGTGTCGACGCCCCTTCTTCCAGGCCCTGGCCGCGCAGCCGGCGGGTACGAGCCCCCAGGGCCACCAGGCACTGGGCCATGTCGGGCGTGACACCGCTTTCAGTGGCCACCACCTCGGCCTCCTGCTGGGCCGGCAGGTAGTCGAAGTCGATGGCGGCGAAGCGCTGGCGGGTCGATGCCTTCAGGTCCTTGGACAGGCTCTGGTAGCCCGGGTTGTATGACACCACCAGCATGAAGTCCGGATGGGCTGTCAGCACCTCGCCCTTGCGGTCCAGCGTGAACTGGCGGCGCGTGTCGGCCAGCGGGTGGATCAGCACGGTGGTGTCCTGGCGGGCCTCCACCACCTCATCGAGGTAGCAGATGGCGCCGTGGCGTGCGGCCAGCGTGAGCGGGCCATCTTGCCAGCGCGTGCTGTCGTCTTCCAGCAGCCAGCGGCCGGCCAGGTCGCCCGCGGTCAGGTCCTCGTGGCAGGACACCGTGATCAGCGGGCGGCCCAGCCGCCAGGCCATGTGCTCGACGAAGCGCGTCTTGCCGCAGCCGGTGGGGCCCTTGAGCAGCATGGGCATGCGCTTGCGCCAGGCGGCTTCGAACAGGGCAATCTCGTCGCCCTGGGCCTGGTAGTGCGGCTCGCTGTCGATCCCGTAGGCGGCCAGGGTTGTGTCCGCCACACCGGGCGGCAGGTCGGCGGGCTTCATCTCAGCGGTGCGTCAGTTCCTTGGCCGTGGGGATGCCGGGGATGGGGCACTCCTCCACACCGGGTGCCGAGCGTGTGAAGGACTCGACCATCTCGCGCGTGCCTTCGGGGTCGGTGACCCACTTCGTGTAGAAGTCGTAGGGGCAGGCGGCCACGCCGTTGGCGTCCTCACGCGAGTTGATCTTGCCGGTGTAGCCGCGGTGCAGCAGCTTGTAGAGGTGGTTCTCCGACTGCATGGTGCGGCGCGCGTCGCGGATCAGGCTGGTGGAAAGGGCCGCGTACTGAATGCCGTAGTCCTCTTCACCGCATTCGCCCAGCGTGCGGCCGTCGAAGCCGATGATCGCGCTGTGGCCGAAATAGCTGTAGACACCGTCGAAGCCGGCCGCGTTGGCCACGGCCACGTAGCTGTTGTTGGCCCAGGCCATGGCCTTGGCCATCAGCACCTGCTGGTCCTTGGCGGGGTACATGTAGCCTTGGCAGCGCACGATCAGCTCGGCGCCCTTCATCGCGCAGTCGCGCCAGATCTCGGGGTAGTTGCCGTCGTCGCAGATGATGAGGCTGACCTTCAGGCCCTTGGGGCCTTCGCTCATGTAGGTGCAGTTGCCCGGGTACCAGCCCTCGATGGGCACCCAGGGCATGATCTTGCGGTACTTCTGGACGATCTCGCCCTGGTCGTTCATCAGGATCAGCGTGTTGTAGGGGGCCTTGTTGGGGTGCTCCTCATGGCGTTCGCCGGTCAGCGAGAACACGCCCCACACCTTGGCCTTGCGGCAGGCGGCCGCGAAGATCTCGGTCTCTTCGCCGGGCACGGCGGCCGCGGTGTCGTACATCTCCTGCGAGTCGTACATGATCCCGTGCGTGGAGTACTCCGGGAAGATCACCAGGTCCAGGCCGGGCAGGCCCAGCTTCATGCCTTCGATCATCTCGCCGATCTTGCGGGCGTTGGCCAGCACCTCGGCCTTGGTGTGCAGCCGAGGCATCTTGTAGTTGACGACGGCCACGCCGACCGTGTCCTTGCTGCTGGAAATATCGCCGTGCATCATTTGGAAATCTCCTGTGGGGTGTCAAACAAAAACGAAGGGACGAGTTCGCCCGCACCCGCGTGAAGCACGGGGTGAGCCGGGGATGGATTGGAGGCTGCGTCGACGCGGTCACGCTGCTGTGACGGCACAAGCAAAAGGGCCTGACGCGCATCGCTGCGCAGTCAGGCCCTTTTGCCTTGGCAGTGCGCCGGACGATGTTGTCGTGCGCGCTGCAGTGAGGCCAATATAGAGGCTGCTTTCAAGCGCTGTCAAGCACGTGCGCGTGGCCCAGGAAAATATTGTGGCGAGGCTTGCACGTTTGCGAGAATGAAAACAACGACAACCTTTTGATTGCTTGCAGCCGTGGCCAACACCAGTCCCATCCAAGTGGGCGTTCTGTTCTCCAATGAAGGGGCGACCGCCGGGATCGAGCGCTCCCAGCTCATGGGCACCCTGTTCGCGATCCGCGAGATCAACGAGGCCGGTGGCATCGATGGCCGCGAGCTGGTGGCGGTGCACCGCGATCCGCAGTCCAACCTGCAGCGCTACCAGCAACTGGCCACGCAGCTCGTGCGCGACGACAACGTCAACGTGATCTTTGGCTGCTACATGTCGAGCACGCGCAAGGCCGTGATCCCCGTGGTGGAGAAGTGGAACCGCCTGCTGTTCTACCCGACGCTGTACGAGGGCTTCGAGTTCTCGGGCAACGTGATCTACACGGGCGCTGCGCCCAACCAGAACAGTGTGCTGCTGGCCGACTACATGACGCGCCACTTCGGCCCGCGCGTGTACATGGTGGGCAGCGACTACATCTACCCCTACGAATCGAACCGCCTGATGAGCGACTTCGTGCTGACGCGGCCCGGCGGCACCAAGGTGGGTGAGCGCTACGTGCGGCTCGATGCCACCGAGAAGGACTTCGCGCCCATCATCCAGGACATTGTCGACAAACAGCCCGACTTCATCTTCTCGACCGTGGTGGGCCGTGGCACACGCATGCTCTACCAGGCCTATGCCGAGGCAGGGCTGGATCCGCGCCGCATGCCTCTGGCCAGCCTGACCACCTGCGAGGTGGAGGCCGCCGAGATGGGCGCGGCGGTGGCGCAGGGGCACATCACGGCGGCGCCGTATTTCCAGTCGCTGGGCACCCCGCTCAACCGCCAGTGCCTGGCACGCTTCAAGGCGCAGTTCGGCACCGAGGTACAACCCAACATGTGCTGGGAGGCGGCGTACTTCCAGGTGCATCTGTTCGCCAACGCGCTGCGCGCTGCGGGCAGCGACGAACTGGACCGCCTGATGCCCTTCCTGCTGGGCAGCGAGTTCGATGCGCCGCAAGGCCGTGTGCGCATCGACCCGGCCAACCATCACACGCGCCTGTACCCGCGCATCGGCCGGCTCGATGCCCAGGGGCAGTTCGAAGTGCTGGCCCAGACGGCGCAGGGTGTCGACCCCGATCCCTACCTCGTCAACCACGCGGTGGGCGAATGGAACGATCCCGTGGTGCTCACGCCCGCCCACGCAGGGGATGCGCGCGATGGCCGCCTCTGACGCCCGTGAGCCCAGGCCGCGCGTATCGGGTCGCGGCAAGCGTGCCACGCCGGATCTGCTCAAGAAGCTGCGGCACCTGCGCGTGGCGGTGTTCCATCCCAAGGATGCCGATGGCGAACTGCTGGCCGGGCAATTGCAGCGCATCGGCTGCCATGCACTGACCTTCTGGCCGCCGCTGGATGACTTGCCCGACACGGTGGACGTGGTCTTCTGCGCCGTGCGGCCCGAGCTGGCCGCGCGCAACTTCGCATGGGCGCGTGCCGAAGTGCCCCCGGCCATCGTGGCGGTGATCGACTACGAGAACCCCACCATCCTCGATGCGGTGCTGGACCTGGGCGCACAGGCCGTGCTGACGGCGCCGCTGCGATCATCCGGCGTGCTGTCTGCGCTGGTGATGGCGCTGGCCGTGAACGACGAGATGAAGGAGGGCCGCAAGCGCGTGGCCCGGCTGGAGAAGAAGCTGCTGGCCGCCAACCAGATCAGCGAGGCCAAGCTGATCCTCATGCGAACACGCAACGTGAGCGACACCGAGGCCTACCGCCTGATCCGCGAGCAGGCCATGAGCAAGCGCGTGGGCACCGAGGAGATCGCCAACGCCATCATCCAGGCCGATGCGGTGCTGAACTACCGCGACCGCGACTGATGTCTTAGGGGGGCTCTGGCCCTTTACACCCGGTGGGTGTGCGGCGTAAGCTGCTGCGCATGCTGCGCTGCAGCAAAAACACAATCGATCGTCGAAACCGGGGGTGAGCCATGGCCACATCAGCCAGCGGGATGCGCCGTGCGCGCGGCATGTTGAGTACCTTTGGCAGGTGCTTGGCTGTGGGGGTTGCGGCCTTGGTGGCGCTGGTCGGCGGGGCGTGCGCGGATGTGCTGCCCCGTTTGCCGGGCCTGGCGCTCAAGGCCGATGAGGTGTCGGTGTCGGGCCTGTCTTCCGGGGCGTACATGGCGGGGCAGTTCGGCGTGGCCTATTCGGCCTCGCTGTCGGGCTCGGCGGTGCTGGCGGGCGGGCCTTATGGCTGCTCGCGCGGCTCGGTCAGCACGGCCATGTTCAACTGCTCGTGCCCGGCAGAGAAGAACTTCCTGCTCGACCTGATGCAGAGCTTTCCCGGCCTGGCCTGCACGGCCTTCAGCCCCGAGGTGTACGGGGTGTTCAGTGAACGTGCGGTGAAGGGCAATCGCGGCGCGATCGACGACACCGCCAACCTGGGACGCCACCGCGTCTACCTGCTCTCGGGCGGGCAGGACCACGTGGTGGACCGCAAGCTCGTCACGGCGGCCGAGCAGCTTTACCACCACCTGGGCGTGCCTGAGGCGCAGATCCACCGCGAAGACCTGCCTGATGCGGGGCATGCCTTCCCCAGCCTGCAGGCCACGGCGGCCTGCGGTGTGACGAAATCACCCTTCATCAACCAATGCCAGGTGGACACGGCGGGCGAGTTGCTGAAATGGTTGCACCCTGACCTGGCCTCCGTGACGCCGGCCACGGCCGATGCGGGCGCGCTGTACCAGTTCAACCAGCGCGGCTATGCAGGGAGCGGCTTCACGGGGCTGGACACCACCGGTTGGGTCTATGTGCCCAAGGCCTGCAAGGAGGCAGGCGCGGGTTGCCGCCTGCACGTGGCCTTCCACGGCTGCGAGCAAGGGCAGAGCTTCAAGGCGGCAGGGCAGGGCGCCTACGGCCTGCAGTTCATCAACGGCGCAGGCTACAACCGCTGGGCCGAGGCCGGACGCATCGTGGTGCTCTACCCGCAGGTCAAGCCCAGCACACGCGGCAGCTTCTTCGATCCCTACCAGTTCAATCCCAAGGGTTGCTGGGACTTCTGGGGCTACACCGAGAAATATGCCGCATCCAACCCCACGGCACCCAACTTCGCCAAGCAATCCGCGCCGCAGATGAAGGCCGTCAAGGCCATGATCGACGACCTCCTTCAGGCTCCGTGACACGGTAGGCATTTGCGGGGTGCCCAGGGGGCTAAAGAAGACAGCCCTCCCGCCGAAATGCAGCAGGTGAAGTTGTTGCCACTGCTCTCCAGCCGGTTTGCCGCGCTGTCCAGTTTCCGTGCCCAGGCCGTTCTGGTGTTTGGAGGATTGCTGCTGGGCTTGACGGCCGCACTGGCACTGGTCGTTCACCAGTTCATCGCGCGACAGGCCGTGCGGGACCAGGGGCAGCAACTGCGCGCGCAGTCGTCTGCCACCGCGGTGATGCTGGCCGAGGGCCTTTACGAGCGCATGCGCGAGGTGGACCTGTTGGCCTCGTCGGTGGCGCTCACGCAGGGCGCGCAGCACGCCATCGACAGCCGAAGCTGGCGGCCCGTTCTGGAAAAAATGCAAGAAACCCGGCCACAGTTCGCCTGGCTGGGCGTGACCGATGCCAAGGGCATCGTCAAGGTGTCCGCGGGTGGCCTGCTCGAAGGCAAGGACGTCTCGGCCCGCCCCTGGTTCCAGGCGGCCTTGAAAGGCCCGGCAGCCGGGGATGTGCATCCGGCCAAGCTGCTCGAGAAGCTGCTGCCGGCGCAGGTGGACAACGAGCCCTGGCGCTTCATCGATTTCTCCGCCCCGTTGATCGACGGTGACGGCAAGCTGGTGGGCGTGCTCGGCGTGCATGGCAGCTGGCGCTGGGCGCAGGACGTCATCGATTCGCTCATGCCCCGTGGCGCCCGGGAGGACGAACTGGAAGTGTTCATCCTCGACAAGGATGGGCTCATCATTCACCAGCCCAAGGGGCGGGCTGCCAGCAACAATCCCCTGAGCCTGCCCAGCGGCCTGACGCAGACCTCAGCCGTCGTGGCTTGGCCTGGCGGCTTGGACTACCTCACGGCCATGTCGCGTGTACCGGCGCGCAATGCCTTGACCGACCTGGGCTGGACAGTGGTGGTGAGGCAGCCGCCGGAAGTGGCGCTCAAGCTGGCCGTCAAGGTGCAGCGCATGGTGATCCTGGGGGGCATGCTGGCCGGCGTTCTCGGTGTGCTGATGGTGTGGTGGCTGGCCGGGCGGCTCAACCGCCCGCTGGTGGAGATGGCCAAGGCGGCGGACCGCATCGCCGGTGGCGAGCGCGGCGTGAGCATGGGCCGGCACGGCAGCGTGGCCGAACTGGTGCAGGTGTCGGCCGCGGTGGACCACATGACCCATGAGCTGCTGCAGCGCGAACAGGCCCTCGTGGCCTCACGCGATGACCTGGAGCGCATGGTCAACGAGCGCACGGCTGCGCTGCGGGCCAGCAACGCCGAACTGGCGCGCGCCAATGCCGAACTGGACAGCCTGTCCCGGCAGGACGCCCTGACCAAGCTGCCCAACCGCCGCGCGGCCGACGAGCGCCTCGTGCATGAACTGGCTCGGCACCGCCGCAACCGCAGCCCGCTGACCCTGATGGTGGTGGACATCGACCACTTCAAGAAGATCAACGACACCCATGGCCACGGCGTGGGTGACGAGGTGCTGGCCGAGGTGGCGCGGCGCATGGCCGTCACCTGCCGGGCCTCGGACTTCGCGGCCCGCCTGGGTGGCGAGGAGTTCCTGCTGATCCTGCCAGAGACTGACCGCAAAGGCGGTGAGGAACTGGGGCGCAAGGTGCTCGATTGGGTGGCTTCGATGCCGGTCGGCCCCGTGGCGCGTGTCACGATCAGCATCGGCCTGGTCAGCGTGGTGCCCACCGGCGCCATGACACCAGGTCCCTTGATCGAGGCGGCCGACCAGGCGCTCTACCGTGCCAAGGATGGTGGCCGCAACCGTGTCGAGGTGGGCGAAATCGCCGCCCACGCTTGATGCATCGCCAGTGGGGCGGTGTTCAAGGCTTGCTGATCTGCACGGGCTTGAGCGCTGTAGACCGAGGCGGCCGTGCGCTCAGGTAGGCCCCCAGCGACACCAGCCCCAGACCCGCCACCAGCCAGACCGTGAGCGGTTCATCCAGCAGCGGCACGGCGCCCAGCCCGGCCAGCACGGGCACCAGGGCCACCAGGGCACCGGTGCGCTCCGCCCCCAGGATCTGCACGGCCCGCAGGAACATGATCATCGCGATGATGGTCGGCCCCAGGCCCTGGTACAGGCCCTGCAGCACCAGCATGGACACGGGCACCTGGTCGAGGTGCCTGGGCAGCCAGAACCAGTACACAGGCAGGTAGACCAGCGCCGAGGCGATCGCCACGAAACGCGTCAGCAGCCATGGATCGAAGTTCCACTTCTTGACCAGCACGCTGTACGCGGCCCAGGCCACCGAGGCACACAGAATCAGCGCGTCGCCCATCAGGGTGCTGGCATCGCCATGTGAGCCGGTGATCTGGGGGATCGCCACGCAGGCCACGCCCAGCGCGATGGGCAGCAGCCCCCACAGGCGCTGTCGATCAGGGCGTGAACCCAGCAACACCCACGCCAGCGCGGTGACCAGGAAGGGCTGCATGCCCGGCAGCAGGATGCCGCCATGCGCCGCGGGCGCCAGCTTGAAGCCGGCGTAGATGAAGGCCAGGAAGATGATGCCGCCCACCCAGGCCAGGATCCACAGGCGCGGGTTGCGCCAGGTGCCGGGCGGCAGCTTGAGCGAGAAGGGCAGCAGGAACAGGGCCGCCGTGCCCAGGCGCAGCGCGACGATGTCCCAGCCGGTCAGGGCGGTTTTGCCGCCCAGGCGTGAGATGAGGATGAAACCGGCCCAGATCACGACGGTGGTCAAGGCGGCGACATAGCCCTGCATCAGGGACGGTGGGCGAACAGCGGACGACATGGGCCGCCAGTCTAGCGGCCCGTCGTCGTGTCTGCTGGCCTGTGGCTTAGCGCGAGCTTTGCTGCGCGCCGTGCGCCACGGCTACGGCCGTCATGTTGACGATGCGGCGCACCGTGGCCGAAGGCGACAGGATGTGCACCGGCGCGGCAGCGCCCAGCAGAATTGGGCCCACGGTCACGCCCTGGCTGCCGGTCATCTTGAGCACGTTGAACAGGATGTTCGCGGCGTCCAGGTTCGGGCAGATCAGGATGTTGGCCGTGCCGTCCAGCGTGGAGTTGGGCAGCAGCTTGCTGCGAACCGATTCGCTCAGGGCGGCATCGGCCTGCATCTCGCCATCGGCGGGCACGTCGGGCATGCGCTGCACGAACAGGTCGCGCGCCTGGCGCATCTTGCGGGCGGAGGGGCGCGTGCTGGAGCCGAACATCGAGTGCGACAGGAAAGCCACGCGCGGCGGCAGGCCAAAGCGCCGCACTTCTTCCACCGCCATCACTGCGATGTCAGCCAATTGCTCGGCCGTCGGGTCTTCGTTGACGAAGGTGTCGGCGATGAACAGCGAGTACTGGTCCAGGATCAGCGCGTTCAGGGCGGCCAGGCCGTGGGCCTGCGGGCGCACCCCGATCACTTCGCGGATTTGCTCCAGGTGCAGGTCGTAGCGGCCGATCACGCCGCAGATCATGCCGTCGGCATCGCCCATGTGCACCATCAGGGTGGCGATGAGCGAGTTGGAGCGGCGCACCACCACCTTGGCCAGTTCGGGCGAGATGCCGTCGCGGGCGCGCAGGGCGTGGTAGGCGTCGTAGTACTGCTTGAAGCGGTCGTCCTTGCCGGGGTTGACCACTTCGCAGTTCACGCCGGGCTGCAGGCGCAGGCCGGCGCGCTCGATGCGCGTGGCGATCACGTCGGGGCGGCCCACCAGGATGGGCTTGGCGATGCCTTCGTCCACGGCCACCTGGGCGGCACGCAGCACGCGCTCGTCTTCGCCCTCGGCGTAGGCGATGCGCTTGGGGGCGGCCTTGGCGGCCAGGAACACCGGCCGCATGAACAGGCCCGTGTTGGTCACGAAGCGCGACAGCGATTCGCGGTAGGCGGCCAGGTCGGTGATGGGGCGCGTGGCCACGCCGGAGGCGGCGGCCGCTTCGGCCACGGCCGGCGCGATACGCAGGATCAGGCGTGAATCAAAGGGCGTGGGAATCAGGTAATCCGGGCCGAAGCGCAGCTCGCGGCCGGGGTAGGCGGCGGCCACTTCATCGCTGGTCTCGGCCTTGGCCAGGTCGGCGATCTGGCGCACGCAGGCCAGCTTCATGGCTTCGGTGATCTTGGTGGCGCCGCAATCGAGTGCGCCACGGAAGATGTACGGGAAGCACAGGACGTTGTTGACCTGGTTCGGATAGTCAGACCGGCCCGTGGCGATGATGCAGTCGGGGCGAGCGGCCTTGGCCAGCTCGGGGCGGATCTCGGGCTCGGGGTTGGCCAGTGCCAGGATGATGGGCTGCGTGCCCATGGTCTTGACCATCTCGGCCGTGAGCGTGCCCGCGGCCGAGCAGCCCAGGAACACGTCGGCGCCATTGACGGCATCGGCCAGCGTGCGGCCGTTGGTGGGCTGCGCGTAGCGGCGCTTGGAGTCATCGAGCTTGTCGGTGCGCTCGGTGTGGATCAGGCCCTTCGAGTCGCACACGAACACGTTCTCGCGCTTGACGCCCAGGCCGACCATCAGGTCCAGGCAGGCGATGGCGGCGGCACCCGCACCCGACACGGCGATCTTCACCTCGTCGATCTTCTTGCCGACCAGTTCCAGCCCGTTCAGCAGGGCGGCGCTGGAGATGATGGCCGTGCCGTGCTGGTCGTCATGGAAGACGGGGATGTTGACGCGCTCGGTGAGCTTTTTCTCGATGTAAAAGCACTCGGGCGCCTTGATGTCCTCGAGGTTGATGCCACCCAGCGTGGGCTCCAGCGCCGCGATGATGTCGACCAGCTTGTCGGGGTCACGCTCGGCCAGCTCGATGTCGAACACGTCGACACCGGCGAACTTCTTGAACAGGCAGCCCTTGCCTTCCATCACTGGCTTGGAGGCCAGCGGGCCGATGTCGCCCAGGCCCAGCACGGCCGTGCCATTGGTGATCACGCCGACCAGGTTGCCCCGCGATGTGAAATCCGCCGCCAGATTGGGATCTTGCTCGATGGCCAGGCAGGGGTAGGCCACTCCGGGCGAGTACGCCAGCGACAGGTCGCGCTGGTTGGTCAGAGGCTTGGTGGGTGTGACCGCGATCTTGCCCCGGTTGGGCGAGCGGTGGTAGTCCAGCGCGGCATCGCGCAGGGCTTGTTCGGCATCTGACAGAGGCTTGGAATCACTCATGACGGCAAATACAAGCGCCAGCGGCGCTTTCAGGACCCGGGGGGCGCCATGGTACGCCAACTGCAAGTGCATTCCCACAGGGTGTGACCCCTGCACGGTCTGCCCCCTCACTGAGGGGGACTTAGGGTCCACGCGGACTCAAGTGCGCCCCCCCGGCACCGACAATCACTGCATACAGCAGTATTTCCCCATTCATGAGCTTGCTCCATCCCCTGAGGGAGTCGTGGTCGGCTCGCTGGCGTCCCCGCTGGGAAGCCGCCCGCAACGCCGTCACCTCCCGAGAATCCGTCGATGGCCCGCAGGCCGCTCATTTCCGTGCGATGCAGATCACGGCGGTGCGCCGGCTGTTTCCGCTCGTGATCCTGGGCAATGTCGTCAACACGGTGGCGATCACAGCCACCTTCTGGGGGCGTATCGACACCTTCTGGCTGGCGCTGTGGTCGCTGGTGGTGGTGCTCGGCCTGGGCGTGGCGCAGGTCTGGTGGGGCAGTTTCGTGCGCCGCAGCGCGCAGGGGCGGGCCACGGCCTTGCCCAAGGCCTTGCGCACGCTCACCATCCATGTGGCGCTGTACGCCGCCGTCTGGATGGCCGTGCCCGTGACCGTTTTCCCAAGTGCCGACCACACCGGCGAGATGCTGCTGGGCACCGTCACCGTGGGCATGCTGTGCGCGGGCGGGTTCATCCTGTCGGCCCATGTGATGGCGGCCTGTGCCTATGTGCTGATCATGTCGATGGGCTCGGTGCTGGCGCTGATGATGTCGCACTACAGCTCGCAGTGGTCCCTGGTGACGCTGCTGCTGGTGTATGCCGGCACCATCACGGCCATGGTGGTGGCCAGTGCCCGCGTCTACATGAGCCGCCTGCGCGCCGAGGCCGAGACGGAGCGCCAGGCCCAGCTGATCGATCTGCTGCTGCGTGATTTCGAAGAGCATGCCAGCGACTGGCTGTGGGAAACCGGCCCGTTGGGCCAGCTGCGCCACGTGTCGGCCCGCCAGGCCCAGGCGCTGGCCCTGCGCCCCGGCTCGCTGATGCAGGTGTCCTTCCTGGATCTGCTGGAGGCCCGGCTGCCACCCGATCTGCCGGAGGCCAGCGAAGCCCACGCGCGGCTCAAGGGCTGCATGCAGCAGTGGCAGGCCTTCCGGGATCTGGAGATGCCGGTGGTGGTGGCTGGCGAGTTGCGCTGGTGGTCGCTCACGGCCAAGCCATTGGTCGATGAGCGCGGTGCGCCGGCAGGCTGGCGCGGTGTGGGCTCGGACATCACCGAGGCCCGCCGGGCCCGCGATGAACTGGCCCGCCTGGCCAATGTGGATGCCCTGACCGGGCTGGCCAACCGCCACCGTTTCGGGCGCGAGTTGTCGCGCCTGCACGATGTCGCATCGGCGCCGTCGGCATCCTGCGCCTTGCTGTTCCTGGACCTGGACAACTTCAAGAACATCAACGATTCCCTGGGCCATGCGGTGGGCGATCAGTTGCTGCGCTGCGTGGGTGATCGGCTGCGCGGCATCGCTCCCGAAGGCGCCGTGCTGGCCCGCCTGGGCGGTGACGAGTTCGCATTGCTGCTGTGGGCACAGACCGATCCGCTGGCCGTGGACACCCTGTGCCGCCACATGCTGGAGATGCTGAGCGAGCCCTACCAGCTTGAGGATGTGCGGGTGGAGGTGCGCGCCAGCATCGGCATTGCGCTGGCCCCGCGCGATGGCTCCGACCCCGAATCGCTGCTCAAGTGCGCCGACCTGGCCCTGTACGCCGCCAAGGCCGGTGGGCGCAACACCTACCGCTTCTTCGACAGCGCCATGGCCGAGAACGCCCGTGCCCGCGTGCGGTTGCAGCATGAGCTGGGTGTGGCGCTGGCCAAGGAACAGTTCGCGGTGTACTACCAGCCGCAGTACCACCTGACCACGCTCGAGGTGATCGGCTTCGAGGCCCTGGTGCGCTGGCAGCACTCCGAGCGCGGCCTGATCGGCCCGGGCGAGTTCATCCCCGTGGCCGAGGAAACCGGACAGATCGTGCCCCTGGGCACCTGGGTGCTGCGCCAGGCCTGTCGCGATGCCGTGCACTGGCCGGCGCACCTGCGCGTGTCGGTCAACCTGTCGGCGGTGCAGTTCCGCAGCTCATCGGTGGTCGATGTGGTCGACATGGCCCTGGCCGACAGCGGCCTGCCGCCCGAGCGCCTGGAGCTGGAGGTGACCGAATCGGCCCTGATCGAGGACCACGAAGGGGCTCAGTCCACCCTGATGGCGCTGCGCAGCCGCGGCATCCGCGTGGCGCTGGATGATTTCGGCACGGGCTACTCCTCGCTGGCCTACCTGCGCCGCTTCCCGATGGACAAGCTCAAGATCGACGGCATGTTCGTGCGTTCGCTCGACAGCGACCAGGACGCGCAGGCCGTGGTCACCGCCATCATCCGCCTGGCCAAGGCCCTGCGCCTGGACACCACGGCCGAAGGCGTCGAGACCAAGGAGCAGATGGTGATGCTCAAGGCGCTGGGCTGCGACGACGTGCAGGGCTACCTGATCTCGCGGCCCATGCCGGCAGCCCAGGTCCAGCCCTATCTGGCCCGCAGCGCCGAGGCTCTGGCGCCCGCCTGATCGAGGGGCTTGGCCCCCTGATCAGACACCGACCCGCCACAGGGCGGTGGTACATTGCCTGTCGATAGACCGGCCGCGCGGGGAGGCCCCGGGCGGAGATCAACAGTTTTTAGACGCGAGGATCTTTCGTTATGAAGTGGATGCGCAATGTGGTGCGGGCCTTGATGGCCTGGATGTTGATGGCGATGGTGCAGGCGCATGCCGCACCCACGGGCGACTATGTGCTCGGCCCGGGCGACGTCCTCAAGATTTCGGTCTACCAGAACCCGGACTTGACCCTGGAGACGCGCATCTCCGAGAGCGGTGTGATTTCGTACCCCCTGCTGGGCAACGTCAAGATCGGTGGTTTGTCGGTGGCTGCGGCTGAGAAGAAGCTCGGCGACGGCCTGCGCGAAGGTAATTTTCTGAAACAACCGCAAGTGTCCATCCTGGTCGCCATCGTCAAGGGCAACCAGGTGTCGGTGCTGGGCGCGGTGAACCGCCCGGGGCGTTACCCGCTGGAGTCGCCCAACACCCGGCTGAGCGAGGCGCTGGCCAATGCTGGTGGCACCATGGTGGGCTCGGGCTCTGACACCGTGATCGTGACGGGCCTGCGCAGTGGTCAGGCTTTCCGCAAGGAAGTGGATTTCCCCATGGTGTTCGCTCCCACCAACCCGGTGGAAGACATCATTCTGCAGAACGGTGACACGGTTTACGTGGACCGCGTGCCCATGATCTATGTCTACGGTGAAGTGCAGCGCCCAGGCACCATCCGCCTTGAGCGCGACATGACCGTGACGCAAGCCCTGGCTGCTGCCAGCGGCCTGACCCTGCGCGGTACCGAGAAGGGCATCAAGGTGCACCGTCGCCAGGCTGATGGCTCGATCAAGATCGTGCAGCCCGGCATGAACGACACGCTCCAGAAGGATGACGTGGTCTACGTGCGCGAGAGCCTGTTCTGATCGGCTGCGCATTACCCTTCAACAGAAAAGCCCGGTGCCATGTGGCCCGGGCTTTTTGTTTGGGTGAAATGCCTGTGCGCGCGTGGCAAGCACAGGGCCGCGCGAGCAGCTTTAGTCCTTCTTCTCCCAGGCGGCCGCATAGAAGCCATCGGTGTGATGGCGGTTGGGCCACAGGCGCAGGTGGCCCAGCGGCGTGGTCAGGTCGCCCGCGTTCTCCACGCCGGCCTGTTCCAGCACCTGTTTGGCATCCACCGGCACCAGGTCAGGGAACTGCTCGCTGAAGGCTGCGGCGATCTGCTCGTTCTCGTCGGTCAGCAGACTGCAGGTGGCGTACACCAGGCGGCCACCCGGCTTGAGCAGGCGCTGCGCGCTGGCCAGGATGGCCTGCTGCTTGGCCTGCAGCTCGTCGATGGCCTTGGGGCTCTGGCGCCACTTCAGATCGGGGTTGCGGCGCAGCGTGCCCAGGCCGGAGCAGGGCGCATCGACCAGCACGCGGTCGATCTTGCCGGACAGGCGCTTGATGCGCTCGTCACGTTCATGCGCGATCTGGGTGGAGTACACGTTCGACAGGCCGCTGCGTGCCAGGCGAGGCTTGAGCGCCTCCAGGCGATGGCCGGACACGTCAAACGCGTACAGGCGTCCGGTGTTGCGCATCATGCCGCCCAGGGCCAGGGTCTTGCCGCCGGCACCCGCGCAGAAATCCACCACCATCTCGCCGCGCTTGGCGCCGGTCAGCAGGGTCAGCAACTGGCTGCCTTCGTCCTGTACCTCGACATCGCCGCCGGTGTACAGCGGCAGCTTCTGCAGCGCGGGCTTGCCATCGATGCGGATGCCCCAGGGCGAGTAGGGCGTGACACGGGCCTCGATGCCGGCCTCGGCCAAGGCGGCCAGCACGGCGTCGCGTTTGGCCTTGACGGCGTTGACGCGCAGGTCCAGTGGCGCACCCGCTGACATGGTGTCGATCAGGGCCCAGAACTGGGTGGTGCCTTCCTCGTCGGTACCGAACTGCTCGCGCAGGCGGTTGGCGATCCAGTCAGGCAGGTTGTGGCGCAGCTTGTCGGGCAGGGTGCTGCGGTCGATCTTCGCGACACGATCCAGCCAGGCTTGCTCGTCCACCGTGGCGCCCTGCTTGATCACATGCGGCAGGCCTTGCCAGGCCAGCAAGGTGAGGCGCCGGTCCATCGGGCCGTGGCCGGATTGGGCCAGGTGCTGGTAGAGCAGCTTCTGGCGCAGCACGGCGTAGGCCGTCTCGGCCAGGGCGTGGCGCTCGCGCTGGCCCAGGGCCTTGTGCTTGCGGAAAAAGTAGGAAACGATGCTGTCGGCCGGGGCGTCGAGCTTGAGGACCTCACGCAGCAGGCCGCCGGTCAGGTCGAGAAGGGCTTGGGGATGCATGGGCAGGATTATCCCGCGTGGCGGGCCCGCCGGGGGCGCCTCGTTCCCATTCCGGCGGCGCCCACAGGTGCTTGAGGCGCTGATGCCAGGGGCCGGGGCGGGCCATGTCGCGCAGCATGTGCACCCACTCGTGCAGGGTCAGCGACAGCACGTTGTAGCCCTTGGGCTGGCGCACCAGGCCGTAGTCCACGGGCTCGTGCTCTTCCACGAAGGTGCCGAACAGCCGGTCGAAGACGATCAGCGTGCCGCCATAGTTCTTGTCGATGTAGACCGGGTTGCGGCCGTGGTGCGCGCGGTGGTGCGAGGGTGTGTTGAAGATGAACTCGATGGGACGCGGCAGCTTGCCCACCCATTGGGTGTGCACGAAGAACTGGTAGCCCAGGTTCAATGACAGCGCGCACAGCACCCAGCGCGGCTCGAAGCCCAGCCACACCATGGGCGTGTAGAACAGCCAGTTGCCCGCGAAGCTGTAGAGCCAGCTCTGGCGCATGGCGGTGGTGAAGTTCATGTGCTCCGAACCGTGGTGCACCACGTGCGCGCACCAGAACCAGCGGATGCGGTGGCTGGCGCGGTGGAACCAGTAGTAGCAGAACTCCACGCCCAGGTAGAGGGCCGCGAAGGTCCACGGCGTGACCTCGATCGTCAGCCACCGATGGCGGTAGACCCAGTCCATCGCCGGGATCACGGCGAACACCACGATCACCACGTCCAGCAGCATGTAGGCGCCGCCCAGGTTCATGCTGGCCATCGAATCACGCAGGTCGTAGACCCCGGCGTTTCTCGTCTTGTGAAATCGCCACCATTCCAGCAACACCACCCCGATGAACAGGGGGGACAGCAGCAGCAGCAAGGCATCGCGCAGATCCAGGTTTGCCAGCCAGGCGGGCAGGGCCTGCGCGGCACTGGCGGGCAGCCAGGTGCTCAGCAGCAGCGTGGGGTGCAAGGCGGTGTGATCCATGTCGCCATGGTGCGCCTGCAGGGCGGGATTGGCTTGACGCTCGTGGTCAATTTCTTGACGGATCACGCCAAGAGCGAGCCCCCACCCCCGCGAAAACTCCCGATGGCAAGGGGCTTCGCGCCGCGTCATCATGTTCGCTTGCCGTTCCCATCCGCTGTGTCTCATGCCCATGGCCGAGCCCGTGTCCCGCGTTGCCGCGACCTATGTGCGCCTGCTGTACGACTACCTGCAGGCGCAGGACATCGACCCCGAGCGATTGCTCGGGGCACCGCCGCCGGTTGATCAACATTTCGTGCCCTTGCCCGAGTGGCAGGCCATGCTGACGCGCGTGCAGGCCATGGAAGGGCGTCCGGCCTTGGGCCTGCGCATTGCCGCGGGCATCGGGCCGCGGCACTTCGGCGTGGTGGGTTATGCGGCCCTGGCCTGCGCCACGCTGGCCGATGCGCTGCTGCGCATGGAGCGTTATCACGTGTCGGTGTACGACGTGAACCCTGCCGTGGTGCGCCATGTGCCCGAAGGCATCAGCATCGAGTGGGGCGTGTCGCGGGGCCGGCCCGGCGCGCTGGTCGATGAGACGGCCATTGCCTCGCTGGTGCAACTGGCGCGGGACATGACCGGCCGCTACTGGCCCGTGGCCGAGGTGAGCTTCGTCAACCCCCGGCCAGACGATGTCCGGCCTTATGAAGATTTCTTCGGCGGTGTGGTGCGCTTCGGTGAGCCGATGACGCGGCTGCTGATCTCGCCCGAAGCGCTGGCTCTGCCCTTGCGCAAATCCGATCCCGCCTTGCTGGCGCTGATGGACCAGCAGGCCGAGCAACTGCTGGCCCGCGTGGCGGCCGTGCCGGCCGAGGTCGAGGCCTGGCGCCGCACGCTGGTGGTGCTGATCCGCGAGGGGCGCCCCTCGCTGGCCGATCTGGCCCGGGCGCATCACGTCAGCGCCCGCAGCCTGCAGCGCCGCCTGGCCGAGCGTGGCCTGGGCTTCCAGCGCCTGCTCGATGGCACCCGCCAGCATCTGGCCGAGGCCTATCTGCGCGAGCCGGGCCTGGAGCTGGCCGAGATCGCGCTGCTGCTGGGCTTTTCCGAGCAGAGCGCCTTCACACGCGCCTTCCGGCAGTGGAGCGGGTTGGCGCCGGCGCAGTGGCGCAAGCAGGCGCGCGCGTCTGCGGACACGGGGACCAGCACTGGTGCGGTCCAAGGCCCCCTGCCATGAGCGCGGTGCTGCTGCCTCAGGCGCCCGCCAGTGTGCTCACGCCTGAAGGCCTGCCCGCCACGGGGTGCTACCAGGGCCGCATCGCGCAGCTCGACTGGACGGGCCTGGCCGATGCCCGCCGACGCTCCGGCTGGTGGCGGATGCTGCGCCACAAGCGCTGGCAGTACCTGGGCATCGGCTCGTCGCGCCTGTTCATCGGGCTGGCCATCGTTGACCTGGGCTGGGGCTGCACGGCCTTTGCCTACCTGTTCGACCGCGCTCAGGCAAGGCTGCTGGCCGACTGGTCGCAGGATGGCGTCAAGGGCCTGTCCGGTGCAGTGTCGCCGGCCCCCGTGGGCCACAGCTGGGCCCACTTCAAGGGCCCAGGGGCCCGGCTGGCCTGGCGGCATGACGACGCGGGTGATTGCCTGGCCGTGCAGGTGCGCGTGGCGGGGCTCGAGCTCGAATGCACTGTTGCGCTGGCCGATGCCGCCCCCTTCCTGCTGGCGGTTGGCCCGATCGGCCAGCCAGGCGATGGCCTGGCCCATGCCACGCAGAAGACCTCGGCATTGGCCGTGAGCGGCTGGGCCCGCTCAGGTGATCAGCACTTCGACCTGCACGATGCCGTCGCCAGCCTGGACAGCTCGCACGGCTTGCTGGCCCACCGCACGGCTTGGCAGTGGGCCTGTGCCCATCGCCATGGGCTGGGCTTCAATCTGCAGGCGGGCTATTTCGGCGCGCATGAGAACGCCCTGTGGCTCGATGGCCAGCTCATCCCGCTCGGGGCTGCACGCTTCGATTTCGACCCGGCCGATCCCTTGGCCCCGTGGCGCGTGCGCACGGACGATGGCCTGCTCGACCTCGACTTCCAACCCGAAGGCGCTCGTGGTGAACGCCGCAACCTGGGCCTGGTCGCCAGCCGCTACGTGCAGCCGGTAGGTACCTTCAGCGGCTACGTCAAGCCCGCGCCGGGGGCTGATCCCCGCCCGGTGCACGACCTGCTGGGTGTGACCGAGGACCACAGTTCTCGCTGGTGAGCGCCTCGCTTGGCGGCAGGCCGCGCGCCTCGCGGATCAGTCGCTTGCTGAGCTGTACGAACTGGATGCCGTAGTCCTCTTCGCCGCATTCGCCCAGCGTGTGCCCATCGAAGCCGACCACGGCCGAGCGCCCGAAGTGGCACCGCACGCCGTCGAAGCCGGCCGCATTGGCCACGGCCACATAGCTGTGGCGCGCGCGGGCCATGGCCTGCGGTGTCGGGGCGGCATCGGGCTCGCCAGGGCAGCCCACGATCAACTCGGGCTGCCCGTCCGGGCCTGCATCCGCAGCGTCGCCATCGTCGGGGGCGAGCATCACGGTCATACCCTTGGGACCTGGGCAGACACCGGGCCTGCCATCCTGGCCGGCCTGGAGGGTCTGCACGATCTCGCCCCGGTCGTTCATCAGGATCAGGGTGTTGCCCGGCGCCTGGCCCAGGCGGGCCGCCGCATGCGTGGCGGTGAGCGAGAACACGCCCCACACGCCCGCGTTGCGGCAGGCGCGGGCCAGTACGGCGGTTTCATCGCCCGGGATGCCCCGTGCCACGTGCACGGCTTCTGCGCCATCGTGCAGCAGCCCATGGGTGCTGTACGCCGGGAAGATCACCAGGTCCAGCCCGGGCAGGCCCAGCTTGAGCCCTTCGATCATCTGGCGGATCTTGTTGGCGTTGGCCAGCACCTCGAGCTGGGTGCGCAGCCTGGGCATGCGGTAGTTCACGACCGCGACGCCGACGGCATCGTCGTCGCGGGCCGTCGTGTCGTTGTGGTGCACGGCCTGTCTCCTTCGGCTCTCCATGGGCCCGAGGATGTAAGCGCGTGCCCACAGCGGCAATACGTCGATTGACGTATGACGCCGCGCGCGTCGGTGTCGTCAGGCCAGTCCGGCCTTGTCCAGCCCGAAAGCCTTGTCATGGATGCCAGGCGCCGTCTGGAAAGCCACGTTGGCACGGTTCCAGGCGTTGATGGCCATCACCTGGAAGGTCAGGTCCGACAGCTCCTTCTCGCTGAACTGGGCTCGGACGGCCTCGTAGTCGGCATCGGGCACGCCGTGCTCGGGGATGTGCGTCAGCACTTCCGTCCAGGCCAGGGCGGCGCGCTCGCGCGGTTCGAACAGCTGCGATTCGCGCCACACGGCGATGTGGTGCAGGCGCAGTGCGCGCTCGCCGTGCATGTGGGCCTGCTTGATGTGCATGTCCAGGCAGAAGGCGCAGCCGTTGAGCTGCGAGGCGCGGATGTTGACCAGGTCCAGCAGGGTGTCGCCCAGCCCGCTGGCATGGATCAGGGTGCTGAACTCGACCAGCTTCTTGAAGAGCTGGGGGGATTGCTGTAGGTAGTTGAGCCGTTGGGTCATGATGTTTCCTTTCATACCCTCTATACGTTTGGCCCCACCGTTTTGTGACACGCCTCAGGCGTTCAGGCATTCCACGCCCAGGGCCTGGGCCAGCCGTGCCAGCTTGAACGGGTTGCGCTGCACCAGGATGCGCGTGATGCGCTGGCCATCCGTCTCATAGGCCTGGGCCGATTCCAGCTTGCCCTCGATGAAGCGCAGCAGGCCCCATTGGCCATTGAGGCCGACCACCTCCACGCGCACGCCGTCTTCGCCATGGCGCAGCACGCCAGCGTAGAACAATTGGGCGATGCGCTGGGCACCCACCAGCGGCTTGGGGAAGCTGGGCACGTGGCCGCCACCATCGCCGATCAGCTGGGCGTCTTCGCTGAGCAGGCCGCTCAGGCCCGAGAAATCACCCTTGGCCATGGCCTGAGCGAAGTCCGACAGCAGGCGGCGGTGCACGTCCTGTGGCACGTCGTAGCGGGGGCGCTCTTCGCGCAACTGGGTCTTGGCCCGGCTCACGATCTGGCGGCAGGCGGCCTCGCTCTTGCCCAGCAGGCCGGCGACGTCGGCGTAATCGGCATCGAACACCTCGCGCATGAGGAAGGCCGCACGGGCCTCGGGGGCCAGGCGTTCAAGCACGCGCAGGAAGGCCACCGACAGGTCATCGGCGTGTTCGAGCATGTCCGCCGGATTGCTGGCCGGCTCGATCAGCTCGGGCTCGGGCAGCCAGAAGCCCGTGTAGTGCTCGCGCTGCACCTTGGCCGCTCGCAGCCGGTCGATGGCCAGGCGCGTGGCCACCGTCACCAGCCAGGCTTCGGCGTGGTCGGGGGCCATGGGCTCGGCCTCGTGCCAACGCAGCCAGGTGTCCTGCACCACCTCTTCGGCCTCGGCGGGCGATCCCAGCATGCGGTAGGCGATGCCCTGCAGCCGGCGGCGCAGGCGGTCGAAGGTCAAGGTCTTGGCGTCCATGGTGACCTTATACGTTCGAACCGCCTGTTTTGTGACAGGGGCCGGGGGCCGATGCCCCAAGGGCAGACCCGCTCAGCGGCTGCCGACCACCTGAGATGGCGTGTTGTAGGCCTTCAGATCCGCCAGCTTGACGACGCCCGGGCCGTGCAGGGCGGCGATGTGCTCCACATCGAGCTTGAGCTTCTCGATGTTCTCCTGCAGGTTGACCGCGTAGGGGTTGGGTGTGGCTGGTGGCTTGGCGTTGGCGGCCAGCGGCGTGTAGGCATCGCCTTCGATCAGGATCTTCTCGGCCGGCAGATAGACCAGCGCGAAGGCATCGTTGTGGGTGTTGCCGGCGATCGGGTAGACCTCGATCTGGCGCTTGCCGTCGCTCAGCACGTGCTTGCCAGTGAAGCCCTCGAACGCTGCGGCCTTGGGGGCCTGGGCCAGGCGGTCCTTGTTGAGGGTGCGCGGTGCGGCCCAGGCTTTCTTGTAGTAGTCGACATTGCCCTGGTGCGTGACGACAGTCGCGCCTTCGGCCACCAGTGTGCGCAGCCCACCCGAGTGGTCGAAGTGGGCGTGCGAGTTGACCACGTAGCGGATGGGCTTGCCGGGCAGCGTCTCCTTGATCTTGTCGATGACGGCCTGGGCGCGGGCCTCGCTCTGCGGCGCCTCGACCAGCACCACATGGTCCTTCTGCTCGATGGCCACGCTGTGGTGCGTGCCGCCGTTCAGGTAGAACACGCCATCGGCCAGGCGGTTGACGGTCACGTTGATGGCTGGCGTGCCGGTGACCACGGTATCGGGCGCCTTGATGGCGGCCACGCCATTGAGCTTCACGTCGGCCACGGCGATGTCCAGCACCGGGTGGCCGCCCAGGGTGCGCTGGATGCGTGCGGGGAAGGTCACGCCACTGAAGTCCTTGTAGCCCTCGAAGCGGGTTTCGACCAGGGTGTCGCCCAGGATGGGGTTGTCGATCCAGGTGCGCACGCGCTCGACGCGGTCCTGTGCATTGATCCAGCCGACGTAGCGGTACTTGCCAGCGTTGAAGCTCACCTCCACGCCGCCGTTGGCGGGCCTGGACACCGCCTTGTGGGTCAGCGCGGCCTTCAGGAAGCCTTGCGGCGTGGCCGAGATCTCGGCGGTGCGTTCTTCCACCGCGGCCGGTTGCGCGGTGGCGTTGGCGGCGGCCGGGGCCACGCCCACGTTCCAGGCGGTGGTGCCGCTCACGTACTGGTCCACCTTCTGCTCCACGGGCACGGGGCGCACGCGTTGCGGCTCGATGGTCTGCAGGCGGTTGATCTGCACGCGGGCGGCCGGGGCGGCGTAGTCGATGCTGGCCACGTAGCGGCTGACATCGAACTGCGGCCAGGGCAGCTCAGGGGCGGGGGCCTGGCCGAACTGGAACCAGCGACCATGGCCGGAGAACTCCAGCGACTGCACCTGGGCCACGCCCAGCGATTGCGCCGCGGTCTCCAGCGATGCGGCTTGCGCGGCCACGGTGATGGCGGACAGGCTCAAGGGAAGGGCCACGGACGTGGCCAGGGCGCGGCTGAGCGCGTGGATCGAGCGGTGCATGAAGGCCTCCTGGGTTTGACGGTGGCTGCACTGTAGAAATGCGCCGCCCGGGGGCCAAGCGATGAATTGTCAGATGGATATGCGAGGGGCGTTCCGCTCATGACCCCATGTTCACGGAGCCGCGGGCCCCTTGTCGTCCTTTGGGCGGGGATCATATCCCGTTGGACAATAGCGCCATGTGGACCGAGATCATCCAGGCCGACCTGGGCCATCCCGAGCATGCCGACGCTGTCGTGGCACTGCTCGACCTCTATGCGCGTGACGAGATGGGCGGCGGCCAGCCGCTGCCTGACCACACGCGCCGCAACCTGGTGCCCGAGCTGCGCAAGCGCCCAGGCGTGCATGTGGTGCTGGCTTTCGCGGGTGATGAGCCCGCCGGCCTGGCCATCTGCATGGAGGGTTTCTCCACCTTCGCGTGCGAACCCCTGCTCAACCTGCACGACATCGTGGTGGCCCCGGCGCACCGAGGGCGTGGCGTGAGCAAGCAACTGCTGGCCGAGGTGGAGCGCATCGCCCGCGAGCGGGGCTGCTGCAAGGTCACCCTGGAGGTGCTGGAGGGCAACACCCTGGCACAGGCCGCGTACCGCCGTGCCGGGTTCGAGGGCTACCAGCTTGATCCGCGCATGGGCCGGGCCCTGTTCTGGCAGAAGAAGCTGTAGCCTGGGCCGGGTTCAATCCGGCTTGCAGCCACCCTGCTTCATCCTGGATTCGATCTCGATGATGCGGCGGTAGGCGTCCTGCACGGTGCCGGACGCATCCTGGTTGCTATGCCTGCTGTGCCGCAAGGCGGCGTTGCGCTGGCCGAACTGGAAGGCCCTGTCTTCGTTGAGCTTCTTGCAATCCACCGGAGGGACATACCGGTCTGCCAGGTCGGGCCGACGAAGGTCCGGGCCGGACGACCTGGATGATGAGCGGGTCTGGGATTTCTCCTTGTCCGCCTGGCGCCTTGCATCAGCGACCTGCTGCGCCGTCGGCCCGGCGGATATGGCGACCTCTTTGCCTTGGTGCCGGCAGGGGGCCGACTGGTAGACCGTCCTCCCCTCCTCCGTGCATTTGAAGACGGACTGCCCATGGGATGCCCATGAGACAAGCAGTAGACCGATGCCCACGGCGCATGTTCTCGCTGATGCCAAGCTGATCCCCCGGGTCGTTGATTTGTTGTGCATCGAGTGTAGTCCGATGCGTGGAGCCGCAGGCCAGGGGATGCCTGCATGGCAGGCCGCGGATCAGCCCACCTGGGTGCCCACCCACCATGTGGCGCCGCCCGCGTCGGTGAAGCCGCCGCGCTTGTCCTCGTCGTCCTTCTGCACCGGTTCCTGCACACTGACGGCACCGGCTTCCAGCGCCCGCTGGTAGGTCGCGTCCACATCGGGCACGTAGATGTGCACATGCGTGGGCACCGCCTCCCAGCCCTCCACCGCATCGGCCAGCATCAGCACGGTGTCGTCGATGCGGACCTCGGCGTGGCGCAGGCGGCCGTCCTCACCGGGCACGGTGCGCAGGCGCTCGGCGTCGAACACCGCGACCAGGAAGTCCACCGTGGCGGCAGCGCCGTTGACCAGCAGGTAAGGCGCCACGGAGGTGTAGCCTTCGGGCTTGAAGGGGATGGGTGGCATGACGCTTACCTTTCGCACAGGTCCTTGAGCAAGGCCAGGGCCTTGGGGTAGGTGTCGAGCATGTATTGCTCGTAATCGGGGATGGTGTCCAGCGTCACCGTCAGCAAGGTGCCCTGAGGGGTGTCGGTGAAGCGGTAGTTCTCGTAGGCGGGCGTCATGGCCTTGACCTTGTCGCTGGTGGTGTCCTCCACGCCCTTGTCGATCATGCCGATGTGCTTGATGGACACATAGGCGTGGGGCTGGTTGTCGGCGATGACGGCGAGCATCCCGTCGCCCGAGGGACCGCCGAAGCGGATGCTGGCGCCCTTGTCCCAACTGCCCTCGTAGGTCGAGCCTTCGCAGAAGGCGGCCGTCCAGGCCTGGTAGGTGTCCCGGTTGAGCATGGTGTCCCACACGCGGGCGCGCGGTGCCTTGATCGTGGTCTCGAAGGTCAGTGTCTTCATGAGGGGCTCCTGGTGGTTGCGCCCGGACCGATTCCGGGGCGCTGGTCTCTCTCGACGATCGGTGGTGGCGCAAATCGACACCTTACCCCTGCAAGAAAACCCTTGGAGCCTGCGCCAAGGTGTCAGCGTTTGTGTCAGCCGTTGTAGAGGTACAGGACCAGACTGTGCTGCGGGCTGACGACGATGATGCCGATGCGGCCTTTGGCGTAGTAGCTGCCAGGGCTGTTGACGATGGCGTTGGCCTGCTGACGCAATTTGGCATCGATCTCAATGCAGCACACGTACTTGTGGACGTAGTCATGGACGTCCAGGGCGCTCCCGTCGTCTTTCAGTGTCCAGCCATCGTCACCGGGCTTGATGGGGGTGGCTTTCCAGTGCGTATATTGGCCGCGCCAGCTGCGTGAGATTTGGTTGGCGTTCGGTGGCATCTTGTCGAAGAAAGCCATGCCGCGTTGCGTGATCTGCGCGGCCACATCATCTGGCAAGGGATAGGCACGGAAACCTGCCTCGTTGCCACCGGGGCCGAAGCCCCAGGCTTCTTCCTGGCTGTAGCTCAAGGACGTGACGTGCAGCGCATCAGGCACCGCCTGCATCTGCCAGCGGTACTCGAGGGCCTTGTAGCCGCCATAGGGCAGCAAGACCAGGCCGGCCAGCAACAGCAGGAAGTAGGGGGCCTTGAGCTTGGCTGAGGCGTACAGCAGCCCGGCGCCCAGCAGCCACACGGGTATCACGATCACCAGGATCAGCACGATGGCGACGATGATGATTGTCATGGCTTGCGGGCTTGTCAGCGCATGAGGCAGTCGGAGATGTCGATCGGCCCGAAAACCTTGGTGGTGCCATCGAAGCCATTGAGCTTGAGCAGATAGGCCTGGTGATCGGCCTTGCGCACGACCAGTGTTTCGCTGCTGGGGTGGTCCATCAGCTCGGAGTGCGCGGACAACTCTACGGTGTAGGACTCGCGGAAGAAAGCATCGTCTGGCATGGCGCTGTTGGGCCAGTTCAGCAGGTACTGCATGCAATGCATCTTCACGAAGTTGGCTTTCAGGAAGGCGATTTCCTTGGCCACGCGGGCCGCTTTTTCCTCAGGTGGCCGCGGGTGGGAGGCCGCGGCCGGCGCCTGATGTGCCGCGGATGCCAATGCCAGCCGCTCTGGCGGGGCTGAAGCCGTGAACTTGAACACCCCGATCATCACGAAAGTGAACACCATTGACAGAGGTACAAAAGCCAGCGTCGTGGTGATCGCGGATGCGAAGCGCTCCTTGGTCATGAAGTGCATGGAGCGCAGCAGTGGCAGGCCGACACCCAGCACGGTGCCCCAGATCAGGCCCCGCGCCTGGGGGCTGTCCATGCTGCCCGAGCCCGCCAGACCGAAGATGACCCACAGGAAGATCACGAAGCCATTGATGCCCAGGGCGACCAGCCAGAAGACCCAGTTGATGGCGTTGGACATGGGACAGCGCTCAAGCAGCGGGCACGCCCGGCCCCACTGGCGGGTATTTCAGGAACTCATCCCTCTGCTCCAGCCGGGCGGAGAGCGCCGCCAGGGCAGGGTGCCGGCCGGCATCCACCTCACTCGCCAGCATGGATTGCGTGAACTGCCAGGCCACGGCGGCACTGATCGCTGCCTGGCTGTGCATGTTCTGAAACAGCGCGGGCTGACGCTGGGTCTCTGCTTCGAGCGCGGCATAGGCTGCGGTGAGCTGGCCCAGCACCCGCTGGATCCAGGGCGCGTGCTGTGCGGCGGCAGGGCGCAACTGGCGTTCATAGACCATCTGCACGCTCTTCTCGCAGGCGGCCAAGGCCAAGCCCACGGCGCGGAACTCGGCCAGACGCGTGGCCGCATCCGCCGACCACAGGGTGCGCCCTTTGGCGAGCGTGGCCTCCACGTACTGCAGGATCAGCGACGAATCCATCAGCACCGTGCCGTCGTCCGTGATCAGCGTGGGCGCTTTCACCACCGGGTTGATGGCCTGGAAGCGCTCGAAGGTGCTGAAGACCGACACGGCCTCATGCTCGAAGGGCACGCCCAGCACCTCCAGCGAGATGGCCACGCGGCGCACGTAGGGCGAATCGAGCATGCCGATGAGTTTCATGGCGGTGTCCTCTGTGAGCATTCAGGCGATGATGCCTGCCTAGTAGATCTTGCGGCCCTCGAACTCCAGTGAGGGCAATGCGCCGAACGCAGCCAGCAGCAGAAAGACCGCCCCGGCCGCGTAGAACCATCGCCATCCCTGATAGGCGTAGACCTTGACCCCATCCTTGTCGATGGCCGTGCAGGCCTTGAACAGCCTGCTGTAACGCACCGTGACCCGGTCGCCATCGGTGGTGCCGTCATAGGCCGTGACACCCACATCGCACGAGGCAATGCGGCTGCCGAAGAAGTGGAGCCGGTAGACGGTGCTGGTCCGGTGCCAGCCGTTGTTGTCCGTATCGCGCCGGCTGACCAGCTCGTGGCGATCGATCTTGGTGGCTTCGCTGAGGGGCGGCATGAAGGTTTCGACCAGCAGGGCCAGGCCGACCAATGCCATGCCGACGCGGATGATGAAATTCAGCATCTGGCACCACCACGGCTCAGCCGCGCCAGCCTCTGGAGAACGGATCGATGAGCAACTGCGCGCCTTCGCGCACCAGGCGCTGCACCATGGCGTCTGCGTTGTGCTGGCCATGGACGGCCACGAGCGTGAGGGCGATCTCGGCGGCGTTTTCGGCCACGCCCTGGCCGTCCTGCAGGCGCACGCGCAAGCCGTTGTCGTGCGTGGCCAGGTTGGCGTGCTGGTCGATGTCCCAGCGGACTTGCCAGAGATTGTGTTTGGAGGTGGTCATTGGGGCGATGGTAAGGCCGAGGCGGGTGCTGCGTCTTGCACGAGGTCCAGCAGGAGCTCAAGGCGCTCTACTTTCACCCAGGTCTCCCGCTTGAAGGCCTGGTGATAGGCGTCGATGGCATGGGCGGATTGGGCCGCGACGGCCATGGCGTGTTCTTGAGAGGCCGAACGCATGTAGTAGATCAGGCAGGGGCCGTCGGGCGTCGGATCGTAGAAGACGGACTCGATGGTCACGCCTTCCTCCTGCAAGGTCTGCAAGGCCTCGGTGCGGTGCGCGTTGATGTGGCTGGCCCACTCGCGGACACGCGCTTCACTGCCGGGCTGGAGCCAGACCTTGGCGCAGATGACGTCTTCCCTTTTATCGATCATGAGTTTGCTTGCCTACTTGGGACACCCCTGCACCATTGGGCCTTCCAGCCAGTAGCACAGCCAGAACAGCGCCGATAGCAAGAAGGGCGCGACCATGGTGATCGAGGCGATCACGGCCCAGGGTTCATGGTCATCGACCTTGAAGGCCGGCTCCGCCGCATAGAGCAGGTTCTGGTAGGCGTTGAGCAGGGAGGCAATGCGCAGTTCTGCGCCGGTGAACAGCAGAGACAGGACGATGCCGCAGATGCTCAAGGGCGCCTGGAAGGCCGTGTGTGCACACAAGAACAGGTGCCCACCGTCGGTGAACGGGAAGCTGATCAGCGCGCCCAGCAGGCCGGAGAACACGGTGAACATGGCGAAGCGCATGTTGCCGTAGTGGGTGACGAGCTGGGTGAGCCGCTCGGTGCTGGGGGGCGGGTGGGGTTGGCTCATGGTTGTTTGGGCTGGTGGCGGAGAACCTTCAACAGCAAGTCTCTTGTTTCAGTGCTGGTGGCCAATAGAAAGCAGGCCTGGATGTTGATGGTTTGCCCATCCTTGTTGATGCTCGCCTTGGCCTTGTTCTTTCCGATGTCTGCGAGCTTCTGATACTGCGCCATGGAAAAGCTGCTGTTCTCCAGTACGCCGCCAGCCCATCCTTCTGCTTCTCTTGAGAGGGGCTGGCCGGGGTATCTGTCCAGGATGCAGGATGCCATCACGTACTGCTGCGCGTGATGGATGTCTGCCAGCGATATTGGCTCTTTGCAGGCAGCGATCAAGGGCAGGGACGCCAAGGTCATCGCGGCCAGCATTGAGATTGAAACCCGGGCGTGTCTGGCTTGCGAGCTCATGGTTTCCATAGCGACATGCGCGTGGTGGTGGCCACCTTGTCCGCCGTGCCCAATGCCGCCGAAAGATAGCGCTTGATTTGGAAGGGGCCGCTCGGCCCTGACGGCCTGTTGATCGGGTCTGGCATGTGCTGGCTCCTGATGTTTGTGATGTGCGCTGCAAGGCTTCGAGTATAGGAATAGAGGACTTGGACGGCATACATCCAGTGCTTTTTGGACTACTGGGTTGACGCTTCTTGACCGTGGTCCTGTAACAGCCGGCAGGTACCGTTGTGCACTGTCGCGGCGCTGGCCTGGTCCGATTCTTGGCGCATGGTCGTTGCACGGGACGTTTTACCTTTGCCTTTAGGAGTTCGACCATGATCAGCCCAGTCCTTTCGCTGAAAGCGCTTCCCTGCCTTCTGCTGGCCTTTGCCGGCAGCGTTTCGGCCGCCACCTACACCAACGTGCCCAGCGGTGCGAACACCGGTTTGCCGTTTGCCTATTTCGGCAACTCCGCCAGCTCGAGCGGCGATTCGCCCAAGGTTGGCCAAGTGTTCGCCCTGGCATCCGATGCCGTGCTGTCCTCTTTCAGCTTCTACGTGATCGGCGACAAGAGCCTGTCCCTGCAGTTGAACGTGGCGCAGTGGAATCCCGACACCAACGAGAAGAACCAGGCTGTCAATTCGGTGGGCCAGAACCTGCTGACCACCAGCATCGCGGCTGTCCAGACCTTCAGCGCCACCAGCGGTGTCACCACCGTCCAGTTCAACAACCTGGGTCTGAGCCTGAATGCCGACACCAAATATGTGGCTTATCTGACCAGCGACGACCCGACCGTGACAGGCATCCAGCTGTCGCGCACGCAGACGGCCGCGGATGGTTCCGGCTTCGGTCTCGGCAATGCCTACCTCGGCACCACGCCTGGCGTCGGCTGGCAGCTGCCGTTCAACGGCAATGGCTTCCTCAGCCTGCAATACACCGCGGTCACGGCCCCGGTGCCGGAACCGGGCGCCTATGCGCTGCTGTTTGCCGGTCTGTGCGTGGTTGGCGCGGCCACCTTGCGTCGCAAGCAAGCGTGATGGCTTGATGCAAAGGGCAACGGCGGCTTGGGGCCCTGTTGCCATCTTTGCTGAATGCGCTGGTGAGCTGGTGCGCAAGGCATGGAGCTCGGCTTGCCAAGCCAATGGCTCTGCGCGCGGAGCAAAAATGCTGGCGGGTGCAGCACGGCATGCTTGCGCGCAAAGCCCGGAGCCTTGCGCCGCGACGTGTTTTGCTCTGCGCGCAAGGCCCGAAAGCCGGATCGCGAAGCGTTGAGCTCGGGGCTCAGGCTTCTGAAGCTTGGCCCCCGAGTTGATGAGGCTTGGCTGCAAGGCCAATTTGCTCGCATGCAAGCTGGTGAACCGCAACGCCCGAGAAATGAAAGCGGTGTGCGAGGTTCAGGGCCTTGCGGCCAATGCTTTGCCGGTGAGCGCCCAAGAAAAAAGCCCCGCGAGCGGGGCTTTGCACTTTGGTGGCCGAGCTTCAGTTGTTGGTGGCCGAGGGCTTGAGGCCAGGTGTCCTGCGCGAGAAGCGGAGGGCCATGTCGCGACGAAGGGCGTCCAGGCCAGAACCCTTGCCCAACACCTTCAGAAGGGCATAGCCCTCCAGAGCGGCGGCCATCATGTCGCTGCCCAGTGCCATTTCGGAGTCGTCCACGCGGCCCATCAGTTTGCGCAGTCGGGCCGCGCGTGGACGCAGGGCGTCCAGCTGGCTCATGTCGTTCTGTGCTTCAGCCATGCCGACGCCGCTGGGGATCAGGTCTGGGTTCTCCTTCATCACGACCAGTGTGCCGCGACAGAACGCCTCGGACTTGTCACCCATCTTGCTCAGGCTGCGGCGCTCGGATGTGTCCAGCGAGATCAGGCCAGCCAGCTTGGTCTCCAGCACGGCGATGGCGGAGTCGATCTCGTCGTAGTCAGCGCTTGTGAGGGAAAGGGAAATCAGGTTTTGTGACATCTCTCTGAACTTTCATGTAGTTGAAGGGAGATGCGACTTTAGGGAATCGGACAGGGCGAGGCGATCACCTTCGAGGGGGGATTGCGCGGCCCAACGGATTCAGGCAAAGCGCACTACGTCAACAGCGACCGGCGCTGCCAATCGAGAGAGACGCCGAGCTTCTGGGACATCTCGCCATTCCAGCGCGTCTCCAGGCCATGGGCGGTGAGTGTGTCCTTGATTTCGTGAGCGATGCCCAATGCGTGTTGCGCATAGTCATCCTGCGCCACGTCCTCGCCCTCCGGAGCGAACCAGCCATAAGCCAGGTACAGCGACACCTGGGTGCTTTCCGCCAGCATGTCTGGCAGGTTCTGGTCGATGTAGAAGGCGTAGCCACGTACGGTCTGGCGAAATCCTGGGTAGCGCTGCTCAACAGCGTCGATGCGGTCAGGAAGCTCCGCGCCGCTGCAGGTGTCGCAGCAGGGCGAAACCTGCCACAGAAGAATGCCCCGCTGTCTCAGAGCCTCTTCGACACGGTCCAGGCGGTCGCTGCCTGTCTCTTCGGGCCAGCGCGTCTGGTCCTGGGCATGGTCGGCGGCGGCCTCTTCGATCTGCTGGGCGGTGAAGCTGAGAAGCTGATCCCATTCGGCCTGGGGTGCCTGATCCTCAATGTAGACCTCGCGGCAGTGGTTCAGGATGGCGGCCGTATCGAACCGGTGCAGACGAACCTCGCCCAGCACCGTGTGGCGAATCACATCCCGAAGCTCGTGCTGTGCGCTGTCATCCCAGGGTTGCGCCGGGCTCGTTGCAGGACTCGTCAGAGGCGCCGAAGGCTGGGCCTCGTCTGACTTTTTCTTGTTCTTCCAGAAATCAAAAAATCCCATGGCCAATCCTGTGTAGCTCACGCCCCGCCATCAGAAAGCAGGGCATCTCTTTAGGCGTCAGTGCGAGAGCCGGGTGGATGGTTGGGGCACTCAACGCGATGACGATGCGGCCTTGGCTTTTTGCCGGTGGCGACACGCCAGGAGGGCGCTGCCCAGCAGGAACAGGGCAGAGGTGGCCGGCTCTGGCACCGATGGCACAGCGGTACGCACCAGAAAGTGTGCGGCGCCGCTCGCATTGATGCCCGCATAGGAATTGCCATTCCCAGGCACGACCAAATCCACGCCGATCGTTTGGGTTGGATTCCAATCCTGATCCCATGAGGAGGTCAGGCTCGCGCCGATCAATGGGTAGAAATAGCCGTTGGCATAGTCGTCAAACTTGGGCGCATTGACCGTGCCGAACACACTGATGGACGAGTCGCCAGCATGCACGGGGCCCAGCAGCGCGGCCGCACGATTCAAGGCGGCGGACGCATCGGCGTCCGTGGGCGCGTACACGGCTTCTTCAATGCCGAAGCCAAACTGCACGAACAGGTTTTGCACCTCTGGCAAGGCCGCCAGGCGCCACCCTGCCAGCGCGGGTGCACGGTTGTTGAGGATGTCATTGACGGTGTAGCCCCGCGACTCGCTCAGATCCAGCCATTCGAGACCAGATTCAGTATCCAGAGTGGTTTTGCCTTGGTCTACAAGCGCGGCGTTGACGGGGGTCGCTGCATACAGCAAGACGGACGCGGCGAGGAGGGTGTGACGGAAATTCATGATGGGTACTAGGGCGTGTCATCAATCAAATCCGACCATGTGACATGGAAATTCCTCAAGCCAGCCACACGATGGATGCAGCCAGATGGATGGCGCCGAGAAAGTTGCACGCCGTCTTGTCATAGCGCGTGGCAATGGCCCGGTACTGCTTGAGCCGCGCGAACAAGTTCTCGACCAGATGCCGCGCCTTGTACAGGTCCCGGTCAAGTTCGCGGGGCTGCTTGTTCGTCGCCCGCCAAGGAATGACCACGGGCTTGCCCCTGGCCAGCAACGGCTCGATGACCCGGGCCT
>JBMOQM010000045.1:0-93143 GCA_049322875.1 Pseudomonadota bacterium
TCCCCAAGGACGAAAAACAAGCCTCAGGCACTACACTTATCCACAGCCAGCCTTCACAGGTTGGCCAGCAGCCCTGGCTCAAAATTCAATCGGCACGGTGGCTCAATTTTGAATCGGCGCCAACAACTCAGGCTCTTTGCCTGTGACTCTGCGTGGATTGGGAGGGAGCTTCGGCTTGGGTGCAGCCATGACCTTCGCTAGGCTGAGACAGCGAAAACACGACGGATTGATCGCTCCGCCCTGGCGCCGCCCCCTCTGCGAGAGCGAATCAAGCATTACCTGGCGCAACTTCACATAGAGCATTACGTGGCATTCGCGCCAAATATTGCTCTACTTCACACCTGGCCGCAAAGCTAAGTGCTTGAATTCATTGGCGCGCCCGGCTGGGATCGAACCAGCAACCCCTGCCTTCGGAGGGCAGTACTCTATCCATTGAGCTACGGGCGCGTAGACGGCGATTCTAGCAGTGCGCCCGTGCCGGCCTGGCAAAAAGCAGCTTTCTTGCGCTGCGTTAATGAGTTTGTCTTTATGGGAGAACCCTTGGCTAAAGCCCCTGTTGCACGCAAAAACCCACTCCTATAATGAATTTCAGCCCCTCTATCTGCCCCTTCCCCAGAGGACTTCATGAGCCAAGAGCCCCACTCGCCCCACGAAGGTCCGATCAAGACCGTCAATCAGCTGATCGTCGCCGTCTTGCTGGCCTTTGTTGTGCCCATCCTGATCATCGTTCTGCTGGTCAGCTACGTGAACTCGGCCAGCAAGGAATCGGCCGGCAGCACCGCGCTGGGCCCGGAGGCCACGGCGCAGCGCATCATGCCGGTGGCCGCCGTGCAGATCAAGGTGGCCGCGGCCAATGCCGGCGCCGCCACCGGTGAAGAAGTCTTCAAGGGCCAATGCGCCGCCTGCCACGAGGCCGGCACGCTGGGCGCCCCCAAGCTGGGCGAGGCCAGCGCCTGGAGCGCCCGCATTGCCCAAGGTGTTGAGGCCCTGTACCACGCTGCCCTCAAGGGCAAGAACGCCATGCCGCCTCAAGCTGGCGGCGAGTACAACGACGACGAGATCAAGCGCGCGGTGGTCTACCTGGCCAACGCTGGCGGTGGCAAGTTCACGGCACCGCCCGTGGCGGCAGCAGCCAGCGGTGCGGCCGATGCGGCTGCCAGCGCTGCGTCTGCGCCCTGATCAGGCTGCAGGCGCTGCCTGTGCCGGCTTGGCGGGCGCCACCGGCCTGAGCACATAGCCATACCGCTGCGGCAGGGTGTCGAAGGCCACGTCCTGGGGCGTCCAGCCCAGGGCCTCAATGGCGTCCACCGCCACTGCCATGTCCAGCGAGCGCACCAAGCCCAGGCCGATGTCCGTGGCCAGGAACAGGCGCCCCTGCTCGTCCAGCCAGGTGTCCGTCACCTGACCGGCTTCACGACCGGTATGGGTCTCGATCCGAAAGCCCCCATCGCCCTGCGCCTGGATGCCCAGCACCCAGGGCGCGGCTTCCAACACCACGTAGACCCGCTGCGGCCCGTTCTGGAAGAACCAGGCGCCCTGCTCGTCCGACTCGTAGTTGCGGCAGATGAAGTCCTTGAGCTTGTCGTGCACGATGCGGCTGCCCTTGACCTGCGGGAAGGTGCCGGCCTGCTGCGTCTGCGCATCGCGCAGGTACCAGTCGCCGCGGGCGTCCAGCCCCAGCCAGTCGTAGCTGTAGGGCACGTTGGGCCACTTCTTCAGCGCGGCCTTGACGATCTCGTCCATCGCGGTCTCCTTGGTTGTCGCCCAGTCATCAGGCTCAGCGCAGGTGCATGGCAAGCCACGCGCCCACGGCCTGGGGCAGATCGCCCACATGCCCGGGCCACGCCCCGCCGGGGAAGCCCACATGACCACCATCCTCGGGCTGCCACAAGGTGACCCAGCTGCTGACCTGATCCGGCCTGGGCAGGCTGCCCCCCGGGATGAACGGATCGTTGCGCGCATTGAGCACCAGCGCCGGCACGCCCGTCAGGCCGATCAGGCGCGGGCCGGCCGAGCACTTCACCCAGTAATCCTCGGCATCGGCAAAACCGAACACCGGGGCCGTCACGGCATTGTCGTACTCGTACAGATCCCGCGCCTGGCGCAGGGCCTGCGCGTCATACAGGCCAGGGTAATGCGCCAGCTTGGCCAGGGCCTTGGGCTTCATGCTCGAGATGAACATGCGGTTGTAGACCTGCCGGTTGAAGCCGCGGCTGATGGCATGGCCCGCGGCGGCCAGGTCCAGCGGGGCCGAGATGGCCGCCACGGCGCGCACGCGCAGGCTGGCCTCGTGCCCGGCCTCCTGGGCCCAGCGCAGCAGCACATTGCCGCCCAGGGACACGCCAGCGGCCACGCGCGGGCCATCGGGATGGGCCTGCATGAACTTGTCCAGGATCCAGCCGGCTTCTTCGTAGTCACCGCTGTGGTACGCCCTGGGCGCCAGGTTCGGCTCACCCGAGCAGCCCCGAAAGTGCGGCACGGCGCAGCCCCAGCCCTGTGCCTTGGTCCAGTGGCCAAAGGCCTGGGCATAGTGGCTGCGCGATGAGCCCTCCAGCCCATGGAACAGGATCAGCAGGGGGGATTGCGGTGTGGGCGGCTCGGCCAACCAATCGACATCGACGAAATCGCCATCTGGCGCGGTCCAGCGCTCGCGGCGGCCCTTCAGGCGGGGCGCCGCCTCCGGCCAGTGGCGAGAGAACACCGCCGGCCAGATGGTCTGCACATTGCCGCCCACGGCGCCAGGGGCCCGCAGCCATCGGGGAGCACGCCAGGATTTCATCGGCCGCCCGTCAGTGCAGTACGGACGAGGCCTCGATCATGTCCTGCATGTCGTCGGGCTGACCGGGGCTGGCATGGTGCAGCGCCAGGCGCCAGCCATGGGCCGTGCGCAGGTAGACATTGCTGGCCAGCACATAGGCGGTCTGCAGGCCTTCGGGCGTCATGGCCTGAACGCGTTCAAGCACATGGTGAACCTCGCAGCCCGGGCCCTCGACGCTGCGCACCTGCGCCAGCGTGACGTGCACGCCACCGTTGGAGAACACCGCCTCGAACGCCGCGCGAATGGCCACATGGCCCACCAGGCGCGGCCCGCCGGGGTGCACGCAGGCGATGTCTTCGTCCTCGGCCCAAAGGCTCATCAGGCGTTCGATGTCGCCCTGCTGCATGGCCTCGTAAAAGGCGGCCTCGGTCTCGTCGGCCGTGGCCATCAAGGCGGCCTGGGCCACTTTCTGGGATCGGGAATCAGTCATCTGCCTGTGCCCTTCGTGCCCTTCGTGTCGTTCGTGTCGTTCGTGTCGTTCGTTGCACGCCGCCCAGGCAGCTCAGCGGAAGACCACCGTCTTGTGGCCGTTCATCAGCACGCGGTGCTCGGTGTGCCACTTCACGGCACGGGCCAGCACGATGCACTCCACATCGCGGCCCACGGCGGTGAAATCCTCGGGGCTGAGCGTGTGGTCCACGCGCTGCACGTCCTGCTCGATGATGGGGCCTTCGTCCAGGTCGGCCGTCACGTAGTGGGCGGTCGCGCCGATCAGCTTCACGCCGCGGTCATGCGCCTGGTAGTAGGGCTTGGCACCCTTGAAGCTGGGCAGGAAGCTGTGGTGGATGTTGATGGCCCGGCCCTTGAGGAAGCTGCAGAACTCGGGGCTGAGGATCTGCATGTAGCGGGCCAGCACGACCAGGTCGGTGCCGGTCTGCTCGACCAGGGCCTCGACCTGCTTTTCCTGCTCGCGCTTGGCCTCCAAGCTGGAACCGGTGGGCAGCGGCAGGTGGTGGAAGGGGATGCCGTAGCTGGCGGCCAGCTCGGCGTAATCCGGGTGGTTGGACACGATGGCCGGCACGTCGATGGGCAACCAGCCGGAACGCACGCGGAACAGCAGATCGTTCAGGCAGTGGCCATGCTTGCTGACCATCACCAGCACGCGGGGCTTGGCGCCCAGGCCACGGATCTGCGCTTCCATCTTGAACTGGGCGCGCACATGGCTGAAGAGCTTGTCCAGCGTGGCCGCGTCGGCCAGGTGCTCGGGCGCCTCGAAGTGCACGCGCATGAAGAACAGCCCCGTGCTGTCATCGCACTGCACGTCGCCGAACTGCTGCGAGTCGATGATGTTGCAGCCGGCCTGGTACAGCAGGCCCGAGACGGCGTGGACGATGCCCTTGGTGTCAGTGCACGACAGGGTGAGAACGAATTCGCGGGGGGTGCTCATGGTGGCGTCATTGTAGGTGCCTGGCTGTTTCCCTGGCGTGACGGGGCCACCCACCGGCCGTCGCGCTTTGTCCATAGAATGGCCTGACAACCCCACGCCAGGAGGGCACGGATGAAAGATCCTGCGGCTTTGGCCGACATGCTGAGCCGCATCGCCCTGGGCGATCGCGTGGCGTTCGACACGCTTTACCGGCACAGCAGCGCGCATCTGTTGGGCGTGATCCTGCGTATACAAGCTGACCGGGCCCAGGCCGAGGATGTGCTGCAAGAGGTGTACGTCAACGTCTGGCGGGCCGCGCAGAGCTTCAATCCGGCGCTCAGCCAGGCATCGACCTGGCTGGTGAGCATAGCCCGCCACCGCGCCATCGACAGCCTTCGCCGTCGCCAGTCGCAGGTGCAGACCGTCAGCACGGCCTCCGGCGGCCCCGACGAGGATGACGACCATGACCTGCTGGACCACATTGCCGACGGCGGCCCCGGCCCCGATGAACTGCTCGAACAGAGCGCCCAGGCGCGCGAGCTGCACCACTGCATGGAGCAGCTCTCGGCCTCGCAGCAGCACAGCCTGGCGCTGGCCTACTACCAGGGCCTGTCGCACGCCGAGGTGGCCGACCAGCTGGGGCAGCCGCTGGGCACCGTCAAGAGCTGGGTGCGGCGAGGCCTGCAATCGCTCAAGGCCTGCCTGGAGCGGGCCTCGCTGGCCCTGAGGTGAAGCATGGACTACAGCCGTTCAACCCTTGCAGACCGCCTGGCCGCCGACTACGTGTTGGGCACCTTGCGCGGCCCCGCTCGCCGTCGTTTCGAAGCCCTGATCCCCGCGCACCCCGCTTTGCGCAACGCCGTGCAGGGCTGGCAGAGCCGCCTTGGCGTGCTGTCGGCCGACATCACCCCGGTGAAGCCCTCGGCCGAGGTGTGGCCCCGCATTCAGAAGCGTCTGTTCAGTGATCTGGTCACGACACCTGTGCGATGGTGGCAGCGCCTGGGTGTATGGCGCGGCTGGGCGGCCACGGCCACCGTGGCTGCGCTGGCCCTGGGCGTGCTGCTGAGCCAGCCCGCGCCCACGCAACCGCCGATCGTGGTGGTGCTGGACTCGACAGATGCCTCCGCCAAGCTGCCCGCCCAGTTCGTGGCCAGTGTGAGTGGCGACGGTCGCAGCCTGGTGCTCAAACCCCTGGCGGGCACCACGGTGACGCCACAGCAGGCACTTGAACTGTGGGCCCTGCCCGCACAAGGCAATCCCCGCTCTCTGGGCCTGGTGGCCGTGGACCGGGCCACGACAGTGACCAAAGCCGCACTGCTCAAGGACACCACAGCGTTCGCCATCAGTGTAGAGCCCTCGGGTGGATCCCCGACGGGCCTGCCAACGGGCCCCGTGGTGTCTGTGGGCAAATTGCAGCTCTGACACGCAACGGTGCATCCAGACAGAATCCTGACGCGTACATGAACAAGACCCGGCGTTTCCCGCCGGGCTCAACACATCTACCCTGAAGGAGAAATCACCATGCGCCCACTCGCCCTGCCCCTGATCGTTCTGCCTGCAGCCCTCATCACCGCCTGTGCCTCGCACCACGGTGCTCACAAGGTGGACAACGCCAGCCTGCCCGAAGCCGTGCGGGTGCCGGTGGGCCACAGCCAGGCCTGGCACACCACCACCTCGGCCGGCCAGATCACCTATGAATGCCGCGCCAAGAAGGACGCCGCCGACCAGTTCGAATGGGCTTTCGCGGGCCCGGTGGCCACGCTCAATTCGAACGGCCAGGTGGTGGGCAAGTACTACGCCGGCCCCACCTGGGAAGCCAATGACGGCTCCAAGATCACCGGCAAGCAAGTGGCGGTGTCGCCCGCCGCGGCCGGCTCTATCCCGCTGCAGTTGGTCAAGACCGATCCAGCCCAGGGCAGTGGCGCCTTGACCGGCGTCAGCTACATCCAGCGCCTGAACACGCAGGGCGGCATCGCACCAGCCCTGCCGTGCGGCCTGGCGCAGAAGGGCCAGCGCCAGGTGGTCAGCTACCAGGCAGATTACGTGTTCTACAAGCCCGGCATGTAAGACGCCACGGCACCATCCAGCCAAAGAAAAAAGGGCCGCATTGCTGCGGCCCTTTTTGGTGCTCGGGAGGAGCTTGGCGTCGAGGCGGCCAAAGCCGCCCCGGCAGGCATTACATGCCCATGCCGCCCATGCCACCCATGCCGCCCATGTCGTGGCCACCGGCTGCGGGTGCGTCGTCCTTGGGGGACTCGGCGACCATGCACTCGGTCGTCAGCATCAGGGAGGACACGGAAGCAGCGTTCTGCAGGGCCGTGCGGGTGACCTTCGTGGGATCAAGGATGCCCATTTCGATCATGTCGCCGTAGGTACCGTTGGCGGCGTTGTAGCCGTAGGTGCCCTTGCCGTTCAGCACGGCGTTGACCACCACGGACGGCTCGTCACCGGCGTTCGACACGATCTCGCGCAGAGGGGCTTCGATGGCCTTCAGGATCAGCTTGATGCCGGCGTCTTGATCGGCGTTGTCGCCCTTGACTTCGCCCACAGCTTGCTTGGCGCGCAGCAGCGCCACGCCACCGCCAGGAACCACGCCTTCTTCGACGGCGGCACGGGTGGCGTGCAGCGCGTCTTCCACGCGGGCCTTCTTTTCCTTCATTTCGACTTCGGTGGCAGCGCCAACCTTGATCACGGCCACGCCGCCGGCCAGCTTGGCCACGCGCTCTTGCAGCTTCTCGCGGTCGTAGTCGGAGGTGGCTTCCTCGATCTGGATGCGGATCTGCTTGACGCGGGCTTCGATGCCAGCGGCTTCACCGGCGCCGTCGATGATGGTGGTGTTTTCCTTGCCCACTTCGACGCGCTTGGCCTGACCCAGATCGGCCAGCGTGACCTTCTCCAGCGACAAACCGACTTCCTCGGCGATGACCTTGCCGCCCGTCAGGATGGCGATGTCTTCCAGCATGGCCTTGCGGCGGTCGCCGAAGCCAGGAGCCTTCACGGCCACGACCTTCAGGATGCCGCGGATGGTGTTGACCACCAGGGTGGCCAGGGCTTCACCGTCGACTTCTTCAGCGATGATCAGCAGCGGGCGGCCAGCCTTGGCGACTTGCTCCAGCGTGGGCAGCAGGTCACGGATGTTGGACACCTTCTTGTCGTACAGCAGCACGAAGGGGTTGTCCAGCAGGGCGGCCTGCTTCTCGGGGTTGTTGATGAAGTAGGGCGACAGGTAACCGCGGTCGAACTGCATGCCTTCGACGACGTCCAGCTCGTTGTTCAGGCTCTTGCCGTCTTCAACGGTGATCACGCCTTCCTTGCCGACCTTGTCCATCGCGTCAGCGATGATCTGGCCGACGTCGGCGTCGGAGTTGGCGGAAATGGTGCCGACCTGGGCGATTTCCTTGGAGGTGGTGGTGGCCTTCGATTGCTTCTTCAGCTCGGCGACCAGGGCGGCAACCGCCTTGTCGATGCCGCGCTTGAGGTCCATCGGGTTCATGCCGGCGGCCACGTACTTCATGCCTTCGCGCACGATGGCCTGGGCCAGCACGGTGGCGGTGGTGGTGCCGTCACCAGCGTTGTCGGAGGTCTTGGAAGCGACTTCCTTGACCATCTGGGCGCCCATGTTCTGGAGCTTGTCCTTCAGCTCGATTTCCTTGGCCACGGACACACCGTCCTTGGTCACGGTGGGGGCGCCAAACGAGCGCTCGAGCACCACGTTGCGGCCCTTGGGGCCCAGGGTCACCTTGACGGCATTGGCCAGGATGTTGACACCCTCGACCATGCGGGCACGGGCTTCACCGCCGAAGACGACGTCTTTTGCTGCCATTTGAATTCTCCGAAATCAGTAGATGTGGGGTAGTGCCTGAAAGGCTGGGCTTACTTGGCGACGACGGCGAAGAGGTCTTCCTCGCGCATCACCAGCAGCTCGTCGCCATCGACCTTGACGGTCTGGCCAGAGTACTTGCCGAACAGGACGCGGTCGCCGACGGCGACGTTCAGGGCGACGAACTCACCCTTGTCATTGCGCTTGCCGGGACCGACGGCGAGCACTTCGCCCTGGTCAGGCTTCTCGGCGGCATTGTCCGGAATGTAGATGCCCGAAGCGGTCTTGGTTTCGTTTTCCAGGCGCTTGACGATCACGCGATCGTGCAGAGGACGCAGTTTCATGACTTCTCCTGTCTCGTAAGACATCGGGGTTGTTGTGCGTCCGCATGATAGTAAGCACTCACATGCAGACAATGGGATAAAGCGGACGCCCCGGGGTTGAAAGGCCGCGCGGGGCGTGTTGTTAGCACTCAAGCAAGTCGAGTGCTAAAAGCATTATAGGGATCGGGCCGGGAGTTTCAAGAGCCCCCGTTCCAACAGATTACCAGGGCAGCGTCTGGCCCAGGTGCGTGAAGGAGCCGCTGGGGCCATCGTCGGGCAGCAGGGCCATCTGCACGCTGCTCCTGGCGCCGTCGGCGATGCTCAGGTCGCCTGCGCCCCGGTTCATGTCGGTCTGCACATAGCCGGGGTGGATGGCGTTCACCTTGTGGCGCGTGTCCTTGAGCTCGTAGGCCAGGTGCACCGTCCAGGCGTTCACGGCGCTCTTGGAGGCGTCGTACGCCGGGATCTTGACGCCGTAGATCGGCGAGGCCGGGTCGGTGTGCAGGCCGAAGGAGCCCAATTGGCTCGACACGTTGACGATCCGGGCCGAGGGCGCGGCCCGCAACAGGGGCAGCAGCGCTTGCGTCACCTCCACCACGGCGAACACATTGGTGTCGAAGGTCTCGCGCCAGCAGGCCAGGGTCTGCTGCGATGGGGGCCGTGCAACGTCATCCAGCAGAACACCAGCGTTGTTGACCAGGATGTCCAGCCGACCGAAGCGGCTCTGGATATCGGCTGCCACCGCGGCGATATGGCCGGCGTTCGTGACATCGAGCGTCACGGGCTCCACGGCCAGGCCTTGCGCGCGGAGTTCGTCGGCCGCCTTGGCCGCGCTGGCGGCGCTGCGCCCGGCCAGCAGCACCAGCAAGCCGGCCTGTGCGAGCTGACGGCAGGTTTCAAAGCCGATGCCACGGGTGGCGCCGGTGACCAGGGCAATTTTCTGGGAGATGGTGTTCATGCTGCGGGGTTCGAAGAATGGGTGCCTGGATTGGACGCCGATTCGATAACCCCGGGGCCACGGTGGGGCTTGTGCGGTCTAGGCCTCGCAAGGCTCCACCGGTGTCGACAAGGGCAGCGGCTGGGGCGCCGCCTTGTGCTCATCGAACACATCGCGGATCGAACGACGGCGCAGGTTCACCCAATCCTTCGGGAAGGTGCCCAGCAAGGTGTCGAACATGCCGGAGGTGCTCATCGTGGTGGCCTGCGTGAAGGTGACGACACCGGCGGCGCTGTCGAAGGTGGCGACACCGGCGTCCACCAGGGCCTGCACCTTCTCCACGGTCTCGGGCAGCTGGTTCACGGCCACGCGGCTGTCGGCGTAGATCTCCACCGTTCGCGCCGTGGCGGACACCACCCGCGCACGGGCCTTGTCCAGCCGCGCGAACCGGGGGCCGCGCGACAGCGTGAACAATGCTTCGGGGTTGAACTGGAACACGTCGATGCCCGCCAGTTCCAGCACCGTGCGCACGGGCGTGAGGTAGGCCTGCACGATCAGTTCATGAGGCTCGGCCGCACTCTGGGCCACGCTGTTGGCCACGTCATAGCGGCTCGCTTCGCGCGCCCATCCGATGAAAGCCTGCTCGATCGCGCGGGTGTGCTCGGCGGCCATCCATCCGCTGGCGGACAGGAACACCAGCGCAGCCGTCCAGAATGGCTTGTCCTTCTCCGGCACCTCACCGGCAGGTGAAGCGGTGCCCACCTGGCCCACGAACAAAAAGCGCTGGCTGGCCGTCAGCTTGGCGAAGTCATCGGCGTACAAAACGCAGACAGCGGCGGCGGGCAGCTTCTCGGCCCCGCCCTTGCGCCACTTGAGGTAGGCCTCCCTGCTCATCCGCAGGATCCGGCCATCCCACCCTGTGGCGGTGATCTCCCTGACACCCTCTTGGCCGGTGGCCTCTGTTCGCACGCACTTCGTCATCGCGGGATTATCGCGTGGCGGGCTGCCGCGCCCGGCCACAAAAAAGGCCCTCCGGGAAAGCTCCTGGAGGGCCTGGAAAAAGGCTCCCACTGCTAGGTAGTAGCCGGATGCCATTCTATCTCTTGCCCGGTTTTCGTGCACGGGCCCAGCCTTTGCAGGCCCTCAGGGGCGCCAGCACACCGGCACAAGCTCACGGCTGGAACAGCAGCAGGCCGAACACCGCGAACGCCGCCAGGTGCATGAAGCCCTGGATCGGCGAGGTGCGCTGCCCATTGAAGGTGAGCATGCTCAGCACCATCGTCACCACAAACAACGTGGTCTCTGCGGGTGAGATCCCCATGATCACCTGCTGCCCCGTGAGCAGGCCGATCACCAGCACGGCCGGCACCGTGAGCCCCACCGTGGACACGAAAGCCCCCAGGCACAGGTTGATCGCGCGCTGCATCTCGTTGTTCATCGCGGCCTTGACGGCAGTGATGGACTCGGGCGTGAACACGATGATGGCGATCAGCACGCCGCCCACGGTCGGCGGCGCACCAATGGCGGCGATGCCGAAATCGGTGACTGCCGCCAAGTGGTGGGACAACAGCACGATGGGCAGGATCAGGGCCAGCAGCAGGGCTGAGCGCACGGCGAGGGCCCGCGTGTCACGGGGCCTGGCCACAGACAGACTGTGCTGGCCGGGATCCGGCCGCCTCAGCACGCGGATGGCCATGGCCCCGCGCGGCGGTTGCACGAAAAAGCGCCGGTGGCTGCGCATCTGCATCCACAGGAAGACCCCGTACAGCAGCACGGTGATCACGGAGATGCCCACCGCCTGAACGGCGGAGAACTCGCCCGCCCCACTGGTGTGGTTGGGCAGCACCAGCGACACGCCGGTGAGCAGGGCGACCATCGACAGGTAGGCACTGGCGCCCTGCGCGTTGAACTCCTGGTCGCCATGCCGCGAGGCCCCGGTGATCAGGCACACGCCAATCACCAGGTTCATGATGATCATCATCACTGCGAAGATCGAATCGCGCCCGATGGTGGGAAAGTGCCCCGGGCCCAGCAGCACCGAGGCAATCAGGATCACCTCGATGGACACGATGGACAGCGTCAGGATCAAGGTGCCGTAGGGCTCACCCAGTTGATGGGCCAGGTGATCGGCCTCGTGCACGACACCGAAGGACGCCGCCGGGATGGTGCCGAACAGCAGGGCGAAAGCCAAGCCAGCCATGGCCGGCCCCATGCTCGCGCCCAGCCAGCCATCGGCTGCGAGCGTGAAGCCCGCGACCACCAGCCAGGCCAGGCCCAGACGCAGCCAGGTGGCGGGCGTCAGCAGCCCTTGCGCTTGTTCAATGTGGGAGGAATCGCCTTGCGGCGGGAGTGACGTGGCCATCGCGTGTGCCCCTGCTCCATCGGTGATGCAGGGCCGTCCCTCTTGGTGTGCTGGCGCCGAGGTCGTCCCCGGGGCAGGCCCTGGGCAGATCCACCCCAGGCGTTTTGATCCTAGCACGCAGTGCCAAAACAGGTGCGGTGCACGGACAAGTGTTGAGAACTCGACAAAGCAAGGGAAGGTCCCGCCCCTCGTCCACGGGAAAACAGTCTTTCAAATGTACGAATCAGTACCTAGACTGATGCTCACTTGGTGGCGCGTGGGTGCCCGGTAAGCCGCACAGCTCAAGATCATGGACGTCTCCCTGCTGAACCTGAAGTCACTGGCGCACACCCTGGATGTGGAGGGCTTCTCGTCGGAGCCCGTGCTCCTGCGTTGCGGCCTCCAGGATCTGAAGCACCAGCCGGACGACGCCTGGGTGCCGCTCGACCAGTTCGACAGGCTCATGCACGAAGTGCAGCACGCCACTGGAGACGCCTCCTTCGGGCTGATTGCAGGCAAGAGCCTGGCACTGATACGCTATGGCTTCCTGCCGCCACTGGCGCTGTTCTCGCCCAGCCTGCGCCAGGTCCTGGACGACATCATGCGCTTTGCCCCCCTGGTGCTGAACCGCTCCGAGATCGAGCTGGACGACAGGGGGCCCCATGCCCGTTTGCTGATCACACCGGTGATGCAAGGCGGACGCAGCGAGCGCTTTCGCACCGAGTTCGTGGCCATCTCGGCCCTGCAGCTGCTCAGGCTGGCCGGCGCGGAAGACAGCGACATCCTGCACGTGGATTTCCCCTACGCCTGCCCTGATGAGCAGCACGGCCGCTACCTGGCCTCTTTCGGCGCGGGCCTGCGCTTCGATCAGAAGCTGTGCGCCATCAGCTTCAACCCGCGCCTGCTCGACAGGCCCCTGCCCTCGCACGACCCGAGCGCCTACCTGGCCGCACGGACGCGCGCCGAAAGTGCCCTGGCCGCCTTGCATGCACGCAGCGATCTGGTCGAGAAGGTCCGCGCCTGGCTGATGGACAACCTGGCCTCGCAACCTTCCCTGGTCGATGTGGCCCACACGCTCGGCACCACCGAGCGCACACTGCGCCGCCACCTGCAGCAGCTGGGCACGAGCTACCAGGACGTGGTGCAGCAATGCCAGGCCCTGATGGCCGAAAGCCTGCTCGCGCAGGACAAGCAGAGCCTCAAGCAGATCGCGACCGCACTGGGCTTTGCCGCCGTGCCCAGCTTTCATCGGGCCTTTCGGCGCTGGAAGGGCGTGACCCCCCTGCAATGGCAAGAGAGGCAGCAGGCACGTTCGGATACAGAACTTGCCAGACACCTCTGAGTGAGAACCCCTGCTTCGGCCCGTGCGGCCAATGATTGGCCTGCAAGGTGATTGTCAGCACGCGATCACCACGCAACGATCACGCCCGACACCGAACAACAGGAGACTCACATGCCATCGTCCAAGCAGTGCATCCCATGGGGTGCGGCTTTGCTCATCGCCACAGCGTGCATGCCAGCCGCTGCCGCCAGCAGCACCAACATCGCCCCGGTCCCCACGGCACAGTGCGGTCCCGGCTCGGCACCGGAAACCGGCATGCAAGGGCAGGTGCCCGCGGCAGACCGCATCAGTGGCCGCAGCCAGCAAGGCTACCGATGCAACATGGAGCTGGTGGGGCAAGAGCAGGGCGAAGGTACCGGGATCATGAGCGCGGTGGCGGGCCATTGCGCCTACCTGCCCACCTCCTACCTGGGCGGCAAGAAAAAGATGCGGCAAGGCGTGCAGGTGATCGACGTGGCCGATCCGGCCAACCCGCGCTGGGTCAAGTCGCTCACCACACGCGCCTTCAACCTGGGCACCTGGGAGACCTTGCGCACCAGCCCCAACGGCAAGCTGCTGGCGGGCGCCGGTGTGGGCGTGCTGTTCGGCGCGGACAAGCTGGACTTGTACGACGTCTCCGACTGCACCAACCCCAGGCTGCTCAACAAGGATGCCACCGGGCTGGATTCCGCCACCGTCAAGAACCAGGCACACGAGGGCGAATGGTCGCCCGACGGCCGCACCTACTGGACCTCCAGCAATGCCGCGGGCTACCTGTCGGCGATCGACGTGAGCAACCCCGCCAAGCCCACCAACGTCTACCACGGGGGCTCGTCGATCTTCCTCAACCACGGCATGTCCTTCAATGCCGATGGCACGCGCATGTACCTGGCCAGCATGTTCCCGGCCGGCATCGCCGTTCTCGATGTCAGCGACATCCAGCTGCGCAAGGCCGGCACGCCGCGCGTGCGCCAGATCAGCCGCTTGAAGTGGAACGACGGCAGCATCACGCAGAGCACCCTGCCCGTCACCTACCAGGGCAAGCCGTACCTGATCACGGTGGATGAAGGCGGCGCGCAGAACATCAATGGCGCGGTGCGCTTCGTCGACATCAGCAATGAACGCGCGCCCACGGTGGCCTCGCACATTCGCCTGGCGATCCAGACCGAGCAAAACCTGTCGGTGCGTCGCCAGGACCTGGCCGGTGACAGCATCTTCTCGTACGACGCGCACTACTGCGATGTGGACCGCCGCACCAACCCCACCGCGCTGGCTTGTGCCTACTTCAATGCGGGCATCCGGGTGTTCAACATCACCAATCCGCTCAAGCCACGCGAGATCGCCTACTTCAACCCACCGGCGCAAACCGGCCGCAACACCGAGCTGCCCGGTTCGGACCATGCCCAGGCCTTCGCACTGGGCAGCCTGCCCGGCATCTCGCCGGCCACCGGCTCGCTGGGCCTGAAGCTGGCCGACCTCACGGCCGACTGGTGCTCGTCACCGCCCCGGTTCGTGAACGGGCAGCTGTGGGTGTCCTGCGCGGACAACGGCTTCATGGTCTTGAAGTTCACCAATGGCGTCTACCCCATCCCCTGAGGCCACACGCTGGCGCCAGGCCGCAGGTCTGGCCCTGGTGGCCGGCGTGCTGGGCACGGGCCTGGTCACCGCGGACCGGCTCACACGCCCGTGGGCCGCTGTAGCGCAAGGCGGTACGGTAATGGCTGCAGAAGACGCGCACGCAGCCACAAGCACCACGCCCGGCCCCGTCAGCATCGGCTTCGCGCAGGAGATGTCCCAGCATCACGAGCAGGCGCTGCTGCTGGCGCGCTTCGCGGAAGTGCATGGCTCGCCCGTGGTGCAGGCCTGGGCGCGCGATGTGGCCCACACGCAGCTGCGCGAGATCGGCGTGATGCAGGGCTGGCTGATGCTGTGGAACGCGCCGGAGGCCTCCGATGCCGCACTGATGTCGTGGATGACGCGTGCCTACGCGCAATCCGGGCAGCGCAATGACGATTACGAGCGCTTCATCAGCCTGTGCAGCAGCCTGGGCAGCATGCCCGGCCAGGTGTCCACGCAGGAGTTCAACCACCTGGCCGGCTTGCGCGGCAAGGCCTTCGATGCCCAGTTCCTCCGGCTCATGATCCGCCACCACGAAAGCGCGCTGCTGATGGCACAGTTCGCGCACGATCATGCCGAGCACGAGTTGGTCCGCCAACTCGCGGCCACGCTCATCGCCACCCAGCGCGAAGAATGGCTGTGGATGTCGCGGATGTTGGGCCCTTCGGACGCAGGCACTTGATGCACCACAACAAGCTGCCACCGCCACGACGGGCACGCTGCACGGCGGCCCGCACCACGGCCAACACGGCACCGATTCCCGGCGACAATCCGGCTCATCGTTCACAGCACCCCCGTGCGCATGAGCAACGCCCGCAAGCCCGCCTCCGCGCGCAACCTGCCCACCGAGATCGCCCCCATCGGCGATGTCATGCGCAAGCTTCCGCGAGGCAGCAGCAGCCTGCCCAAGGACGTCGTGCAGCACGCACAGCGCATCCGCCTGTTCTACGCGATCGCCCACTGCGTGGCCGACAAGGGCTATGCCGACACGACCATGACCGACATCACCCGCCACGCGGGTGTCTCGCGCACCACCTTCTACGAGCTGTTCACCGACAAAGAGCACTGCTTCCTGGAAGGCTTTCGGATCATGTCCGGCATCCACATGCAATCGGCCCGCAGCGCGCTGGAGACCTCGGAATCCCTGGCCGATCGCAGCATCGCCGCGCTGAAGGCCTACAACGATCGCATTGTCGAGCAGCCCATGCTGGCCAAGGCCTTCATCGTGGAAGCCCAGGCCGCGTCGCCCGCCATCCGGCAGGCGCTGCAGATGGCCCAGGCGCAATGGGCCGACATCATCAAGGACTGGCTCGAGCAGATCCGCACCGCGCACCCCGATGTGCCGTTGGCCACGGAAAGCACCTTGCAGATGGTGGTGGCCGGCATGTACCGCTTCGCCGTGGACACCACGTGCCACACGGGCGACGACACCGAGGCGCGCCTGCTGGAACTGACGCACTTCACCTGGTCGGCCCTCGGCCTGTACGGCTGGGCACGCAAGCTGGGCAGCCCCACCCGCCGCTGGGGCACCCCCACCCGCTAGATCCCGCAGACATGGGGCATGCAGCCCCTGTCAGGGTCTGCACGATTTCATATGTACTTTCACGTACATATACTTGATGCATCCGCATTCACCCATGCACCCGCCCCCATCCGTCGCACCGACCATGTGCACGTCCTACCCCGCCACCAGCGAGGCCCTGCTGCAAGACGCCTGGTTCAGCAGCCTGCCCTTGCCCATGCAGCAAGGCCTGCTGTCGCTGGCCGCGATCAAGCCTGTGCGGGCAGGCCGGCGCCTCTTCTCGCGCGGGGATCCGAGCACCGGCGTATACGCCTTGCTGGAAGGCTCCATCCTGGTGTCCGGTGATGCCGAGCCCGGCGAAAGCAACGCGCTGATCCGCCTGGGCCCGCCCATGTGGTTCGGCGAGATCGGCCTGTTCGATGGCGCCAGCCGCACCCACCATGTGGACACGGCTCAAGATTGCACCTTGCTGTGGCTGCCCATGGGCCCCTTGCGCCAGTTCCTCGATGCCAACCCCGTGTACTGGAAGCACGTGGCCTTGCTGCTCACGCAGAAGCTTCGCTTTGCCTCGCTGGCGCTGGACGAGCTGGCCAAGACACCACCGCAGACCCGGGTGGCACGCCGCCTGGTGTGGATGTCGGTGGGCCTGAACCCTCAGACCGCCCGCGACACCATCGACATCCGGCAGGACCAGTTGGCCGAGATGATGGGCATGTCCCGCACCTCGGTGAACGCCATGCTGCGCGAGATGCAGCGCGACGGCCTGGTGCAACTGACCTATGGCCGCATCCGCCTGCTCGACGCCGATCGACTCAGGCGCGTGGCCCGCTACGACCAGGGGCAGCCCGATGCGCCCCGGGCCGCCCACCTTTGAGCAGGCCGGGCACACCGATTGCCCTGTGTCCTGCAAGGCTGCGTCCCTTGCAGCCTCTCACTCAAAGGAGATGACACATGAACACTTCCATCAAGACCCTACTGGCCACTTCTGCCGCCTGTTTCAGCCTGTCGGTGCTCGCGGCCGATCCCACCACCACCCTGCCCAGCGATCCTGGTGGCGCCCTGACCTCTCAGGAAGCCCGCGACCTCAAGACGCAGAACAAGGCCGACTACAAGGCCCACAAGAAGGTGGCCGAGGCCAACAAGGATCTGGAGATTGCCGACTGCAAGACCGCTGGCCTGGACGCCAAGGACGAGCGTGACTGCAAGTACGACGCCAAGCAGAATGCCAAGGCGGTGAAGCAGGACGCCAAGGAAGTCTTCAAGGACAACAAGGCTGGCATCAAGGACCGCACCCAGTAATCCGCTTCCAGTAAACGGCATCGTACGACACCTATGGGAAACCCGAGGTGTCGTGCGCGATGCCTTCCTGTCGTGCGGGCAGGCTCCAAAGATGACAGGCTGCTTCCTACACTGCGGCCAGTTGTCATGAGGAGACCGCCATGTCCGCACCACAAGAACACGACCGCCCCGACCAGATCGTCCCCCGCGAGAAGCTCGACTTCCATCTGGACGAAACCACCCCGCGCTTCTGGCACGGCGGAAATCCTTTCCGCACCCGCCTGTTCGATGGCATGCAGGCCGCCTTCCCGGATGGCGAGCGCTACTTCATCACGAGCGTGCGCGCCTTCCGCCACCTGATCAAGGATCCCAGGCTGGCCGAGGACGTGAAGAACTTCATGCGCCAGGAAGGCCAGCACGGCATCGCCCACACGCACTACAACGACCTGCTGCGCAAGCAGGGCTGCGATGTGGACCGCATCCTGACCGATGCCAAGGCTCTGTTCGACGACTACACCAAGAAGTACTCGGCCGAGTACAACCTGGCCCTGACCGCCGCCTTCGAGCACTTCACGGCCATGATGGCCGAGGGCTTGTTCTCCAAGCGCGACATCATGAAGGACGCCGACCCGAACGTGCGCGCCATGTGGGCCTGGCATGCCATCGAGGAGATGGAGCACAAGGCCGTGGCCTTCGACGTGATGCAGCAGGTGGCCAAGGTGGGTTACATCAAGCGCTGCGCCGCCATGACGCACGCGCTGTACAAGGTCGTGGTCGACAGCGTGCGCCTGACCAACCGCCTGATGGTCGGCGACGGCTTCAGCCTGTCCAAGCGCGTGTGGCTGATCACCAAGGGCCTGGGCTGGGTCTATGGCCCTGGCGGCCTGTTCTCGCGCAACACCTTCAAGCTGCTGGATTACTACCGCCCCGGCTTCCATCCCTGGCAGCACAAGGTGGTGCACAGCTACCCGGTGTGGGTGCGCACGTACGCCGAGACCAATGACCCGATGGTGGCCGGCGACGCGCTGTTCCAGGCAGCGCACTGAACATGGACAACAGGGCCACAGGCCCTGTGCGCCAGCCAAACAAAAAGGCAACCCGAGGGTTGCCTTTTTTCATGCGCCCGGCGCCCGAGGGCACCGGCACTGCTCAGCTGATCAGCCTTGACGCTTCTGGCGGGCGATCAGGGCGATGCCAGCCAAGCCCAGGCCCATCAGGGCGTAGGTGGAGGGCTCAGGCACGGCCGGGGTGGTGGGCAGACCAACCGACTTGACCGCCGACGTGATGGCCGACAGCGACTCTGGCTTCACATCCTTGCTGGCCAGGTAGGCCAGCAGGCCGGACGAGACGGAGAAGTTGGAACCCGTCAGCAGGCTACCCGAGGTGCTGGCGGTGTTGGCCTTGAGCAGGTCGCCGGTGTAATCGATCGAGGACACCACCAGGCCCGTGCCAGCCAGCGAACCATACAAGGTGTTGGTGGTCAGGTCGAAGGAGAAGTTGGTGAAGGCCAGCGTCTGCAGACCGACAAAGGGCACGCTCAAGCCGATCGAGAAGCCATCGCTGTTGCCGAAATCGACCACCTTGGTGCTGGCCGAGGCCACGGCCGAGGTCAGCGTGCCGGTGGACGCAGCGTAGGTGTTGGCACCCAGCTTGTTCACCACCAGGTTGTTGGCGGTGATGACGGAGGTGTCGAGCGAGACGGTGGCGTTGGCGGCCATCGCGCCGCTGGCGGCCACGGCGGCAGCCACAGCGACGGCAGCGCGGGAAATGCTCTTGATGACTGCGTTCATGTTTGTCCTTCGGTTGTGTTTGCGGAGATCCTCAGGCGATCTGCAGGTATTTGATCCAGCGCACCGCGTTAAACCTTGGTGCATGGCATCCAATGTCCCTCATTCGTTCCGTGCAACGCACAGGGTTTCTCCGACAAAGCATTCATTTGAGGGGGTGGGCTTGTCCGCAATGCCGTGACAAAAGCCGCACCGCGCCTCATTCCCACCAAGGGTAGAACGCCGGCATGGCTGAAGCCTGCCCCTTGAACTGGGCCGGGCGCTTCTCCAGGAAGGCCGCCACGCCTTCCTTGCCATCGCCGATGCTGGTGTAGAACATGGCCAGAGAATCGACCTGGTGGGCGGCCATCGGGTGCGGCTGCGCCGAGTTGCGGTACATCATCTGACGCGTGAGCGCGACACCCACGGCCGAGCGCTCGCTGGCGATGCGGCGGGCGATTTTCAAGGCCTCGTCCAGCAGTTGATCCGCCGGGTACACAGCCTTGACCAGGCCGCCGCGCTGCGCCTCGTGGCCGTCGAAGATGTCGGCCATGTAGGTCCACTCCAGCGCCTGCGAGATGCCCACGATGCGCGGCAGGAACCAGCTCGAGCACGCTTCGGGCACGATGCCGATGCGGCCGAACACGAAGCCGATGCGGGCCTTCTCGGACGCCAGGCGGATGTCCATGGGCAGCGTCATCGTGGCGCCGATGCCCACGGCCGCGCCGTTGATGGCGCCGATCACCGGCTTCTTGCAGTTGAAGATGGACAGCACGACGCGCCCACCGGTGTCGCGCACGCCGTTGAAGATGGCCGGGTCGTCCAGGCGCTCCTGCATGTCCTGCAAGGTGGGCTGCTGGGTCTCGTCCAGGCCGAACACATTGCCCGGCACCGACAGGTCCATGCCGGCGCAGAAGGCCTTGCCCGCGCCCGTGACCACGATGGCGCGCACGGCGTCGTCATCGCTGGCGCGCGTGAAGGCATCGACCAGCTCGTTGGCCATCTCCACCGTGAAGGCGTTGAGCTGCTCGGGGCGGTTCAGGGTCAGCAGCAGCACGCCGTCGTCACCAACGTTGTAGGCCAGGGTGTTGTAGCTCATCAAAGGGTCCTTCCAGGGGGTTGCGGGATGGCGCGGCCCATGGCCCGTGCCTGGTCGGTCACGGCCAGGTAGCGGGTGGGCGGCGCAATGTTCAGTGCTTGTCGAAGCTCACGCAGATCGCGCGTGAGCAGTGATTCCAGGGGCTGCACCGCCAGCCAGGAGGCCGCCTTGCCCTGCCGCCAGGCCTGCCACACGGCGCCCAGCAGGCCCGGCACGCGCCAGCGGCGGCGCAGCGTGAAAGCGCCCAGCGAGGCGATCACCGCAAAGCTGCGGGTGCCCTGGTGCGGGTGGGAGAAGGCCAGCACGCAGACCTCGCCCAGCTCGTCGCGACCATAGCCACTGAGCACGTGGAAGAGGTCATGCATGTCGCGCAGGCGGCAGCCGATGTAGAAGCGGTCCGAGCCGTCGTCGCCCTGGTCCAGGCCGGCGCTCTTGGCCAGGTCCACCAGGCCTTGCGCCGACAGGTTCTCCTCAGCCAGGAAGTCGTGATAGACCCGCCCGAAGCTGCCCGGCGGCAGGGTGGCCAGCCAATCCGTGCGGCGCAGGGTAGGCAGCAAGGAGCGCCGTTCTGCCAGGCGATCGCGCCCCTGCGCATCGGCCCGAAACCGTGCCAGCAGCTTGAAGGGCGAACGCCCGCGCAAGGCCTCCGTCAGCAGGAACACCTGCCGCGTGTCCTGAGGGTTGCGGCGCAGCGCCAGCAAGGCCTTCAAGGCCTTGAGCGGTTGCACGGGGGTGGGCGGGGCAGTGTCGAGGTTCATGGCCACGGCAGGTCAGCCCATCAGGATAACGTCCATGAGGCTTGACCTGCAGCAAGCATCACGTCAACCTAGGGTTGCCACCTAGACGCCCTGCTGTTCAGGCTGGTTAACAATGCGTCGCGCCTGACGTTCTGGCGCCCGGGGTCCACAAGACCTCGGCCTGTACCCCCGAGGAGATCCCCCATGTGGAAGATGCTGGCTGGTTTTATCGTGTTCGCCGTGATCGCCGTGTTCCTGCTGATCAAGAGTGGCGCCGACGTGGACATGGGGGGTGAGCAGCACGGCGTGGGCATCTCGCACAGCGAAGAGCCGGCCAGCGCGCCGGCTTCCGCCGCATCCACACCCGCCTCTGCGGTCCTGAACTGAGGCCGGCGGCCGTTTGGCTGCCACCCGCTAGCCGCCGATGTGCGTGGGGCCTTCGTGGCCCCGCTCCTGCGCCAGCCAGATCAAGACCGGGATCGTCCCGGGCAGTACCGGGCCCTGCTCCACGGGCAGGGTCTGCCATGCCATGGCCTGGCCTTCGCGCATCTCGAATGAACCCTGCCAGTCGTAGACCTTGCAGAAGTTCAGGCGCACGCGTGCGTGCGGGTAGTCCATCACTTCCACCTGCCAGGGGTGTGCCTGGCCGATGGTGATGCCGAGCTCTTCCTGCAGCTCGCGGCGCAGCGCTGCCTCGACGGTTTCGCCGGCTTCGAGCTTGCCGCCCGGGAACTCCCAGTAGCCCTCGTAGACCTTGCCCGCGGGGCGGGACGTCATCAGGAAGCGGGTTTCACGGCCTTGCGCATCGCGTTCGACCAGCACGCCCACGGCCACCTCCACCGGCACGCGGTCGGTGGGTGGCATCACGTGGTAGGGCTTGGCTTCGTGCGCCTGATCGTTGCCACTCATGCCTGGCCCCCTTGGCGGCCGACCAGGTCACGCGCGAACTGGTAGGCCACGCGGCCCGAGCGCGAGCCCCGCTCCAGCGCCCACACCAGGGCCTCGGGGCGCGCGGCCTCGATGGCTTCGGCACTCAACCCGAAGTGGCTCAGCCACTGGCCCACGATGGCCAGGTACTCGGCCTGGCTGAAGGGGTAGAAGCTGATCCACAGGCCAAAGCGCTCGGACAGCGAGATCTTTTCCTCGACGACTTCGCCGGGGTGCAGCTCGCCATCGTCGGTGTGCTTGTAGGTCTTGTTGTCGCTGTGATATTCCGGCAGCAGGTGGCGGCGGTTGGAGGTGCTGATGATCAACACGTTGTCGCCCGCGGCCGAGACGGTGCCGTCCAGAATGGACTTGAGCGCCTTGTAGCCGGGCTCGCCATCTTCGAAGCTCAGGTCATCGCAGAACACGATGAAGCGCTCGGGGCGCGCGGCCACGCGCTCGATCAAGTCGGGCAGATCGACCATGTCGGCCTTGTCCACCTCGATCAGGCGCAGGCCTTCGGCGGCGTGGGCGTCCAACCCGGCTTTCACCAGGGACGACTTGCCCGTGCCGCGCGCGCCGGTCAGCAGCACGTGGTTGGCGGGACGGCCGGCCACGAACTGCGCCAGGTTGCGCGAGAAGCGTTCCTTCTGCGTGTCGACCTCTTTCAGATCGCTGTAGCTGATGCGCGAGACGTGGCGAATGGGATCGAGCACCGCGCCGCCCCAGCCACTGCCGCGCTTGCGGTAGCGCCAGGCGATGGAGGCAGCCCAGTCAGGCTCCTGCAGCGCGTGCGGCAGCAGCCCTTCGAGGCGCGAGATCAACTGCTCGGCACGGCCAAGCAGGTTCGTGAGGTCAGCGGAAGACATGGCAACAGACTCTTCAAAGGCAACAACGCGAAGGGAGGGTCAGGCCAGCAGCAGCCGCATCTCCGCGTCGAAGTGTTCGGTGGGCAGGCGCTTGAAGCCCGTGCGCACGAAGCGCTGCAGGCGGCCCAATATCAGCGCCAGCGCAGTGGAGGCGCCCGCCTGGGCATCGACCGTGGGTGTGGTCGAGCCGCGCGCATCGGCCAGGGCACGGTAGCTCTGGCGCAGCAGGGATTCGAGGCGGTCCAGGCACTGGTTCATGCGCGTGCCCAGGCGCTCGTGCTCAAAAGCCAGCGCATCGCCGGCGATCACCCGGCTCATGCCCGGGTTCTTCTCGGCGAACTGCAGCACCAGCGCCAGCACGCGCGCGATCTGGCGGGCCGGGTCGGGCTCGCGCTCCAGGATCTGGTTGGCCAGCGTGAACAGGCTCTGCTCGATGAACTCGATCAGTGCCTCGAACATCTGGGCCTTGCTGGCGAAGTGGCGGTACAGGGCGGCCTCGCTCACCTCCAGGCGTGCGGCCAGGGCCGCGGTGGTGATGCGTTCGGCGCCGGGCTGCTCCAGCATGGCCGCCAGGGCCTGAAGGATCTGCACACGCCGCTCACCCGGCTTGGGGCGCTTGCGGGAAGGTGACGATGAAGCCGCTGCCGCTGCGCCGCTGCCGTCGACATCGGTGTCGGCGTCCAGGTCGTCGGCAGGCGCGGCGGGATCGGTCATGGCAGCGGTTGAGGGTTGGTCCAGGCGTGCAGCGCCCTGAGGCGTCTGATTCTGGCACACACCCAGGCGGGCCGCCGGTGCAGGCGCCCCTCCATCTGGATGCCATGGGCGCGGCCGGGCACGCGGGCCCTGGCGCGCGCGCCCAGGTAGTGCTGCATCCACACGGTGCGCAGGCCCAGGGCATGCGCCGTCTTGAGGTTGGCCAGTGTGTCCTCGACCAGTACACAGCGGTGTGCCGGCAGCTTGAGGCGCGCCAGCACCAGCCGCAACGAGCGGGCATCGGGCTTGGGGCGCAACTGGCCGAACACGCGCATCTGCTCGATGGAGATCACGCCCTCGAAGCAGCTGGCCAGGTCCAGCGCCGTGAGCACGCGCTTGGCGTACTCGGCCGGCGCGTTGGTCAGCACGAACTTGCGGCCCGGCAGGCGGTTCAGCGCCGCACGGTCGGCCGGCGGGATGTGCAGGTGGGCCTCCATGCCGGGCAGCTCGTGCGTCTGTGCCAGGAAGTGGGCGGCGCGGATACCGTGGTGGCGTTCGAGGCCCAGCAAGGTCGCGCCGTAGCGCCGCCAGTACTGCACCCGCAGTTCTTCGGCCTCAGGCCGTGTCACTGCCAGGTGCTGCACGATGTAGTCGGTCATCGACACATTGATGCGACCGAACACGGCGCTGGACGCGTCGTGCAGGGTGTTGTCCAGGTCGAACAACCAGATGAGCTGGCTCAATGCGATCGGATCATGGTGCCGTAGGCCTGCTCGGTCAGGATCTCGAGCAGCATGGCGTGGGGCACGCGGCCATCGACGATGTGCACGGCGTTGACACCGCTCTTGGCGGCATCGAGCGCCCCAGCGATCTTGGGCAGCATGCCACCGCTGATGGTGCCGTCCTCGATCAGCTCGTCGATGCGGCGGGCCGTCAGGTCGGTCAGCAGGTTGCCTTCCTTGTCGAGCACGCCCTTGATGTTGGTCAGCAGCATGAGCTTCTCGGCCTTGAGCACCTCGGCCAGCTTGGAGGCGACCAGGTCGGCGTTGATGTTGTAGCTCTCGTTCTCGGTGCCGAAGCCGATCGGGCTGATCACCGGGATGAACTGGTCATCCTGCAGTGCCTTGACCACGCTGGGATCGATGGCCTCGATCTCGCCGACCTGGCCGATGTCGTGGTGCTTGCTCGGGTCATCGCGGTCTGCAAGCTTGAGCTTGCGCGCGCGGATCAGGCCGCCGTCACGGCCCGTCAGGCCCACGGCCTTGCCACCGGCCACGTTGATCAGGCCCACGATGTCCTGCTGCACCTCACCGGCCAGCACCCACTCGACCACGTCCATCGTCTCCTTGTCGGTGACGCGCATGCCCTGGATGAACTCGCCCTTCTTGCCGATCTTGCCCAGTGCGGCATCGATCTGCGGGCCGCCACCGTGCACCACCACCGGGTTGAGCCCCACCAGCTTGAGCAGCACCACGTCTTCCGCGAAGTCGGCCTGCAGTTCCGGGTCCGTCATGGCATTGCCACCGTACTTGATGACGATGGTCTTGCCGTGGAACTTGCGGATGTAGGGCAGCGCCTGCGCCAGGATCTCGGCCTTGTCGCGCGGGGCGATGTTGGCCAGGGAGTCGGACTGGGCGGCGGGAGGTTCAGCGGTCATGGCAGGGGCATCCAGAAAAAAGGGGTTCTGATGGGAACCCCTTATTTTAGGAGATGGCTCGCCGCCTGCGTGCACGCACGGCCACCAGGCCCGCCAATCCCAGGCCCATCATGGCCCAGGTGCCGGGCTCAGGGATGGGCTGAGCCCCCACACCGACCACCAGAGTGCCGATGGGAATGGCATCCCAATAGGGCACGGCACCGAATGCCACATTGATCTGGCTGATGCCGGAGGGGTTGAGGGAGACCTTGGCATTCAGGTTGAGCAACCCGGGCCCGTTGGTGGCGACCACCTGGTCCAGCGCCACTCCGTCGAGATCGCCAGACAGATCGGTCAGGGCGAACAGATCCAGGTGCGTGAAAGACACCGTGGGCCCGCCATCCGGCGCCGTGATGGTAATGTCCGCATAGATGAGCTTGTCAGCCACGCTCAGCGAGAAGTTGGTCGCGAAGAGCTCCGCCACCAGCGTGTGGTGGAGCTCAATGCTGGTGCCCCAGTCGATCGTGATCGCGCCAGGCCCTGAGCCGTTCACGGACACCTGCCCCACAGGGGCCACCATGCCGATCGCGTCGGAGTGCACCCCCACCCCGGAGAACCAGGACACGACATACGGCTCTGCAGCGAAGAATGGGCCCACGTCATCGAACGACATGGCGACCTTGGTGCCATCCGCCACGGCCACGGCACCGGCCGAAGCCAGGGTGGGCAGGGCCAGCGCAAGCGACAGACCCACAGCCACACCAGCGCGGGGCAGGCATGTCCACAGTGATTTCATATCCTCTCCTTGTATTTTTTGAAGCAACGGCTCAACAGACACGAGTACGGGCACGACGGCGGCTCACGGCCACCAGGCCGACCAGGCCCAAGCCCAGGGTGGCCCATGTGGCGGGTTCGGGCACGGCGGCCACGCCAACGGTCAGGGTGCCGATCGGCAGGACCACGGAGCCGTCGGTAGGAACGGGGGTGCTGCCCAGCGCGACGGCGATCTCGTTCAGGGCTGGCACGTTGGCCATGATGCCGGCCTGCAGGCTGAGCTGGCCAGGGCCCGAATGCAGCGCGCTGACCTGGTCCAGGGCCACGCCATCGAGGGTGCCGGTCAGGTTGACCAGGGTGAAAGCCGCCACATGGGTGAACACCAAGGGCGTGCTGTCCGGGATGCTGAACGTGATGTCGGCATAGATGGTGTTGTCAGCCACGCTCAGCGAGATATTGTCGGCATGGAACACCTGCGCCAGCCCGTCCCGCAACCGGACATCGGTGCCCCAGTCGATCGTGAGCGCACCGGGCCCGGAGATGGCCACATTGGTCACCGGCGCAATGGCACCACCGTAACCCGACAGCACGCCTGCCCCGTAGAACTCCAGGAAGTTGGACATCTCGGGATTCGAGTTGTCGAACAGGTGGGCGATCTCGGCGTCGATGGACACACCAATCGTGGTGCCTTCAGCCACCGCCACAGGGGCAGCCGATGCCACCGCAGGCCAGGCGAACACGCCGCACACAAAAGCCGACACCAGCACAGGCTTGGCAAAACTCGACCACAGTCCCATGACTCCCCCTTATGTATATTGAACGTTTAAGCTGCACCAATCGTGCGCCCCATATTCGACCACATCCACTTGCCGCCCTCACCCCTTGTGTGGGGGTGCGCACAAACCCGCAACACGTGATGGACGCCAAACCCTATCGTTGTCAACGCGCAGGCCCGTCCATGCGTCAATGAACAGTGCAAGGAACCGATCACCCAGAACAGGGATCTCACCTCGCAGCACGCAATATGGAGCACATCGTGAAAACTCGCTGGTTCTCGTCCACCTCGTCTGCCCTGGCCGCACTGGTCCTGGGGCTGGGTTTGGCCGCATCGGCCCACGCCCAGGCCGTGGATGGCGAAGTCAAGAAAGTCGACCCCGACGCCGGCAAGATCACCCTCAAGCACGGCGAGATCAAGAACCTGGACATGCCCGCCATGCAGATGTCCTTCCGGGTGTCCGATCCCAACTGGCTCAAGACGCTGCAGGTAGGCGACAAGGTCAAGTTCACGGCCGACAAGGTGGGTGGCCAGTTCACCATCACCACCCTGGAAAAGAAGTGACCCTGGCCGCTTGAGCCACACGGCTCGCTGCGCCAAGAAAAAGGGCCCCGGCAAAATGCCGGAGCCCTTTTCATTTGAATAAGCCCCCCTGGACTGATTCAAAGCGGCCAAGGCCGCTCGGATTTCAAAAACCGTCTGTTTGTGAAGCTGTGTTGCTTCTGGAGGGGAGTTTAGGGGGCGCGCCTTCGATTGCGCTCAAACCAATGGCACGAAATGGTTACAAGATGAAATCCCATGTTCATGTGATGCACTAAGCATGAATTGCCACGCCAGGAAACATCCCCATCAGGGCCGCCGTCATCACGAGGTAACGGCCGAACTTGCCGATGGCCATGTAGATCAGGCAAGGGCGTAGCGGCATGCCCAGCCAGCCGGCCACGCCACACAGTGGATCGCCCACCACCGGCAGCCATGACAGCAGGCAGGCCTTTGGGCCGAAACGCTCCAGCCAGGCCAGCGCCCGGGTTTCCACATGGTGGTGCGCCAGACGGTCGGCCGCCTGATGAGCCTTCTTGCCCATCCACCAGGTGACGGCCCCGCCCAGCGTGTTGCCCAACGTGGCCACCAGGATGGCCGGCCAGAACAGCTCCGGCTGCAGCTTGACCAGGGCGAATACCGCCGGCTCCGAGCCCAAAGGCAGCAAGGTGGCCGACACGAAAGCCACGACGAACACCGCCGGCAGGCCCACGGTGGGCAAGGCGGCCATGGCCAGCACACTCTCAATCCAGGCGGGCATCATGCGGGGCGTGTCTCCTCAGGCTTCTTGGTATCCATGCCCAGAATATAGGTCGTCGCGGCAGCCCGCACCGGCAGCGCCCAAACCGTTTCACACGAACAGGGATTTGACGCAACACGCCACCCCGCACCGGGCCACATCCCGATGGCGACCCAACCCGTCAAACCCGCGACAGATCTTGTCCGGATTTGCAGTGTCAAGCCCATGAATGGAGCCCCCTGCCAAGCAGCCCGCGGGCTACAATCTGCCTCCCTTTTAAGCAGCCCCGATCCGCTCACCCGGTCGGGGCTTTGGCGTCTTTCACCCCATGTTCATCGGCCGCATCGCGTTGCCCAACCGCCTGTTCGTCGCGCCCATGGCGGGCGTGACCGACCGGCCGTTCCGCCAGCTGTGCAAGCGGCTGGGCGCGGGCTACGCCGTGAGCGAGATGGTGACCTCCCGCAAGGACCTGTGGAACAGCCTCAAGACCTCGCGCCGCGCCAACCATGAGGGCGAGACCGCCCCGATCTCCGTGCAGATCGCCGGCACCGACGCGGCCATGATGGCCGAGGCCGCCGCCTACAACATCGACCGTGGCGCCCAGATCATCGACATCAACATGGGCTGCCCGGCCAAGAAGGTCTGCAACAAGTGGGCGGGCTCGGCGCTGATGCAGGACGAACCGCTGGCGCTGCAGATCGTGCAGGCCGTGGTCGATGCCTGCGCGCCGCACAACGTACCCGTGACGCTGAAGATGCGCACCGGCTGGAGCGCCGAGCACAAGAACGCAGAACGCATCGCGCGCGCCGCCGAACAGGCCGGCATCGCCATGCTGACGGTGCATGGCCGCACGCGCGAGCAGGGCTACAAGGGCCACGCCGAGTACGACACCATCGCCGCCGTGAAAGCCGCCGTGAAGATTCCGGTGGTGGCCAATGGCGACATCACCAGCCCCGAGAAGGCGCGCGACGTGCTGGCCTTCACTGGCGCCGACGCCGTGATGATCGGCCGCGCCGCGCAGGGCCGCCCCTGGATCTTCGGCGACATCGCGCATTTCCTGGCGACGGGCGAGCACCGCGCCGCGCCGCTGACGCTGCAGGTCAAGCAGTGGCTGCTCGAACACCTGGAGGACCACTACGGCCTCTATGGCGAATTCGCCGGCGTGCGCACCGCACGCAAGCACATTGGCTGGGCCGTGCGCGCCCTGCCAGGCGGGGAGGATTTCCGCGCACAGATGAACCTGCTGGACACCTGCGCTGATCAAGTGCGGGCCGTCGGCGATTTTTTCGACCAGTTGGCGGCCGATCACGACCGCCTGCCGGCGCCGCGAGACAACGGCGCTGATCTGGACGATGAAGAAGAGCAGACCGCCCACACGGCGAGCTGCCACGAGCACTGATCCCACATGAGCAAGAAGAACATCCAAGACTGCATCAAGGACAACCTGGAGGGCTACTTCCAGGACCTGCGCGGCGCCGAGCCGCACGCCATCTACGACATGGTGCTGGCTACCGTCGAGCGCCCCATGCTGGAGGTGGTGATGCAACAGGCCGAGGGCAACCAGTCCAAGGCCGCCGACTGGCTCGGCATCAACCGCAATACGCTCCGGCGCAAGCTGCTGGACCACAAGCTCATCAAGTAATCCCGACGCTTTTCAATCTCCCAAGGAAGCCCTTTCCATGTCCCTGACCGCCCTGCTGTCCGTCTCCGACAAGACCGGCATCGTCGAATTCGCCCAGGCCCTGAACGCACAAGGCGTGCGCCTGCTGTCCACCGGCGGCACCGCCAAGCTGCTGGCCGACAAGGGCCTGCCCGTGACCGAGGTGGCCGAGATCACCGGCTTTCCCGAGATGCTGGACGGCCGCGTGAAGACGCTGCACCCGCGCGTGCACGGCGGCATCCTGGCCCGCCGCGACCTGCCCGAGCACATGGCCGCGCTGAAAGAGCACGGCATCGACACGATCGACCTGCTGGTGGTGAACCTGTACCCCTTCGCGCAGGCCACGACCAAGGCCGACTGCACGCTGGAAAACGCCATCGAGAACATCGACATCGGCGGCCCGACCATGCTGCGCGCCGCCGCCAAGAACTGGCAGGACGTGGCCGTGATCATCGACCCCACCGACTACGAGCAGGTGCTGTCCGAGCTCAAGGCCGGCCAGATCACCCGCACGACCAAGTTCGGCCTGGCCAAGAAGGTGTTCGCCCACACCGCCGCCTACGACGGCATGATCACCAACTACCTGACGGCGCTGGAAGCCGGCAGCGAGCTCCAGACCGAGGCCGTGCCCGCCAAGGCCGAGTACCCGGCCGTGTTCAACCTGCAGCTGCACAAGGTGCAGGGCATGCGCTACGGCGAGAACCCGCACCAGAGCGCCGCCTTCTACCGTGAAGCGTCGCCCGTGGTCAGCACGCTGGCCAACTGGTCGCAGATCCAGGGCAAGGAACTGTCCTTCAACAACATCGCCGATGCCGATGCCGCCTGGGAATGCGTGAAGGCTTTCGAGGTGCCCGCCTGCGTGATCATCAAGCATGCCAACCCGTGTGGCGTGGCGATCGGTGCCGGCCCGCTGGAGGCCTACACCAAGGCCCTCAAGACCGACCCCACCTCCGCTTTCGGCGGCATCATGGCCTTCAACCGCACCGTCGATGCCGACGTGATAGAGGCCATCAACGCCAACAAACAGTTCGTGGAAGTGGTGATCGCGCCCAAGTTCACCGACGCGGCCCGCGCGGCCTACGCCGCCAAGCAGAACGTGCGCCTGCTGGAAGTGCCGCTGGACGACGCCTCGCGCAAGCTGGGCAACGTGCTGGACTTCAAGCGCGTGGGCGGCGGCATGCTGCTGCAGTCAGCCGACAACATTGACTTGGTCGGTGACATCAAGGTCGTCTCCAAGGTGCAGCCCACCGCGCAGCAGCTCAAGGACCTGCTGTTCGCCTGGACCGTGGCGCGCTTCGTCAAAAGCAACGCCATCGTGTTCTGCAAGGACGGCATGACCATGGGCGTGGGCGCCGGCCAGATGAGCCGCCTGGACTCGGCCCGCATCGCCTCGATCAAGGCCGGCCACGCCGACCTGAGCCTGCAGGGCACGGCCGTGGCGTCGGACGCCTTCTTCCCGTTCCGCGATGGCCTGGACGTGGTGGTCGATGCTGGCGCGACCAGCGTGATCCACCCCGGTGGCAGCGTGCGTGACGACGAGGTGATCGCCGCCGCCGACGAGCGCGGCATCGCCATGGTGTTCACCGGCACGCGCCACTTCCGCCACTGAACAGCCACGAAAGCCAGGCCAAGTCCTGCCAAACAGGGGGTATGGGGGGTGCGTCGGCGCTACCCGCCCCCCTCAAACGTGGGACAAACCTCGGCAAGCCCTTGCCCTACAAGGGGCTGTTCCACTAATCTGCGGACTGCGTCCACGGAATGTTTCCTCGACGTAGGTCGTTCACACGAACACACAAGAAGTCGAACCGACGGATTTCCGTCCAGGGGTCTCCCATGAATCTGATCAAACCGCTCATCCTGTCCGCCGCTCTGACGGCCGCCAGCGTTGCCAACGCCTCCATCCTGGTGACGGAACCCGGCGCCGATGGCTTCAACATCGAAACCTTGATCCTCAACGGTTCGAGCTACGACATCACCAAGATCACGTTCGACTTCTCGGACACGGTGGCCGACGGCAGCTACATCGTCATCGATGGCAGCCCGAGCAGCATCACCGCCCCCGCCGGCGGCAGCGCCACCTTCTTCGGCAGCGGCGCGGTGTTCGGCTTCACCTTCACCAGCTTCAACAGCTTCGAAGGCTTCAAGTTCAAGTGGGATCCGGACACGGCTGACAATGGCGGCTTCGGCGCCATCGCCCTGGATTTCATCGGCGCCAAGATCACGGCCGAAACCACCAACGGCATCTACTCCGGCGTGTTCGCCCAAGTGGGCAGCACCCCCGACGTGGCCGCTGTCCTGAGCCCCGTGCCGGAGGCCAGCACCTACGCCATGGTCCTGGGCGGCCTGATGGTCACTGGCGCTCTGGCCCGCCGCCGCAAGGCTGGCTGATCCTGCCATGCTCACCGCTCCCGGTGCCGGGTAGCGGGGTAACGGCCCTCTCCAACGGGTTGAGACATGTCGTCTCAGCCCGTTTTGTTTTGTGCGCAGGCCAATGCCACGGCGCCAAGCCGTGCCCAGCGGGTATGCTCAGCCCCACATGAGAATCCTCGGCATCGACCCTGGCCTGCAGACCACCGGTTTTGGCGTGATCGACACGGACGGCCCGCGCCTGCACTACGTGGCCAGCGGCACCATCAAGACGCGTGAAGCCGCGCTGGGCGATCTGCCCGGCCGCCTCAAGCTGATCTTCGAGGGCGTGCGCGAGGTGGTCGGCACCTACGAGCCGCAGCAGGCCTCGGTGGAGATCGTGTTCGTCAACGTGAACCCGCAATCGACCCTGCTGCTGGGCCAGGCCCGAGGCGCGGCCATCGCCGGGCTGCTCAGCACGCCCACCTCGCCCGCCGTCTCCGAATACACCGCGCTGCAGATGAAGAAGGCCGTGGTGGGACACGGCCATGCGGCCAAGGCCCAGATCCGCCACATGGTGATGCGCCTGCTGGACCTGCCGCGTGAGCCACACAACGATGCCGCCGATGCCCTGGGGCTGGCCATCTGCCACGCGCATGCCGGCCACGCCATGGCCCAGATGGCCAAGGCCACTTCGCTGACCCGTCGCACCCACGCACAGATCAAGGGCGGCCGCGTGTACTGAGCAGTTCCGGACGCAGCGACAAGCGCATTCCGGACACACCCCCCTCGGATCAGTGCAGAACCCCCTATATTTAGGGGGTTCGTCAGGCGTTCCTTACAGACACATGTATTGGCATCACTTAGTCTTGGCCAACCTCATGAATGTCCTGGGGTTTCCCCGTGGAGGAAAGAACACATGAAACACGTCAAGACCTTGTTGGCTGTGGCCGCTCTGACAGCGTCCGTGGGTGCCCACGCCACTGGTTCGATCCTGGTGTCCGAGCCTGGCGGCGACGGCTTCAACATCGAAACCGGCATCCTGAATGGCTCCAGCTTCACCATCCAGTCCCTGACCTTCGACTTCACGGGCATCCTGGGTGATGACGGCGAACAGTTGCTGATCGACGGCAACCCGCTGAGCATCTCGACGCCAGCCGGCACCACCGCCAGCTTCTTCGGCGCCAACAGCCCGGTGTTCGGCTTCAACTTCACCGGCTTCGACACCTTCAAGGTCGTGACCTTCAAGTGGGATCCCGACACGGTGATCAACAGCAGCTACGGCGCCACTGGCTTCGACTTCATCAACGCCACGGTCACCGCCGTGACCTCGGGCGGCACCTTCACGGGCAAGTTCGCCCAGGTGCTCGGCACGCAGGACGTGGTCGCCTCGCTGTCGCCGGTGCCTGAACCCTCGACCTGGGCGATGTTCGCCGTCGGCCTGGGCCTGGCTGGTGCTGCCGCGGCACGCCGCCGCGCCTCCTCGCAAGGCTGAGCGGCCCCGCACGAACGGAACGACTGGCTACTGGCCGTCCTTGATGAGGCGGCCAGAGGTGTTCTGCACCGGCCGGGCGTTCATCGGATAGAGCCTGCTGAACACGCCGATCTGCTCTCGGGAGAGGGTGATCGGCTGCTTCATCACCATCCACAGCACACCTTCCGTGCAGGGCGGCGCCGTGAGCGAACCCATGTAGGTCAGGTACTGCTTCTGCTCGGGCAGCATGCGCGCCATGTCGATGGGCACCGATGAGGCCTGATCGATGTACTTTTCCAGCGGCAGGCTGTTCCACACCAATTGAACCATGGGGTGGCCCTCACCCTGGTCGGCCTGGTCCATGAGCACGGCCACCACCGCCGTCCGCCCTTCGGCATCGCGGTGCACCAGGTGCGCCGACATCTCGAACTGCCGTCCGTTGATGCGCTCTTCGCTGGGGCGATGGAACTCGATGCGCTGCAGATCGTAGCGGCGCCCATTGATGGTGATGCTGTTGCCGCCCTCCAGCCTGGCCTGCACGGTTCGGCCGGTGTCCAGCACCTTGAAGGGCGTGGTGCGGTAATCGAACTGGATGGGGTCCAGCGTGACCTTGATGCCGTCGCGGATGTCGATAGGGCTCTGGCGCTTGCCGGAGCCGCAGGTGGCGTACTCAGGCCGCAACTGGGCCCAGCGGTCCGGCCCCTGGACCCCGTTATAGGTCCAGGGCTGCTCAAGCGGGTCCACCGGCACCACAGGCGCGGCCGCCGCAGCGGCCGGCGCAGCCACCACCGGGGCGACCTTCTTCTTGGCCACCGCCTTGCGTGCGGCCGGGGTGTTGTTGTTGACGCGGACCACGGGGGCCGTTTCCTGCTTGGCGCGCACCTCGGCGATCTTCTGGTCGATCAGGTCACGCAGCTCCGTCATGGACACGCCTGATGCGGCCTCGGCCGAGGCCTCGGGCTGGCGGGCACGCGCCGGTGAACTGGGGGCCAGGCCGCTGCGGGCAGTGTTCGGGCGCGTGGCCGCGGGCGCAGGCTGCCCCACAGACTTGCCATCGGCACGCTCGACGATCTCCTTGGCCGGCGCAGGCGCCGATGCGCCCGTGTCGGCGGCCTGGGCATGCCAGGCGACAGCCCCGAGCATCAGCCAGGGCAGAACGCGAAAGGCGGGGCGCAGGGGCAGGTTCATCGTCGTGTCTCGGGTAGCGGCAAGATGCCAGCGGCCCTGGTTTTTTCGACCAGCGGCGCCCGCACTTGAGCACGACGTGAAAAAAGTGAAAGTGTGAAGTCGGCCGATAGGCCGGATTCTGTGCGGCTCCGTGTCTCGCGACGCTGAGCCGTGACCGCCATTCCTCTGGGCCGCCTGTCACCAGAACGGCTCGATGCCACCTACCCGCACACGGCCCCCGGGCCAGGGGTAGAGCGACATGGCAAGCCATGCCGCTCCGTGTGTGCCTATTTGGTGTTGCTGCGCGTAGAGATTGCCCGTTTCACCCGAACTGAATCGGCTCGTCTCTGTTGCTCTGATCCTCACCTCGCGGTGGAGAGGTGTTACCTCCTACGCCGCCCTTCGCAGTCCGGACCTTCCTCCAGTGCCGCCTTTCAGCGATTGCACCAGCGGCGGTCTGGCCGACTTCACCCCGCCATTATCGCCGCTGCGGGCGCTGCAACACGGCCCAGGACACCAACCCGATCGACATCAGCAGCAGCGAGGCCAGCGCCAGCAGCGCCGTGTCGTGCATGACCAGGGGCGAAATGATGCCCGCCACCAGCCCGTTGGCGGCGCTGGCCACGAAGGTCTGCAGCGAGGCCGCCATGCCCCGGCGATGGGGGAAAAGATCCAGCACCATCAGCGTGACGATGGGCGTGACCAGCGCCCAGCCAAAGGCGAACAGCCCGATGGGCGGCAGCGCCCACCACGCCTGGGCGGTGAACAGCAGGTTGGCCGCCAGGTTCAGCACCGAGGTCACCACCATCACGGCAAAACCCAGGCGCACCTGGCGTGCCGGTTCGATGCGCCCGGCCAGCCGCCCGCTGCAGAAGGCACCGCCCATGATGCCGGCGATGGTGCACAGGAAGAACCAGAAGAACTGGGTGGGCGCCAGCTGCAGCTGCTCGCCCAGAAAGGCAGGCGCCGACAGCACGTACAGGAACATGCCGTTGAAGGGCACGCCACTGGCCAGGGCCAGCAGCATGAAGCGCGGGTGAAAGCCCAGCTCCATATAGCCCTTGAGCAGATGGCGCGGCGCGAAGGACTGCCGGTGATCCACATGCAGCGTCTCGGGCAGCAGCCACCAGTTGGCCAGCCACAGCACCACGCCTACGCCCGTCAGAAACCAGAACACCGCCTGCCAGCCCGCGTGCACGAACAAAAAGCCCCCCACGATGGGCGCGATGGCCGGTGCCACACCAAAGAACAGCGTCACCTGCGCCATCACGCGCTGGGCCTGGTCGGGCGGGAACATGTCGCGGATGACCGCGCGCGACACCACGATGCCCGCCCCGGTGGACAGGCCCTGCAGCGCGCGGAAGAAGATGAGTTGCCCGATGGACGTGGCCATCGCACAGCCGATCGAGGCCAGCGTGAAGACCACCAGGCCCGTCAACACCACGGGGCGCCGACCAAAGCTGTCGGACAGCGCGCCGTGGAACAGGCTCATGAAGGCAAAGGCGAACAGGTAGGCCGACAGCGTCTGCTGGATCTCGACCGGCGTGGCGTTCAGCGACTGCGCGATGCCCGCGAAGGCCGGCAGGTAGGTGTCGATGGCGAAGGGGCCGAGCATGCCGAGCGCGGCCAGCAGCACGGACAGCGTCCAGGGGGGAGCCCGCCACAGGCTCCGGGCGTCAGGGTTCATGGGATTCCTCAGCGGAACCCGACACGATAGCGGAAATGCCCCGAGCGCGAGTTGCTGGGCGTCCGATCTCCCCGGCCCGTGCTCAAGGACAGGCGAGCCTCACAGGCCGGCCGCCTCCAGGCTGCGCACGAAAGCCTCGGGTTTCTGGACACCGATCACCCGCTGGGCGCTCAGCTCGCGTCCGGCGGCGTCGAAAAACACGATGCCGGGCGGCCCGAACAGGCCAAAGCGTTCGAGCAAGGCGCGGTCATCCGGCGTGTTGGCCGTGACGTCGGCCTGCAGCAGCACGGCGGCGCCGAGCTTGCCACGCACGGCCGGGTCGGTGAAGGTGAAGCGCTCCATCTCGATGCAGGCCACGCACCAGTCGGCGTAGAAATCCAGCATCACGGGGCGACCTTGCCGCGCGGCATCCGCCACGGCCTGCGCCAGCTGCGCCACGCTGCTCACGCGCTGGAAGGGCAGCACGCTCTGGTGGCTGGACACCACCGGCTGCCCGGTGACCGCCGCCACCAGCGCCGGCCAGGCCGGACGCGCCACCCAGGCGGCCATGGCCAGCATCAGCACGCCGAACAGCACCTTGACGGCGTTCATCCAGCGGCCAGCGCGGGGCAGCAGGCGGCCGCCGGCCACGCCCACCACCAGCAGCGGCACGCTCATGCCCCAGGCCATGGCGTACAGGGCAGCGCCGCCCAGCCACACATCACGCGTCTGGCTGATGTAGAGCAGCGCACCGGCCAAGGGCGCCGACACGCAGGGGCTCACGATCAGCGCCGACACCGCACCCATCACGAACACGCTGACGAAGCGCCCGCCTGGCAGGCCGTGGGTGCGCTGGCCCAGCCAGCTCTGCACCGAAGCCGGCAGGCGCAGTTCGTACAGGCCGAACATGGACAGCGCCAGCACCACCATCAAGGCGGCGAAGGCCAGCACCACATACGGGTGCTGCAGGTAGGCCGCCAGGCCCTGGCCCAGCAGGCCGGCCGCCACCCCCAGCAGGGTGTAGACCAGGGCCATGCCCTGCGAATAGCTCAGTGCCAGCGCGAAGCCGCGCGGCCGCTCACCGGCCTGCCCTGCAGTGCCTGCGCCACCCGCGCCACCGCTCCCCCCCGACGCGCCGCCATGCTGGCCGACGATGATCGACGAGAGGATGGGCACCATGGGCAGCACGCAAGGCGTGAGCGACAGCAGCACGCCGGCCAGCAGGAAGGCGGGCAACACCATCAGCCAACGCCCGCTGGACAAGGCCTGGCCCAGGGGCTCGGCATTGGCGCCGCCACCCCATGCCATCGGGCTGCCGCCAGCAGGGGCGCCCGGCGTCGTTGACGCGCCCAGACCAGCATCACCGCCACTGCTGCCGAACAAGCCACTGGACGTGGATTCGCCCCCGAACAGACCGCTGCCCCGACGGACAGGCGGAGCCTGCGGCGGCACATAGGTCACCGCCGTCACCTGCCCCTGGGCATCGCGGGTGAGTTGCCAGTGGCGCGTCTGCGGCGGGTAGCACAGCCCGGCATCGGCGCAGCCCTGGTAGACCACCGCAAGGGTCTGCGATGGGGCGGCATCGGAACCTTGGGCCTGGGGCGGCAGCGCAGGCAGTGCCAACGTCGCCGCCACATCGTGGTGATAGACCTCCATCACCTTGTCGAAGGTGGGATCGTGCTTGCGCTCGCCTTCGGGCGTGGTCAGCGCCACGGGCTCGGGGGGCATCCCGTCGATACGCGCCTCAAGGCGCTCGCGGTACAGGTAGGTGCCCTTGGCCACCTTGAAGTCAACGGCCACCTGACCGGGCTGCGTGACACGCGCCTGTACCTGAAAGGCCTGGTCGACCGGCATGAAGTCCTGCGCACGCGCGGCCCCCGAGGGCAGCAGCCCCATCAGCGCCAGCGGCAGGAAGACGAACAGCGACCTCAGGATTGTTGATTTCATACAGCGATTTTGCGCCCGGCGCCCTTATCCTTGCATTGGACCGTGCCCGGCACGATCGTTCCCTTCCCTGCGCACCGCGACCACAGGAGCCCCCGCATGAAAGCACAGAACATCCTGGAGACCATCGGCCAGACGCCGCACATCCGCATCAACCGCCTGCTCGGCAGTGCCGAAGTGTGGATCAAGGCCGAACGGGCCAACCCCGGCGGCTCCATCAAGGACCGCATCGCCCTGGCCATGGTGGAAGATGCCGAGCGCCAGGGCCTGCTCAAGGCCGGCGGCACCATTGTCGAGCCCACCTCGGGCAACACCGGCATCGGCCTGGCCATGGTGGCCGCCGTCAAGGGCTACAAGTTGATCCTGGTCATGCCCGAGAGCATGTCGATCGAGCGACGCCGCCTGATGCTGGCCTATGGCGCCAGCTTCGACCTGACCCCACGCGAGAAGGGCATGAAGGGCGCCATCGCCCGCGCCCAGGAGATCGTGGCCGAGACCGCCGGCGCCTGGATGCCGCAGCAGTTCGACAACCCGGCCAACATCGCCGTGCACGAGCGCACCACCGCCCAGGAGATCCTGAACGATTTCCCCGAAGGGCTCGATGCGCTGATCACCGGCGTGGGCACGGGCGGCCACATCACCGGCTGTGCACGCGTGCTCAAGAAGGCCTGGCCGCAGCTCAAGGTGTTCGCGGTGGAGCCTGCGGCCTCGCCCGTGATTTCCGGCGGCTCGCCAGCGCCCCACCCTATCCAGGGCATCGGCGCGGGCTTTGTGCCCGGCAACCTGGACACCACGCTGCTGGACGGCACCATCCAGGTCGATGCCGAGGCCTCGCGCGAGATGGCGCGCCGCGCCGCGCGTGAAGAAGGCCTGCTGGTGGGGATCTCGTCCGGCGCCACGCTGCAGGCCATCGCCCAGAAGCTGCCCGAACTGGGGCCCAAGGCCCGGGTGCTGGGCTTCTGCTACGACACGGGCGAGCGCTACCTGTCGGTCGACGGCTTCCTGCCAGCCTGAAGCCGAAGCAGCCGCCCATGCCAGCCGCTCATGCCAGCCGTCCGCGCCAGGCGACCGGTTGGGCTTCAACGCATCAGCCCACGAAGCGCCAGTTCAAGGTCTCGCCGCCGCGCAGGGGCTTGATCTCGGTCTCGCCGAAGGGCAGGGCCTCGGGCACTGTCCAGGCTTCGCGGCGCAGGGTGACGCGCTCGGTGTTGCGGGGCAGGCCGTAATAGTCAGGGCCGTAGAAGCTGGCGAAGGCTTCGAGCTTGTCCAGCGCACCCACGGCTTCGAAGGCCTCGGCGTACAGCTCCAGCGCCAGGGGCGCCGTGTAGCAGCCGGCGCAGCCGCTGGCGTGCTCCTTCAGATGCGCCGCGTGCGGCGCGCTGTCCGTGCCCAGGAAGAACTTGGCATTGCCGCTGGTGGCGGCTTGCACCAGCGCCACGCGGTGCTCCTCGCGCTTGAGGATGGGCAGGCAGTAGTAGTGCGGGCGCACGCCCCCCATGAAGATGGCATTGCGGTTGTAGAGCAGGTGCTGCGGCGTGATCGTGGCGCCCACGAAGCGATCGGCCTCCAGCACGTACTGCGCGGCGTCCTTCGTCGTGATGTGCTCGAACACGATCTTCAGCTCGGGGAAATCGCGGCGCAGCGGGATCAGCTTGTCGTCGATGAAGGCCTGCTCGCGGTCGAACACGTCCACATCGCCATCGGTGACCTCACCGTGCACGCACAGCACCAGGCCTTCACGCTGCATGGCTTCGAGCGTCTTGTAGGTCAGCTTCAGGTCGGTTACACCGGCATCGCTGTTGGTGGTGGCGCCCGCAGGGTAGAGCTTGAAGGCGACCACGCCGGCCTCGCGGGCCCGCACCACCTCGTCGGCCGGGGTGTTGTTGGTGAGGTAAAGCACCATCAGGGGCTCGAAGGACACGCCTGCGGGCACGGCGGCCTGGATGCGCTCACGGTAGGCCACGGCCTGCGCGGCCGTGGTCACGGGCGGGCGCAGGTTGGGCATGATGATGGCACGCGCGAACTGGCGCGCCGTGGCCGGCACCACCGCGTGCATGGCCGCGCCATCGCGCACGTGCAGGTGCCAGTCATCCGGGCGGGTCAGGGTCAGCTCAGTGCCGGCTTGGGGGGCGGTGGTCGCGTTCATGGGGGTTCACGGGCGTGAAGGAAAACTCTGGGGGCAGGGGGCGCAGCGGCGCCGGGCTCGATTGTCGCCGGAGTTGGCCACCCCACGATGGACAGGCCATCACCTGCTGCCCATAATGGCCCGCTCCAGCGCCCCGTGGCGCAGCTTCAGAGCCTCCCACCATGCACATCTCTTCCCGGGCCGTTCGCGGCGCTCTCATGTTGTCGGTCGCCAGCCTGATGGGCGCCTGCTCGTACATGCCCCAGCTGTCGCCCAAGCTGCAGGCACTGGGCGGTGGCGCACAACCCGAGTTCCAGGAAGTGATGGCCCCGATCAAGGTGCGCTCGCACGTGCTGTTCGCCGTCACGCAGGACAACCAGCTGATCAGCTTCAACGCCAGCTCTCCGGGCGAGCTGATCAGCAAGATCCCGCTCAAGGGCCTGGCCAGCGGCGAGCGCCTGCACGGCATCGATTTCCGCGTGTTCCGCGGCGAGCTGTTCGGCCTGAGCACCCAGGGCCGCCTGGTGCGCATCCACCTGGCCAACGGCACGATCACCCCTGTCGGCGCGCCCGTGGCCCTGCCCAAGGGCGAGAACTTCGGCATCGACTTCAACCCCACGGTGGACCGCGTGCGCGTGGTCAATGAGCTGGGCGCCAACCTGCGCCTGCACCCCGAGACCGGCGCCGTCATCGATTTCGACCCGGCCACCCCTGGTGTGCAGCACGACAAGGCCCTGGCCTACCAGGCCGGCGATCTGCTGGCCGGCAACACGCCCACCATCGTCGCCGCCGGCTACACCTACGACAAGACCGACGAGAAGATCACCACCGAGTACGCCATCGATGCGCGCCTGAACTACCTGGTGATCCAGGGTTCGACCGGCACGGCCAAGCCCTTCATCTCGCCCAACACGGGTCTGCTGCAGGCCGTGGGGCCGCTGCGCATCGACAGCTTCGACAAGGCCTCCTTCGACATCGCCGACATCGACAACGCCGCCTACCTGGTCACCACCCGCCAGGGCCGCCGCGATTCGCGCCTGTACGAGGTCAACCTCAACAGCGGCCAGGCCCGCCTGATCGGCGCGGTCGCCTCGGACCAGCCCATCGTCGGCATCGCCATCGAGCCCTGATCCCTAACCACCCACCAAACCCCTAACCATAGGGCCCTAGCCTAGGGGAAGGCCTCCCTAGGCCTGGGGCCCACCTTGGGGGGCATGCCGCCTCCAGCCTCCCCAAGCCTAGGGGACAAGGCCTTGAGCGCCTTGTCCGGCATTCATAACCTCCGGTCCGCGTGTGCTTCCGAACGTTCGGTGTCACGCGATCTCACCCACCCGACCGGAGGCTCACATGCAACCCATCCGTCCTCAAGGACAGCCCTTCACGCCGCGTGCCCTGCACGCCGCCTGCGCCCTCTCGCTGCTTGCGCTGAGCAGCGGCCATACAGGCGCCCAGGCCCAGACCGCCCCCGCCATCCGCATCGAGACCGTCTCGAGCGACGCCGGCCAGACCGTGGTGCGCATCAGCGTGCCCAAGCCCGAGCTGCAAAGCGTCGAGACACCGCACGGCGTGTTCCAGCGCTTCGTGCAGCGCGGCGGCGCCAATACCGCGATCGCCGACAGCCGCGAAGTAGGCTTTGCCGAACTGCCCATCACCGGCTTCTCGGCCCTGCTGCCGGTCGATGGCGATGGCGCCACGCTCAACATCCAGCCCGAAGGCCGCCCCACCGAAGTCCAGGCGCGCCTGTACCCCATCCAGCCGCCCGATGCCACGCCGCTCAATGCCAAGCTGGACAACACCGAGTTCACCTACGACCCGGACCGCTATGCCAAGGGCGCCAAGGGCGCCGGCCAGAGCCTGGGCGAGCTGCCCGTGTTCCGCGGCGACTCGAACGTGCAGGGCTACCGCCTGGCGCCCTATGGCTATGCCCCTGATCGCCAGATCATCACCTACTACCCCAGCTACCTGGTCACCATCAAGCACGCGGGCCGCTGCTTCGCCTATGACCGCCTGCAACTCAAGGGCGTGGTGGGCAGCACGCGCAAGGTGGGCTTCGACCCCATCGACCAGCGCATCGAAGCCCTGCCCCTGCCGGCCACGCAGTTCGCCGTCAACAAGGACCTGCTGACCAAGCTGCGCTGCGCGCCCCCGCTGCAGATTGACCCGGCCATCTTCGGCGCGCGCTACCTGATCGTCACGCACCCCAACTTCCTGGCCGCGGCCAACACGCTCAAGGCGCACAAGCAGGCCCTGGGCATCAGCACCCGCGTGGTCACCACGGCGCAGATCACGGGCGGCCCCGCCATCGCCAACAAGACGCAGATCCGCAACTGGATCGCCAACTACTACAACACGCACCTGGTGCGCCCGAAGTGGGTGCTGTTCGTCGGCGATTCGGAGTTCCTGCCCACCAGCTACGACCAGAACAACAGCTGGGACAACGCCCTGAACGCCGGTGACATGTGGTACGGCCAGTTCCTGCCCGGCGCCACGGCCACCACCATCCCGCCCTTCGGCATCGGCCGCTTCCCGGTGGACACGCTGGCCCAGGCCAACACCATCGTCTCCAAGGTGATGGCCTTCGAGAACAGCCCGCCCGCCAACCCGCTGTTCGGCCAGGACTACTACAGCCGCCTGACCTTCGCCTCCTACTTCCAGACGCGCCAGAACGGCGACCACACCCCAACGCGCGACAAGCGCTGGTTCGTGGAGACCTCGGAGATCGTGCGCGACCACGCCGTCTCCAAGGGCTTCAGCGTGGCCCGCCTGTACAACGCCGATGGCGATGCCAACCCGCTGTTCTACAACGGCGGCGCATCCATCCCCGCTGCCCTGAAGAAGCCTACCTTCGCCTGGGATGCCGACAGCGCCGACATCGTGGCCGCCGTCAACCAGGGCACCTCCATCCTCTACCACCGCGACCACGGCTGGTGGACGGGCTGGGGCGATCCCGCCTTCAGCACCGGCAACTTGGGCGCCATCTCGGTCACCAACAACCGCTTCCCGGTGGTGTTCAGCATCAACTGCGCCAGCGGCATCTTCGACAACGAGACCGTCAATGCCGACTACGTCACCCCCGGCGGCGGCCCGCTGATCAACAGCGCCACCACCTACTGGGCCGAAGCCTTCCTGCGCAAGGCCGACGGCGCGCTGGCCGTGATCGGCGATTCGCGTCAGAGCAGCACGGTGGACAACAACCACCTCACGCTGGGCCTGTTCGATGGCGTGTTCCCCGGCCTGATCACCACCTTCGGCACCAACAGCCCCGTGCAGCGTCTGGGTGACCTGCTGAACTACGCCAAGTCCTACATCTCGGAAGTGGCCGCCGGCTCGCAGGCCAGCCGCCATCCGCTGTCCAGCAATGGCACGCGCCCCGGCGTTGGCAACCTGCGCCAGGAGCTCAACATCTACAACCTGCTGGGCGACCCGACCGTGAAGCTGCGTGTGCAGGCGCCCTGGAAGATCAGCTTCCCGTGGGTGTCGATCAAGGGCTCGCTGGCCACCATCAAGGTGACCCTGGAACCCACATGCCGCACCTGCCCGCCGCCCGAGTGGATCAGCGCCGTGGCTTTGGACCCCAAGACCGGCCTGGAGCTGGGCCGCGGCGTGCTGGACAACGAGGGCAACGGCACCATCGACCTGGGTGATTTCAAGGGCGACGACGTGCTGGTGCGCGTGGCCTCACCAGACGGCACGACCAGCCAGGGCGCCGCCAAGGAAGTCGACACCGACGGTGACGGCGTGCCCGACAGCCGCGACAACTGCGTGGCCACGCCCAACAAGGATCAGCTCGACACCGATGGCGACGGCTACGGCAACGCCTGCGACGCCGACCTGAACAACGACGGCTTCACCAACGCGCTGGACACCGCCGCCTTCAAGGCACAGCTGGGCAAGCGTGGCCTGGCCGGCGACCTCAACGGCGACGGCATCGTCAACGCGCTGGACACGGCCCGCTTCAGCAAGCTGCTGGGCAAGGCCCCCGGCCCCTCGGCCTGGCACCTGAGCAACACCGAGCGCTGATCCCCTTTTCCAACCACCATCAACCTGACAAGGATTCATCATGCCCCTGCAACAACACTTCATCGCCGCCGTGCTGGCCACCACCTCCCTGTGGGCCCAGGCCCAGAGCATCGAGGTGCAATCGCCGCTGGCGCCCGTGGACATCGGTGCCACCTTCACCATCGACATCCTGGGCAAGGGCTTCGCCAACAACATCTATGGCGGCGGCTACGACGTGCGCTTCGACCCCACCCTGCTGCGCCTGGACAAGGTCACCGTGCCTTCGTTCTGGGAGCTGGGCTACATCGAAGACACGCCCGGCCCGATCGACAACGTCACCGGCACCAAGGAGGGCGTGAACTTCAACACCCTGGCGGGCCGCAAGGGCGACTTCACCACCGCCACGCTCACCTTCACCGCACTGGCCGCGGGCACCTCGCAGATCACGCTGAGCGCTTCGCCGCTGTGGCCCTTCGCCGATGACAACGGCGAGGTGGTGGTGGCCTTCAAGAACGGCACGGTGGCGGCCGTGCCGGAGCCCACGTCCGTGGCCATGGTGCTGGCCGGACTGGGCCTGGTGGCGATGCGGCTGCGCCGCTCGCGCGGCTGAGCACGCAGCAGGGGTACCGGGCTCAACCGAGGCCCTGCGGCGTGTCGGGCAAGTCCACACACACCCGCAGGCCTCGGCCCTCGGCCCCCTGCTCAAGCACCACGGTGCCACCATGGGCCTGCGCGATCTCCCGCACGATCGCCAGGCCCAGGCCGCTGCCATCCGTGCGTGTGCGGCCCAGGATGCGGTAGAAGCGGTGAAACACCTTGTCGCACTCCTCCGTGGGAATGCCCGGTCCGTTGTCGCTCACCATCAAGCGCACATGGCCGGGCCGATCCGACGCCAGCACCGACACCGTGACGCAGCCATCCGCCTGCGTATAGCGAAGGGCGTTGTCCACCAGGTTGACCACCAACTCGCGCAGCAGGGCTTCGTGTCCCCAGGCCTGCAGGGGCCCCATGCCAACAGGACCGGGCTCGAAGCCCAGGTCGATCCGGCGTTCGATGGCCAGCAGTGACAGGTCGGCGGCCACATCCCGCGCCAGGGCCACCACGTCCACCATGGCACGCTCACGCGCCAGGCCATTGATGGCCTCGGCGCTGGACAGTGACAACAACTGGTTGGCCAGCCGCTGCATGTGTCGCACGCTGTGCCCGGCGGCGGCCAGCGCCTGGCGCCCTTCAGCGGGGTCCTGCTGACGCAATCCATAGTCGATCTGCGTGAGCAGCACAGCCAGCGGCGTGCGCAATTGGTGCGCAGCATCGGCCACGAAACGCTTGCGCGCCTGCAGCATCGCCCCGATGCGCTGCATGTGGTGGTTCACCGCGTCGATCAAGGGCTGCACCTCCGACGGGATGTCGGTGATGCTGACGGGCGTTAGGTCGTCCTCACGGCGGTCGTGGAAGGCCTCGCCCAGCCGGGTCAGCGGCCGCAACCCTCGGGTGATCGCCACCCACAACAGCAGCAGGCCCACGCAGACCAACAGGGCCTGGCTGCGCAAGCCCTCCAGGAACAGTTCGTGCGCCATCTCTGAGCGGCCATCGACCGTCTCGGCCACTGCTATCAGCACGTGTCCGGCCCGGGTCTGAAGCGGGTCATACAGCGGTTTGCGCAGCACCACCAGGCGCACCGCGTTGCCCCGGTACACCGCATCGCTGACCCGTGAATCGCGGTTGGTGGCCAGCACATGGGGCAGGTCGTCGTAGCCGGTGACGGCCTTGCCATCAGGCCAGAACACGCCGTAGAACACCCGCTCATTGCTGACATCGAGCGCGGCATAAGGCAGGTCCACCACCACCTCGCCATGGGCCGAGTAGGTGCGCTCTGCGATCAGGTGGGCCGATGACATCAGTCCGCGGTCATAGACCCGGTCCAGCGATTGACGCGCCGCCCGCTGCCCATACCAGGCATTGACCAGCAACAAGCCCACCAAGGCCGGCAGCAGCCAGCGTGCGACGCGCCGGCGAAGGCTGATCATGCGACTTCGCTCAGTAGATAGCCCAGGCCGCGCAGGGTCGTGATCGTGGCCCCTGAGCCCTCGAGCTTCTTGCGCAAGCGCGATACATAGCTCTCGATGGCCTCCGGCCTCGCGTCGGCATCCATGTCGAAGACCTTCTCGAACAACAGCTCGCGCGCCACAGGCCGGCCCAGGCGTGCCACCAACGCCTCCAGCACGGCCAGCTCACGTGGCGTCAAGGCCAGCGGGCGGCCATCCAGGGACACGAGTCGGCTGCTGGTGTCGATCTCCAACTGGCCCACACGCACGGTGGGCGCACGGCCACTGCCACGCCGCAACAAAGCCTTTACGCGCGCCTCAAGTTCGCTGAGTTCGAAGGGCTTGACCAGGTAGTCGTCGGCACCGAGGTTCAGTCCGATCACGCGCTCCTCGGTACTGCCACGCGCTGTGAGCACCAGCACGGGCACACCATTGCCGCGCCCACGCAGGCGCCTCAGCACCTCCAGGCCATCGAGCCCTGGCAGGGACAGGTCAAGGATGACCAGGTCATAAGGCTGCGTCAGCAGCGCATGGTCGGCGTGGTCGCCACGGCCCATCACGTCGATGGCATGCCCACCCTGGCGCAGGGCTCGCGCCAACCACTCGGACAGCTCTTCCTGGTCTTCGACAAGCAGCAGGCGCATGGAGGCTCCTCGTCACGCGAGCGAAAGCGCGTGGAAAGTTCGCGATTTCAGCACGAAGCACCCACCCGTGTCACTGTGGCTTGCCACACCGTGGACAGCCGCCTCGGTGTTTTCCCTTGAAACCTTTCCACCTGAGCTCATTGCCAGAAACTTGACAGGCTGCCTGCCGATCATCGCCTCCCATCGGACGCCCCCGCCGTCCGGCTCACAAGGACAACGCACGATGATTCCATTCTCCATCTCCGGCCGCGCACGGCCACTCACCTGGCTGGCTTGCACCGTGGCGACCATGGCCAGCGCACCTTCTGCATGGGCCCAGAGCGCTTCGGCCAGCCAGGTCACCGTCTATGGGATCATCGACGTCGGCGTGGAATACCGCACCCGCAACAACGCCGACGGTGATAGTCAATGGCGTGTGAACTCCGGGGGACTGAACACCTCGCGCCTGGGTTTCAAGGGCAGCGAAGACCTGGGCGGCGGCCTGAAGGCCCAGTTCAACCTGGAGAGTGAAGTGATCGCCGACACCGGCGCCACGGGCTCGTCCTTCTTCGGGCGGCAAGCCTGGGTAGGCATAGAGCAAAAGGACTGGGGTGGCATCTCGCTGGGCCGCATGTCCACATTGGCCTACGACTTCACGATCAGCCATGACTTCATGGGCTACGCACCGCAATACTCGTGGGTCACGGCCACCGCCTCGGTGCCGTCGTCGGCCTTCACCAGCCGCATCAGCAATGCCATCCGCTACCTGGGCAAGTTCGGCGCCTTCAAAGTGGGCGCCAATGTGAGCCTGGGCGAGGTGGCAGATTCGCTCAACTCCAACACCGGGCGTGGTTTGTCCGTGGGCTACGACGCTGGCGCCCTGTCGGCTCAGTTGAGCTACGACGAGGGCCGCACCGGCGCCACGGCCACCGCTACGGAGTCCACCAAGAACCGCAGCATCATCGCCTCCGGCACCTATATCTTGGGCAGCACCAAGCTATTCGCCGGTGTGCGCAACACCAACCGCGACCCGGTAGGCACCATCAACGCCAGCAATCCGAAGTTCACCAGCACATTGTACTGGCTGGGGGCCAGCACTCCGCTGAGCCCTGCCATCACAGGGTTCGGCGGCCTGTACTACGAAAACAAGCACGGCACGGGCTCCGACCCATTGATGCTGGCCGGCAAGCTGCACTACAACTTCTCCAAGCGCACCTGGCTGTACGCCACCGCCAGCATTGCACGAGCGCCGTCGGACAACGGCACGCAGACGCTGACCGGGGTCTACCGTGACCAGACGCCCATCGCCAGCCACCAGACCGGCCTGGGCATCGGCATCCAGCACCGCTTCTGACCCCAGCCATCGCAAGCAACCACGCAAGCCAACACACCACTGGAGACCATGATGATGAGTTCCAACCTCAAGCGCCGCCCCCTGCTCGTGGCCCTGGCCCTCGCCGGCCTGGGCATCGGCCAGACCGCCCTGGCACAGTCCGCCGCCGACATCAGCAAGGCCAAGACCGAAGGCACCCTGGTGGTGTACAGCACCACAGACCAGAAGCAGGTCTCTTCGCTGATCAAGGATTTCGAATCGCTCTACCCCGGAGTCAAGGTCGAGTACCACGACATGAACTCGACGGAGATCTACAACCGTTTCATCTCCGAAAGCGCGGTCGGATCGTCGGCCGACGTGGTGTGGTCCTCGGCCATGGACCACGCGATCAAGCTGGTCAACGATGGCTATGCGCAGCCGCACAAGCTCAGTGACACCAGCAAGCTGCCTGACTGGGCGATCTGGAAGAACGAGGCCTTCGGCACCACCTTCGAGCCCATTGCCATCGTCTACAACAAGCGCCTGGTCGAGCCCGGTGAAGTACCCAAGACGCACGCCGAGTTCACCAAGCTGCTGAGCAGCAAGCAGGCCAAGTTCCAGGGCAAGGTCACCACCTACGACCCTGAAAAATCAGGCGTTGGCTTCATGCTGCACAGCCAGGATGCCTTGGCCAGCGGTGCCGGCTTCTGGGACCTGGCCAAGGCCATGGGCCAGACCGGCATGCGCGTGCAGACCTCGGTGGGCACGATGCTCGAACGCATCGTCTCGGGCGAGAACCTGATCGGCTACAACATGATCGGCTCGTACGCGCTGGTGCGCGCCGCCAAGGACCCCAGCATCGGCGTGGCCTTCACGCAGGATTACAACCTGGTGCTCAGCCGTGTGACCTTCATCGCCAAGAAGGCCGCACACCCTGCTGCGGCCCGCCTGTGGGTGGAGTACGTGCTGTCGCAGCGCGGCCAGACCCTGATCGCCAACCAGGCCGACCTGTTCGCCATCCGCAGCGATGTACAGGGCGATACCACCATCAGCGCGCTCAAGGCCAAGCTGGGCAATGCCATCAAGCCCATCCCCATTTCGCCCGCACTGCTGACCTACCTGGACCAGTCCAAGCGGCTTGAGTTCCTCAAGCAGTGGAACGCCGTGAAGGCCCCGAAATGAGCACGCCCGCCTCGACCCTCAACCCACCGGTGCCACTGGGTGGCCCGGGCAGCGGCCAGTTCCAGCTGCCCCCGAGCACGATGGTGCCCCTGACCCGGCGTGGTTGGAGCCTGCCGCGCCTGGGCGTGGTCGCCGTGCTGGCCACGCTGGTGCTCACCCCGCTGCTGCTGATCCTGTACCAGAGCTTCCTGTCGGGCGCCTTCTTCCTGCCTGGCGCCCACCCCACGCTGGACGCCTTCCGCTTCATCTTCGCGGACGACGACTTCTACCAGGCCGGCATCAACTCGTTGGCCATCGCGCTGGGCATGGCGGCCATCTCGCTGCCCATGGGCTCGGGCCTGGCCTTCCTGATGGTGCGCACGGACCTGCCGGGCCGGCGCTGGATGGAGCCGCTGCTGCTGGTGCCCGTGTTCGTCTCACCCGTGGTGCTGGCCTTCGGCTACGTGGTGGCCATGGGGCCGGTGGGCTTCGTCTCGCTCTGGGCCCAGGACATCTTCGGCTTCGTGCCCTGGAACATCTATTCGCTGTTGGCCATCGCCGTGGTGGCCGGCCTGACCCACGTGCCCCACGTGTACCTGTACGCCTCGTCGGCCCTGCGCAACCTGGGCTCGGACGTGGAAGAAGCGGCCCGGGTGTGCGGCGCCAACCCGCTGCGCGTGGCCGTGCAGGTCAGCGTGCCCCTGGTGGCTCCGGCCCTGCTGTACGCCGGTGTGCTGATGTTCTTCCTGGGCTTCGAGATCTTCGGCCTGCCCCTGGTGCTGGGCGATCCTGAAGGCCATCTGGTGCTGACGACCTACCTGTACAAGCTGGCCAGCAAGCTGGGCACACCCAGCTACCAGTTGATGGCCGCCGTGGCCGTGTGCATCGTGGCCGTGACGCTGCCACTGGTGCTGGTGCAACGGGCCCTGCTCAAGCACGCCAACCGCTATGCCAGCATCAAGGGCAAAGGGGCCCGCCAGCGCCCGCTCACGCTGGGCAAGTGGAAGTACCTGGCGCTGGCCGTGGTGGCGGTGTGGCTGCTGTTCACGGTCGGCATCCCCCTGGCCGGCGTCACGATGCGCTCCTTCGTGTCGAGTTGGGGGCAGGGGGTGAACCTGCTGGAGGTGCTCACGCTGGACAACTTCCGGGCCGTTTTCGAGGACAGCACCATGGTGCGCTCCATCGTCAACTCGGTGCTGATCGGCACACTGGGCGGCGCCCTGGCCATCGGCTGCTACACCGCCGTGGGCCTGGCCGCCCACCGCAAGCACGACGGCCTGGTGCGCGTCATCGACTACCTGGTGATGATGCCCCGCGCCATCCCCGGCCTGCTGGCTGGCCTGGCGGTGTTCTGGGTGTTCCTGTTCGTGCCCTTCCTGAACCCTGCACGCAGCACGCTGATCAGCGTGTGGGTGGCCTACACCGTGGTGTGGCTGGCCTATGGCATGCGCCTGGTGCAGAGCGCCCTGCTGCAGGTCAGCCCCGAGCTGGAAGAGGCCGCCCGCCTGACCGGCGCCACGCCGCGGCGCGTCATCACCGATGTGACGCTGCCCCTGATCCGCAATGGCTTGCTGGCCTCGTGGCTGCTGATCTTCATGATCTTCGAGCGCGAGTACTCCACCGGCGTGTACCTGCTGACGCCCGGCACCGAGGTGATCGGCGCCACCCTGGTGTCGCTGATGGCTGCCGGGTCGGTCGAGATCGTGGCCGCGCTCTCGCTCATCAACATCGTTCTCGTGGGTGTCGGCCTGGCCGTCGCCCTGCGCTTCGGCGTCAAACTCCACAAGTGAGGCTCACCATGTCCAACGTTCGTGACCACAACACCCAGCCTTGCGTGCTCGGCGTGCAGGATCTGCACCTGCACTATGGCGACAACCCCATCCTGCAGGGCGTTTCGCTCGAACTGCACCGCGGCGAGGTGATCTCGCTGCTCGGCCCCTCGGGCAGCGGCAAGACCACGCTGTTGCGCGCGGTGGCCGGCCTGGAGCAACCCCACAGCGGTCGCATCACCATCGCAGGGCAGCCGGTGTTCGACGGACAAGCCCGCATGGAGGTGCCCGCCGAAGGACGCAACCTGGGCCTGGTGTTCCAGAGCTATGCGCTGTGGCCGCACAAGACCGTGTTCGACAACGTGGCCTACGGCCTGAAGCTGCGCAAGACCTCACCCGCCGACACCAACGACCGCGTGAGCGACGCACTGAAGAACCTGGGCCTGGGTCACCTGGCCAGCCGTTTCCCACATCAACTGTCGGGCGGCCAGCAACAGCGCGTGGCCATCGCGCGTGCACTGGTCTACAACCCGCCCGTGATCCTGCTGGACGAGCCCCTGTCGAACCTGGATGCCAAGCTGCGCGAGGAGGCCCGTGCCTGGCTGCGCGAGCTCATCATCCGCCTGCAGCTGTCAGCACTGGTGGTCACGCACGACCAGAGCGAAGCCATGGCCATGTCCGATCGCATCCTGCTGCTCAACGGTGGACGCATCGAGCAGCAGGGCACGCCCACCGAGATGTACGCCAACCCGAGCTCGCTGTTCGTGGCGGGCTTCATGGGCACCAACAACACGCTCAAAGGACGCGTGGAGAAGCACGAGGGCCAGCAGGTGGGCCTGCGCTTTGGCGAACAGCTGATCTGGGGCCGCGCCTGTGGGGCAGCACCCGCGCAAGCTGGCCAGGACGTCACAGGCGTGGTGCGGGTCGAGCGCATCCAGTTGGCCGATGGCCCTGGCCCCAACCGCATCCCGATGGAGCTGGTCACGTCCATGTACCTGGGCGACCGCTGGGAGTACGTGCTCGACAACGGCCACTCACTGGTGCGTGCCCATGGCCGCCAGGCCCAGCCTGCAGGGCAACGCTGGGTGGAGGTGCCTGCCGACGACCTGTGGGTCTTCGCCTGAGCGCTGTGCCCGCTGGCGTCAAGCCGGCGGTTGGTCCCCGCTTTGCTGCAGGCGCCACATCTGCGCGTAGCGGCCCTGGGCGTGCAGCAGCTGCACATGGGTGCCCCGCTCAACGATGCGCCCAGCATCCATCACCAGGATCTCGTGCGCATTGACCACGGTGGACAAGCGGTGTGCGATCACCAGCACCGTCTTGCCCTGGCCCACAGCGGTGAGCTCAGCCTGGATGGCCCGTTCGTTAGCTGAATCGAGCGCGGAGGTGGCCTCGTCGAACACCAGGATCGGCGGATCCTTGAGCAGCGTGCGCGCGATGGCCACGCGCTGCTTCTCGCCACCCGATAGCTTGAGCCCGCGCTCACCCACCATGGTGCCGTAGCCGCCGGGTGTGTTGACGATGAAGTCATGGATGCGGGCGGCCCGTGCCGCCTGCTCGATCTCATCCTGCGTGGCGCCCGTGCGGCCATAGCCGATGTTGTAGGCCACCGTGTCGTTGAACAGCACCGTGTCCTGCGGCACGATGCCGATCTGGCGGCGCAGGCTGTCTTGCGTCAGGCCCTTCACGTCGTGGCCGTTCACGGTGATGCGGCCATCTTGAACATCGTAGAAGCGGTAGAGCAGGCGCGCCAGCGTGGACTTGCCCGAACCCGAAGGCCCCACCACCGCCACCGTCTGGCCGGCCGGGATCTCGAAGCTCACATCGTGCAGGATAGGCCGTGAAGGCTCGTACGCGAAGTTCACGTGGTCGAATCGCACGGCGGGCGGGCCCTTGACCAGCAGCGGCCGCGCATCGGACGCATCGCCCACCTCCTGCTCGCGCTCCATCAGCGTGAACATCTTGTCCAGGTCCGTCAGCGCCTGCTTGATCTCGCGGTAGATCACACCCAGGAAGTTCAGCGGGATGTAGAGCTGGATCATGAAGGCGTTGACCATGACCAGGTCACCCACCGTCATGCGGCCCTCGACGACGCCCTGCGTGGCGCGCCACAGCATCGCGATCAGACCCACCGCGATGATGCTCTGCTGGCCGATGTTCAGCAACGACAGGCTCTGCTGGCTCTTCACGGCCACGCGGCGCAGCTTCTCCAGGCTCTCGTCGTAGCGGTGCGTCTCGAAGCCTTCGTTGTTGAAGTACTTCACCGTCTCGTAGTTCAGCAGCGAATCGATGGCGCGCGTGTGCGCCTTGGAGTCGAGCTCGTTCTGCGCCTTGCGGAAACGCGTGCGCCAGCTGGTCACCGTCACCGTGAAGACGATGTACACGCTCAGGGCCGCCAGCGTGATCCACACGAAGCCCATGTCGAACTTCGCGCCCAGCACGCTCAGCACCAGCACCACCTCGATCAGCGTGGGGATGATGCTGTAGAGCGAGTACGAGATCAGCGAATGCACGCCCCGGGTGCCACGCTCGATGTCGCGGGTCATGCCACCCGTCTGGCGCTCCAGGTGGAAGCGCAGGCTGAGCGCGTGCAGGTGCGAGAACACCTGCAGCGCGATGGACCGCGCCGCCCCTTCGGTGGCCTTGGCGAACACCAGTTCGCGCAGCTCGGTGAAGAGCGAGGTGGACAGCCGCAGCAGCCCATAGGCCAGCAGCAGCCCCACCGGCACGGCCAGCAGGGCCTGGGGCGAGCCGGCCTCCGGCGCCAGGCGGTCGACCATGGTCTTGAGCAGCACCGGCACGCCCACGTTGGCCAGCTTGGCACCCACCATGAAGGCCAGCGCCAGCAGCACCCGCCCCCGGTAGGCCCACAGGTAGGGCCACAGGCGGGCCAGGGTCTGGCGGTCCGAGCGTGCGGTTTGTGGCGAAAGAGGCATTCCGGGCGATGGCGTGGCAAGGGACTCTGCCGGGGGGGACTGTGCAAAACGGCGCATGCGTTCACAATAGCGTGGCACGGACGAGCTCGCATTGTCGGCCGTGAGATGCCTTACGTTCGCTTGCTGTTCCCTATGTCCACGCCCCCCACCCTGCTGACCCCGCCCGAACTCCACCCCGACATGGAGCTCGTCTCCCGCGTGATGCCCCTGCCCAAGGATGCCAACGGCAACGGCGACATCTTCGGCGGCTGGATCATGGCCCAGGTCGACCTGTCTGGTTCGGCCCTGCCGGTGCGCATCTCGCGCGGCCGCGTGGCCACCATCGCCGTCAACGAGTTCGTGTTCCGCTCGGCCGTGTCGGTGGGTGATCTGCTGTCGATCTACGCGCGCATCGTGCGTGTCGGCAACACCTCGATGACGGTGCATGTGGAGGTCTGGGCCGAGCGCAACCCGCTCGACCCTCACCTGGTCAAGGTCACAGAGGCCAACATCACCTACGTGGCCATCGACGACCATGGCAAGCCCCGTCAGGTGCCACGCGACTGAACTCGGCCCCCTCATCCGCGTGTCCACGCACCGGCCTTGCCGTGCGTTGACAGGGAACCTGGCACCCGGGCACCACCCGTCCGTGGGCCTATCATTCCGAAGGAGACACCATGAACAACGCCCGCATTTCCACCCGCACCCCTGCCCGCCTGGCCCTGCTGGCGGCCACCGCCCTGGCGCTGAGCGCCCAGGCTGGCCTGGCGCAAGCGGCCTGCAAGACCTGTGGCACGGTCACCGATGTCCGCGCCGTCACCCAGAAGGGTGAAGGCGGCAGCGGCCTGGGCATCGCGGCCGGCGCCGTCGTGGGCGGCCTGCTGGGCAACCAGGTGGGCAAGGGCACCGGCAACACCATCGCCACCGTGGGTGGCGCCGTGGCCGGCGGTTTTGCCGGCAACGAGGTCGAAAAGCACGTCAACAAGAACACCGTGTTCAAGACCGCCATCCGCATGGACGACGGCCGCGTCGTGAACTACACGCTGCGCACACAGTACGCCGTGGGCGCCAAGGTCACCGTGGCCGACGGCAAGGTCCGCGCGCGCAAGCCCTGATCCCTGAACGATGCCCCCACGCCGCACGCCCGCTCCGCTAGAACGCCCCACGGGCACGCGCCTCAAGCGTGGTGAAGTCGCGCTGGACGAACCCGTCCACGACGCCCTGTTCGACGCCATCATGTCGCGCCGCCTGGCCCCGGGCGCCCGCCTGGGCGAGGCCGCGCTGTGCGAGGTGTTCGATGTGAGCCGCACCGTGGTGCGCAAGGCCCTGCAGCGGCTGGCCCTGACGGGCCTGGTCGACATCGTGCCCAACAAGGGCGCCTCGGTGGCAGCGCCCAGCCCGCAGGAAACGCACGAGGTCTTCGAGGCACGCCGTGCGCTGGAAGCCGCCATCGTGCCGCTGGCCATGAAGCGCCTCACGCCCAGCAAGCTGGCCCAGTTCCGCCAGCGCCTGGCCGCCGAGCACGAAGCCCTGCACGCACAGGATCACAGCCGCTGGGTGCGCCTGGCCGGTGATTTCCACCTGGCACTGGCCGAGCTGGCCGGCAACCGCCACCTCACGCGCATGCTGGGCGAGCTGATGTCGCGCTGCTCGCTGATCGTGGCGCTGTACGAGGCCCCGGGCGATGCCGCCTGCGAGCACGACGAACACGCCGAGCTGATCGAACTGCTGTCGCTGGGCAACGCGCCCGCCGCCATCGCCCTGATGGACAAGCATCTGACCGCGCTGGAAACGCGCCTGCGCATCGAAGTGCCCACGGTGGACAACGACTTGGCTGCGGCCTTGTTTCCCGTCTGAGCGCATTGACGGCGCAGGGGCCGGCAATGGCGCCTGCCCTGCCCGAAAGAGAGATGCGCGCGCGCCCCTGCTGAGCGAACATCCTCGCCATCAATGCGCTTGGCGCCTAGGGCGCCCATTTCCCCACCATGTTTGAGCATTCCGAGCACCTCGTCCGCCTGGGCGTCGAATGGCTGCGCTTGGTCGTCGAAGCCCTGGGCGCGGCCGTCATCGGGGCGGGCCTGATCGCCACGCTGCGTGTCCTCTGGCGCAACATCACGGTCGACAAGGATCCCGCCTTCAGCAAGGTGCGCGTCACCTTCGCGCGCTACCTGACCCTGGCGCTGGAGCTCCAGCTCGCCGCAGACATCCTGTCGACCTCGGTGCCACCCAGCTGGGACCAGATCGGCAAGCTGGCCGCGATCGCCGTCATCCGCACCGCGCTGAACTTCTTCCTGACGCAGGAGATGCGCGATGAGGGGCACACCGCACCGGGCAAGGCCAACGCACGCCCTGCGGCCCCCGCCTAGAAGTTGTGCCGCATGCCCAGCGTGAACACGCTGGCGCGCTGCCCCTGCGACACGCCAGCCTCGTTGATCGCGAAGTCATACAGCCCGCGTTGCGCGTTGTCGATGCGGCTGTAGAAGGCCTGGAGCGTGGTGCGCTTCGACAACTCATGGTCGTAGCCCAACGTGATCTGTGTGGCCCCCGTGGCCGGACCCGACTGGATGGCACCAATGCGTGCCGAGGCCTTGCCCGACCCATTGCCCGCATGGGCATAGCCCGCCTTGAGCAGGCCCTGCCCGACATGGTAGGTGCCCGACACATACCAGGCCTGGCGCGTCAGATCGCCGCTGGCCGTTTCGTACTGCAGCCGCTCAGCCACCGCGGCCAGCCGTGCACGGCCCCACTGGTAGGCCACGCCCAGCTTGAACCCCGTGTCGGCGGTGCCCTGGGCCTGGTACTGCGCATGGCGCTCGGCCGCGGCCGTGAGCACCAGCCCGCCGGCCTCGTAGGCCAGCGAGCCCGACGCGAGCCATGGCCTGGCCCCTGTGGCCGCCACCGAGTCCTCCCTGGCCCCATACCCCAGCTTCAGGGTGATGCCCCCCAGCGTGGGTGACCAGTACTGCAACTGGTTGACCTGCCGACGGTCGAACGCACTGGTGTTCTGCACATGGTTGGAGATGGACGCCGAACCATTGCCCATGATGGCCATGTAGCCCGCCGTGGTCGGATAGAACGGATCGAACGCCGAGGTGGCCGCGGTGTAGGGCAAGGTCCACACGCCGGCGAACACCGTGCCCCAAGGCCCAGCGAGGCCCACGCGGGTGTCGCGGTTCGTGAAGGACGAGCCCGCGCCGCTGTCCAGCGCGAGCGAGCCCTCCAGCTGCCACAGGGCCCGCAGGCCACCGCCCAGGGCCTCTTCCCCCCGAAAGCCCAGCACCGAGCGGTAGTTGCTCAGCCTGGTGACACCGCTTTCGCCACTGATGCGCACCTGCTCCAGACCCGTGTTGAGCCGGCCATAGATGCTCAAGCTGCTGCCGGACTGCGCCAGCCCCAGGGCGGGCCACACGGCGCAGGTGATGGCCACCGGCACGAGGTACTTGGCAAACGGCTTCTGACGGGTGGGATGCATGGGGTTTTCTTCGATGAGACCGGGGGCCCACCGTAAGGCCAACACGGGTGCCTGGCATCGCCCGGAAGAGAGAGGCCCGCGACGTAAGCGATACAGCTCAGCGGCACACCATTCAATCATCGAAATTTTCGATGATTGAAACCAAAACACTTCACCCTGGCGCTGATCGCAGCGCCAGATACTTCACACATCGCAGCACAGAAACGATGCAGCGGCAAACAAAAGCCCGCCTCGTTTCAGCATGAATCCCATCGAACCATTCACCAGGACAAGCACCATGATCGACATCCGCAAAGCAGACCAGCGTGGCCGCGCCAACCATGGCTGGCTCCAGTCCCGCCACACCTTCTCGTTCGGCCATTACCGCGACCTGAACCAGCAAGGCTTCTCGGACCTGCTGGTGATCAACGACGACCGCGTGCAGCCCGCCAAGGGTTTCGGCACGCATGGCCACCGCGACATGGAAATCTTCTCCTACGTGCTCGATGGCGCCCTGGCGCACAAGGATTCGATGGGCACGGGCTCGGTGATCCGCCCCGGTGACGTGCAGATGATGAGCGCCGGCACCGGTGTGCAGCACAGCGAGTTCAACCATTCGGACACGGACCCGGTGCACTTCCTGCAGATCTGGATCGTGCCGGGCGAGCGCGGCGCTGAGCCCCGCTACCAGCAGGTCCACATCGACCAGGCCGACAAGCGTGGCCGCCTGCGCCCGATCATCACCCCGCAAGGCTCGGAAGGCTCGCTGGCCGTGCGGCAGGACACGACGGTCTATGCCGGCCTGTTCGATGGCGACGAAGCCGACGACCTGGACGTGGGCCCCGATCGCCATGTGTACGTGCACGTGGCCCGCGGCAGCATCCACGTCAATGGCGAGCGCCTGGCCGAAGGCGATGGCGCACGCATCCGCCACGCCGGGGCCTTGCACTTCGACCAGGGCGAGAACGCCGAGGTGCTGGTGTTCGATCTGCGCCCTCGCGAACTGCCCGCCTACTGACACCGGCCGGGCCACCAGGGCCGGCCTCTCTCCAACGAGAGGGGCCCGAGCCCGCCTTCCTGCACTGCCCACGGCTGGTCGTCAAACCTAAGCTGTCCTCTGTCCGCCGCGCACAGCGGCAAGGACAGAACCAAGCTTAGGAGCCCGGGCCATGCCCACCCCAAACGATCCCGCCAACCCGGCCCGCCGCGATGCCCTCATCAAGGGTGCCGGCCTGACCGCAGCCCTGGCCCTGCCATTGGCAGGCACCACCACCGCTGCCTCGGCAGCCCCCCCTGCACCTTCATCCCCCCAACCCAACGGACCTGACATGAGCTACATCACCACCAAAGACGGCACGCAGATCTACTACAAGGACTGGGGCCCCCGCGACGGCCAGCCCGTCGTCTTCAGCCACGGCTGGCCCCTGAACTCGGACAGCTGGGAAGGGCAGATGCTGTTCCTGGCCGAACGCGGCTACCGCGTCATCGCCCATGACCGCCGCGGCCATGGCCGTTCGAGCCAGCCCTGGGGCGGCCACGAGATGAACACCTACGCCGATGACCTGGCCACCGTGATCGACAAACTGGACCTCAAGGGCGCCGCGCTGTTCGGCTTCTCCACCGGCGGCGGCGAAGTGGCCCGCTACATCGGCCGCCACGGCACCAAGCGCGTGGCCAAGGCCGGCCTGATCTCGGCCGTGCCGCCGCAGATGCTCAAGACCGACAAGAACCCCGGCGGCCTGCCCATCGAGGTGTTCGACGGCATCCGTGCCGGTGAGCGCGCCAACCGCGCCCAGCTCTACAAGGACATCGCCTCCGGCCCCTTCTTCGGCTTCAACCGCCCGGGTGCCAAGGTCTCGCAAGGCCTGGTCGACTGGTTCTACGTGCAGGGCATGCAGGCCAGCCACAAGGCCACTTTCGACTGCATCAAGGCCTTCTCGGAAACCGACTTCACCGAAGACCTCAAGAAGTTCGACATCCCCACGCTGGTGGTGCATGGCGACGACGACCAGATCGTGCCCATCGGCGCCTCGGGCCAGGCCTCGGCCAAGCTGGTGAAGAACTCGAAGCTGGTGGTCTACCCCGGCGCACCCCACGGCCTGACCGACACCCACAAGGACAAGCTGAACGCCGACCTGCTGGCCTTCCTGAAGGGCTGATCAGCGCTTCACCCCATCGTCCAACCTTTCACACAGACTTCATCATGAGCCAGATCACCGCCACCCCCACGCCCGGCAGCCAGTTGCTGACCCCGACCAACCACGCCCTGGTGCTGATCGACTTCCAGTCGCAGATGGCCTTCGCGACCAAGTCCATCGACGCCGTCCAGCTGCGCAACAACGCAGCGCTGATCTCGAACGCCGCCGCCGGCTTCAAGGTACCGACGATCCTGACCACCGTGGCCGAGAAGAGCTTCTCGGGCCCGATGTTCAGCGAGATCACCGAGGCCTTCGCGGGCCAGGAGCTGCTGGACCGCACCTCGATGAACACCTGGGAAGACGCCAACGTCATCAAGGTGGTCAATGCCATCGGCAAGCCGCGCATCGTGCTCGCCGGCCTGTGGACCTCGGTCTGCATCGTCGGCCCCGCACTGTCCGCGCTGGAACAGGGCTTCGAGGTGTACGTCATCACCGATGCGTGCGGCGATGTGTCGACCGAAGCGCATGAGCGTGCCGTGGAACGCATGATCCAGGCCGGTGCCCGCCCCGTCACCTCGCTGCAGTACATGCTGGAGCTGCAACGCGACTGGGCCCGCGCCGAGACCTATGACCTGACCACCGGCATTGCCAAGAAGTTCGGCGGCGCCTATGGCCTGGGCATCATCTACGCCAAGACCATGTTCGGCGCGCACGAAGGCTGAGCCACGACAAACAAGGACCGCGGACCGGCGCCGTGCCGCTCCGCGGTTCTTTCATTTCAACGCCCTGCCCTGGATGCCCTCATGAAACCCTACCTCGTCTCGCTGGCCATCGGCCTGCTCGTGGGCGTCATCTACGCCCTGTTCAATGTGCGCTCTCCGGCGCCCCCCGTGATCGCCCTGGTGGGGCTGCTCGGCATCCTGGTCGGCGAGCAACTGCCGCCACTCGTCAAGAAAGTCTTCGGCCACGATGCAGCGCAGGTCTCCTGGCTGCATCATCAAGTCAAGCCGCACATGTTCGGCGAGATGCCCAAGTGCGCAGGCACGCCCCCCTCGAAGGAAACCACCCATGGCTGAGACCGCCGACATCATCCTGCACCGCGGACTGTTCACCACCCTCAACCGTGCCCAGCCCACGGCCCAGGCCGTCGCCATCAAGGATGGCCGCTTCCTGCGCGTCGGCCATGACCAGGAGGTCATGGCGCTGGCCGGCCCCCACACCAAGGTCATCGACCTGAAGGGCCGCCGCGTGCTGCCGGGCCTGATCGACAACCACCTGCACATCATCCGTGGCGGCCTCAACTTCAACATGGAACTGCGCTGGGACGGCGTGCGTTCGCTGGCCGATGCCATGGCCATGCTCAAGCGCCAGGTCGACGTGACCCCTGCGCCGCAGTGGGTGCGCGTGGTGGGCGGATTCACCGAACACCAGTTCGCCGAGAAGTGCCTGCCCACGCTAGAGGAGCTCAACGCCGTCGCGCCCGACACGCCCGTCTTCATCCTGCACCTGTACGACCGTGCCCTGCTCAACGGCGCCGCCCTGCGCGCCGTGGGCTACACCAAGGAAACGCCCGAACCCCCGGGCGGCCAGATCCTGCGCGATGCCGCCGGCAACCCGACGGGCCTGCTGCTGGCCAAGCCCAATGCGGCCATCCTCTACGCCACGCTGGCGCGGGGCCCGAAGCTGCCGCTCGAGTACCAGATCAACTCAACACGCCACTTCATGCGGGATCTGAACCGCCTGGGCGTCACGGGCGCCATCGATGCCGGCGGCGGCTTCCAGAACTATCCTGAAGACTATGAGGTCATCGAACACCTGTCGAAAGAACAGCAGCTCACCATCCGCCTGGCCTACAACCTGTTCACGCAGAAGCCCAAGCAGGAGAAGGAAGACTTCCTGCGCTGGACGGCGGGCACCAAGTACAAGCAGGGCGACGACTACTTCCGCCACAACGGCGCCGGCGAGATGCTGGTGTTCTCGGCGGCTGACTTCGAAGACTTCCGCCAGCCCCGGCCCGACATGGGCCCGGAGATGGAAGGTGAGCTGGAAGAGGTCGTGCGCATCCTGGCGCAGAACCGCTGGCCCTGGCGCATGCACGCCACCTACGACGAGACCATCAGCCGCGCGCTGGATGTGTTCGAGCGCGTCAATCAAGATGTGCCGCTCGACGGCCTGAACTGGTTCTTCGACCACGCCGAGACCATCTCCGAAAAGTCGATGGACCGCATCGCTGCCCTGGGTGGCGGCGTGGCCGTGCAGCACCGCATGGCCTACCAGGGCGAGTACTTCGTCGAGCGCTACGGCCATGGCGCGGCCGAGGGCACGCCCCCCGTGGCCAAGATGCTGGAGAAGGGCCTGAAGGTCTCGGCCGGCACCGACGCGACGCGCGTGGCCTCGTACAACCCATGGGTGTCGCTGTCGTGGCTGATCACCGGCAAGACGGTAGGCGGCATGCAGCTCTACCCCCAGCGCAATTGCCTGGACCGCGAAACCGCCCTGCGCATGTGGACCGAGAACGTGACCTGGTTCAGCAACGAGGTCGGCAAGAAGGGCCGCATCGAAGAAGGCATGCTGGCCGACCTGGTGGTGCCCGACCGCGATTTCTTCGCCTGCGCGGAGGCCGAGATCATCGACACCACCTCGGTGCTGACCGTGGTCGGCGGCAAGGTGGTGTGGGGCGCAGGTGACTTCGCCATGCACGATGAATCGGCCCCGCCGCCCGCCATGCCCGACTGGTCGCCCGTGCGCACCTTCAAGGGCTACGGCGCCTGGGGCGAGGCCGAAGGCAAGCCCTTGCAGGCCGCGATGAGCCTGGCCTGTGCCTGCGCCACCGCGTGCCAGGTGCACGGCCACAACCACGCGAAATCGTGGGGCGGTGATGCCCCGGTGTCCGACTTCAAGAGCTTCTGGGGCTCGCTCGGCTGCGCCTGCTGGGCAGTGTAAGCACACCCGCCCCCTGTTGACCCCATCCGCCCTGCCGCGGGCCGACCCAAACTCGTAAGCGATTACTGGGCCAAGCCGCATGCACCAAAACAAGCTATTCGCTGGAGAAGTCACGCACGAAGGGGGGAGGCTGGCGCTCAACCCGCCCGCGGCAGCCGATACAGGGCCAAGGTGTGGTTCACGACCAGGTCTTGAAGACGCGAATCCAAAGGATCGCCAGTCACCAGCAGGCGAAAGTAGATGGGCGCAGCCAAGGTTTCCATGACCTCATGGGGATCGGTGCCCGGCGCGACTTCGGCACGCTCGATGGCACGCTCGACCAGCCGCGCGGACCCGCCGAACCGAACACGCCAGAACGCCGCCCGCGCCGCCAGGAACTCCGGCTCATCGGACGATGCGGCGATCAGGGCCCTGGCCATCCTGGCGACTTCAGGACGGCCGAGGTAGGCGATGAGCCGCTGCGCGAAGGCGCTCAGGTCCGGCTCGAACGCCCCCAGGTCAGGTACCAGCACCGCGTTGGTGGCCAGGTGCTCGACCGCAGCCAGCACGAGTTGCGCTTTCGTGGGCCAGCGCCGGTACACCGTCGTGTCGGCGATGTCGGCCTCTGCTGCCACGCGCCGATGGCCCAGTGCCTCGTAGCCTTCTTCGATCAGGATGCGCCCGGCGGCATCGAGGGCCGCGCCCAGCACCGCCGCGCTTCGACCGCCAGTGCGTCGCACGATGGGCTTTGGCGCAAGCTGGGTGTCTCCATCTCCGGGGGCCGTCATCGGACCAGTCTAGCACCGGCCCCAGGCGTGGACTCATCCGCGCGATGCCAGGTAGGCCTCTATCCAGTTCGAGAACTCGCACGCCAGATGCCACCGGTGCCCGTCGATCATGAACCAGGGCGTCGCCTTGGGGAACGCCACCGTGAGGCGCCCGCGAAAACCGCCACCCGGCTGATCGCCGAACTGGTGGAAGGCGTACCCGATCGGCTTGCCACGGCTGAGCGCCACGCCACCCACCCGCACAGGCAGTTCGGCAGCGAGCGGCGTCGGGTTGCCTGCGGCGTTGTCGTAGTCGATGTCGAACTGGGTGGGGAACGGTGAACCGCCAGTGGTCTCGAGCACATACTGAAAGCCATTGGGCAAGGTCTCGATCACATGGTGATCCGGATGCGCCACCAGCATCGCCGCCTGGTCATTGGCGGCCACGCGGGCGGAGAACCACTGCACGAAGCCCTCCGCGCTGCCCTGATTGCAGTGCACATCGGTCACGGACAGCGCGTAACGCCCGAAGGACGCCCCCACCAGCAAGGCCTGCGTCGCGCCAGCCAGTGCCAGTTCCGCGGCCAGAATCCGCCGCAGGCGATCGCTTCCGATCTGCAGCTTCAGCGCCAGCAGATCCCGCCGCCACTGCGCCACGCCGTCGATCGGCATGGGCCAACGCACAGCCAGGTCGTTCAGCGCCGACCGTGGGGGCCTCGCGGCATGGGCCCGCAGTTTTCGCCAGACATGCACCAGGCGCCTGGCCTCGAGCGAGAGCACTTCATCGCGTTCGATGGCTTTGCCGTCCATGAAGCAGGTGATGGTGGCGGGCGTGGTCGGCATGGCGTTCGATGGCTGTGCCCCGGCGGCGCCAGGCCCTGCGGCCATCAACACACCGGTGGCCTGGGCTGAGCGAATCAGGAGATCTCGGCGCGACATGGGCATGAGGTATTTTCCTTTTTTAAAGCAGCGTTCACGGCTTTAATGAATTTACTGAGCGCGACGGAGCGCGTCAACATCGGGAATGCCCTGGCCTCGCATGTGCACAAGCTCCGTGCAAGCCCCCCATGGCTTGGCCACGTTCTGGTGCATAGCGCACCAATTTATCTTTGTGCACAAAAATTAAATACAACATTAATTCAATACAAATCAATGTCTTATAAGTAAATACAGATTGGCACAATTATTGTTTGTATACAATTACACTCAACCACCGGATCCCAGCCATGCGCCGTCGTTCCTTGCTCCTCGGCTCGCTTGCAGCCCCCCTCGCCGCCTCGTCCTTCTGGCCCTCGGCCCATGCCGCCACCGAACCCCTGAAGATCGGCTTCATCTACCCCGGCCCCATCGCCAACGTCGGCTGGACCTTCCAGCACGAGCTCGGCCGCAAGCTGATCGAGAAGGAGTTCGGCGCACGCATTCAGACCGTCTACGTCGAGAACGTGCCCGAATCGACGGACGCCGAACGTGTGATCCGCCAACTGGTGGCCGACGGCTGCAAGATGGTCTTCACCACCTCCTTCGGCTTCATGGAATCGACCCTCAAGGTCGCCAAGGACCACCCCGAGGTGATCTTCGAGCACGCCACCGGCTACAAGATGGCCAAGAACCTCGGCATCTACCAGACCAAGTTCTACGAAGGCGCCTACCTGCTGGGCATGCTGGCCGGCAAGATGACGAAGAAGAACACGCTGGGTTTCGTCGCCTCCTACCCGATCCCCGAAGTGCTGCGCAACATCAACGCTTTCACGCACGGTGCGCGCAGCGTGAACCCGGCCGCCAAGACCAAGGTGATCTGGATCAACAGCTGGTACGACCCGACACGCGAACGCCAGGCCGCCGACGCGCTGATCGGCCAGGGTGCCGACGTGCTCTACCAGAACACCGATTCGCCCGCCGTGGTGCAGCTGGCACAGACCAAGGGCCTGTACGCCTTCGGCCAGGATTCGGACATGACGCGCTTCGGCCCCAAGGCCCACCTCACGGCCAACACCGTGAACTGGGGCGTGTACTACCGCATGAAGGTCAGGCAGGCGCTGGAAGGCAAGTGGAAGGCCGAGGACACCAAGTGGGGCATGAAGGAAGGCATGATCGAACTGGCCGCCCTGAACCCCGCCATCCCGCCCGACGTGCTCAAGCTCTTCAGCGAGAAGAAGGCCGCCATCCTGGCCGGCAGCTTCCACCCGTTCCAGGGCGTGGTGAAGGACCAGGCCGGCAAGGTCAAGGTCGCCGCAGGCCAGATCATCACCGATGCCGAGCTGTGGGGCATGAAGTGGTACATCGAAGGCGTGGAAGGCGCCCTGCCATGAACGAATCCCTGCCCATCCCCCAGGCCACACAAGCCATCGACTTCGAGCAGCTCACGGCCTACCAGCGCTACAAGCTGATGGCCAGCCTGATCGTGCCCCGCCCCATCGCGCTGATCACCACGCTCAGCCCGGGCGGGGTGGTCAACGCCGCGCCCTTCAGCATGTTCAACATGCTGGGCGAGGACCCGCCCATCGTGATGGTCAGCATCAACCGCCAGCACGACGGGCACCTCAAGGACACGGCAGCGAACATCCTGCGCGAGCGCGAGTTCGTGGTGCACATGGCCGATGAGGCCATCGCCACGCAGATGCACCGCTGCGGCGAAAGTCTGCCGCCCGATCAGAGCGAGATCGACCACGTGGGCTTCACCCCCCTGCCCTCGCTGGCCGTGAAGCCGCCGCGCATCGCCGAGGCACCCGTGTCCTTCGAATGCGTGCTGCACGAAACGCTGGAGACACCCAGCCGCTATGTGTTCATCGGCCGCCTGCTGTGGATGCACGCACGCGAAGGCCTGATCGATACCGAACGCTGGCGCGTGCACCTGCAGCACTACTTCCCGGTGGCGCGCTTCGGGGCGAGCTTCTATATCAACAGCCGAGAGCGCTTCGCCATCCCCGAACCGAACGAGCCTGATCAGGCCGGCCAGCCGGGCGATTCGAACCGCAGCACCTCCATCGACGAGATCTGAGCCGCCATGACAACCGACACTTTCACCGACGATGACAACGCCCACATGCAGGCCGCCATCGAGGCTTCGCGCCAGGCCATGGCCTTGGGCAACATGCCCTTCGGCGCCACGATGGTGAAGGATGGGCGGCGCCTGCAGGTCTCGCGCAACGAGCAGGTCACGTCGGGCGATTGCATGGCCCACGCCGAGGTGGTGGCCGTGCGCGACGCGGTGCGCGTGCATGGCCGCGAGGCGCTGCGTGGCGCCACCGTGTACGCCAGCGGCGAGCCCTGCGCCATGTGCTGCGGCACCATGTTCTGGGCCGGCATCACGCGCGTGGTCTATGCCGCCACGCTGGACGACATCATCGAATCGCTGGGGGATCCGACACTGGCAATGCCCTCGAAGCAACTGCTGGCCACCGCCTCGCCCACCGTGCGGGTAGAAGGCCCGCTGCTGCGCGAACCCGCCGCGCGCGTGCTGCAGGATTTCGCGCAAGGCAGCGCTGCCGGCTGAGCCAAGCCAAAGCGACGAAGGCTCAAGGCCAGCACAAGGCTGCTGAGAAGAACGGACACGCCGCGCCCTCTCCCGGTGCGGCACGGGATCTGCTTAAGCCCCATCAGGAGTAGAAGCGTTCAGCAGCCCCGGCTGCCCGGAAATTGCTCCATGCGCGCTCACGCAGGCAGGTTGTTCAGCCATGTCTGCGCGGGTCCCCATGGCACACATTCCCCCGCTCGCACCATGCTCGACCGTCGCTCCCTGCTGGCCGCCACCGGCGCCCTCCTGCTCGCCCCCACGCCCTTCGTCCGCGCGCAAGGCTCCCTGCACAAGTTCAAGTTCAACCTGGGCTGGAAGGTCGAGGCCACCGCCGCCGGCTTCCTGCTCGCCCAGCAGCGCGGCTACTACAAGGCCGCCGGCCTGGACGTGACCATCGACACCGGCAACGGCTCGGCCGCTGCCATCAGCCTGGTCGGCAGCGGGGCGTATGACTGCGCCTCGGCCGACCTGGCCACCATGGTCGAGTTCAACGTCAACAACCCCGGCGCCGGCCTGCGCGCCGTGGCCATCCAGTACGACCTGAACCCCAACGCCATCCTCGTGCGCAAGGACGGCCCCATCAAGAAGCCCGCCGATCTGGCTGGCAAGACCCTGCTGGGCCAGCCCTTCAACGCCACGCGCAAGTTGTTCCCCGTGTTCGCCAAGGCCCAGGGCATTGATGCCGCCAGCGTGCGCTGGGAAAACGTCGTGCCCGACATCGGCGACACGCGCTTCGTCAAGGGCGATTTCGACGGCGCGGGCTACTTCTACTTCACCGGCCTGCTCAACCTCAAGGCGCGCGGCATGGGCCCCGAGCAGATCACCATGTTCCGCTACTCCGACTTCGGCATGAAGTCCTACGGCAACGGCTTGGTCGCCAATGGCAAGAGCATGGAGCAGGCCGAGGCCATGAAGGCCTTCGTCAAGGCCACCACGCGCGGCTGGATCGAGGCCATGGCCGACCCCAAGGCCGGTGCCGCCGCCGTCAAGGCCCGCGAGCCCCTGGCCAACGAAGAGATCGAGTTCGAACGGCTCAAGCTGATCATCGACGGCAGCATGAACACCGCCGGCACGCGCAGCCACGGCTGGGGTGCGGCCACCACGGACCGCCTGCAGGCCACCATCGACGAAACCGTGGTCGCCTTCAACCTCAAGAGCTCACCCGCCATCGCCGACATCTGGACGGACCGCTTCCTGCCCTCTGCGGCCGACCGCAAGCTCAAGGCCTGATCCCCAGGAGGGCACGATGATCCCGATCATTGACCTGCAGGACGCCCTGCTGCTCGGCGCCCCGCGCAGCGCCGAGGTGGCGCGGCAGATGCGCGAGGCCGCCACGGCTTCCGGCTTCTTCTACGTGCGCCACCACGGCGTGGACGCCGACCAGGTGGCCGCGCAGTTCGCGCTGGCGAAAGCGCTCATGGACCTGCCGCTCGCCACGCGCGAACACCTGGCCATGGCGAACTCCCCGTCGATGCGCGGCTTCGAGCTGATGGGCGCGCAGACGCTGGACCAGGATGCCCGCCCCGACCTGAAGGAAAGCTTCTACTGCGGCATGGCCTACGCGGACGACCATCCCTACGTGCAGGCCGGCTACCAGACCTACGGCCACAACCAGTGGCCAGCCGAGGTGCCCGGCGCGCCCGCGCAGTGCGAGGCCTACATCCAGGCCATGCTGGGCCTGTCGCGCCGGCTGATGCAGTTGATGGCGCTGTCGCTGAACCTGCCCGAGACCTGGTTCGACGAGACCAGCGACAGCCCCATGGTCACGCTGCGCATGATCCGCTACCCCGCGCACCCGGAAGGGGCTGATGAACGCACCTTCGGCGCCGGCGCCCACACCGACTGGGGCGCGATCACCATCCTCGCGCAGGATGGCCACGGCGGCCTGGAAGTGCAGACACCCGAGGGAGACTGGGTGCCCGCCACACCCATCCCCGGCTGCTTCGTCGTCAACCTGGGCGACATGATCCCGCGCTGGACCAACGGCCTGTACCACTCCAACCCCCACCGCGTGCGCAACGTGCATTCGGGCGGCGCGCCGCGCTACTCCATCCCCTTCTTCTACGAGCCCGACTACCTGGCCAGCATCGAAGCCGTGCCAGGCACCGTGCCCGAGGGCGAAACCCCGCGCTACGCCCCCTGCACCGCCGGCGAGCACCTGGTCGAGATGTACCGCCGCAGCTACGCGCTCAAGACCCGTGGCGAGGAGACCACTGCATGAAACTCTGGTTCAACCTGATGAGCCGCGACATCGAAGCGCAGTTCCGCTTCTACCGCACCGTGTTCGGCCTGCCCGAGGCCGAGGCCGCGCGCTCACCCATCTACCGCGCGCTGGAAACTGAAGACTTCCAGCTCGGCTTCAACGATGGCCGCGCCGCCTATGGTCTGCTGGGGCTTGATGGCCGCCAGGCGCCGAACACCACAGGCCCCCGCCCCACCGTGGCCTACGCCACCTTCATGCTTGCAACACCTGCCGAGGTCGATGAAGCCGTGCAGGCGGTTCGCGCGCACGGCGGCCAGGTGGTCAAAGGCCCTTTCGCCACCTACTACGGCCAATGGCAGGCCGTGCTGGCCGACCCGGAAGACAACGTGTTCCGCATCGCCACCGACAGCCTGCCTGAAGGTGTGACCGCGCCCAAGCTCACCGCCTGATCTGGCGCAAGGTTTCACGGGGCCTGCGAAGGCCCCGGCCCGATCACTGCCCCCGCTTCATGAGACGATCACGCCCATGCAGATCGTCAACGCCACCGCTCCCGCCGACCTTCCGGCCCGCCTCGATGCCCAGGGCTGGGCCCTGATGACGCCCATCCAGCTGGCGCACTGGATCGGCGCGACGATGCCCGAGCTGGACAACCTGCACGCCAGCTGGGCCGATCTGCCGCCCGACACCCACCTCAAGGATGGCGGGCGCTACCGCTTCCGCCGCCACGGCTGCTATGTGCTGGACACCGCCAGTGGCGAGCTGACGCAGACACCCCACCGCGCCCACTGGCAGCCCGTGGAGTACAACGCCCTGCACGGCGGCATCGAGCGCTGGTTCGAACCCATCGTGCCCGCCGTGGCGCAAGCGCCCGCCTGGCGCAGCCTGCTCGCGCACCTGGGCCAGGTGCTGGCCCGTGATGGCGCCGTACCCACCTGGTACATCGAGGCCCACCAGTTCCGCGTCGACACGCAAGGCGGCATTGGCCGCCCCACCCCCGAGGGTGCGCACCGCGATGGCGTCGACTACGTGGCCGTGATCCTGCTCGAGCGCCACGACATCAAGGGCGGCGAAACGCGCGTCTTCGAAGCGCAGGGGCCGCACGGCGTGCGCTTCACCCTGAGCGATCCCTGGTCGCTGCTGCTGCTGGACGACACCCGCGTCATCCACGAAAGCACCCCCATCCAGCCCCTGGGCGAGCACGGCTGGCGCGACACCCTGGTGCTCACCTTCCGCCGCAAGGGCTTCCAGGGCCCTGCGCAAAACTGAGATTCAGCTTTTTTCAGCGGAAACGAATCAATCATTGGGTATTCGGACAATCCCGCATTTCGTTCGTGCATAGTTGACGAATCGCGACCAAGGTGCCTGAAACGCACTTTTCAGGCCTCATTCCTGTCGCAAACTTGACGAGATCCATTTCTCGTTATCCAACACGTCATCACCGTGAACGAAGTACCTGCCAGTGAGGTGAACCCTCACTATCTGGACCATGTGATGACCGTGGCCGACAGCCACGGGGTCGAGGCCAGTGAAGACATCATCGCGCGCAACGGCATGAAGCTGTTGGCCAAGGGCGCCCGCATCGATGCGAGCGTGCGTGACCGCCTGCTCGAGCACAAGCTCAACAAGCCACTGGAAGAATGCATGCAGGTGGCAGCCGGCGTCACCGGTGCGCAGTTGCAGGAAGTCGCCACCCAGCTGCTGGACGATTGCGCCCTGCTGCGCGAGCTCTACAAGCCCAAGGGCCTGCGCACCGAAGCGCTGCAGTTGCTCAAGCACATGCCCATGGGTGCGCCCATGCAATCGCTGGTCACGGTGTTCCATGGCTCCGGCCCGGACAAGCTGCCCCACGCCATGGCCGTGGCCCTGATGGCCCTGGGACTGTCGCTGCGCCTCAAATCGCCCCGCACGCGCACCACCGCCACACAGTTCCTGCAGGCCGGCCTGTGCCATGACGTGGGCGAGCTCTACATCGAGCCCAGCTACCTGCAGCGTGAGCAGGGCGTACAGCTCAAGCCCGAGCAATGGAAGCACGTGGCCGCGCACCCCGTGGTTGGCTGGCGCGTGCTCAAAGACATGCCCGGCATGGGCAAGGTGGTGGCCGACCTGGTGCTGACCCACCACGAGCGGCTCGACGGCTTTGGCTACCCGCGCGGCCTGATGGGCGATGCCCTGTCGCTGGACCACCAGATGCTGGCCCTGAGCGAACTGCTGGGCAGCATCAAGAGCACCCGCATGGCCCCGCTGCTGCGCGCCGACGTGGCCGTCAAGCTGATCCCTGGCGAGTACGAGCGCGAGCTGATCGACGTGGTCGACCAGACTGTGCGCCAGTGCGAGGTGGGCGAGCTGGTGCAGACCCTGGTGCCCCTGCCCAGCGTGGACGACACCCTGCGCAAGGCCGAAGCCACGGCCAGCTACGTGCAGCGCCTGGCCGAGGCGCGCGAACTGCTGCTGGTGGAGGTACAGACCTCCAGCGACACTTTCAAGCAGCTCACGCAGCAGGCCTTCGGCCGCTTCGACAGCATCCAGAAGGCGCTGGCCAGCACCGGCGTGGACACCCGCGCTCCACAGGACCTGCGCGAGCACCTGGACAACCAGGGCCTGCACCTGGAGCTGGCCCTGGTGCTGCGCGAGATCAACTGGCGCCTGCGCGAACTGGAGCGCGAAATGACGGTGCGTGTGGAGCGTTCCGCGCCCACCGAACTGGCGCGCCTGGCGCGCGTGGTGGCGCACATCCGTGGCACCCAGGACGGCGCGGCCCAGCCCGCCACGGCGGACGCGCTGGGCTGAAGCCGATCAGAACTTCGAGAAGTCCGGCTTGCGGCGCTCCATGAAGGCGGTGATCGCCTCCTTGGCGGCCGGGCCGCGCAGCAACTGACCGAACTGCACCAGCTCGTCGTCCATGATGGCCTTGAGCGAGGCGTCGTTGCCCTTCTTCATCAGTTGCTTGGTGATGCGCAGCGAAGCGGAAGGCTTGTCGGCCAGCTTGCGGGCCTGGGCCTGCGCGAAGCCGTTCACCTCGTGCGGCGGCAGGATGCGGCTGACCAGGCCCATGTCCAGCGCCTCTTCGGCGTAGAAGGCCTCGCCCAGCATCAGCTTCTCGGCGGCGCGGGCGTAGCCCACCAGGCGGGGCAGCAGCTCGCTGGAGCCGGCCTCGGGGCACAGGCCCAGGTTCACGAAGGGCAGGCTGAAGGCCGCGTTGTCACCAGCGTAGACCAGGTCGCAGTGCAGCAGCAGCGTCGTGCCGATGCCCACGGCCGGGCCGGCCACGGCCGCCACGATGGGCTTGGGGAAGGTGCGCATGGCTTCCAGGTAGCGGAACACCGGGGCGGGGCCCGCATCGGTGTTCACGGGCGGGCGCTCCTTGAAGTCCTGCAGGTCGTTGCCGGCGGTGAAGATCTGCTCGTGGCCCTGGATCACCACGGCGCGCACGGCGTCGTCATTGACGGCCGATTCCAGCGCATCGGCCAAAGCCGTGTACATGGCCGCCGTGATGGCGTTCTTCTTGTCGAGGCGGTTGAAGGTCAGTGTCAGCACCGCGCCTTCGCGGTGGACCAGGATGTCGTCGGACATGGATGTACTCCTCGGGGAAAATTCAGTGGGGATGGTGATGTGTGCGCTTCGCTTTGTTCAAGCGTCCAGCCAGTGCAGCACACGGGGCCACAGCACGGTCTTGGCGTGCGACTGGAACACGCCGAAATGGCCGATGCGCTTGAGGCCCAGGGCCTTCGGCGTCAATGATTCGAACTGTACAGGGGCCTGGCTGTAGAGCTTGTACAGGCGGCGGATGCCCTCGGGGGACACCAGTTCGTCGTCTTCCAGGATCACGGCGCGGATGGGCGTGCGCACCTGTGCATAGCGCTCGCGCATGTGCGCGCCTTCTGAGCCCAGGTACTCGGGGTGCAGGCACCAGCGGCGCCACTGCCACATCGCGCCTGCCGGCATGTCACCCACGGCGCCCAGGCGCTTGCCCGGGAAGTAGCCGGCCACCGCGATGCCCAGCGGCGCCAGCACCCACCACAGCAGTGGCGCGGTGCGGCGCACCTTGGGCGCGTTCAGCGCCACATGGCCATTGCCGCTGGCCACCGTGAGCATGCGGTCGAAATGCGTGTGGCCATCGAGCATGCCGAAGATCTGCCCACCCAGGCTGTGGCCCAGGTAGCTGCACGGCACGCCGGGCCAGCGGCGCACCAGCTCGCGCACCACGGCCGGCTGGTCCTGCGTGGCCCAGGTGGTGATGCTGGCCTTGAAGCCGCGCAGCCGCGCCGGGGCCGAATCGCCCATGCCGCGGAAGTCGAAGGTCAGCACCGCCACGCCCTGTCCCGCCAGCCAGGTGGCAAAGGCCTCGTAGAAGCGCTGGCCCACGCCCATCGCGGGCGAGATCAGCACGGCGCGCCGTGGCGGGCCGTCGGGCTCGTAAGCCCGCGCCGCCAGCGTCACGCCGTCTTCGGTGGTGATCGTCAGTGCCTGAAAGCCCATACGTGCTCCGTGCAATGGCCAAGATCAGAACCCATGGCCCAGAAAAAAGCCCGCACGGTGGCGGGCTTTCTTGCAAGGCTCATGAGCCGTCGCAATGAGCGAACTCAAGGAAACGCCGGGCCGCCCCAAGTTTCCTTGACCCCCTCGGGGGGCGGGCTGGGCAAGGCCCAGCCCTGGGGGCCGACTTTTACAGGCGCTCGATGATGCCAGCAGCACCTTGGCCGGTGCCGATGCACATCGTCACCATGCCGTACTTGCCGCCGGTGCGCTGCAGGCCGTGCACCACGGTGGCCGCGCGGATGGCGCCAGTGGCGCCCAGCGGGTGGCCCAGGGCGATCGCGCCGCCCATCGGGTTCACCTTGGCGCGGTCGAGCACGTAGCCCTTGGCGTCCAGGTCCTTCAGCACGGCCAGGGATTGGGCGGCGAACGCTTCGTTCAGCTCGATCCAGTCCAGGTCCGAGGCCTTCAGGCCGGCGTACTTCAAAGCCAGGGGGATGGCTTCGATCGGGCCGATGCCCATGATCTCGGGCGGCACACCCTTGACGGCGAAGCTCACGAAACGGGCCAGCGGCTTCAGACCGTACTTCTCGCAGGCTTCCTTGGAAGCCAGGATCAGGCAGCCAGCGCCGTCAGATGTTTGCGAGCTGTTGCCGGCGGTGACGCTGCCCTTGGCGGCGAACACGGGACGCAGCTTGGCCAGGCCTTCGGGGCTGGTGTCAGGGCGGGCGCCTTCGTCCTTGGAGATGGTCTTCTTGGTGACCGTCACTTCACCCGTTTCCAGGTTGGGCGTGCGCACCTCGATCTCGATCGGGGTGGTCTCGGCCTTGAAGAAGCCCGCCTCTTGAGCAGCGATGGCGCGGCGGTGGGATTCGACCGCGAAAGCGTCCTGCTCTTCACGGGTCACCTTCCACTGCTCGGCCACCTTCTCGGCGGTCATGCCCATGCCGTAGGCGATGCCCACGTTCTCGTCGTGATTGACGATCTCGGGGTTGAAGGACGGCTTGTTGCCGCCCATCGGCACCATGGACATCGACTCGACACCACCGGCGATCATGACCTCGGCCTCACCCACGCGGATGCGGTCGGCGGCCATGGACACGGCGGTGATGCCGGCTGCGCAGAAGCGGTTCACGGTGGCACCGGCCACGGTCTTGGGCAGGCCCGACAGCAGCGTGGCGATCTTGGCCACGTTCATGCCTTGCTCGGCCTCGGGCATCGCGCAGCCGATGATGGCGTCTTCGATGGCGGCGGGGTCCAGCGAGGGCACTTGCGACAGCGCGCTCTTGATCACGGCCACCAGCAGGTCGTCCGGGCGGGTGTTCTTGAACACGCCACGACCAGACTTGCCGATCGGGGTGCGGGTGGCGGCGACGATGTAGGCGTCACGAAGTTGAGTCATGTTGAATGCTCCGATCGATCAGTTGCGGACGGGCTTGCCGGTGGACAGCATGCCCATGATGCGTTCTTGCGTCTTGGGGTTGTCCAGCAGCGTGCAGAAGTGCTTGCGCTCCAGGGCGTGCAGGTATTCCTCGGTCACTTGCGTGCCGTAGTCCACGTCGCCACCGGTCAGCACATCGGCAATCGCCGAGCTGATGTAGTAGTCATGGGCCGAGATGAAGCCGCCGTCACGCATGTTGATCAGCGTGGACTGCAGCGTGGCCTTCACGTTGCGGCCGGCGACCGGGAAGGTGCGCTTGGCCGGGGCGCGGTAGCCCGACTCGAACATGGCCTTGACCTGGGCGATCGCCACGTACAGCAGCTCGTCCTTGTTGGGCACCACGATGTCGCTGTCCAGCAGGAAGCCGTACTTGCGCGCTTCGATGGCGGAGGTCGCCACCTTGGCCATCGCGGCAGCCTGGAAGCCTTCCTTGACGAAGCCGATCAGGTCGCCACCGACCTGGCCCGACACGCCCTTGGAGCCTTCGAGTTGTTCAGCAGCACGGCGGGCCAGGTAGGCCAGGCCACCGCCGCCGGGGATCAGACCCACGCCGACTTCGACCAGACCGACATAGCTTTCCATAGCGGCCACGCGCTTGGAAGCGTGCACGGCCAGCTCACAGCCACCACCCAAGGCCAGGCCGTGAACGGCGGCCACGGACGGCACGTTGCTGTAGCGCAGGCTCAGCATGAAGTCCTGCAGCTGCTTCTCGAACGGAGCGATGGCCTTGCCGCCGCCCTGCATGAAGGCAGGCATCATCGATTGCAGGTCGGCACCGGCGGAGAACGGGCCGTCTTGCGACCAGATCACCAGACCCTTGTAGCCTTGCTCGGCCAGTTCCAGGCCCTTGGCCAGACCGGCGGTGACTTCGCCCGAGATGGTGTGCATCTTGGACTTGATCGAGGCGATGACGACTTCGTCGTCCAGCGTCCACAGGCGGATGGCGGCGTCTTCATGCAGCGTCTTGCCGGCGGTGTCGGCCGAAGCGGCGTTCGAGCCCACCACGTCCTCGCGGAAGAACTGGCGCTTGTACACGGGCAGTTCGCGCTGGGGCACGTAGGTCTTCTTGGCGGGGCTCCACGAACCTTGCGGCGTGTGCACACCGTCACGGCCGTCGAACACCCAGGCGGGCAGCGGCGTGTTGGTGATGGCCTTGCCGGCATCAATGTCGGCCTTGACCCACTCGGCCACTTGCTTCCAGCCGGCTTCTTGCCAGATCTCGAAGGGGCCTTGCTTCATGCCGTAGCCCCAGCGCAGGGCCAGGTCCAGGTCACGGCAGGTGTCGGCGATGCTCTCGACCGTCACGGCAGCGTAGTGGAAGCTGTTGCGCAGCATCGCCCAGATGAACTGGGCTTGCGGGTTGCTCGACTCGCGCAGGGCCTTCAGGCGCTCGGCGGCGGGCTTCTTCAGGATGTCGGTGACGTCCTTGTCGGCCTTGTTGCCGGCGGGCACGTAGTTGCCGGTCTTCTCGTCGAACTGGGTGATGACCTTGCCGTCCTTCTTGAAGAAGCCGGCCTTGGTCTTCTGACCGAAGTTGCCCTTGTCCAGCAGCGCCTGCACGTCAGACGGCGTGGCGAAAGCGGCGGCGAAGGGGTCGCTGGCGCAACCCACTTGCAGGGTCTTGATCACGTGGGCCATCGTGTCGATGCCGACCACGTCGCAGGTGCGGTAGGTGCCCGAGGAGGCACGGCCCATGCGCTTGCCGGTCAGGTCGTCGACCACGTCGTAGCCCAGGCCGAAGTTCTTCACTTCGATCATGGTGAACAGCAGACCGGCCACGCCCACGCGGTTGGCGATGAAGTTGGGGCTGTCTTCGCAGCGCACCACGCCCTTGCCGACAGCCGAGGTCACGAAGGCCTCGAGCTGGTCGACCACCACGGCATCGGTGTACTGGGTCGGGATCAGCTCGACCAGGTACATGTAGCGCGGGGGGTTGAAGAAGTGGATGCCCAGGAAGCGCGAGCGCAGCTGCTCGGGCAGCACGTTGGCCATGGCCGTGATGGACAGGCCCGACGTGTTGGTGGCCAGGATGGCCTTGTCATTCACGAAGGGCGCGATCTTCTTGTACAGATCTTCCTTCCAGTCCAGACGCTCGGCGATGGCTTCGATGATCAGGTCGCAGCCACGCAGCTCTTCCAGGTGCTCTTCGTAGTTGGCCTGCTGGATCAGCACGGCGTCGTCGGTCACGCCCAGCGGCGAGGGCTTGAGCTTCTTGAGGTTCTCGACGGCCTTGGTGACGATCCCGTTCTTGGGACCTTCCTTGGCGGGCAGGTCGAACAGCACGACCGGCACCTTGCAGTTGACCAGATGGGCGGCGATCTGCGCGCCCATCACGCCGGCGCCGAGCACGGCGACCTTGCGGACATTGAATCGACTCATGTTCTCTCCTAGCGGAACTCTAAGGGTGTGAGATGGCGCGAAGGGGCGGCGCTGCCGCCCCCTTCACGGCCTGTCGGATCAGAACAGGGCTTCGTCCAGCTCGGACAGGGGCTTCAGACCAGCCTTGGCGGTGATCATGGCGGTCTCGACTTCGGGCAGCAGCTTGGCGAAGTAGAAGCGTGCCACAGACAGCTTGGCCTTGTAGAAAGGATCGCTGTCGCCTTGCTTTTCCAGGGCGATCTTGGCCGACTGGGCGAACATGTAGGCGAACACCAGGTGGCCGACCACGCGCAGGTAATCCACGGCGGCGGCGCCGACTTCGTCGGGGTTCTGCATGCCCTTCATGCCGATTTCCATCGTGAAGGCCTGCACCTTCTGGCCCAGGTCGGCCAGGGGCTTGGTGAACTCCTGCAGGGCTTCGTTGTCGGCGTTGGCCTTGACGAAGCGGCCCACGATCTTGCCGAAGGCGGTCAGCTTGGCGCCGCCGTCACCCAGCACCTTGCGGCCCAGCAGGTCCAGCGACTGCACGGTGTTCGTGCCTTCGTAGATCATGTTGATGCGCGAATCGCGCACGAACTGCTCCATGCCCCACTCGTGGATGTAGCCGTGGCCGCCGAACACCTGCTGGCAGTGCGTCGTGGCGATGTAGGCGTTGTCGGTGATGAAGGCCTTGACGATCGGGGTCAGCAGGGCGACCAGATCATCGGAAGCCTTGCGCACGGCCTCGTCGGGGTGGTTGTGGGCCTTGTCCAGTTCCACGGCGACGAAGTAGATCAGTGCGCGGGCGCCTTCGGCGTAGGCACGGGCGGTCAGCAGCATCTTGCGCACATCGGGGTGCACGATGATCGGGTCGGCGGCCAGGTCAGGGCGCTTCGGGCCCGACAGGGCACGCATCTGCACGCGGTCCTTGGCGTAGTTGACGGCGTTCTCGTAAGCCACTTGGGTCAGGCCCAGCGACTGGTTGCCCACGCCCAGACGGGCGCCGTTCATCATCACGAACATGGCGGGCAGGCCGCGGTGGGGCTTGCCCACCAGGGTGCCGACGGCGTCTTCCAGCACCATCTGGCACGTGGCGTTGCCGTGGATGCCCATCTTGTGCTCCAGGCCGCCGCAATGGATGCCATTGCGCGAACCCAGCGAACCGTCGGCGTTCACGTTGAACTTGGGCACGGCGAACAGCGAGATGCCCTTCGAGCCTTCGGGGGCGTCGGGCAGGCGGGCCAGCACCAGGTGGACGATGTTCTCGGCCATGTCGTGTTCACCGGCCGAGATGAAGATCTTGGCGCCGGTGATCTTGTAGGTGCCGTCGGCTTGGGGGACAGCCTTGGTGCGCAGCAGGCCCAGGTCGGTGCCGCAGTGCGGTTCGGTCAGGCACATCGTGCCGGTCCACTCGCCGCTGGTCAGCTTGGGCAGGTACAGCTTCTTTTGCTCGTCGGTGCCGTGGGCTTCCAGGGCAGCGTGGGCGCCGTGGCTCAGGCCGGGGTACATGGTCCAGGCCTGGTTGGCCGAGTTCAGCATTTCGTACACGGCCTGGTTGACCAGCATGGGCATGCCCTGGCCGCCCCACTCGGGGTCAGCAGCCAGCGCGGACCAGCCGTTCTCGATGTACTGCTTGTAGGCTTCCTTGAAGCCATCGGGCGTCTTGACTTCGTGCGTGGTCTTGTCCAGCACGCAACCCTGGGCATCGCCGGTCAGGTTCAGAGGAGCCAGCACCTTGGAAGCGAACTTGCCGCCTTCTTCCAGCACCGCGTTGACGGTGTCGGCGTCCAGATCCGCGTAGGCGGGGATCTGCTTGAGTTCGTCAACGGCGCCCAGCAGTTCGTGGATCACGAAGTGCATGTCGCGCAGGGGGGGATTGTAGGAAGGCATCGTGAGGCTCCTCGGTGAAAAATCCGCGACGCCACCTTGTGGCACACGGGCAAAGATCAGGGTTGTTGAGAGAAAGGGGGTGAAGTCAACTCAGGAGGTCTGCAACACCCCTGATGTGGCGGCACTGATGGCCGCCTCTCCAGGCGAGGGTCTTGCGGCATCCAGCGTGTAGTACTGGATCACCCGCTCGAACCCCGTGCGGGCCCTGTCGACTGCGCCCGGCGTGCGCAGGAAACGCGCGTCGTGGTGCAAGGACAGGATCAGCCCATGGATCTCGAACAGCATCTGCATGGCGTCGGTGTCGGCACGCAACTGGTGCAAGGCCACCGCCTGCTGGATGGCGCGCCCGAGCGCGCCGTGCCACATCAGCACCATGCCGGCCAGCGCATCGCGCACGGGGCCGGGGCGGTCGTCGAACTCGACGGCGCCACTGATGTAGATGCAACCGGAATCGATTTCGGTGGCCACCTTGCCCACCCAGCGGTCGAACAGGGCGCGCAGGCGTGGCAGGCCGCGCGACTCCTGGATGGCCGGACGGAAGACTTCTTCTTCGAAGCGCTCGTGGTACTCGCGGATCACGGAGATCTGCAGCTCCTCACGCGAGCCGAAGTGGGCGAACACGCCCGACTTGCTCATGCCGGTGACTTCGGCCAGCGCGCCCAGCGACAGGCCTTCGATGCCCATCTGGGAGGCCAGGCTCAGGGCGGCGTCCAGGATGGTGGCGCGAGTCTGCTGCCCCTTGTGCGCCGCAGAGCGACCACGCTCACGCGCCACCTCGGTGGCGGGCTTGGCGTCGTGGGGCTGGGGGCTGGTCACGCGGGCAGATCCTTGCAGAACGGCTGTCGAATAAAACGAACGGTCGTGCTATTTTGCAGAAAGTGTGGCCGCTGTGCATGCCTTTGCACAACTTTTTTTGCGTGAATCAGCCCCCGACAGCCCGCTTCGAGGGCCCTGTAAAAACTGCACAACTGTGCATCACAAGGGTTTACCCCATGCTGCAGTGCAGCAGCGTTTTCGGGCCTGAAGCGATGCTGCGGCCACCTCCGAGCCGGCCTGTTGTTGCGGCAAGACACCGGGAATGGGCGCCGTGCCGCAGCCTGAGGTTGAGAAATTCACACGGGCGGGCTATCTTGTGGGCAGGCGAGCCTGTAGGGCGCCACGTTTCCTGTGTTCCCAGTGTCTGGAGGGCGTGATGGACGTGCTGCAACTTGACGTGTCGGGCCGTCCGCAGGCTTGGCTGTCGGTCAAGGATGCGGCGGTGCTCTATGCCAACGAGGGCGTGGCCTGGACCATGGGCGAGCCCTTCATGGTGCTGCGCGGCGGCATCCAGCGGCTCACCGGCCTCCAGTCCCGCCTGGAGCTGCACCCCATCATCGCGGCGCGCGGCTCCATCCCCAGCCGGGCCTGGCGGCAAGTGCCGGCGCTGTCCAACCCCAAGCTGTTCGCCCGCGACCGGGGCATCTGCGCCTACTGCGGTGACCGCTTCCACCTGGATGACCTCACGCGCGAGCACATCGTGCCCACGTCACGTGGCGGCGAGGACACCTGGAAGAACTGCATCACCGCCTGCCGCGCCTGCAACAGCCGCAAGGGCAACCGCACGCCGCAGGAGCTGGGCTGGTCACTGCACTACCTGCCCTACACGCCCAGCCTGCACGAGGACATGATCCTGCGCGGGCGGCGCATCCTGGCGGATCAGATGGAATTTTTGCTGGCGAGTGTGCCGGCGCACAGCCGGCTGCGCGGGCTGGACTGATCCGCTGATCCGCTCAATGGCGAAACCGAAACCGCTCCATCAAGCCATCGATGCTTGCGAAGATCCGTTTGAAGAGCACCCAGCATAGGCACAGGGACAGCGCAAAGCCGGCCAAAAAGCCCGCGACATAGATGATGCCGAACTTGATCCTCGGCTCGGCATTGATCGACAAGCTGCCATCCGCGTACTTGACGCCGACCACCATGCCCACGCCACTGGATATGGTGGCCTCCTTGTACTTCCGGTAATAGAAGCCCTCGATTCCCTTGCCAATTTCGCGCCGCATGGCCTTGGGATCGTCACAGGGCAGTACTGTCGAATTACGGAGGCAGGCCAACTCCAGCCCCTGGCGAGGAAACTTGATACTGGGAAAACCACCTCGATATCCAGGCCGGTAGACAAAAGAATCAGATACCCAGTGCAAGGTGGGCTTAAGGTTGGACTCGAGCTTGATTTTTGTGTTGAGCCAAAGCCCCGCCAGATGCGCCAACACCACGGACAGCGTCACGCACAGCAGTGCGCGAATCAGCATGCGCCACATGGCCCCTCTCCCTTGGGTTGCAAATACCTGACCTGCAAATATGGCAGATGAGAATCAAGGATAAATGGGCAAGACCACGTCGCGCCCAAGAGCCCACGGCTCGTCAAAACTCAAAAACTGCTGCACCTGTAAAGAACCCTCGTCGAAATTGAAGATGAGTCTTCGCAGATGGAACCTCTTGTCCACGCGGGCTTTGATGGTGACTGTTTCCCTGTGGATGACGCCATCAGCGGTTCGCCAGGAAACATCGACACTGTCTGGCACCTCCATGTAGGAGGAATCGGAACTGCCGCATGCGCGCTTGTGCCCGATCATTTCCTTCGAAGCCGAAAGCAGCATGCGACCTTCGATCCGAACGTCATAGATACGCCCCGCCCCAGCGTTGCATCGCTCAATGGCCAAGAGTTTCTGCCCCTTGAATGCCGTCGAACACCCGCCAACAGTCAGCGCGAAACCCAACAGGGCAAGCACCCGCATGAATCTTTTGAACATGTCGCTCCCATGCCTGCATCTATCGTGATGTCGATCCGGTGTCGAACTGCACCAGCAACTTCTCAGTTCAGGCCGGCCGCGGCCCGGCCACGCCCCGCTCGACCACGTAGCTGGCCTGCGTGTGAAAGCGCGAATCCGCGCGTACCGGGTGGGCGGTGCCCTTGAAATCACAGCGCATCTGCTCCGGCGTCACATCGATCAGCGCATAGCCCCGCTCATCCCCACGCAGGTACAGCAGATCGGGGTTGCTCGCCTTCATCCAACCATGCAGGAGATCGCTGAGCGCCTTGCTGCTGACGGACGATGTCACGAACTCGCTGGCAATGATGGCGCTTTGCGGATCGTTGGGGTTGAGCCGTAGGTTACCGGCCACATGGCGATGCACATCACCGCTGAGCACGACCACATCGGGCACGCGCGGCTGGGCGATGGCGGCCATCAGTCGCTGGCGCGCGGCCGGGAACGCGTCCCAGCCATCGCTGTAGAGCAGGGCTTCGGCACCCGGTGGCTTGAAGGTGCCCGGTGTCATCTGCGTGCTCTGCGCGATGATGCGCCAGGCGCCACGGCTGGTGGCCAGTGACCGTGCCAGCCACTGCTCCTGCTCATGGCCCAGCATTGTCCGCTCGGGCGCGGCCGTGGCATCGCAATGCCAAAGCATCTTGTCGCGCCAGAACGACTTGGGAACGCTGGTGCACGCCTGCTCGCTGCGGTACTGCCGCGTATCGAGCAACCAGATGTCGGCCAGCCGGCCCCAGCTGTAGCGGGTGTGCATCTGCGCGTTGGCGCCCACCGGTGCGCGCGTGGGCGAGATGGGCAGGTGCTCGAAGTAGGCGCGGTAACCGTCGGTGCGCACCTTCAACAGCTCCTCGGTGCTCATGCCGAAGTTGTCATGGTCGCCGTCGTAATCGTTGCGCACCTCGTGGTCGTCCCAGGTCAGCAGCCAGGGATGGGTCTCGTGGCAGGCACGCAGGTCGGCATCGAGCTTGTAGCTGGCATGGTGCACCCGGAAACGATCCAGGCTGAGGTCGTCCATCAGGCCGGACACATGCCTGCGCAGGCGGGCCCTCGCGATGGTGTCCGTCTCGTAGATGTAGTCGCCCACGAACACCACGGCATCCACATCGCTGCGCGCGATGTCGCGGTGGGCCGTGAAGTAGCCCTGTTCGTAATGCTGGCAGGAGCCCAGCGCCAGGCGCAGGCGCTGCGCGCGGGCCTCGGGATCAGGGGCGGTGCGCGTGCGGCCCACCGAGCTGGCCTGCCCCGCTGCAATGAAGCGGTAGTGGTAGATGCGATCGCTCTCCAGGCCCTGCACCTCGACGTGCACGCTGTGCGCGCGCCCGGGCAAGGCCAGGGCCTCGCCCTGGCGCACGATCTGGGCGAAACGTGGATCGTTCGCCACCTCCCAGCGCACCGGCACGGGCTGGGGCGGCATGCCGCCATCAGGCTGCAGGGGCTTGGGCGCCAGGCGTGTCCAGATCACCACGCTGGTGGGCAGAGGCTCGCCGCTGGCCACCCCCAGGGTGAACACATCGGCGGACTCGGTCCAGCCCTCCAGCACAGGCTGGGCCGGGGTGGTGATGGCGAACAGCTGGCGCCAGGCCAGCGCAGCGGCCACGGGCCCGCTGAGTCGTAGAAAGTCGCGGCGTTGCATGGTCAAGCACTCGATTATGCGGGCCATCGACGGGCCTTCCGTCACGGGCGACATGGCCCGACATCTCCAGGCATCTCGCGGCACAATGGGCCGAGCCTTTCACGGGCCGCCCGAAGCAGTGGCGGCCCGTTCACCCAGGCATCGCCACAGGAGTCCACCATGCCCACGCGTCCCTCCAGCCCCGATCCCTCAGGCCAGGCCTCGGACAACAATCCCTTCGCCGGGCTGAGCGCCGCCGGCCTCGGCTTTTTCCAGGATTGGATGAAAGCCGCCTCCAGCGCTCTGCCCAACCTGGGCGGCAGCGCGGCCGGCACGGGCGCTGCCTGGACCATGCCCACGCTGGATCCGGAAGAGCTGGACAAGCGCATCCAGGATCTCAAGACCGTGCAGTTCTGGCTGGAGCAGAACGCCCGCATGATCGGCATGACCATCCAGACGCTGGAAGTGCAGCGCATGACCCTGCAGACGCTGCAGGGCATGAAGGTGCCGCTCGATGCCTTGCGGGAGTCGCTGCAGGCGCAGGCCACGCCACCCGTATCGCCCACGCCATCTGCTGCTCCCGCAGCCAAAGCTGCCTCAGCAGGGGCAGGCGAAGATGCCGCCGCCGGTGCCAACGACGGTTCGGACGACACCCCCTCTGCGGACGCGCCCACACCGCCACCAGGCGTGAACCCGATGCAGTGGTGGAGCACCCTGACCGAGCAGTTCTCCAACCTGGCCTCCCAGGCGGTGCAGGCCGGCCAGGAGGCGATGTCGGCCACGGCGCGCCCTGCGCCCACCGAGGCACCAGCCGCCCCTGCCAAGCCAGCCACCCGGCGCCCCAACCCCAGCGGCAAGGCCCGAGCAGCGAAGCCGGGCACCCCACGCAAGGCACCACCGAAGCCCTGAGGTTTCACGAACCGCCAAGGCGATACCCCCTTTTGGGGGCCCCTCGATGGGGATGGGCAAACACTGTGCAGTTGTCCACACTGCGCAACCGTTGTGCTTGTCCTTCGAGGTTGCGCCATGATTGCTCGCTCATCTTCCCGCTGCCGGCCCATTCCCTTCACGGATCCGCTGCACGAATCGCCCCCCGGCCTGTCCAGGGCGGTGCGCTGGACGCCACCGCCGCCCTTTCCGGGTGGCCTCGTGACGCCCCGGCCCGCAGCCACGAGCTGGATGTCGCGCCCCCTCGCAGGCCTGCACAGCGCCAATGATCCCGGCGCTCACCAGCCCGCTGCACCAACGCCGCTCTCGGCTGCGGCGGCCTCGCCCACCCGCACCGCATCGGCAGGGCGCACGCCAGCCACCCCGGTGCTGCGCCAGGCCCTGGCCCGCTACGACGGCCCGCATTCGCTCAGCGTGCGTTCGTCGGCCACCGGCCGCCACTACCGCTTCCCCGAGCAGGGCGCCACGCAGGTGATCGACGCAGCCGACATCGCCCTGATGCGCCGCATCGAGGACATCACCCTGCTGTGAGCTTTCTGCGGTGATCCCCGTGTGACCCGGCCACCACACCGGTCGCCCCATGCCGCTACAGTGTCGTCATGGACATCAACGTGGTTCGAGTACAACGCCAGAAGGACGTGCTGGCGGCCTTGCGGCAGGTGCTGCCCGAACGCAGCCTGCTGTGGCACGACGAGGCCGTCACCCCGTTCGAGTGCGATGGCCTGAGCGCCTACCGGCAGCGCCCCCTGGTGGTGGCCTTGCCCGAAACCCATGAACAGGTAGGTAGCGTGCTCAAGGCCTGCCATGCGCTGGGCGTGCCTGTGGTGGCCCGCGGCGCAGGCACGGGCCTGTCAGGCGGCGCCCTGCCCCATGCCGATGGCGTGACGCTGTCGCTGGCCCGGCTGGACAAGGTGGTCCACATCGATCCGCTGGCGCGCACGGCCATCGCCCAGTGCGGTGTGCGCAACCTGGCCATCAGCGAAGCGGCTGCCCCACACAAGCTGTACTACGCCCCTGACCCGAGCAGCCAGATTGCCTGCACCATCGGCGGCAACGTGGCCGAAAACGCCGGCGGCGTGCACTGCCTGAAATACGGCCTGACGGTGCACAACGTGCTGCGCGTGCGCGGCTTCACGGTTGAAGGCGAACCGGTGGCCCTGGGCAGCGAGGCCATGGACGCGCCGGGCCTGGACCTGCTGGCCGCCTTCATCGGCAGCGAAGGGCTGCTTGGCGTGGTCACCGAGGTGACGGTGCGCCTGCTGCCCAAGCCGCAGGTGGCACGCTGCCTGCTGGCCAGCTTCGACGACGTGCGCAAGGCCGGTGACGCGGTGGCCGCCATCATCGGTGCCGGCCTGATCCCCGCCGGGCTGGAGATGATGGACGGCCCGATGACGCAGGCCGTGGAAGACTTCGTCAAGGCGGGGTACGACCTGGAGGCCGCCGCCATCCTGCTGGTGGAAAGTGATGGCACACCGGAGGAAGTGGAAGAGGAGATCGCCCGTTTGCGCGAGGTGCTGATCCAGGCCGGCGCCACGCGCTGCGACCTGAGCCAGGACGAGGCCCAGCGCCTGCGTTTCTGGAGCGGCCGCAAGAACGCCTTTCCGGCCACGGGCCGCATCAGCGCGGATTACCTGTGCATGGACGCGTCGATCCCGCGCAAGGCACTGGCCACCATGCTCGAAGCCATCGAAGCGATGCAGGCCTCGCACGGCTTGCGCTGCGTGAACGTGTTCCATGCGGGCGACGGCAATCTGCATCCATTGATCCTGTTCGATGCGAACCAGACGGGGCAACTGCAGCGCGCCGAGGCTTTCGGCAACGACATCCTGCGCACGGCGGTGGACCTGGGCGGCACGATCACCGGCGAGCACGGCGTGGGCATCGAAAAGCTCGATGCGATGTGCGTGCAGTTCAGCGATGACGAGCGCGAACAAATGCTGGCCTTCAAGGCCGCGTTCGACCCCAAGGGGCTGCTGAACCCGGGCAAGACGGTGCCGATGCTGGCGCGCTGCGGCGAGTTGCGCGGCGTGCGGCGCACCGTCACGCTGGACAAGGCGCTGGCGGATCTGCCACGGTTCTGAAGTTCTGCGTCTCGCGCGGGCTCAGGCCTCGCGCCGCGCCCGGTACAGCATGTCCAGCGTGATGTGCCGCACCTCCAGCTTGCTCTGCTCGATGTGCGCACGCAGCAGGCGCTGAGCCTCGTCGGTGCGGCGGCGGCTGATGGCGCGGATGATGCGCGCGTGCTCGTCATACGTCACCTGCACGCGCGCGGGCTTGGTGAAGTCCAGCCGGCGGATGATGCGGATGCGCTCGGTGATGTCGTCGTGCACGCGGGACATCTCCTCATTGCCGGTGGCACGCACCAGGGCACTGTGGAACTCTTCGTCCATGCGGTCGACCATGGCCTGCACGGGGTGGCGCTCGGCCTCGGCTACCAGCCAGGTGTCGGCCAGGGCCTTGAGCACGGGGCGCTCCTCGGCCTCGCACAGCTTGGCGATGGCGTGGGTTTCAAGCAGCACGCGCAGGTCGTAGAGCTGGTCGAAGACCTCGAAGTTCAGCGGCGCGACCTGCCAGCCGCTTTTCGGGAACACCAGCAAGAAGCCTTCGCGCTGCAGGCGCTGCAGGGCCTGACGCAAGGGCGTGCGGCTGACCTGCAGGCGATCGACCAGATCGCTCTCGCTGAAACGGTCGCCCGGCAGCAGCACGAAATCGAAGATCATCTGCTTGATCTGGCCATAGGCCCGGTCGGCCAGCGAAGGCGAACCAGTGGGCAAGCCGGAGAACGGCGCCGAGGGAGCGATGATCTTCATGCGGGCATCAAGATGGTGGCGGTTGAAGCGGGGTCATGAGGGCATGGGGATCATGCTCACATGGGCGGAGACGATTTTCCACTGCGAGCCCAGGCGCACCCAGGTCTGTGTCTGGAAACCGTGCAAGGCGGTGTCGCTGCGCTTGAACTCGCACATCGCGATCGCCATGTCGGGGCCGAAGGCGGTGATGCGCACGTCGTGCAGCGTGCGGGTGAAGTCGGGCGCAGGCACGCCCTTGCGGTAGGCCACCAGGGCAGCGTGGCCCAGCTGCTTGTCGGCGATGCCGTAGCGCGTGGTGGCCGTGCTGTCCCAGAAGAAGTTGTTGAGCGCCTCGACGTCGTTGGCCATCAGGGCCGATTCGTAGTCCAGGAAGATGGCCGTGACTTCGCTGACGACCTCGGTGTGGTTGATGTCCTTGATGTCCATGTCAGGCCGCCTTGGGCTGGTTGTTCTTGAGGCGATCGGCCATGTAGGCACGCCAGCCGCCGAAGTGGCTGATGTCATCCGCACCCTGCAGGCCGGCGGGCTCGCAGATGAAGCCCTTGACCCAACTGCCATCGGCCAGCTCGACCGAGCCCAGGCCCAGCGGCGGCGGGATCAGCGCGAGGAAGGAGCCCACGCTGGCCATGGGCAGCGCGTAGACCTCCAGCGCAATGGCGTGGCCAGGGTCGGCATCGGGCGCCACGCGGGCCAGGCCGGGCTTGGGCGGCACGGTGCCGGGCAGCGCGTGCAGCGTGTAGTGCGGCGAGGTGGTGGTGGCCTGCACCAGGCGCGCGCGGCGCTCGGTGAGCTGGGTGTGCAACGGCATGCCTTGCAGGTGGGCGCCGACCACGGCGAGCAGCAGCTCGGGCTCGGCTGCGGGGGTTGCTTTGACGGGCGTGGTGAGATCGACCTCGGCGGCGTTGGTCAGGTGGTGACCTAGCGGCAGCGTGGTCAGCAGGCGCTGCCAGCAGGCGCCCACGTCGGCCAGCGCGGCATCGCGGCCGCCCGGGGCGATCAGGGTGATGCCGAAAGGCATGCCGGAAGGCAGCAAGCTGGCCGGCAGGGCCAGCGCGGCCAGGCCCAACAGGTTGACGAAATTGGTGTAGGTGCCCAGCTGCGCGTTGCGGCCCACCGGATCGGCGGCCACGGCCTCGTGCGTGGGGTGCGTGGGCGCGGTGGGCACCAGCATCAGGTCGATGGTATGCCAGACCGGCGCGGTCTGCGCGGCCAGCGTCTTCATGCGGTAGAGCGCATCGAAGGCATGGGCCGCGTCGTGCTTGCGGGCTTGCTCGACGATGCCGCGCACCACGGGGTTCATCGCGTCGGCCTGCTGCTCGATGAAGCTGCGGATGGCGGCGTAGCGCTCGGCCACCCAGGGCCCTTCGTACAGCAAGCGGGCGATGGCCAGGAAGGGCGTCAGGTCCACCGGCACGAACTCGACGCGCCAGGGGCGGCCTTCGGCATCCTTGAGCCCCGACCACAGGGCCTTGGCCTGCTCGAAGGCGTACGCATAGGCCTCGTCGCCGAAGAACTCTGGCGCGGTGGGCACGCCCACGCGCAGTGTCTGCTGGCTGGGCCAGCGCGGCGGCTGCGGCGTGAAGGTGTTGAACACAGGTGCCCCCGCCTCGGGGCCTTCCATCACCGCCAGCACGCGGGCGGCATCTGTTGCGGTGAGCGCGAAGATGGACACGCAATCGAGCGTGAGGCAAGCGGGCAGCACGCCGGTAGTGGGCGCCAGGGCGGGTGTGGGCTTGAGGCCGACCAGGTTGTTGAAGCCGGCGGGCACGCGGCCCGAGCCGGCGGTGTCGGTGCCCAGCGCGAAGCAGACCTCGCCGCGCGCCACGGCCACGGCCGAGCCGGAGCTGGAGCCGCCGCTGACATGCTTGTCGCTGAAGGTGCTGGATGGTGCGCCGTAGGGCGAGCGGGCGCCGACCAGGCCGGTGGCGAACTGGTCCAGGTTGGTCTTGCCGACGACGATGGCGCCCGCGTCCATCAGGCGTTGCACCACGGTGGCCGAGCGCCCAGGCGTGAAGGCGAAGGCCGGGCAGGCGGCCGTGGTCGTCATGCCGGCCACATCGATGTTGTCCTTGACCGCGAAGGGGATGCCGAACAGCGGCAGCGTATCGGGCGACTGACCTTCGAGGCGCTTGAGTTGGTCGAGCAACTGCGCTTCGGTGGCGCGGCTGATGAAGGTGGGATCGGCGGGCGCGATGGCTTCAGCCTTGCCGGCCAGCGCGATGAAGGGGGCCAGCACCTCGGCCAGCGTGGTGCGGCCTTCGCGGTAGGCGGCCAGCAGCGCTGCGATGGTGAAGGGCTTGGTGGAGTCGGCTTGGGAAGGCATCGTCGTCATCAGCGTATAGTGTTGTGGGAAGCGTCGTCGGGGTCGCGCCGGGTCAATCGGCCAGAGCGGCGATCAAGGCATCGGCCGGGGCTGTCCAGCCCACGATGGCGCCCTGCGCACGGATCATGGCCAGCGTGGCCTCCTTGAAGGCAGGGAAGTAGCTCTCGGTGCCATCCTCGACCAGCAGGCAGTCGTAGCCACGGTCGTTGGCCTCGCGCATGGTGGTCTGCACGCAGACCTCGGTGGTCACGCCCATCACGACCAGGTGCGTGATGCCGCGCGCGGTGAGCTCGTCCGTCAGGCCCGTGGCGTAGAAGGCGCCTTTGCCGGGCTTGTCGATGACGAGTTCGCCCTCGATGGGTGCCAGCTCGTCGATGATGGCGTTGCCGGGCTCGCCGGCGATCAGGATGCGGCCCATGGGGCCCTCATCGCCAATGCGCAGGGTGGGCGCACCGCGCAGGCGCTTGGCCGGCGGGCAGTCGGACAGGTCGGCCGCGTGCGATTCACGCGTGTGCACAACGAAGCCTCCGACGGCGCGCCAGGCGTCGAGCACACGCCGTACCGTCGGCACGATGGCCTGCAGCAACGACACATCGTTGCCCAGGGTTTCACCGAAGCCGCCGGGCTCGACGAAATCGCGCTGCATGTCGATGATGACCAGCGCCGTCTTGCCGATGGCGAAGGGGTAGTCGAAGGGCTGGGCGGCCACGGTGCGTGGCTTGAGCAGCATTTGGGTGGTCGCGAGTTCGGCGTTCATGCGGCGGCCTCCTCGACCGAAGGCTTCACGGCTGGGGAGGCAGGTTCTGCCGGCGCGGTGTGATCGTCGTGGTGGCCGCCCGCCATGAAGGCGCCCAGCACACGGCGGTCGGCGCCCTTGGCCTGGCACTCGTGCACCAGGCGGCCTTCGCTCATCACCACGATGCGGTCGGCCAGCTTGAGCAGCTCGTCCAGATCCTCGCTGACCAGCAGCACGGCGCCGCCGGCATCGCGCACCTTGCGGATGCGGGCGTGGATCTCGGCCACGGCGGCGAAGTCCAGCCCGAACACGGGGTTGGACACCAGCAGCACATCGACCTGGCCTTCGAGTTCGCGGGCCAGCACGGCACGCTGCACGTTGCCGCCGGAGAGCGACTTGATCGGCGCGTTCTCGCCCTGCGTCTTCACGCGGTATTCGGCGATCAGGCGGCGCGCGCTGTCGCGCAACACGCTCGGGCTCATCCAGCCCAGGCGGGACACGGGCGCCTGGTCGAAGCGGCGCAGGCCCATGTTGAGCGCCACGCTCAGGTCGCCCACGCAGGCGTTGCGCAGCGGCTCTTCGGGCAGGCTGCGCACGTTCAGGCGCTGGTTCTGCGCACGTTTGGCCAGGTAGCGTTCGCTGCCGATGTGCACCTCGCCGGATTCGCGTTCGCGCTGACCGACGAGCGATTCCATCAGTTCGCGCTGGCCATTGCCCGACACGCCGGCGATGCCCAGGATCTCGCCCTTGCGCACCTCCAGGCTCAGGTCATGCACGGCGCGCTCGCCGCGGTCACCGCCCACGCACAGCTTGTTCACGCGCAGCACGGCGGGGCCTGCGGGCACCTCGTGCGTGGGCGTGGCCTCGGCATGCGTGGCGCCGCTGTCGTCCAGCACCTCGGCCATCGCGGGGGATTCGTGGGTTGCGGCTTGCGGCACCGTGTCGGCCTTGGCCGCGCTGGCCTCGCCCACCATCGCGGCGGCCAGTTCGGCCGGCGTGGTGTCCGCCACGCGCACGCTGGTCATCAGCGCGCCACGGCGCAGCACGCTCACGTCGTCGGCCACGTCCATCACTTCGCGGAACTTGTGCGTGATCATGATGATGGAGGTCTCGCCCGCATGCGCACGGTCGCGCAGCAAGCCCAGCACCTCGTCGGCCTCCTGCGGGGTCAGCACCGAGGTGGGCTCGTCCAGGATCAGCAGGCGCGGCTTGAGGTAGAGCTGCTTGAGGATCTCCAGCTTCTGCTTTTCGCCGGCGGACAGGTCCATCGGGCGCGCATCCAGATCGAGCTTGAAAGGCGTGGTCGCCATGAACCGCACCAGCTCTTCGCGCACCTGGTGCCAGGGCACGATGGCCGGCAGCGTGCCGCGCGCCAGCAGCAGATTCTCGGCCACCGTCATGCCGGGCACCACGGTGAAGTGCTGGTAGACCATGCCGATGCCCAGGTTGCGCGCCACCACCGGCGAGGTGATGGCGTGCTCGCGGCCGTCGATCAGCACCGAGCCCTCTTCGGCCTGGTGGTAGCCGACCACGGCCTTGACCAGCGTGCTCTTGCCCGCGCCGTTCTCGCCCAGCAGCGCATGCACGGTGCCGGGGCGCACGTCGATGGAGACGGCGTCCAGCGCGGTGAAGCTGCCAAAGCGCTTGGTGAGCTGGTAGGTGGACAGGGCCAGGGCGCCTGTTTTCGGGGGGACTGGATCGAGCGGGGCCGTCATGCTGAACTCCTTCTCAGGCTTTCATCTCGCGCCGGAAGACTTCGAGCGTGCGCGCCTTCACGCGCACGAACTCCGGATCGGACATGGTCTCGGGCACGCGCGGGCGCGCCAGCGTGAAAGGCACGATCTCGGCGATGCTGGTGGGCCGGCGCGTGAGCAGCAGGATCTCGTCGGCCAGGAACACGGCGTCTTCCAGATCGTGCGAGACGATCACCATGGTCACGCCCGTGGTCACGTGCGCCTCTTGCAGCTTCTCGCGGATGAACAGCGTCATCTCGAAATCCAGCGCGGAGAAGGGCTCGTCCAGGAACATCACCTCGGGGCTGGGGGCCAGGGCGCGCATGATGCACACCGTCTGCTGCTGGCCGCCGGAGAGCTCGTACGGGTAGCGCGCCAGGTCGAAGCGGATCTCGAACAGCTTGATCAGCTCGTCGACGCGGGCCTGGACCTCGGCCTCCTTCATGCCCTGGCGGCGCAGCGGATAGGCGATGTTGTCACGCGCCGTGATCCACGGGAACAGCGCATCGCGGTAGTTCTGGAACACATAGCCGATCTTGGTCTCCTTCAGCGTCTTGCCGTCGAAGAGGATCTCGCCCTTGTCCAGCGGGATCAGGCCCGCGATCATGTTCATCAAGGTGGACTTGCCGCAGCCGTTGGGCCCGAAGATCGACACGATCTTGCCGCGTGGCAGGTCGAGGTTGAAGTCCGTGTACAGCGGCTTTCCTGCGAAGGATTTGCACAGACCTCTGACGGTGACGTGAGGCCGTGCTGTGGCGGCCTCTTGAGAAGACACCAGCGGTTCGGGGGCGAGGATGGCGCTCATGGTTTGATGCTCGCTGAAGGCCAGTGGTGCTGGTGGTAGGTTGTTGTGTGTTTTTGGGGCGCGCGGTGAAACCGAAGCAGGCAGTGGGGTGCACGGCTCCGCTCATGTCCTCCG
>JBMOQM010000046.1:0-92878 GCA_049322875.1 Pseudomonadota bacterium
GGCCTATGTGCTCGAGCCGGGCGTTTCGGCCCTGACGCGGCGCGGCTTGCCCCGCATGGTCTCGACGGCCGTGTGCCTGCTGGCCGCCGTGCTGCTGGTGCTGCTGCTGGTGTTGCTGCTCGTCCCCATCGTGGTCGATCTGGCCCCCATGCTGCGGCAGCAGCTGCCGGATATAGCCGCACGGTTGTGGCACGGCGTGGTACCGTGGCTCGAACAGGCGGGGGTGCGTGTACCGCAGGAGCTCAGCGACCTGCACCCCTGGGTTGTCAAGCAGTTCAACACCCATGGCGAACAATGGGCTGGCACCTTGCTCAGCTCACTGCGCATGGGCGGGAGCCTGCTGCTGACCGTGACGGGCCTGGCTGTGCTGGTGCCCATGCTGGCGTTCTACTGGCTGATGGACTGGGGCTCGCTGATACCGCGTGCCCGGGCCATGGTGCCGCCACGCTGGGTCGGTCCGATCGACAGCTTTCTGCATGAGGCCGATGACGTGCTGGGTGGCTACCTGCGCGGCCAACTCCTGGTGATGCTGATCCTGGCGGCCTACTACAGCGTGGGCTTGATGCTGTTCGGCTTCAACCTGGCGTTGCCCATCGGCGTGTTCACGGGGCTGGCGGTGTTCATCCCCTACCTGGGCTTTGGCCTGGGGCTGATCCTGGCCTTGTTCTCGGGCTTGCTGCAGTTCGCGGCCGACCCGGGCGGCAGCGGCCTGTGGTGGCCTCTGATGGCCGTGGGCGTGGTGTACGGCCTGGGCCAGTTCATCGAGAGCTTCTTCCTCACGCCGCGCCTGGTGGGGGAACGCATCGGGCTGCACCCTGTGGGCGTGATTTTCGTGCTGATGCTCTTCGGGCAGTGGCTAGGCTTCGTCGGCATCCTCATGGCCCTGCCCGTGAGCGCCTTGCTGATGGTGGTGTTGCGTCGCTTGGTGGCGATGTACCGCAGCAGCGGCCTGTTTCGCGCGGCCCCAGTGGTCGAGGCCGAAGCCGCCGCAGCCCTGGCCGATGCGCCTGCCGCGCCACGGGATGAGGCCCCTGGGGCCCGTCCATGACCTTGTTGCTGGAGCCAGCGCAGATGTCTCCGCTGCAGCATGCGCTCGTGCCTGCGGGCGGCATGCGCCAGTTGCCCCTGGATTTCGAGCCGGTGGTGCCTGCTGGCCTGGAGCAGTTCGTGCCGGAGGGCAATGAGGAACTGCTGGCTTGGCTAATGGCCTGGCCTGACAGCGCCCAGCCCGGCACGCCCGCTTACCTCTGGGGGCCGGCCGGCTGCGGCAAGACGCACCTGCTGCGTGGCCTGGCCGGCCAGGCCCTGGCTCTGGGTTGGCACGTGCTCTGGCTGGACCGGCAGGGCTTTCAGTCCTGGGATTCGGCGCAGCCCGAGGCGCCCACCCTGGTGCTGATGGACGACTGCGAATCGCTGGATGCGCCCCAGCAGCACTGGGCCTTCAACCTCTTCATCGAGAACGCTGCGGCCACGGCCCAGCGCGAAGCGGCAGGCGGGCAAGGCGGCATGAGCATGGCCATCGTGGCCGGCGGCCGCGTGCCCCCGGTGGACCTGAACGTGCGTGATGACCTGCGCACGCGCCTGGGCTGGGGGCTGATCTTCGGCGTGCAGCCCCTGGGTGAAGAGGGCGTGCGGCTGGTGCTGACCAAGGAAGCCAAGCGCCGCGGCGTGCGCCTGGCCGAAGGCGTGCTGCCCTACCTGCTCACGCATTTCAGCCGTGACCTGGGCTTTTTGATGGATTTGCTGGAGCGGCTGGACCGCTTCGCGCTGGCGGAGCAGCGGCTCGTGACCGTGCCCTTGCTCAAACAGATGCTGGCGCAGGAGACCGAATGAACCTCTGCCTGTTTGATCTTGACCACACTTTGCTGCCGCTGGATTCCGACCACGAGTTCGGCGAATTTCTCGTCCGCGTCGGCCTGGCCGATCCAGTGACGCACCGTGCCCGCAACGACGCTTTTTACCAGCAGTACGTTGACGGCACCCTGGTGCTGGACGACTACATCGCCTTCACCACCAGCGTGTGGCGCGACCTGGATCCCGAGGAACAGCGCGCCCTGCAGGACCGTTTCATGGACGATGTGATCCGCCCGGCCCTGAAGCCGCAGGCGCTGGAGCTGGTCCGCCAGCACCAGGCCAAAGGCGATCTGGTGGCCATCGTCACGGCCACCAACGAGTTCGTCACCCAGCCCATCGCAGAGGCCTTCGGCGTGCCGGATCTGATCGCCGTGAAGCTCGTGCGGGACGCCCAAGGGCGGGTCACCGGCGAAATTGATGGCGTGCCGTCCTTCAGAGAAGGCAAAATCACGCGGGTGGACGACTGGCTCGCGCAACGCGGCCTGTCGTTCGGCGATTTCGAGCGCGTCAGCTTCTACAGCGACTCGCCCAACGACCTCCCCCTGCTGTACCGGGCCACGGACCCGGTGGCGACCAACCCGAGCCCGGCCCTCGAGGCCGAGGCCCAAACCCGTGGTTGGCGCCTGTTGTACCTTTTTTCATGATCAAGAGTCTGATTGACAAAATCCTGCGCAAGGCGCCTGCCAAGCCGCGCGCCTCGTCCGGCAAAGCGGGCGCCAAGCCGCGCATCCCGACCGGCAAGCGCGTCGATGTGCCCCAGAGCGAACACGGCATCGACCCCAACCTGGTCGACGAGCGCGCCATCAAGGTCGTCAAGACGCTGCAGGATGCCGGCTACGAGGCCTACATCGTCGGCGGCGCCGTGCGCGACCTGCTGCTGGGCCTGCGCCCCAAGGACTTCGACGTGGCCACCAACGCCACGCCCGAGCAGGTCAAGGGCCTGTTCCGCCGCGCTTTCATCATCGGCCGGCGCTTCCGCATCGTGCACGTGGTCTACGGCCGTGGGCGCGAGCATGAGGTGATCGAGGTCTCCACCTTCCGCGCCTACCTGGATGCTACCGAGGCCGAGCAGGTCGCCGGCAACGAGAAAACCTCGAAGAAGGAACTGGCCGACAAATCCCACGTGGTGGACGCCAGCGGCCGCGTGCTGCGCGACAACGTCTGGGGCCCGCAGGACCAGGACGCCGCCCGCCGCGACTTCACCATCAACGCCATGTACTACGACCCGACCTCGGGTGTGGTGGTGGACTACCACGGTGGCATCAAGGACGCCAAGAAGCGCGTGCTGCGCATGATCGGCGTGCCCGATGTGCGCTACCGCGAAGATCCCGTCCGCATCATCCGCGTGGTGCGCTTCGCGGCCAAGCTGGGCTTCGAGATCGAGCCCAAGACGCGCGAGCCCCTGCAGGCCATGGCCCAGTTGCTGAGCAACGTGCCGCAGTCGCGCCTGTTCGACGAGATGATCAAGCTGCTGCAGACCGGCCATGCCCGCGCCTCGCTCGACGAGCTGCGCAAGCAAGGTCTTGATCGCGGTATCTTCCCGGTGCTCGATGCCGTATTCGACACCTCGCGCCAGCACCACCCGGACCGCGCCCGCTTCATCGACCTGGCCCTGGCCGACACCGACCGCCGCGTGGGCGAAGACAAGCCCGTGGCCCCCAGCTTCCTGCTGGCCTGCCTGCTGTGGCACGACGTGCTGGCCCAGTGGAAACGCAACCTGGCCCAGGGCGAGCACAACTTCCCGGCCCTGCAGCAAGCCACCGATTCGGTGTTCGACGCCCGCATCGGCGACATCTCCGGCCGCGGCAAGCTGGCCGCCGACATGCGTGAGATCTGGACCATGCAGCCGCGCTTCGAGCGCCGCATTGGCAGTGGCCCGCTCTCGCTGGTCGAGCAGCCGCGTTTCCGCGCCGGTTTCGACTTCCTGCGCCTGCGCGCCCAGGTCGGCGAGATCGATGCCGAGCTGGCCGACTGGTGGGAAGCCTTCTCGCTGGGTGACAACCACGAGCGCCGCCACCTGATGGAAGTGGCCCGTGAGCAGGAGATCGCCAAGCGCCAGAGCCGTGGCAGCCAATCCGCCGATGGCGGTGATGCTGGCCCTTCAGGCGATGCCCCGGCCAAGAAGCGCCGCCGTCGTCGCCGCAAGCCGGCAGGCGAGGGTGGTGGTGGCCGCAGCGAGGCCGCGGGCGAATGAGCGAGCAACTGCCCGGCTTTCGGGCCTACGTGGGCCTGGGCGGCAATCTGGGCGATGTGGTGGCGACCTTTCAGGATGCGCTGGCTCGCCTGGACGCCGCGCCATCGACCCGCGTGGAGGGCGCCTCGTCGCTGTACCGCACCAAGCCCGTGGATGCCACCGGCCCGGATTTCCTCAATGCCGTGGTGGCCTTGCAGACCTCCCTGGGACCGCGCGAGTTGCTGGGTGTGCTGCAGGGCATTGAGCGCGCGCACGACCGTGAGCGCCCCTACCGGAACGCCCCCCGCACCCTGGATCTGGATCTGCTGTGGTTCGGCGGTGTGGTGCTGGGCCGCCCCGATCTGACCCTGCCGCACCCCCGCATGCACGAGCGCGCCTTTGTGCTCGCTCCGCTGGCGGAGCTGGTCGGCAAGCTCCCCGCGAAGCCCGCCAACGAGGGCGGAAACCCTGTTTTGCCCGAGGCTTCCAGCATCGAGGCATATTCCCAAAACCAGGGAATCGAGCGTTTGAACGAATTGAAACCCTGACCAGGGTTGGAATTCCAGTAATTTCGCAGTAGAATCCAAGGCTTCGCTGGTGGGGCTGCATTGATTCGCTCAATTTCGGATCATGCTTTGCAAAGAAGTCCACCTGCGGCGCGGCTCGATGAACATCGTGCACACCCCATAGGGCAAACCCGTTTCCTTCCGCCTAACCGGAAGCGGAAACAGGGAACGGGCCCGGCCCGGAGGCCTGTGCGATCGACCCGAGTGGTGCCGTTGGTGGCCATGATCCCAGCCCCGTGAATGCATTCATCTGAAAGTGATTTTGTAATGACGACCATCCGTGTCAAAGAGAACGAGCCGTTCGACGTCGCCCTGCGCCGCTTCAAGCGCACCATCGAAAAGCTGGGTCTGCTGACCGAACTGCGCGCCCGCGAGTTCTACGAGAAGCCCACCGCCGAGCGCAAGCGCAAGAAGGCTGCCGCCGTCAAGCGCCACTACAAGCGCGTGCGCAGCATGCAGCTGCCCAAGAAGCTGTACTGATCGATATCGGTCGCTTCTGCGGTCACAATGCGCCTGACACGGCGCGCTGACTTGCCGACAAGCCCGCGCGGGGACGCCCATGCGGGCTTTTGCTTTTTCTCTGCCTGATTCTTCAAGAACACGAACACCATGAGCCTCAAAGAACGCATCACCGACGACATGAAGGCCGCCATGCGTGCCAAGGAAGCCGAGCGCCTGGGCACCATCCGCATGCTGCTGGCCGCCATGAAGCAAAAGGAAGTCGACGAGCGCGTGGAGCTGGACGACACCCTGATCGTGGCCATCGTCGACAAGCTGATCAAGCAGCGCAAGGATGCGGCCCAGCAATATGAGGCCGGTGGCCGCCAGGATCTGGCCGACAAGGAAAAATCCGAGATCGTGGTGCTGGAGGCCTACCTGCCCAAGCGCCTGAGCGCCGAGGAAACCGCTGCCGCCGTCAAGGCCATCGTGGTCGAGCTGGGTGCTTCGGGCCCTGGCGACATGGGCAAGGTGATGGGCGTGGTCAAGCAGCGTCTGGCCGGTCAGGCCGACATGGGCCAGGTCTCCGCCGCCGTGAAGGCCGCGCTGGCCGGCTGAGCCCTTATCCTCCCAAGAGAGCCAGATCAAGAGCAGACCAAGAGGAGCACGCACATGAGTCAGTCCGTTTCGCTGCAGCCCATCGCTGAAGACGTCTACGCCGCGCCGCAACTGTCGCCCGAGGCCATGGCCTCGGCCGCTGAGGCCGGCTTCAAGGCCGTGATCAACAACCGCCCCGACATGGAAGGCGGCCCTGATCAGCCCACCAACGAGGCGATCGAAGCCGCCGCCAAGGCGGCGGGCCTGCAGTACGCCTACCTGCCCGTGCAGGGCGGCTACCAGTCGCCCGAAGAGATCGCCCAGTGCGCGGCCCTGCTCAAGGATCTGCCGCGTCCGCTGCTGATGTTCTGCCGCAGCGGCGCCCGCTCCACCAAGCTCTACCACCAGGCCATCGCTCTCGACGAGTGACATGCGCGCCTACATCCGCCTGATGGATGGGGTGTCGCACTGGCTGGGCGTGCTGGCGGCTTGGGCGCTGCTGGCCGCCTGTGTGATCAGTGCCGGCAACGCCGTGATCCGCTACTGCTTCAGCCTGGGCTCGAACGCCTGGCTGGAAGCGCAGTGGTACCTGTTCGCGCTCGCCGTGTTCGCGGGCGCGCCCATGCTGCTGCGCCTGAACGAGCACGTGCGGGTGGATGTGATCTATGGCGGCCGGGCGCCGCGCACCAAGGCCTTGATCGATCTGCTGGGCTTCGGGCTGGTGCTGCTGCCGGTCTGTGCTGTGGTGATGCACCTGTCGTGGCCCTTCGCGCTGGACGCCTGGCGCCAGCATGAGTATTCGGCCAGTGCCGGCGGCCTGCTGCGCTGGCCGGTCAAGGCCGTGATCCCGCTGGGCTTTGCGCTGCTGGCCCTGCAGGGGCTGGCGGAGTTCTTCAAGCGCCTGGGGTATCTGCGCGGCACCTACGACATGCAGACCCAGTACGAGAGGCCGATGCAATGATCGCCATGGAGTACATGGCGCCGCTGATGTTCGCCGGCCTCATCATCGTGATGCTGCTGGGTTTTCCGGTGGCGTTCTCGCTGGCGGGGCTGGGCTTGGGCGTCGGCTACTTCGCGGTGTCGCAGGGCTTCTTCCCGGAAGCCTTCATGGGCAACCTGCCGCTCAAGCTCTACGGCGTCATCTCCAACGAGCTGCTGCTGGCCATCCCCTTCTTCACCTTCATGGGCACGGTGCTGGAGCGCTGCGGCCTGGCCGAGGATCTGCTGGAAGGCACGGGGCAGCTGTTCGGCCGCGTGCCGGGTGGGCTGGGCTTTGCCGTCATCGTGGTCGGCGCGATTCTGGGCGCCATCACCGGCACGGTGGCCGCCAGCGTGATCGCCATGGGTGTGATCTCGCTGCCGGTGATGATGCGCTATGGCTACAACATGCGCTATGCCACGGGCGTGATCGCCGCCTCGGGCACGATCACGCAGCTGATCCCGCCCTCGCTGGTGCTGGTGGTGCTGGCCGATCAGCTCGGGCGCTCGGTGGGCGACATGTACCTGGGCGCCATCGGCCCCTCGCTGATGCAGACGGCCATCTTCCTGCTGTTCACGCTGGCCGTGGCGGTGATGCGGCCGCAGTGGGTGCCACCGCTTCCGCCCGAGGCGCGCACCCTCCAGGGCGCGGCGTTGCTCAAGCGCGTGCTGTGGGGCATGCTGCCCTCCATCGTGCTGATCTTCCTGGTGCTGGGCACGCTGTTCATGGGCATCGCCACGCCGACTGAGGCCGGCGCTCTGGGCGCGCTGGGTGCCGTGGCGCTGGCCGGCCTGCATGGCCGCCTGAGCGGGCGGCTGCTGTGGCAGGCCATGGATTCCACCGTGCGCGTGACGGTGATGGTGATCTTCATCCTGCTGGGCTCCAGCGTGTTCTCGCTGGTGTTCCAGGGCGTGGACGGCAATGTGTGGATCGAGCACCTGCTGGGTGATCTGCCGGGCGGGCCGATCGGTTTCCTGATCGCTGTGAACATCTTCGTGTTCTTCCTGGCGTTTTTCCTGGATTTCTTCGAGATCGCCTTCATCATCGTGCCATTGCTGGCACCGGTGGCCGAGAAGCTGGGAATCGACTTGGTGTGGTTCGGGGTGCTCCTGTGCGTGAACATGCAGACCAGCTTCATGCACCCGCCCTTCGGCTTCGCGCTGTTCTACCTGCGCGGGGTGGCGGATCAGGTGCACAAGAACGGCGCCATCAGCCGGCCCGTGGCTTCGCGTGACATCTACCTGGGCGCGATCCCCTGGGTGGGCATGCAGCTGCTGTTGGTGGCCATCGTGATCTTCTGGCCGGAGTCGGTCACCTACTGGCTGGACAAGGGGCCTGACGTGAACCTCGACGACGTGCACATCGAGATGCAGATCGAGGACACGGGGATGGATGCTGCGCCGGCGATGCCTGATGTGTCTGCGCCTGAGGTGCCCGTGCCTGGCGAAGCCGAGGGGGGCGAGCCAACGCTGCCTGCAGTCACGGATCCCGCCATGGCCCCTGTCACCGCTCCTTGAGCGCACCGTCGCTGTCGGCCGGCGGCTCCTTGCGGGTGGCCAGGTAGATGATCAGCACGACCAGGCCGGCATCGACCAACCAGGTCACGGGCTTCATGCCTACCAGGGCCGCGGTGATGGCCGCGCTGGCGGCAATCCCCAGGCAAGCGGCCCATTTGCCGCGGCGGCTGATCTGGCGGTGCTCCACCCAACGCCGTAGCCCGGGGCCGAAGCGTGGGTGCTCCAGCAGCTTGCGGCGCATCACCGGATCGCCCTTGCCATAGGCCCACACCCCGATCAGCAGGAAGATGGTGGTGGGCAGCAGTGGGATGAAGGCGTTGGCCACCCCGATGGCGATCGAGGCCGCGCCCAGCGCGCGCCAGGCGCGGTTGGACAGCGAGGAGGGCGACGATGGCTCAGGTGCCGGCGAGGTGTCTGGAGGCGTCGGCTCGTCGGGGCGGCGCATGGGGTGTAAGAGGGCTAGGGGTGCCACAAACCAAGTGGGCACCTTGAGCCCTATTGTGGACCAAGCGCCTGGCGCCAGCGCCGCACCATGAAGAAGGCCCCAGCAGGGGCCCTCAAGCAGTTCATACAGCGCGGTTGCTCAGAGCTTGGCGCTCTGCATGTACCGGTCGAAGGTGGCCTCGGTGAAGCGGAACCACATGTTCTGGTCAGCGCGGAATTTGGCCAGATCGGGGTAGATCTTCTTCCAGTTGGGGTTCTTGGCGTTGAGCTCTTCGTAGATCTCCATGGAGACCTTGAAGGCGGCGTCCATCACCGTCTTGGGGAACTGCACCAGCTGGGTCTTGGCGGCCACCAGTTGCTTGAGGGCTATCGGGTTGCGGGCGTCGTAGCGGGCCTGCATCTCGGCGTGGGCCAGGCCCGATGCGGCTTCCACCATGGCCTTGTACTCGGGCGTCAGGCTGTCGTAGGCCTTCTGGTTGATGTAGAAGTCGAGCTGCGGGCCACCTTCCCACCAGCCGGGGAAGTGGTAGTAGGGCGCCACCTTGTTGAAGCCCAGCTTGTGGTCATCGTAGGGGCCGACCCATTCGGCCGCATCGATGGTGCCTTTTTCAAGCGCCTGGTAGATCTCGCCACCGGGCAGGTTCTGCGGCACGGAGCCCAGGCGCTCGATCACCTTGCCGGCGAAGCCGCCGATGCGCATCTTCAAGCCCTTCATGTCGTCCAGGCTCTTGATGGGCTTGCGGAACCAGCCGCCCATCTGGGCGCCGGTGTTGCCGCCAGGGAAGTTGATGATGTCGTACTGCGCGTAGAACTCGCGCATCAGCTTCAATCCATTGCCCTCGAACATCCAGGCGCTCATCTGGCGGGCGTTCAGGCCGAAGGGGATGGCGCTGCCCAGGGCGAAGGTCTCGTCCTTGCCGACAAAATAGTAAGGCGCCGTGTGCGCCATCTCGACCGTGCGGTTCTTGACGCCATCGACCACGCCGAAGGGGGGCATTAGCTCGCCACCCGCGTGCACCGAGATCTGGAACTTGCCGCCGGACATCTCATGGATCTTCTTGGCGAAGACCTCGGCCGTGCCGTAGATGGTGTCGAGCGACTTGGGGAAGCTGGAGGCGAGGCGCCAGCGCAGCGCGGTCTGCGCGTGCACGATGGCGGGTGCGCTGCCGGCGGCGAGGATGCCGGCCAGACCGGCCTGGTGGATGAATGAACGACGTTGCATGGCGCGGCCTCCTGAGGTCCGTTGCGGGGTGTTGTTCGAATCGTTGGCGCAGCCCCGTGGCCTGTCCGGCTGGGGCTGGCGTGTCCGATTCTAGGAGGCGGATTGGCGCGCGTTCAGCGCCACGGGGGCAGGACTTACCCGCGCGGCCATGGCGTGTTCAACGATGCCCGGTTCAGTGACCGGCGATCTTCATCTTCTCGAGCAGGATGGAGCCGATCGTCTTGCTGCCGTAGGTGTAGGCATCGGCGCCCACGGCCACGATCTGCTGGAACATCTCGCCCAGGTGGCCGGCGATGGTGATCTCCTGCACGGGGAAGGCGATCTCGCCGTTCTCGACCCAGTAGCCGGCCGCGCCGCGCGAGTAGTCACCCGTCACATAGTTCACGCCCTGGCCCATCAGCTCGGTCACGAACAGGCCGGTGCCCAGCTTTTTGAGCATGGCGGGCAGGTCGTCACCGGCACGGGTGAGCTTGCTCTTGAGCGTGAGGTTCTGCGAGCCGCCAGCATGGCCGGTGGTCTTCATGCCCAGTTTGCGCGCCGAGTAGCTCGACAGGAAGTAGGTCTGCGTGACGCCGGCCTTGACGATGCTGCGCTTGCGCGTGAGCACGCCTTCGTCGTCGAAAGGGGCGCTGCCCTTGCCCTTGAGGATGTGCGGATCTTCCAGAACATCAATGTGCTTGGGGAAGATGGGCTTGCCCAGGCTGTCGAGCAGGAAGGTGGCCTTGCGGTACAGCGCGCCACCGCTGGTGGCCTGCACGTAGGCGCCCAGCAGGCCGGCGGCCAGGGTGTTCTCGAACAGCACCGGCACTTCGCAGGTGGCGATCTTGCGGGATTTCAAGCGCGAGAGCGCGCGTTCGGCGGCGTAGCGGCCCACGATCTCGGGCCTGGCCATGTCACGGGCGTCGCGCTCGGAGGTGTACCAGAAGTCGCGCTGCATGTCGTTGCCGCGCCCGGCGATGGGCGAGACCGACAGCGAGTGGCGCGAGCTGGCGTAGCCGCCCCGGAAGCCGCGCGTGTTGCCGGCGAAGAAGTGCGATTGCTGTGCCGAGACGCTGGCGCCTTCGGAGTTGGTGATGCGGCGGTCCACGGCCAGGGCGGCGGCCTCGGCACGGCGGGCCAACTCGGCCGCCTTGTCGGCATCGACCTTCCACGGGTGGAAGAGGTCCAGATCCCGGGTGGCGGCCTTGCCCAGGGCCAGGTCTTCCACATCGGGCAGGCCTGCGACGGGGTCTTCGGCGGTGAAGCGGGCGATGTCGTAGGCGGCACGCACCGTCTGCTCCAGCGAGGCGGGCGAGAAATCGGAGGTGCTGGCGTTGCCGCGGCGCTGGCCCAGGTAAACCGTGACACCGATGGATTTGTCGCGGTTGCGCTCGACGTTCTCGAGCTTGCCCTTGCGCACGGACACCGACAGGCCCACGCCTTCGGAGACCTCGGCGCCGGCGTCCGTGGCGCCCACCTTGCGGGCCAGGGCGAGCGTGTCTTCGATCAGCGACTGGAATTGCTCGCGGCTGTAGGAAAAGCCGTTGCTGGGTTTGGAGGCGGCGGACTTGGGTTGTTTGACGGCCATGTTGTGGTGTGTCGATGTAGGCCCCCGTATCATAGCGAGGACATGAATTCGAACCATTCCCACCCCAAGCAGGGTTTTGAGCCCGAGGGCGACGTCCCGGACGATCGCCCGCCCAGCAAAAGCATGCTCAAGCGGGCCATGCACGAGCTGCAGGATCTGGGCGAGCAACTGCTGGCCATGCCCGATGCGCGCCTGAAGGCCATCGACATGCCCGAGCGCCTGCGCGATGCGCTGGACGACTACAAGCGCACGCGCTCCTTTGAAGGCAAGCGCCGCCAACTGCAGTACATCGGCAAGGTGCTGCGCGCGGTCGATGCCGAGCCGCTGCGCGAAGCCGTGGCCACGTTCCAGCTGGGCCATGCCCAGAACGCGCTGGCCCTGCACCAGGCCGAGCGCTGGCGCGCCGACCTGCTTCGCGAAGACAAGGACATGCTGACCCAGTGGGTGGCGGAGTTTCCCGACACCGATCTGCAGCAGTTGCGCGCGCTGATCCGCAATGCGCGCAAGGACGCGGCCGCGGCACCCGAGCAGCGTAATGGCCGGGCTTACCGCGAGCTGTTCCAGTACATCAAAAAGGTGCTGGAGGCCCAGGATTTGGCCAGCGCGCCGCAGGCCGATGTGGCGCAAGAGGATGACGAGGACGACGACCGATGAGCAGCACGCCGCCGGATCAGCGCCCGCTGGAGTCCGTGCGCATCGGCGTGGTCTCCGTGAGCGATCGCGCCAGCACCGGCGTCTATGTGGACAAGGGCTTGCCGGCCCTGCAGGAATGGCTGGGCCGCGCCGTGCGCAATCCCATCGAGTGGGTGCCGCGCCTGATCCCTGATGAGCGCGCAGTGATCGCCTCCACCCTGCAGGCCCTGGTGGACGATGAGCACTGCGACCTGGTGCTGACCACCGGCGGCACCGGCCCCGCGCTGCGTGACGTCACCCCAGACGCCACGTTGGACATCGCCGACAAGGAAATGCCCGGTTTTGGCGAGCAGATGCGCCAGATCAGCCTGCGCTTCGTGCCCACGGCGATCCTGTCGCGCCAGACGGCCGTGATCCGCAAGCAGGCGCTGATCCTGAACCTGCCTGGCCAGCCCAAGTCCATCGCGGAGACGCTGGAAGGGCTCAAGGACGGGCAGGGCGCGTCGGTGGTGCCCGGCATCTTTGCCGCCGTGCCCTACTGCATCGACCTGATCGGCGGCCCTTGGATCGACACGGATCCGGCGGTGTGCGCGGCATTCCGCCCCAAGGCAGCGGTGCGTACGCGCTGATTGATCTTTTGCGCGCGGCATGCGCGCGCCGCTCGGTTCAATCGGTAGCGCGCTTCAATTCATCCTGAACGGCTTTGATCACCTGCTGGCGAAACCAGCGGTTGGTCGGGTCGGCATCCATGTGTGCGTGCCAGTACAGGTGCGCGTCCAGCTGGGGCGGCGTGAGCGGGAAGGGGTGCAGACGGTTGTCGAAGTGCTGGTTGGCGATACGGCCGTAGTGCTCAGCCATGGTCAATAGCATGTCGGTCTGGCTCACCACGCGGCAGGCTGTGAAGAAATGGCGGCAGCGCAGCCCCACCTGGCGGCGCAGTCCTTGCCGGCTCAGTTCGTAATCCTCCAGCCCCATGCCCTGGCGGCGCGCCGACACCAGCACGTGCGAGGCCGCCAGGTAGGTGTCCAGTTTCATGGGCGAATCCCGCAGGGCAGGGTGGTCGGCGCGTGCCACCACCACCAGCCTGTCCAGGATCAGGCGGGTGTGCATCACCTCGGCGTCCACCGGCAGGGCGATGTCCACCACCACGTCCACACGGCCAAGGCGCAGCATGTCGGCCATTTCGTGGCGCTCCACGCGCACGCTGTGCACGCTTACGCCGGGGGCCTGCTCGCGCAGTTGCGTCATCAGCGTGGGCAGCGTGAGCGATTCCAGGATGTCGGGCATGCCGATGGTGAAGATGCGGTCCGAGCGCGCTGGCTGGAAGGCCTGGGGCGAGGCGCTCAACCCACCTTGCAACGTGGCCAAGGCCTGCTGCACGCACGGCGCCAGGGCACGGGCGTAGGGTGTCGGCAGCATCCGCCCGCCCTGGCGGGTGAACAGCGGGTCGCCCAGGTGCTCGCGCAGGCGGGCCAGCGCGTGGCTCACGGCCGGTTGGCTCAGGTTGAGCGTGCGCGCGGCGGCGGTGAGCGAGGCCTCCTGATGGATGGCATCGAACACCAGAAAGAGGTTCAGGTCCAGCTTGCTTAGATTCACCTGGTGAATATAGATGAATTCAAACAATTCATTTGATTCATCTCAAGCCGGTTCCTAAACTTTCGCGCACAACACACCACCCCTGGAGACTTGCCATGGACTTCGGCCACTCGCCCCGCGCTCAGGAATACATCGAACGCGTCAGCGCCTTCATGCGCGACCACATCACCCCGGCGGAAGAGGCCTACCACGCCCAGTTGACCGGCGGCGCAGACTGGCGTCAGTGGCGCCAGCCCGCGATCATGGAGGACCTCAAGGCCAAGGCCCGCGCCGCCGGCCTGTGGAACCTGTTCCTGCCCGATCCGCACCACGGTGCGGGCTTGAAAGTGGTGGAATACGCCGCGCTGGCTGAGCTGATGGGCCATTCGCTGATGGCAGCCGAGGTCTTCAACTGCAACGCGCCCGACACCGGCAACATGGAGGTGCTGCACATGTACGGCACCGCCGCGCAGCAGGACCGCTGGCTCACGCCGTTGCTCGAAGGCAAGATCCGCTCGGCCTTCTGCATGACCGAGCCCGCCGTGGCCTCCAGCGACGCCACCAACATGCAGGCCACCGCCGTGCCCGAGGGCGACGACATCGTCATCAACGGCCGCAAATGGTTCAGCTCCGGCATCGGGCACCCGCACTGCCAGGTGCTGATCTTCATGGGTCTGACGGATCCGGATGCCGATCGCCACGCACGCCACTCGATGATCCTGGTGCCGCTGAACACCCCGGGCGTGAAGATCCAGCGCATGCTGCCTGCTTTCGGCACCTACGACGAGCCCTTTGGCCACGGCGAGGTGGTGTTTGACAACGTGCGTGTGCCCAAGGAGAACGTGATCGCCGGCCTGGGCCGTGGCTTCGAGATCGCCCAGGGCCGCCTGGGCCCGGGCCGCATCCACCACTGCATGCGCACCATCGGCGCGGCCGAGCGCGCCCTGTCGCTGATGTGCGCGCGTGGCGACAGCCGCGTGGCCTTCGGCAAGCCCCTCACGCAACTGGGCGGCAACGTGGACATCATCGCGGATGCGCGCATGGCCATCGAGCAGGCCCGCTTGCTCACGCTCAAGGCCGCGTGGATGATGGACACCGTGGGCGTGAAGTCCGCCATGAGCGAGATCTCGCAGATCAAGGTGGTGGCGCCCAACATGGCCCAGAAGGTGCTGGACGCGGCCATCCAGATGCACGGCGCGCTGGGTGCCACGCTGGACACGCCGCTGACCGCGCTGGCCGGCTATGTGCGCACCGTGCGCATCGTGGACGGCCCGGACGAAGTGCACCGCCGCGTGGTGGCCCGCTTCGAGCTGGGTAAGCAGAAGGCCGCGCGCGATCTGGCCTGATACTTGTCTGACAACAAGCTCACAAGAAGCGAGACAGGAGACCCATGAGCAAAGCACCCATTGATGACGCCGGCAACGTGCGCGCGGGCGAGGAGGTCGATCTCGAGCGCGTCGGCGCCTTCCTGAAGGCCGCCGGCCTGAAGCTCGACGGCACGCCCACCCTGAAGCAGTTCCCGGGCGGCGCCTCGAACCTGACCTACCTGATCCACTACGACAACCGCGACCTGATCCTGCGCCGGCCGCCCTTCGGCCACATCGCCAAGTCAGCGCACGACATGGTGCGCGAGGCCCGCATCATGCAGGCCCTGCGCCCCGTGTACCCCACCGTGCCCGAAATCCTTGCCATCTGCGAGGACACCGAGGTCATCGGCGTGCCCTTCTACGTGATGGAGCGCCTGGTGGGCGTCATCCCGCGCCAGAACCTGCCGCGCGAACTGGCGCTCGATGCGGATCAGACGCGTCAACTGTGCCGCAACGTGATCGACCGCCTGGTCGAACTGCACAAGCTCGATCCCAAGGCCACCGGCCTGGACAGCTTCGGCAAGGGCGAGGGCTATGTCGCCCGCCAGATCGAGGGCTGGAGCAAGCGCTACCGCGCCGCGATCACCGACGATGTGGGTGGCTTCGAATCGGTGATGCAATGGCTGGCCGACAAGCAGCCCAAGCAGGAAGTGGCCATCTGCCTGATCCACAACGATTTCCGCTTCGACAACGTCGTGCTCGATCCGCAGGATCCGCTCAAGGTGATCGGCGTGCTGGACTGGGAAATGGCCACGCTGGGCGACCCGATGATGGACCTGGGCAGCGCGCTGGCCTACTGGGTGCAGGCGGATGACGATGCCTTCATGCAGGGCTCGCGCCGCCAGCCCACCAACGCGCCGGGCATGCTCACCCGCGCCGAGGTCATCGCCTACTACGGCGAGCGCACCGGCTGGAGCGTGGCTAACTTCGATTTCTACGAGGTCTACGGCCTGTTCCGGCTGATGGGCATCGTGCAGCAGATCTACAAGCGCTTCAAGGAAGGCAGCACCACCAACCCGGCGTTCGCCAACTTCGGGCCTTTCGTGAACTACCTGGGCCAGCGCTGCGAGCGGATCATGGCCGCATCCAAGCTCTGAGCCACTTCAAAAGAACATCATCATGAGCACCACTCCCAACACCTTCGACCTGAGCGGCAAGGTCGCCCTCGTCACTGGCGCCAGCCGCGGCATCGGCGAGGCCATCGCGCGCCTGCTGGCCGCCCATGGCGCGCACGTCATCGTCTCCAGCCGCAAGGCCGAATCCTGCGAGGCCGTGGCCCAGTCCATTCGCGATGCGGGCGGCAAGGCCTCCGTGCTGGCCTGCCACGTGGGCGAGATGGATCAGATCGACGCCGCCTTCGCCGCCGTGCGCGAGCAGTTCGGCCGGCTGGACATCCTGGTCAACAACGCGGCCACCAACCCGTACTTCGGCCACATCACCGACACCGACCTGGGCGCCTTCCAGAAGACGGTGGACGTGAACATCCGCGGCTACTTCTTCATGTGCTCGCAAGGCGCCAAGTTGATGGCGGCCAATGGTGGCGGTTCCATCATCAACATCGCGTCGGTCAATGGCGTGATCCCGGGCATGGCCCAGGGCATCTACTCCATCACCAAGGCCGCCGTGATCTCGATGACGCACGCCTTCGCCAAGGAATGCGCGCCGATGAAGGTGCGTGTCAACGCCATTTTGCCGGGCGCCACGGACACCAAGTTCGCCTCGGCCCTGGTCAAGAACGACGCGATCCTGTCCAAGGTGATGGAGCACACGCCCATCAACCGGGTGGCCGAGCCGTCGGAGATGGCGGGTGCCGCGCTGTACTTGGCCAGTGACGCGGCCAGCTACACCACGGGCGCCGCGCTCAACGTGGACGGCGGCTATCTGCTGGGTTGATGCACAGCGTGATCGCCTCTGGCCGGGATGGCGTGGAGGCGATCGACGAAGTGCTCACTTGACGAGCCGGTTCAGCCCTTCGGCATCGAAGTGCTCGGTCTTCTGGGCATCGCAGGGCATGCAGTCACGGCCCGCCTCGGTGCGGGCCTCGCCGGCCAGCTTCTCGACGGCCTGCCACAGCAGCGCGATCTGGTGCTCATGCCCCGAGGCATGGTCGATCAGGCCTTTCAGCGCCTGCGACAGCGGGTCATCTCCCTCGGTCACGCCATAGGCCGAGAAGCCCATCTTGGCGGCCACGGCCTCGCGCTTGGCCTGGTCTTCGTCCAGCACCTGCACCTTGGCCACGATGATGCGGGCCGGGTTGCCCACGGCCGTCGCGTTCTCGGGCACCGGCTTGGTGACGACAGCGTTGGAGCCCACACGGGCGCCATCGCCTACGGTGAAGCCGCCCAGCACCTGTGCATTGGCGCCGATGATCACGCCCTTGCCCAGGGTAGGGTGGCGCTTGGTGCCCTTGCTCAGCGAGGTGCCGCCCAGGGTCACGCCCTGGTAGATGGTGCAGTCATCGCCCACCTCGGCTGTCTCGCCGATCACGACGCCCATGCCGTGGTCGATGAACACGCGACGGCCCATGGTGGCGCCCGGGTGGATCTCGATGCCGGTGAGGAAGCGGCCCCAGTGCGACAGCCAGCGGCCCAGCCACTTCAAGCCGTTCACCCAGCACCAGTGCGCCAGGCGGTGCATGGCCAGGGCGTGCAGACCGGGGTAACAGGTCAGCACCTCCCAGGCGGAGCGGGCCGCAGGATCACGTTCCAGGATGCAGGCGATGTCTTCTCGCAGACGGGCAAAGAGCATGGGGCGCTTATGCGTTTTTTGAATACAGATCGGCAAGTTTACCGGTCGGGTAAAGAACTTGCCCCGCGGCGGGCCAGGCGCTCAAAGCCTCCTGGCCGGCTCAGTCTCGGGCTGCGCCGCCGCGACATCGCTCCGTGAGGGCCTTGGCGATGCCCCGCAGGATGTGGATCTCTTCCTGGCGCAACTGCGCGCGGTTGAGCAACTGGTTCAAGCGCGGCATCAGCTTCTTGGGCGCGGCCGGATCCAGGAAGCCGATCTCGATCAGTGCCTGCTGCCAGTGGTCCAGCGTGCCTTGTACCGCCTGGCCGCTGGCCAGTGCTGCATCCGGTGTGCGGGCTTCAACCGCGAAGCCGCCCAGCGCCTGCCGCCATTCATAGGCCAGCACCTGCACCGCCTGGGCCAGGTTCAGGGAGCCGTAGGCGGGGTTGGTCGGGATGCTCATTACCGCATGGCAGCGGTAGACATCGTCATTGGCCATGCCATGGCGCTCACTGCCGAACACGAAGCCGACCTTGTGCGATGCCTCACCGGAAGCCAGCGCGGCAAGCCCGTCGCGTGGGGTGATCGTGGGCGGGCCGAAATCGCGGGGCGTCATCGCCGTGGCGATGGCGTAGGTGACGCCTTCCAGCGCCTCGGCCAGCGTGTCCACGATGCGTGCACGCACCAGGATGTCGGCCGCGCCGCTGGCCATGGCCACGGTGTCTTCCTGCACCAGCACGTCGTCGAAGCGCGGGCGCACCAGCACCAGTTCGGAGAAGCCCATCACCTTCATCGCACGCGCCGTCGCGCCCACGTTGCCGGGGTGGCTGGTGCCGATCAGGATGAACCGCGTCGGGTCCGGCTTCACTTCAGAAATCACGCTCAAGCCCTTGAAAATACACAGCCACCACTTGGAAGGGGGTGGCAAAAACTGGGGGAAACGCTAGAATCGTCATTCTCCCTCGTTCTTTGTCCACTGTTGCGCCCCGTTGTTGACCTTGGCCTGGCTTTGCGCCGGCGGGGGTCCCGTGTTCCTTGTTCGGGTTTTTTGCGTGTCTGTGAGCGTGTGCCCATGAGAGCACCGCCTGCGGCACGGTCAATCCCCGTCTGACCCCATTTGCTGCCCCCTCATGTCACAAGCCGCCCTGCACCCCATGCTCAACATCGCCATCAAGGCGGCCCGCGCGGCCGGGGCGATCATCAACCGGGCATCGCTCGATGTCGAGCGGCTCACCGTCAGCGCCAAATCCCACAATGATTTCGTGACGGAAGTGGACCAGGCGGCCGAAGAGGCCATCATCGACACCATCCTGGCGGCGTACCCCAGCCACGGCATCCTGGCCGAAGAATCCGGCCAGTCGCGCGGTAACAAGACCAGCGAGTTCGTCTGGATCATCGATCCGCTCGACGGCACCACCAACTTCATCCACGGCTTCCCGGTCTATGCGGTGTCCATCGCGCTGGCCTGGCGCGGTCAGGTGCAGCAGGCCGTGGTCTACGACCCGTCCCGCAACGACCTGTTCTATGCGTCGCGCGGCAAGGGCGCCTACATGAACGACCGCCGCCTGCGCGTCTCCAAGCGCACGCGCATGCTCGACAGCCTGATCGGCACGGGCTTTCCCTTCCGCAAGGGCGACAACTTCCAGCGCTACCTCAAGATGTTCGAAGAGGTGATGGTGCAGTGCGCCGGTGTGCGCCGCCCAGGCGCTGCCGCCCTGGACCTGTGCTATGTGGCTGCCGGCTTCTACGACGGCTTCTTCGAGACCGGCCTGAGCCCCTGGGACATCGCCGCCGGATCCCTGATGATCACCGAGGCGGGTGGCCTGGTCGGCAACTTCACTGGTGAGGCTGATTTCCTGTACCAGCGCGAAGTGGTAGCGGGCAACCCGCGCATCTACGGCCAGTTGGTGCAGATCCTGTCGCCCTACACCCGTGTGATCAAGGAAGAACCCAAGGACACGTCTGGCCTTGGCGCCCGTGCCGCAGGCATCGGCTCTTATGGTGATGATGCCGACGCGGAAGAGGGCGATGCCGCGCTGCAGGCCCTGAAGGCAACTGAAGAAGCCAAGCCCGCAGAGCCTAAGCCTGTGACGCGCAAGCGCATCACCGCCGCGGCCAAAGCCGCCGAGGTGGCGGCTGATCAAGCCACTGAAAAGCCTGCCCCCCGACGCTCGTCCCGCTCGGATGACGCGCCTTTCTGAGGGGGGGCGGGATGCGCACGCTCAGCCCGACTTCACTCAAGTCCGTTTCCGCCATCGCCCTGGTGTGCGCTTCGCTGTGCGCGCCGATGAGTGCCGCCCACGCGCAGGTCAGCCTCTACGGGCTGCTGGATCTGTCTGCGGAACACATTTCCGGCCAGGGCTTTTCGCTCTCCCGGGTGTCTTCGAGCAACCTGAGCACCTCGCGTCTGGGCCTGCGGGCAGAGGAGGCCTTGGGCAGCGGCTTGAAAGTGCGCGCCACGCTGGAAACCGCCGTGTCGGCCGACACGGGTGCCAACAGCGGCGGCAGTGCCCGCTTCTTTGATCGCCACGCCCATGTGGGGCTGATTGGTCATTGGGGCGAGTTGCGCCTGGGTCGCACGGACACACCCCTGGGCGTGGCCGCCGATCTGGCCGGCACCCAGGCCTTCGACGACCTGAGCATCGTGGGTGCACGCGGTGCCATGCGCTACCGCCGCACCGACAACAGCATCACCTACCTGCTGCCCAATGTCATCACCGGGTTGAGCGGCCAGGTGCAGTACTCGCTGGCGTCCTCGGGCTTTGGCGGCAGCGGCCTGGCAGACAACCTCGTGGCCGGTGATGAAGCCACTGGCGGCAAGGCCTGGGGCTTCAACCTGATTTACGTGGCCGGCCCCTTCCAGGCGGCCCTGGGCCACCTGCGTGCTCGCGACGTGAACATCCTGGCCGCCGGCCAGCAAGGCGCCAATGCCACCATGGTGCTGGCCAGTTACGATTTCGGCGCGCTCAAGGTCACGGCCTACGCCAATGACGAGACCAACGCCTCCGTCATCAGCGGGGCCGGCCATCTGCGCACCCTCGGCGCCAAGCTGGCCGTGCCCGTCGGGCAAGATCTGCTCCTGACGGCAGGCGCCTCACGCACGCGCGGCACCACCGATGCGCGCGGCGATGACGACCGGGTCACCATCTTCTCGCTCAAAGGCGTCTACACCCTGTCGCGCAGCACCTCGCTGTACGGTTGGCTGGTCAATGTGGACAACGAGGATGCCGCCAACAAGGGCTTGATCGCCCCGGGCGCGGGGCAATCCGGCCGGGGCCTGGCCTTCGGGGTGCGGCACCTGTTCTGATCAGGTGGTGCGGCGGCGCCGAGCTGCCAGCATCCCGGCCCCTCCTGCGGCCAGCAGCGCCAGGGAGGCAGGTTCCGGCACCGGCGTCACGTTGATGGTGATGCTCTGCGAGCCGAACGAGCCGTCGCTCGAGTAGGTATCGCCGCCGTCGTCATACACGAAGTTCCAGGATGAGCAAATCAGCGTATTGCTGCCGCCCGGGTCTTCATTGAAGCAATCCCGGGAGGCGGTTTCGTTGCTGTGGTAGGTCTCGACGCTGCTGCCCCAGCCTCCCGTGAGGGTGATGTCGAAACTGCCGGCCACCGGGAACAGCAGGGAAAAACTCCAGGTGCCCGAGTGGCTGCTGCCGGGTGTCAGGATCGGTGCCTCGGAAAAGCTCTGGCCACCGGCCTGCAGCCAGACCGAGTTCAACGTTTCGTTTTCATAGTTGTACCAGTTGGCCGCCCAGACCTGGTAGCCCTCAGCCGGCTCGGGCTCCGGGTTGTTGCCGCCGTTGGTGACGGCGCTGGTACTGATCCCGAAATCGACCGTGAAATCCACCAGCGTGCCCTCGGCCACCGTGGTGGCGCTGGCGCTGAAACTGTTGATCTGGCCCGTAGCCGCCAGGGCGCCCGTGGATACGCTGGTCAAGACGACGCCCAGCAGGGCAGTGGAAAGCGTGGCTTTCAGCATGTGTGTCCCCCGTTTGACTTCAAGATGAAGCCTGCGGTGTACCGCAGGCCAGGTTGATCGCCTGGGCGGCGTACTGCTGATGCCGGCAGAGCGCTGGGAGCGTACCCAGCGCCCCAAGCTGGGGCAATCCCACGTTTGATGCTTCGTGCCGGCGGGCGCCGGAAGGCGCTTCACAACCTGCGAAAATACGCGGATGTCTTCCCAGCCCCTGGACAACACCTTGACCGAGCGCGAAACGGCCAGCCCGCGCCCCGCGGCCGACCTCAGCGCCCATACGCCGATGATGCAGCAGTACCTGCGCATCAAGGCCGAGCATCCGGACACCCTGGTGTTCTACCGTATGGGCGATTTCTACGAGCTGTTCTTCGACGACGCCCGCAAGGCCAACCGCCTGATCGATATCACGCTGACGGTGCGCGGCCAGTCCGCCGGCCAGCCCGTGGTGATGGCCGGCGTGCCCGTGCATGCGCTCGACACTTACCTGAGCAAACTGATCAAGCTGGGCGAATCCGTCGCCATCTGCGAGCAGGTGGGCGAGGTCGGTGCCTCCAAGGGGCCGGTCGAGCGCAAGGTGGTTCGCGTGGTCACCCCGGGCACGCTGACCGATGCCGAACTGCTCTCCGAACGGGCCGATTCGCTGCTGGTGTCCGTGGTGGTGCAGGCCACGCGGGGCAATTCGACCCGATCGCCCGAGAACACGCCCTGCGCCCTGGCCTGGCTGGGCATGGCCAGCGGCACCCTGGGCATCACTGAATGCACTCAACGTGATCTGGCCGGCTGGTTGGCACGCCTGCAGCCCGCAGAGGTCATTTACGACCGCGACCGGGTACCGCCAGCCTTGCTGGCCCTGATGTCGCAGCCACGTGGCACAGCCTTCACCTCGCGCCCCAGCTGGCAGTTCGATGCCGGCCTGGGTGAGCGCAAGCTGTGCGAGCAGCTCAAGGTGGCCAGTCTCAAGGCCTACCAGGCCGAAACGCTCGCCCTGGCCCACAGCGCTGCCTCCGCGCTGCTGAGCTATGCCGAGCACACGCAGGGCAGGGCGCTGGCCCACGTGGCCACGCTCAGCGTGCCGCGCAGCAGCGACCTGCTCGACCTGCCGCCCGCCACGCTGCGCAACCTCGAACTGACGCAGACACTGCGCGGCGAGGATGCACCCACGCTGCTCTCCCTGCTGGACACCTGCCGTACCGGCATGGGCAGCCGCGCCTTGCGCCACTGGATCACGCACCCCTCGCGTGACAAGCGCGTGGCCCAAGAGCGTCACGAGGCCATCGACCTGCTGCTGAACCCGCCCGAGTTGCACCAGGGGCACGAGAGCCTGCGCGAGGCCCTGCGCCAGTTGAGCGACGCGGAACGCATCACCTCGCGCATCGCCTTGCGCCAGGTGCGCCCGCGCGAGCTGGCCGGCCTGCGCGACACCCTGCTGGCCTTGCCCGAGCTGCGCCTGCGCGTGCCCGAAGGCAGCCGCCTGCTCGATGAGGTGCACGCCAGCCTGCAGCCCGACCCGGCCATCGCCGAGCGCCTGCTGCGCACCGTGGCCGAAACACCTGCCGTGCTGCTGCGCGATGGCGGCGTGATCGCCACTGGCTTCGATCCTGACCTGGACGAACTGCGCGCCATCTCGCAGAACTGCGATGCTTTCCTGCTCGACCTGGAGGCGCGCGAGCGCACCCGCACGGGCATCGGCAACTTGCGCGTGCAGTTCAACAAGGTGCACGGTTTCTACATCGAGGTCACGCAGAGCCATACGGACAAGGTGCCGCTGGACTACCAGCGCCGCCAGACGCTCAAGAACGCCGAGCGCTACATCACGCCGGAGCTCAAGACCTTCGAGGACAAGGCCCTGTCGGCCCAAGACCGTGCCCTGGCCCGAGAGAAGTTCCTGTACGACCAGTTGCTCGACGAGTTGCAGGGCCACCTGGGTACGCTGGGCTCGCTGGCCCGTGCCCTGGCGAGCCTGGACGCCCTGGCGGCCCTGGCCGAGCGCGCCGCCACCCAGGGCTGGTGCCAGCCCGAGTTCGTCAACATGCCTTGCATCGAGATCGACAAGGGCCGCCACCCCGTGGTCGAGGCGCGTCTGCTCGAATCCACCGGCACGGCCTTCATCCCCAACGATTGCCGGCTGGACGCCAACCGCCGCATGCTGATCGTCACCGGCCCCAACATGGGCGGTAAGTCGACCTTCATGCGCCAGGTCGCCCTGATCGCGCTGATGGCCTACATGGGCAGCTACGTACCCGCCAGCGCCTGCCGCCTGGGGCCGATCGACGCCATCCACACTCGCATCGGCGCCGCCGATGACCTGGCCAACGCCCAGTCCACCTTCATGCTGGAGATGACGGAAGCCGCCGCCATCGTGCACACGGCCACCGAGCACTCCCTGGTGCTGATGGACGAAATCGGGCGCGGCACCTCCACCTTCGACGGCCTGGCCCTGGCCGGCGCCATCGCCAGCCACCTGCACGACCGCAACAAGGCCTTCACCCTGTTCGCCACGCACTATTTTGAGCTGACCACGCTGCCCGAGAAGCACCCGCGTGCTGCCAACGTGCACGTGGAAGTGGCCGAGGCCGGCGACAACATCGTCTTCCTGCACGAACTGCAGCACGGCCCCGCCAGCCGCAGCTACGGCGTGCAGGTGGCGCGCCTGGCCGGCATGCCGCCCAGCCTGATCCGCCAGGCCCGCGCCGCGCTGGACACGCTGGAGACCCAGCAAAAGCAGAGCGACGACCAGATCGACCTGTTCGCCGACATGGGCTCGGCCAGCAGCCAGGGCGCCGGCCTGCCCGATGTCGATACCCTGATCGACCAGGTTGGCGCGCTTTCCCAGGGTAACTTGCACACCACGAGCCCGGCCGAATCGGCCACACTGTCACTGCTGGCCAGCATCGACCCGGACCAGCTCACCCCACGCGAAGCGCTGGACGCGCTCTACAAACTCAAATCGGTCATCGCATCATGACTTACTGTGTTGCCATGCGGCTCAACGCCGGCCTCGTCTTCCTGTCGGATTCGCGCACAAACGCCGGCATGGACCAGATCAGCACCTTCCGCAAGATGACGGTGTACGAGAACGCCGGTGACCGTGTCCTGGTGCTGCTGTCGGCCGGCAACCTGGCCATCACCCAGGCCGTCAAGCAGTTGCTGGGCAACGAGATCATCGAGGGCCCGGATGGCGATCCGATCACCATCTGGACGGCCAAGAGCCTGTTCGATGTGGCCCGCATCGTGGGCAGCGCGGTGCGCAAGGTCTATGCGCGTGATGCGGACGCCCTCAAGAAGCACGGCATCGACTTCAACTGCAGCCTGATCGTCGGCGGCCAGATCAAGGGCGAGCCCATGCGCCTGTTCAGCGTCTACGCGGCGGGCAACTTCGTGGAGGCCGGCATCGATGGCGTGTGCTATTTCCAGATTGGCGAGTCCAAGTACGGCAAGCCAGTGATCGACCGCGTGGTCACGCCGCATACGCCGCTGGAAGAGGCGGCCAAGTGCGCGCTGATCTCCATGGATTCCACGCTCAAGTCCAACCTGTCGGTGGGCTTGCCGCTGGACCTGCTGGTCTACCAGACGGATGCGCTCAAGGTCGACAAGCTGATCAACATCGACGAGACCAACGCCTACTTCCGCATGATCCGCAGCAGTTGGGGCCAACGCCTGCGCCAGGTGTTCGACTCCATCCCGGATCCGACCTGGAACGGCGACCAGCCCGACCTGGCCGCGAGCAATGGCCATGCGCAGCCGCAGGCCATGAACCCGCTGAGCAAGATCGCCGCCCCTCAGGGCTGACGGGCGGCTGGCTTACTGGGCGCTCAGGGCAGGATGACCAGGCCCTTGACGTCGATCTCGGGGCTGGACATGAACTCCTTCTCCACCTCGCCCGTGATCTGGACCTTGGTCTTGTCGCTGATCGGCGTGGGCGGGAAGTACTTGGCGTCCACCTCGACCCGGATCTCGGCGCTGCCGTCCGAGAAGATGTATTTTTCCTTGCCCACCTTGCGCAGCAGGTGGCCGCTCAGCACCACGACCGTGTCGTCCACGGGGTTCTTCAGGATCTCGGCGACGTTCTTGTAGTTGGTGGTGGTCGATGGCCCCACATACTGGGCTTGCGCCACCGAGGCGCTCAGGCACAGGGCGGCCACACTGGCCAGGATGGTGATCGGGTGACGCAGGGATTTCATGATTTCGCCATTTCTCCAGGTGACATGAACTGGGTGAGACGGCCCGATGCTGGCTTGGTTCCGCGCGGCTGACAAGTTGTCCGCTTGTCCGGGCGGCTGTCCTCTTTGAGGCGCACAGCGTGAACGATCCGCATCAAAGGCTGATGGCCTGGCGTGATATGCCTACAATGGGCCAGATCTTCTGGAGTCGCTGATGAGCATGAATCCCCGGACACGTCGACCTGCAGCCTCGGCCGAGGGCGCCCCGGAGGCCGCCCCGAGTGAAGGTGCGGCGCCGCCGTCCGGTTTGCGCACCATCAAGAAGTACCCCAACCGGCGCCTGTACGACACGCAGACCAGCAGCTACATCACGCTGGCCGATGTCAAGGACATGGTGATGGCGGTCGAGCAGTTCATCGTGGTCGATGCCAAGACGGGGGAGGACCTCACCCGCAGCATCCTGCTGCAGATCATCCTGGAAGAAGAAACCGGCGGCGTGCCGATGTTCTCCACCCAGGCCCTGGCGCAGATCATCCGCTTCTACGGCCACACCATGCAGGGCGTGATGGGCAACTACCTGGAAAAGAACATCCAGAGCTTCATCGACCTGCAGTCGCGCCTGACCGAGAACTCCGTGGTCAACCTGCCTAACCCCATGCAGAGCTTCATGACCAGCTACGTGGAGCAGTCCAGCCAGATCTTCACGCAGATGCAGGAGCAGATGGCCAAGCAGGCCGAGACTCTGATGGGTGCGATCCAGCCCAAGAAGTGAGTCGCCCCGGCCCCTGAAGACGGGGCCAGGCTCAGAGCAGCGGTGCCAGCACCGGCCAGACGTTGTCCAGCATCACCGGGTGGGCCTTGGCCAGCGGGTGGATGCCGTCGGGCTGGAACCAGTCCCGGGCGTCGGGGCGGTCCGCCACCCCCTTCAGGAAGAAGGGCACGACAGGCACTGACCTCGCCGAGGCCACCGCCGGGAAGATGGCGGCGAAATCCTCGGCATAGCGCCGCCCGAAGTTGGGCGGCATCATCATACCCACCAGCACCACCTTCGCGCCGATGGCCTGGCAGGAGCGCACCATCGCGTCCAGCGTCTCGCGGGTGGCCTTGAGCGGCAGGCCGCGCAGGGCGTCGTTGCCCCCCAGTTCGATCACAACATGGGTGGGTTGATGCGTCTTGAGCAGGGCGGGCAGGCGTGCGGCGCCACCCGAGGTGGTGTCCCCGCTGATGCTGGCGTTGACCACCTTGGCCTGGGTGGCAGGGCGTGTGGCCAGGCGTTTTTCCAGCAGGGCGACCCAGCCGCTGCCCCGCATCAGGCCGTACTCGGCCGAGAGGCTGTCACCCACGATCAGGATCGTGGCCGGGCCCTTGGCGGGCTTGGCTTTGGCCGGCGCCGCCCAGCTGGCCGAGGGCAGGGCGAGGGCACAGGCCAGCGCTGTGGCCCAGTGCGCTGCGCCACTGAACCATTCGCGCCTGGCAGGACTCTGCACAAGGGCGGCATCCTTCGGGGATGTTCGCCATCCTTTAGAGTGTCTAGCGTGCATAGCGTGGCGCCTGGCGCGCCGCTTCAGATTCATCCAACTGTTCATCCGCATGACCGTGGTTCGCAACAACAATGCCTCGACAGAGGCCGCCGCCATCCTGAAAGTTCAAGGCCTGGACAAGACCGTGCAGGACAGCAGTGGCGCACTGACCATTTTGCAGGAGGTGAACTTCGAGTTGGCCTCGGGGCAATCCTTGGCGGTGGTGGGGGCATCGGGATCGGGCAAGAGCACCTTGCTGTCCCTGCTGGCCGGACTGGACACACCCTCGCACGGCAGCGTGGTGCTGTCAGGGCAGGATCTGTTCTCGATGAACGAAGACCAGCGCGCCGCCCACCGGGCCCGCCACGTCGGCTTCGTGTTCCAGAACTTCCAGCTCATCGGGCACCTCACGGCTCTGGAAAACGTGATGCTGCCGCTGGAGCTGCGGGGCGAACGCCAGGCGCGCCAGTTGGCGTCTGACATGCTGGCCCGGGTGGGCCTGTCCAAGCGGCTGGAACACAAGCCGGCCGTGCTTTCCGGCGGCGAGCAGCAGCGCGTGGCCCTGGCGCGGGCCTTCGTGATGAAGCCCGACATCCTGATGGCCGACGAGCCCACGGGCAGCCTGGACCACGCCACGGGCCAGTCCATCATCGAACTGATGTTTGAACTCAACCGTGAGGCCGGCACGGCCCTGGTGTTGGTCACCCACGACATGGGCCTGGCGCAGCGCTGCGAGCGTTTGGTCCGTATCGAGGCCGGGCGCCTCAGCGAGATGGTGAGCGCCCTGGCCTGAACAAGCGTTTCCCCCTGCACAGCCTGGTCTCGGTGGGCTAAGCTGTGCTCATGGATCGCCTGTTCATCGACCAACTCTTGATCGATCAACTGCTGCACCTGCTGGGCGCGGTGCTGGCCGGCGGGCTGATCGGGCTGGAGCGCAGTTATCACGGCCGACCGGCGGGCTTCAGAACCCACACGTTGGTGTGCATGGCTTCAAGCCTGCTGATGCTGGTGTCTGTCTATCAGCACCAGTGGTTCCCATCCGGCACCGGCGATGTCGTGCGCATTGACCCCACCCGCATGGCCCAGGGCATCATGACCGGCATCGGCTTCCTGGGCGCGGGCGTGATCTTCAAGGAAGGGCTGTCCGTCCGGGGCCTGACCACCGCGGCCTCCATCTGGATCACGGCCGCCATCGGCGTGCTGATCGGCATCGGGCTGTATTTCGCGGCGGGCACGGCCACCTTGCTTACCCTGGGCGTGCTGGGGCTGTTTCGCCGCATCGAAATGCTGATGCCCACCAACCGCTTCGCGCAACTGGTGATCCGCTTCCGGCGCGATGCCGTTGTGGAGGAGCCCGCGTTGCGGGCCTTGCTGCGCGAGCATGGCTTCAGCATGGCCAACCTGGCCTACCGGCTTGATGCCGATGACCAGGCGTTTGAATACCGGATGATGCTGCGGACCGTCAAGGCCGACAACCTGCGGCTGCTCTCAACGACCTTGCTGGGGCGGGCCGACGTGCTGGAATTCCGCATCTCGCCCACGGGCGACTGACGCTGCAGGCCCCGCCACCCGTGTAGGATGCCGCCCCATGAGTCTGAAACTGCTGTTCGGCTTCCATGCCGTGTCCGTGCGCCTGAAGGTCGCGCCCAAATCCATCCGCGAGCTGTACGTGGACGCCACCCGCCGTGACCAGCGCATGCGCCAGTTCCTGGCCAAGGCCGAGGAAGCGGGGCTGGAGCCCATCGAGGTCGACGATGACCGCCTGCAGAAGCTGTGCGGCACCCACCGTCATCAAGGCGTCGCTGCCCGGGTCGAGGCGCTCAGCCAGGCCCGCTCCATCGATGATCTGCTCGATGAGCTCGGCAGCGAGCCGCCGCTGCTGCTGGTGCTCGATGGCGTGACCGACCCACACAACCTGGGCGCCTGCCTGCGCGTGGCGGACGGAGCCGGTGCGCATGCCGTGATCGCCCCGAAGGACCACGCCGTGGGCGTGAACGCCACCGTGGCCAAGGTGGCCAGCGGCGCGGCCGAGACAGTGCCTTATTTCATGGTGACCAATCTGGCGCGCACCTTGAACGAGCTCAAGGAGCGGGACATCTGGGTGGTCGGCACCTCTGATGACGCCCCTGGCAACCTGTACCAGGCTGACTTCAAGCGCCCCACGGCCCTGGTACTGGGCGCCGAGGGCAGCGGCATGCGCCAGCTCACGCGCAAGCACTGCGACGAACTGGTCAGCATCCCGATGATGGGCGCCGTGGAAAGCCTCAATGTGTCCGTGGCCAGCGCAGTCGGCCTGTACGAGGCGCGGCGCCAGCGAGGGTTCTGAAGGGCCAATCAGCCAGGGGCAACGCCCCGCGCATCCCGCCGGGCCTGTTCGCGCTGAGCCCAATGGCTCAACCCCCAGGCCACCAGCATCCACATCAGCCCCAGCCAGTGCAGGTTGCCGTAGCCACCGGCGTGGTCCAGCACCCAGCCGCCACCCGAGGCGCCCACCGCATGCCCCAGGTAGATGCCTGAAGTGTTCAGCGCCATCAGTGCCGGCGCCAGCCTTGGCGACAAGCCCCCCAGCCGCGCCTGCTGCCCCGAGTTGGTGGCAAACCCGCTGATGGCCCAGGGCAGGAACACCAGCGCCAGCAGGGGCAGGGTGGTGGCCAGCGGCCAGATCAGCAGGCTCAAGGCCATCAGGCTCAGCGTGATCGTGACGGCCCGGGCCGCGCCAAAGCTGTCCACCACCCGGTTGAGCACCAGGTTGCCGGCCAGCGCCAGCCCACCGAAGTAGGCGAACATCAGGCTGATCTGCTCCGGGTTGGCGCCAAAGCCGTTCTTGAAGTACGGTGCTGCATAGGCCAGCACGGTGAACTGCCCCGCGCTCTGGAAGGCCGTCACCAGCACCACCGCCATCAACAGGGGCGATTGCAGCACCTTGCGCCAGGCACGCAGCGACAGCGCGGGCGGGCGGATACCCTTGGGCATGCTGCGGTGAACCATGGCCGCAGCCACCAGCCCGCCCACGGCCACAAGGCCCATGGCCACGCGCCACCCCAGGCGCTCGCCCACCCAGGCGGCCATCGGCATGCCGGCCACCGAGGCGACCGACCAGCCCATGAACACGAAGGTGATGGCGCGCCCACGGTGGGCCGGCGTGCTCATGAAACCCATGGCCGCTGCGGCCTGCGGCGTGAACACCGCGGCCGACAGCACGGTCAACGCCCGAACCGGCCAGAGCCACTCATAGCTGGGGGCCAGGGCGCACAGCGCGTGTCCCAGGGCGTACCACAGCATGGCCAGCGTCAACAGCTTGCGCCGGTCGATGCCGGACACGATGGTGGCCAGCACCGGCGCGCCCACGCCCATCATCACCGCCGCGATGGCGATCAGGTGCCCGCCCTCGGTCACGCTGATGTTCAACGAGCGGGTGAGGTCGTTGAGCGTGCCGCCTACCACCATCACCCCGCAACCGATGACGAAATTGCCCAGCAGCAGCGCCCACTGCGCCGACCTCAGGTGCTGCCTGGGCAGCGAGCGTTCAGCTTCCATGGCCTGCCGCGCTCAATGCTGAACGCGCAAGGCCTCTGGATTGACGATGTTGCTGGGCGTGCCAGCGATGAAGTTCACAAGATTGTCGAAGGCCACGCTGAAATACTGCTCATAGCTGTCATGTTCGACGAAACCGATGTGCGGCGTGCACACGGCGTTCTCCAGGCGAAGCAGGGGGTGGCCCTGCAGGATGGGTTCGCTCTCGAACACATCCACGGCGGCCATGCCTGGGCGGCCGCGGTTGAGCGCCGTCACCAGCGCGTTGTCTTCCAGCAACTCGGCGCGGGACGTGTTGACCAGCAGCGCCGTGGGCTTCATGCGGTTCAGGTCGTCCAGCTTGATGAGGCCGCGTGTCTCGTCGCTCAGGCGCAGATGCAGGCTCAGCACGTCGCAGGCCTCGAAGAATGCCTCACGGTTGGGCGCCGGGATGCAGCCATCGGCCTGCGCCTTCTGGCGGGAGGCTTCGCTGCCCCACACCGTCACGTGCATGCCAAAGGCCTTGCCGTAGCCCGCCACCACCTGGCCGATCTTGCCGTAGCCCCAGATGCCCAGGGTCTTGCCCTTGAGCTGCATGCCCAGCCCGAAGTTGGTAGGCATGGAGGCCGATTTCAGCCCCGCCTGCTGCCAGGCCCCGTGCTTGAGGTTGCCGATGTACTGGGGCAGTCGGCGCATGGCGGCCATCACCAGGGCCCAGGTCAGCTCGGCCGGGGCGATCGGCGAGCCCACGCCTTCCGCCACGGCGATGCCCAGGCGCGTGCAGGCCTCGACATCGATGTGGCTGCCGACTCGGCCGGTCTGGCAGATCAGGCGCAGCTTGGGCAGCTTTTCAAGCAAGCCCTTGGGGAAGTGTGTGCGCTCGCGGATCAGCACCAGTGCTTCGGCATCGCGAAGCCGCACGGACAGCTGTCCGGTGCCCTTCACGGTGTTGGTGTAGACCTTGGCATTGAGGCCATCGAGCTTGCTGGCGCACTTGAGCTTGCGCACAGCGTCCTGGTAGTCGTCCAGAATGATGATGTTCATGGGTCTGCTGCGTAACAGACACCATTGTGCAACGGTCTGAGGCTGCTTCGCCCGGCTGGGCGCAAGCACATCTGGGAACAGTGTCGCGGGATGTGACGGTGTCAGGCGCCGATCAGGCCCCGATGTCCGTCTTCACCAACCAATCATCAGCGCTGCTCAAGGCATCACCACTGCGAGACCTTGCTGGGCACTGGCTGGTCGCAGGCCGTGGTCACGCGCACAGGGAAGTGGCGGTTCAGGCTTTCCATGCGGCGGTAGGCCTCGGCCTGGCCGCGGTGGACGGCGATCACGCGGAACACGTCCGCACGCAGGTGCCACAGCTCGCGCAGCGAACGTGCCTGCGAGATCGATTCGCGCGCGCGGGTGGCCGTGTAGGACTGCAGATCCCACACGACGGACAAAAACTCGGTCTTCACCTGGTTCAGCCCCTGCAGCACGCGAGGGTGGTCTTCCAGATCCTGGTCATCCCACAGCCAATGCCAGGCCGTGGCCACCCAGCGGCGCCATTGGGGTTGCGAGCGGGCGAACAGGGCGGGGGGGCGGACTTCCTTGCGGAAGCTCGACGACGGCGCCCATTCGGTCGCGGGCACCTCCTGCGGCGCGGCCGAACTGGCCATCATGGATTCCCGAGTGACAGGGGTCGACGTTGCGCGCACTGCCGTCTTGCGGGCGGCGCGGGCAGGGTGGTCATCGAGAAAGAAGAAAGAGGCCATGTCGTTCCCCGTCAGGCACACGTCCCGCGACGATGCGAGACCCTGTGAGAGCTTTCGACAGAACCGGGAGTGACTTGAGGCAGAACTGGGCGGGTTTGCCCTGCCAATTCGTGAGGAAGAGGTGGCCCAGGCGTGACAAAGGCGCCGCAGGGGCGCCTTCCTAGGGGAAAAGAGGGCCGTTCTGGCCGGCGACGTCTCAGGCGGCGGCCAAGGAGCCCATCATCACGATGGGGCGCTCGACCATGGTCTGCCCCTGTGCCTGCTCGAACACTTCACGTGCGCAGCTCTCGCAGCAGCCACAGCATGTGGCCGCGCCCGTTTCGAACTGCAGTGCTTCAAAGGAAGAGCACCCATCACGCACTTGGCGCTTGATGTCGCGGTCAGAGACTTTGTGGCAGACGCAAACGATCATGGGGTGGAAGTTGAAGCAGGGAACGTAGCGACATTCTAAATGGGAATGATTCGCAGCAAACACCCTATTCGAGTGCCCCTTCGCCACGAGGGGGCAAAAGCGGTCACATTTGGCGTGACGCGCTTGCGGCGGGAGTGTTACTCCAGCTCGCCCATCTGCGATTGCAGATAGTTCTGCAGGCCCACCTGGTCGATCAGATCCAGTTGGGTCTCCAGGAAATCGATGTGCTCTTCGGTGTCATCCAGGATGGCCTGCAGCAGATCGCGCGAGACGTAGTCACGCACGGATTCGCAGTAGGCAATGCCGTCCTTGATGGTGCCTTGGGCGCCAGATTCCAGCTTGAGGTCACACGACAGCAGCTCGGGCACGTCTTCGCCGATCAGCAGCTTGCCCAGGTCTTGCAGGTTGGGCAGGCCGTCGAGCATGAAGATGCGGGCCATGAGCTTGTCGGCGTGCTTCATCTCGCCGATGGACTCTTCGTACTCCTTCTTGGCCAGCTTGTCGAACCCCCAGTGCTTCAGCATGCGGTAGTGCAGGAAGTACTGGTTCGTGGCCGTCAGTTCGTTTTTGAGTTGAGCATTCAAGTGCTCGATGACTTTGGGGTCGCCTTTCATGGGACTTCCTTCTGGTTGGAGTGGACTCTTGGGCACCCGAAACGGGGATGGGCGCCCAGGATAGGTTATACTCTACAGGTTTACCCGCAACCATCCCCGCCTAGCGAAACCCGACACGTTTCCTCCACCAGACTTGACCTGCGCGCTGCTTTGCGCACGCCCTTGCAAACACGGCTTGGACACGGATTCGCGCCGTGTCCATCCTGCAACAGGCGATCGCGTTGAATCAAAAGCGGGAGGCGGTCAGGGCAGAGCTGGGCGCGCACAACAACGGAGAAAAACCCCGTGCTGCCCGTACTGCCCCAAGCTCTTCTGGCCCTCGCAGACGGCACGGTCTTTCAAGGTGTCTCGATCGGCGCCGCCGGTCACACCGTCGGCGAAGTCGTGTTCAACACCTCGCTGACCGGCTATCAGGAAATCCTCACCGACCCGAGCTACTGCCAGCAGATCGTCACCCTGACGTATCCGCACATCGGCAACTACGGCGTCAACGCTGAAGATACCGAGGCCTCGAAAGTCCATGCCGCTGGTCTGATCATCAAGGATCTGCCGATCCTTGCCTCCAACTTCCGCCAGAACCAGACGCTGTCGCAGTACCTGCAGTCGCAGGGCACCGTCGCCATCGCCGGCATCGACACCCGCCAGCTGACCCGCCTGCTGCGCTCCAAGGGCGCCCAGAATGGCGTGATCGTCGGCTTGCCGGCCGGTCAGGCCATCACCGAGGCCGTGATCGCCGATGCGGTCGCCAAGGCCAAGGCCGCGCCCAGCATGGCCGGGCTGGATCTGGCCCAGGTGGTCAGCCGCGCCGACACCATCGAGTGGACGCAATCCGAGTGGCGCCTGGACAACGAACAGCTCGAAGGCCGCCCCGGCTTCGGCACGCTGACCAATCCGCGCTTCCACGTGGTCGCCTACGACTTCGGCGTCAAGTTCAACATCCTGCGCATGCTGGCCCAGCGCGGCTGCAAAGTCACCCTGGTGCCGGCCAAGACGCCCGCGGCCGATGTGCTCAAGCACAAGCCCGATGGCATCTTCCTGTCCAACGGCCCTGGTGACCCCGAACCTTGCGACTACGCCATCGCTGCCGCGAAAGAGCTGATCGAGACAGGCATCCCCACATTCGGCATCTGCCTGGGCCACCAGATCATGGCCCTGGCCTCCGGCGCCAAGACCTACAAGATGCCTTTCGGCCACCACGGCGGCAACCACCCCGTGAAGGACCTGGACAACGGCCGTGTGAGCATCACCAGTCAGAACCACGGGTTCGCGGTCGATGCCAAAACGCTGCCCGCCAACCTGCGCGCCACGCACGTGTCGCTGTTTGACGGCACGCTGCAGGGCCTGGCCCGCACCGACAAACCCGCCTTCTGCTTCCAGGGTCACCCGGAAGCATCGCCCGGACCGCATGACATCAGCTACCTGTTCGACCGCTTCGTGGCATTGATGGAGAAGAACAATGCCTAAGCGCACAGACATCAAGAGCATCCTCATCATCGGCGCCGGCCCGATCATCATCGGCCAAGCCTGTGAGTTCGACTATTCCGGCGCCCAGGCCTGCAAGGCCCTGCGCGAAGAGGGTTACAAGGTCATCCTGGTCAACAGCAACCCTGCGACCATCATGACGGACCCGAACACGGCGGACGTCACCTACATCGAGCCCATCACCTGGCAGGTGGTCGAGCGCATCATCGCCAAGGAGCGCCCCGACGCGATCCTCCCGACGATGGGCGGCCAGACCGCGCTGAACTGCGCGCTCGACCTGCACAAGCATGGCGTGCTCGACAAGTACAAGGTCGAGATGATCGGTGCCAACGAGCATGCGATCGAGAAGGCCGAAGACCGCCTGAAGTTCAAGGACGCGATGACTTCCATCGGCCTGGGCTCGGCCAAGTCGGGCATCGCCCACACGCTGGAAGAAGCCTGGGCGGTGCAAAAGCGCATCCAGGCCGAGATCGGCGGCTCGGGCTTCCCGATGGTGATCCGTCCCAGCTTCACGCTGGGCGGCACCGGCGGCGGCATTGCCTACAACCCCGAAGAGTTCGAAGAGATCTGCAAGCGCGGCATCGACCTGTCGCCCACCAACGAGCTGCTGATCGAAGAGTCGCTCATCGGCTGGAAGGAGTACGAGATGGAAGTGGTCCGCGACAAGGCGGACAACTGCATCATCGTGTGCTCGATCGAGAACCTTGACCCGATGGGTATCCACACCGGTGACTCGATCACCGTGGCCCCGGCTCAGACCCTGACCGATCGCGAATACCAGCTGCTGCGCAACGCCTCCATCGCCATCCTGCGCGAGATCGGCGTCGAGACCGGTGGCTCGAACGTGCAGTTCTCGATCAACCCGGACAACGGCCGGATGATCGTGATCGAGATGAACCCCCGCGTGTCGCGTTCGTCGGCCCTGGCCTCCAAGGCCACCGGCTTCCCGATCGCCAAGATCGCGGCCAAGCTGTCGGTCGGCTACACGCTGGACGAGCTCAAGAACGACATCACTGGTGGCGCCACGCCCGCCTCGTTCGAGCCCTCGATCGACTACGTGGTCACCAAGATCCCGCGTTTCGCCTTCGAGAAGTTCCCGGCGGCCGATTCGCGTCTGACCACGCAGATGAAGTCCGTGGGCGAGGTGATGGCCATGGGCCGCACCTTCCAGGAGTCCTTCCAGAAAGCCCTGCGTGGCCTGGAAACCGGCATCGACGGCCTGAGCGAGATCTCCACCGACCGTGAAGAGATCGTTCAAGAAATCGGCGAGCCTGGCCCGAACCGCATCCTGTTCCTGGGCGATGCCTTCCGCCTTGGCATGAGCCTGGAAGAGATCTTCGAAGAAACGAAGATCGACCCGTGGTTCCTGGCCCAGATCCAGCAGATCGTGCAGGTCGAGGCCGACGTGCGCGCCCGCAAGCTGGACACGCTGACCGCTGCCGAGCTGCGCTACCTGAAGCAGAAGGGCTTCTCGGACCGCCGCCTGGCCAAGCTGCTCGCTACCTCCCAGCACGACGTGCGCAAGGCCCGCCATGCGCTGAACGTGCGCCCGGTCTACAAGCGCGTGGACACCTGCGCGGCCGAGTTCGCCACGCAGACCGCCTACATGTACTCGTGCTACGAAGCCGAAGGCAGCGAGTGCGAGGCCGATCCCACCGACAAGAAGAAGATCATGGTGCTGGGCGGTGGCCCGAACCGCATCGGCCAGGGCATCGAGTTCGACTACTGCTGCGTCCACGCCGCCCTCGCCATGCGCGAAGACGGCTACGAGACCATCATGGTCAACTGCAACCCCGAGACCGTCTCCACCGACTACGACACCTCTGACCGCCTGTACTTCGAGCCCGTGACGCTCGAAGACGTGCTCGAGATCGTGGCCAAGGAAAAGCCGGTCGGCGTGATCGTGCAGTACGGCGGTCAGACGCCCCTGAAGCTGGCGCTGGATCTGGAAGCCAACGGCGTGCCCATCATCGGCACCACGCCTGACAGCATCGACATCGCCGAAGACCGCGAGCGCTTCCAGGCCCTGCTGCACAAGCTGGGCCTCAAGCAGCCGCCCAACCGCACCGCGCGCACCGAAGAAGCCGCGCTGCAACTGGCGCAAGAGATCGGCTACCCGCTGGTCGTGCGCCCCAGCTACGTGTTGGGTGGCCGCGCGATGGAAATCGTGCACGGCGACAAGGACCTGGAGCGCTACATGCGCGAAGCTGTGCGCGTCTCCGAGAAGTCGCCCGTGCTGCTGGACCGCTTCCTCAACGACGCGGTTGAAGTCGATGTCGACTGCATCTCCGATGGCACCGACACGATGATCGGCGGCATCATGGAGCACATCGAGCAAGCCGGCGTGCACTCCGGTGACTCGGCCTGTTCGCTGCCCCCGTACACCCTGAGCGCCGAGCTGCAGGATGAACTGCGCCGCCAGACCGCGCTGATGGCCAAAGCCCTGAACGTGGTCGGCTTGATGAACGTGCAGTTCGCCATCCAGGGCGACGTGACCAAGGGTCTTGCCGACGCAACCGTCTACGTGCTGGAAGTGAACCCGCGCGCATCGCGCACGGTGCCCTACGTGTCCAAGGCCACGGGCCAGCCCCTGGCCAAGATCGCCGCGCGCTGCATGGCCGGCCAGAAGCTGTCGACGCAGAAGTCGCCTGACGGCAAGGCTCCGCGCGAAGTGGTACCGCCTTACTTCACCGTCAAGGAAGCTGTCTTCCCGTTCAACAAATTCCCGGGTGTGGACCCTGTCCTCGGCCCTGAAATGCGTTCGACCGGCGAGGTGATGGGCGTGGGCGAGACTTTCGGCGAAGCCATGCTGAAGTCCCAACTGGGCGCCGGTTCGCGCCTGCCCACCAAGGGCACGGTGTGCATCTCCGTCAAGGACGGCGACAAGCAGCGTGCCGTGGCGGTGGCCAAGGACCTGGTCGAGCTGGGTTTCAATGTCGTGGCCACCAAGGGCACCGCAGCGGCCATCTCGGCGGCTGGCGTGCCGGTCAAGCCGGTCAACAAGGTCAAGGACGGCCGCCCGCACATTGCGGACGCCATCAAGGCCGGCGAGATCCAGCTGGTGTTCACCACGGTCGATGAAACCCGCACCGCCATCGCGGATTCGCGCAGCATCCGCCAGGCCGCACTGGCCAACCGCGTGACCTACTACACCACCATGGCCGGCTGTGAAGCCGCCGTCGAGGCGCTCAAGCACCAGGACGATCTGGTGGTGTACTCGCTGCAGGAACTGCACGCCAAACTGCACTAAACTGCACCTCATCGCCCTGGGCTGACCCCCGGGGCACTTGAGACGACGTGGGCCGCGCCCGGCACTCACCCCTCACGGTGAGCACAGGGCAGCGGCTCCGTTTCCTTTTGAGCCATCCAATTTCGAGAGACAAGCCTATGTCGACCATTCCCATCACCAAGCGCGGCGCAGAGAAGCTGAAGGAAGAGCTGCAGCGCCTCAAGCATGTGGAACGCCCGGCCGTGGTGATCGCCATCGCCGAGGCCCGTGCCCAGGGCGACCTGTCGGAAAACGCCGAGTACGACGCCGCCAAAGATAAGCAGGGCTTCATCGAAGGCCGCATCCAGGAGATCGAAGGCAAGCTGTCGGCTGCTCAGATCATCGATCCCTCCACATTGGACGCAGGGGGCCGCGTGGTGTTCGGCGCCACGGTGGATCTGGAAGAAGAAGAATCCGGTGATCCCGTCACCTACCAAGTGGTGGGCGACGACGAAGCCGACATCAAGCAGAACCTCGTCTCCATCAGCTCGCCCATCGCCCGTGCCCTGATCGGCAAGGAAGCCGGTGACGTGGCGGCGGTACAGGCACCCGGTGGCGTGCGTCACTACGAAATCATCAAGGTTCGCTACGTCTGATCAGGCCATGAGCAACCGCACCTTGCGTTTCGAGACCTGGCTGGCGGGCATCTGGGCCGGCATCATCGTCGGCGTGGGCGCGGTATCGGCGCCCAGCCTGTTCGCTGTGCTGGATCGTCCGCTGGCGGGCACCGGGGCAGGGCGCATTTTCGCGACCGAGGCCGTGGTGAGCCTGGTGATCGCCATCGTGCTGTTCGTGGCCGAGCGAGGCCGGGTGCGTGACCGCATCGAGGCGGGCGAGACACTCTCCGTGATGTCCGGGCCGCTGCTGATCATCCTGGGCGCGCTGTTCCTGACGGTGTTCGGGCACTATGCGATCACGCCGATGATCCAGGCGGCCAAGGCTGGCCAGCCCACCAGGCTTTCCTTCGGGGCGCTGCACGGCATCTCGGTGGCGTTGTTCGGGATCAAGGGCATGCTGGTGCTGACCCTGGCCTGGCGGCTGGGTGCCTTGCGCGATTCGGCTGCCGCGGCCCCGGCCCAAGCCTGACGACCCGCCTGCCATGAAAAAAGCGGCCTGTGCAGACCGCTTGCTCTGAGGGTGGTCGGGCTTGCTTGATCAGCCCCACTTCTTGGTGCTGGCCACGCGCTTCTTGGCGCGCTTGATCAGGCCTCCGGCGGTGACGCGCTCATTGCCCTTGACCTGCACCTTCTTGATCTCCGGCCGGCCAGAGCCGTTCTTGGAGAACTTGAAGAGCTTGATTTCGCGCACGCCTGAGCCCTTGCGGCCATCCTTGTCCTCCGAGGCCTGTTTCTCGGGGATGGGGCGCCACAGCACCAGCAGCTTGCCGATGTGCTGGATGGGGGCGGCACTGAGCTTGTCGCATAGTTGGGCGTAGATGTCTTCGCGCACGGCGCGGTCATCGCCGAGCACGCGCACCTTGATCAGGCCGTGGGCCTTGAGCGCGGCATCGGCTTCCTTGACCACGGCGGGGGTCAGGCCGTCGGCCCCGATCATGACGACGGGATCAAGATGGTGAGCGTCGGCCCGGTAGACCTTGCGCTCGGCAGTGGTGAGTTCAATCGCTGGCATCCCTCTATTATCGAGGCATATGAAAGTTAAAAGCAAAAGCAAGAAGATCAACAAGGCGTGGCTGAACGACCATGTCAACGATCCCTATGTGCGCCTGGCACAGAAGGAAGGCTTTCGCTCGCGCGCGGCCTACAAGTTGAAAGAGATCGACGAGACCCTGCGCCTGATCCATCCCGGGCAGGTGGTGGTGGACCTGGGCGCCGCCCCCGGCGCCTGGAGCCAGTACGTGCGCCGCAAGTTCGCGCCCAAGGATCTGGGGGGCGGCGGCGCGGCCGTGGGCGAGCTCAATGGCACCATCATCGCGCTGGACCTCCTGGATTTCGAGCCCATCGAGGGCGTGACCTTCATCCAGGGCGATTTCCGCGAGGACGACGTGCTGGCGCAACTGCAGGCCGCCGTGGGCGACCGCCTGGTGGATGTGGTGATCTCGGACATGGCGCCCAACCTGAGCGGCATCGAGTCATCGGACGCGGCCCGCATCGAGCACCTGATCGAGCTGGCGGTGGATTTCTGCCAACACCACCTCAAGCCTCAGGGGGCCTTAGTGTGCAAGGTCTTCCACGGCAGCGGTTACAGCCAGCTCGTCGAGCTGTTCAAAAATTCTTTCCGTGTTGTGAAACCCTTGAAACCCAAGGCATCGCGCGACAAGTCGTCCGAAACTTTCCTGATTGGGATGGGTCTGAAACCTCGTTGATATGCCGTGCCGGATGCCCGAAACCGATGAATTTTCTCGATCACGGTCATAACACCGGCGTTTTTGCCCCTGTTCACGTGCTTGTAACACCATGCGAAACCCGTCAAAGGGTCTTGACTGTTCTAGAATGATCCTCACATACCGCGAAGGCTGGCGCCTCCACGTTCAGGAAGCGCGGTCGGATTCAACCGGGGCAATGGTCGCCCGGGTGGTGGTTATGAAGGAGCCGCGGTGAACAACAATCAATGGTTTTCGAAGATCGCTGTCTGGCTGGTGGTGGCCCTCGTGCTGTTCACCGTGTTCAAGCAGTTCGATCGCAGCACGTCCGGCGGCACCCAGGTCGGTTATTCCGATTTCCTTGAAGAGGTTCGCGCCAAACGCATCAAGAGCGTGACCATCCAGGAAGGCGTGGGCGGCTCCGAGATCGTGGCTGTCACCACGGACGACAAACGCCTGCGCAGCACAGCCACCGCGATGGACCGCGGCCTGGTCGGTGATCTGATCAACAACGGCGTCAAGTTCGACGTCAAGCCCCGCGAAGAGCCTTCTCTGCTGATGAGCCTGCTGTGGTCCTGGGGCCCCATGCTGCTGCTGATCGGCGTGTGGATCTATTTCATGCGCCAGATGCAGGGCGGCGGCAAGGGCGGAGCATTCAGCTTCGGCAAGAGCCGCGCGCGCATGCTCGACGAGAACAACAACACCATCACCTTCGCCGACGTCGCCGGTTGCGACGAGGCCAAGGAAGAGGTGAAGGAGCTCGTCGATTTCCTGCGCGATCCGCAGAAGTTCCAGAAGCTGGGCGGTCGTATCCCTCGTGGTGTGCTGCTGGTCGGCCCTCCGGGTACCGGCAAGACGCTGCTGGCCAAGTCCATCGCGGGCGAAGCCAAGGTGCCGTTCTTCACCATCTCCGGCTCCGACTTCGTTGAAATGTTCGTCGGTGTGGGCGCGGCCCGCGTGCGCGACATGTTCGAGCAGGCCAAGAAAAACGCCCCCTGCATCATCTTCGTCGACGAAATCGACGCTGTGGGCCGCCATCGTGGCGCGGGCCTGGGCGGCGGCAACGACGAGCGCGAGCAGACCCTCAACCAGATGCTGGTCGAGATGGACGGTTTCGAGACCAACCTGGGCGTGATCGTGGTGGCTGCCACCAACCGCCCTGACATCCTCGACCCGGCCCTGCTGCGCCCTGGCCGCTTTGACCGCCAGGTCTATGTCACGCTGCCTGACGTGCGTGGCCGCGAGCAGATCCTGAACGTGCACATCCGCAAGGTGCCTGTGGGCCAGGACGTCCGCGCCGACATCCTGGCACGTGGTACCCCGGGCTTCTCTGGTGCCGATCTGGCCAACCTGGTCAACGAGGCCGCGCTGTTCGCCGCCCGCCGCAATGCGCGCGTGGTCGACATGCAGGACTTCGAGAAGGCCAAGGACAAGATCATGATGGGCCCCGAGCGCAAGTCCATGGTCATGCCTGAGGAAGAGCGCAAGAACACCGCCTACCACGAGGCTGGCCATGCCCTGGTCGCCCGCCTGCTGCCCAAGACCGATCCGGTGCACAAGGTCACCATCATCCCGCGTGGCCGTGCGCTGGGCGTGACGATGCAGCTGCCCGAGGGTGATCGCTACAGCATGGACAAGATCCGCATGCTGGACACGATCTCGGTGCTGTTCGGTGGCCGCATCGCTGAAGAAGTCTTCATGGACCAGATGACGACGGGCGCCAGCAACGACTTCGAGCGCGCCACCGCCATCGCCCGCGACATGGTCACCCGCTACGGCATGACCGATGAGCTGGGCCCCATGGTCTATGCCGACAACGAAGGCGAGGTCTTCCTGGGCCGGTCGATCACCAAGACGACCAACATGTCCGAGGAGACCATGCAGAAGGTCGACCAGCAGATCCGCAAGATCATCGACGAGCAATACGCCCTGGCGCGCAAGCTCATCGAAGACAACAAGGACAAGATGCACGCGATGGCCAAGGCCCTGCTCGAGTGGGAAACCATCGATTCGGACCAGATCGACGACATCATGGCCGGCCGCGATCCGCGCCCTCCCAAGGACTGGACCGTGCCTTCCAACCGTCCCAGCGGTGGCCCCAAGCCCCCGGTAAGCACGGACGGTGCACCGGCCGCGGTCTGAGCACCGGCCAGTCCATCCAGAACGGGGCGCAAGCCCCGTTTTTCATTGTGTCGCCCACCTGATATCCCCATGTTCTGGCAAACCACGCGCTTTCGCATTGATCTGAGCCTGCCGAAGGTGATGGGCATCGTCAATGTGACGCCGGATTCCTTCTCCGATGGCGGGCAGCATGCGGATGCCGCCAGGGCCCTGGCGCACTGCGAACGCCTGATCAAGGACGGCGTGGACATCCTGGACATCGGCGGTGAATCGACGAGGCCAGGTGCGGACATCCTGCATCCGGACGAAGAGTGGCGCCGGCTGCAGCCCGTGCTTGTGCAGGCGATCACGCTGGGCGTGCCCGTGTCCGTCGACACCTGCAAGGCCGAGGTGATGCAACGCGCGCTGGACCTGGGCGTGGACATCATCAACGATGTGCATGCCTTGACGGGCCCCGGCTGCGAGCAGGTGGTGGCGGCGCACACCGCTTGCGGCATCTGCCTGATGCACATGCGCGGTGATCCGGCCACCATGCAGTCGCACACCGATTACGACGACGTGGTGCTGGAGGTGGCTGACCACCTGCGTGCTCGGCAGGCCCGCATGCAAGCCCTGGGCGTGGCGGATGAGCGCATCACGCTGGACCCGGGCATCGGCTTTGGCAAGACGCCGCAGCAGAACCTGGAGCTGTTGCGCAGGCAGGGTGAACTGTTGCCGCTGGGCCGCCCCTTGCTGGTGGGCTGGTCGCGCAAGTCGACGCTGGGTACCGTCACCGGACGACCCGTGGGCGAGCGCCTTCCCGCCAGTCTGGCGGCCGCACTGGCCTCGGTAGCCAACGGTGCCCGTGTGGTGCGGGTGCATGACGTGGCCGCCACGGTGGATGCCCTGACGGTGTGGCAGGCGGCCGGTGGCGCGTTGAAGCCGACGCGATAAGGCCAGCGCGATAATCACGCCTTCATCCTTTCGGGACAGGGTGTCCCGTACAACGACAAGAGTTCACCATGAGCAGACGGTATTTCGGCACGGACGGCATTCGCGGCACCGTGGGCCAGTCCCCCATCACCCCTGACTTCATGCTGCGCCTGGGCCATGCGGTGGGGCAGGTGCTGCGCCGCACCGAGAGCCGCCCGACGGTGCTCATCGGCAAGGACACGCGCATTTCGGGCTACATGCTCGAATCGGCGCTGGAAGCGGGCTTCGCTTCGGCCGGTGTCGATGTGCTGCTGACCGGCCCGCTGCCTACCCCCGGTGTGGCCTACCTGACGCGTGCCCTGCGCCTGAACCTGGGCGTGGTGATCAGCGCCTCGCACAACCCCTTCGCGGACAACGGCATCAAGTTCTTTTCCGCCAAGGGCGAGAAGCTGCCCGACGAGTGGGAGCTGGATGTCGAAGCCGCGCTGGACCAGCCGCCCACCTGGGTGGCCTCGCGCGAGCTGGGCAAGGCCAAGCGCCTGGACGATGCACGCGGCCGCTACGTCGAGTTCTGCAAGAGCACTTTCGATTCGGCCTTGTCGCTCAAGGGCCTGAAGCTGGTGGTCGATGGTGCCAACGGGGCCGCCTACCATGTGGCCAAGCATGTGTTCCATGAACTGGGCGCCGAGGTGCATGCCATCGGCTGCGCGCCGGATGGTTTCAACATCAATGAAGGTGTCGGCGCCACGCACCCAGAGGCGCTGATCCGAGCCGTCAAGGCCAACCACGCCGATTACGGCATCGCGCTGGACGGCGATGCTGACCGCCTGCAGTTGGTGGACAAGCAGGGCCGCCTCTACAACGGCGATGAAGTGCTCTACATGATGGTGGCCGATCGCCTGGGCCGCGGCGAGGCCGTGCCAGGCGCCGTGGGCACCTTGATGACCAACATGGCGGTCGAGTTGGCCCTGCAAGCCCGCAGCGTGCCGTTCGTGCGCGCCAAGGTGGGTGACCGCTATGTGCTCGAAGAGCTGATCAGCCGTGGCTGGCAGCTGGGCGGTGAGGGCTCCGGCCACCTGATCGCGCTGGACCGCCATACCACGGGCGACGGCATCGTCAGTGCCCTGCAGGTGCTGCAGGCGGTGGTGCGCAGTGGCCGCTCGATGGCGCAATGGCTGGAGGATGTCCAGCTGTTCCCGCAGCGCCTGATCAACGTGCGCCTGCAGCCGGAACAGGATTGGAAGTCCAGCGAAGCGCTCAAAGCCGCGCAGGCGGCGGTGGAGCAGGAGCTGGTGGGCAAGGGCAGGGTGCTGATCCGCGCCTCCGGCACGGAGCCGCTGCTGCGCCTCATGGTCGAAGCAAAAGATCAGGGCCTGGCCGATCGTTGCTGCGAGCAACTGGCACAGGCCCTGAGGGGCTGATGGTGTCCTGAGTGGCCCGGCGCGGCGACCGCCCGGGCCGGACACGCATTACTTCTTCGGCGGTGTGAGCACGCGGTCGATCACGTGCACCACGCTGTCGCCGGCGGCCACGTCGGCCTTGGTGACCATGGCATCGTCCACGGTCACGAAATCACCAGCACGCGACAGGGCCAGCTTGGCGCCGTTCACGGTGGCGGGGGTGCTGTTTTCCGCGACGGCGGAGGCAGCGGTCTTGCCCGACAGCACGTGGTAGGTCAGCAAGGCCTTGAGTTGCTCGGGGTCCTTGGCCAAGGCGTCCAGCTTGTCGGCGGGCACGGCCTTGAAGGCGTCGTCGCTGGGCGCGAACACGGTGAAGGCACCGCTGCTCAGGGTGTTGTCCAGACCGGCTTGTTTCACCAGGCGGGAGAAGGTGGACAGCTCAGGGCTCTGGGCGGCCACGGACACCACGGTGTCGGCGGCGTGGGCCAGGCCAGAGATGGACAAGGTGGCCAGGGCCAGGCAGGCGGCGGCCAGGGGGTGGCGCAAGGACAGGTTCATGGAAGGACTTTCCTATGGAGGTTGTTCAAGCCGCCTTGTTGGCGGACTGGCGGACACCTTAGACTTGTCACATGACAGTCACGTGTCAGAAACATGACGCCCTCCGTCATCCTGAATGGATCATTCGCCTTTCCGGATTGCCGAAAGCTTTATGACAACGCTCCCGGCACATGTCATGAGATGGTCACAATCGACGCCTACAGTCCGCAGCGTTCAACTTTGTTGTCACTCGACCCCTGAAAGGCGAAGAATGAAATTCCACATGATCCGTACCGCTGTGGCCGCTGCAATCACCCTGGCTGCTTCTGCCGCCATGGCTCAAGACGTCACTGGCGCGGGCGCCACCTTCCCGGCGCCCGTGTATGCCAAGTGGGCTGATGCCTACAACAAGGCCACCGGCGTGCGCATCAACTACCAATCCGTCGGTTCCGGCGCCGGTCTGAAGCAGATCAAGGCCAAGACCGTGGACTTCGGTGCTTCCGACATGCCCCTGAAGGACGAAGACCTGGCCAAGGACGGCCTGGTCCAGTTCCCCACCGTGATCGGTGGCGTGGTGCCCGTGATCAACGTCAAGGGCATCACCCCTGGTCAGCTCAAGCTGAACGGCCAGGTGCTGGGCGACATCTACCTGGGCAAGATCAAGAAGTGGAACGATCCCGCCATCGCCGCCCTGAACGCTGGCGTGGCCCTGCCTGACGCCGCCATCGCCGTGGTCCGCCGCGCCGACGGTTCGGGCACCAGCTTCATCTTCACGAACTACCTGTCCAAGGTGAACGCCGAGTGGAAGTCCAAGGTCGGTGAAGGCACCGCCGTGAACTGGCCCACGGGCGCCGGTGGCAAGGGCAACGAAGGCGTGTCGGCTTTCGTGCAGCGCCTGCCCAACTCGATCGGCTACGTGGAATACGCCTACGCCAAGCAGAACAAGATGTCGCACGTGGCCCTGCAGAACGCTGCAGGCACCTACGTGCAGCCCAACGACGACGCCTTCAAGGCATCGGCTGCCAGCGCTGACTGGGCCAAGAGCTTCTACCAGATCCTGACGAACCAGGCTGGCAAGGAAGCCTGGCCGATCAGCGGCGCCACCTTCATCCTGCTGCAGAAGTCGCAGGACAAGCCGGCACAGGGCGCCGCCACCCTGAAGTTCTTCGACTGGACTTTCGTCAACGGCGACAAGACCGCTGCCGATCTCGAATACGTTCCTCTGCCCACGTCCGTGAAGGACCTGGTTCGCAAGCAGTGGGCCACCGTGGTGGACACCGCTGGCAAGCCTGTTTCCTACAAGTAAAGAGAAAACTGGTCTGACAAGACCATCGCCGGGGTCCTGCCGACAGGGCTCCGGCCTTTTGCTGACACGAACATAGTCCTTCAAAGGTTTGGACGGAGGTTGACCATGAGTGCCACCTTGCCGGCGGATACCGAAGATTTCGGATCCGCCTCTCGACAAAAACGAACCTCACCCATGAGCAATCCCCCTCCGCGCCGCGGACCCGCCCCCTGGGCAGACACGCTGTTCGCGCTGCTGGCCCGTTCGGCAGCCATCCTGACGCTGGCCCTGCTGGTCGGCATCATCATCTCTCTGGTCGTGGGCGCCTGGCCCGCGATCGAAAAGTACGGTCTGAGCTTCCTGACCAGCACCGAGTGGGATCCCGTGCAGGAGTCCTACGGCGGCCTGGTGATGATCTACGGCACCCTGATGACCTCGGCCATCGCGCTGCTGATCGCTGTGCCCGTGAGCTTCGGCATCGCCATGTTCCTGACCGAGCTTTCGCCGGCCTGGCTCAAGCGCCCGCTGGGCATCGCGGTCGAGCTGCTGGCGGCCGTGCCCTCCATCGTGTATGGCATGTGGGGCCTGCTGGTGTTCGGCCCGATCCTGGCCACCTACGTGCAGCAACCGCTGCAGAACGTGACGGCCGGCGTGCCCATCCTGGAGACCTTCTTCTCCGGCCCGCCCGTGGGTATCGGCATCCTGTCGGCCGGCATCATCCTGGCGATCATGATCATCCCGTTCATCGCCTCGGTGATGCGTGACGTGTTCGAGGTGACCCCACCGCTGCTGAAGGAGTCGGCCTACGGGCTGGGCTCCACCACCTGGGAGGTCGTGAGCAAGGTCGTGCTGCCCTACACCAAGACCGGTGTGGTCGGCGGCATCATGCTGGGCCTGGGCCGCGCCCTGGGCGAAACCATGGCCGTGACCTTCGTCATCGGCAACATGAACCAGCTCAACTCGCTGTCTGTGTTCGAAGCCGCCAACAGCATCACCTCGGCCCTGGCCAACGAGTTCGCTGAAGCCGGCGAGGGCCTGCATCAGGCCTCGCTGATCTACCTGGGCCTGGTCCTGTTCTTCATCACCTTCGTCGTGCTGGCCTTCTCCAAGGTGCTGCTGGCCCGCCTCAAGAAATCCGAAGGAGCCCGTTCGTGAGCACCTCCGCCACCCTGCAGGCCACACGCCTGAAGAAACACGCCGCGCGCAAGCGCATCAATGCGCTGGCCCTGACACTGTCGCTGGGGGCCATGGCCTTCGGCCTGGTCTGGCTGATCTGGATCCTGATCGAGACGGTCCGCCTGGGCATAGATGGTCTGGCCCTGGCCACCTTCACGCAGATGACGCCGCCGCCGATGGACGCGGGCGGCCTGGCCAACGCCATCATGGGCTCGTTCATCATGGTGGGCCTGGCGACGCTGATCGGCACCCCCGTGGGCGTGATGGCCGGTATCTACCTGGCCGAGTACGGTCAGAAGGGCTGGCTGGGCAGTGTCACCCGCTTCATCAACGACATCCTGCTGTCGGCACCCTCCATCGTGGTGGGCCTGTTCATCTACAGCGTCGTGGTGGCCAAGATGAAGTCCTTCTCGGGCTTCGCCGGTGTGCTGGCCCTGGCGCTGATCGTGGTGCCGGTGGTGATCCGCACCACCGAGAACATGCTCGTGCTGGTGCCTGCTGCCTTGCGTGAAGCCGCCTACGCCCTGGGCACACCCAAGTGGCGCGTGATCGGCACCATCACCCTGAAGTCGGCCCGCGCCGGCGTCATCACCGGCATCCTGCTGGCGGTGGCCCGCATCTCGGGTGAGACGGCGCCGCTGCTGTTCACCGCGCTGTCGAACCAGTTCTGGACGACGGACCTGAGCCAGCCGATGGCCAGCCTGCCGGTGACCATCTTCAAGTTCGCGATGAGCCCCTATGAAAACTGGCAGAAGCTGGCCTGGGCAGGCGTCTTCCTGATCACCGTCGGTGTGCTGGCACTGAACGTCATCGCCCGCACGATGTTCCGCCAACGCTGAACACCCACTGATTTCAAATATTCGCATCCCTTAGAAAGCCCATCATGGACGCCAAGGTGCAAAACTCGACTCCCGCCAAGGCCAAGCTGGCCGTGCGCAACATGAACTTCTATTACGGTAAGTTCCACGCGCTCAAGAACATCAACATGGAACTGCCCGAGAAGAAGGTCACCGCCTTCATCGGCCCCTCGGGCTGCGGCAAGTCCACACTGCTGCGCACCTTCAACCGCATGTTCGAGCTCTACCCTGAGCAACGTGCCGAAGGCGAGATCCTGCTGGACGGCCAGAACATCCTCAAGAGCAAGGAAGATGTCTCGCTGATCCGTGCCAAGGTCGGCATGGTGTTCCAGAAGCCTACGCCGTTCCCCATGTCGATCTACGACAACATCGCCTTCGGCGTGCGTCTGTTCGAGAACCTCTCGCGTTCGGAAATGGACGAGCGCGTGGAATGGGCCCTGAAGAAGGCCGCCCTGTGGAACGAAGTGAAGGACAAGCTCAACCAGAGCGGTTCGGGCCTGTCGGGTGGTCAGCAGCAGCGTCTGTGCATCGCCCGCGGCATCGCGATCAAGCCCGAAGTGCTGCTGCTGGACGAGCCTTGCTCGGCGCTGGACCCTATCTCCACCGGCAAGATCGAAGAGCTGATTCATGAGCTCAAGGACGACTACACCGTGCTGATCGTGACCCACAACATGCAGCAGGCTGCGCGTTGCTCGGACTTCACCGCCTACATGTACCTGGGCGAGCTGATCGAGTTCGGCCCCACGTCCGACCTCTTCATGAAGCCCAAGAAGAAAGAGACCGAAGACTACATCACGGGTCGCTTCGGCTGAACAACAAACAGGAGCAAACAACATGGTCGAAAAACATCTGTCCACGCAGTTCGACAACGAACTCAGCGGCATCTCCACACGCGTGCTCGAAATGGGCGGCCTGGTCGAATCCCAGGTGGCCCAAGCCATCTACGCCCTGACCAACTTCGGTGGCGACGTGGCCACGCAAGTGCTGCAGCTCGAAGAGAAGGTCAACCAGATGGAAATGGAAATCGATGCCGATCTGTCCACCATCATCGCGCGCCGTCAGCCCACGGCCCGTGACCTGCGCCTCTTGATCGCCATCTCCAAGACCATCGGCAACCTTGAGCGCGTGGGCGACGAAGCCGCCCGCATCGCCCGCACGGTGCAGCGCCTGATCAACACGGGTGTCTCCAGCCGCCTGCGCCTGCCGGTGAGCGATGTGTCCTTCGAGGCCAACCTGGCCACCGCCTCGCTACGCAAGGCCCTGGACGCCTTTGCCCGCCTGGACGTGGGCGTGGCTCTGGAAGTGATCAAGAGCGACAACGAGATCGATGCCGAGTTCGACGGCCTGATGCGCAAGCTGATCACCTACATGATGGAAGATCCCCGCACCATCTCGGCCTCGATCGACCTGGTGTTCGTGGCCAAGGCCATCGAGCGTGTGGGCGACCACGCGAAGAACCTGGCCGAGCAGGTGATCTACATCGTCAAGGGCACGGACGTGCGTCACAACACGCCCGAAGCCGTGGCCAACATCATCAAGTGATCGACGGGAGCGTCTATGAGCCGAGTGCTGGTCGTTGAAGACGAGGCTGCGATCGCCGAACTGATCGCACTCAACCTGCGCCATGCAGGGTTCGAGGTGGTGGTGGCGCCTGATGGCGAAGCCGCCCAGAACGAGGTGGACCGCGTGCTGCCGGATCTGGTCCTGCTGGACTGGATGCTGCCGGGCACCTCGGGTCTGAACCTGGCCAAGCGTTGGCGTGGCCAGCAGCGCACCAAGGATCTGCCGGTGATCATGCTGACGGCCCGTGCCGAGGAAACCGACAAGGTGGCCGGCCTGGACGCTGGGGCGGACGACTATCTCACCAAGCCGTTCTCCACGCAGGAGCTGATGGCCCGCGTGCGTGCCGTGCTGCGCCGCAAGGCCCCGCAGGCGCTGGATTCGGCGGTGGAGATCGCCGGTCTGCGCCTGGATCCGGCCACGCGCCGTGTCAGCTGCGACGAGCAGGACGTCAAGATCGGCCCGACCGAGTTCAAGCTGCTGCACTTCTTCATGACGCACCCGGAGCGCGTGCACAGCCGTGCACAGTTGCTGGACCGTGTCTGGGGCGACCATGTCTTCATCGAAGAACGCACGGTCGATGTGCATGTCAAGCGCCTGCGTGAAGCCCTCTCGTCCGTGCAGCGCTCGCAGATGATCGAGACGGTGCGTGGCGCCGGCTACCGCCTGACGCAGCAACTGGCCAACGCGGCCTGAGCATCCGGCTGGCGACACCGCCAGCCCCACAACAGCGATTCCGCTCGTGATCGATACCAACAAGTCGTGGCTGCCGTCACGCATCGGCCTGCGCCTGCTTCTGGGCTCCGTCGGAGCCGGGGCAGGGTGGTGGATAGGCCACAGCATGGGATACCCCACGCGCATGGCCTTGCTGGGCGGGGCCCTGGCAGCGGTCGGTGTGTCTGTGCTGGACACCCTCAAAGGGCATGAACTGCTCGACTGGCTGCGCAACCCCGAGCCGGATCCCCCTCAGTTGCCCGGCATCTGGGGCGAGGTGACGCACCGCGTGCACCGCGTGATCCGCCAGCGTGAGCAGGACACGGCCAGGGAGCGCGACCGCCTGCAGCAGTTCCTGTCGGGCATCGACGCCTCGCCCAACGGGGTGATGATGATCGACGGCAGCGAGCACATCACCTGGATCAGCAGCGTGGCGGCCTTGCACTTCGGGCTGGACCCTGTGCGTGACCTGGCACAGCGGGTCACCAACCTCGTGCGCATGCCGACCTTTGTGCAGTACCTGGCTGCCGGCGACTATGCCGAACCGGTCAAGGTGCCCATGCGCAACGGGCAGGGCACCTTGTCGATCACGGTGCGTGCCTATGGTGAAGGCTTGCGCCTGGTGCTGTCGCAGGACGTGACCGAGCGGGAGCGAGCCGAGGCCATGCGCCGCGACTTCGTGGCCAATGTCTCGCACGAGATCCGCACACCGCTGACAGTGCTCACCGGCTTCATCGAAACCCTCGCCAGCCTGCCCCTGACCGAGGTGGAGCGCAAGCGTGTGCTGACCTTGATGGCGCAGCAGTCAGACCGCATGCAGACCCTGGTGTCGGACCTACTGATGCTGGCGCAGATCGAAGGCAGCCCGCGTCCGTCGGCGGACAAGTGGTGCCAAGTGTCGGCGCTGCTGCAGCGCATCGAGAACGACGGCCGTGGCCTGTCTCAAGGGCGGCATGAGCTGGTGGTCAGCGAATCACCAGCGGACAAGCCAGCCGAGATCGCGGGTGTGGACAGCGAATGGCTCAGCGCCATGGGCAACCTGGTGTCCAATGCGATCCGCTACACCCCGGAAGGCGGCCGCATCGAGGTGTGCTGGAGGCTCATGCCCGATGGCAGCGGCGAGTTCTCGGTGAAGGACAGCGGCATCGGCATCGACGCGGAGCACATCCCCCGCCTCACGGAACGCTTCTACCGTGTCGATGGCAGCCGCTCGCGGGACACGGGGGGGACGGGCCTGGGCCTGTCCATCGTGAAGCACGTGGTGCAGCGCCATGACGGCGTCCTGCGCATCACCAGCGAGAAGGGCAAGGGCTCGGTGTTCACGCTGATCGTGCCTGCGGCCCGGGTGCGGCTCAAGAACGCTTGAGATCAGGGCTCGCGGCGGTAGATCGCGACCGACTCGGAGTTCTGCGTACGCTGGCGCTCACGCGAGACGAACGTCCAGCCCGGGGGCACCGGTTCCGTCTGGCGTGAAGTGAGGCTCAGCATCAGCACTGTGCACCCACCAGGCGGGTAGCGCTCCACACCGGTCTGACCATAGACCGTGTGGTTGCCGAAGTATTCCAGTGCGGTCAACAGCCCGGCGGAGGCATTGGGCGCCAGTACACATTGCCCGGGGCGCACGTGGGTGGCCACCCGGTCCATCAGCAGGCGGTAGCTGCGGGCCTGGTCCAGCGGCTGCAGCAGCAGGCTCATCAGCAGCAGCCACAGCAGCGCCACGCCGCCGGCCGGCAACACCAGGCTCTTCCACAGTGCTGCCCGGTGGCGCGCCGTGCGCCAGCGTACCAGTGCCAGCCAGGCCAGGGTGCCCAGCGCGGCAAACGCCAGCGACACCCACGACACCTCGGCCGTGTAGCCCGGCACCAGCTTGGCCACGTTGGCTGCTGTCTTGGCCGGCCAGCCGGTGTGCATGGCCGCGTAGACCACCCAGATCACCAGCGCGACGATGGTGAAGAAGAACACCGAGAACCAATCGATGGCGCCGCTCAGACCACGCTTGAGCGCCGGCAGCGCAAAGGCGGCCAGCACAGCCAGCGGGGGCAGCGAGTGCAGCAGGGCGCGGTCATTGCCACCCATGCCCAGGCACACCAGGATGCCGACCAGCGCGGAGCACACAGGCACCGCGATATGCCTGCGCAGCAGCTGGCGCCGCCATTTCCACACGGTGATGGCGGCCAGCGGTAAGGTCGGCCAGGTGAACCAGATCAGCAGCTTGAGCAGGGGGCCGAAATGCGCATCGTCCGTTACACCCCAGTTCCAGCCCGACAGGTGCGCCATGGTCAGGGCGGAGGCCAATGAGGCGCCCAGCAGGCCGGCGCCCGCCACCCACCAGCGGTGCTGGCTCAAGTGCTCATCTTCCGACTGCCAGCACACCAGCAGGCCCACACCCGTGAGCATCATGGCCACGGAAGGGCTGCCGCTGGTGGCCAGCAGGGCCACGCTGCCCACGGTGGCCAGGCGGGCCTTCAGCGTGCGGGTGGGTGCTGCCGCCAGCCCGTACATGAACAGGGCGCTGCCCGTGAGCTGCAGCAACTCGGGCGTGGTTTCGTGCCCCAGCTGGAGCAGGCCCAGGGTGGCGACCAGGGCCAGCAAGGCGCCATCGGCCAGGGCGCGGGCATAGTCTGCAGCGGGGGCCTCGCCACCAAAGGCCAAGGGCAGTGGCTGGGCCGCATCCGTGCGGGCCAGGTGGTAGGTGGTGTACCAGGTCAACGCCAGCACGGCAGCCAGCAGCAGTGCAAAGGGCACGCGCGCGGCCAGGGCCGGGTCCATCACGGGGCTGAGCGCCGCGATGAAGCTGCCGCCCAGCCAGTAAGGCAGGATGCCGCCGCCCGCGGGCGACACGCCGCCCACATGGGGCGCCCACCACGAAGCCTGGCCCAGCGCCAGGCTCCACATCTGCCCGAACGAGGCGATGTCGGCGTTCTTCCAGGGGTCGCGCCCGAACAGGCCGGGCAGCACGTACGCGGCGCAGAAGGCCCACAGCGCCCAGCGGGGAAGGCGCCGCACGGCTTTCTCGGTCACCAGCGCGGGTGTGACGAAGGCTTTGTGCTCTTGTTGCATGCGGCGGCGATCTTACAGGCAAAGAAAAAGGGCAGCCTGGGCTGCCCTCTTGAACGGTCCGCCTGAGGGCGGAGCAGAAGAATTACTTCTTGAGGTGCGCAAACTTGTTGCGGAACTTCTCGACGCGGCCACCCAGGGTGTCCACGCTCTTTTGCTGACCCGTGTAGAAGGGGTGCGATTCCGACGAGGTTTCCAGCTTGAACAGCGGTAGATCACGGCCGTCGTCGGCCTTGCCGGTTTCCTTCGTGGGCACGCACGAACGCGTCACGAACTTGAAGCCGTTGGACAGGTCCACGAACAGGACGTCGCGGTAATCGGGGTGAATGCCTTCTTTCATAGAAACCTCATGCTGTTTGCATCATCGGCAGCCACGTGGGCACCATGCCCGCGCACTTTCCGACAGCCGGAAAACCTTGGATTGTAGCGCATTTACGCTCTGAAAAGCGAAAAGCAGCCCGAAGGCTGCCTTTCGCGAGCGCCTGACCGAGGGTCAGCCACCACGACGCATCATGTCGAAGAAGTCGTGGTTGTTCTTGGTCGAGCGCATCTTGTCGAGCACGAACTCCATCGCCTCGATCTCGTCCATCGGGTAGAGCAGCTTGCGCAGGATCCAGCTCTTTTGCAGGATCTCGGGCTTGAGCAGCAACTCTTCGCGGCGGGTGCCGGACTTGTTGATCAGGATCGAGGGGTACACGCGCTTCTCAGCCATGCGGCGATCCAGGTGGATTTCGCAGTTGCCGGTACCCTTGAACTCTTCATAGATCACTTCGTCCATGCGGCTGCCGGTGTCGACCAGGGCGGTGCCGATGATGGTCAGCGAGCCGCCTTCTTCGATGTTGCGGGCCGCGCCGAAGAAGCGCTTGGGGCGCTGCAGGGCGTTGGAATCAACACCGCCGGACAGCACCTTGCCGGAGCTGGGCAGCACGTTGTTGTACGCGCGCGCCAATCGGGTGATGGAGTCCAGCAGGATCACCACGTCCTTCTTGAGTTCGACCAGGCGCTTGGCGCGCTCGATCACCATCTCGGCGACCTGCACGTGGCGTTGCGCGGGCTCGTCGAACGTGGAGCTGATGACCTCGCCGCGCACGGTGCGCTGCATTTCGGTCACTTCTTCAGGGCGTTCGTCGACCAGCAGAACGATCAGGTGCACTTCCGGGTGATTGGCCACCAGGGCGTGCGCCAAGTTCTTCATCATCACCGTCTTGCCGCTCTTGGGCGGCGCCACCAGCAAGGCGCGCTGGCCTTTGCCGATGGGGGCGATCAGGTCGATGATGCGGCTGGTGATGTTGTCGTCACCCTTGATCTCGCGCTCGAGCTTGAACTGCTCGGTCGGGAACAGCGGCGTCAGGTTCTCGAACAGGATCTTGTTCTTGTTGACCTCGGGCGAGAGGCCATTGACGCGGTCCACCTTGACCAGTGCGAAGTAGCGCTCGCCATCCTTGGGCACGCGCACTTCGCCTTCGATCATGTCGCCGGTGTGCAGGTTGAAGCGGCGTACCTGGGTGGGCGACAGGTAGATGTCGTCCGTACTGGCCAGGAAGCTGGCGTCCAGGGCGCGCAGGAAGCCGAAGCCGTCCGGCAGCACCTCGAGAACGCCGTCGCCGAAGACCTGCTCGCCGGCCTTGGCGCGCTTCTTCATGATCGCGAACATCAGCTCCTGCTTGCGCATGCGGGCGACGTTTTCGATCTCCAGGCCTTCGGCCATTTCGACCAGCGTCGAAATGTGCAGCGCCTTCAGTTCGGAAAGATGCATGGATCTGTACCTTGTACAAGACCGGTCTCGGTGCAGGTGTGCTTGCGCGTAGGGCCTGGCGAGCCGACGTTGTTGCGGTGGGAAAGGTAGGGGAGTGAAGCAACCGTTGAACGGGTGCCGTTTTGGCCGGGCAATCGCGATGGTGGACGCCTGGCCTTGCAAGCCAGCCCCTGGCTGGGTGCTGGCTCTGGCGGTTGGCCGGTGACATCACCGACCCACTGCCTGGTGCAAGTATAAGGGCTGTTGCAGCCCTTTTTCAGATCACAGGTTGGCGTCGATGAACGCCGTCAGCTGGACCTTGGAGAGGGCGCCAACCTTGGTCGCGGCCAGTTGGCCGGACTTGAAGATCATCAGCGTGGGGATGCCGCGGATGCCGAACTTGGCGGGCACGTTGCGGTTTTCATCCACGTTCATCTTGGCGATGGTGACGCGGCCGTCGTAGGTGCTGGCCACCTCGTCCAGGATGGGCGCGATCATCTTGCAAGGGCCGCACCATTCAGCCCAGTAATCCACCAGCACGGGGGTGGCGGCTTGCAGCACGTCGGCGTCGAACGACGCGTCGCTCACATGTTTGATCAATTCGTTGCTCATGAGACTGTCCTTGAGGCGAGGCCCTTTTTCAGGGTGGCTGGTATAAATTTTGACACACAACCCTGCAGCCTTATCTGGTGTGGGTGCATGATTTATCAATGACCAAGATAGCCACAAAACTCACACTGTCCCTTGCAGAGTGAAAAATGCCCGGTGTTCACAGGGTCTGATCCTCGGTTCGGGTGTCCGGATTTGCGTTTAAATGTATCTGTGTCATTCATGCGCCCGTAGGGCGTGTGCATGGCGATGTTTTTGGGTTCGATATTTCTGATGGATGGGTTTGTCGTCAATGGACTCGGCTGATGTGATGCCCCCCAGCGCGTCTCCGGCTCGGCGTTTTGGACGTTTCGAGTTGCGTCAGCTATTGAGCAAGAACACGATGTCGTATGTGTGGGTGGCACACGACACCGGCAACCAGGCCGATGTGCTGCTGTGCGTGCCCCGGGCCCAGCCCAAGACGGACGCCGAGCGCGATGCCTGGAGCCAGGAGGTGGTGCTGGCCTCGCGCCTGAAGCACCCCAGGCTGGCGCAGGTGCTCGATGTGGGCATCCACGAGGGTTGGCCTTACGCCGCCTATGAGCGTGGCACGTTCCTGACGCTGCATGAGCGCATGCAGCCCAGTCACCCCCTGCCGACGGTGCTGGACATCGTCAACTGGACGACCGAGCTGCTTGAAGCCCTGGCTTATGCCCACGAAGCCGGTGCCGCCCACAAGGATCTGGCCCTGGCCAATGTGATGCTGGACGGGGCAGGGCACGTGCGCGTGGCCGGCCTGGCTGTGGGCCTGGCCTTGCCTCGCCCTGGCGTGGTGTCTGGCGACCCGACGGCGGGCAGCAACAGCTCGCGCCAGGCGCAGCGGGTGTGGGCCGAACGCGACGTGCTGATGGCCGGCCTGCTGCTGCACCGCCTGCTGGCCGGACACCCGGCGCTCGATGACCCGGACCTGTCCAGCGCCTCCACGCGTGTGGGGCCGGAGATCGTGCGGCTACCGTGGAACACGCCGCAACCCATCGCGGAAACACTGCGCGCCATCGTCAACCGTGCCACCGATCGGCAGCAACGCCAGCGCTACCTCAATGCCCGCACGCTGATCAGCGCGCTGCAGGGCTGGGTCAAGACCAACAGCCAGGAATCATCGGGGCCGTTGGCCCTGATCATGGACCGGCTGGAGACGGTGGGCCACCTGCCCAGCCGTTCTCGCGACATGGGCGGCATCCTCAAGGTGTTCACGCGTGAAGAGCTGCGCGTGGACGACATGGTCAACCAGATCGTGTTGGACCCGGCCCTGTGCTGGGAGCTGCTGCGCTCGGTGAACACCGCGCGCTACCAGACCGGCGGCAACGAGGACCCCTCCTGCAGCCTGAGCCGGGCGATCGTGCTGCTGGGCCAGCAGGGCCTGCGCAAGGTGTGCGGTGCGCTGCGCACCTGGCCTGGCGTGCTGCAGGCTGCGAGCAGCCTGCAGGGCTCGGATGCGGGGCAAGTCGCCGAAACCGCGCTGGAAACCGAACTGAAGCGCGCTTGCATCGCTGCATTGGCGGCCCGTTGGCTGCGCCCATTCAACATCGGGGATGAAGAGGCCATGATGGTGGCGATGTCGCAGCATCTGGGCCGCCTGCTGATCCTGTACCACTTCCCCGAAGAGTCAGCGCAGATAACCCGCCTGACGATGCCCGGCCCGCCCACTGAGCCGGAGGGCAAGCCGGCCGCAGGGATGACCCTGGAGGCCGCCACGGGGGCCGTGCTGGGTGTCAACCCGGACGAGCTGACCGCAGCGGTGCTGCGCTACTGGGGCTTCCCGGAGTACTTCATCCAGGCGGCTCGGCCCTTGAGCCAGAACGTGCCGCCACGGCGTCCGGAAGGCCCGAACGACTGGCTGCGGCTTACCGCCAGCCTGGCCAATGAGCTGTGCGAACTGGTCGAGCAACCCGCCGTGCGCCAGAACGCGATGTTGACCAAGCTGATGTCGCGCTATGCGCGCCCGGCCTTGACCAGCCAGAAAGAGTTGGTCGAAGCGCTGCAGCGGTCGGTCAAATCCGTGGATCTGGGGCTGTACCGGCGCACGTTTGGCAACGTGCAGGAGCCAGGCGTGGCCACGCCGGTGGCGCAAGGCCAGCGCTGAGCCTTGCCGCCAGAGGAGGATGCATCAGGCCTTGAGGGCGCGAGCGCAATCCTCGACAAGGCCCGGGCCTTCGTAGATCAGGCCTGAGTAGATCTGCACCAGGTCGGCACCGGCCTCGCGCTTGGCGCGAGCATCCGCGCCACTGAACACGCCACCCACCCCGATGATGGGAAAGCGCGGGCCCAGGGCCGCGCGCAGCTGCCGGATCACCTGATTGCTGGCCTCGAAGACCGGGCGGCCGCTCAGGCCACCGGTTTCCTCGCCATGCTGCAGGCCCTTGACGGCATCGCGCGAGAGCGTGGTGTTGGTGGCGATCACGCCATCCAGGCCGTTCTTCTGCAAGGTGGCGGCGATCACGCCCACTTGCGTTTCGTCCAGATCGGGCGCGATCTTCACGAACATGGGCACGGTACGGCCGTGGCGCTGGATCAGTGTCTGGCGGTGCTCCTGCAGTTGGCCGAGCAGGGCGTCCAGGGCCTCGTCGCTCTGCAGTGTGCGCAGGTTCTTGGTGTTGGGCGACGAGATGTTGACGACCACGTAGTCGGCATGTGGGTAGACGCCATCCAGGCACAGGATGTAGTCGTCCACCGCGTTCTCGATGGGCGTGGCGGCGTTCTTGCCGATGTTCAGGCCCAGCAGGCCGCCACTCTGGCGGTAGCGCGCCTTCTTGACGTTAGCCACGAAGGCGTCCAGCCCCTCGTTGTTGAAGCCCAGGCGGTTGATCAGGCCTTTGGCCTCCGGCAGGCGGAAGATACGGGGGCGCGGGTTGCCCGGCTGGCTCTTGGGCGTGACGGTGCCCACCTCGACGAAGCCGAAGCCCATGGCGCCCAGCCCGTCGATCACGCGGCCGTTCTTGTCCAGGCCGGCGGCCATGCCGATGCGGTTCGGGAAGCGCAGGCCGGCCAGCTCCACCGGGTCCTCCACGCGGCGGTTGCCCCACAGGCAGGCCAGCGGCGTGTTCTGGAAGGTGGCCAGCGAGTTCATGATGAGCTCGTGCGCATCCTCCGGGTCCATCTTGAACAGCACGGATTTGGAGAGGGCGTAGGGAATCAGGGCCATGGTGGAAGCAGGGAAATCAGACGCGAAGCAAACCTCGTATTGTCGCCGATCGGGCGGGCCTGCGGGCCGGGCTCGCTGTGGCAAACTGCGCCCCCTCTCGACCCGCTTCACAAGGCCATCGCTTTGGACAAGATCCTGATGCAACTGGCGGCCGAACTCAAGGTTCGCCCCGCCCAAGTCAAAGCCGCCGTCGACCTGCTGGACGGCGGGGCCACCGTGCCCTTCATCGCCCGCTACCGCAAGGAGGCCACCGACGGCCTGGACGACACGCAGTTGCGTGACCTGGAGGCCCGCCTGGGCTACCTGCGCGAGCTGGAAGACCGCCGCGCCGCCGTGCTCAAGAGCATCGACGAGCAGGGCAAGCTCACGCCCGAGCTGCGCGCTGCCATCGAGACCGTGCCCACCAAGCAGGAACTGGAAGACCTGTACCTGCCGTACAAGCCCAAGCGCCGCACCAAGGGCATGATCGCCCGCGAGGCCGGGCTGGAGCCGCTGGCTGACAAGCTGTTCGCCGATCCGACGCTGGATCCGAGCGCCGAAGCTGCCGCCTTCATCAATGCCGACGGTGGTTTCGCCGACGCGTTCGCCGTGCTCGACGGCGTGCGCGACCTGCTGTCCGAGCGCTGGGCCGAAGACGCCGCGCTGGTCGGCAAGATGCGTGATTGGCTGTGGCAGGAGGGCCTGTTCAAGTCCAAGCTGATGGATGGCAAGGACGAGAACAACCCCGACGTGGCCAAGTTCCGCGACTACTTCGACTACGACGAGCCGATCCGCACCGTGCCCTCTCACCGCGCGCTGGCCGTGTTCCGTGGCCGCACGCAGGAGATCCTCGACGCCAAGCTGGTGCTCGACGAAGAGACCGTGCCCGGCAAGCCCACGATGGCCGAGGGCCGCATCGCCATCCACCTGGGCTGGAGCCACGGCAAGCGCCCGTCCGACGACCTGATCCGCAAGACGGTGGCCTGGACCTGGAAGGTCAAGCTCTCGCTGAGCCTGGAGCGCGACCTGTTCACCAAGCTGCGCGAGGCCGCCGAGACCACCGCCATCAAGGTGTTCGCCGAGAACCTGCGCGACCTGCTGTTGGCCGCGCCGGCCGGCAAGCGCGTGGTGATGGGCCTGGACCCGGGCATCCGCACCGGCGTGAAGGTGGCTGTGGTGAGCGACACCGGCCGCGTGCTGGACACCTCCACCGTGTACCCGCACGAGCCGCGCAAGGACTGGGAAGGCTCCATCCACACGCTGGGCCGCCTGTGTGCTGCCCATGGCGTCAACCTGATCGCCATCGGCAACGGCACCGCCAGCCGCGAGACCGACAAGCTGGCCGCCGACCTGATCAAGCGCATCCAGCAGATGGCGCCCGGCACCCACATCGAGAAGGTGGTGGTGAGCGAGGCCGGCGCGTCGGTGTACTCGGCCTCCGAGTTCGCCAGCAAGGAGCTGCCGGAGCTGGACGTGAGCCTGCGCGGTGCCGTGTCCATCGCCCGCCGCCTGCAGGATCCGCTGGCCGAGTTGGTCAAGATCGATCCCAAGAGCATCGGCGTGGGTCAGTACCAGCACGATGTCAACCAGAGCGAACTGGCCCGCACGCTGGACGCCGTCGTCGAGGATTGCGTGAACTCCGTGGGTGTGGACCTGAACACCGCCTCGGCGCCGCTGCTGTCGCGCGTGTCGGGCCTGAGCAGCGCCGTGGCCAGCAGCATCGTGCGCTGGCGTGATGCCAACGGCGCGTTCAAGAGCCGCAAGCAGCTGATGGACGTGTCCGGCCTGGGCGCCAAGACCTTCGAGCAGGCTGCCGGCTTCCTGCGCATCCGCGATGGTGACAACCCGCTGGACATCTCCGGTGTGCACCCCGAGACCTACCCGGTCGTGCAAAAGATGCTGGCGCAAACCGGCAAGGCCATTGCCGACCTGATCGGCAAGAGCGACGTGCTGCGCACGCTCAAGCCCGAGCTGTTCGCCGATGACAAGTTCGGCGTCATCACCGTCAAAGACATCCTGGGCGAGCTGGAAAAGCCCGGCCGTGATCCGCGCCCCGACTTCAAGGTGGCCCGCTTCAACGATGGTGTCGAGGACATCAAGGACCTGCAGGAAGGCATGGTGCTTGAGGGCACCGTGAGCAACGTCGCCCAGTTCGGCGCCTTCGTGGACCTGGGCGTGCACCAGGATGGTCTGGTGCACGTGAGCCAGCTCTCCAACAAGTTCGTGACCGACGCGCGCGAGGTGGTCAAGACCGGCGACATTGTCAAGGTGAAGGTGCTGGAAGTGGACATGGCTCGCAAGCGCATCTCGCTGACCATGAAGCTGGACGCGGCGCCGGGCGTCCGTGGCGGCACTGGCGCGCGCGACAACGGCTTCAAGCCCGCGGCACGCAATGAACGCGTCGGCGGCGGTGGGGCAGGGCGCGGTGCGCCCCAGCCGCAGGGGCAATCGGCCATGGCCGCCGCCTTTGCCAAGCTGCAGACAAAGCGCTGAGCAACACAGCGCGCAAGCGCTCAAATATGCGCGGATCTACCCATTCGCGGGGTGGATTTCCCGCATGACGGGGGCGGACAAGGGGAAAGGCAGCAGGTATGCTGCTTTCATCCCCTTGTCGTTCGAAGTAGAAGTGCCCCCATGGAGCCGGCCGGCCTGACCCTTTTCACCTTTGCGATGTCGCACTACAGCGAGAAGATCCGCTGGGTGCTGCAGGCCAGCCGCTTGCCGTTTCGCGAAGTGATGCTCACGCCCGCCTTCCACATGCTGCCCGCACTGCGCATGGGCGGCCAAGGGCAGACCACCTTGCCGCTGCTGCGTGAGCAGCGCCTCAATGGCCGGCAGGTGCACGTGCAGGACAGCACGAAGATCCTGCTGTGGCTGGATGAACGCCACGGCCCGCTCGATCTGCTGCCCCAGGGCCCCGATCTGCGCGACGAATGCCTGGCCATCGAAGACCGCTTCGACAACATCGGCCGGGATGTGGCGCGCTTCCTGTACCTCGATGCCTTCCGCCATGACGACAAGATCCTGGCGCTGTGGACCGCGCAGGCCTCGCCTTGGCAGCGGCGGCTGGTGCGCCTGGGCTACCCACTGATCAAGGGCGTCTTCAAGTTCCGCCTGAACATCACGCCTGCGGCTGCCAAGCGCTCCGAGCAGCGCATCCTGCAGGCCCTGGCCTGGCTGGAAGGCCGCCTGAGCGACGGGCGCCTGTACCTGGTCGGCTCGCGCCTGTCCGTGGCCGACATCACCGCGGCCTCGCTGCTGGCGCCGCTGGCCTGCCCGTCGCAGCATCCGATCTACTCCACGCCGGATTACGTGCAGACGCTGCGTCCCCAAACGATTTCCTTGGACATGAACCGCCCGGCCCTGGCCTGGGTGCGAAAGCTGTACGATCTGCACCGAGGTGATCTGCCGCAGTTCCGGCAGGCCGCCTGACTCGCTTCCCGTTACACGATCGACACCATGCAGGCCTTGCACATCCATGCAGGGCCCCGGGCGTTGGCGCACATCCGGCAGCAGGGCCTCGCGCCCGCTGATGTGCGCCTGGTGCCCGCGGCCGCCGGCGGGCCCAAGGGCCTCATCCTCACCCACCTTGACAGGCATTTGTTCGGGCGTTGGCTGCCCCAGGCCGACGAGACCCACCGCCTGGACCTGGTCGGCGCGTCCATCGGCGCCTGGCGCATGGCCGCCGCGCTCATGCCCGATCCGGCCAAGGCCTTCGACCAACTGGCCCAGGTGTACATCTCCCAGCGCTACGATCCGGAGCCCGGGCGCAAGCGCCCTTCGCCGCAGCGCGTGAGCAGCGATTTCGCCAAGGCGCTGGACAGCTTCTTCACCGCATCGCTGGCCGGTATGCTGGCCCACCCACGCTGGCGCCTGCACATGGTCACTTCGCGCGGGCTTGGCATACTGCGCCGCGCAGGCCCCATGGGCACGCTGGCGGGCTTTGCCGGGCTGGTGCTGGGCAATGCCGTGTCGCGCCGTGCCGTGGGCAGTTGGCTGGAGCGCACCGTGTTCTCGGTGGCCGGCCAGCCGCCTTTCAAGCTCGATGACCAGCCCACGCGGGTGATCCCCTTGAGCGAGCAGAACTTCCTGCCGGCGCTGCAGGCCTCCTGCAGCATCCCTTTCGTGCTCGACCCGGTACATGACATCCCAGGCTGCCCCACCGGTGCCCACTGGGATGGCGGCATCGTGGATTACCACTTCCACTGGCCCTTCGCCTCGGCCATGTCGCAAGGCGTGGTGCTGTACCCGCACTTCCAGCAGCAGGTGATCCCGGGCTGGCTGGACAAGGCTTTCAAAAGCCGCCACCGCGCCACGCCGGCGCTGGACAACATGGTGCTAGTGGCGCCCAACCCGGCCTGGGTGGCCACCCTGCCGGGCGGCAAGCTGCCCGATCGCAACGACTTCAAGACGCTGGACAACGACACCCGCATCGCCCACTGGCGGCAGGCCGTGTCCGAGTGCGAAAAGCTGGCCGATGAATGGCAGGGCTGGCTGGACCAGGGCTGCCCGGCCGACCGCGTCAAGCCACTGTGAAGTCGCGCTGAAGCCGTTGCAAGGCCGCCTCTGCAGCCAGTGTCAGGCCACGGGGCGCGAGCCCAATGGCTACACTTGCTGACATGGAACCCACCGAAAGCCTGCTGCTCATCGCCCTGCTGATCGGCCTGAGCGCCTTGTTCTCGATGGCCGAACTCTCCGTGGCGGCATCACGCCGCCTGCGCCTGCGCCAGTTGCTGGACCAGGGGGATCGCCGTGCCCAGGCCGTCATGAACGTGCAGGACGAGCCCGGCGACTACTTCACCGTCATCCAGATCGGCCAGAACACCGTGGCCATCCTGGCGGGCTTGGTGGGCGAGGGCGCCTTCTCCCCCGCGATGGGCTCGCTGCTGCGCATGGCCAGTGTCGATCCGCTGTCCGCCGAGCGCTGGGGCTGGGTGCTGTCCTTCCTGCTGGTGACCAGCCTGTTCATCATGCTGGCCGATCTGCTGCCCAAGCGCCTGGGCATGGCCGCGCCGGAGCGCGTGGCCGTCAACGTGGTGGTGCCCATGCAGTACTTCGCCACGGTGTTCATGCCGGTGGTGTGGTTCTTCAAGCGCCTGACGGACCTGCTCTCGCGCCTGCTGGGCCTGCCGGATCGCCGCGACGACAAGATCACGCCCGACGACATCCTCGCCATGGCCGAAGCCGGTGCCGAGGCCGGCATCCTGGCGCGCACCGAGCACCAGGTCATCGAGAACGTGATCGAACTGGACACCCGCCTGGTCACCACCTCGATGACGGGGCGCGAGCGCATCGTGCACTTCTTGCTGGACGACAGCGAGGCCCTGATCCGTGCCCGCATCGCGCAGTACCCGCACTCCACCTACCTGGTGTGCGATGGCAGCATCGACCAGGTGCTGGGCTATGTCGATTCCAAGCACCTGCTCAACCGCGTGCTCAATGCGCAGCCCATCTCGCTCAAGGCCGAGGGCCTGATCAACAAGGTGCTGATCGTGCCGGACCGGCTCACTCTGTCCGAGATGCTGGCCCAGTTCCGCCAGGCGCATGAAGACTTCGCCGTCATCGTCAACGAGTACAGCCTGGTCGTGGGCATCATCACCATCAACGACGTGATGAACACGGTGATGGGCGAGCTGGTCTCGCCGCTGGATGAAGAGCAGATCGTGCGCCGCGACGAGAACTCCTGGCTGATCGACGGCATGACCACCATCCCGGATGTGATGCGTGCCATCGACCTGTGGGAGCTGCCGCATCAGGAGGAATACGACACCCTGGCCGGCTTCCTGATGGTGATGCTGCGCCGCATCCCGCGCAAGACGGACGCGGTGGAGTGGGGCGGCTTCCGCTTCGAGGTGATGGACGTGGACAGCTTCAAGATCGACCAGGTGATGGTGAGCCGGCTGGTGCCGACCACCACGGCTCAGGCGGCCGACGCGGGCTGATGCGCCACTGGCGTTGATGGTGCGATGGCCTGCGGGCTGAACAGGGGGATGTGCTCGTGCAGCACCACCTCGAAGCCCTGGCCGCGCCCCCGGGGCCGGCATTCTACGAACGACCATTCAAGCTCACCCGCGGCCCAGCGTGATGGGTCCGCACGCAGCGGCCCGATCGTCATCCGCCCGATCAGCCCGAAGGCGTAGTACTTGAAGGTGGGCAGCTTCCGATAGGCCATGCCGAAGCACAGATCGCCCATGGAGTAGGCCGCCAGGCGCTGCAGGCCGTCCGTGCCGCGCTGCACCGTGATGGGCTGCGGGGTGTGGCTGTGGTGGCCAATCACGGCATCGAAGGCCGCCAGCCAGTGCGTCATCTGCGCGGCCACATCGCTGCGGGGATAGACCTCCAGCTCATAGCCCCAATGTGGGTAAAGCACATTGAAGGCACCGGGCCGCACCCATGGCGCGGGATCTTTCAGCCAGGCCAGGTGCTGCCCCTCGCGGTTGCTCCAGCGCGTGCCCGTCACCACTCGAAGGTGCTCGCCCAAGTCGATGAAGGGGCTCTCGACCAGGCCGAAGGCGGCAAACCCTTCGGCCTGGAGCAACGCCAGGCTCTGGCGGCATTCCGCCTCGCCAAAATCGCCGGTGTGGTTGTTCGCCAGTGAGAGCACCAGCTTGTCGCGCGGCGCCAGGCCGTCCAGCGCCTGCAGGATGGGGCGGGTGTGCTTCTGGTCCGGCGAGATCTGCCGCCGATCCGTGATCACACCCTCGAAGTTCAGCATCACACGGTCGCAGGGCTGGAAAAACGTCGCCACCGCAGGATCGAACACCAGTGGTTTGCCGAACATGGACATCACATCGCCCCCGAAGCCCAGCGTGAGCCGCGGTTCGATGGGATTGAGCAGCGTGTGCCGGGGCACGAAGCGCAGGCCCTGCGGGTTGCGGAAACTGGCGCCGGCCAGGTTGCGCCAGATGAGCCCCAGCGCCTCACGTGGCGGGTAGGGCTTGGCGGTGAAGGCTCTGATCCAGTCCAAAAGCAGTGGTCGGTGGGCGTGTGATGGCCGCTACTCTAGTGCGCCTTGGGCGGTGCGTGGCAGAGGGCAACACCGCAGCCCAGAGACGGCCGGACCACTCATTTAGAGGGTTGTGTCTAAAAACGCCGTCACCCTGGCCGGGCACATCGCTTAGGATACGCGCCGAGCATGAAACGGACGTTTGAAACATCCGTAGGCCTCGCAGACGTATGCCGCAAGCCTCTACCAAACTGTCGCCCCAGGACACCAAGTCGCGCATCCTCGATGCCGCCGAAGAACTGTTCATCTCGGGCGGCTTCGATTCGCTGTCGATGCGGCAGATCACCAGCGCCGCCGGTGTCAACCTGGCCGCCGTGAACTACCACTTCGGCAGCAAGGATGCGCTGATCCAGTCCGTGCTGGCGCGCAAGCTCGATCCGCTGAACGAGCAGCGTATCAGCATGCTGGACACCTTCGAGCAGCAGTTCGGCACGCAGATGACCTGCGAGCACGTGCTGGCAGCCCTGTTCCTGCCCGCCGTGCGCCTGTTCCGCGACGACACCGGCCCGCGCGCCGGCAGCTTCCTGCAGTTCCTGGGCCGCGCCTACACGGAACCGTCGCCCGTGGTGCGCGACTTCATCAACACGCACTACATCCAGACCTTGGGCCGCTTCTTCAGTGCCTTCCAGCGCTCCCTGCCGGATCTGGACCGCCACGACCTGGGCTTTCGCCTGAACTTCGCCATGGGGGCGCTGTCGGGCATCCTGGCCGGCGGCAACACCCAGCGCCTGATCAAGGATTTCACACGCGGGCAGGGCGACGAAGTGCTGCTGCTGTCACGCCTGTCGGCCCTGATGGTCGCGGCCCTGCGTGCGCCGTTGCCGGAAGCCGGTCAATCCACCCTGTTCAGCGACATTGCGCGGGCGTCCCAGGCCCTGGAGTCTGTCGCCACAGCAAACCAATCTGCCACCGAGACCGCTGCCTGAGCGATCGGCCCTCCTGTTCTTTCCCTGGCGGGGTACCGATGCGGTGCCCCGGTTTTGCAAACCAGGCCTGTCGCCGGCTGTTCACGCCCCAGGCCTCATCACTGTGTAGAGATCCGCATGAAAGACGGTTACCTTGACTTTGCCAACTCCCCCATGGGAGCCAAGCTGGTGAACGCGCTGGGGCTGCCCAAGCCCCTGCCGCTGGAGCGTTACAAGCCCGGCCAGCCCGTCGTTCAAGGCACCGTCCTGGTCGGCGGCAGCGCCGATTCGCAGATCCTCGAAGCCCTGGCCACGGTGTTCAAGTCCATCGGCGCCCAGACCCTGGCCCACGAGCGCGTGCCACAGTGGGTGGCCACGGCCAACAAGGTGGGCCTGACCACCGGCCGCTGGGGCAGCAACGGCCAGCCCGGCGAGAAGGTCAAGGCCCTGGTGTTCGACGCCACCGGCCTGGCCGACAGCACGCAGAGCGACGCCCTGTACTGGTTCTTCCACGATGCCGCCCGCTCGGTGCTGCCCTCCGGCCGCGTGGTCATCATCGGCCGCCCGCCTGAAGAGTGCAGCTCGCCCCGCAAGGCCACTGTGCAGCGCTCGCTCGAGGGCTTGAGCCGCTCGCTGGGCAAGGAACTCAAGAAGGGCGCCACCGCCCAACTGGTCTACGTGTCCGAAGGCGCCGAAGCCAACCTGGAATCGACCCTGCGCTTCCTGCTGTCAGCCCGCTCCACCTACGTGTCGGCCCAGGTCGTGCGCGTGGGCAAGCCCGTGAGCGATGTGGTCGTGCCCGCTGACTGGGCCAAGCCCCTGGCCGGCAAGAAGGTGCTGGTCACCGGCGCCTCGCGCGGCATCGGTGCCGCCATCGCTGAAGTGATGGCCCGTGACGGCGCCGACGTGATCGCGCTGGACGTGCCCCAGGCCCAGGAAGGCCTGAACGAAGTCGCCAAGAAGCTGGGCGGCAAGGCCATCGCGCTGGACATCGGCGCAGCAGACGCGCCCCAGAAGCTGGTCGAAGCCGCCCGCGCCGATGGCGGCTGGGATGTCATCGTGCACAACGCCGGCATCACCCGCGACAAGACCATCGCCAACATGAAGGAACACCTCTGGCAGTTGGTGGTCAACGTGAACCTGTCGACGCAGGAGCGCATCAATGACGCGCTGGTCGAGTCGGGCGCGCTGCGCGCCGGTGGCCGCATCGTCTGCGTGTCGTCGATCTCGGGGCTGGCCGGCAACATGGGCCAGACCAACTACGCCGTCTCCAAGGCGGGTGTGGTCGGCATGGTGCAGTTCAATGCCCCGATCTATGCGCAAAAAGGCATCACCATCAACGCCGTGGCCCCGGGCTTCATCGAAACCGCGATGACGGCCGCCATCCCCTTCGCCATCCGCGAAGCCGGTCGCCGCATGAACTCCATGAGCCAGGGCGGCCAGCCGGTCGACGTGGCCGAGGCCATCGGTTGGTTCGCCAGCCCGGCCTCCAGCGGCCTGACGGGCAACACCATCCGCGTCTGTGGCCAGAGCCTGATCGGCGCCTGACGGCTGACGCGGGGACTCCGACATGAAGTTCATCGAAGTCAACAAGCTGCCCAGCGCCCTGTCGCTCAACATCGGTGCGCTGCGCTCGAGCAGCAAGCGCCCCGGTGTGGTCGAGGCGCTGCCGCAGGTCACCTATGTGCGGCCCCGGGTGCTGATCGAGGCCAAGGATGTGGCCAAGTACGCCAAGGTGTGCGGTTTCAGCAAGGCGCACGGCGTGCCCATGCTGTACCCGCACCTGCACGCCTTCCCGCTGGCCATGATGCTGTTCGGCTCGCGGCGCTTTCCGTGGCCGGCGATGGGCCTGGTGCACCTGGCCAACAGCGCCAGGCTGCTCAAGCGCATCGACGTGGGCGACGAGCTGCGCATCGAGATGACCACCGGCGAGCTCTTCGCGCACGACAAGGGCCAGGTCTTCACGCTCAACGCCCGTGCCCTGCGCGCTGGCGAAGTGGTGTGGGAGAGCACCTGGACCCTGCTGCGCATGGGCGTGCGCAACCCCAAGGGGCAGCCCTACACCAGCGCGCTGATCGACGAGACGCCGATCTCGCACCAGGCCGATTTCTTCGCCCCCGCAGGCATCGGCCGGCGCTACGGGCTGGTCTCGGGTGACGTCAACCCGATCCACATGTCGGCGCTCACGGCCAAGTTCCTGGGCTTTCGCAAGGCCATCGCGCATGGCATGTGGACCAAGGCCCGAGCCCTGGCCATGCTGATGCCGCGCGAGGCCGTGGACCACGCCGAAGTGATCGTCGAGTTCAAGACGCCGCTGTTCCTGCCGGCCAAGGCCTCGCTGTGGGCTGCCCGCCAGGAATCGGGCTCTCTGTTCGAGGTTCGCAATTCCAAGGGCGACAAGCCCCACCTGCGCGGCCGGGTCACCTACTGATCTGGCTTGCAGCCCCCAATCAACGTTCCATCGTCTACAGATTCCAGGATTTTTCACACATGAGCAGCACCATCCGTCGCGTCGCCATCATTGGCGGCAACCGCATCCCTTTCGCCCGCTCCAACACCGTCTACTCGCACGAGTCCAACCAGGACATGCTGACCGCCACGCTGCAAGGCCTGGTCGACCGCTTCAACCTGCATGGCGAGCGCCTGGGCGATGTCGCCGCCGGCGCCGTGATGAAGCACTCGCGTGACTTCAACCTGGTGCGTGAGTCCGTGCTGTCGACCACGCTGTCGCCTCAGACCCCGGCCTATGACCTGCAGCAGGCCTGCGGCACCGGTCTGGAAGCCATCATGCTGGTGGCCAACAAGATCGCCCTGGGCCACATCGAGGTCGGCATCGGTGGCGGCGTGGACACCACGTCGGACGCGCCCATCGGCGTCAACGAGAAGATGCGCAAGATCCTGCTGGAAGCCAACCGTGGCAAGAGCACCGGCGCCCAGCTCAAGACGCTGTCCAAGATCCGCCCCTCGATGCTGGTCAAGCCCAACATCCCCAAGAACGGCGAGCCGCGCACCGGCTTCTCCATGGGTGAGCACGCCGAGCTGATGGCCCGCGAGTGGGGCATCCCCCGTGAAGAGCAGGACCAACTGGCCCTGGCCTCGCACCAGAACCTGGCCCGCGCCTACAAGGAAGGCTTCTTCGCCGACCTGATGACCCCGTACAAGGGCGTCACCAAGGACAACAACCTGCGCGACAGCATCACCATCGAGAAGCTGCGCACCCTCAAGCCCTGCTTCGACAAGAAGGTCGCGCCCGGCCAGGGCACGCTCACGCCCGCCAACTCCACGCCCCTGACCGACGGTGCCTCGGCCGTGTTGCTGGCCAGCGAAGAGTGGGCCAAGGCCCACAACCTGCCCGTGCTGGCCTACATCACCTTCAGCGAAGTGGCCGCAGTGGACTTCTTCGGTCCGCAGAAGGAAGGCCTGCTGATGGCCCCTGCCTATGCTGTGCCGCGCATGCTGGCCCGCGCCGGCATCAGCCTGCAGGACTTCGATTTTTACGAGATCCACGAAGCCTTCGCCGCGCAAGTGCTGTGCACGCTCAAGGCCTGGGAAGACGCCAAGTACTGCAAGGAAAAGCTGGGCCTGGACGCACCCCTGGGCTCGATCGACCGCAGCAAGCTCAATATCAACGGCTCGTCGCTGGCAGCAGGTCACCCCTTCGCCGCCACCGGTGGCCGCATCGTGGCCACGCTGGCCAAGATGCTGAACCAGCGCGGCTCCGGCCGTGGCCTGATCTCCATCTGCGCCGCAGGTGGCCAGGGCGTCGTCGCCATCCTGGAGCGCTGAGCCAGTCGTGCTTGGTACCCCAGGGTTCCACCTAAATGAAAACCCTGGGTTGTTCGCGTAAATTTGCTTCTTTTGCGGCTTGTTACGGGACGATCCCTGCATGAAGGGTCCAACCGCGACAGGCCGACAAAGGCCATAACAAGGGTCCGCAGGTACCCGAGGAGACACACATGAGCCAAGCAGCCGCGGCCGTCGAGCCCACGCCCCAATCGATCGTCAACCCGGACGGCACCACCAACCGGATCTGGCTCTCGTCCTACGTCAAGGGCGTGGTCCACGACATCGATCTGGACAAGTACCAGTCGCTCAACGATTACTTCGACGAGTGCATCAACAAGTTCCGCGACCGCCCTGGCTTCGTCAGCATCGGCACGGAAATGTCGAACGATCTGTTCGACCGCCGTGTCAAGGCCTTCACCGGCTACCTGCAGAGCATCGGCGTGAAGAAGGGCGATCGCGTCGCCATCATGCTGCCCAACACGCTGCAGTACCCGGTCACGCTGTTCGCCGTGCTGCGCCTGGGCGCCGTGGTGGTGAACGTGAACCCGCTGTACACGGCGCGTGAACTGAACCACACGCTCAACGACTCGGGCGCCGAGGTCATCATCGTGATGGAGACCTTCGCCAAGACGCTGGAAGAGGCCAAGAAGGGCACCAAGCTCAAGCACGTGGTGCTCACGCAGATCGGCGACCTGCTGGCCGAAGGCTGGTTCAACCCCAAGGGCTGGGCCTTGAACTTCGTGCTGCGCAATGTGCAGAAGATGGTGCCGGCCTACAGCCTGCCCGGCGCCACCTGGTACCGCGATGCGCTCAAGACGGGTGCCCAGGTGCAGGTCAAGCCCGTGAAGGTGGTGCCGGATGACCTGGCCTTCCTGCAGTACACCGGCGGCACCACCGGCGTGGCCAAGGGCGCGATGCTCACGCACCGCAACATCCTGGCCAACTGCCAGCAGGCTTTGGCATTTGCTGAAGGCCAGCTGACGGGTGAGACGGAGACCGTGGTCACGCTCATCCCGATGTACCACATCTTCTCGCTGACGGTGAACGGCCTGATCTTCATGGCCCTGGGTGGTCGCAACATCCTGGTGGCCAACCCGCGCGACACCAAGCGCGTGATGATGATCCTCAAGAACGAGAAGTTCTCCGGCATCACCGGTGTGAACACGCTGTTCGCCTCCTTCCTGGATGACCCGGCGTTCGCCAAGCTGGACTTCTCCAAGCTCAAGCTGTCGATCGCCGGCGGCATGGCGCTGCAGCGCGGCGTGGCCGAGCGCTGGAAGCAGGTCACGAACACCTCCATCGTCGAAGGCTATGGCCTGACGGAGTGCTCCCCCATCGTGTCGCAAGCCCCGGTGGACCTGTCCGTGGAGGCACCGACCTTCACCGGCTCCATCGGCGTGCCCGTGCCATCGACCGAAGTGCGCTGCCGCCGTGACGACGGCACCTGGGCCAACATCGGCGAGCCGGGCGAGCTGTGCGTGCGCGGCCCGCAGGTGATGAAGGGCTACTGGAACCGCCCTGAAGCCACCGCCGAGGTCATCGACCAGGACGGCTGGCTGGCCACCGGCGACATCGCCGTGATGGACGAGAAGGGCTTCCTGAAGATCGTGGACCGCAAGAAGGACATGATCCTGGTCTCGGGCTTCAACGTGTACCCCAACGAGATCGAAGACGTGGTCGCCATGCACCCCGACGTCAAGGAAGTGGCCGCCATCGGCGTGCCCGATTCCGTGGCCGGTGAGCGCGTGAAGGTCATCATCGTGCCGCGCAACGCCAGCCTCACCAAGGAAAGCGTGATCGAGCACTGCCGCAAGAACCTGACCGGCTACAAGATCCCCCGCATCGTCGAGTTCCGCAGCACCGAGCTGCCGAAATCGCCCGTGGGCAAGATCCTGCGCCGCGAGCTGCGCGACGGCAAGTGATGCCGGGCTGACAGGGCAGGGGCTGCAAGCCCTTGTCCGGTTGGGCCAGTTTAAGCCAGGTGCAACCCGCCATGCCTTCACGGGCTGGCGGGTTTATTTCTTGGGTTTGGCCACACAATCAGGCCATGGCCCAACGAGAAGATTTCCCTTTCATCCACCGGCTGCGCGTGCGTTGGCAAGAGGTCGACGCCCAGAAGGTGGTCTTCAACGGACACTACCTGAGCTACCTGGACGTGGCCATGTCCGAGTACTGGCGCGCAGCCGGCCTGCCGTACCCCGAAGGCATGAGCCACCATGGCGGCGACATGTACGCCCGCCAGCACACACTGGCCTACCAAGCGCCCGCCGTGCTCGATGACCTGCTGGACATCGGTGTGCGCTGCGATCACATCGGCAATTCATCGATGAAGCTGGCCTGGGCGGTGTGGTCGGATCACCGGCTGCTGGTCACCGGTGAAGTCATCTACGTGCACACCTCGCTGGCCACGCGCAGACCGGAGCCCGTGCCTGCCAGCGTGCGGGCGCAGATCCAGGCGCAGGCCGAAGGCCGGCCGGTGACGAAGTTGCGCCTGGGCCGCTGGGATGAACTGGGCACCGCGGCGAAGGCCGTGCGTGAGGTGGTCTTCATCGGCGAGCAGAACATCCCCGCCCATGAAGAATGGGATGCGGATGATGCTCAGGCCCTGCATGCCGTGGTGCTCAATGGCGCGGGCCTGGCCTTGGCCACGGGGCGTCTGATCACCATGGGGCAGCCTGCCGGGCAGGCGCGCATCGGCCGCATGGCGGTGCTGCGCTCCATGCGCGGCTCAGGCCTGGGACGGCAGATCCTGCAGGCGCTGGTGGATGCCGCCCGTGCGCAGGATGTGCGCACCGTGACCTTGCACGCACAGACCGCGGCGCGGCGCTTCTACGAATCGCTGGGTTTCACCGCGGAAGGCGCAGCCTTCGACGAGGTCGACATCCCCCACATCCTCATGCGGCAGTATCTGCGCCGCTGAGTTCAGTCCGCTCGCCGGCTGCGGCTGCTCTTGATCAGGCTGCGGGCCCGTGTCTTGCGCTGCACGGGCTCGGCCAGCGCGTGGTTGTCTTCTTCCTGCACGTCGCTGCTTTCGAAGCGATCGTCCTGGCGCAGCGTGGCCGGGGTCAGCGTCTGCTCCAGCTTGGCCAGTTGCTCGGCCTGCATGGTGTGACGCGGCGGCCAGTTCTTGAGCGTGACACGGCGCAGCAGCGCCATCTTGGCGCCCACGCTGTAGGTGCGCTCGAAAACGTGCGTCACCAGGCGCTTGTTGACGCGCTCGGTGATCACCAGCGTTGAGCAGCGCGTGCCGTAGCTGCCATCCGGCGTGCGGATGAAGGCAGGTGACAGGATGCGCTCCCATTCGATGGACACGCCGGTCTGCGGCAGCTCATCGTCAGGCGCCACAGTGGGGTCGGCCAGGGCCTCGAACAGCAGGTTGGCCAGCTCGTCCACCGAATCGGCATCGGCCAAAGCGGCCTTGGTGCGCGCCTTGAGCTGGTTGACCTTGGGCCAGTGCGAGTTCAGATGCCCGTTGGACAAACCGTAGACGCCCTTTTCAAGGCGTTGGGGGTAGCGGGCGGTGTTCGACACCCAGAAGGCCTCGCCCTGCGCGAAATCCAGTGCCATCAGGTTGAAGCCGTTGTAGCCGCTCATGGCCAGTTGGGGCCACAGGCGCTCCATGGTGTACTGGCCGCGCAGCCACAGCGGCACGATCTCGCCGCGGGAAGGCGCTTCGCGGTCTTCCTTGCGCGGGTTGCGGTAGTTGGTGACCACGGCCAGGCGCCCCTGGGCGGTCAGGCCCATCCAGGTGCCGCCGGCCTGCAGGTCACGCCCGCCGAGGATGGCCTGGCCGGCCGTGTCCTCCCACCAGCCCAGGCGGGCTGTGGGGCGGGCCATGAACTCATCCCGGTTGCCGGCCAGGACAAAAGGGAAGCGGCTGCTGAGGTCCAGGGCGAGGCTGGCCAGACACATGGGTCACTCCTTGCGGGACGATGTCGCGGCAGGGGCTGCCGGCAGGGGGCTGAACGCCTCGGCATGCCGATCCCCGTCGATGCCTTGGGGCAGTGCGCTCAGTTCACGCGCCAGCGCGCCGTGGAAAGACGCCCAGGCACGCTGATCGGCGTGGCCGTTGAAATGGTAAGCCTCCATCCACGTCGGCTGGGGCGAGCGTGTCGGCAGGCCACTGTCCATGTCGACGCGCTGCAGCAGCGAGGCGGCCAGGCCGGGCATGGCCCCACGCAAGCGGGCCTGCATGGCACGGACGGCGTCGGCCAGCACCTGCTCGCGGCCGGGCTGGACGCGGTAGTAGATGTACAAAGCGCTCATGGGCGGCATCTTGCGTCAGGATCGGCCTGATGCTGCCCGCACGTGTTGTGGCGGCGCAGCATCACGTGGCAGAGTGCGCGAAAACAATCGGGCACGTCTGGCTGAGACACATCAGGCGTCCTGTGCCACCACCTCGTAGGGCAGCTCGCCCAGTTGCAGGGCAGGGCCGTCGGCCGCGCCCAAGGCCAGCGGGGTCTGGGCGTACTGGATCTTGAGTTCTGCCAGCAATGAGCTGGCCCCCGAGCCGCCCGGCACCTCGGCCGCATTGACCACCAGCCCGGCAGGCTGGCCCGGATCATCGGCCGAGAAGATCTCCTGGCCCGGCTGCGCCTGGGTGGCCGCATGCAGCAGGTACAGCCGGCGCTTGAGCGTGCCGCGGTACTGGCTGCGCGCCACGATCTCCTGGCCGGGGTAACAGCCCTTCTTGAAGTTCACGCCGCCGACCAGCTCGTAGTTCACCATCTGGGGCACGAACTGGTCGACCGTGGCCTGCTCGATGCGCGGCACGCCACTGGCGATTTCCAGCCAGCGCCAGGCCTGCGGGGGCACCTCGTCGCCATGGCTGGCGGTGGGCGCCTGTGCGGCCGGGCCGATCCACAGCGCACGGGCCAGGCCCTTCACGCTGGGCAGCCGGACCACCCAGGCATTGGCGCCGGGCCCGCCATGCGGCACCACGGCACCGGCCTGCGGTGCGGCACCAGCCAGGGCCTGTTCGGCATGTTCGCCCAGCAGCCCCATCAACGTCAGCTCATGGGTGGCCGAACTGAGCTTGGCCTTGGCCCGCAGCACGAACATCGACAGGCGCTTGAGCACCGCCGGGGCCACATCAGCGCCCAGCACGAGCAGGATCTGCTCGGGGTGAGGGCGCAGCACCAGGGCATCGCCCAGCATGCGGCCCTTGGGCGAGCAATAGGCGGCCAGGCGTGCCTCGGCATCGCCCAGGTTCTCGATGTCCTGGCTGAGCTGGCCATGCAGGAAGCTGGCGGCCTCCGGGCCATTGGCATGCAGGCAGGTCAGGTGGGGCAGGTTGACCACGCCGGACCAGGTCGGCGTGTCGGGCAGGGTGATCTTGTCCATGGGGTGATTATGATCACCGCCGTGAACTTCCATGACTTTCGGGCCTTTGCGCCCCAAGCTTCTTTCCCACCCACCGGCGGGCGCCGCCAGCGAGGCGGCATCTTCGTGCGGTTGCTGCTGTCCCTGGTGCTGCTGGCCGGCCTTGCCGTGGGCGGTGCGTTCGGCGGGCTGTGGTGGTGGGCGCACCAACCCATCACCCTGGCCGCGCCGACGGTGGAATGGTCGGTGGAGCAGGGTGTGACGCCCCGTGGTGTGGCCCAAGGCTGGGTCGAGGCCGGTGCTCAGACCTCGCCGTGGCTGCTCTACCAGTGGTTCCGCTGGTCCGGACAGGCGCGCCAGATCCGGGCCGGCAGCTATGAGGTGTCGCAAGGCATCACGCCGGATCGCCTGCTGGCCATGATGGTGCAGGGCGATGAGTCGCTGTCCACCGTGAAGCTGATCGAAGGCTGGACTTTCAAGCGCTGGCGCCAGGAGCTGGCCCAGGCCGATGGGCTGCAGCCCGAAACCCGCGGCTGGAGCGATGACCAGATCATGACCGCGCTGGGATCGCCCAGCCTGCCCGCCGAAGGGCAGTTCTTCCCGGACACCTACGCCTACGCCAAGGGCAGCACCGATCTGGCCGTGATGCGGCGCGCACACCGGGCCATGGGGCGACACCTGACAGAGGCCTGGGCACAGCGCGCGGCCGCCAGCCCGCTCAAGACGCCTCAGGATGCGCTGATCCTGGCGTCCATCGTCGAGAAGGAAACCGGCCATGGCGAAGACCGGGGCCTGGTCTCCGGCGTGTTCAACAACCGCCTGCGCATCGGCATGCCGCTGCAGACAGATCCCACCGTGATCTACGGCCTGGGCGATGCCTTCGACGGCAACCTGCGCAAGATCCACCTGCAGACCGACGGCCCCTTCAACACCTACCAGCGCGGCGGGCTGCCGCCCACGCCCATCGCCATGCCCGGACGGGCCGCCTTGCTGGCCGCGGTGCGCCCCGATGCCACGCGTGCCCTGTATTTCGTCGCCAGCGGTGACGGGCGCAGCGTCTTCAGCGAGACGCTGGCCGAACATAATCGGGCTGTCAACCGCTACCAGCGCAAACGTCCATGAGCCCATCCTCGGGAAGCACTTCCTTGCCAGCCGGCCGATTCCTGTCCTTCGAAGGCATCGACGGGGCCGGCAAGACCAGCCACCTCAATGAGCTGGAACGCCGCTGGCGTGAGGCCGGCCGCGATGTGGTGCGCACGCGCGAACCTGGCGGCACGCCGCTGGCGGAATCCCTGCGCGAGCTGGTGCTGCACCGCCCGATGGACGCGCTCACCGAATCCCTGCTGGTGTTCGCGGCCCGCCGTGATCACCTGACCACGGTGATCGAGCCTGCCTTGGCACGCGGCGCCTGGGTGTTGTGCGACCGCTTCACCGATGCCACTTTTGCCTACCAGGGCGCAGGCCGCGGCTTCGATCTGGCCCCGCTGAGCACGCTGGAAGCCTGGGTGCAGCAAGGCCGCCAGCCGGACCTGACCCTGGTGTTCGACGTCGACCCCGCCGTGGCCGCCCAGCGCCTGAGCGCCGCCCGCAGCCCGGACCGTTTCGAGGCCGAGGACACCACCTTCTTCCAGAAGGTGCGCGCGGGATACCGGCAGCGCATCGACGCCAACCCCACGCGCTATGCCGTCATCGATGCTGGCCAGACACCCGAGGCGGTGGCTGAGCAGGTGCAGGCCGTGCTGACCGAGCGGGGGTGGTGGTGAGCCTGCTGCGTTTGTTGCCCTGGCAGGACGGTGTTCTGCGGGAAGCCCTGGGCCGTTTGACATCGCCGGCCGGGCTGATCCACGGCCACCCGGGTTGCGGCCAGCTCGAACTGGCGCTGGCCCTGGCCAAGGCCTGGCTGTGCGAATCGCCTGAAAGCGTGGCGGCCGGTGGTGCCGTGCCCGCTTGCGGCCGTTGCCCGGCCTGCCATCTGGTCGATACCGGCTACCACCCCGATCTGAAGGTGCTGGTGCCCGAAGCCCTGCGCGGCAGCCTGGGCTGGGATTTCGGTGCCGACGAGGGCGATGCCGACAAGGGCGAGGCCAAGAAGCGCAAGCCCAGCCAGGAGATCAAGGTCGATGCCGTGCGCGAGGCCGTGGCCTTCTGCCAATCCACCGTGTCGCGTGACCGGGCCAAGGTGGTGCTGATCCACCCCGCCGAGCGCATGAACACGGTCTCGGCCAACACCCTGCTCAAGACGCTGGAAGAGCCGCCCGGCCGCGTGCGCTTCCTGCTCAGCTGTGGATCGATCGACGACATCCTGCCCACGGTGCGCAGCCGCTGCCAGGCCTGGCATCTGCCGCTGCCCGAGCCGGGCGCGGTGCTCGATTGGTTGTGCACATCCCATCAGGGGCTCTCTGCCGCTGATGCGGGCATGGTGCTGGCCGCTGCCGGCGGCAGCCCGCAGGGCGCGGCCGAACTGCTGGCGCTGGGCTGGACGGCCGCCGCCTGGCAACGCCTGCCCAAGGATGTGGCCCAGGGCGTGGCCGGTGCGTGGGCAGGCTGGCCCTTGCCCCTGCTGATCGATGCCCTGCAGAAGCTCTGCCACGACTTGGCACGGGTCGGCGCTGGTGGCCCGCCCAGGTTCTTCCCCGCCCAGGCCATTCCTGCGGATGCGCACTTGCCACGCGTGACCGCCTGGGCCGCTGAGTTGCGCCAGGCCCGTCGGCATGCGGACCACCCCTGGAACGCCGGGCTCAAGGTCGAATCTTTGCTGTTCCAGGCACGCCGCGCCGTGCAGCCCGATGCCCCCCGCGCTCGCGGGTAAACGTGCTCGAAATCACGCCCGCCCCCCTGCAGGGGCCGCTACACTGGGCGACGATGACCGATTACCAGTCCACAACCGCTCCGTCAACCTTCGCCGGTACAGGCCCGGGCCGCCTGCCCGTGGTGGGTGGCGCGGGTACGGCGGCTGCGGCCACTTCTCCGAACCGGCCGAGCGTCATCCAGCTCGTGTTCCGCGAGAAGGGTGCCCTGTACGCCGCCTACATCCCCTCGTTCGTGGACGGCGGCCTGTTCGTGCCCACCACCCGCGAGTACGGTCTGGGCGACGACATCTACCTGCTGCTGTCCCTGCCCGACGATGCCCAGCGCTACCCCGTGGCCGGCAAGATCGCGTGGATCACACCCTCGAACGCCTCGGGCGGTCGCACCCAGGGCGTGGGCGTGAAGTTCCCCAACGACGAGAAGACACGCCTGCTGCGCGTCAAGATCGAGCAGATCCTGGGCACGGCGTTGTCGTCGTCCAAACCCACGCAGACGCTCTGAGCGCGCTTTCGGCGCACAATGCTGGGCGGCCCTCGAGGCCGCCTTTTTCATTGCCCCACGTTGTCATCGGTCCCCGCCATGTTCGTCGATTCGCACTGCCACCTCAATTTCCCTGACTACGCCGACAAGATGGACGCGGTGCTGTCGGACATGGCGCAGGCTCAGGTCGATCGTGCCCTGTGCATCAGCACCACGCTGGAAGATTTTCCGCAGGTGCACAAGCTGGCCGTGACGCACGACAACCTGTGGGCCACGGTGGGCGTGCACCCCGACAACGAAGGCGTGCAGGAGCCCTCCCTGGACGACCTGCTGCAGCGCGCCGCCTTGCCCCGCATCGTCGGCATCGGCGAGACGGGCCTGGACTACTACCGCCTGGGCGAGCGCACCCTGGCCGACATGGAATGGCAGCGCGAGCGCTTTCGCGTGCACATCCGCGCGGCGGCGCAGACGGAGCTACCCCTGGTGATCCACACGCGTCAGGCCAGCGACGACACGCTGTCGATCCTGCGCAGCGAAGGGCAGGGCAAGGTGGGTGGGGTCTTTCATTGCTTCACCGAGTCGCAGCAGGTGGCGCGGGCCGCGCTCGACCTGGGCTTCTACATCTCCTTCTCGGGCATCCTGACCTTCAAGAACGCCGCTGATCTGCGTGAGGTGGCCCGGTTCGTGCCGCTGGACCGCTGCCTGATCGAAACCGACAGCCCCTACTTGGCCCCCGTCCCCTACCGGGGCAAAACCAACACGCCCGCCTACGTGCCCTACGTGGCGCAACAACTGGCGGAGCTGAAGGGCGCATCGCTGGATGACGTGGCCCACGCCACCAGCCGCAATTTCGAGACTTTGTTCTCGCGCACTGCGGTGCAGTAAAGGGTTTGCCTCCGGGGCTCACAAGAAGCCGTGTCAGAAAATTTCTGACAGAAGGTATGGCGCTGCGGTGACTGGTTGACACCGCGTGCAATGCCTACAGTGTGACTCATCACATCGGCTCACGTCTTTTCACCGGAGGCACCATGCAGAACCAAGGCATCTACGCAAACCCGTTTGCACTGATGATGGATCCCCAGGCTGTGTTTGACGCCATGTCGCGTTCGGAGCGTCTGAACCGTCTGCAAAGCCGTGTGTGCCGTCCCCTGGACAAGCCGCTGATCCCCATGGTGGGCAATGACGCCGACCTGGAAGTCGACAGCGACGCAGAAGTTTCCATGGCCTGAAGCCCTGCACGAGAGGGCCGTCACCGACGGCGATCTTGTGATGCTCCAGGCCGCGATGATTGCGGCAAAAGTGTGTGTTGGTTCGCAGCCCGTCCTTATGGACGGGCTTTTTTTATGCGCAAGGCGCTTTCGTGTCGCTCAGTGCCGTGAACCCAGCGCCGGGTATTGCTGCTCAAGCCGGCGCCCCAGCGTGGCCACGCCCTGGCACATCAGTACATAGGCCAGGGCGATCACCAGGTAGGCCTCCAGGAAAAAGGGCCGCCAATCGGCATCGCCATTGAGGCTCATGGACATGGCGCCCGTGAGCTCCTGCAGGCTCACGATCATCACCAGCGAGGTGTCCTTGAGCACACCGATGCTGTGGTTGACCAGCGAGGGCAGGGCCGTGCGGAAGGCCTGCGGCAGGATCACCCGCTTCTGCGACGTCCACCAGCCGGCGCCCAGCATGCGCGCCGCCTCGGATTGCTCGCCAGCGACCACGCGAAGGCTGCCCCGCAGGGTCTCTGCCGCGTAGGCTGCGGAGAACAGCACCGTCACGATCAGTACGCGCCCCACCGGCCCCACGCCCCACGAGGCGGGCAACAAGGCGGGCAGAACGAAGGCAGCCATGAACAGCCACATCACCAGCGGCCCCCCACGCACCACCTCGATGAAGGCTGCCGCCGGCCACGACAGCCAGGCCCGGCGTGACAAGCGCGCCCAGGCCAGCAACACCGCCAGCGGCAGGCTCAGGGCCAGGCTGGTGACCGTGAGCAGCACGGTGAGCGGCAGGCCGCCCCACAGGCGCGAATCCACCGCTGGCAGGCCACCCCAGCCGCCGGCCAGCACTGCCAAGCCGATCAGCCAGGACAGCAGTGCCGCGCCCATGGCCCATCGGGCGCGCGGCGTTCCCAATTGCCCCCGCCAGGCCGGCACGATCAAGGCTGCCAATGACACGGCCCAACAGGCCAGGGCCAGCGTGGCTCGCCCATGGTGCTCGAACGGGTAGCGCCCGAACAGCCACCACCGCCACTTCTCGGTCACGACACCCCAGCAGGCGCCTTGATGCCCCAGGGCCTTGCACGCGTCCAGATCAGGCCTGAAGACGGCCTGCAGCAGCCCCCAGTCCACCACCCGCCACAGCACCCAGCCCAGCAGCAACAGCACCGGGGCTTGCCACAGCCACGCCTTGACCTTGTGCCTGGAATCACCCAACCAGGTGGCGCTCATGCGGTGCCTCCGGCGCCCGTGCGGCGATCAACCCAGTGCATGGCCAGGGCCACCGTCCACGACAGCAGCAGGTAGATGCACAGCATCAGCGTGATGCATTCGAAGACGCGGCCCGTCTGGTTCAGCGCCGTGTTGCCCACCGACACCAGATCCGGGTAGCCCACGGCCACCGCCAGTGGCGAGTTCTTGACCAGGTTGAGCAACTGGTTGGTCAGCGGCGGGCGGATGGCGCGCAGGGCCTGCGGCATCAGCACCTTCCAGCGCACCTGCGCGGGCGAAGCCCCTAGCGTTTCGGCCGCCTCCAGCAGGCTGCGGGGCACGGACAGCACCCCGGCGCGCACCACCTCGGCGATGAAGGCGGCCGTGTACAGGCCCAAAGCCAGCAGCACGGCCAGGAACTCGGGCGTCACAGCGGCGCCGCCATCCACATTGAAGGTGCCTTGCACCGGAAAGCTCCAGCCGCCCTGCACAGGGCTCCACCAGGGAAAGGCCAGCCCGCCCTTGCTCAGCATCACGCCGGGCAGCAACTGTACGGCCTCCATGGGCTCGGGCAGCCATTCCACCATCAGGAAGTACCACATCAGCAACTGCACCAGCAAAGGCACGTTGCGCACGCTGTTGACCACGAAGGTGGACAGGCGCCGCGGCAAGGGCAGGGCCGACAGGCGCCCCAGCCCCAGCAATGTGCCCAGCGTCAGGGCCAGCACGATTGCCGGGATGCTGACGCGCAAGGTGTTGCTGAGCCCGACGCCAAAGGCCTGCCACAGCGGCTGCTCCGCGCTGAACAGCCAGGGGCCGGTCTCACCGATGTCAAAGCCCGTGGGCTGACCTAGAAATTCGAACATCCGCGGGGCTGGCGTCGATCAACGCAAGGGCGGCGGGTACATCAGCCCACCCTGGTTCCACAGGCGGTTGAGCCCGCGTTGCAGCTTGAGCGACGAGCCCTGGCCCACATTGCGCTCGAAGATCTCGCCGTAGTTGCCCACGGCCTTCACGGCACGCAGCGCCCACTCCTTGTCCAGGCCCAGCAGCTTGCCCATGTCTTCCCCCCGGCCCACGAAGCGCTGGATGGCCGGGTCGGACTCGGCCTTGCGCTTGTCGATGTTGGCCTGGGTCAGGCCCAGTTCCTCCGCTTCGAGCAGGGCGTAGATGGTCCAGCGCACGATGGCCAGCCATTCGTCGTCACCGCGTTTGATCATGGGGCCCAGCGGCTCCTTGGAGATCAGCTCGGGCAAGATCAGGTAGTCATCCGGCTTGGGGGCTTCCTTGTTGCGCACCACGGCCAGCCCCGACACGTCGGTGCTGTAGACCTGGCAGCGGCCGGAGAAGAAAGCCTTGAACGCGGCCTCGAAGGTCTCGTAGACCACGGGCTTGAGGTTGAGCTGGTGACGGCGGGAGTAGTCGGATACGTTCTTTTCCGTGGTGGTGCCGGCCTGCACGCACACCTGCGCGCCCTTGAGCTGCTTGGCGCTGGTCACTTTGAACTTCTTGGGGATCAGGAAGCCCTGCCCATCGAAGTAGGTCACGGCCACGAAATGAAAGCCCAGCGAGGCATCGCGCGTGAGCGTCCACGAGGTGTTGCGCGACAGCAGGTCGACCTGCCCCGACTGCAGCGCCGCAAAACGTTGCTGCGAGTTCAGCGGGGTGTAGTTCACCTTCTCGGGCTTGCCCAGCACCGCCGCGGCCAGCGCCTTGCAGACATCCACATCCAGGCCCTTCCAGCGGTTGCCAGCCTCCGGGGCGGAAAACCCCATCACCCCGGTGCTCACGCCACAACGCAGCTCACCACGTTGCTTGATGCCGTCGAGGACCTTCCCGGCCTGGGCCAACCCTGACAGCAACATCAGGGTGAGCACCAGTGCCCCGCGCACCCTCATCCGTGAAGGACTTGCGCAAACCGGACAAACTGTCATGACTATAGGGAAACCGTGCAGTAAGACACAGGCCGCAGCATAAGCGATGCCTGCTATGTTGTCCTCCGACGGGATGACAGCATGATGGACAGGTCGACTTTGGTGACGGAAACATTGAACCGCGGCTTTGCCGGGCTCAGATTTCCTGCGCCCATCGAAGCGCGGTTCATCCAGGACAGCGCCGCCCAGCGGCTGCTGCTCATCCAGATTTCCGGGATCGCGTCGGTCGTATTTTTCGCCGGCGTGCTGGCCGCCGATCTGTTCATGATCCCGGATCAGATATCGTTGGCGCTGGCGCTGCGCGTGGGCGTGTACGCGCCCATCTGCCTGGCGGGGCTGTGGCTGCTGAGCCGCTTCGACTGGCCACGCCTGCGGGAGTGGGGGGCCACCGGGGCTGGTCTGCTGGCCGCCGCCATCTCGATCGTGCTCAGCCTGAGCAGCCATTCACCCCAGGCCCTGGCCCACCTGGTGATCCTCAACATGGTGGTGATCTACGCCACCATGATCGGCCGCTTCTGGCCCATGCTGGTGATGTGCGTGCTGATCGCCGCCGGCCACATGGCTGCCGTGCTCATCAAGGGCGAACTGCTCAGCAGCCTGGGCATGGCGACGACCTTGCTGCTGCTGTCCACCATGGTTTTCACACTGTATGGCAACTACGCGCTGGAGCACTCCGACCGCAAGGTGTACCTGCTCGACCAGCGCGAAGGCGCCCTGCAGGCCGAGCTGGCGCAGACCAACGACACCCTGGCGCGCTCGATCCGCACGGATCCGCTCACGGGCCTGCCCAACCGGCGCCACTTCGATGATTTCATGGGCCAGGTGTGGGCCCATTCACAGGCACAGAGCACCTCCATGGCCCTGCTGCTGATCGACATCGACCACTTCAAGCGCTACAACGATCTGAAAGGCCATCCGGCCGGAGACCGCTGCCTGCACGACGTGGCCGAGACCCTGAGCGCCTGCGTGCGCAAATCGGGTGATCTGCTGGCGCGCTGGGGCGGCGAAGAGTTCGCCGTGGTGATGAGCAACACCTCCCTGGAGTCCGCCACGGTGACGGCCCAGCGCATGGTGGAGGCCGTGCGTGCCCGCGCGATCCCGCATGGCGCCTCGCCCAGCAGCGCGGTGCTCACGGTGAGCATCGGCGTGGCGGCACTGACGCCGGCCCTTAGCCACACGCCCGAGAACCTGATCGAGCAGGCCGATGCCGCGCTGTACCTGGCCAAGCTCAACGGGCGGGACCGCGCCCAGGTCAGCCAGGGGCTGCTGCCCGCCAGCATCAAGGCCCGCGCATGATTCCGGCCAGCATGAGCCGCGGCCTGCCCAGGCTGCGCTTTGAGTCAGCCCAGGATGAGCACCATTTCGACAAGGGCTCCCAAGCCTCGCGGTTGCGGTACTTCCTGATCAGCGGCTGGGTGTCCTTGCTGATCTTCAACGGCTTCCTGGTGGTGGATTGGCTGGTCAGCCCCGATGTGTTCGCGCTGGGCGTGCTGGTGCGCCTGATGATCTTCACGTCCTTCGGGATCGCCACCATGCTGGTGGCCTGGCGGTACCGGCCGGTGGTGCTGGCCCTGCCATCGGGCTTCGCCGAAGGCATGGTAGTCATGACCGGTGTGCTCGCGGCCCTGAGCGTGGCCGTCGTGCTGAGCAGCCCGGCCATGCGTGACAGCCACTGGGCGGTCCACTACCACGGTGGGTTCGTGCCGGTGATCATGTATGGCACCGTGGTACAGCGTTTGCGGTTTCGCCATGCGGCGATTTTCGCCGGCATCGTCCTGCTGATCCACTGGGCCTGCATGGCGACGGGGCCGCGCGAAGCCAATGCCCCTGTGATTCCGATGCTGCTGTTCGTCTCCTCCGTGGCGATGTATACCCTGATCATCAACTACCGGCTGGAGTACGAAGAGCGCCAGCAGTTCCTGCGGCACCAGCGGGGCCAGGTGCTGCTGGCACAGCTGGACCGCTCCCGCATCGAGCTTGAAAAGGCCTCGCGCTGCGATCCGCTGACCGGCGTGGCCAACCGCCGCGCCTTCGACCTGGCCATGCAGGAGGCCTGGGCGAACGCCGTGGCGCAAGGCACGCCCTTGTCACTGCTGCTGGTGGATGTAGACCACTTCAAGGCCTACAACGACTTCTACGGCCACCCGGCGGGCGACCAGTGCCTGCGCACGGTGGCACAAACGCTGCAGGCAGCCGTCAGCACTCACCAGGGGCTGGTGGCACGGTGGGGAGGCGAAGAGTTCGCGGTGGTGTTGCCCGGCTGCGCCCTGGCCGAGGCGCAGGATGTGGCCGCGCAGGCCCGTCAGGCCATCCAGTCGGCGGGCTTGCGGCACGAGCGATCGGCCACTGCGGCCACCGTCACCGCCAGCCTGGGCGTCGCCTCGGCCGTGCCCATCAACGGTGGTGATTGGGCCGAACTGCTGGCCCGGGCAGACGCAGCGCTGTATGAGGCCAAGCGGGGAGGGCGCAACCGCGTGAGCACGCTGCACCGCCCCGAGATGCTCGCCAGCTAGCCGAGCATCTGCGGCAGGTTCACAGGCGCAGCTTGCCCGTGAGCGATTGCCACAGCATCACCCAGTCACCCATGAAGCTGTAGAGCGGGTACTCGAACGTGGCCGGCCTGTTCTTCTCGAACACGAAGTGCCCGACCCATGCAAAGCCGTACCCCGCCAGCGGCGCGGCCAGCAGCCACAACCATGAGCCGGTGATGAAAGCCGTGGCCAGCACGCCCAGCACCAGCAGCGAGCCGACCAGATGCAGGCGGCGGCAGGTGAGGTCCTCGTGCTGAGACAGGTAGAACGGGTAGAACTCGCGGAACGACTGATAGCGGTTCATGGGGGACTCCTCGGTGTGCCCCTTTCAAAACGGGGCTCTTTGACGCTGGGTGACAGGCGTGGGCTGCGGGCAATCGGCAGGCCCACCTGATCGATGATCCTCAAAGCCACAGCTTGCAAGCTCTCTTGCATAAAATCAAATGAACAAATACCGAAGAAGTCATGAAATGAAAGAATGCCATGCTGGGGGCTGACATCACCTACTTCGTGGCCGCAGCCACCGCGGGCAGCCTGGGCCGTGCCGCCGAGCAACTGGGCATGACCCAGCCGGCCCTGACCAAGGCCATCCAGCGCCTGGAGGCGCGGCTGGGGGTGGTGCTGTTCCATCGCACGCCCCGCGGCCTGGAGCTGACCGACGCCGGTCAATCCTTCCTGCGGCGCTGCCAAACGGCATCCGGCCTGATGGACGATGCCGTGCAGGAAGCCCGCGACATCGGTGGCGGCCACGCGGGGCTGCTGCGCCTGGGCATGAGCCCGGCCAGCGCGCACTTCACACTCAATGCACTGTTCCCACGGCTGCGGCAGGAGCGCCCGGCGGCCGTGCTGCAACTGCACACGGCGTTCGGCGATGCCTTGCTCGATGCCCTGCTGCGGCGAGAACTGCACCTGGCCATCTGCCCGCTGCCAGCCGAACTGCCCCCGGAGGTGGAAGGCGAACCGCTGTACGACGACACTTTCAGCGTGGTCTGCCACGAAAGCCATCCCTTGGCAGAACACACGGGCCAGCTGGAACTGGCGGATCTGATGCAGTACGAGTTCGCCGCCTCCGGCAAGCACGAGTTCGCACGGCAGATGATCGAGCGTGCACTGGCCGGTGCCGATTTGCCCTTGCCGCGCGTGGTGGTCGAAGCCAACACGCTGGAGGCGCTGGTGCACATCGTGGCCTGCGGAGGAGGGCGCCTGCTCACCGTGCTGCCCCGCAGCGCCTTGCCGCCATCGGCCATCCCTGCCAAGCTGGTGTGGCGACCATTGACGCTGCCGGGCGCGCAGCGCCGGATCGGTGTCCTGCGGCCACGCCACACGCCATCGCCCATGGCGCAACGGGCCACGGAACTGCTTCGCGAGGCCGCCAGCCACCACCGCTGACGGGCCGATCCGATCGGGTCAAGCGCATGCCCCTGCATCCCCCTTGCAGAAAGGTGGATACCCGCATTGACGTTAACCCTAGGCCGGAACAGGATCAGAGATTACCGAGATCAAAGCCCTGGCAAGGAGGGACGCAGCATGAACCGACCCCTGATGAGCGTGGTGCCGCCGGCCGGCACCGACATCCTGGAAGCCGATCACCAACTGATGGCGCAGGTGTTCGACGCCCAGCAAGCCACGGCCCTTGCCTGGCGCCGCTCCACGGCCGAGGAGCGCATCGAGCGCATCAAGCGCCTGCGCGACGGCATGATGGAACAGCGCGAGGCCCTGTATGACGCCTTCATGCAGGACTTCCACAAGCCCCGCATGGAGGTCGATGGCACCGAGATCATCCCCACGCTGGACGAGGCCAAGCACACCATCAGCCACCTGCGCAAATGGATGCGCGCCACGCGCGTGAGCCCCACGCAGCTCACGCTGGGCAACACCGGCCAGGTGCAGTACCAGCCGCGTGGCCGTTGCCTGATCATTGCGCCCTGGAACTACCCGCTGTACCTGATGTTCGGCCCGCTGATCTCGGCACTGGCCGCGGGCAACACCGTGATCCTCAAGCCATCGGAGCTGGCACCGCGCGTGTCGGCCGTGATGGCGCGCATCATCGCCAAGGTGTTCCGCCCTGAAGAGGTGGCCCTGTTCGAAGGCGCGCTGCAGACCTCGCAGGAACTGCTGGCCAAGCCCTTCGACCACATCTTCTTCACCGGCTCACCGGCCGTGGGCAAGATCGTGATGGCCGCCGCCGCCAAGCACCTCACCAGCGTGACGCTGGAGCTGGGCGGCAAGTCACCCACCATCGTCGACGAGAGCGCCGACCTGACCAAGGCCGCGCAGACCATCATGTGGGGCAAGTTCCTCAACAGTGGCCAGACCTGCGTGGCGCCCGATCACCTGTACGTGCACGAGTCCGTCAAGGAGCGCTTCGTGGCCGAGTGCAAGGCCGTGCTGGCCGAACGCTACGGCAGCACGCCCGAGCAGCAGAAATCCAGCCAGGATTTCACCCACGTGATCAACCAGCGCCACACCCAGCGCGTGAGCGGGCTGCTGGCCGATGCCGTGCAGCGCGGCGCCCGTGTGCTGGCTGGTGGCGAGGTCGATGCCGCCCAGTGCTACATCGCACCCACGCTGATCGATCAAGTGCCGGCCCAGGCCACCATCATGGGCGAAGAGATCTTCGGCCCGGTGCTGCCCATCATGGGTTTTGCCAGCATCGATCAGGTCATCGCCGAGATCAACAGCCAACCCAAACCCCTGGCGCTGTATGTGTGGAGCCGCCAGGAATCCACCATCGACAAGGTGCTCACCAACACCAGCTCGGGCGGCGTGTGCGTGAACCACTGCATGGTGCACGTGGCCCACGGCAATCTGCCCTTCGGCGGCGTGAACAACTCGGGCATCGGCAACTCGCACGGCATCTTCGGCTTCAAGGCCTTCTCGCACGAGCGTGCGGTGCTGCGCAGCACCTGGCTGAACACGATCAAGATGTTCTTCCCTCCGTACACGGAGGGCCGTCAGAAGATCGTGACCTTCCTGGCGGGCTGGCTGGCGCGCTGAGCAGGCGGGCAGGGGGCCTGGTGCGGGTCTTGCCGCGCTCTAGCCCCCTTGGCTGCATCACAGCCTGATTCCCGACCGATTTCAGGCCGATTGCCGGCTCATCCAGCGGCGGTACTTCCAGTTCTTGAACAGCGTCTCGGCTTGCTGCTCTACCAGGGCGCACCCTGGCCGGGCGCAGCATGGGCGCGCTGGGCTGGCCTGCTTTCCACTCGCGCGCAAGGCCAGGGTTCAGCGCAATGGCAGTGCCGATGCCCACCATGTCGATGCCGCTGCTCAGCACCTGCTCTGCCACCGGCAGGCGGCGAATGCCACCCGTCACCATGATCGGCATGCGCGTCACGGCAGCGATGTCCTTGGCGAACTCCAGGAAGTAGGCCTCGCGGGCCAGTGTGCGCCCATCGCGTGCCTGGCCGTGCATCGCCGGGGCCGCATAGCTGCCACCAGACAGCTCGATCGGGAGTCAGCCGGGATAAGGCCAGAAATAGCACATAAGCAAAAAAGTAATAAAGAATGAAATTTTATGTACCATTCATCCTGCCGCCGCACTGGTTCGTGGAGCACTTCTGAGGCTCGGGCATGACACCGCAACAGATGTAAATGCAATCGTTAACGGCTGAAGTGAGCTTTAACGTGTGCATTTTCAGTTGTTATCAGAGGCTTCATTTCTCGCCCGAGAAACGAAGCACGCAGACTGGCCACTCATCCGCCTTTGCCTGGTGAGGCCCATCCAATTTTGTGTGCCGCCTGCGTGGCATCGTGCCGGTCATTGTCTTCACTGTGCACATAGATGCTGGTTGTGCTGATGGTGGCATGCCCGAAATTGTCGCGCACCGTTTTGACGTCCATCCCGGCATCGGTCATGTGTGTTCCGGCCGTGTGTCTGAGCCAGTGGGTGGAGGCTGCCTCAATCTGCGCGGCGGGAACCTCCCACTCGCTGCCTCGGGTGCGCAGACGTTCCGCCGTTGCACGCATGACGCCTTTTACAACCTCGTGGACGGCGCTGCGTGCAAGAGGTTTGTCCTTGCCGATGATGGGCAACACCAGCGGAAGATTTTCGCCATGCACGGGCAGCGCCGACAAGCCATTGGATTTACGGTAGGCCATGAGTTCAGACATCAACTCCGCCGTGGCAGGAACAATGTGGGCTTTGTCGCCTTTGCCTGTGACTTCCAGCCACCATCGCTCGACACCAGATCGGTCGCGCTGGCTATAAAAGCCATCCATGGTGCTGGATGTCACCTCGGAGGCGCGCAGTCCGCCAACATAAAGCAGAGAGAAAAGCCACCGGCAGCGCGTCGCATGGGCGATTTCACGGCCGGTGTCCGAGGGCATGCCCAAAATGGTCGCCTTGACCTCGTTCCAATGCTCGTGTGGCAAGAAGCGGCTGGTTTGCTTGGGGCCCGAGCGGCGCTTGCGGCGACCAAGTGACAAGGGATTGCCCGCCAGGTAGCCCGCCTCCACCAACCAAGAAAACATGGCGTTGATGATGGACAGGGCGTGGCGCTGGCTGGCGTTTGAAAGCGGCCCTGCAAACGGTCGCCAGTGTGGCGAGTCTCGCCCCGGGCGCTGCCGCACGGTCATGACCCAGCGTTCAGCCGCCGGTTGAGGGGCGGCCAGGAAGCGTTCGTACATCAAAAGATCTTCGTGTGAGAGCGAGGACATGGCCAGGCCACGCTGATGCACGCACCACAGCAACAGGCGTTCGGCTTCCTTGCGGTAGCTGGCCAATGTGGTGAGCGTGTCGGCATATCTGGCCAGCCAAGCCAACACCGCCGAGCGGTCGTCGTCGGCCACCACCTGGCTGCGACCGTGCGCGCGATTGCGCCCATCTTGCCCGGTGAGATCAGGCGAAATCAGCGTCTGATCGATAGGGACGACGGCGTTCACGGTGTCAGCGATTTCGAAATGGCGTCAAGCTCCATTCTATGGACATAAGATTGGTTATGTCCATAGATCTAGAAAATGCTCATGTATATCAACGTATTACGTTGTATTATCAATTATAAACAAGGACCAATCATGACCGACGAAGCGCTCCTGCAGGCCGACATTGAGGCTCTGCGCCCCAAATTCCCAGACACGCAGGATCTCTACCGCGAGGTCAGCGTGGTTCTGTTCTTCCGCTACGGCATCACGCCCACGGCCAATAAGCTGTACCAGTTGGTGCGAAAGGGCAGCATGAGCGCACCGGCAGAGGCCTTGGCCAGGTTCTGGGACAACCTGCGCGAGAAGAGTCGGGTGCGCATTGAGCACCCCGACATCCCGCAGGCCCTGCAGGAGGCGGCAGGCGAACTCACTGCCAAGCTGTGGCAACAGGCTCGTGCACAGGCCGACGAGGCCTGCGCAGCCACCCGGCTGGAGGCCGCACAGCAGATCGAGGCAGCCAGCCTGGCCGTCGAGCAAGCCCAGCGGCGCGAAACGGTCTTGCGCCAGGACGTGGCCGCAGCACAAGCCCAAGCTGCAGCCTTGTCTGACCAGGTCCGCGCACTGGAGCAACGCTTAGCGCACGACGAGGGCCTGCGCCAGGGCCTCGTTCAGCAGATCGAACAGGTCGCAGCTCAGCGCCAGGAGTTGGTCGACCACGTGGAAGCGGCTCGCGCAGCTGAACGTCACGCCGTTGATGGGCATCGCCGCCTTCTTGTTGAGGTCGACCGGGAGCGAGGCCAGGCCGGGCGACTGCAAAAGGAGCTCGATGGGCTCAAAGCTTCCACTGCCCAGGCTGCAACCGCGCACGCCGACAAACTGGCAAAGGCCAACCTGTTGACCCCAACCCCAGGCGGACCTATGCCACAGCAGCCACCGGCACGGTTTTGGGACGGCCGATCTGGCTGAACCGATTCAGCAAGGCCACGCGCACATGCAACTCCACCACCTGGCGCTCGAACGTG
>JBMOQM010000047.1:0-10207 GCA_049322875.1 Pseudomonadota bacterium
AGACCGGACTTCAATGTCCTGCCACAGGTGCCAGCTACGCCAGCGTTTACCCCCTGACCCCGATCAACTCAGGTGGGGGAGTTTGAGGTGGCCATAAGTGGGGGAGTTTGGGTGGCCGCCGGGGCTTTGATTTCTTCTTGGAAAAATTCGGACCGGCAATCGACAGGCGCGATGTCTCGCCGGAAGTGCTAGAACGCTTCAAGGGCAAGTTGCCTGATCAGATGCTGGCCTATTGGGCCGAGCATGGCTGGAGCGGCTATGCGGACGGCCTGTTCTGGACAGTCAACCCAATGGACTATGAGCCCGTGCTTGAGGCATGGCTCGGCAATACGCCCATGGTTGAAGAGGATGCGTTGCACATCATCGCGCGGAGCGCATTCGGGCACTTGTTGTTCTGGGGCGAAAGAACTGGTTTCTGTCTGGAGTTGTTTGCGCCGGGCTCCTATGTTGTAAAGCAGGAGACCGCCACGCAGCAGAGGGATCTTGAGTTCGCTGCAAGAACATTCTTCAGTGTCCAGGAAAAAGAGCTCTTCGAGTTCGATGGCAGATTCAATTTGGCCAAGCACCGCTTGGGGAGATTGAATCGTGATGAGCTCTACGGTTATGTGCCGGCCCTGGCACTTGGTGGATCGGCCGACGTGAGCCACCTGGAGCGTGTGAAGGCTGTGGAGCATTTGGTGCTGCTTGCGCAGCTCGATGAGCTGAAGGTTCTCGAGTGACCTCAAGAGATCATGGATAAATATTTTGAGTTCTTCCTGGAAAACTTTGGCCCGGCGATCGATAGGCGCGATGTGCCACCAGAAGTGCTGGAACGCTTCAAGGGAAAATTGCCTGATCAGATGCTGGCCTACTGGGCCGAGCATGGCTGGTGCGGCTATGCGGATGGTCTCTTCTGGACGGTGAACCCTGAGGATTACGAGCCAGTGCTGGATGCATGGCTAGGTGATACCTTTTTTGTAGAGGAGGACGCCCTTCACATCATTGCCCGTACCGCATTCGGTCATCTCTTGATTTGGGGTGAGAAGTCAGGTTTCGCCTTGCAGCTGTTTGCGCCGGGCTCTTATGTGATTGTTGAAGAAACCGCTACGCAGAAGAAGAATCTGGAATTTGCTGCACAGACCTTCTTCAGCGTTCAAAAGGCGCGCCTGTTTGAATTTGAGGGCCGTTTCAGTTCTGCCAAGCAGAGACTTGGCCGTCTGAATCGGGATGAGATGTATGGCTTCGTGCCAGCCTTGGCATTGGGCGGGACAGCCGATGTGACTCACCTCGAGAAGGTCAAGGCCGTGGAGCATCTGATCTTTCTGGCCCAACTCGATGAACTGAAGGTCATGGGCTGACCATCTGGCACCGGCCATCCGCCCGGCACCCCGTGATGCATTCACGACACAGCCTTCAGCCATCCGTACTTTCGGCCGGATGATTTTCTGGCGCAGATGCCTACCATCTGCAGCGTCGCATCCATCATTCACCGGAGAAGTTCATGGCCTACGCCCTGGTTGATTTCAATGCCGCTGCCGCCGAGCACGAAAGAAACATCGACGCCGCCAAGCTGGATGGCTCCTACGCCGCCAAGCAGAAGGCTTTCGATCAGGCTGTCCTCAAGGACGCCGCCGCGCTGGTCAAGGCCGCGCTGGCCGTGACGGACGACTACGCCAAGAAGGTCACCGAGCGTCACAAGGTCTGCAAGGCCGTGATCGAGCAGATGGAAGGCATCCTCAAGAAGAAGGCCAAGACGCTGGATGCGAGCGACATGAAGGTGATGGAAACGGCGGCGCGTTCCGTCAAGAACCATTCCGACACGCTGGCCGACACTTCCAGCGAAGCCTTCAAGGCGCTGACCCAGTACCGTGGCGCCTGGCCGGCCACGTTCCGAAAGCTGATGAGCACGCCGGCGGCGCTGGAGCCCTTGATCAACGCCCGCCTCAAGTCGATCGACGAAGGCAAGCAGATCGACACGCTGAAGCAGCGTGTGGGGCAGTACGTCGAGCGCGCCCAGGACATCCTCAAGACGGCGCAGAAGCTGGCGGCCGCCAACTCGGGCGCGGAGGCCCAGCCCGGTGTAGCCGCCGAAGACATCAAGGCGTTCAACGAGGCCGTGGCGGCGCTCAAGTTCGAGGCGGAGAAGTTCCTGGGCAAGGCCAACAACTCGCTCAAGCAACTGGCAGACACCGATCCCAAGGTGAAGCCGGATGCCACCGGTGCCAAGATGAACGAATCACGTCTGACCAACGGTCAGGCCGAATCCAAGAATGCGCGCGGCGTCCTCAAGACGCTGACGCTGAAGATCGACACCTTCAAGAAGGTGGTGGCCAAGACGGACGGTGCGGACAAGAAAAACGGCACCAAGGCGCTGGACGATGCCGGCAAGGTGCTCAAGGATCTGGAGACCCAGGAGAAGGCCTCAGCCAAGCTGGCAGAGAAGGCCGAGAAGGTCTACGCCGCCCTGGCCAAGCTGAAGAAGTGAGCGGCGCCCGGCCGGCGTTCAGGCGCGCGCTGGGCTGGGCTTGCCACTCGGCGCGGTGCCGCGGATGGCCAGCACCACGGCGGCTGCCACCAGGCATGCCGCCCCTGCCGCGTACAGCGCCGGCGTGTACGAGAGCATCACCGAGCGCGTCAGCCCGGCGCCATAGGCCGCTGCGGCCGCCCCCAACTGGTGCGCTGCGAACACCCACCCGAAGATCAGCGGCGCCCGCTCGGCGCCGAACTCGGCGGCGGCCAGCTTCACCGTGGGCGGTACCGTGGCGATCCAGTCCAGCCCGTAGAACACGGCAAAGAGCGACAGCCCGATCAGCGTGAACTCGGAGTGCGGCAGCCAGAACAGCGACAGGCCCCGCAGCCCGTAGTACCAGAACAGCAGCTTGCGGTTGTCGAAGCGGTCGGACAGGTAGCCCGACAGCGTGGTGCCGACCAGATCGAAAATGCCCATCATGGCCAGCACCGACGCGGCGGGCACGGCGTCCAGGCCCCTGTCACCACACAGCGAGATGAAGTGCGTCTGCATCAGGCCGTTGGTGCTCAGGCCGCAGATGAAGAAGGTGCCCGCCAGGATCCAGAAGGTGGGCACGCGCGCCGCGCTGGCCAGCGTGCGGAAGGGCAGACCCCAGTCGGCCTTCAACGCGGCGGGTGCGGGGGCCGCGTCGGGCGGTGCGCCGTAGGGTGCCAGGCCCAGATCGGCCGGGTGGTCACGCATGAACAGCAGCACCAGCACGCACACCAGCGCTGCGGCCGCCACCACGGGCACCAGGGCCCACCGCCAGCCGTGCTGCTCGATCAGCCAGGCGGCCAGCGGCAGGAAGAGCAACTGCCCCGTGGCGGCGCTGCCGGCCAGCACGCCCATCACCAGCCCCTTGCGCTCCACGAACCAGCGGTTGGCCACCATGGCGCCCAGCACCATGGCCGTGAGGCCCGTGCCGATGCCCAGCATCAGCCCCCACAGCACGAAGGCCTGGCCCAGGTTGTGGATGAACAGGCCCGCCAGCAGCGAGGCGCCCACCACGGCGGATGCCAGGGCCACCACGCGCGAAATGCCGTAGCGCATCAGCACCACGGCGGCAAACGGCCCCAGCAGCCCGTACAGGGCGAAGCGCGAGGCGAAGACGGATGACAGCTCGGTGGTGCTCCAGCCGAACTCCGCGGCCAGCGGCTGCATCAGCGCGCCGGGCAGCCCCAGCGCGGCAGAGGTGATCAGCATCGCCAGGAAGGTGAGGGCGGCGATGACCCACGCATAGTGAATGCCACGGCGTTGAAGAAGCTGGGCCAGACGGGCTGCGAGCATGGTGTCGTCCTTGGCAAGGTTTGCGTGCGTCGTTTTTTAATGATAACGTTCGCAATCAAAACTTGTCAAACGAGGTGCACCCCCGTGAAAGTAACCAAGGAACAGGCGCAGCAGAACAAGCAGGCCCTGCTCGATGCAGCGGGCGCGCTGTTCAAGCAGCACGGCATCGATGGCATCGGCGTGGCCGACGTGTGCCGCCAGGCGGGGCTGACGCATGGCGCGCTGTACAAGCACTTCGCCGACAAGCAGGATCTGGCCGCGCAGGCCTTCACCCACACCTTCCGCGCGGGCTACGACAAGGTCAGCACGCCCAAGGCCGGGCAGGCGCGCACGCTGGACACCTACCTCAAGCCTTACCTGAGCCCGCGCGTGCGCGATGACCTGTCCCGGGGCTGCCCGCTGGTGTCCACCGCGTGCGAGACCGGGCGCCAGGGCGAGGCAGTGAGCCGCAGTTTTGCGGATGCCTTCGTGGAACTGCGCTCGGGCGTCGAAGGCGTCTTGCCAGAAGCCGGCCCGGCGGGCGACAAGGCCGCGCTGGCGAACCTGATGGTGGCTGCGCTGGTGGGCGCCATGGCGATCTCGCGCGGGGTGGTCAGGGCTGATCGCGAACTGGCCGATGAGGTGCTGACGCAGGTGCACGCCGCGCTGGAGACGATTGGGCGCCCGTGAGCGCCATGCGCGGGGTGATGCGTGTCTGGATTCCCCATTAAGAGGGATCGATTGATTTGTTGAAGATGGCTATCGTGACGACCCGAAGCCTGGCGCGAGCCGGCAGCTTCGTTACTCAACCAGAAGTCATCATCAATTAGGGATTCATTCATGACACAGAACCTCATCACCTTGAGCGTGACCGAGCAGCAGTACAACGAAGTCGACGCGGCGCTCGCCACCATCGAGAACCACTTTGCCGGTTTGAAGGACCTGTCGCAGAACGAGCGGCGCGGGCTGATGAAGATGGGCAACAAATCAGAGGCCTTCTGCCGGCAGACCCTGGTGGTGCTGGCGCAGAACCCGGCCGTGGTGCCGCCCGGCCTGAGCCTGGCCGATGCCCAGGGCGATCTGCACCACCTGGAGCAATTGCGCATCCGCACGGCGCGCGTGCGCAAGCTGCTGGGCCGCATGGACGACTCCGAGGTGGCGCTGGGCAGCGATGTGATGAGCGCGGCGCTGAACGGCTACGGCCTGCTCAAGATGATGGGCAAGGGCTCGGGGCTGGTGGCGCTGCGCCAGGGCATCTCGGCGCGCTTCGCGCGGACGTCACGCAGCAAGGGTGAGACGGATCCGAACACGCCCGCGCCTGGCGGTGACGCGGCCTGATCGTTGAATGCTTCGGCATGGAGCCCCGCCATGGCGGGGCTTTTTGTTGGCTGCGGTTTACAGGGCTGCCAGGCTCCGACACATGGCGCTTCATGTGTTGGTGCATGAAACGCGAGGATGCAGATGCTGACGCGCGAGGTGTTGGAGCCTGACGCTTCATGTGTTGGATGCTGAAGCGTCAGGCTTTTTTCATGAAGCGTCAGGATCAAAGTGTGACGCGCCATGTGTTGGAGCATGAAGCGCCAGGGTTTGAGCGTGGCGCTTCAGGTGTTGGAGCATGACGCGCCAGGATCTGGATGGTGGCGCGTCAGGATGTGGAGCCTGACGCTTCAGGCTCAAAGGGTGGCGCTTGAGGTGTGGGAGCCTGGCGCATGCCTGGCCGATCAGGTGCGGCGCTTTTCGAGGCGGATGTCGCCCTGGCCGGCGTCTGCCTCATGGCCCCAGCCCAGGTGGCGATAGAAGCCCGCGGCACGGCTCTCGCGGGCGGTTTCCAGCCAGGCCAGCGCATGGTGCTGGAACAGGGCGGCCTCACAGGCCTGGACCAGACGGCGGCCGATGCCCCGGCCTTCATGCTCGGGCAGCACGAAGGCGGCGAACAGGCAGGCGGTGTCCATGTCCACCATGGCGAAGCCGACGACCTTGCCAGCGTCTTCAGCCACCCAGGCGCAGGGGGCGGCGTGGAGGGCTTGGGTGATGGTTTCAGGGGTGACACCCAGCTGGGCCAGTTCTTCCACGGTCAGGGTGTTTTCTCTGACGGAGGTGCGGACGTGGAACATGGCGGGCACGTCGGTGGGGCGGGCGGGGCGGATCAAAGGGGGCGATGGGGCGTTCGATATCATGGGGTGTGCTAAACATATCACCTGTCGCCGCCCATGAGGCTCCCCGTTGGACCGCAGAGGATCGAAGCCTGCTTGTGGACAGCGTGGCCACACCAGAATCGTTGAGGGAGCGGCTTGTGCTGCATTGGGCGCCTGTCACGCCCTACGTCAAGACGTATGTGGCCGATGCACCGGAGGACGCTGAGTGCCATGTCGCGTTCGTTGGCGACGAAGCTGCGGGAGAGCTTCGGTGTGCACGCCATTGGAACGGCTATCTCTGCGTGCATGACCTGGTGGTGGGGGCTGCGTTTCGGCGGCAGGGCGTTGGCTTTGCACTGGTGCAGCATGCCAAGGCAAGGGCCCGTGCGTTGCGCCTTGCTGGCGTCACGTTGGAGACGCAGAACACCAATTTGCCGGCGTGCCAACTGTACGAGCGTTGCGGGTTCGAGTTGGGGGGCTTTGACAGGTTGGTCTACACGGCGCTGGAGGAAGGTTCTTCGGAGATTGCGTTGTTTTGGTATTGGGTGGTGAGCGATGCGGGGTGAGGTTTGGGAATGGCTGCGGTGGCTGCTGTAGGTGTTGTCGGGTGATGACTAAGCGGTCGTTTGGGGGTTGAGCGTGAATGACTGATTGCAGCGCGTGCGGTATTTCGCCGCGCGGATTGCAATGCCCGAAAGCAGACACTCACCGATTACCTTCAGCTGACCTCCTTGGGGCGACTAGAGCAGTCAGCATGCATCGACCAGTTAGCATGTGAGCCAGGGAGAGAGCACCAATGCACCTGGCGAAACTTGTCATCAAGAACTTCCGTAAGCTCAAGCATGCGCAGCTGTCATTTCAACCCGGCCTAAATGTCTTGGTCGGCGGCAACAACGTCGGCAAGACGGCCGTGGTCGACGCGTTGCGCGCGCTGCTAGCAGGACATGACGAACCGTATCCGCGTCTCGCTGAAGAGGATGTTCACCGACCTAGGGGCGGCACGCCGTCCGGCGACATAGTCTTTGAGTACGTGTTCACGGGCCTCGACGCTGACGATGAGGCGGATTTCCTTGCTGCCCTCGTACCCGATGCAGCAGGCAAGCTTGAGGCGCATATCAAGATTCGCTACTCGGACCCCGACATGGGCGGCCGGCTGCGCGCCAAGCGATGGTGCGGCGAACACGAGGACGTCGGACTGACGGCGGACATGATGGAAAACCTTAGGGGTGTGTATTTGCCGCCACTGCGTGACGCGTCTCAAGGCCTCAAGCCTGGACGTACCAGCCAGCTTGCGCGGCTCCTGCAACTGCTTGCAGAAGAGGACGGTATTGAAGGCATCAACAAGGCGCTGCAAGAGCTCGACAAAGAGCTGAAGTCGCACCTGCCCATCGTCAACACTCAGAAGGCCATTGACACCCGACACAAGACGATGCTGGGTGAACAGCTAGCGCAGTTCCTCCAAGTCGGCCTAAGCGCCAGTGACTTCAAGACCTTGAAGTCCCGGTTGTCGTTGGTCGTGGATGCCTTTGAGATCGAGCAGAACGGGTTGGGTTTCAACAACCTGATCTATATGGCCGTCGTGCTGAGTGAGCTGACGAAGAACCCGGACTCTTGCTATCGGGGGCTGATCGTTGAAGAGCCGGAGGCGCATCTGCATCCGCAGCTCCAAGCTGTGCTGCTGCAGTATCTTCAGTCCATCCAGGCTGTCGACGGCGAGAAGCCCGTCCAACTCTTCGTCACCAGCCACTCTCCAAACTTTGCGAGCATCGCCGACCTTGATAGCCTAGTGTGCCTCGTCGATACCGGCCCCGCGGTCGAGACATTCCTCCCGCGCAGCATCACTTTCGACAAAGGCAAGCGCGAGAAGCTGGAACGCTACCTAGACGTCACGCGGGCCGAACTCTTCTTCGCCCGCCGGGTCATCTTCGTGGAGGGCGCGGCCGAACTCATGATGGTTGACGCTCTGGCCAAACGCATGGACTGCAACCTGCGCCAGCATGGAGTGAGCCTGATCAGCGTCGAGGGCCTGAACTTCGATTCATTTCTGCCTCTCTTCGGGGGCAGCGCGCTGAAGATTCCGGTGGCGGTCCTGACCGATGCTGACCCTGTGGCACCCAAAGCTCCCACGGAAGGCGCGGCTGCTGTCCCCTTGGCACCAGTAGCGGCAACTGACGACCCTGAAGACGAAGAGGACGAGGATGCCGTGCAGGTTTATCCTGCGCCTGGAGACACAGTCATCGTTTCGGCCAACACCGCCAAGATGAAAACCCGCGAGGATGATCACGTCAAGGTGTTCCATGGCCTCAAGACCTTCGAGTACGACTTGGCGCTGGAGCCAGAGAACCGTGCCGCCATGCTCAAGGCACTAGGGGAGCTGCGGCCGAGGATCGCAAAATCTTTGACAACTACCGTTGCGGCCGAGGCCGGCGATGCTGCCCAGGCCAAGGCGTTGTTCTGCGGCATGTTCGAGCGCAAACAAAGCAACGTCCAGAAAGGCAGCTTCGCCCAGTCGCTGGCGCAGGTCATTTCAGACGAGACGGTGCCCTTCAAGGTGCCTGCCTATATCCAGGCTGCCATCAATCATGTTTGCAAAGTAGCGACACCGACGCTATGAGCGGCCTTACACCTGAACAGCAGGATGTCGTCGATGCGCCGATGGTGCCGCTGTGCGTCATCGCCTGCGCCGGTAGCGGCAAGACCAAGACTGCTGTGCATCGAGTTGTGCGGCTGCGGCGCAACCTTGGCGAGGCTCGTGGCCGTGTGGCGCTGCTGTCGTTCTCCAATGTGGCCGTCGATACCTTCCGCAAGGCCTATGACGATCTGGCGAGCAGTCTACCGTCCACCGCCGGCCGATCGCGGGTCGACATCGAAACGCTGGACGGCTTCATAACCACCAACATCATCCGTCCGCACGGCCACCGGACCATGAAGTCCTCGCGGGCCGCATTTCTCGTGACAGGCGATGAAGCGTTCCTTGAAAGCTTCAAGTTCCCGACATCGTCATTTCCTCAGTCGATCAAGGCGCTGAACCTGGCGTTTTTGAACGGAAAAGAGGTCTTCTTCTACATGTTCAATGACCAGGTCAACTTGGTCGACACATCCATCGCCCACAACCTCATAGCGAAGCTGGGTCGTACAGGTGCGTACACCCATGACCTGGGGCGCTACTGGGCGTACCGGACGCTGAAGGAGCAGCCCAAACTGCTCGCGGCACTATCGCGCCGCTACCCGCACATCGTGATCGACGAGGCACAGGACATCGGGTCGGTCCATAAAGCCATTCTTGAGCTGCTGATGGGCGCAGGCTCGTGCGTGACGTTGATCGGCGATCCCAGTCAGGGCATCTATGAGTTCGCGGGCGCCGACGGCAAGTTCCTCACCGAGTACCACGAGCGCGCCGGCGTCCAGCAGCGCTCGCTGAAGAAGAACTTCCGGTCTGTTCCCGGCATCGTAGACTTAGCCAATGGCCTATGCGGCCGCGACGACGTCGCGGTGCGGACCGCGCCCGCCACACCGCATGGCGCCTTCTTCACCGGCTACAAGGGTGACCAGCACACCCAGCTCATCTCCTCATTCCACGGCGCCATGTTGGCCGCCGGCGCAGACATCAATCGATCCGCCATCTTGTGCCGTGCCAGGAAGTTGGCCGGAACGCTTCGTGGTGATGAGGCGCCAGCTGGTCAAGGCCTAGTCAAGTTGTTCGCCGCCGCCGCAGTACTGCGTGATCGGCGAAAGGATTTCCTGAAGGCATTCCAACTCGTCGCCGTCGCGGTGGTCGCGCTGTTGGACAACTCACCCCATGGCTTGGTGAGCCAGATCACCCAACCATCAAACAAGCCGAAAGACCGGGAACTGCGCAAAGCCATCTGGGCCTTCACCCGTAACCCAGCCACCGGCCTGCCTTCCGCATCCCTAGCGGCCAATACGCAATGGCACGCCGCATTGCTGGCATGCATCAAGGTCTTGCTTGTCAATCTGGATACGGAGTTTGGCTTCAAGCCGGTTGCCAACCTTGGCAACAAGCTGTCCAAAAAGGCGCTGCCGAGTACGTCACTTATCAGTGCTGCGGACCTGGCTGACCGCGATGCAACGGCTCTTCGAATCGATACAGTGCACAAGGCCAAGGGAGAAAGCCTGGATGCCGTCCTGTACATGACCACCAAGGAGCACGCGCAGGCACTACTGGGAGGCGTCCCCGATGGCCACTTCAAATTCCCCCACCTGTGGCCACCCCAAATTCCCCCAGGCAAGACGGCTGGATTATGCGGGGTCAGGCGTGATGGCCAGGCGGGCGGCAGCCTCCTTGAGCCGATAGCTC
>JBMOQM010000048.1:0-92523 GCA_049322875.1 Pseudomonadota bacterium
AAGACCGGACTTCAATGTCCTGCCACAGGTGCCAGCTACGCCAGCGTTTACCCCCTGACCCCGATCAACTCAGGTGGGGGAGTTTGAGGTGGCCATAAGTGGGGGAGTTTGGGTGGCCGCCGGGGGAAGTAGTCGATCAAAGTTTCCGTAAAGTCGTCTATAGGTTGCGTTTTTCTGCGATTCCAAACGCTGCTTGATGTACTTTCTGAATCTCAGAATGAGTTCTGTATCAAAGTCGGCAAGCTTAATATTTTTTGCCAAACCCTCTTGCTCTGAGAATTCAAATGTCCTTGTGATTACAGATAGGTAGTTTCTAAAAGTGAATCCGCTTTTCACGTTGAAGAGTGCGTGGCGGCCAAGTGAAGCAATTAAGTCGCAGGCTAAATCGCGAAATGGCGTCTGACCGGTCAGGTCCAAAAATGCCCATTTTCCCAAGCGTTCTCTCATATCGAGAACGAGACTGCCGATCAGGTACGGCTGCCCAATCTCTTCAGGAAGTGGGGAGAATATAATTCTCAGGTCAGTCATTTCAAGATTTCCATGTCACCCAACTCTCAAGCGATTCTTCAACCAATTCCTCTGCTTCTTCGAGGCAGTCCAGGTATATATAGGTACTAAGGATGCTTGAGTGACCCATCTGTTTTTGAAGTTGACGCAGTGGGTCTGTGAGAAGCAATTTGTACGCGCTCGCGCCGTGCTCTTTGATTTCTTTCAACCGAATGGCGAGTTTGCGAATGAGGCCTGCAAGCTGGTATACGGCGAAGGTATGCCGGCACCCGTGCGGAACAAGCTTGATGCCAGTCACTTCGGAAAGTCGCTGAAATAGCAACTGAACCGAGCGTGCGCTCAGTCGACTGCCGTGCGTGGAGAGAAAAACCGGGGAATCATCATTTAGTTCTTCTTTTGGCTGATATTCGCCTGACTCGATGTAGAACCATATCGCGCGCACGATATGCTTCGGGACTCGCACGGTTCTGGTTTTCTTGCCCTTGCCCGTAACGGTGATTGGAACCGTCTTGCGATTTTTCCACTGGGGATGAAAAACATCAGGAAGATCGCGTCGGTTTAGGTTTAGCGCCTCAGTGATGCGCAAACCTGCCGCAACCAACAGATCAATGAGCGAGATATTTCTGAGAGAATTCCTGCCTGCCAATATGGTTGGCCGCCAGATGTTCTTGTAGTTATCAAGGGGGATAAAGCGGACGGCGTTCTCGGGGTTCTTCGCGAAGATGTCTGCTACTTCTTTCGGCGGCGCACCAAATCCGCCCCAACCAGCGCGGTAGTCGAACGGCACGGTGTGGATGAGCCCGTCATCCCTCGCCCACTCGTAGAGGTGCACCAGCGCCGTCGCGGTGACGTTCCAGGAGCTGGGTTCAATGGCAGGCACGTTCTGGTGTTTTCCAGACGTGCGGACCCAGAAGAAGCGGTTGAGGTCTGCGTGTGTAGCGTGCTTCCAGTCGATGCCTTGCGGCTCCAGGTGTCGGAGCATGATTGATATGCCGTGGGTATACGAGCTCCAGGTGCGCGGGCTGGGGCGACGTGGCGTGATGAGACGCTCTGAAACGAACCTGTTGAGTTCCTCGTCAGGCGCTGACGTTGCACTGTCGAGAAAGTAAGGCCTGCCTTCTTCGGGCATTTCGTTTTCGACCGAGTGCAGGAAGCTGCACCACTCTTCGGCGTCAATCCCCTCGGGTACGGGCGCTTGGTCAAGGACTTCGCGCTTAAAGAAGAAGAGTTCTCGCATCGGTTGAACTGAGCTGTGAGCGAGGGCTTCAGCCGCCCGCGTTGCGACGGCCCGGTAATCCAGCTAGCCCTTGAACGCTGCGCTGAATGCTTTCCAGCTCGGCCGTACCGCAGCCACCGCAATACGTCAGTGCCGGTTTGCTTGGCCGACATAAGGCGACCGGCATACCCGACGAGTGACCTGGCTTCATCATTGCCCTTGACCTCAACCTTGGACGCTTAACAACTTCCCGAGGCGGCGTCTGCACGGTCGAGAGGGCGGTGCTGACCCCCTGTCAGAACCTGCTGACGGTCACCGTAAGGGCCTCACGAAGCGGGCGTCAACGGCTTTCTCAGCTGCGTCGCAGGAGTCAAAATTTGGCGCTATACGGATCGTGGCGGCGTTGCAACGTTAAGCATTTGCACAAGGCACTGCGGGCCATCGAGCCAAATTCGCAGGCAATGTCGGATTCTGTGAAAGTAGTTGCATTTCACATGCTGGCAGCTATACGGCGCGTCCTGCCAATTGAGCGCAGGGCAGGGCTACAGCCGGCTCGGCACTGCCTGTTTTTCAGCAGGCGGCATCGTTCGCGTACCTGGCCGAACGCGCTTGCCGGCGCCGATCTACGTGCGGGCGACCAGGTACTGAATGAACCTCGACCGCTGCCGCTGAATGGCCAGACGCCAAATGGCGGGAACGCCGACAACCAGTCGGGCGGTCTGAGTGGCCCACTGGCGGCATCTTCGGCTATTCGAAATTGAGGGGCCTAAGCAAGCCTCTCCGGGCTTGTGCGGCTTTAGCCTGCCTTGTACTCCCTTACACTGGCTTCTCCCCCTGCTCTTGTCTTTTTGCCATGAACACCGCGACCGACAGCGTTATGACCGTGAAGGAAGTCGCCGACTACCTGCGCGTGAACCAGCGCACCGTCTACCGGCTGGCCGTTGACCGCAAGCTGCCTGGGTTCAAGGTGGGAACGACGTGGCGCTTCAAGCGCGCGGACATTGACCGTTGGATCGACGCTCAGGCCACCTCTAGCCTGCCTGAGCAGGGTGGCAGGGATCAGCTAGAGGCTGACAACAGGAGGGAGAGTTCATGAAGCTGGTGCAAAACAGCGGCTCAGACCGCGTGATCGACCTGCTGCTGCCGCACCTCGTGTCAGGCAGCAGGCTGGGCTGCGTCACGCCCTCGTTTTCGCTGCATGCCTTCGCAGAGCTTCGTGAAGCCTTGAATGGGCTGGGGCCGGTGCAACTCGTCCTGCCAGCCGACAACGACCACCTGGAGTTGCTCGGCGGGGAGGGGGACCGCGCGCAGCGGAACCGGCTGCAATCTCGTTGGCTGGCTCAACAGTGCGCTCAATGGCTGACGCAGAAGGCAGAGGTGCGTCGCGTGCATGGGCGAGTGCCCCAAGGCGCCGCGGTACTGACCGGCGCCAGCGATGAGCCCGCGCAAGTAGTCCTGGGCTCGTTCGCGCTCACCTCCGAAGGCTTGGGCTTGGCCCCAGGCAACCCCCTGAACCTGATCCAGGCCTCGGAATCGCCAGAGGAGGCTCGCACGCTGGCGCGCTGGTTCGACCAGCAATGGAGTGCTCTGCGGTACCAACCCGACGGGGCGCAGAGCCTGGTCGACGCCCTCAAGGGCATGGCGACGCACCGTGCGCCCTTCGAGGTGTACGCGCTGATCCTGCATCACCTGCTCGGCAATCGCGACGAGGCGCTGGACGAAGACCGCATCGTCAAGGCAGCCACCGGCATCCGCAACACCGTCATCTGGAAGAAGCTCTTCAAGTTCCAGCGAGACGGCGTAGTGGGCGCCATTGACAAGCTGGCTCGCTTCGGCGGCTGCATCATTGCCGACAGCGTGGGCCTGGGTAAGACCTTTGAGGCGCTGGCCATCATCAAGTACCACGAGCTGCGGAATGACCGGGTTCTGGTGCTGGCGCCCAAGCGTCTGCGCGACAACTGGACGCTCTACAAGGCCAACGACCGCCGCAACATCCTGGCTGCCGACCGGCTCAACTACGACGTCCTGAATCACACCGACCTTTCGCGTGATGGCGGCCAGTCGGGCGACATCGACCTGGCACACGTGAACTGGGGCAACTACGACCTGGTCGTCATCGACGAGTCGCACAACTTCCGCAACAAGAAGTCCCCCAAGCAAGGGTCTGAGACCCGCTACCACCGGCTGATGCGCAAGATCATCCGCGAGGGGGTCAAGACCCGAGTGCTGATGCTCTCGGCCACACCGGTCAACAACCGCCTGTCCGACCTGCGCAACCAGATCGCCTTCGCAACCGAGGGGGACGACACCGCCCTGCAAGACCACGGCATCAGCAGCATCGAGCAGACGACCCGCAAGGCGCAAATTCAGTTCAATCGCTGGTTGGAATTGCCCGAGGAAGAGCGTGTCCCCGGCCGCCTGGTCGAGATGCTGGGCTTCGACTACTTCACTCTGCTGGACCATCTGACCATCGCGCGGTCTCGCCGACACATCGAGCGCTACTACGGCACTGAAGAGACGGGGCGTTTCCCTGAGCGTCGCGCGCCCATCAACATCAAGGCCGATGTCGATACCGCAGGTCAGTTCCGGGCCATTCGCGACATCAATCTCGAGATTCGACGGCTCAACCTGGCCTCCTATGCACCGATGCGCTATGTCCTGCCCCACAAGGCGGAGGCCTACGATGCCAAGTACAGCACCGAAATCCGCGGCGGCGAAAGCATCTTCCGCCAGGCAGACCGAGAAGAGAGCCTGATCCACCTGCTGCGCGTCAATGTGCTGAAGCGCATGGAGAGTGCGGTCTCCTCGTTCGCACTGACCATCCAGCGTCAACTCAAGGATGTCGAGACCACGCTGGCCAGGATCGAGGAGCATGCTGCGGATGCCGGTGAGGTCGAAGAGCTGGATATTGCCGACGTCGACATCGACGACCCGGTCTTCGAGCAGTTGCTGGTCGGCCGCAAGGTCAAGGTGCTGCTGAGCGACGTGGACCTGCACCGCTGGAAGCAGGACCTCATCGAGGACCGCAATCGGCTGGACAACCTGCTTCAGTCTGCCCAGCAGGTGGACGCGGCCCGCGACGCCAAACTGGCCAAGCTGCGCGAGGTGATCGAGCGCAAATGCCGCGAACCCATCAACGTGGTGGGCGGCAAAGCCAACCGCAAGATCATTGTCTTCACCGCGTTCTCCGACACGGCGCAATACCTCTACGCCCAGCTGGCGCCGTGGGCCAAGGAAAAGTTGGGGCTCGACGCCGGACTGGTGACCGGGTCAGCGGGCATCCAGTCCACGCTGCCGGGTCTACGCAAGAGCATGAGCGGCATCCTTTCCGCCTTCGCCCCACGCTCAAAAGAGCGCCCTGCCGAACTGGCCGATGAAGGAGAAATCGACCTGCTGATCGCCACCGATTGCATCAGCGAAGGCCAGAACCTGCAGGACTGCGACTGGCTCATCAACTACGACATCCATTGGAACCCGGTGCGCATCATCCAGCGCTTTGGGCGCGTGGACCGCATCGGTTCGCCGAACCAAAGTGTTCAGCTCGTCAACTTCTGGCCCAACATGGAGCTGGAGGAGTACATCGGCCTGGAGCAGCGTGTCAGCGGTCGCATGGTGCTGCTGGATGTTTCGGCCACCGGCGAAGAGAACCTGATCGAGCAGCAGTCAGGCAATCCGATGAACGACCTGGAGTACCGGCGCAAGCAGTTGCTGAAGCTGCAGGACACGGTCATCGACATCGAAGACCTCTCCAGCGGCGTCTCCATCACCGACCTCACGCTCACCGACTTCCGCATCGACCTGGCCGAGTTCCTGAAGGAGCACCCCGGCGTGCTGGAAGGGGCACCACTCGGCACCTATGCCGTCACTTCCACCATAGACGCCGACATCCCGCCCGGCATCGTCTTCTGCCTGCGGGCCGAGGGCACGGCTGCAGCCAAGGGCGCAGCGTCGGACTACCCGCTAGCGCCGATCTATCTTGTGCACGTGGGCGACGATGGTTCCGTCCTGCTGCCTTACCCACAGGCTAAGCGCATCATGGATCGGCTCAAGCGCGCGGCGCTCGGTCGTGAGCTGTCGGACGAGGGGGCTTGCGCCCGCTTCGACCGGCAGACCCGCCAAGGCGAGGATATGCGCCATGCGCAGAAGCTGTTGGCGGCGGCCATAGCCTCGGTCGTTGGCAAGGCTGAAGAGCGTGCTGTGGCCAGCCTGTTCGTGCCGGGCGGCACGCATGCCATGAAGGGCGAGTTCGCTGGTGCGAGCGACTTCGAGGTGCTGGCGTTCATGGTGCTGCTTCCAGAACAGAAGAGCTGAAACCTACATAGGAGGGGAAATTGAGCAAGGCAGAACAGAACACCTTGGCGCCCATAGCGCAAGAGGTGTTGGACAAGCTCCACGATGTGGCGACGGCCGCACGCGCGTGGCTGAAGGACCCGAGAGGGCCAAGTGCGAACACGCTGGTGCCGGGCTCTGTTTCCGACGCTGCGCTGCGGAATCTTGGCCAAGTCAATCAGCAGAATCGGGCTGCATATGAACGGCTGAGCAAGGAGCCGATTGTCTCGCGGGTCGTTGTGGAGGACGAAGGCGGGGCGCAGCACACGCGATTCTTCTGCCGAGCTGACCAAGGGATGGCTGAGCGGGGAGTTGTCAGCTACTTGACTAAGTGGGGGCGTCTTGCATCCATCCCGGTCGGCGACGAGTTCGTCGCACCCGGCGGGCAGACGTGGATTGTTGTCTCGAAGGCCGGCCTGCGCCCGAATGAGGCTAACGGTGCATGGGACGCGTTTTCCGTTGTTCAACGCGAAGACCTGCCCAGCGTCACCATCGAGTCAATGCGGGCGCTCTTGCATGCGGAGCTGGCAACGCACATTGGGCAAGACCTTCTCGACCAGATTCTCTCTGCAGAGGCCAAGAAGGCGACGATGGTTGAGGGCATTCGCCGGAGCGTCGTTACGCGAATGGGGCTGCGCGACCAACCGATTCTTGACAAGTTCCAGGACGAAATCTTTCGGCTTCCGCTGTCGCATAAAGTGGTACTGCTGGGGCCGCCCGGAACTGGCAAAACCACGACGTTGATCCGTCGTTTGGGACAGAAGCTGGGTGTTCAGTATCTTGATGACGACGAGCAGCGCGTGGTGCAGGAGGTAGCGTTGGCCCAGGGTCTGTCGCACGAGCGCAGCTGGCTCATGTTCACGCCTACCGAGCTTCTCAAGCAGTACCTGAAAGAAGCCTTCAACCGTGAGCTCGTGCCGGCGTCGGAACAGAACCTCCGCACGTGGGACGATCATCGGCGCGATCTGTGCCGTCAGACCTTTGGCATTCTGAGAACTGCAACGGGAGGTGGCACTTTCGTTCAGAAGCCTGGCCTGGCTAGCTTGCAGGACGGAACAGTCGCCAATCAAGAGGACTGGTTCACCGACTTCGATGATTGGCAGCGGGGCGCATATCTGCAGGAACTGACAGCGGCGGCCGAGGCGCTGCGTCCATCCAGCATTCCGCAAGCCAAGGAGTTGGGAGAGAGCTTGGCAAACGTGCTCAGCGACCACAAGAACTGGCCCGCTACCTTGAGCAGCTTTGCTGCCGAGCTACCTAAGATTCAGGCTTTCGTTGCCAGGTTCAAGGATGAGATTGAGCAGCGACTCCGCTCTGCCTTGGTTGCGCAACTGCAGACGAACCGAAACTTCGTCACCGAGTTCGCCGCATTCCTTGAGACCTTGCAACAGGTCGAAGTGGATGAGGCTGACGATGTTGAATCGGATGATGAGGAAGATGTTCAATCCATCAAGGTAGGTGCTCAAGCCGCTACGAACGAGTATTACCAGGCTCTTCGAGCCTTGTCGCGGAGCGCCGCCACGAAAAGGGCGATAAGCAAAGTCAGCCGTATCGGCAGGATCGTCGAATGGCTGGGTGATCGAGTAATGCCGCAGAGCGACCTCATCGACATTGGAAACAAGTTGGTGCTGCAGGCGGCCGCGCGCCGCTTTGTAACGCCTGTTCGTCGCTACATCGACGGGGTAGGAAAGCGTTATCGAACTTTCCGTCGTGAGCGACAAAGCGCAGGCGCCTGGTACCAACCGAGTGGCTTCGATCAGCGGGACGTGCACCCGCTGGAGCTGGATGTCATCTTGCTCGCCACGCTGAAAGCCGGCAGTGAGTTGCTTAACCGACAGAGCATCCTGCGATCCCTCGAGAGCTCGCAGTGGGCTCCTCTAAAGGCTGTGATGGGTTGCTACCGGCATCAGGTGCTGGTCGACGAAGCCACCGACTTTTCGCCGCTTCAGCTCGCGTGCATGAATGCGCTGGCGCACCCACGAACCCGCTCGGTGTTTGCCTGCGGCGACTTCAATCAGCGGCTTACGACATGGGGCACTCGCTCGCCAGAAGCGCTTGCGTGGAGCTTGCCGGGTTTGGAAGTCCGTGAGGTGACGGTGGCATACCGGCAGTCCAGACAGCTCAACGACCTCGCTCGCGACATCATCCGTACTGTGGGCGGGACCGCGCAAAGCGTTAGCTTGCCTGCCGAGGTCGATAACGACGTGGTACCTCCTGTGCTGCTGGAGAACAGCTCGCAGCTCACCACCATGGAGTGGCTTGCGGCGCGCATTGCAGACATCGAGCGGTTTGTTGGGCAGCTCCCGTCTATCGCGATTTTCGTCAACAGCGAGGATGACGTCGAAACCACCGCGAAGGCGCTTGAGGCATTGCTCGGTGAACACAACATTCCGGTAACGGCTTGCACGGAAGGGAAAACCGTCGGCCAAGAAAGTAGCGTGCGTGTGTTCGACATCCAGCACATCAAGGGGCTGGAGTTTGAGGCGGTCTTCTTCCTGGGCGTTGATCGTTTGGCAGAGCTACATCCGGAGTTGTTCGACAAGTTCATCTATGTCGGTACGACTCGCGCTGCCGCATACCTCGGCCTGACTTGCGAAGCCTCCCTGCCTGCGCAGTTGGTGCCTCTGCGTCACCATTTCACAGCAGATTGGACGCAGGCGACGCGCCCAACTGGTTCTGCGTAATGCTGCTCGATGCGCTGATCCATTGCCTCGCACTTCCGGCAACTTGCCGGGTGGACCAGCGCGTACCCAAGAAGATGCTGGCGGAGCACGGCGGTGCCACTGCGGCCGACCGCCGCCTGCTAACGGACGGCATCGAAGAAGCCCACTGGCTGGCAGCCATCAAGCCTGCCACAGCGGCCATTCCGGTCTGGCGGGACGAGGTGCGGGAGTATCTGGAGCTCGCCGTGATAAGTGTGACAGTGCGCTCCACCCACGCCAAGCCGTCCCAACAGCAACGCTTGACCGAGCTTGTTCATCGGGCCGTGCCCTACCCGGTGCTGCTGATCGTCAGCACGCCGGATACGGTGACCATGAGCCTCTCGCACAAGCGCGCGGCCCAGAACGAGGCGGGGCGAGTGGTCTTGGATGGCGATGTAGTGAGCTTCCAGTTCGGCGACGAGGTGCCGGACGGGCTGCTGGATGCCTTGTCGCTTGCGCTGCAGCCTCAGCAAGACTTGAAGGCGCTTTATCAAGGGTGGATGGATACCCTGTTGTCCGCCCAAGTGGCGCGGGTGACGGGGCGTTTTCGTACGGACGCCACACCCGACCAAGCCGCCATGCGGCGGGTCGCCTTAATCGAACTCCAGCGCCTGGAGGCGGAGGCCGCCCGCTTGCGGGCCCTCGCTGGCAAAGAAAGCCAAATCGCCAAGCGCGTGGAACAGAACGTGGCCTTGCAGCGGCTGCAGGCCGAGCTGGATGCGGTGCGTGCTCGACTCCAATGAAACAACTAGATCACCCACATTCATGACTAACCCGAACATGCAGAAGATTGCCGCCAACTCGCCCGAAGCTCAGTCCACCGACTTGGTAGCTGGCAACATTGCCCTACTGAAGGCCTTGTTCCCTGAACTCATTACTGAAGGGCGCGAGGGTCGCGCCATTAACGTGGACGTCCTCAAGGCTCTAGTGGGCGACGCCACGGTTACCGATGCTGACGAGAAGTACGGCCTCAACTGGCACGGCAAGCGCCAGGCGCGCCAACTTGCCTTGACGCCAAGTACCGGCACGCTGCGGCCATGCCCAGGGGAGAGCGTGGACTGGGAACACACCCAGAACATCATGATCGAGGGCGACAACCTCGAAGTGCTGAAGCTGCTGCAGAAGAGCTATGCCAGCAAAATCAAGCTCATCTACATCGACCCGCCTTACAACACTGGCAAGGACTTCGTGTATCCGGACAACTTCCAAGACAGCATCAAGAACTATCTGGAGATGACGGGGCAGGTCGAGGGCGGAGCGAAGATTTCAACCAATACGGAGGCGGGTGGCCGTTTTCACACTGATTGGTTGAACATGATGTATCCCCGGCTGCGACTGGCGCGCAATCTGCTTCGTGAGGATGGCGTCCTTTTCGTCAGCATTGATGACCGCGAAGTCGAAAACGTCAAGAAGCTCGGCGTGGAGATATTCGGAGAGGAATGCTTCGTTGCAGTCCTCTCTGTGCTCGTAAATCCGAGGGGAAGGCACCTGGATAAGTTCTTTGCTCAGACACACGACAACATAGTTGTGTTTGCCAAGAACGCCGACGTCGAGGGCACGATCACGGGCATGGCCAAAGAAGGCGCCATGCTGGACGAGTACGACAAGGAGGATTCAAGAGGGAGGTACCGGGAGATTGGACTTCGCAATCGGAACCAGGCGTTCAATCCGGTAACCCGTCCGACGCTCTATTTTCCTCTGTATGTGAACCCGGAAACCTGTCAGATTGCTCTGGAACGAAGCGAGCAGCATTCGGAGGAGGTGTGGCCGGACACGCCTGATGGGGTAAAGACCTGCTGGACGTGGAGCACCACGAAGATCGCCGCTGACGGCGATTTGCTGACAGCCGCGCAGGTTGCGGATGGCAGTTGGAGGGTCTTCAGGAAGGATTACCTAGCCGGGGAATCTGGTGAGGTGGCGACGACCCTCGCGAAGTCCATTTGGCTGGACAAGGAGTTCAACAACGACTACGGCCGCAAGTCCGTGAAAGAACTGTTCGGGGCTGCCGTCATGGACTTCCCGAAGTCACCGTTCCTGCTGCAGCAGATAGTGAACATCGCAACGCGTCCGTCAGACATCGTTCTGGACTTCTTCGCCGGCTCGGGAACCACCGGGCATGCAGTGATGCAGCAAAACTCGGACGATGGCGGCCATCGGCGCTACGTCCTCGTGCAACTGCCGGAGCCCCTATCGGCAGCGAACAAGGAGCAGTCGATTGCGGCCGAGTTTTGCCAGCGTATAGGCAAGCCAATGACCATCGCGGAGCTCACGAAAGAACGGCTCCGGCGCGCGGGCAAGAAAATTAAAGAAGCGGCGGGCGAATCTGGGCTCGACGTGGGTTTTCGAGTATTCAAACTTGATACGTCGAATCTTCGTGCGTGGAGCGGACAGCCGGTTGAAGTTGCTCAGGCTCTGTTGGAGCACCAAGAAAACATCATTCAAGGGCGTACCGAACAAGACCTGCTCTATGAGCTGCTTCTGAAGCTCGGCCTCGACCTATGCGTCCCCGTCCAGCAGAAGGTAATCGCTGAGAAGGCCGTTCATGCTGTGGGTGCAGGCGTTCTGCTGGCCTGCCTGGCCGAAAGCATCACCGTTGCCGAGGTGGAGACGCTGGCCGAAGGCATCATTCAGTGGCACCAGCAGCTCGCGCCGGCGGGCGACACCACCTGCGTGTTCCGCGATAGCGCCTTCGCCGATGATGTGGCCAAGACCAACATGGCGGCCATCCTTCAGCAGCACGGCATTCAGAACGTGCGGAGCCTCTGACCATGAAGCTGCACTTCGAGCCCGACCTGGACTATCAGCACCAGGCCATCGAGTCGGTCTGCGACCTGTTCCGTGGCCAGGAGGTCTGCCGAACAGAATTCACCGTCACCATGCGCCTGCCAGAGCAGCAGCTCACACTGGGTGTCGCAGAAACCGACCTGGGCGTGGGCAACCGCCTCACGCTGCTGGATGACCAGTTGCTGAACAACCTGCAGGACGTACAGCTACGCAATGGCCTAGCACCGGCGGGCACGCTGGCGTCTGGCGACTTCACGGTGGAGATGGAAACGGGCACCGGGAAGACCTACGTATACCTACGCACGATTTACGAGCTTAACAAGCGTTACGGCTTCACCAAGTTCGTCATCGTTGTGCCTTCGGTCGCCATCAAGGAGGGGGTCTACAAGTCGCTGCAGATCACCGAGGAGCACTTCAAGGCCTTGTATGCCGGCGTGCCCGTGGACTTCTTCTTGTACGACTCGACCAAGCTGGGTCAGGTGCGCAACTTCGCCACGAGCTCGGCCATCCAAGTGATGGTGGTCACAGTGGGCGCTATTAACAAGAAGGACGTCAACAACCTCTACAAGGACAGCGAGAAGACAGGCGGTGAAAAGCCCATCGACTTGATTCGGGCTACGCACCCCATCGTCATCGTCGACGAACCGCAGAGCGTGGACGGCGGCCTGAGCGGCGCGGGCAAGACTGCGCTGGACGCGATGAACCCCCTGTGCACCTTGCGCTATTCGGCCACCCATGCCAACAAGCACCACATGGTGTTCCGGCTAGACGCGGTGGATGCGTACGAGCGCAAGCTGGTCAAGCAGATCGAGGTGGCGGCGGCCACCGTGGAGGATGCGTTCAACAAACCCTTTGTGCGGCTGGTCGGCGTCACGAACAAGCGCGGCCGCATCAGTGCGCAGCTGGAGCTGCATGTCCAGGAAGCCGCGGGGCCGAAGCTGAGGGTGGAGTCCGTCAGCGATGGCGACGACCTGCAGCAGGTCACCAAGCGTGCAATCTACGCAGACTTCCGCGTCGGCGAAATCAACACGGCCAAGGGCTCTGAGTTCGTCGAGCTGCGCTACCCCGGCGGCGAGGTGGCCCTGGCCATCGGTCAGGCGCACGGTGGCGTGGACGAGTTGGCCGTGCAGCGCGAGATGATCCGTCGCACGATCCGTGAGCATCTGGAGAAAGAAAAGCTGCTGCGGCCCAAGGGGATCAAGGTGCTGTCGCTGTTCTTCATCGAGTCGGTGGAGCGCTACCGCAAGTTCGACGCGCAGGGGCAGGCGGTGAAGGGCGACTACGCGCGCATCTTTGAGGATGAGTACCGCCGCGCAGCCAAGCTCCCCAGCTACCAGAGCATGTTCGCAGAGGTGGACATCACCACGGCGGCCGAGGAGGTCCACAACGGCTATTTCTCCATCGACAAGAAGGGTGGCTGGACGGAGACGGCGGACAACAACGCAGCCGGCCGGGAGAACGCCGAGCGGGCCTACAACCTCATCATGAAGGAGAAGGAGCGGCTGCTGGATTTCGCCACCCCGCTAAAGTTCATCTTCAGCCACTCGGCGCTCAAGGAAGGCTGGGACAACCCCAACGTCTTCCAGATTTGCGCGCTGCGTGAGATGGGCTCCGAGCGCGAGCGCCGCCAGACCATCGGTCGCGGCCTGCGCCTTTGTGTGAACCAGGCTGGGGAGCGGGTGCGGGGCTTCGATGTCAACCGGCTCACCGTGATCGCCACTGAGTCCTATGAGGACTTCGCAGAAAACCTGCAGAAGGAAATCGAGGCCGACACCGGCATCCGCTTCGGCATCGTGGAGCCGCACCATTTCGCCGGCATCCCGGTGGCGGGGATTGACGGGCAAGTGACGGCACTGGGGGTGGAGCAGTCCAAGCAGCTTTGGGAGCATCTCAAGGCGGCTGGGCACATCGACGCCAAAGGCAAGGTGCAGGACTCGCTGAAGCAGGCCTTAAAGGACGGAACGCTTGTGCTGCCTGATGCCTTCGCCGCGCAGCGCACCCAGGTGCTGGAGCTGCTACGCAAGGTCAGCGGCCGCCTGGAGGTGAAGAACGCGGACGAGCGCAGGTCGGTGCCACTGCGCAAGGGCGCGGATGGAAAGGCGATCACGCTCGGCGAGGAGTTCAAGGCCCTTTGGGATCGCATCAAGCACAAGACCACGTACCGGGTGCAGTTCGACAACGCCAAGCTGCTGCAGGACTGCATCAAGGCGCTGCGTGATGCGCCGCCTGTCCCGAAGGCCCGGCTGCAATGGCGTAAGGCCGACATCGCCATTGGCAAGGCAGGTGTGCATACCAGCGAGCAAAAGGACGGCGCCTACACCGTGGGGCTCGACGAGTCGGACATCGAGCTGCCGGACCTGCTGACCGATCTACAGGATCGCACCCAACTGACGCGCCGCAGCCTGGTCAATATCCTGACCGAGTCAGGGCGTCTGGATGACTTCCGCCGCAATCCGCAGCAGTTCATTGAGCACTCGGCCGAGCAGATCAACCGCTGCAAGCGCCTGGCGCTGGTCGACGGCATCAAGTACCAGAAGCTGGGTGACCAGCAGGTCTACGCGCAAGAGCTGTTCGAGCAGCAGGAGCTAACCGGCTACCTGAAGAGCATGCTGCAAGGCACGGCCAAGTCCATCCACGAGCATGTGGTTTATGACTCCGCCACCGAGCGCGACTTTGCCCAGGCGCTGGAATTCAACCAGGACGTGCTGCTGTACGCCAAGCTGCCCAACTGGTTCAAGGTGCCCACGCCGCTGGGCAACTACAACCCGGACTGGGCCGTGCTGTTGCAGAAGGATGGCGTGCAGCGCCTGTACTTCGTCGTGGAGACCAAGAGCAGCCTATTTGCTGACGATCTACGCGACAAGGAGTGGGGCAAGATCGAATGCGGGCGTGCGCACTTCGCGGCACTGGCGACCGGAGAGAACCCGGCGCGCTATTTGGTGGCGCGGTCCTTCGATGACGTGCTGCAGACGGTCGAATGACCTTCTGCTCTGGACTGGTCATTAGGTAGAAGGGCGGCGTCTCACGACAGTGAGATGCCGCCCAGCTTCAGGGTCAGTCGCTCAAGTTTTTTCTCGGCTTCACGGCTTTTCGTCCTGCCAGCCCGGCGTGGTGGAGGGTGTGTCGTGACGATGCATCGTCACTGCGACGCAAGCTGCTGGTAGAGCCCGACACCGACTTTCGGGGTGGTTACAACAGTCCGCATAGCGAGGAATTTGCGCGCTTCCAAGTCGTTCAACGCTGTTCTTGACGCCCCTTGCTGGCCCAACCTAGATTGCCAACTTGATGTAGTTTGGCGGGCAAATCCCTCGGGTCCGAGCTCCTGCCGCTACCAAGTGTCGTGAGCCTCGACGTGCTTGCGACTGGTCGACGGTGTGTCGTGAAGGGGGTCAGATGAGAACGGATTTTTGGGGCTACGGTCTTGGCTTGATGTCTCAGACGGAATGGTACGACTTGCATGCCGAGGCTGAGCAGATTGCACGGTCATCGCGAGTCGCCTGGACGGATGCCATCGACAGTGTTGTCGCGAGGGAACAGCTGAAGAAGCTTGGCATGCATGGCATGGCCGCAGAGTGGTCTAGCATGCGCTTCTCGACCAATCGAGCTGACTGCTTCTGGCGCGGTAGCGTCTATCGCCTGCTGCAGGCGGAGTTCAGGGAGAGAGCTTGGCGGGACCTCAGAAAAGGGTGGGGGGAACGTGAGATGTTTCCGGCACCATCTCTCGACCAGCCGGACTTCATCTGGAACACCCTCGACGTAATGCGTGACGCGAGTGACTTGGCAAGGTCGGGCTTCATTGAGTTCGGAAAGAACGCCGCGTTCGTAGGAGGCCCTTCAACTTGCAAGACCTACTTCGCCATTGCCATTGCGTTGGACGCCATGGTTGACGACGGCAATAGGGTCAAATTGTTCGACGCTACTGACCTGGTGATGGAACTGGAGACGGGGAGATGTCGCTTAGATCGTCTGATCAAGAAGATGCGCGACTCCGACTTGGTCATCATCGACGGTTTCGGCGATGAGCCGTTCGGCGAAGTAGGTGGTGAGCAGCTGATACGGTTGCTGCAGGGGCTTGAAGGCCGCACCAGCGTCGTCCTCACCACCAGGCTTGATCCTTCTCATTGGGCAAAGCCATTCGGAAGCACTGCGGCAAGCACCGAATTTATGGGGCGGTTCGCGGGGAAGTGCTCGGTAGTCAGTACCGGGAGCATGTTGTGCGAGGAACTCGTGCCCGATGAGGCGCAACGTTCATAAACCTATCCGATTCTCAGGGGGTATCGCGGGTGCCCGCGGGCCATACCTTGATACTGGCTTCTGACCAACTTGCAAGCTGCCGAACCAACGGGTCTGACAACTTGCCATCCGATGGTCCAAAGAGGTACCGGTGCGACACGAGCCCTTCAAGGTGCTGCAACACGTCGCTTCGGTCGTCGATGAAGTGTGTGATCCATAGCTCGCGGCAGTGGTCCGCTTTCTCAGCACGCTGCCGGCAAAATCGAATGTTGCCTCGAGGGACGCCTGTGCGTTCGTAGAAGCGATGGTGGTCCAGCCAGCGAAGTGTCTTGGCTTGGATCACCGGGCCAGCCTTTGAGATGAGCCACACGTTCTGCTCGAATCGTTGCACTAGCACTGGAAGATGCTCAAACACGCCGACGGACGGTGGGGTCATAAGCGCCGCGGACATCGTCCCTGCGAAGAACGATGTGTCGGAACTGTCGTCGACGCTCCGGGAGATGATGACACCGCCAATGTCGATACCCAGCCGGGGCGGAGAAACGCGATTGCAGTTCATCGCTGCATGCCCTCAACTGGCCCATGGACGGCAATGAATCTGGCTTTCAATGCCAGGGCGTCGGCCAGAGCGTGGTGCCGTCGAATGCCCCGAGCCTTCGCCAGTGCGGTCCAGCACGCTTCGGCAGCTTGGATGCCGGATTCATCATCAAGCAGGTAGCTCACCGGGCACGCGTCGTATCTCAACGTGGTCATAGCCTCGGCCTCCTGCAGCACTGTCTCCATGGCGATGCGGTCGTCGTGCCAGTCGTAGCAGACCTCCACGGTTTGGCCTTGGAACTGGCTGAGCCACGCAATGAGCGCTGCGCCGATGTCTTTCAGGCTGCACTTCAGGGCATGCGGCTGTCCGAGTTGCGGGATGACGAACTCTTCGACGAACTCGTTAGGTGTCTCGGGTGGCATCTCAATGTTCTCGGCGTAGAACTCCTGGTGGTCTGCAGGTCCGCACAGCCCGACGCTGAGGATGTGGATGCTTCCGTCCCCCAGGGTCAGGAACTCGCTGTCCAAGAATATGTAGACGCTAGCGACGGGCACTGAGGGCGTTCCGCGCAAGCCAGTCGGCTACAAGATCGAGGCCGCCGGGTTCTCCGACGAGGTCGATAGGACATGCTCCGAGCTCCACAGAAGGCTGCACCAACCACGCGACGAGCCATGCCCCGTCGGAGTCGATCACGGCGAGCGCAGTGAGGTGGCGAGACAGCGCATCAAATTCAGGGGCGTGAAGAAGCTCGTTGATACGCTTCAGCCTGTCACGCTCTGCCACGATGAACGACTTCATCGGCTGCCGGATGTCGAGGTCTTTGACGTCGTCGGAGGGGCCGCGGTCTTTCCTCGCCGCTACCGGCCGATTTGCCTCGAGCATCTCAAGGGCGCCATCAACGACAGTTTTGACAGGCCCGACTGCGCGCGTGATGGGCTTGGTGGCGACGAGGGAGAGTTCCAGTCCCAAGGCCTGACCGGCTCTGCAGAGCGCGCCAATCGGGGCGGTGCTGGAACCGGTCAGCAAGGCTTCGACCATCGACAACTTGACGTTGGACTGCCGCGAAAGCTCCCACGCTCCCTTTCCTGCGTGGTCCATCTCTCTTTGCAGCCGGACGGCAATCTCGAGTTCGTTCATTCTGCGGAATTTTGTGAAGCGGGGAGGGCTCCGAACCATGGCCCTACAGGCTTGCAGACTGGTTGGCTTCTTCCGCGGCACAAGCCGGCTGACCACTGGCGCTCGCGTCCGAAGGCGCCGCACCTTTCGCCCCTTTGTACTCACGGACGAATGCGTTGTGCAACTGTCGGCCTACCGTGGGCTTCGGTGGAAGGCGAGGTTCATGGACATGACCTGCCACACATCCTGCCAGGATCAACTCCGCTACAGCAGAGGTGGGGAGGTCTGGCGCGTCCGGACAGAAGGTGTTGCCTTGGTCATCGCGAAACACTGCTACGGCCTCTTCGCCGAGCATGCCCACAGCAATCTCCGTCACGTTGCGAGCTCTCCAGCGGCCCTGGTCGATCATGTAGCACTGGATGCTGACCAACGTGTACTCGGGGTCCACAAGCGAACAGGCCATCTCTATCCCAGATGCCGCGCAAATTGTGAGTACACGCGCGTGAACGTCATCTGCTCCCATCACCACAGTTGTGACGACCCACGGTTTCGTTGTGCATGGCCACTCGAAGGTGGTAAATGCCACATCCGAAATCGAGGGCGATGTGCTTGTGTTGAGCATCGGAGTAATGGTGTGTTACGGCCTATAGCCAGTTATAAGTTTACATCTGAAGGTGTGCCTTGTCTCGCCGTGTGAACATCTTGCCTTCCAGTAGGCGGTTTTGGTGTAACTGGCTATAGAGCGTGGCGCTATTTTCCCGGAACAAGGAATCTTCGGGCTGTGAAATCCGCTACAGCCCCTACCCTTGATTCCGATAGCCCCACTACATCATTCGATCCAGATGTCGCGCTAGCACTGGGAACTGTCCTCCGGCGCTATCGAGAGTCAGCTTGCATTGCGCAGGACGTGCTACCGATCCTCGCGCAGGTGGATCGCGGCTTCTACGGACGCTTGGAACGGGGCGAGAAGCAACCTACGGTCAGTGTTCTGCTACGAATCGCCAAGGCTCTTGGCACTACCGGCGCGGAGCTTCTGGCTGACGCCGAGCGGGAGCTACCACCGGACTGGCGGGCAGACGTGGAGCGGGGTTCTGCCAACAGTGAGGCGCTTACTGCTGCAATGCAACGTGCGGCCGTCCGGCGAGCCGCCGTCGCGAAGCGTGCATCGGAGCGCAAGGCTTCAGCAAGGCAGGCGGCCGCTGTTGCCGTTGAGAGTACGCAAGAGCCGGAGAAGAAGAGGGGGCTTTCCCTCGGACAAAAGTTAGCTGGACGCCCTGTTCGCAAAGCCAAGCCGGGTGAGTAGCCGCATCCATTGAACCGCCTCAGGTCGCTTGAATGAGGGGTCGACTGACGCACCTGAAGGGAAGGGCGTGCTGCGTGGGGTGATTCAGGCGCTAGGTGTCGAGTCTCAAGAGGTTGTCCACAGCGGAGAGTTTTTCCCAGGGCGCCCGTCCCCCTGCACCCCCTCAAGATGTAAAGCAGATGGCCAAGAGAATGAGACGTCTCAATTTCGTCTTGGGACGGGCCTGATCGATTCGGATTACCAGGGCCCACTGATGGTGAGCTGCTGGAACCGCGGCAGTGCCGCCTTCACGATCCAGCCCATGGAGCGCATCGCGCAACTGGTGATCGTGCCCGTGGTGCAGGCCCGCTTCAACGTGGTCAGCGAGTTCGGTGCGGGCACCGAGCGCGGGCAGGGCGGCTTCGGCTCCACCGGCAAGGCCTGATCACCCGGATCAGGCCACGGGCCGCGCGGCTCAGTGCAGCGTGGCGCCCGGGGGGATGTCCTCGTCCGCCGCGCCACCTTCGCTGCCTTCCGGCGCGAAGCTGAAGATGGACTGGGCCACCGAGCCCTGCTCGATCTCGTCTTCCGTGGCTTCGCGCACGTCGATCACCTTGAGCGACAGATTCAGCGCGATGCCGGCCAGCGGGTGGTTGCCGTCCATCACCACGTGGGTGTCGTACACCTCGGTGACGGTGTAGATCGCGTCCTTGGGCATGTCCGGCGTCTGACTGCCTTCTGGCGGGCCGTCGAACTGCATGCCTTCTTCGACCGCCTCGTGGAAGATCTCGCGCGGCTCGAAGAACACCAGCTCACTGTGGTAGTCACCGAAGGCGTGCTCGGGCTCCAGGTGCAGGGCGGCTTCGAAGCCCGTGGATTGGCCCATCAGGGCCTCTTCGACCTTGCTGAGCAGGTCGTCACCGCCGAAGAAGAATTCCATCGGCTCGTTCAATTCATCGATGAGCTCGCCTTGGGCGTCTTCGAGACGCCAGGTCAGGCTCACCACGCAGGGGTTGCGAATGTCCATGCCCCGAATCATCTCACGCCGCACAATGGCGCCCTATGAACCGCCCAAAGACCCTGACTGAAAAAACCAAGGCCCCGCGTGCTGCCCGCCAGCCTGAGAGCGCCGCGCTGAGCACGCCCATGCCCCTGCTGGGCGGCCTGTCGCCTGAAACCTTCATGCGCCGCCACTGGCAGAAGAAGCCGCTGCTGATCCGCCAGGCCGTGCCCGGCGTGAAGCCGCCGCTGGACCGTGCGGCGTTGTTCGCGCTGGCCGGGCAGGAGGACGTCGAATCGCGCCTGATCGTCCATGAGCAGGGGGGGGCGGCCCAACCCGCCAAGGCGCGTGGCAAGGCCAAGGCCGGCGCACCCGTGGCCAATTGGCGCCTGGCGCACGGCCCGCTGGCGCGCCGCGCGCTGCCACCGCTCACGCAGCCCGCCTGGACGCTGCTGGTGCAGGGCCTGGACCTGCACGTGCCGGCGGCGCACGAACTGCTCACGCGCTTTCGCTTCGTGCCCGAGGCCCGGCTCGACGACCTGATGATCTCCTATGCCACCGAAGGCGGTGGCGTGGGGCCGCACTACGATTCGTACGACGTGTTCCTGCTGCAGGTGCATGGCCAGCGCCGTTGGCGCATTGGCCGCCTCAAGGACGACAGCCTGCTGCCCGACGTGCCGCTCAAGATCCTCAGCCACTTCGAGGCCGAGGAGGAGTGGGTGCTGGAGCCGGGCGACATGCTCTACCTGCCGCCGCGCTGGGCCCATGATGGCATCGCCGAAGGTGGCGAGTGCATGACCTGCTCCATCGGTTTCCGGGCGCCCGATGCGCAAGGCCTGGCGGCCGAGCTGCTGGTACGCGTGGCCGAGAACCTCGACGACAGCACCCGCCAGCTTTACAAGGATCCGGCGCAGCCTGCCACCACCGAGCCGGGGCGCATGCCCGCGGACCTGCAGGCCTTTGCGCTCGAGGCCGTCACGCGTGCCCTGCGCGATCCGCAGCAGCTGCATGCCGCCCTGGGCGAGATCCTGACCGAGCCCAAGCCCAAGGTGTGGTTCCAACTGGGCGATCCCTTGCCTGACGGTGTGGGCGTGGTGCTCGACCCTCGCACGCGCATGATGTACGACGACAAGCACCTCTTTGCCAACGGCGAATCCTGGCGCGCTGCCGGGGCCGATGCGCGCCTCTTGCGCCGTCTGGCCGATGCCCGTAGGCTCAGTGCACACGATGTCGCCAGCGCGAGCCCCGAGGCCCGCGAGTTGCTCGACCAGTGGTCGGAAGACGGCTGGCTGCATCCGGCGCCATGAGCCCATAAGCCGATAAGCCCGATCAACACTGAGGAAACCCGCCATGAATGCCCCCTGGTCCGATCCCGCGCACGACAGTGGCCGCCTCGACGGTTGGGGGGCTTGGTCCGATGCCGTGCGCGCCTTGCTGGCCGAAGCGGCTGCGCAACCGGGCGCGCTGCTGATGTTCGATGCCGACTACAGCCAGTGGCCGCTGGGCGAGAAGGCCTGCGTGGAAGCGCTGGAGCAGTGGGCGCTGGGCGGGCGCCATCTGCATTGCACGATGCTGGCGGCCGATTGGGGCCATGTTCCCAAGCAGCACCCGCGTTGGTTGCGCTGGCGCACCACCTGGGCCCATAAACTCAGTTGCAAGGTATTGCCTGAGGACGAAGCCTCCGCGCTGCAAAGCCTGAGGCCGATGCTGGTGCTGGAAGGCAAACTGGGTATCTCGCTGCTCGATGCCGAGCACGGAACCGGTTTGTGGAGCCGTTTGCCGAGCACTTTGCGCGAATGGTGGCAAGCCGGTGATGTGATTTCGCAACGGTCCATTGATGCTATGCCGGCAACGACATTGGGTTTATAGGGAATAGCCCGAAGCAGCATATAATCGCGGTTTGAATGCGGCGCATCTCATTGGTGCGCTACATCCAAACAACTGCTGTCTCATATTCTTGGGGCCAGTGGTTCCAAGCACAGTTCCAATCGCTTTCCGGTTTTTGACACACCTTTTGAGGACACAAGCATGAAAAAGTCGCTCCTGCTGGCTTCGCTGATCGCCGCCATGGCCCTGGCCGCTTGCGGCAAGAAGGAAGAAGCTGCCGCTGACGCCGCCGCTTCCGCCGCTTCCGAAGCCGCTTCGTCGGCTGTTGACGCCGCTTCCGCTGCCACCGACGCCGCTTCCGCTGCCGTCGACACCGCCGCTTCCGCTGCTTCCGACGCCGCTTCGGCTGCCGTGGACGCCGCTGCTGCCGCTGCCAGCGCTGCTTCGAACTGATCTCTGTTCTCAGGGAATCAAAAAGCCGCTCGTTGAGCGGCTTTTTTTACGCCTGTATGTTTTAGAAGTTTGGCGGCATCTGCGTCAGCTTGAAATCAACGCTACAAGCCGTAAACAAAAAGCCCGGGCATGCCGGGTTTTTTGTTTCCACTAATCCCCCAATTCGTGGGGGATCGAATATCTGGCATCACCCGATCATCGGGATCATTCCAAATTGGTGGACAGCTGCTTGGCCACGTCTTTGGCCCCATCGGTATTGATGGCCTTGCCATCGCTGCCCAGCACTGTCACGGAGGCCGCATCACCCTGGCTGGCCACCTTCAGGCGGTAACGGGTGAGGGTGTCGGTGGAAGGCTTGCTGCTGAACCAGCCGCTCATGCGGCTAAACAGGCCGGGCTTTTCCTCGGGCTTGGTGGAGGCCAGGCGAACCTCGTAGACGCCGGCGCTGCGGTCGCGGTCTTCGACCGTGAAGCCGCCGCGGTCCAGGGCCAGGCCCACACGGCGCCAGGCTTGGTCGAAGTTGCCGCTGAAGCCCACGGACAGGCCGTCAGTGCTCAGACGGCTGCGCGGTGCGGCGGTGGTCGCGGCGTTGCCCTGATCGGCCGTCAGGGTTGCCTTGGCGGCCTCCTTGGGCGTGCCCAGCTTGACCATCAGGCGCGAGAGCATCTCGGCTTCCAGGGCAGGGTCGGAGGGGCGGGCCTTCCAGGTGGTCTGTTCCTTGCGGCTGTCGGTGTAGATCTCGATCAGGCCATGGTGGCCGATGTAGATCTCCGAGCCCTTGGCGGTGCGCTCGATGCGGGTGCGGAACTGGTCGCGCTCGCCCGTGTCGTACAGGTTGTCGATGATCTTGCCGACCAGGTTGCGCAGGCCATCCTGCTGCAGCTTGGCGCGGTTCTCGGACCAGTTGGTTTCCAGCAGGCCGGCCTGGGGCTGGTCGGTGGTCAGCTCGAAGCCGTTCTCGGTCCAGAAATCACGCACCAGGTTGTAGACCTGCTCGGGCGGCTGGTCCACGGTCAGCCAGCGCACCTGGCCATCACGCTGCAGGGTCACGCCACCGACGGTGCCGGGCGCCACGGCGGGAGCGGCTGCCGCGCCGGGGTTCTGGGCCAGCTGTTGTTGCTGGGTGAAGTTGTTGGCCGATACCGTGCCCGGCGAGGCCAGGGCGTAGCGCGCCTGGCCGCTGAGCTGGGTCAGGTCGGGCGGCACTTCCAGGTTCACGGCCTTTGCGCCGGTACTGCGGTAGTCCACCTTGTCGTTGCTCAATGCATTGCTCACCGTAGAGCAGCCGGTGGCCAGCGCGGACAGCACGCAGGCGGATGCCACCAGGGTCTGGCGGGCGGAGATGTGTTGGATCGGCATGGTGACTATGGACGGACCGTGAGGGGCCGGGGTTGGGGCCGGTGGGCCGGGAAGAAAACGGTGGGTGGCAGGCTGGATCAGAGCGCGCCGCTTTCGCGCAGCGCACCCTCGACCACGGCCTGTGCGGCAGGGCTGAGCTGTGTGAGCGGCAGGCGCAGCGCGCCACCGGCCTTGCCCATGCGGGCCAGGGCCCACTTGACAGGGATCGGGTTGGGCTCGGTGAAGAGGTGCTTGTGCAGCGGCAGCAGTTGCATGTGCAGCTCGACCGCGCGCTTGGCATCGCCGGCGATGGCGGCCTTGCACAGCTCGTGCATGGCCTTGGGCGCCACGTTGGCAGTGACGCTGACGTTGCCATGGCCGCCCAGCAGCATCAGGGCCACGGCGGTGGGGTCGTCGCCCGAGTAGATGTGGAAGCCCTTGGGGGCCTGCTTGATCAGCCAGGCGGCGCGCTCGAGGTTGCCGGTGGCTTCCTTGATGCCGAACACGCCGGGTACGTGGGCCAGGCGAAGGGCGGTCTCGGGCGTCATGTCGGCCACGGTGCGGCCGGGCACGTTGTAGAGCATCTGGGGGATGTCCACGGCCTCGGCGATCGCCTTGAAGTGCTGGTAGATGCCTTCTTGGGTCGGCTTGTTGTAGTAGGGCACGACCTGCAGAGTGCAGTCGGCGCCGACCTTCTTGGCGAACTCGCTGAGCTCGATGGCCTCTCGGGTGGAGTTGGCGCCGGCGCCGGCCATGATGGGCACGCGGCCAGCCGACTGCTCGACCGCCACGCGGATGATCTCGCAGTGCTCATCGACGGAGACGGTGGGCGATTCGCCCGTGGTACCGACCACGCCGATGCAATCCGTGCCTTCGGCGATGTGCCAGTCGATCAGGCGGCGCAGGGCGTCATAGTCCACGCTGCCGTCGTCGTGCATCGGGGTGATGAGCGCAACAATACTGCCAAGAATCGGTTTCATGTTTGTGTCCTGAGAATCTGAAGATTCTAATGGGGCCGAACGTCGTTTTTCAGGGCGGCCAGGGCCATGCGGTCCACCAGAGCGGGGGCGAGCAGCTTCATCCAGCGCCCAAGCTTGCCTTTGGCGCTCATCACGATGTCGCGCTGGCGGCGTGCCATGCCGTCCAGGATCAGGCGCGAGCAGGTCTCCACGCTCATGGCGCCGCGCTCGTCCAGGCCGCTTTTGCCCGCGGCTTTGCCCTGGGCGTTGAACCCGCGGTAGCGGATCTCGGTGGCCACCACGCCCGGGTAGGCGATGGTCACGCCCACGCCATGGGGCGCCATCTCCACGCGTAAAGCTTCGAAAAAGCCTGTCATGGCGAACTTGGTGGCGCTGTAGGCGGTGCGCCCCGGCACGCCCACCAGGCCGGCCAGGCTGGAGACGGCCACCACCAGCCCTCGGCTGGCCTTGAGGTGGGGCAGGGCGGCATGGGTGCACCAGGCGCTGCCCCACAGGTTGATGCGCATCAGGTGCTCGTACCAGGCCATGTCCTGCACTTCCTCCAGCAGGGCATGGGCCGACATGCCGGCGTTGTTCACCAAGGCGTCGATGCGGCCGTAGCGGGCCACGGTGTCGGCGATCAGGCCTTCGCAGTCGTCCTGCTGGCCGACATCGGTGGGGCGCACGAAGACGTGGGCGCCGTAGGCCTCGCAGGCCTTGGCGACCTCGGCCAGCTTGTCCTGGCTGCGGGCGGCCAGCACCAGGGCCGCGGTGGCGCCATCGCGCGCGGCGATCTGGCGGGCCAGTTCGGCGCCGATGCCGTCGGAGGCGCCGGTGATGATGGTGACGTGTTGTGCCATGTTGCTTCGGAGCGGCGGAGTGCCGATGCGGCCTGGGCGTGGCCTGGGTTGCTTGATTTGTCCTGCGCGGGCGGGGTCAGCCCGGCATGCAGGTGGCCAGCCAGGTGGACAGGTCCACCAGCAGGCCGGGCTGAAAGTACCACGTGAACACGCCGGCCAGTATCAGCACGAGCACGAGTCTGGTTGCGATTCGTTGCGCGGCGCTCATGGCATGCGGTGCGTTGGGCTGTGGCGCTCAGGCGCTGGCGGTGCTCAGGCGGCCCTTGGGCGGCTGGTGCTCGCGCACCGGCAGGTTGAGCACGGCGGCCGTCACGCCCAGGGCGATGGCGATCCACCAGACCACCTGGTAGCTGCCCGTCAGGTCATAGAGATGCCCGGCCAGCCATACACCGCAGAATGAGCCTAGCTGGTGCGAGAGGAAGACCACGGCACCCAGCATCGACAGGTGCCGAACACCCAGCATCTGCGCCACGATGGCGTTGGTGGGCGGCACGGTCGACAGCCACAGCACGCCCATTGCGGCGGCGAAGATGCCCACGCTCAACGCCGTGGGCGGCGCGGCGATGAAGCACAGCATGGCCACGGCCCGCAGCGCATAGATGCCTGACAGCAGGTAGGGTTTGGACCAGCGCTGCCCCAGCCAGCCGATGCCGTAGGTGCCGAAGATGTTGAACAGGCCGATGAGGGCCAGGCCGGTGGTGGCCACGTGGCCGGGCAGGGCGTGGTCCTTGAGGTAGCTGGGCAGGTGCACGCCGATGAAGGCGAGCTGGAAGCCGCAGACGAAGTACCCGGCCGTGAGCAACTGATAGCTGGGGTGGCTCAAGGCTTCGCGCAAGGCGGCCAGGGCCGAGGTGGGGCCGTGCGGGTCGGGGCCGGAAGGCGGCACGCCGTTGGCCCCGCCGGTGGCTGGCGCGGCACGGGCTGGCGCCGGGTGGTCCGCCCGCAATCCCCAACCCAGGGGCACGATCAACAGGGCGGTCAGTGCCAGAGCCCACAGGGCCGGCTGCCAGCCGATGCCGGCGATCAGCGAGCTCGACAGCGGGATCATCAGGAACTGCCCGAAGGAGCCGGCCGCGGCGGTGATGCCCATGGCCCAGGAGCGCTGCTGCGCGCTGACGTGGCGCCCGATTACGCCGTACACCACCGCATAGGTGCTGCAGGCCTGCGCGCAGCCGATCAGGATGCCGGTGCTGAGGGTGAACAGGGTGAGGCTGGTGCTGCTGGCCATGCCCCACAGGCCTGCGGCATAGAGCAGGGCGCCCAGCCACAAGGGGGCCGTGGCACCTTTGCGGTCAGCCCACCAGCCCACCAGCGGGCCGGCCAGGCCCCACACCAGGTTCTGGATGGCCAGTGCAAAGGAGTAGGACTCGCGGCTCCAGCCGCGTTCCATGCAGATGGGCTGCAGCCACAGCCCGAAGCCATGGCGGATGCCCATCGACAGGGTGACGACCATGGCGCCGCAGACCAGCAACTGCCACAAGGGCAGGATGGGAGACAGGGGCGCATCAGCCTGCGCCGGGGTGGGGTGGCTCAAGGGGGCTCCGTCAGGACGGCGGTCTGACCCGTGTTTCCGGACGTGCGCCGGCGAGCGAGGGGTTGATGTGGTTCTGGGGGCCGTGCGCCGGTATCAGACCTGCATGTTCATGATATCGGTATACGCCTGAACCAGCTTGTTGCGCACCTGAACGGCCGACTGGAAACCCAACTGTGCCTTTTGCATGGCGATCATGGTCTCTTCCAGGCTGACGGTAGGGTTGTCGAACTGCACCTCGCGCTGCATCGACGCGGCCTGCTTCTGGGCTTGGCTCACGCTCTTGAGCGCGCTGGAGAACGTCGTCTGGAAGCTGGGCTCGATCTTGGTGTCGTCCCCGCCCAGGGCATCCAGGCGTGTCTTGGCCTGTACTCGCTGCGCAACGTCGGCCATGCCGGCGCGGGACGCGGCCTGGGCGAAATCGAAAGGCTTAAGTTTCAGGTCCATGGTGCCGATACCGCTGAAGACGACAAGGTGTGATGGATCTCACCACGATTGGCATCCTAGCCGGGTAGACCCGTGTCCGATGGTGCGAAGTGGTCCCCATTTGACTGGCTGTTCCCGGCACTTTTTACCGCGGGCTTCCCAATAATGGGCCCCGTACTTGAAGGGTTTGCGGCATCGTGTGATCTCGATGCGCGGCCCTCGCGCAGATCAGCTCATGGATGTCACCGTCGCTCAAGCTCAGAACCTGACCTCGCCAGCCCCCGGCTCGGCGAGCGAAACCCCGCCCCTGGGGTTCGTGCAGCGTGTCCAGGCCCTGCCCATGCAGCGCAAGCTGATGCTGGGTGGCGGCATCGCGGCGCTGCTGGCCATCTTCGTGGCCATGATGATGTGGAGCAACCAGGCCGAGTACCGCGTGCTGTACAACAACCTGTCCGACAAGGACGGAGGGGCCATCCTGGCCCAGTTGCAGCAGATGAACGTGCCCTACAAGTACACGGACGGCGGCGCGGCCATCATGGTGCCCGCCGACAAGGTGCATGACGTGCGCCTGAAGCTGGCCTCGGCCGGCCTGCCCAAGGGCTCGGTGGCGGGCTATGAGCTGATGGAAACCCAGCGCTTCGGCGTGACGCAGTTCCAGGAGCGCCTGAACTTCCAGCGCGGCCTGGAGGGCGAACTGACCCGTTCCATCCAGACCCTGTCGGGCGTCGAATCCGCCCGCGTGCACCTGGCCTTGCCTAACCAGAACGGATTTTTCCGCGATCAGCAAAAACCGTCGGCCTCGGTGATCCTGAGCATGTACGCCGGCCGCACGCTGGACAAGGGCCAGGTTGCTGGCATCGTGCACCTGGTGTCTTCCAGCGTGCCGGAGATGTCGCCCAAGTCGGTCAGCGTGGTGGACCAGAGCGGCTCCCTGCTGTCGGGTCAGGCCGAGGGCAGCGGCCCTGACCAGGCTGGCTTGGACGCCAAGCAACTGCAATATGTGCATCAGATGGAAACTGGCTATACGCAGCGCATCCGCGATCTGCTGGAGCCGGTGGTCGGCAAGGACAACCTGCGCGCCCAGGTGACGGCCGACCTGGACTTTGCACAGGTTGAATCCACCGCCGAAGAGTTCAAGCCCAACCAGACGCCGACCACGGCCGCCGTGCGCAGCCAGCAGACCAGCGAGCAGATGAATGGCGCCGGTGGTTCGAACGCCCAACCCACCGGTGTGCCGGGCGCGATGAGCAACCAGCCGCCCACGCCGGCCACCGCGCCGATCAATGGCGCATCGCAGCCGCTGCAGGGCACCCAGGCCAATGGCGCGGGCGGTGCCGGTGGCTCCAGCCGCCGCGACGCCGTGACCAACTACGAGGTCGACAAGACGGTGCGCGTGACGCGCAATGCCTCGGGCACGGTCAAGCGCCTGAACGCCGCCGTGGTGATCAACCACATCACCAAGACGGATGCCAAGGGCAAGACCACCACTACCCCGCTGAGCCAGGAGGAGCTCGACAAGCTCACCGCCCTGGTCAAGGAAGGCATTGGTTTCAACGAGCAGCGCGGCGATTCGGTCAAGCTGATCACCGCACCGTTCCAGCAGGTGAAAGAAGAGACCGCCGATACGCCGTTCTGGAAGGATCCGAGCACGCAGGAGTGGATGCGCTCGCTGCTGGTGCCCTCTGCCATGACACTGCTGGCCCTGATCGTGGTGTTCGGTGCGATTCGCCCTGCCATCAACGCGGCCAAGCCCCCCAAGGATGAAAGCAAGTCCAGACTCAACGCTGTGGTGGATGACGAGCAGCAGTTGCCTGGGCTTGAAACGGCCAGTGAAGTGCTGCCGGCCCTCGAATCGCCTGGCGGCCCCGACCGCCGCCTGGAAGCCGCGCGCCAGTTGGCCAAGGACAACCCCGTCGCGATGGCTGGCATCGTGCGCGCCTGGGTGAACAAGGAATAACGCCGCATCATGGACGAGCAAGGACTAGAAGACGCCGCCATCCTGCTGATGTCCCTCGGCGAGGACGAAGCCGCCGAGGTGTTCAAGCAGCTCGAGCCCAAGGAAGTGCAAAGCCTGGGCGAGACCATCGCGCGCCTGAAGACCGTGTCCCGTGAGCGCGTGGACACGGTGTTGAATCGCTTCGCGCAGGAAGCCGCCGAAGTCGGCTCGCTGGTGTCCGACACCGACGAATACGTGAAAGCTGTGTTGCGCCGCGCGCTGGGTGAAGAGAAGGCCAACCTGCTGATCGACCGCATCATCCAGACCAGCGATGTGGCCGGCATCGAAAGCCTGAAATGGATGGATCCGGGCTCGGTGGCCGAACTGCTGCGCAACGAGCACCCGCAGATCGTGGCCGCCATCCTGGTTCACCTGGATCCGGACCTGGCCTCGGGGGCGCTCAAGTACTTCAGTGACCGCCATCGCAACGAGGTGATGATCCGCATCGCCACGCTCGATGGCATCCAGCCGGCCGCGCTGCGTGACCTCAACGAGGTGATGTCGCGCGTGCTGGCCGGTGGCACGCAGGTGCGCCGTCAGTCGCTGGGTGGCGTGAAGCCTGCGGCCGAAATCATCAACCTGATGGGCTCTGCCGTGGAGACCTCGGTGCTGGACTACATCCGCGAGGCCGATGGCGACCTGGCCCAGAAGATCATGGACAACATGTTCGTGTTCGACGACCTGGCCAAGCTGGACGACAAGGGCTTCCAGGCCCTGCTCAAGGAAGTGCAGACCGAATCGCTCATCATCGCGCTCAAGGGTGCTTCGCCGGAGATTCGCGACAAGGTGTTCCGCAACATGTCCAGCCGTGCCGCTGAAACGCTGCGCGAAGACCTGGATTCGCGCGGCCCGGTCAAGCTCTCCGAGGTCGAAGGCGAGCAGAAGGAAATGCTGAAGATCGTCCGCCGCCTGGCCGACGAAGGTCAGATCGTGCTGGCGGGCGGAGGCGACGATGAGTACGTCTGACAAGACGCAGCCGCCTGCTGGTGGCGCAGCGCCTGGCACGCCCAACAGCTACACGCGCTTCATCCCGCGCGAAGAGCTGCGGGGTTTTTCTGCCTGGGCGCCCGAGAATCTTGAAGACCCCAACGTGGTCAAGTCCGCGCCTGGGCAATCGCCAGCGGGTGGTGGCGTGCACAAGGCACCGTTCGCCGTGCGTGCCGGCGTGGCTGGTGCACAGGGCCAGGGGTCTGCTCGCGCGCAGGCACCGGGCCCTGCGGGTGCCCATGTCGGTGGCATGCCTGATGGTCAGCCCGGATCAGCCCATCCGGCCAGCGCGGCCAAGGCCGCCGAGCCCGAACCGCCGCCCGTGGATGTGGAAGCCGTGGCGCGTGATGCACGCCAGGCTGGCTACCAGGACGGCTACCGCGATGGCCTGTCTGCCCTGGAGAGCTACAAGCAGACCCAGGCTGCTCAGATGGCCGCCTTCATGAGCGACCAGGTCGGTGCGCTCGTGAACGACCTGCATGGCCGTCTCGAATCATTGGAGCAGCAGCTTTCTGGCCGCATCGCCGGCGTGGCGCTGGAACTGGCCCGCCAGGTGGTGCGCAGTGAAATCTCGCTGCGCCCCGAGCTGGTGTTGACCGTGGCCGAGGATGCGATGAGCACCCTGCTGAGCACGGCCCGCCAGGTGGTGCTGCGCCTGAACCCGGAAGACCACGCACTGGCTCAAGGTGCCCTGGAAGAGCAGATGAAATCGCGTGGCGCCCGTCTGGTGGCTGATCCCCATGTGAGCCAGGGCGGCTGTATCGTCGAATCGGACATCGCCGTGGTGGATGCCAGCGTGGAAGCGCGCTGGCACAAGGTCGCCGCTGCGATGGGCGTCAACACCGATTGGCATGGCCGCATCACGCCCGAGGCCACGCAGGCCCAGTGGGCCGATGACATGGAGGGCGCACCATGAACATGCCCCTGCAGACCCGGCGCGATGTCTCCATGGACAAGTGGAACCGTTTCCTGGAAGACCTCGATGCCTGCGCCGGTGCCCCCCAGCCGCTGGAGAACCAGGGCAAGCTGGTGCGTGTGGCCGGCCTGGTGCTCGAAGCCGCAGGGCTGCGCCTGCCGGTGGGCGCCGTGTGCGAGATCCATTCCGAGATGCGCATGGAGGCCACGCCCGTGCTGGCCGAGGTTGTGGGCTTTGCCGGTGACCGCGCCTACCTGATGCCCACGGCCGAAGTGCATGGCCTGGCCAGTGGCGCCCGCGTGGTGCCGCGCGCCTTGCCGATCAACCCGCCGCTGCTGGGCCGCCCCAGCCACCCCTGGCGCCGCAGCGAAGACCGCACCCGCCATCTGCCCATCGGCAGCGGCCTGCTGGGCCGTGTCGTCGATGCGCAGGGTGAGCCGCTGGACAAGCGCGGACCGCTCACGCACGTGCGCAGTGAACCCCTGGTGCGCCGCGCCATCAACGCGATGGAGCGCGACCCGGTACGCCTGCCGCTGGACACGGGTGTGCGCGCCATCAACTCCATGCTCACCGTGGGCCGTGGCCAGCGGATCGGCTTGTTCGCCGGCTCCGGCGTGGGCAAGAGCGTGCTGCTGGGCATGATGGCCCGCTACACCCAGGCCGACGTCATCGTCGTGGGCCTGATCGGTGAACGGGGCCGTGAAGTCAAGGAATTCATCGAAGACATCCTGGGCGAAGAAGGCCTGGCCCGCTCCGTGGTGGTGGCCGCGCCGGCCGATGCACCGCCGCTGACCCGCATGCAGGGCGCAGCCTATGCCACCGCCGTGGCCGAGCACTTCCGCGATGAAGGCCTGCATGTGCTGCTGCTGATGGATTCCCTCACGCGGTACGCCATGGCACAACGTGAAATCGCGCTGGCCATCGGTGAGCCACCGGCTACCAAAGGTTACCCGCCGTCGTGTTTTGCCAAGCTGCCGCAGCTGGTGGAGCGCAGTGGCAACGGCCTCAATGGCCATGGTTCCATCACGGCGTTTTACACGGTGCTCTCGGAAGGGGATGATCAGCAGGATCCCATCGCCGACGCGGCCCGCGCGATCCTTGATGGCCACATCGTGCTCTCACGCGAGCTGGCTGAGTCCGGACACTTCCCGGCCATCGACATCGAGCGTTCCGCATCGCGGGTGATGCACAACGTGGCCACGCACGAGCACATCGATTCGTCGCGCCGTTTCCGCCAGCTGTGGTCGCGCTACAGCAAGGCGCGCGACCTGATCCAGCTGGGCGCCTACACGCCCGGCGGTGATCCGGAGTTGGACCTGGCGGTCAGAGTCCATCCCCACATGGTGGGCATGCTTCAACAAGACATGCATACACCCGCTACTTTGACCGACAGTGTGGGGCAGTTACGTGCCATCGTACAGGGGTGAAGAAAAGCCTTTGGCAGACCCAAGCTGACTGGAGCCCATCGTGAATCCCTCGCAACCACTGATCACTCTGCTGGAGCAGGCCGAAGAGGCCCGTGACGCGGCGCTGGCGCAGTTCGAGGTCAGCCGCAAGGCCCACGAAGGCTCCCGCCAGCAACTGCAATCCCTGCAGGATTTCCGCGACCAGTACCAGACGCGCTGGCAGACCCAGTTCCGTCAGGCCGGTGGCATGGAGATCATGCGCTGCTACCAGGATTTCATGGCCCGCCTGGGCGATGCGGTCAATGACCAGCACCGCCGCTGCGAGCAGTTCAGCCAGGCCATGGAGCGTTGCCGCACCGAACTGATCGAGCGCGAGCGCAAGGTCGCTGCCGTGACGCAACTGCTGCAGCGCCGTGAAAAAGAGCAGGCCCAGCGTGAGATGCGCCGTGAGCAGAAGGCCACCGATGAGCTGGCCGCACGCCTGATGGCGTCGGCACCCAGCCCGCTGTCCGCCAAGGGCAACCTGCCGCCGTCCTCTCATTGATGCGACTTGACGCCACGTCGATCGCCCACACTACATAAGCGAGAACACCGATGAGCACGAGCTTCCAGAACCTGCCGTCCCTGCTGAACAAGCCTGGCACGCAGCCGCAGGGCGCTGCCTCTGGTGTGGGCGGCGCGACCCTGGCCGATGTGCTGGGCAAAGGGCAGGGCAATGACAGCCAGACCTTTGCCAAGCTGATGTCGCAGTACCAGACGCCACAGGCCAGCGCGCAAGCCAGCCTGCCCATGGCGGCAGCGAACCAGCAGGCCAATCTGGCAGCCAACCAGGCCCTGCGTGCCAAGGCGGCAGTCCACAACACGACGCAGCTGCAGCCCAAGCCGGCCCAGTCCGCGCCCAAGCCCGCGCAGAACGAATCGCAGGCTTCTGCTTCGCAGCAGGCCACCAAGCAGGCGCAGAAGAACAACCAGGCCAAGCCGGCGCAGGATCAGCGCGCCAAGGCCAAGCAGGCCGATGGCACCGACAAGGCCGAGGCCCACGCGGACAAGACCGGCAAGGCCGACAGAACGCAAGCCAAGGGTGATGCGAAGGAGCAGGGCGCCGACGAGGTCAAGTTCTCCACCGCGCAGGGGGAGGGCGCTGCCCAGGTGCGTGAACTGCAGCCCCCCGCAGGTGTGTCGGCCGACCCGGCCGCGATGATGGCCTGGCTGTCCACCCTGTCGCAGGGGGGGGAGGCCGCTCAGGGCCTCGATGCCGATGGTGCCTTGACGGACGGCGCCGCCACCGCCGCTGGCACTGCCCAGGCTCCCGATCTGCAAGGCGCCGCCGGTGGCAAGGGCGCGTCCCTGCCCACCGCAACGGCTGCCCTCACGACCCAGTTGCTGGGCCAGCAGTCAGGCAAGGTCGATCCGAAGGCCCTGGTGAGCGAAACCCAGGGCAACGTGGCGGCCTTGGCCGCCCAGGACAAGGCCTCGCCCCTCGATTTCAACGCCTTGATGGCGCGCGAGATGTCTCGCCCGGCCGGCCCTTCGGGCCCCACCGGTGACGTGGCCACGCACGCCAGCGCCACCCTGCCCACCCCGCTCGACAGCCCGGACTTCAAGCAGGCCCTGGCCGAGCGCGTGGGCATGTGGGTGTCGGGCACGCCGGCCAATGGCCAGATGACCGCCGAGCTGCGCCTGAACCCCGAAGACATGGGCCCTGTGCACATCCGCATCGTGATGGACGGCCAGAACGCCCAGGTGGACTTCGCCGCTGCCCACGCCGAGACACGCCAGGCCCTGGAAGCCAGCCTGCCGGCCCTGTCCTCCGCACTGGAAGATGCCGGGCTCAGCCTGGCTGGTGGTGGCGTGTCCGACCAGAGCGCCAGCCAATCCTGGGCCCAGCAGCAACAAGGGCAGGGCGATGGCCAGGCGCGCAGCATGGCCTGGAGCGGCCGTGGCCTGGGCGCCGAGCAGGCGGATGTGGACGCGCAGGCTTCCCTGCAGCCAGTTCCGCGTCCGGCGGCCCGCCCGGGCGGGCTGGACCTGTACGCCTGACCTGCGGGTCCTGGGTGTCCGGGGGAATCAACCGGCATTAAGGGCGGCTTATTCGCACATTGCAAAAAGCTCCGCCTCGAATAATCGAGGCACAGACTGAAACGGAGATTCATGCATGGCTGCCGCACCCGCCCCCGCCGCTGATGCCGCCCCCAAGGGCGGTGGCGCGAAGAAACTGATCATCATCATCGTGGCCCTGGTGGCTTTGGTGGTGGTCGGTGGTGGCGCCGCGGCCGTGCTGCTGATGAAGAAGAGCGCCCACGCCGAGGCCGGTGATGGCGACGAAGAGCACGATGCCCCTGCCGAGAAGGCCAAGCCCAAGGAGCACAAGGCTGCCGATGGCAAGCCGCCCACCTTCGTGCCCCTGGACCCGTTCACCGTCAACCTGGCTGACAAGGATGCGGACCGCTATGCGCAGGTCGGCATCAACCTGCAGGTGGACGACCCCAAGATGGCCGATGAGATCAAGAACTACATGCCGGCCATCCGCAACGGCATCCTGCTGATCCTGTCGCACAAGAACAGCGAAGACCTGCTCAGCACCGAAGGCAAGCAGAAGCTGGCCGAGGAGATCCGCCGCGAGACCGCCCGCTCCATGGGCTACGAGGTGCCCGATCCTGACGAGGACGAAGGCGACGGCGACGAGGACGCTCCCAAGAAGAAAAAGAAGAAGAAAAAGGCCGCCGAGCCCTACAACCCCATCGTGCATGTGCACTATTCCAACTTCATCGTGCAGTGACACGGCAGGCGCGCAGTAGAGTGAGTCGCCATGAACCAGCAAATCCTCTCGCAAGATGAAGTCGATGCCCTGCTGCAGGGCATCACGGGCGAAAGCCAGAAGCTGGAGCAGGAAGAGGCTCCAACCGGTGGCATTCGCGACTACAACCTGGCCAGCCAGGAGCGGATCGTTCGCGGGCGCATGCCCACGATGGAGATCATCAACGAGCGGTTCGCGCGCAACATCCGTATCGGTCTGTTCAACCTGATCCGCCGTTCGCCCGAAGTATCCGTAGGCGGCATCAAGGTGCAGAAGTACAGCGCCTTCCTGCGCGAGATCGTCGTCCCCACCAACTTCAACATCATGGCCGTGCGCCCGCTGCGCGGCTCGGGCCTGGTAGTGTGCGACCCGACCCTGGTCTTCGCCGTGATCGACGCCCTGTTCGGCGGCGCCGGCAAGTTCCACACACGCATCGAGGGCCGCGACTTCTCGGCCACCGAGCAGCGCATCATCCAGCGCCTGATCGAGGTCATCACGGCCGAGTACGCCCGTGCCTGGAAGGGCATCTACCCGGTCGAACTGGATTACCAGCGCTCGGAGATGCAACCCCAGTTCGCCAACATTGCCACGCCCAGTGAGATCGTGGTGTGCACCTCGTTCACGCTGGAGATCGGCGAGACCAGCGGCACCATCCATTTCTGCATCCCCTACTCGACGCTGGAGCCGATCCGCGACATCCTGTATTCGTCCATTCAGGGCGATTCGGCCGAGCCTGACCGCCGCTGGGTCAAGCTGCTTCAGCAGCAGATCCAGTCCGCCGAGGTCGAGGTGGTGGCCGAGCTGGCCAAGGCACCAGCCACCGTCGAACAACTGCTGTCCTTCAAGCCGGGCGACTTCATCGAGCTGGACCTCAACCAGCTGCTGGAAGCCAAGGTGGACGGCGTGCCCATCTTCGAGTGCTACTACGGCACCTCCAACGGCAAGTACGCCTTGAGGGTCGAGAAGCTGCTCACCAACAACACCGCCGGCATGGGCTGGCTGGGAGACAAGAATGTCTGATAGCGCCGCCGAATTTCCGCCTGATTCCAAAGGCGACGAGCAGGACGCGATGGCCGCGGAATGGGAAGCGGCGCTGGCTCAGCAAACGTCCAGCCCAGCCACCGAGGTGGCGGATCCGGCGCCTCAGGTGACGCCGGCCACCTTCGCGAACTTCTCGCCCGCGCCCTCCAACCCGGCGGGCAACGACCTGAACATGATCCTGGACATCCCCGTGCAACTCACGGTGGAACTGGGCCGCACGCGCATTCCCATCAAGAACATCCTGCAACTGGCGCAGGGTTCCGTGGTGGAGCTGGACGCGATGGCCGGTGAGCCGATGGACGTGCTGGTCAATGGCTTCCTGATCGCACAGGGTGAAGTGGTGGTGGTCAACGACAAGTTCGGCATCCGCCTGACCGACATCGTGACGCCGTCCGAACGCATGCGCCGCCTCAGCAAAGGCAACTGAACCTGAGGTAGATGCGATGCAATCGACGGCGTTGATGGTGTTCTGGCTGCTGATCGTGCTGGCGCTGATTCCGGTGTCGCTGTGGCTGCTCAAGCGTTCCGGCGTGGCCGGGCTGCAGGGTACGGGCAGTGCGGCTGTGCTGGCCCCTGTGGCGCAGATCAGCCTGGGCAATGGCCAGCGTGTGGTCACCGTGGAGGTGAACAGCGGCGAGCAGCGCACCTGGCTCGTGCTGGGCGTGACCGGCCAGCAGATCAATACCCTGCACACGATGGAAGCCCCCGCCGAGCGCCCTGATGGCGCGCAGGTGCGCCCGGTGCCGCCGTTCGCGCAGTTGCTGCGCCGCGTGACCGAACGTCAGCCAGGCAGCTCGCCTGCCGGCCCGCAAGACCCCCGTGCCTGAAGGCGCGCGCCACACAGGCACATTCCAGAGCCTCCCATGTCGATATCGGCACCTCTGCGCTTGAACTCAAATCCCACGGCATGGCGGCGCTTCGGCCTGCTGCTGGCGCTCACCTTGCTGCCCGCGGCCGTCTGGGCGCAGGCCGGTGGCCAGATCACACCGGCGCCAGCCGGCGGGTTGCCGCTGATGGTGGGGCAAGGCGCCTCGGGCAACAGCTACTCGGTGCCCATCCAAACGCTGCTGTTCTTCACGGCGCTGAGCTTCATACCGGCCGCGGTGCTGATGATGACGGGCTTCACCCGCATCGTGATCGTGCTGAGCCTGACCCGCCAGGCCCTGGGCGCACAGACCGCGCCACCCAACCAGGTCATCATTGGCCTGTCGCTGTTCCTGACCCTGTTCGTGATGGGCCCGACCATCGACAAGGTCTACACCGAGGCCTACCAGCCCTTCGCGGCCAACCAGATCAGCTTCAACGAGGCGCTGGAGCGTGGCCAGGGGCCCATGCGCGAGTTCATGGGCAAGCAGACGCGCCAATCCGATCTGCAGCTGTTCTCCAACCTGGCCAAGTACGAGGGCGAGATCACGCCCCAGGCCGTGCCCTTCCGGGTGCTGGTGCCCGCCTTCGTCACCAGCGAGCTCAAGTCGGCCTTCCAGATCGCCTTCCTGATCTTCATCCCCTTCCTGGTCATCGACATGGTGGTCGCCAGCGTGCTGATGAGCCTGGGCATGATGATGCTGTCGCCGGTGATGGTGGCCTTGCCTTTCAAGCTGATGCTCTTCGTGCTGGCCGATGGCTGGAACCTGCTGCTGGGCTCGCTGGCGGCCAGCTTCGCCACCTGATTCGCATACATCCATGGATCCGCAACAAGTCCTCACCATCGGCCGCGATGGCCTGCTGACCCTGCTGATGGTCTGCGCCCCGATCCTGCTGGTCGTGCTGGGCGTGGGCCTGGTGATCAGCATCCTGCAGGCGGCCACGCAGATCAACGAGCAGACCCTGTCCTTCGTGCCCAAGCTGGTGGCTGCCTTCGCGATGATGGGGCTGGCAGGGCCCTGGATGGTCAGCACGCTGGTGGATTTCATCCGCACCACGCTGCAGTCCATCCCCGGCGTGGTGGGCTGACGCCGCGGCCATGGTCACTTTCAGCGAAGCCCAGGTCATGGCGTGGATTTCGCCATGGATCTGGCCGTTCTTCCGCGTGCTGGGCCTGTTCACGGCCGCGCCCGTGTTCTCCATGCGCACGGTGCCGCGGCGCGTGCGCGTGGGCCTGGCGATCCTGATCGTGCTGTGCGCCCAGCCCTCGCTGCCCGAGATGCCGGTGATCCCGCTGGATTCGCCTATCGCGCTGATGGTGGTGATCCAGCAGCTGCTGATCGGCGTGACCATCGGTTTCGCGGCCCGTGTGATCTTCGCGGCCATCGAGTTCGCCGGCGAAATCATCGGCCTGCAGATGGGCCTGAACTTCGCGGCCTTCTTCGACCCGATGTCGGGCTCGCAGGCCACGGCCGTGAGCCGCTTCTACGGCACGATCGCGGCGTGGCTGTTCGTGGTGATGAACGGGCACCTGCTGCTGACCACGGCCGTGGTGGGCAGCTTCAACGTGTTCCCGATCGCGCCCGAGCCGCTGGCCTTCATCCGCACGCTGCAGCCGCAGGTGTGGGGGGCGGAGATCTTCAAACTGGGGCTGTGGGTGTCGCTGCCCATCGTGGCCATGCTCACCTTGGTCAACATGGTGATGGGCCTGATCGCCCGCGTGGCGCCGCAGATGAACATCTTCTCGGTGGGCTTCCCGGTGACCATCGGCGTGGGCATCACCGGGCTGTGGCTGACCTTGCCGATGATGCAGGTGCCATTCACGGCGGCGCTGGAGCGCATGCTGGGGTATTTCCAGTGATGTCCGTGAGGCGCCTGCCCTGATCGCCACAATGACAAACGGGCCCCAAGGGGCCCGTTTTGCTTGGCACGCATCTGCCTGATGCGCGCGGTGGGATCAGGCTTGGGCGGCCTTGGCACGCCGGCGAGCCGCCAGCCCCAGAACAGCCATGCCAGCCGCCAGCAGCAGCGTGCTGCTGGGCTCAGGCACCGGCGAGGGGATGTTGAACTTGGCGATGTAGGCGCCACCACCGCCGAAGATGCCGCTGAGCACGCCGCCAGCAATACCGGACACGGTGGCCGTGTAGCTGCCCGCCTGCAGAGTGTCGCTCCAGAACAGGGACTTGGCCGGGTCATAGCCGGCGGCCTTGAGCGTCAGGGCGTAGGCCGCGGTGGCGGGGTTGCCGTACAGGTCGATGCCCAACTGGGCGGCTGTCTTGCCGGTGCCCACCAGCGTGTTGTTGCTGTCGTACAGCTTGAGCTGCACGGCGTTGGTGCCCACCCACAGGGCCGACAGGTCGGCGGGTGTGAACGGGAACACCCAGATGTACGCATCGGTGCTGCCCGCCACGCTGAAGTTGAAGGTGTCGAGGAAGTCGCCCACGCCGTGGATGATCGGCTCCGTCTTGTAGAACGGGTCTGCCGTGGGCGTGGTCACCGTGTAGTCGGCGGCCAGTGCGCTGGCGCTCAAGGCCAGGGTGCCGACACCGGCCAGCAGGGGGCGCATGAGCTGAGACAGGGGCATGATGGTACTCCGAGCATTGGTTGGTATGACAAGGGTGTAACCAACAGCGTTAAATTAGCACATCCGTAAAAACCTGTAATCCCTGAGAAGCGGGGGGCATGTCCCTACAATCCCCGCCCATGGCCACGAAACCCCAGTCCGCCCCCAACGCCGGCTACGGCGAATCCTCCATCCGCGTCCTCAAGGGCCTGGAGCCCGTCAAGCAGCGCCCGGGCATGTACACCCGCACGGACAACCCGCTGCACATCATTCAGGAAGTCATCGACAACGCTGCCGACGAGGCCCTGGCCGGTTTCGGCAAGCGCATTGGCGTCACCTTGCACACCGACGGGTCGATCAGCGTCGAGGATGAAGGCCGCGGCATTCCCTTCGGCATCCACCCCGAAGAGGGCGTGCCCGTGGTCGAGATCGTCTTTACCCGCCTGCACGCGGGCGGCAAGTTCGACAAGGGCTCGGGTGGGGCCTACAGCTTCTCCGGAGGCCTGCACGGCGTGGGCGTGAGTGTGACCAACGCGCTGTCCACGCGCCTGCAGGTGACGGTGTGGCGCGACAAGCAGGTGGCGCAGCTGGCCTTCGGTGGCGGCGACGTGATCGAGCCCGTCAGCGTGCGCCCGGCCGCGAGCGGCGACCGCAAGAACGGCACGGCCGTGCGTGCCTGGCCCGACGCCAAGTATTTCGAGAGCGCCGAGCTGCCCAAGGGCGAGCTGGTGCACATGCTGCGCAGCAAGGCCGTGCTGATGCCGGGCGTGACCATCACGCTCACGCACGAGAAGACGGGCGAGACGCAGACCTGGCTTTACAAAGGTGGCCTGCGCGATTATCTGACCCAGACGCTCAACGCCGACCCGGTGATCCCGCTGTTCGAAGGCGAGCAGTACGCCAGCGGCAGCGAGACCGAGAACTTCGCCGAAGGCGAGGGCGCCGCCTGGTGCGTGGCCTTCACCGAAGAAGGCGCGCCGATGCGCGAGAGCTACGTCAACCTGATCCCCACGGTGGCCGGTGGCACCCATGAATCGGGCTTGAAGGACGGCCTGTTCCAGGCGGTCAAGGGCTTCATCGAGATGCACGCGCTCAGCCCCAAGGGCGTCAAGCTGATGCCCGATGACGTATTCAGCCGCGCCAGCTTTGTGCTGAGCGCCAAGGTGCTGGATCCGCAGTTCCAGGGCCAGACCAAGGAGCGCCTGAACAGCCGCGACGCGCTGCGTCTGGTCAGCACCTATGTGAAGCCATCACTTGAGCTATGGCTGAATCAGCACGTGGACCACGGCAAAAAGCTGGCCGAGCTGGTGATCAAGCAGGCCCAGGCCCGCCAGCGCGCCGGCCAGAAGGTCGAGAAGAAGAAGGGCTCTGGCGTGGCCGTGCTGCCCGGCAAGCTGACCGATTGCGAAAGCCGCGACACCAGCCTGAACGAAGTCTTCCTGGTCGAGGGTGATTCGGCCGGCGGCAGCGCCAAGATGGGTCGCGACAAGGAGACGCAGGCCATCCTGCCGCTGCGTGGCAAGGTGCTCAACGCTTGGGAGGTCGAGCGCGATCTGCTGTTCAAGAACAACGAGATCCACGACATCTCGGTGGCCATCGGCGTGGACCCGCACGGCCCCAACGATTCGCCGGACTTGTCCGGCCTGCGCTACGGCAAGGTCTGCATCCTGTCGGACGCCGACGTGGATGGCTCGCACATCCAGGTGCTGCTGCTGACGCTGTTCTTCCGCCATTTCCCCAAGCTGATCGAGACCGGCCACATCTACGTGGCCCGTCCGCCGCTGTACCGCGTGGACGCACCCGCGCGTGGCAAGAAGCCGGCCGCCAAGATCTACGCGCTGGACGATGGCGAACTGCACGCCATCCTCGACAAGCTGCGCAAGGAAGGCTGCCGTGAAGGGGCCTGGAGCATCGGCCGCTTCAAGGGTCTGGGCGAGATGAACGCCGAGCAGCTGTGGGACACCACACTGAATCCGGAGACGCGCCGGCTGTTGCCGGTGGCCTATGGCGAGCCGGGCTTCGAATCCACCGAGGGTTCGTTCAACAAGCTGATGGGCAAGGGCGAAGCGGCCGCGCGCCGTGAGCTGATGGAACTGCACGGCGACGCCGTCGAGATCGACATCTGAGCGAGCTTTGGCAGATGTGCCGTGCCACGTAGGCCCCTGCCTACAGCACGGCGCGTTCTGCGCTGATGTTGGCTCTTGAAGGCGAGGCCTACAGTGGGTTCTCGTCCATCCAGGAGCCCCATCATGATCCACAAGTCAGCCAGCGTGCATTGGGAAGGCAAGGGCAAGGCCGGTCAGGGTTTGATCTCGACCGAGACCGGCGCCTTGCAAGACCATCCCTACGGTTTCGGGTCACGCTTCGAGGATGACCGCAAAGGCAGCAACCCCGAAGAGTTGCTGGCTGCCGCCCATGCATCGTGCTTCACGATGGCCTTTTCGTTCGCCTGCGCGGCCAAGGGCTTCGAGACCGCGAAGGCTGACACAGTGGCCACCGTGCACCTGGACAAGGTGGGTGATGGCTACCGCATCGATCGCATCGACCTGGAGTTGCGCGCGCAGGTGCCGGGGATCGATGCCCAGACCTTCCAGCAGCTGGCGGTGCAGGCCAAGAACACCTGCCCCTTGTCACGAGCGTTGGCTTCGGTGCCCCGCATCACCCTGATCGCCAGCCTGCTGGCCGACGAAGAAAGCTGAAGAGGGCTGCTGAGCCATCTGACGCTTCTTCAGTAGAAGTCGTAGCGCACTGTTGCGCCCACGGTGCGCGGCTCGCCGGCCGAGCCCACATAGGTGTTGTTGCCCGCGCTGGTCAGGCCCAGGAAGTAGCGCTTGTCGAAGGCGTTCTTCACCCACAGCGACACATCCCAGCTCGACTTCTCGCCCTGCGGGATGCGCCAGCCTGCGCCCAGGTTGAACAGGCCGTAGGACGGGATCTTCGAGTAGATCGAGTTGTTGATGTCGCCGTAGCTGTCATCACGCCAGGCATAGTTGGCTGTCACGCGCTGCTCGATGCCGCTGTCCAGGAAGTGGCGGTACTGGGCGCCCACGTTGAAGATCCACTTGGGCGCGCCATTGACCTGGTTGCCCTTGAGGCTCTGAGAGCCACGGCCATAGGCCACGCCATCGAAGGCCTCGAAGCGTGCCGGGCCGGTGCCCGAGTCGAAGCGGGCCAGCGTGTAGGCGCCATTGAGGTTCAGCGTCAGGTTGCTGGTGGCCCGGGCCTTGATGTCGAACTCGAAGCCCTTGCTGGTCACATCACCCACATTGGTCAACACGCCCAGGTAGATGTTGGCCGGTGCGTAGTAGGTGTTGGTCACGGCCTGGTAATCCTTCACCTTGGTCAGGAAGAGGTTGCCGTTGATCTGCACGCGGTTGTCCAGCCAACTGCTCTTGACGCCCAGGTCGATGTTGTTGGCCTTTTCCGGATCGACCGTGATGGCCTGCGTGCCGAAGGCCGAACCGGCCGAGGCCACGCTGTTGACGTTGTAGCCGCCGGACTTCTGACCATGCGACACATTGACAAACCCCAGCACCGAGGGTGCGAGCTTGACGCTGGCGCTCAGCAGGCCGGCCACGCTTTCGTCCGTGCGCTTGAGCTCACCCGAGTCCCAGGCCCGAAAGACGGGCAGGGCCGAGAAGGGCGAGGCATTGGCCAGGTCGTTCTGGACCACGCGGCCCTTCTTGTCTTCCGTGGTGTAGCGCAGGCCGCCCGTCAGGTCGAACAGCGGCGTCACATGCCAGGTGGCCTGGCCGAAGGCCGCCAGGCTGTCGGTGGTGGCCTTGCCACGGCCAGATACGACATTGTTGTTGGGGTAGGAGCCGCCCGACAGCGCCAGGATGCTGGGACCGGTGGTGTAGCTGTTGTCGCTGCTGGTCTGCTGGTGGTAGTAGTAGCCACCGACCACGTAGTCGTAAGCCCCGCCCGTGGGTGATGCCAGCCGTACCTCCTGAGAGTACTGCTCTTCCCTGGATTTGAAGCCGCCGGTCAGGCCGGGCAGGTTGGTGTAGTCCAGGTCGTTCTTCGGATCGAAGTTCCAGTTGCGCCAGGCGGTGATGGAGGTCAGCTTGTAGCCGCCCAGGTTCCAGCTGGCTTCTGCGGATGCGGCGCTCTGCTCGACCTTGGCCTGCTGCTCGCCATCCAGGCTGACCTTGTAGTCGTAGGGGTCGGTCACCAGCGGGCGCGCGCCCACGGCAACGGCGGCCTGGGGGAAGGTGGTGTAGTTCGTGGCGCTGTTGAAGGTGCCACGGTTGAGCGGCCCGAAGCTGTAGGGCACCAGCGTGCCGGTGGTGGAGTCTTCCTTGTTGTACTCCGCGATCAGGCGCAGGCTGAAATCATTGTGCGGCTTGACCAGCACCTGCCCGCGCAGGCCGCGCCGGTTGATCTCGTTGAGCTTCTCTCCGTTGACGATGTTCTCCACCCAGCCGTCGTCATGCGTGTCGTAGGCCGACACGCGGAAGGCCACCGTGTCGCTAAGCGGGCCGGAGTAGGTGCCACGCACCTGCCGGTAGTTGCGGTTGCCCAGCGAGGTCTCCAGCGTGGCCTCCGGATCGAAGCTGGGTTGGCGCGTGGTGATGTTGAGAACGCCAGCGGTGGTGTTCTTGCCGAACAGCGTGCCTTGCGGGCCGCGCAGCAGGTCGATCTGTTCCACGTCGAGCAGGTCGAACACGGCCTGGCCCGGGCGGCCCAGGAACACGTTATCCAGGTAGATGCCGACGCTGCCTTCCAGGCCTTCGTTGGCCGTGTTGTTGCCGATGCCGCGGATGGACACGCTGGACTGGCGTGCATGCAGGAACTGAGAGGTCACGTTGGGCAGGGTCTGCTGCAGATCCTGCACCTGGTAGATGCGCTGGGCTTCCAGATCACGACCGCTGATCACGCTGATGGGCGTGGGCACGTCCTGGGCCTTCTCCGTGCGTCGGCGGCTGGTGACCGTGACGGTGTCGAGTTCGGTGGGTTCGGATGCCGAGGCCTGGGCCCGCTGTGCTGCGGCGGGGCTGGTGCCCTGCTGGGCGTGTGCGGGCGCCGTGCCGAAGACCTGGGCGATGAGGAGCGCGCCGGTGGTCAGGGCGAGGTGGTTTCGAATGGACATGGGTACACCTTGGAAAAAGAACCAATACGGAGGGGAAAGGGGAAATCGATGTGGCGGCTCGCTCAGGCAGCTTCGAGCTGGAAGTGGCCTACGCGGGACAGATCGCGGCGGTAGTGCCTGAGCGCGAACAGCAAGGCGGTTGCCTGTCCGATGCCGGCCACGACGATCAGCGTCAACAACGCGTTGGTCAGCCCATAGCGGTCGGACAGCAAGCCGGCGATGAAGGGCCCGGGCACCGAGCCGATCAGATGGATCGTCACCACAGAGCAGGTGCCTGAGAAGGCGCGCAGGGCCGGGTGCACGAGCTCCTGCGTCATGGCCAGCGCGCCGGTGCCGCCGCTGGCACCAATGAAGAAGCCGATCAGGATCAGCGTGTAGCGCAGGGTGATGTCGTCCACCACGGTGAAGGCCAAGGTGAGCAGTGCCGTGTTGGTGGTGCCGGCCAGGATGGGCCAGATCACCTTGGCGCGGTCATCACGGTGGTTCCAGCGGTCCATCAGCCAGCCCCCCAGGGGCACGCTGAAGATGGCCAGCAGCATCACGCCGCTGGTCATCAGCGAGGCGGATTGCACCGCCACGCCATGCTCGCGGTTGAGCCAGGTGGGCAGGAAGAAGACCACCGGCACCCATTGCAGCGTGCCCAGGCCGGCGCTCAGGTAGGCCAGCAGCAGCGAGGGCGTGCCGAGGATGGCCTTGGCGTGGCCCTTTGCCTGCGATGGTGCCGCTGTGGCGGCGGGCGCAACCACCGGCTGCAGGTTCTTGTAGTCCCTGCCCTTGTACAAGGCCAGCGCCACCAGCAGGCCCGGCAGGGCGATGATGCCCAGCGCATGCTTCCAGCCGTAGTGTGTCGCGATGTAGCCGCCCGCCGCCACGCCGATGGCCATGCCGATCGGCTGGGCCGACGAGAACAGGCCCAGTGCCAGTTGCCGGCGGCGCTTGGGAAAGGCTGCCGAGATCCATGTATAGGCGGCGGGTGCATAACCCGCTTCACCCACGCCGACCAGGCCGCGCGTGAGCAGCAACTGTCCCACGTTCTGCGCGAGTGCCCCAGCGGCGGAGGCCAGGCTCCAGATCACGCCCATCACGCTGGCGCTCTTGACGCGGCTCCAGCGGTCGATGGCGATGGCGGCGGGGAAGGCGAACAGCACCATGCCCAGCGTGAGCACGGAGCTGAGCAGGCCGGCGGTGGTGTCCGTGATATGCCACTCGGCCTTGATGGCCGGCAGCAGCGCGGCCAGGATCATGCGGTCAGCAAAGTCGAACACCATCAGCACTGACAGCAGGCCGAAGGTGACGAAGGTGCCGCGGCGGCCGAAGAGGTAGTCGCCAGAAGACTTGGGCGTGCTCATGCGTACTGGCTCCTCGGGCGGGCCAGGCCCAGGTGGTCGCGCAGGGTACGGCCTGTGTACTCGGTGCGGAACAGGTTTCGGCGTTGCAGCTCCGGGATCACCTGATCGACGAAAGCTTCCAGACCATGCGGGAAGGTGGGCGCCAGGATGTTGAAGCCATCGGCCGCCTCGTTGTGGAACCACGATTCAAGCTGGTCGGCGATGCTCTGCGGGCTGCCCCAGATCACGCGGTGTCCGCGTGCGCCGGCCACGCGCTCATACACCTGTCGGATGCTGAGGTTCTCTTTTCGGGCCATGTCCACGAAGAGCTGCGCGCGGCTCTGCCAGCCCTCGCCGATCTGGATCTCGGGCAGCGGGCCGTCGAGCGGGTAGGTGCTGAGGTCGATGCCGATCAGGGCCGACAGCAGGCCGATGCCGATCACAGGGTCGATCAGTGATTGCAGCTGGTCGAACTTCTCCTTGGCCTCCGCATCAGTGCGGCCGATCACAGGCAGCACACCCGGCAGGATCTTCACGCCGGCCGGATCGCGGCCATGCTGGGCCACCAGCGCCTTCAGCCCTCGGTAGAACTTCTGTGCATCCGGCAGGTTCTGCTGCGCGGTAAATACCACCTCGGCGGTGGCGGCGGCCAGGTCCTGTCCGTCGCCCGACGAGCCGGCCTGAACGATCACGGGGTAGCCCTGCACGGGCCGCTGCGATTGCAGGGCACCCTTGAGCTGGAAGTACTCGCCGTGGTGGTCCAGCACATGCAGCTTGGCCGGATCGAAGAACTGGCCTGTCTGCTTGTCGAACACGTAGGGATCGTCGCCGAAGCTGTCCCACAGGCCCTTGACCACATCGACGTACTCGCGGGCGCGCAGGTAGCGTTCCTTGTGCGGCAACTGCTGCGGCAGGCCGAAGCTCTTGGCCTCCCAGTCGGTGCCCGAGGTGACGAGGTTCCAGCCTGAGCGGCCGCCGCTGATGTGGTCCAGCGAGGCGAACTTGCGCGCCAGGTGGAAGGGTGCCAGGTAGGTGGTGGAGGTTGTGGCCACCAGGCCGATGCGTTCGGTCACGCCGGCCAGCGCGGCCAGCAGGGTCAGCGGCTCGAAGTAGTAGGGAAGGGCACCCTTGGCCAGCACCTGCGCCGGTCCTTCAGGGAAGCCCAGCGTGTCGGCAAAGAAGATGGCGTCGAACTTGCCGCGCTCGGCCACGCGGGCCAGGTGCTTGAGCGGTTCGAGCTGCGTGGCCTGGGCCGGATCGACGTCGGGGTGGCGCCAGGCGCCGATGTGGTGGCCGACGCCCTGGAGGAAGGCCCCCAGGTGCATCTGACGGGGTGCTTGGGACATGTGGATCGCTGCGAAGATTTAAGTAAACGGTATCGTTCACTTAAGATAGCGATCGCTACACACTGAAACAACGAACTTTTGCTGATACCGATATCCGCGCTTTGAATATTCGAGCGTGGCCCATGTCGTGCCATTGGCCCCAGAATCCCCGCCACAAGAACCCACGATCACACCCCATGCCTGCCGCCAAGCGCACTGCGCGGCCCGTCACCGGCCGCCCGACCCGTGAAGCCTCCGAAGAGCTCATCCGCCACGCGCTGGGCGTCGCGCGCAACCACTTCATCGATTTCGGCTTCGATGGCACCAGCATCGAGGGCATCGCCCAGGCCGCCGGTGTCTCCAAGCTGACGCTGTACCGCCACTTCGAGACCAAAAAGGGCTTGTTCGTGGCCGTGCTGGAGCGCCTGGTGGGTGATTACGCGGACAACATGTCCGCCAAGATCGACACCGCCCGCCCGCCACGCGAGGTGCTGCACGCGATGGGCAGTTTCCTGGCGAGCAGCTATTTCACGCCGCAGGGGCAGAACCTCACGCGCATCCTGATCGGCGAGCAACTGCGCATGGACGACATCTCGCAGCACTCCAACCGGGTGGCCAGCATGGCGCGCAGCCCGGTGGAGAACTACCTCAAGCTGCTACAGGACAGCGGCCAGGCCCGCTTCGATGACATCCGCATGGCCGCCGCGCAGTTCGTGAACCTCTGCATGCTGGGCCAGTACTACCTGCTGTGCGATGCCCGGGATGCGATCCCACCGCCGCGCACGCGGGCGCGCATTGTCCGCTCGGCCGTGGACATGTTCGCTGGCGCCTACCTGGTGGATGCCAAGGGCGCTTGAACGGACGAAAAACGGTGTGCGGGAGGGGCAGCGCTCACAGCAGGCAAAATACGCCTGCCCCCTGAGAGCCGACGCACCCATGTCCGAACAAACGACGCTTGAATTCTCCCAGCCGCCCAGCGATGGCGGCGATTCCCTGACGCTGTCCCACTACGCCGAGCGCGCCTACCTGGAGTACGCGCTGAGCGTGGTCAAGGGCCGTGCCCTGCCCGATGTGTGCGATGGCCAGAAACCCGTGCAGCGCCGCATCCTGTATGCGATGGACCGCATGGGCCTGGGCTTCTCGGGCACCAGCGGCCCCAAGCCAGTCAAGAGCGCCCGCGTGGTGGGCGACGTGCTCGGCAAGTACCACCCGCACGGCGACACGGCCGCGTACGACGCGATGGTGCGCATGGCGCAGGATTTCGCGCTGCGCTATCCGCTGATCGACGGCCAGGGCAACTTCGGCAGTCGTGATGGCGACGGCGCCGCCGCGATGCGTTACACCGAGGCCCGTCTGGCCCCCATCGCCCGCCTGCTGCTCGACGAGATCGACATGGGCACGGTCGATTTCATCCCCAACTACGACGGCTCGGCTGAAGAGCCCAAGCAACTGCCCGCGCGCCTGCCCTTCGTGCTGCTCAACGGCGCCAGCGGCATCGCCGTGGGCCTGGCCACCGAGATTCCCAGCCACAACCTGCGCGAAGTGGCTGCGGCCGCCGTGGCGCTGATCAAGAACGACAAGCTGCCCGACGAAGAGCTGTACAGCCTGGTCCAGGGGCCGGATTTCCCGGGCGGTGGCCAGATCATCTCCAGCCCGCAGGATATTCAAGATGCCTACCGCACCGGTCGTGGCAGTCTGAAGGTGCGTGCCCGCTGGAAGATCGAGGATCTGGCGCGCGGCCAGTGGCAACTGGTCGTGACCGAGCTGCCGCATGGCACCAGCAGCCAGAAGGTGCTCGAAGAGATCGAGGAGTTGACCAACCCCAAGATCAAGACGGGCAAGAAGGCACTCACGGCCGACCAGACGCAGCTCAAGACCACGATGCTGTCGGTGCTCGACACGGTGCGTGACGAGTCCAGCAAGGACGCCGCCGTGCGCCTGGTGTTCGAGCCCAAGACCCGCACCATCAGCCAGCAGGAACTGATCACCAGCCTGCTGGCCCACACCAGCCTGGAGACCTCGGCCTCCGTCAACATGACCATGGTGGGTGCCGATGGCAAGCCCACGCAGAAGGGCCTGCGCCAGATCCTGCTGGAGTGGACGGGCTTCCGCCTGGAGACGGTGACCCGACGCACGCGCCACCGCCTGGGCAAGGTGCTGGATCGCATCCACATCCTCGAAGGCCGGCAGCTGGTGCTGCTCAACATCGACGAGGTGATCCGCATCATCCGCGAGAGCGACGAACCCAAGGCCGCGCTGATCGAGCGTTTCCGCTTGAGTGATCGCCAGGCCGATGACATCCTCGACATCCGGCTGCGTCAACTGGCCCGTCTGGAAGCCATCAAGATCGAGCAGGAGCTGTCCGAGCTGCGCACCGAACAAGGCAAGCTCGAAGAGATCCTGAACAGCCCGGCCGCGCTCAAGCGCACGGTGGTGAAGGAGATCGAGGCCGACGCCAAGCAGTACGGCGACGAACGACGCACCCTGATCCAGGCCGAGAAGCGCGCCGTGGCCGAGGTGAAGGTGATCGACGAGCCCGTGACCGTGGTGATCAGCCTCAAGGGCTGGGTGCGTGCCCGCACCGGCCATGGCCATGATCCGGCCAGCTTCGCCTTCAAGGCCGGTGATGGCCTGTACGGTACGTTCGAATGCCGCACCGTCGATCCGATGATCGTGGTGGGCAGCAATGGCCGTGTCTACAGCGTGCCCGTGAGCAGCCTGCCCGGCGCGCGCGGCGATGGCCAGCCCATCACCACGATGATCGAACTCGAATCCGGCACGCAGCCGCTGCATTACCTGGCCGGCAACCCCGAGCAGGTGCTGCTGCTGGCCAATACGGCCGGTTTCGGCCTGCTGGCCAAGCTGGGTGACCTGGTCACGCGCCAGAAGGGCGGCAAGGGCTTCCTCACGCTGGACGAAGGCAGCATCGTGCTGGCCCCGGTGCTGGTGCAGGCCAAGGACACCCAGGTGGCCTGTCTGTCACAGGACGGGCGCCTGCTGGTGTTCGGTCTGGACGAGCTCAAGCTGCAGTCCAATGGCGGCCGGGGCCTCACCCTGATGGAAGTCGATCAGGCCAAGTCACCGCTGGTGTCCGTGGCCACGGTGCACAACGGTGTGCGCGTGATCGGTTCGGGCCGCGGCGGCAAGCCCAAGGAAGAAGACGTGCGCAACAGCGCCTACACGGGCCACATAGGCAAGCGCGCCCGCAAGGGCAAGGCGGTCGATGGGCTGCAGAAGGTGATGCGCGTGGTGCCGATCACCGGTTGATCCTGGCTGCCGGCTGATGCCGGCATCTTGTTCTCCCTGGATCTAGGGGGCCAATTTAGGGCTGTTCAGGCTGGGCGGGCCCGCCTGCCCCCTTTTCAGATGCTGTGATTGTTTCCATCGCTGCCATAGCATGAAGCGGTCATAGACCCATCAAGGCAAGGCAGCCATGAACGAAGCAGAATACAAGGGCATGAGCCAGGTCGTTGCGCCTGTGATCAATGCAGAGGGGGAGTTGCGCAACCTCAAGAACCGCGCTGCCTCGGCCTGCAAGGAGCTTGAGCAGATCGTCAAGCTGCAGACCAAGCAGCAGCAAAAGGATGTGCCGCAGTACCTGAAGGCGCTGGCAGAAGTCAAGCTGCTGGAGAAGGCCTTGCCCGGGGCACTCAATGCCGCCGCCGCTGTGCTCAAGCTGGCATCCGACAAGAACAAGGCCATGGCTTTGTCGGTGGCGGATGCCAAGAAGACGCTTCTGAGCACGGCCAAGCCCTTGCACGTGGCCTATGAGTTGGGCGTCAGTGCCAGAACAGCCTGGGAGCAGGCCAAGAGGGCGGCGAGGCCCGAGGGCTACAAGCCTCCCACGTTCGTGGTGGCGACAGCCAACTACTGCGAATCGTATGAGCACTACATCAACGAATTCAAGATTGGCCTGGGCAGGTGGTCTGCTCAGCCCGACGCCGGCATGAACGATGTGGAGTACAAGGGCGCCATTGAAGTTGTCTCGCCGGTGATCAATGCGGAAGCGCAACTGGCCAATCTCAAGAACCGTGTGGCATCGGGGTGCAAGGAGCTTGAGCAGATCGTCAAGCTGCAGACCAAGCAGCAGCAGAAGGATGTGCCGCAGTACCTGAAGGCACTGGCGGAAATGAAGCAGTTGGACAAGACGCTGCCCGCGGCGGCCAATGCGGCCACTGCATTGCTCAAGCTGGTGGCCGACAAGAAGAGCTTCATGAAATTCTGCGTGGCCGACGCCAAGAAGGAATTCGTGAGCATGGCCAAGCCCTTGCTCGCAGCCCATGCGTCCAGTGTCAGCGCGAGGTCGGCCTGGGATCAGGCCAGGAAAGCTGACCGGCCCACCGGATACAAGCCCCCGACATTCATCGTGGCGAGTGCCAACTACTGCGAGCAGTATGAGCACTACATCAGCGAGTTCAAGGGCTCGCTGGGCAAATGGCGATGATGGGTTTCAGGCCCTGACCACGGTGACCGAGCACTGCGCCTCGGACACCACCTGCGCGCTCACACTGCCCAGGTAGCGCCTCAAACTGGAGGTGCCTCGCGCGCCCATCACGATGTGGTCCACCTGGTTTTTGGTGGCGAACTCGACGATGGCTGCAGCGGTGTCGGGCGATTCGAGCACATGGAAGGTCAGGTGCCGGTCGTCCATCTCCAGCGCCTGCTGCAGCGGCCGTGCCCAGTGGCGGATGGCCACCAGCTGTTTCATGTGCAGGCTGTGGCCTTCATCGTCCGTGAGCTTGTCCATGCCCACGCGGTTGATCTTCATGACGCTGACGCAGGCCAGGCGCGCCCCGGGTTCGATCATCAGGATGCGGCGCACCGTGGCCAGCAGCTTGGCGTCCAGCGCTGGCGTCGAGTTGCGCACCCCGATGGCCACCATGATGATCGGGCTGCGTTCGAGCTGCTTGGCCACGGAGGTTTCCGCGGCGGGCTCATGGCCCACGGCCTTGAACCAGCGGCCCAGCTTGCTCAGCGTGCCGGCGGTGCGTGCCTTCTCGGCGCGTGCGGTCAGGGGGATCTGTGCGGGGTTCTGCAGGTCCAGCGCCAGTTGGGCCGCGCTCTGGTAGCGCTGCTCCGGATCGACCTCCAGGCAGCGCAGCACCACCTCCTGGAACCAGGCGGGCAGGGCAGGGGCCAGCACGCGGGGCGGGATGGGCTCGGTGTAGAGGCGCTTGCGCAACCCCGACACGCTGGTGGGCTGGCCGAAGGGGCGCTCCCCCGTGGCCAGGTGGTACATCAGCACGCCCAGGGCGAACAGGTCGCTGCGCGGGTCGTTGCGCACGAACTGCACCTGCTCGGGCGACATGTAGGGCCCCGTGCCCATGGGCAGCTCGAACTCTTCTTCCAGCAGGTCGGGCAACTGGTCGTGGCGCGACAGGCCGAAATCCACCAGCACGGCCTCGCCTGATTCGCGGAACATGATGTTGCTGGGCTTGATGTCCAGGTGCACCACGTGCTGGGCGTGCACGGCATGCAGGGCCTGGGCCACGCGCGCCCCGATGTGCGCGACCTCGTCGACCGGCAGCGGGGCCCGGTCGAAGCGTGGCTTGAGCGTGTCGCCGGCGATGTGTTCCATCACGATGTACGGCTGGCGCGTGAAATCACCCCGTGCGATGTAGCGCGGCACGTGCGGCCCGCTCAGGCGGGGCATGATCATCTGCTCCACCTCGAAGCCGACGATGGTGGCCGGATCCTCGCCACCCTTGAAGCGCGGCACCTTCATGATCAGCGGTAGTCCGATCTCGGTCGCTGGCGTTGCACCCACGCGGCGCACGGCCCACAAGGTGGCCATGCCGCCCTGGTGCAGGCGCTCCACCAGTTCGAAATCGTCCAGCTGTTGGCCGGCCTCCAGGCGCAGGCGGGGGCCTGTTGGTTGGGCGGGCTCAGCGGCCATGGTGCAGGCGCTGCGCCATCATCTCGGGCAGGCCGGCCTGGGTGATGCGCTGGGCCGCACCTTCGTGGTCGTAGGGCACGCGCTGGAAGGTCAGGGTGTCCTGCTCGTCGTCGTAGAGCGCGTAGCACGCGGCCGGGTTGCCATCACGCGGCTGGCCCACCGAGCCGGGGATCGCCAGCCAGCGCCGCGCGCGCGACAGGGGAATAGCCACGCCAGGTACGGGCTCGAACTCCCCAGCCTTGCCGGTGCCCGAGAGGTGGTACAGCCGCGGCTCATGCATGTGCCCGCAGAACACCAGGTGGGCATCGGTGGCGTACAGGCTGCGCATGGCTTCCATGCGGCCATGGATGTAGCCCCACTCGGCGGGGGCGTGGGCATTGGCGTGCGCGGCCAGACAGTCCCCAAAGGTGGCGGTCAGCGGCAGGCCGGCCAGGAAGGCGCGCTGCTCGGCATCGAGCTGCTGGCGTGTCCAGGCCAGGCTGGCCTGCACATGCTCGTGCATGCCTTCGTGTGCGCCGACCACGGCCGCGTCATCATGGTTGCCGCGCACGGCCACGGCGCCTTCGGCCACACGCTGTTGAACGAAGCCCAGTACCCAGCTGGGGTCGGCGCCGTAATCGACGTAGTCACCCAGCAGTACCAGGCGGTCGAAGCCTTCCGACTGGGCATGCTCCCAGACCGCCTCCGTGGCTTGGCGGTTGGCGTGCAGATCCGAGAGCAGGGCGAACTTCATGGCAGGAACACGAGCAGCGAGATCCGCCAGTGTAGGCATGCTCGGGCATGCCTTCCATCCGGGGTTCCCGTCAGATGGGCTCCCACCCGCTTTCGGTCACCGGCTGAGGCGTGCGGTTCAGGTTGGCTTTGGCGGACGCGTGCGTCATCGCCGGTTGACCATGGTGCGCCGTCAAGGCCTTGGGCTGTGGCGCGCGGGGGCGGCTGCTCACGGGCGCGGGCGTCAAGGTCGGGGCCTCTGCATGGGCGGTGGGCGCGCCCTGCTTGGCCTGGCGGCGCAGGCTCACGGCATCGGGCATGCCGCTCTGCTGGCCGGCCTCCAGGCGGAACACCTGCACGGTGGACGACACCACCTGCGCACGGCCGGCCAGCGCCATGGACGAGGCTGCGATCTGCTCGACGGCCGCGGCGTTCTGCTGCGTGATCGTGTCCAGCTGGGCGATGGCGCTGTTGATCTGCGAGATGCCCGTGAGCTGTTCGTTGGCACCGTGGCTGATCACATCCACCAGCGAGCCCACCTGCTCGACCGATTTCAGCGCCTCGGCCATCGTGGTCTTGGCGGTTTCGGTCAGGCGGCTGCCGGCGCTGATCTTCTCTGCCGAATCGGTGATCAATTGCTTGACCTCCTTGGCGGCCGTGGCCGTGCGCTGGGCCAGGGCGCGCACCTCCGAGGCCACCACCGCGAAGCCCCGGCCCTGCTCGCCCGCGCGGGCGGCCTCGACCGCGGCGTTCAGCGCCAGGATGTTGGTCTGGAAGGCGATGCTGTCGATGACCTGGATGATCTCGTTGATGCGGCGCGAAGAGTCCTCGATGGCGCTCATCATCTGGGTCACGTCGTCCACGGCGGCGCTGCTGCGCTGCGTGACGGCGGTGGTCTCGTGCGCCAGTGACGCTGCCTTCCTGGCCGTGTCGGAGGTGGTGCGCACGGTGCCCGTGATCTGCTCCATGGACGCGGCGGTCTGTTGCAGGTTGCTGGCCTGTGTCTCGGTGCGGGCGGACAGATCCTGGTTGCCCGAGGCGATCTCTTCAGTGGCCACCATCATCTGGTTGACCTCGTTGCGGGCATCGCGCACGATGGAGCGCAGGTTCACGTTGAGCTGATTGAGCGACTGGGCCAGCTTGCCGACCAAGTCCTTGCGGTCGGATTCGATGTCGGAGGTGAGGTCACCGGCGGCCATGCGGTTGGCGCGCACCAGCAGCCCTTCGAGCGGCTTGAGCGTGAGCGCCCGGATCAGCAGGCTGGCGCCGATGCCCAGACCGGCCATCACCACGGCACCCAGCAGCAACTCCAGCACACTCAATTCATTGAGGCCGCCCGCAGACACCACGCCCGCGCCATAGGCCACCACAGCCGTGACCAGGCTGATCAGCATCATCTGCCCGACCAGGCCCAGGCGGGCGCTGTTCTGCAGCTTGCCCAGCGCATCGGCCCTGATCAGGTGGCCGCCATCCAGGCGGTGCAGGATGCGGCCGCTTTCCTTCTCGGCGCGCATGGTGGCGTAAAGCTGCTCCGCCGCCTGCACATCGGCACGGGCCGGCAGCGTGCGCACCGACATGTAGCCCATTGGCCGGTCGTTCTCCATCAGTGGCGTGACATTGGCCTTGACCCAGTAGAAGCTGCCATCCTTTCTGCGGTTCTTGACCATGGCCGACCAGGGCTGACCGGATGCGATGGTGACCCACATGTCGCGAAAGGCTTCTTCCGGCATGTCGGGGTGGCGGATCATGTTGTGGGGCTGGCCCAGCAACTCGTCGCGGGTGTAGCCGCTGACCTGGATGAACGCCGGATTGCAGTAATTGATGCGACCTTTGAGATCCGTGGTCGACACCAGTGTTTCACCTGGCGGGAAAGGATACTCGTGCTGGGACACGGGCAAATTGACGCGCATAGGGCCTCCTGAACATCACTTGAAAGATGCGCAGGGCTTACTGCGGTGCCGCCCCTGCTACGGCGATGCCCTTTGGAAAAAGGCACCCGTGGAAGATAGGTCTTCCGGACAAACGTATTGTGTGCTGAATTGCCATTTAATGGTGGCAATTTCAGAGATTCAAAACCCGGTTCACTTTCGGGGTTTCAAGCTCGGTCACAATGTTAGGGTGGTTGCACGGCAACTTCAATCAAAATCGCACACCAACGTGAAGACCCCAGAACAAGAAGCGGCGTTGCGCTCCATTCGCAAGTTGATTGAGTTTTGGCGCATTTCCCCCGACGAGCTTGAATTCGACGCATCGAGCATGCCGTCGGAATTCCCCGAGATCGCCATCCTGCCTCCCAAATACCGGCACCCCGTGTCGGGTGATACCTGGGACGGCCAGGGCTCCCAGCCGCAATGGCTGCGCGAAGCCCTGACGCGGGGTGGTTATACCGTCGACGAACTGCGCCATGCTCCGCCCGATGACCACGGGCTGGAACACTGAGCGTCCAAAGCGCGTCGCTGCGCATCCATCAAACCCCTGACCTGGGGTTTTACAAGTTGACACACCCCGCCACGCATCGGGGTGGGTTGAAATACGTTTTTTTGACAGCGTAGTCGCCCCTCGCATGGCCGGGGCATTCCCGCCTTATGCGTGACAAGCACGATCGTTCGATTCTGGCGTGGTGGACCATCCTGGGTTTGGGCCTGGGCTTGATCGTCCTGTCGGCATTGCTGTGGGTCTCCCAGGGCAGCCCGGATGCACGTCACCGGGCACTGGAACGGGATCTGGAGCGTCTGGCGCCCGTTGTTGAGAACCTCAGCGCAGGGCGCGAGCCGGATGCCCGCATGCTCGAAGAGGCCAGCGACAGCGCCCTGGCGCCCTTGCTACAGGCCTTGATCGATGCCTCCCGTCAGCGGCGGCAGGCCTTGCTCACCTACCAGACGCAGATCGAAGCCGTGGGGCTGGGCGAGGGCTTGCAGCCATCGACCCTGGTGGTGCCGGCGGGCCGCCACAGCGTGCGCCAGAAACTCACGCAGTTGAACACCGCGCTGGACGATCTGGCCCGGCAGGATCAGGTGATCCAGAGCCGCCTGGACGAGGCTCTGGGCCAGTGGCTGCAGCAGGCCCCGGGATGGGATGACGAAGAGCGCCGCAAGACCTTGCTGGCCACCTCGGCCGACACCACCCAGACCATGACGGCCTTCTTCGAGGTGGAGCGGGGCATCGTGCGCCAGGTGGAGGCCTTGCTGGCCCACCTGGACAAAGTGGGCAAGGGTGTGGCGCTGGAAAACGGGGCGCAGCAGGAACTGGTGTTCTCCAAGGCCGCGGACCTGAACTACTACCGCGCGGCCTTGCTGGCGCTGGGCGATCTGGGGCGCCGTGAGCAGCAGTTGCTGGCGCAGGCGCAGCAGTCGGGTGGCCAGCACGCGCGGCTGGTGGGGCACTGGCTGACGGCGTCGTCGGTGCATGCGTCGCGCTGATCAGTGCTCATCATCCAATGCCGGAAACAGCGCCTTCTTGATGATGGCGTGTACGCCCAGGTTGCCATCGACCACCTGGGTGATGCCGAAGTCCACGCCCACCGACAGCAGTGACACGGCCTCGTCCTCGCTGAGCTGATGGGCCTGCATCAGGTAGTGGCGTGCCTTGCGGAAGGCATCGAGCATGGCCGCGTCCAGCGATGACTTCTGGTAGACCTGGGTCTGTGCCTGCGGGCCGAGTGCGGCGAAGTGATCGGGGTAGCTCAGGCCCTGCAGCACCCACTCGTTGGGCGTTTCCAGGAAGGGGTAGTGCAGGTCAGCCATGAAGCTGCCAGCCAGCGCGGCCTTCTTGTGCAGCACCAGCTGGAACACGCCGGTCAGCGAGCACTCGATGGCCGTGCCGCAGACCTCCGAATCACCTTGTGACGCATGCGGATCCCCCACCGAGAACAGCGCGCCTTCGGCCGACACCGGCAGGTAGAGCGTGGTGCCCTTGCCGGCGCGCCAGTTGTCCAGGTTGCCGCCGAAGTAGCCGGGCGGGATCGAATCGACCATGCCTTGCTCACGCGGCGCCACGGCCAGCACGCCGAAGTGTGGCCGGATGGGCACGCGGGCCTTGGCCAGCACGCCGTACTTCTTGTCGATCGTGGCCGGGTCCACCGGTACGCCGGGGTAGTCGATGGTGTCGTGGCGCACGCCAAAGGGATCGGTCTGTGGCGTCCAGCGGTAGTTGTAGATGGCCTTGGCGTGCGGGTTGTCGGGCGATGAGTCGATCTCGTAGATGGTGATGACCTCGCGCTGCTTGGGCTCGGTCAGCATGTCCTTGTAGTGAAAGCCCCACCATGCTGCGGCATTGCTGCCGAAGATGCGGCCGTGGTGGCTGGGGTGGCAACTGGCGCGCGGCACGATATCCAGGATGCGGATCTCCAGCACATCACCCGGCTCGGCGCCGTGCACGTAGACGGGGCCGGTGCAGATGTGCACGCCAAAGCCTTCGCCAGCGCCGCGGCCGTAGATGGAGGCGTCCATGGGGCCGGCGCCGCGGCGGTCCACGGCCTTTTTCTCGGCTGTCCAGTGGAAGACGCTTTCGGCGCCCGGATCGCCGTCGATCATGCGTTCGCGGTCGTCGCTGGCATGCTGCGTCAGCGTCTCGATGGTGATGATGTCGCCCGAACGCACCGACAGCACGGGCTTGATGTTGCGGTTGAAGTAGCCCCAGTGCACGGTCTTGTCGGACACGGGCACGTAGTAGTGGTTGGGCAGCGGCTCGCCGGGGGACGTGGCCATGTTGGCATGGGGCGCGGCGCGCTTGGGTGAGAGGGCCAGGGCGACGGCGTAGCGGGCGTGGTCGCTCAGCACGTTCTGGAACTGGCTGCGGCGGGTGTTCCCTGTGTCTGGCGCCGTACGGCCCTGGGGGCTGGTGGCCGCGGTCTGGTGGGGATGCGCTGTGGGCTGTGCGGCTTTCGGCGTGTCGGAGGGGCTGGCCTTGGGCGCCGGTGGCTGGGCCGGCCGGCCACGGCGCAGCGTCTCGTCGCCTTCCTTGCGCGGTTCCGAGCGGTAGGCGCGGGGTGTGACGCCATAGCGTGCACTGAAGGCGCGGCTGAAATGCGCCGCGTCCTTGAATCCCCAGCGAAAACACAGCTCCGAGATGGTGATGTGGCCCAGCGCCGGGTTGGCCAGGTCCAGTCGGCAGCGCTCCAGCCGGCGTGATTTCAGGTAATCGCTGAAGGTGGTCGAGCCCACCTGGAACAGCTTCTGGATGTAGCGGGTGGACAGGTCCTCCAGCCGGCCGATGTCGTCGATCTGCAGTTCGGCATCACCCAGGCGCGATTCGATGGCGCGGCACACGCGGCGCAGGTGGCCCAACTGCACGGAGGTGCTGTCTTCTGCCTGCCCGGCCTGGGCACGGTGTTCCTGTCGCGAGAGGCAGGCCACCAGCAATTCGGTCAAGGTGGCTTCCAGCGGCGGCAGCTCGTGGCGGCCCAGTTGCTCCAGCTCATCGGCGATGGCGCGTACCAGCGTCAGGCACACGGCGCCTACGCCGGCCTGTGTGTCGATCTTGTTGAGTTCCTGCCCGCAGGTGCGCACCAGGCGCAGGATGAAGCTGGCCGACTCCAGCCGTGCGATCACGGCGCGGAAATCGGTGTTCAGCTCCACCCGCCAGTCGCGCGCCGGGTCCAGCACCAGGATGTCGCCGGGGGACAGGGCCAGGGTCTCGTCCGCGTCGGCCACCAGGCCACTGCCATCGAGCACGGCCAGCACCAGCACGGCATGGCCGTAGCGACGCGCGTTGGCGGGGTGGGGTACCAGCACCTGCGGCGAGGCGCTGAGCTTGACGAACACCGACTCCAGCGCCGAGGTGCTGGTGGACACGTGCCCGTCCAGCGGCGGCAGCGAAGGGCTGGCCGGCCCGCTGCTGAGCAGCACCTTCTCCAGCACCTCCGACCATGCCGTGTGGCGCAGCTTGTCCGGAAAGGCGCTGGTGGAAAATCGTCGAAGGTCGTTCAGCATCGTGCAGGCGGTGCAAGCGAGCCCTGTGCCAGTGCACCCCGGGCATCAGGGCTCGGTGTGGGCTGGTGCTGGCTTCAGGCGCCGCGTGCCGGGAAGATGCTCTTCTTGACCAGCGCGTGCACGCCCCAGTTGCCGTCGACCACCTGCGTGATGCCGAAGTCCACCGCGATGGACATCAGCGAAATGGCCTCGTCCTCGCTGAGGTTCTGCGTGGTCATCAGGAAGTGGCGCATCTTGTGATATGCGTCGCGCAGGGCCTTGTCCACGGACGATTTGCCGTAGATGTCCTGCTGCGCGCCCGGACCCAGCTCGGCCAGGTAGTTGGCATAGCTGAAGCCGTGCAGCAGCCATTCGTCCTGCGTTTCCAGCAGCGGGTAGTTCAGCTCGGCCAGGGGCGTGCCGGGCAGGCTAGCCTTCTTGTGCAGGATCAGCTGGAAGGTGCCGGTGAGCGAGCACTCGATGGCGGTGCCGCACAGCTCCGAATCGCCCTGCGATGCGTGCGGATCGCCCACCGAGAACATGGCGCCCTTCACGGCCACCGGGTAGTAGATGGTCGCGCCCTTGCCGATGCGCCAGTTGTCGATGTTGCCGCCGGTGTAGTTGGGCGGGATGGAGGTGACGAACTCCGCCTCGGCCGGGGCTACGCCCATGGTGCCGAAGTGCGGCCGCACCGGGATGCGGATGTTCTTGAGCACGTTTTCGTTCTTGGTGATGGTGCGGTGGTCCACCGGCACGCCGGGGTAGTCGATGGTGGGGTGCACCACGCCGAAGGGGTCGGTCTGCGGCGTCCACTTGTAGTTGTAGACGGCGCGGGCCCAGTTGCGCTCGCCGGTGGCGTCGACCTCGTAGATGGTGACGACCTCGCGCTTCTTGGGCTCGGTCAGCGTGTCGCCGTAATGGAAGCCCCAGTTGGCGGCGGCGTTGCTGCCGAAGGAGCGGCCCTTGTACAGCGGGTTGGCGCTGGGGCGGGGCACGCAGTCGATGATGCGCACCTCCAGGATGTCGCCCGGCTCGGCGCCCTTGATGTAGACGGGGCCGGTGCAGATGTGCACGCCCTCGCCGCCACCGGCGCCCACCTTGGCGTCCATGGGGCCGGCACCGCGGCGGTTCACTCCCTTTTTCTTGCTGTCCCAGTGGAAGACGCTTTCGGCACCCGCATCGCCCTTGACCATGCGTTCGGCATCGTCGTTGGCGTGGTGGGTGAGTGTTTCGATGGTGACGAAATCACCCGACTCCACTTCGACCACCGGCTTGGCCGACTTGCTGAAGTAGCCCCACAGCACGGTGTTGGCGCTGGCGGGGATGTAGTAGTGGCTGGTCATGCCCGAGCCGGGCTTGGCGCTCTGTGCAAAGGCGCTGGGCGACATCGACGCGGTCAGCGCGCCGGCCGACACGGCGGCGCCGCTGGCGGCCATCGCGTCGCGCAGGAACGATCGGCGCGCGACCTTGAACTCTTCCTTGATCTCTTTCTCAGCTTCGGGCGTGACGCCGTGGGAACAACCGGGGCCGCAGATGTGGCTGGACATGGATGAGAACCTCTGATGCAGTGGGTTTGAAAGGCATGAGCACACCCGCAGGCCTTGCGGACAAGGTCTGTGCTTGGAACGTGTTGAAAGGGGTCGGGGTGCCAGGAAATTATTGGAGCGAGGCACCAAAACCGCCTTGTCTGGCGACGCACAAATGCTTGCGGAGTGCTTGCATCCAGGGCGGACAAGGGGCTTGCGCTACAGTCCTTCCCCATGAACGTGCGCCCGCCAGAGTCTCCTCCGCTGTCGATCCTGATGTACCACCAGATCGGCCGGTACCCGCGCCCGGACGCGCACCGGGCCCTGTTCTGCCACATCGACCGGTTTCGCGGGCAGTTGCGCTACCTGAAGCTGGCAGGCTTCAAGGTGCTGAGCCTGGCCGAGGCCTACCGCTGCCTGTTCCAGGGCGAGCCGCTGCCCAAGCGTTCCGTGGTGATCACGGTGGATGATGGCTTCGACGATTTCCGCGAGTTCGCCTGGCCCGCGCTCAAGGAGTACGACTGCACGGCCACCGTGTTCCTGGTGAGCACGCTGGTGGGTAAATCGGCCGACTGGCTGCCCGCGCTGCCGCCGTTGATGGATGCCGCCACCATCCGCCAATTGCACAGCGAAGGCGCGCATTTCGGCTCGCATGCGATGACGCATCAGCGGCTGTCCAAGCTGTCGCCCGAGGTGCAGCGCAACGAGATATTCGGCAGCAAGGCGGCGTTGGAAGATCTGCTGGGCGCCGAGGTGCCGGATTTCTGCTATCCCTACGGCGATTACGACCAGCGTTCCCGCGATCTGGTCGAAGAGGCCGGCTACCGCACTGGGCTCACCTGCATCCGTGGCGCGGCCAATACCTCGCACAACCCGTTCGAGCTCACGCGCAAGGCCATTTCCTACGGCGACAACCTGATCGGCTTCATGTGGAAGGTGCACATGAAGCATGAACGCAAGGGCTGAAGCAGGGGGTGGCGGCCCCGACAGGAATCGAACCTGTACTTGACCCTTAGGAGGGGTCCGTGATATCCATTTCACCACGGAGCCGGCACGGCCGTGATTGTGCCTCAGGTTTGTGCCCCCGGCCCCGAGGGGTGCCGCGTTGGCGCAAGGCTGTGCTTGCTGATTAGAAGGGCCGTTTACCCCCTAGGACCCTCTAAAGGGGGTTCCCGTCGGCCGTCATCGTGCGGACAATGACGGCATGTTCCGTTCATCCCGATTCCATCTGCTGCTGTTGACCCTGCTCCTGAGCTCCCTGGCCGCCGTGCTGCTCTGGGGGATCCTTCAGCTCGCGCCGGACGACGCCATGATGGCCACGCCCACCAGCCCGGCCGTGGCCAGCCTCAGCCACGTGCTGCATCGCTGACAGGCTCAGCCGGGTTCAGCGCTCGGCAGGCACCAGCCTCACGTGGGTGATCTCCGAGGACGCCCCAAAGCGCTTGGGCGGCCCCCAGTAGCCGGTGCCCCGGCTCACATAGATCCACAAGCTCTGCAGCCGGTGCAGCCCGGCGGTGTAGGGCTGCTGCAGCGGCACGAACAGGTTCCAGGGCCAGAACTGGCCGCCGTGTGTATGGCCTGACAACTGAAGGTCGAATCCTGCCTGGGCGGCCTGCGGCGCGCTGCGGGGCTGGTGTGCCAGCAGCACCTTCACGGCCGCGCGCCCGGGCGCATCGGCCAGGGCCTTGACGGGGTCGCTCTGGTGGCTGGGGTCGAAGTGGTGGGCGGTGTAATCCGCCACACCGGCCAGCACCATGGCGTGGCCCTCACGCTCGATCACCACGTGCTCGTTGAGCAGCACGGCGATGTCCAGCCGGCGCAGTTCCTGGATCCAGGCGTGGGCGCCGGAGTAGTACTCGTGGTTGCCCGTCACGAAATAGGTGCCGTGCTTCGAACTCAGCGTTCCCAGCGGTGCCACATGCTCGGCCAGTTCGCGCACGCTGCCATCGACCAGATCGCCCGTGATGGCGACCACATCGGCCTGCAGCCCGTTGACGCGCTCGACGATGGCCTGCAGGTAGCCATGCCGGATGGTCGTGCCCACGTGGATATCGCTGATCTGGGCGATGGTGAAGCCGTGCAGGGCCTCGGGCAGGCCACGGATGGGCACATCCACCTGCACCACCGGCGCCGTGCGGCGCGCGTTCAGGAAGCCCAGCAGGCTGGCCAGGGCCGCCAGCAGCGGCACGGTCTGGGCCGAGGTGGCCAGAAAGGCGGGGGAAGGCTGTGCCTGCGGCCAGATCAAGGCCAGGCCATGCACGGCGGCCAGCAGCAGATCGCGGCCCAGGGTGAGCACGAACAGGGATGAGAACAAGCCCATGAAGAGCAGCCCGGTCCATGACACCCAGACCTTGGTCCGCGAGCCCCGCATGCGGAAGGCGATCAGCGACAGCGGCACCAGCACGGCGGATGCCAGCAGCACGGCGGCCAGGCTCCAGGCTCCCCACAGGGGCAGTTGCGGCCCCAGACGCCAGCCCACGTAGGTGTGAACGGCGGCGGACAGCGCGAAGAGAAAACTCAGGCTCATGAGGCACCAGGTGGCGGTGGTGCCGCCTCATTTCAAGGGGCGCGGCCTGTCAAGGCGCCTCAGGCCGCCTTGAGCATGCCCTTGGTCTCGATGAAACCGATCACCTCGCTCAGGCCGTCGCGTGTCTTCAGGTTGGTCATCGCGAAGGGGCGGGTGGGGCGCATGCGCAGCGTGTCGGACTTCATGATGTCCAGGTTGGCACCCACGTGCGGGGCCAGATCCGTCTTGTTGATGACGAACAGGTCGCTCTTGGTGATGCCGGGGCCGCCCTTGCGCGGGATCTTCTCGCCGGCGGCCACGTCGATCACGTAGATGGTCAGGTCGCTCAGCTCGGGGCTGAAGGTGGCGGCCAGGTTGTCGCCGCCCGATTCGATGAAGACGATGTCGGCATTGGGGTACTTGGCCAGCATGCGGTCGACGGCTTCCAGGTTGATGGAGGCATCTTCGCGGATGGCGGTGTGCGGGCAGCCGCCCGTTTCGACACCCATGATGCGGTCCGGGTCGAGCGCGCCGGCCACGGTCAGCAGGCGCTGGTCTTCCTTGGTGTAGATGTCGTTGGTGATGACGACCAGGTCGTACTGCTCACGCATGGTCTTGCAGAGCATTTCGAGCAGGGTGGTCTTGCCGGAGCCGACGGGGCCGCCCACGCCCACACGCAGGGGAGGAAGCTTCTTGGTGCGGTTGGCGATGTTGTGCAGGTTGCTGCTCATGATCTGAAGAGGCGTGAGTACTGGGTTTCGTGCTGGCTGCTGAGGATGGCCAGCATGGGGGTGAAGGCCTGGCGCTCGCTGTCGCCCAGCGCCATGGCGTGGTCGATGGCAGCCGGGATGGTGTCGATCAGGGATTGCAGGATGCGCTGGCCGGCGCTCTGGCCCAGGGGCACGGCCTTGATGGCGGCCTGGGCCATGTTCTCGGCCCAGCCGAAGGTGAAGCTGACCAGGGCCTCTCGCACCGTGGCGGGCTGCGCGGGCGTGCCTTCGGGCAGGCACTGCGCCACGGCCAGCCCGAAGGCGACGGGCCAGGTGGGCGCGGGGGGCAGGGCGGCGCAGGCGTTCAGGCGTGGATCGGTCGTGGTGGCCGATGCGTTGGTGGGGCTGCCGAGCGGCCCTGGCGGTGCGCCACCCATCCGGCGGTTGCGCAGCCATTCCACCAGCGAGCGGCCCATCTGCTCGGCCTGCAGGCGCAGCTCGGACGTTTCGCGGGTGTGCAGCACCCAGTCGTTCAGTTCGGTGATGCGAGCCAGGTCATGGCGTTGCCAGGCCGGCACGGCGCGGGCCAGTACGGCCAGATCGGCGCGGGCCAGGCTCAGCAGCAGCTGGTCACGCAGCCAGGCGCTGGCGCTGGCCTCGTTGCTCACCAGGCCCTGGTCGATGGCGGCTTCCAGCCCTTCGGAGTAGCTGAAACCGCCCACCGGCAGGGCGGGCGAGGCCAGCCACATCAGCTGCAGGCGGGTGGCGTCGGTCACCGGCGGGGCGGTGCGGCGCTGGCGGTGGGTAAGAACGCGGGGCATGGGGCTGGGCGAAAGGCGCGATCAGTGGTCGTGGCCGCAGCCCGGGCCGTGCTTGTGATCGTGTGTGTGACCATGATCGCCATGCGTGCCGTGGCCATGACCGTGATCGTGGCCATGGTTGCAACCCGGGCCGTGCACGTGCGGTGCGGGGGCGGACGTCACAGCGATGCCGATGGGCTTGCCGCGGGAAGCCGCCGGGCTGGCCTTGGGTGCGTGATCGTGGTCGTGCGCATGATCATGTGAGTGGCCTTGGTGGCTGTGATCGCCATGGTCATGCTTGTGTCCAGGGCCGTGATCATGCGAATGCCCATGATCATGCCCGTGGCTGTGTCCATGGCCATGTCCACCCGCCGCATAGGCGCCGCCCTCAGGCTCGAACGCGGCCTGCGCCTCGTTCACGATCAGATGCATGGCGCGCAGCATGTCGGCCAGCACGTGGTCGGGCTCGATCTTCAGGTGATCGGGCTTGAGCTCGATCTGCACGTGGCGGTTGCCCAGGTGGTAGGCGGCGCGCACCAGGTCGAAAGGGCTGCCGTGCTCGCTGCAGGGCGTGATGATCAGCACGGGCTGTGGCGCAGCGATCACGCGGACCATGGAGCCGTCTTCGGCCACCAGCACATCGCCACCGCGCACCAGCGTGCCGCGCGGCAGAAAGATGCCCAGCGCGCGGCCGGTGCTGTCGGTGGCGTCGAAGCGGCTCTTCTGGCGTACGTCCCAGTCCAGCTCGACGGTGGCGGCGCGCTTGAGCAGCACGGCGGCCAGGCCCTGGCCTTGGGGAAGGATCTTGTTGACGGTCAGCATGGCGGTCGGGCGGGGCGGCTGCCCCGTGATAGTCGGGAATCAGCCGCCAGTGTCGGTCAAAACAGGAAATAGCGCTGTGCCATGGGCAGTTCGGTGGCCGGCTCGCAGGTGAGCAACTGGCCATCGGCGCGCACGTGGTAGGTCTGCGCGTCGATCTCCATCTTGGGCAGGTAGCTGTTGTGCACCATGTCCCGCTTGGTGACGCTGCGGCAGCCTCGCACGGCCGAGACCTGCTTCTTGAGGCCATGCATCTGCGGCACGCCCGCCTGGATGCCCGCCTGGCTCAGGAAGGTGAGCGAGCCCTTGGCCGTGGCGCCCCCGAAGGCGCCGAACATCGGGCGGTAGTGCACCGGCTGCGGCGTGGGGATCGAGGCGTTGGGATCGCCCATGGCGGCCGAGGCGATGAAGCCGCCCTTGATCACGATGCTGGGCTTGATGCCGAAGAAGGCCGGGCGCCAGATCACCAGGTCGGCCCACTTGCCTTCTTCGATGCTGCCCACTTCGTGCGCCACGCCATGCGCCAGCGCGGGGTTGATCGTGTACTTGGCCACGTAGCGCTTGACGCGGCCGTTGTCGTGGCGATCGGGGTCGCCGGCCAGCTTGCCGCGCTGGGCCTTCATCTTGTGCGCCGTCTGCCAGGTGCGCATGATCACCTCGCCCACGCGGCCCATGGCCTGCGAGTCGGAGCTGAACATGCTGATGGCGCCCAGGTCGTGCAGCACGTCTTCGGCGGCGATGGTCTCGCGGCGGATGCGGCTTTCGGCGAAGGCCAGGTCCTCGGCGATGGAAGCATCGAGGTGGTGGCACACCATCAGCATGTCGAGGTGCTCGTCGGCCGTGTTGACGGTGTACGGCATCGTCGGGTTGGTGGACGAGGGCAGGAAGTTGGCCTCGCCGACCACGCGCATGATGTCCGGCGCGTGGCCGCCACCGGCGCCTTCGGTGTGGAAGGCGCACAGGGTGCGGCCCTTCGTGACGCCCATGGTGTCTTCGACGAAGCCCGATTCGTTGAGCGTGTCGGAGTGGATGGCAACCTGGGTGTCGGTCTCTTCGGCCACGCTCAGGCAGCAGTCGATGGCCGAGGGCGTGGTGCCCCAGTCTTCGTGCAGCTTCAGGCCGATCACGCCGGCGTCGATCTGCTGGCGCAGCGCCTGGGGCTGGCTGGCGTTGCCCTTGCCCAGGAAGCCCAGGTTCATCGGGAAGGCCTCGGCGGCCATCAGCATGCGGGCGATGTTCTCGGGGCCCGAGGTGCAGGTGGTGGCGAAGGTGCCCGTGGCGGGGCCGGTGCCGCCGCCGATCATCGTGGTCACGCCGCTGTTGAGGGCTTCGTCGATCTGCTGCGGGCAGATGAAGTGGATGTGCGAGTCGATGCCGCCGGCCGTGACGATCATGCCTTCGGCCGCGATGATCTCGGTGCCCGGGCCGATGACGATGTCCACGCCCGGCTGCACATCGGGGTTGCCGGCCTTGCCGATCTTGAAGATGCGGCTGCCCTTGAGGCCGATGTCGGCCTTGACGATGCCCCAGTGGTCGATGATGAGCGCGTTGGTCAGCACGCAGTCGACGGCGTCCATGGCACCGGGGCCGTTGGGCACCTGGCTCTGGCCCATGCCGTCGCGGATGGTCTTGCCGCCGCCGAACTTGACTTCTTCGCCGTAGCCGCCGGCCTGCAGGGTGAAGTCCTTCTCGACCTCGATGACGAGGTTGGTGTCGGCCAGGCGCAGGCGGTCGCCCACGGTGGGGCCGAACATCTCGGCGTAGGCCCGTCGCTGGATCGTTGCCATCTTGTGGGGTGTCCTTCTTGTGTCTTGTCAGGCGGGCGGGTTCAGAGCTTGCCGCGGATCAGGCCACGGAAGCCGTGGACGACGCGATCACCGGCGTAATCCACCAGCTCGACGGTGCGCTGCTGGCCCGGCTCGAAGCGCACGGCCGTGCCCGAGGCGATGTTCAGGCGCATGCCGCGCGAGGCTTCGCGGTCGAAGCCCAGGGCCGCGTTGGTTTCAAAGAAGTGGTAGTGCGAGCCGACCTGGATGGGGCGGTCGCCGGTGTTGTCCACCACCAGGGTGATGGTGCGGCGGCCGGGGTTGAGGTCGTGGTCCGCGCCGTCGGTGAGCAGTTCGCCGGGAATCATGAGGTGGCTCCTGCAGTGGGGTCAGAACACGGAGGCAATGGCGGGCGTCAGCAGGGTCGTGCCGAAGACAGCCACGCCCAGGCCAGCCGCGCGTGCGGCCCAGCGGCCGGTGGCGGCCTGTCCCTTGTCACGCAGCAGCAGGCCCAGGGCGATGCCGGCAGCGTGCAGGGCGGCCGTGGACAGCGCCATGCCCGCCAGGGCTGCCGCGGCATGGCCACCAGCCAGTTCGGCGCCGTGTGCCAGGCCATGGAACAGGGCGAACACGGCCACCAGCGCGCCGCCAGCCAGCGGAGGCAGGGCAGTGCGGGTGCAGACCAGCAGGCCCATCACCAGCAGCGAAGCGGCGATCATGGGTTCCACCCCAGGCAGTTGCAGCCCGCCCAGGCCCAGCAGGGCGCCGACCAGCAAGGTGATGGCGAAGGCGGCCGGGGCGGTCCACAGTGAACGGGTACGGCCTTCAGCGCTGGTCAGCGCGCTCCACAGACCTACACTGACCATGGCGGCCAGGTGGTCCAGGCCGGTCAGCGGGTGCAGGGCACCCTGGAAGAAGCTGCCGGCTGCGTCGGCGCCATGCACATGGCCCAGGTCACCTGTATGGGCCAGAACGGCGGTGGTGGCCAGGCCAAGGGTGGCGGCCGAGGTGGCCATGATGGTGCGTCGGATCAATGTCTTGCCCATGGTTGGAATTCCGAAAAGGTATGTCTGAGTTCGGCCGTGAGGGTGATTGCGCCGCGAATGGCATGCAATGCACTTATTTGGTGCAAATCGGTGGCGACAAAGTCTTTATGCAATGGGTTGGTGCACTGTCACCAATTTGGTGCCGTCCGGGAAGGTGGCCTCGATCTGGATGTCGGGGATCATCTCGGCCACGCCGTCCATCACGTCATCGCGCGTCAGCACGGTCTTCCCATCGCTCATCAGGGCGGCCACGCTCTTGCCGTCGCGGGCGCCTTCCATGATGGCGGCGCTGATCAGCGCCACGGCCTCCGGGTAGTTGAGCTTCAGGCCGCGGGCCTTGCGGCGCTCGGCCAGCAGGGCGGCCGTGAAGATCAGCAGCTTGTCTTTTTCGCGTGGGGTCAGATCCATTGCGTTGTTCTCTGTGCAAGGCTTGGGGCCAGCGGCATCGAATTTGCGATGATGGCGCGGCTCGAACCTCCATCATGCAAGACCCAGACCAAAACCGTCCAGAGGCGGCTTCCATGTCGCAGCAAGCCGCCAGTGCCCCCCCGGAGGATCAGCTTGGCGGACAGGCCCTGCAGCGCGTGGTCAAGGTGCGCCGTGACTACAACAGCTGGGTGGCCAGCGAGACGCTGGAGGATTACGCCCTGCGTTTCACGCCGCGCTCGGCCCGGCGCTGGAGCAGCATGCGGGTGGCCAATACGGCCTTCGGTGCGGCCTCCTTCCTGGTGCTGGAGGCGGTGGGTGCGGCCTTGCTGGTGGAGCATGGCTTCATCAACGCGTTCTGGGCCATCCTGGCCACGGGCCTGATCATCCTGCTGGCGGGTTGGCCCATCAGTGTCTATGCGGCCCGCCATGGGGTGGACATGGACCTGCTGACCCGTGGTGCAGGCTTTGGCTACATCGGCTCCACGATCACCTCGCTGATCTACGCGTCCTTCACCTTCATCTTCTTCGCCCTGGAGGCGGCGGTGATGGCTTATGCGTTGGAGCTGGCCTTCGACATTCCGCCAGCGTGGGGCTATCTGATCTGCGCGGTGGTGGTGATCCCGCTGGTCACCTACGGCGTGACCATGATCAGCCGTCTGCAGGTGCTCACGCAGCCGCTGTGGCTGGCCATGCTGATCCTGCCCTATATCTATGTGTTCCATGAGCATCCGGGCATCCTGCAGGACCTGGCCGCGTATGGCGGTACCAGCGGCCAGCCAGCCACCTTCAACCTGCTGGCTTTCGGCTCGGCCATGACGGTGGGCATCGCCCTGATCACGCAGATGGGAGAGCAGGCCGACTACCTGCGCTTCATGCCCGAGCCCACCAAGGGCCGAGGCGGGCGGTGGAGATGGCTGGCCGGGGTGTTCATCGGCGGGCCGGGCTGGGTGATTCCGGGTGTGCTCAAGATGCTGGGCGGCGCCTTGCTGGCCTACCTGGCCATCAGCTTCTCGGTGCCGGTGGAGCGGGCGCTCGATCCGAACCAGATGTACCTGATCGCCTACGAGAAGGTGTTCCCCAATCTGGGATGGGCGGTGGCGGCCACGGCGCTGTTCGTGGTGGTGTCCCAGCTCAAGATCAACGTGACCAATGCCTATGCGGGCTCGCTGGCGTGGTCCAACTTCTTTGCGCGGGTCACGCACAGCCACCCGGGGCGCGTGGTGTGGATGGTGTTCAACACCCTGATCGCCTTGCTGCTGATGGAGCTCAATGTGTTCCAGGCCATGGGCAAGGTGCTGGGGCTGTACTCCAACATCGCGATCGCCTGGATGATGGCGGTGGTGGCCGATCTGGTCATCAACAAGCCGATGGGTTGGTCGCCGCCGGGCATCGAGTTCAAGCGCGCCTACCTGTACGACATCAACCCGGTGGGTGTGGGCGCGATGGGGGCGGCGTCCTTCCTGTCGGTGCTGGCGCACCTGGGCTGGCTGGGGGACACGGCACAGGCGTTTTCCGCGCTGATCGCCTTGGTGACGGCGCTGGTCGTGTCACCGCTGATCGCGTGGGCCACCAAGGGGCGCTACTACCTGGCGCGTGCGCCGCATGACCAGGCCATGGGTCCGCTGACGGGGTGGGCGCCATCCGAGCCGCCACCCGTGGCGGCCGAGGGGCAGGGGCGTCCGCTCAGCAAGGTCATCCGCCTGCGGGCACTGTACCGCTGCACCGTGTGCGAGCGCGAGTACGAATCTGACGACATGGCCACGTGCCCGGCCTATCAGGGCTTCATCTGCTCCCTGTGCTGCTCGCTGGATGCGCGCTGCCAGGATCTGTGCAAGCCGCAGGCGCGTTGGTCAGTGCAATGGCGTGCCGTGGGCGAGAAGCTGCTGCCGGCGGCCGCGTGGCGCCGGCTGGACACAGAACTCGGCCACTTCCTGTTGCTGATGGCCGTGATCACGCCCATGCTGGCGCTGCTGTTCGGGCTGATCTTCCAGCATGAGCTGCGGGCCCTGACGGGCGATAATCCATTGCTGGGCACCACACTGGCCGACACTTTGCGCAGTGGCTTCGTCAAGGCTTTTGCGGCCTTGCTGCTGGTCTCCGGCGTGGTGGGATGGTGGCTGGTGCTGGCGCACAAGAGCCGCAAGGTGGCGCAGGAGGAATCCAACCGCCAGACCCATCTGCTGGTGCGAGAGATTGAACTGCACCGCATCACCGACGAAAAGCTGCAGCAGGCCAAGCAGAGCGCCGAGCAGGCCAACCAGGCCAAGAGCCGCTACATCTCCACCATCAGCCACGAACTGCGCACGCCGCTCAACGGCATCCTGGGCTATGCGCAACTGCTGGATGAAGACCAGCGCTTGCCCGAGCACGTGAAGCACGCGGTGGGGGTGATCAAGCGCGGGGGCGACCATTTGCTGTCGCTGGTGGAAGGCACGCTGGACATTGCCCGCATCGAGAGTGGCAAGCTCACGCTGGATCTCAAGCCCGTGCGCCTGGATGAGCTGCTGCGCCAGATCACTGGCCTGATCGAGCACGAGGCCCGTGCCAAGCACCTGCGTTTTGTGGCCGACATCGATCCAGCCTTGCCCGAAGCCGTGCGCGCCGACGAACGCCGCGTGCGCCAGATCCTGATCAATGTGCTGGGCAATGCCGTGAAGTTCACGACCACGGGCCAGGTGACCTTCAAGGTGCGCTACGCCCGTGAGATCGCGCAGGTGGACATCACCGACACGGGGCCGGGCATTGCGCAGGTGGAGCTGGACAAGATCTTCGAGCCCTTCGCGCGTGGTTCATCCGCGGCGGGCAATGCGGCCAGCGGTACCGGCCTGGGCTTGACCATCAGCAAGATGCTGACCGACCTGATGGGCGGCGAAATGAGCGTCAGCAGCACGCCGGGGCAGGGCACCACCTTCCGCATCCGCCTGTTCCTGCCGCAGGTGCGTGTGGCCGGCGGCTTGCTGGCGGCCACGCCTCGCGGCCAGCGCACGGGCTATGTGGGCGATCGCCGCCGCATCTGGGTGGTGGACAACGAAGAGGCCGACCGCGGCCTGCTGGTGCGCATCCTGGAACCGCTGGGCTTCGAGGTGACGCCCTTCGCCTCTGGCGTGGATTGCCTGGCCGGCCTGCGCGTGTGCCCGCCAGCGCAGCAGCCGCACGCGGTGTTCATGGACCTGGCCATGCCGGGGCTGGACGGCTGGGCCACCTTGCGTGCCATCCGCAGCGAAGGCCTGAGCGAGGCGCCTGCCGCCATCGTGTCGGCCAATGCTTTCGACAAGGCGCTGGAGAACGACGTAGGCATTGCGCCGGAGGATTTCATCGTCAAGCCGGTGCGGGTGGCGGAGCTGCTGGATTGGCTGGGGCGACGCCTGTCGCTGCAGTGGATCGAGACGGAGCGCGCGTCCAGTGTCGATGCGGCGTCGCCATCAGCACCGGCGGGCCAGGCGGGGGGCGACGCACCGCAAGCTCTGCCATCGGTCGATGTGCTGCGCACGCTGGAGGATCAGGTGCACGCCGGCTACATCCGCGGTGTGCACAAGGTGCTCGACCAGATCGCGGCGGCCGAGCCGCAGTGCGAGCCCTTCGTGCAACGCCTGCGCGCCATGGCCAAGCAATTCCAGCTCGACGCCATGGCCGAGGTGCTGCGCGAGGCGCTGGCCCGGCGAGAGGGCGAACCCGCAGCCGGCGTGCCGCCCGTGCAGGCACAATCCGGGTCCTGACGAGCTCGTTGCCGGGTTCGTGACACGTTTCGCCACACCGCCGCCACCCTCCACCATGTTCGACCGCCTCGACCGCAGCCGCACCGATGTCGTGCTCATCGTCGATGATGTGCCGGACAACCTGTCGCTGCTGCACGATGCGCTCGACGAAGAGGGTTACACCGTGCTGGTGGCCACCCACGGCGAGGCTGCCCTGCAGCGTGCCACGCAGGCCGTGCCCGACATCATCCTGCTCGACGCGCTGATGCCCGGCATGGATGGCTTCGAGGTGGCGCGCCGCCTGAAGGCCACGCCCGAGACCAGCCACATCCCCATCGTCTTCATGACGGGCCTGAGCGAGACGGAGCACGTGGTGGCTGCTTTCCAGGCCGGCGGCGTGGACTACGTGGTCAAGCCCATCCGCCCGCGCGAGGTGCTGGCCCGCATCGAGGCGCACATGCAGAGCGCACGCCAGGCTCGGCAGGCGCGCAATGCGCTGGATGCCTTCGGCCATGCCTCGCTCACCGTGCGTGTGAGCGATGGCCGCGTGCTGTGGCAGACGCCGCTGGCGCGCAAGCTGCTGCAGAGCTACTTCGATACGCCTGAGTCCGTGGCGCCCGCCGAGTTGGCCGACTGGCTGCAACAGGTGGCACCCAGGCCTGGCCCTGACGGCTCGCTGCCGCCCCCGATCACGCCCGCCCCCACCTGGGCCGTGAACCAGGCGGGCCGCCGCCTGAGCTTCGCCCTGCACGAACCCACCGGTGACGACGAATGGCTGCTGGTGATGCAGGAGAGCTCCGACCAGGCCGCCATCGACGCGCTCACGCAGGAGTTCAAGCTCACCGCCCGCGAAGGCGAGGTGCTGTACTGGGTGGTGCGCGGCAAGACCAACCGCGACATCGGCGACATCCTGGGCAGCAGCCCGGCCACGGTCAAGAAGCAGCTGGAGCACGTGTTCGCCAAACTGGGCGTGGAGACGCGCACCGCAGCTGCGGGCCTGGCCATGAGCCGGGTGGCACAGCTCAAGATGCGCTGAGCGGGCCGCACATGACGACGCCTGACATTTCCATTGCCATCCCGGCGCACAACGAAGAGCGCTACATCGGCCACTGCATCGAGAGCGTGCTGTTGTCGGCGCAACGTGCGAAGGTCAGGGCCGAAGTGGTGGTGGCGCTGAACCGCTGCACCGATGGCACCCAGGCCATTGCCGAGTCGCTGGGCGCCCGCTGCGTGGTGGAAGAGCGCAAGTGCATCGCCGCGGTGCGCAATGCGGCGGTGCGTGGCGGCACCGCGCATGCCCTGGCCACCATCGATGCCGACAGCTGGATGCAGCCGCACACCATGGCCGAGCTGATCCGCCACGTCAACGACAAGCGTTATGTCGGTGGTGGCGCCACCATCTGGCCGGAGCGCTGGTCCCTGGGCATTGTGCTCACGGGTTTCGTGGTGGCGCGCTATGTGATCGACAAGGGCATTTCGGCTGGCATGTTCTGGTGCCAGCGCGATGCCTTCGAGGCGATCGGTGGTTTCGATGAGCGCATGGTCAGCGTGGAGGACGTGGACTTCGCCGTGCGGCTCAAGGCCTTGGGCAAGACGCGCGGGCAGCGCTTCGGCACGCTCTGGCGCGGCGGCATCATCACCTCGTGCCGCAAGTTCGACCATTTTGGCGACTGGTACCTGGTGCGCAATCCGGCCATGGTGCGGCGCATGTTCGACGGGCACGACCGCAGCGCGGCGGATCAGTACTGGTACGACGTGGAGCGTTGAGCCGGTTCTTCAGGCCCTGGGTGCATCCAGCGGATGGGGATCATGCCCCTGGCTCAGCAGCCAGTCGCGCAGGGCCAGGCCGGTGGCGACCGGCCAGTAGCGCGCCCGGGCCGGCTCGATGCGCTTGTAGTCGGCCAGTTCATCGCCCAGCACGATGGTGCCGGTGGCCGGCACGTGGTAGGCGATGATGATCTGGTTCATGCGCTCGAAGCGGTAGTGGCCGATGAAGTTCACGCCCGTGGCCTGCAGGTTCAGCTCTTCCTCCACCTCGCGGGCCACGGCTTCTTCGGGGCTGGGATCGGTCTTCTCCAGGAAGCCGGTGATCAGCGCGTAGAACGGGGCTGCCCAGGCCTTGTTGCGCGCCAGGATGATGTGGCCTTCGTGCTCGACCACCGCGGCGACCACGGGTGTAGGGTTGTCCCAGTGGGTGTAGCCGCAGACATCATCCGGGCAGGCGTGCCGTGTCACGCCCAGGTCCAGTTTGGGCTGCAGGGGCTTGGCGCATTGCGGGCAGTAGGTGAAGGCCATCGTGTGTCCTCGGCGTGACTCGTGTGCGGCTCAGCGTGGGGGCGGCCGCCTCATCTTGATCAGCGCGCCTTGCACCCGGGTGGAGCAGGCGGCCAGGGTGTCCTGGTGCACGGCGGGCAGGCCCGACCAGCATGTGTCGAATCCTGCCAGAGCCTGGCTGAACGTGGTGTGACTGCCCGCGAAAGCGATCTCGTTGCCGCCTTCGGTCGATTCGATGGTGATGAGGCCGCCGTCGAAGGCCTGGTCCAGGCGTTTGAGGATCTGGCGCGTCGCATCGGTGTCGGCCTGTACGTTGGCGACCAGCAGGCCCTGCGGCGTCAAAGCCTGGCGGCAATGCGCGTAGAAGCGCTTTGAGCACAGTGCCTCGGGCAGGCCTTCGCCCGTGAAACCATCCACCAGGATCAGGTCGTAGGCCTGCGGCGGCTGGGTCACGAACTGGGCACCATCGGCGCACACGATGCGCAGCCGCTCGCTGTCCGGCGGGATGTGGAACTCGTCGCGCAGCTCGATCACACCTGCGTTGATCTCCACGGCGGTGAGGTCTGCCTCCGGTAGGTGCCGGTGCAGGTACTTGAGCATGGAGCCGCCACCCAGCCCGATCATCAGCACGCGGCGCGGCGTGGGGGCCAGCAGCAAAAAGCCCATCATCGAGCGGGTGTAGTCCAGCACCAGCTCGTCGGGTGCCTCCAGCCGCATGCAGCTCTGGATCAGCGAGGTCTCGAAGCTCAGCGAGACGGTCTGCCGGTTGGCGTGCAGGCGGGGTGTTTCTCGGGTGGTGTCGTTCACGGCGCCGTTAGTCTAACGGTGCCGTGGCTTTCGCGCCTCAACCCAAGTGCTTCTTCTCCCACCAACTGAACAGCACATCGCGCAGGGCGGCGCCCAGGTCGTCACCGTAGTAGCTCTCCAGGCCCAGGCCTTTCAGCGTGCCGAGGGCCTGCGCATCCAGCGGCACCGGCACGGCGGTGTCGACCAGCGGCACGTTGGTGAAGCTGGGCACGTAGGCCGTGTCACGCGCCAGGGCCCGATCGGCCTTGATGTCCTTGAGCTTGAAATCGGCCGGCGTGCGCTGCGTGGCGTAGCTGCGCAGGGGCGGCACCAGGGCCATGTCCACCTCGCTGGCCCGCCACACGGTGAGCTTGACCGGCTTGAGCGAGAAGTTGCTGGTGCGCATGATGTCCGCGCCGCAGACGTTGGGCACGGCCAGCACGTCCATCAGGGCCAGCAGGTCCACGTAGTCGCCAGTGCGGGAATGCTGCCGCTTGATGTGTCCGCGCCCGCCGTGCACCTCGGTGCACATGAACAGGTTGAAGGAGTCGTGCACGTCGTCCGGCGTCAGGCCGTACTCGCGCTGGGCCTCGGCCTGGATGTCGTGGCAGTTGGTGTGTGCATCGAAGCCATAGGCTGATTCGTAGAGGTTGGCGCTGCAGCGCGGGAACATCACGTCGTTGCAGCGCACCGTGTCGGCCAGCAGGTACATCATCGCGCGCTCGCGCGGCGGCGCGGACCACAGGAAGTGGCCGGTGGTGGGTAGCAGGCCATGCACGGTGCGCGTGCGGCCCGTGTGCATGAACTCCTTGTAATCGTGCAGGTTGAAGCAGTTGAAGTCTACGCACTGGCCGCCTTCGACCTGCTCGATGCGCAGCACGTGGCCGGCGGGTACTTCCAGCGCCTTGCCGGTGCCGGGCTGCATCACGTGTTCCAGCACCAGGGTTCGCTCGTCGCTCAGACCATGCAGGTCCGGCGCGGGCGGGGCAGGGCGCTCGGGCGCGGGCAGGTGCTGCTCGGCCAGGGCCTTGAGGACCAGCGCGGCCCGGCTGTGGGCCTGCTCCTGTGCGACGGCGCGGTCCAGCAAAGCCAGTTGCTGCTGGTTGAGGTGGAGGGTGATGTCTGTGGTGGCCATGGCGATGTGATTGGTTGGATACAAGACCAATATTTCTTGTATACGTGATCACCCAAAAGCAAGCTATGTGCCGCGCGTGAATGGTGCGTTCAGAGAGGGTTTCACCCTGATAAGCCCCATGACGAGGCAAAAACACCTGGCATCCGTCTTGCGTCAATGTGTATACATGATTTCAATTGCACGTATACGTGATTCACGTGCACCAAGGTGAAGACAGATGCCCACGTTCAACAAGTCCGAAGTGGTCTACCAGGCCATCCGCCGCGCCATCATCGAGCAGGCGCTCGTGCCCGGCACCAAGCTGCCCGAGGATCCGCTGGGCCAGCAGTTCCAGGTCAGCCGCACGCTGGTGCGCGCCGCGCTGGCGCGCCTGGCTTCCGAAGGCTTGGTGGATGTCGGGCAGAAGCGCTCGGCCGCCGTGGCCCACCCCAGCCTGGAAGAAGCGCGCGCCATCTTCGAAGTGCGCCGCTGCCTCGAGAACGAGGTGGTGCGTCTGGTGATCGCGCGCTGGCGCCCCGAGATGGGCGCACAGCTCGAAGGCCATGTGCGCCAGGAGGAGCAGGCCGCCAAGGCCGGGCAGGTGATGGCCTCCAGCCGTCTGGCCGGCGAGTTCCATAACCTGTTGGCCGGCATGACGGGCAACCCCGTGCTGGAGCGCTACCTGTCCGAGCTGGTCACGCGCTGCTCATTGATCCTGGCCGTGTACGGACGCCCGCACTCGTCGGATTGCGCCATCAGCGAGCACCGTGAGCTGATCGAGGCCCTGCGCCGTGGCGATGCGACCCAGGCGCAGCACCTGATGGGCCACCATCTCGAAGCCATCGAGACCCGCGCGCTGCTGCCGGACGTGATCCGCAGCGAGCAAGACCTGGCCTCCATTCTGGCCCGCTATGCCGAAGCCGTGACGGCGCCACAGGCAGCCCGTGCTCTCAAGCCTGCCCAGCGCAAGGCGCGGCGCGCCTGATTCCTTTCCCCCTCGTCCCTGAATCACCCCACTCACCACCCCACCGGAGTTGCACCATGGGTTTCGAAAGCATGAACCGTCGCCGATTTCTCACCGCGTCCGCCGCTGCGGCAGGCGCCAGCCTGGGCAGTGGCTTGTTGCCCCAGGCCGCATGGGCCAAGTCAGACGTGACCGTGGGAATCATCTACGTGGGCCCGCGTGATGACTTCGGCTGGAACCAGGCCCACGCGGTCGCGGCCAAGGCATTGCGCAGCGTGCCCGGCGTGAAGGTGTACGAGGAAGAGAACGTGCCCGAGACCGTGGCCGTGCGCAAGACCATGGAGGCGATGATCCAGGCCGATGGCGCCTCGCTGGTGTTCGGCACCTCGTTCGGGTACTTCGATCCCTTCATGATCGACATGGCCAAGAAGTATCCGCAGGTCGAGTTCCGCCACCCCACCTCGCTGTGGTCGGCCGACAAGCACCCCGCCAACCTGGGCGGTTACTTCTGCTACCTGGACCAGGCGCATTACGTCAACGGCATCGCGGCCGGCCTGTCCACCAAGACCAACAAGATCGGCTTCGTGGCGGCCAAGCCGATTTCCATCGTGCTGCGCAACATCAACGCCTTCACGATGGGGGGGCGCAAGGTCAATCCGCAGGCCACGGTGCAGCTGATCTTCACGGGCGACTGGTCCATGCCCGTGCGCGAGGCCGAAGCCACCAACTCGCTGATCGCCAGCCGCTGCGATGTGATCGCCTGCCATGTCGATTCGCCCAAGGTGGTGATCGAGACGGCCGAGAAGCAGGGCGTCAAGACGCTCGGCCACAACGCCTCGCAGGCTTCGCTGGCGCCCAAGGGCTTCATCACCGGTGCCGAGAACAAGTGGGAGACGGTCTACAAGACTTTCGCTGCCGACATCGGCCAGGGCAAGAAGCTGCCCAACCAGTTCTTCGGGGGCTACGACAAGGACATGGTCACCAGCACGCCGTTCGGGGCAGGTGCCACGGACAAGGCGCGCAACGCCGCGCTGGCGGCCATCGCCGACCTCAAGGCGGGCAAACCCATCTACGGCGGGCCGGTCAAAGGCAACACGGGCAAGGTCGTCATCGACAAGGCGCTGGGCAACTACGACCCGGTGCTGGACCGCATGAACTTCCTGGTCGAGGGGGTGATCGGCTCGGTCTGACGCCCCGGGAAGGGGGCAGGGAAGGCACCGATACGCCATGTGGCGTATTCCGCTCCTGAGGGGCGGTGGGCACACTGAACGCATCCGATCGACAAGGCCTGCAGGGCAAGCCAGTCAGATCGGGTGACAAGCACACATCCCACTGCTATCCATCACCGCTTCAAAGGAGCGTCCTCTCATGACCATTTCCCGTCGCAGCGTCGTCCAATCGCTGTCCGCCGTCGCCTTGGGCGTCGCCGGCCTCGCATTCAGCACCATGGCTCAAGCCGCCGACACCATCAAGGTCGGCGTGCTGCATTCGCTGTCGGGCACCATGGCCATCTCCGAAACGGTGCTCAAGGACACCGTGCTGATGGCCATCGACGAGATCAACGCCAAGGGCGGCCTGCTGGGCAAGAAGCTCGAGCCCGTGGTGGTGGACCCGGCCTCCAACTGGCCTCTGTTCGCTGAAAAGGCCAAGCAACTGCTGACGCAGGACAAGGTCGCCGTGACCTTCGGCTGCTGGACTTCGGTGTCGCGCAAGTCGGTGCTGCCGGTCTACAAGGAAAACAACGGCCTGCTGTTCTACCCCGTGCAGTACGAGGGTGAAGAGCTCGAGAAGAACGTGTTCTACACCGGCGCCGCCCCCAACCAGCAGGCCATCCCCGCTGTTGAGTACCTGATGAGCAAGGACGGCGGTTCGGCCAAGCGCTTCGTGCTGCTGGGCACCGACTATGTGTACCCCCGCACCACCAACAAGATCCTGCGCGCCTTCCTGAAGTCCAAGGGCGTGGCCGATGCCGACATCATGGAGGAGTACACCCCCTTCGGTCACTCCGACTACCAGACCATCATCGCCAAGATCAAGAAGTTCTCGTCCGAAGGCAAGAAGACGGCCGTGGTCTCCACCATCAACGGTGACTCCAACGTGCCCTTCTACAAGGAACTGGGCAACCAGGGCCTGAAGGCCAAGGACGTGCCCGTGGTCGCCTTCTCCGTGGGTGAAGAAGAGCTGCGTGGCGTGGACACCAAGCCCCTGGTCGGCCACCTGGCCGCCTGGAACTACTTCATGAGCATCAAGAACCCGACCAACACCGAGTTCATCAAGAAGTGGACGGCTTACGCCAAGGCCAAGAACATCGCAGGTCACAAGGACAAGCCCCTGACCAACGACCCGATGGAGGCCACCTACATCGGCATCAACATGTGGGCACAAGCGGTCAAGAAGGCCGGCACCACCGACACCGACAAGGTGATCGCGGCCATGGCTGGCCAGACCTTCCCGGCCCCGGGCGGCTTCATGTCCAAGATGGACGAGAAGAACCACCACCTGCACAAGCCCGTGTTCATTGGTGAAGTCAAGGCCGACGGCCAGTTCAAGGTGGTCTGGAAGACCCCGGGCCCGGTCAAGGCCCAACCCTGGAGCCCCTTCATTGCCGGCAACGACAAGAAGAAGGACGAGCCGGAAAACTGATCTCGCCCCGGAAAGCGAGCGAGTGCCCGTCCTCGTGCGGGCCTGAGCAGGGTTTGAACGGCCCCGCTCAGGACCAGACGGGCTGAACCTTGAAGCAGAGCGGTTCGCCCCTTGGGGGTTTCCCAGGGGGCGTCTTTTTTTCCGCCGCAGATCACAAGACAGGAACGACCCTGTGAAAACAGATGTACTGAGCATCACCACACGCTCGCTGCTGGCCGCTGTTGCGCTGGCAGGCGGGCTGTTCTGGCAAGGTGCCGCGCATGCGCTCACGGCTGACGAGGCCTACAGCGTGTCCGCTGGCGAGAACGACGACCGCATCGCCGCGCTGCAGAAGCTGCAGGCCAAGGGCGAGGACCCGGCCTTGTCCGCGCTGCTCGAGGCCCTGATGGCCGACAGCGTGAAGGTGGCCGGCAAGAAGGTCTACATCGTCGATGGCGAGGAAGCGAAAGACGCTGCCACCGGCCAGACAGTGACCTTGCCCGACGATGCCGAAGACGTCGTGAACAACACCCGCATGAGCAGCGAGATCGAGGCTGCGTTGGCTGCCGGCAAGCTGTCTTCGCCCGATGCGTCGGTGCGCGAGGAAGCCATCGATTCGCTGGCCAGTGCCGCGGATGAATCCAAGCTACCGGTGATCGACAAGGCCTTGGCCGCTGAAACCAATGCCAAGCTCAAGGCGCGCCTGATGGCCGTGCGCGCCAAGGCCCTGTTGTCCGCGAACGACCCGGCCCGCCGGATCGAGGCTGCTGAGGCCCTGGCCTCGCTGGGCAACCCGGAAGCCCGCGCCACGCTCATGGAGCGCATGGCCGATGGCGGCGAGACCGACCCCAAAGTGCAGAGCGCACTGCGCACCGCATTGGACAGCGTCAACACCAAGCTCGCCTGGGGTGAGCGCGCCGGCGTGGTCTTCACCGGGATCAGCCTGGGCTCGATCCTGCTGCTGGCCGCGCTGGGCCTGGCCATCACCTACGGCCTGATGGGCGTGATCAACATGGCCCACGGCGAGCTGATGATGATCGGCGCCTACGCCACCTACGTGGTGCAGAACGTGTTCCGCCAGTACTTTCCGGGCGCCTTCGATTGGTACATCCTGATGGCGATCCCGATGGCCTTCCTGGCCTCGGCCCTGGTGGGCGCGGTGCTGGAGCGCAGCGTGTTCCGCTTCCTCTACGGCCGCCCGCTCGAGACGCTGCTGGCCTCGTGGGGCATCAGCCTGGTGCTGATGCAGGCCGTGCGCAGCCTGTTCGGCGCGCAGAACGTGCAGGTCGAGAACCCCGGCTGGCTCTCTGGCGGCTACGACATCCTGAGCAACCTGACGCTGCCCTACAACCGCCTGGCCATCATCGTGTTCGCAGCCCTGGTGCTGCTTGGCATGACCTTGCTGATCGCCAAGACGCGCATGGGCCTGTTCGTGCGCAGCGTGACACAGAACCGCCCGATGGCCTCGTGCATGGGCGTGAACACGGCCCGTGTGGACACCATGGCCTTCTCGCTGGGCGCGGGCATCGCCGGCCTGGCGGGCTGCGCGCTCTCGCAGATCGGCAACGTGGGCCCGGACCTCGGCCAGAACTACATCGTGGACTCGTTCATGGTGGTGGTGCTGGGCGGCGTGGGCCAGATCGCCGGCACCGTGTACGCGGCACTGGGCCTGGGCATCATCAACAAGTTCCTGGAAGGCTGGACCGGCGCCGTGCTGGCCAAGATCTTCGTGCTGGTCATCGTCGTCGTCTTCATCCAGAAGCGTCCGCAAGGTCTCTTTGCGATGAAGGGCCGCAGTGCCGAAGCCTGACCTGAGGGAAACAATCAAATGAGTGCTGTGATGACTTCTCCGAGCCTGACGCTGGCGGTGCCGACCGTGCCCAACAGCGCGCTGGGCCCCAAGGGCTGGACGGCCGTGATCGCCGCGGTGATCACCGTGGTGGTGCTGGCGCCCGTGCTGAACCTGCTGGTGCCGGCGGACAGCGTGTTCCACCTGTCCGACTACGCCCTGTCGCTGATCGCCAAGATCATGTGCTACGCCATTTGCGCGCTGGCCATGGACCTGATCTGGGGCTACACCGGCATCCTGTCGCTGGGCCACGGCCTGTTCTTCGCCTTGGGTGGCTATGCCATGGGCATGTACCTGATGCGCCAGATCGGCCGCGATGGCAGCTACAAGAGCGATCTGCCTGATTTCATGGTCTTCCTGGACTGGAAGGAGGTGCCCTGGCACTGGACCTTTTCCGAATCCTTCATCGCCCAGATGATCCTGGTGGTGCTGGTGCCCGGTCTGCTGGCCTTCGTGTTCGGCTTCTTCGCCTTCCGCTCGCGCATCAAGGGCGTGTACTTCTCGATCATCACGCAGGCGATGACGTTTGCCGCCATGCTGCTCTTCTTCCGCAACGAGACGGGCTTTGGCGGCAACAACGGCTTCACCGACTTCAAGCGCATCCTGGGCATCACCATCGCGCAGCCTTCTACCCGCATGGCGCTGTTCGTGATCACGGGCCTGACGCTGATAGGCTTCTATCTGATGGCGCGCTGGCTGGTGAACACCAAGTTCGGCAGGGTGCTGCAGGCCATCCGCGATGCGGAGAACCGCATCATGTTCTGCGGCTACAACCCGCTGGCCTACAAGTTGGTCATCTGGACGCTGTCGGCCATGATGTGCGGCATCGCAGGCGCCCTGTACGTGCCGCAGGTGGGCATCATCAACCCGAGCGAGATGTCGCCGGCCGCCGGCATCGAGATGGCGATCTGGGCGGCAGTGGGTGGCCGTGCCACGCTGATCGGTCCGATCATCGGCGCTTTCTTCGTCAACGGCGCCAAAAGCTGGTTTACCGTGGCCTTCCCGGAGTTCTGGCTGTACTTCCTGGGCCTGCTGTTCATCCTTGTCACGCTGTTCCTGCCGCAGGGCATCGTGGGCGGCGTCAAGAAACTGCTCAACAAGAACAAGGCCGAGGTGAAGGCATGACCCCCGATCTGATGGAAGAAGGCACGGTCACGCTGAACCGCGCCAAAGGTGTCCCCACCAGCGCTGGTGAATCCGGTGGGCGAGAAGCTGCCTACGGCCGCGTGGTCGAGCCCGGCCAGCTGGACGTGGCCCACGGCACCATCCTGTACCTGGATGACATCTCGGTCAGCTTCGACGGCTTCAAGGCCCTGAACAAGCTCAGTCTGAACATCGCCGTGGGCGAGATGCGCTGCATCATCGGCCCCAACGGCGCAGGCAAGACCACGATGATGGACGTGATCACTGGCAAGACCCGGCCCGATGTGGGCAAGGCCTTCTTCGGCTCCACGATCGACCTGCTGTCCATGCGCGAGAACGAGATCGCGCAGGTGGGTATCGGCCGCAAGTTCCAGAAGCCCACGGTGTTCGAGCAGCTCAGCGTGTTCGAGAACCTGGAGCTGGCGCTCAAGGCCGATCGCCGGGCACTGTCGTCCATCTTCTTCAAGCTCGACAGCGCGCAGCTCGACCGCATCGCCGAGATGCTCAAGCTGATCCACCTCAAGGACGAGGCCCAGCGCACTGCTGGCCTGCTCTCGCACGGTCAGAAGCAATGGCTGGAGATCGGCATGCTGCTGATGCAGGACCCGAAGCTGCTGCTGCTCGACGAGCCCGTGGCCGGCATGACCGATGAGGAAACCGAACGTACGGCCGAGCTGTTCCTTTCGCTCGAAGGCGCGCACTCGCTGGTCGTCGTCGAGCACGACATGAAGTTCATCAACGAGCTGACCACGCGCGGTGCCACCGCCGACAAGAAGAAGGTGACCGTGCTGCACGAAGGCTCGGTGCTGGCCGAGGGCACGCTGGCGCAAGTGCAGGCCAACGACAAGGTCGTCGAAGTCTATCTAGGCAGATAAGCCATGCTCAACGTCGAACAAGTCAACCAATACTACGGCGGCTCGCACATCCTGCGCGGCCTGGGTTTCGAGGCCAAGGTGGGCGAGGTCACTGTTGTCCTGGGGCGCAACGGTGTGGGCAAGACCACGCTGCTCAAGAGCCTGATGGGCCTGGTGCCGATCAAGTCCGGCGCGATCAAGCTCGATGGCCAGACCATCGACAAGCTCAAGCCCTATGAGCGTGTGCGCCTGGGCGTGGGCTACGTGCCCCAGGGCCGCGAGATCTTCGGGCGCCTCACGGTGGCCGAGAACCTGCAGATGGGCCTGGCCAGCAAGCCGGGCAGTACACCTTTCCCGGAGCAACTCTTCGATCTGTTCCCGGTGCTCAAGCAGATGATGCACCGCCGGGGTGGTGACCTCTCGGGCGGGCAGCAGCAGCAACTGGCCATCGCGCGCGCGCTGGCGGCCGGCCCCAAGCTGCTGATCCTGGACGAGCCCACCGAGGGCATCCAGCCCAGCATCATCAAGGACATCGGCCGCGCCATCCGCAAGCTGGCCGATGAGGGCCTGAACGGCCAGAAGATGGCCGTGGTGCTGGTCGAGCAGTTCTACGATTTCGCGGCCGAACTGGCCGACCAGTACCTGGTGATGGAGCGTGGCGAGATCATCCAGCGCGGCCGTGGCCCCAACATGGAAGCCGAAGGCGTGCGCCAGCTCATGTCGATCTGACGCGGCGCCTCGGCGCACGCTTGGATGAAGACCGCGCTCAGCCGCGACGGCGACGAGCCATCGCGCCGACCACGCACAGACCGGCAACCATCATCGCGTAGGTCTCGGGCTCGGGCACGGCCGGCGCGAACGAAGTCTGGCCGGGGCTGCCGATGGTGCCGGCCACCGAGCGCCACGAACCTTCGATGTCGCCCACCGACGAGAGCGTCCACAGGTTGACCTTGTTGGCGCCCAGGGCAGCCAGGCTGGTGGCGTGGCCGCTGCTGCCGTCCGTCTTGGGGTTGGTGCCGTAGGTCAGGCGGTCCACAAGCGTGGCGCCGTTGTACAGGTTGATCTCGTCGCCGTTGCCCAGGTTGTTGGTGTAGTTGCCCAGCACCTTGACGCTGAGGCTCAGGCCCCAGTCGGCACGGAACACGTCGGCTTCGGTCTCGGTGATGATGACCGATTCACCAGCGGCCACGGTGCCGAAGCCGGCCAGCGAGAACACGCCGGCGATGCGCGAATCGTCGTCGTAGCTCCAGTTGCTGAAATCGATGGCGGTGTTGCCGATGTTGGTGAACTCGATGAATTCGCCCACACCGCCCTTGTACATCCACTCGGTGATGACGACTTGGGCTTGCGCAGCGGTGGAAGCGATGGCGGCGGCCGCGATGGCGGCGATCTTGATGAACTTCATGACAATGTCCTGGTAGCTTGTGTTGGGGTCGATGGAAACTGAGGCTCAGGCGCGGCGGCGGCGGGCAGCAGCCACACCCAGCACGGCCAGGCCGCTGACCATCAGCGCATAGGTCTCGGGTTCAGGCACGGCCGCAGTGAGCACATAGACATTGGGCGTCTCGTCGGTCAGGTAGATCGTGCCGTCGGCGGCGATGGTCACGCCCTCGGCCGTGTCGGAGATCCCACTGAAGTCGAAAGAGCTCACGATCACGCCGGCGCGGGTGACTTCCAGCAGGCTGCGCGATTCCTGGCTGAAGATCAGCAGGTTGTCGGCGTAGCTGGTGCCCACGAAGCCACTGAGCGTCTGCACGTCCGACAGGTCGGCCACGCCCAGGTTGGGCGTGAACAGGCTGCCCACGGTGTGGGTGCCGTTGCCGAAGTTGATGCCGCCCAGGCCGACGAACTGCGGGCCCTTTTCCTTGACGGTCACGAACTGGCCCGTCGCGCGGTCGTACGAGATGCCTTCCAGGCCCACGTTGCCCACGGTGGCGCCCAGCGACACGCTGGCCAGCGCGCTGCGCGAAGCAGTGCCGCCAGCCTGGTAGGTCAGCTTGTAGACATCCTGGATGCGCTCTTCACCGACCACGAACTGGCCGTTGCCGATGTAGGTCAGGGCCTCGGTGTCGTCGAAGCCGCTCAGGCGCATGCTGCTCACCACGGTGCCGGTGCGGGTCACTTCGGTGATGTACTCGCCTTCGTCGCCGACCACGTAGAGGTGGTCGTTGTCCCAGTTCCAGGTGATGGCCGAGGATTCAGAGGCCGTGGAGGTGGGCAGGGCGAAGGTCTGGGTGAGGCTGTAGCGCGACAGGTCGAGGCCGGCGGCGCTGGCGCCCAGCGGGGCACAGGCGGCCAGCAGCAGGGCGGCAGCGGAACGGGTGGAAATGGACATGAGGTACTCCGGTCAGGTCGTGTTGGATGGCGCATCCCATCTCCGCTGCGAAGATGGGCGCTGGAGCACTCTATGAACCGGGCATTTCAAATCGGTGACGTCAGGGGCATCCTCGGCGTGGTCCTCCCGTGGATGGGCGGTCCAGTTAGACTCGGGCCTTCTTTTCATTCCCCCGACATACTTTTAGGAGCCGCCATGCCCGCGACCACCACCCCTTCCGGCCTGCAATACGAAGACACCGTCGTGGGCAGCGGCGACGAAGCCCAGGCTGGCGCCTACGTGTCCGTGCACTACACCGGCTGGCTGTTCGACAACGGCACCAAGGGCGCCAAGTTCGATTCCAGCAAGGACCGCAACGATCCCTTCGAATTCCCGCTGGGCGCTGGCCACGTCATCCGTGGCTGGGACGAAGGCGTGCAGGGCATGAAGGTCGGCGGCACTCGCGTGCTGACGATCCCGCCCGAGCTGGGCTACGGTGCTCGTGGTGCTGGCGGCGTGATCCCTCCCAACGCCACGCTGCTGTTCGAAGTGGAACTGCTGGCCATCTGAGGCTGAGCAGAGGGGATCCGGCATGTTCGCGCCGAGCCAGGAAGAGGTGAGACGGTTTTTCTGCGGCGCCTGGGCCAAGCACCAGGCGGTGCAGCCGCTCACGCCGCTGGAGGCGCTGGCCGTCGACTGGATCACCCAGCACCCCGAATACCATGGGGATCTGTCTGACGTGGAGGCGGCCATCGCCGCCCAGTTCAAGGTGGAGGAGGGGCGTACCAACCCCTTCCTGCACCTGTCGATGCACCTCTCGATCACCGAGCAGACCAGCATCGACCAACCCCGCGGCATCAAGGCCGCGGTGGAGCGCCTGGCGCATCGACGTGCCTCGTTGCACGAGGCCCATCACGAAGTGATGGAGTCCCTGGGCCAGATGGTCTGGGCCTCGCAGCGCTCCGGCATGCCATTCGACGGCGAAGCCTACATCGCCGACATCCTGGCACGCGCCAGCCGTTGATTTTCACATCGTGGTTTTCAAGGCGGCCGCCCCGCATTTGGGTGGTCGGGCGCCTGGCTGCACGCCTGTCCTTATTTCCCTTGATTTGTCCAATTTGAGCATTCGTGATGTGACATCGATCACAAATTGCTGGCGCCTTATTGGCGGTAAACGGCGTTGAGGTGTGATGCATTCCACCTGATCAGGTGGAAAAAGAGGTGTTTGGGTGTCGTTGCGTGGGGTTACATTCATGGCCAATCACGTCACAGACAGGATCTGCCATGCCCATTCTTTCCAAGTCGCCTTCCGGTGTCGTCACTGGCCTCTGGGGCTCTGCATTCGTGAAGCTGCCGAGCGGCAAGCTCAAGCCGCTGCAGATGGGCGATCAGGTCAAGCCGGGCGAGCAGATCATCACGACGCAGGATGGCATCGTCCAGATCACCAACCCCAAGGGCAAGGTGGCCGAGGTCAAGCCGGTGGCGCCTGTCACCGACCTCGACCGTGACATCGCCGCGCTGGAAAGCGGTGAAGAAGCGACCGCCGCCGGCCTGACGGGGGGGGGCGAAGGCGGGCTCACGCCGGGCCTGCGCGTCGACCGCGTCAGTGAATCGGTCACGCAACTGTCTTTCCAGTTCGGCACCGAGCGCCCGGCGCCCGAGATCCCGGTCGGTGTGACGCAGCCGCTGTTCTTCACCGAACAGGTGGAGGCGCCGCCCCTGCCGACCGTCAGCGGCGTGAGCAGCCCCACCGTTACGGAAGGGGGCAACCTTGATTTCCTGGTCACGCTGAGCAACCCGCCCACCGGCGCGCCCACGCAAGTGGTGCTGCAACTGAACAGCGGCACCGCCACCGTGGGCAAGGACACGGGCCTCGTGCTGGTGTCTCTGGACGGCGGGCAGACCTTCCAGGAAGTGCCTGCGGCCATCGACGGCACCATCACTGTCACCGTGCCGGTCAATACCCCGGCCAGCGCGATCGTGGTGCGTGTGCCCACCATCGCCGATGGCATCAGCGAAGGCAGCGAAACCCTCACGCTCACCGCAGGCACCCCCCAGAACACCACGCCCGCATCGGGCACCGGCACCATCATGGATGGCGATGCCGTACCCACCGTCAGCATCAACGACGTCGACGTGAACGAAGGTGCCGGCCAGGCGGTGTTCACACTGACCCTGAGCGGCCCCAGCAGCACCGATGTGCGCATCGTGCTGCGCACGGTGGATGCCTCGGCCACTTCGGTGGGCGACAAGGATGGCGACAAGGACTTCAATCCGCTCACCGACATCACGGTGGTGATTCCCGCCGGGCAGACCAGCGTCACGGTGCCCGTGACGATCAACAATGATTCGGTGTACGAGCAGGAGGAAGTGTTCGGCCTGCAGATCGTGTCGACCAGCGGCAACGCCGTCATCGGCAAGGCCGATGGCCTGGGCACGATCACCGATTCCGGCAATCCGCTCGACCCCGAAGACCCGACACAGGACGATGACCGCCCCGTGGTGGCCGGCGTCAGCGATGCCACCGCCGACGAAGGCAACAACCTGGAGTTCACCGTCACGCTGAGCAACCCCAGCGATGTCGCGGTGGCCGTGAGCCTGCGCATCGTGGGCAAGACAGCCACGCTGGGCGAGGACACCGGCAGTGTGCGCGTGTCGGTCGATGGCGGCTTGAACTACACCCTTGTCGATGTCGACAGCCAAGGCAATTTCGAGGTGATGCTGCCTGCAGGGGCTGCCATCGATGCCCTGCGGGTTCAGGTGCCCACGGTGTCTGACACCATCAGTGAAGGCAATGAAACGCTGGAGCTGACCGCGCAGACCCTGCGCGACGTTCAGGCCAAGACCTCCGAGACAGGTACCGGCACGATCGTCGATGACGATGGCCTGCCCACGCTGCGCATCAACGATGTCGAGGTGAATGAGGCTGCGGGCGTGGCCATCTTCACGGTCACGCTCAGCCATCCGAGCAGCAAGCCCGTCACGGTGGATTACGCCACGAAAGACGATGGCTATGCCAAGGCCGGCGAGGACTACACCGCCACCAGCGGCACCTTGACCTTCCAGCCGGGTGGTCCGCTCACGCAGACCATCACGGTCAAGATCACCAACGACAACATCTACGAAGGCCTTGAGCAATACAAGGTGCTGCTGAGCAATGTCAGCGACACGGCCACCATCGACAAGGGCACCGGCATCGGCGGCATCAATGACGAAGGCGGCCCTGAGACCGATCCTCCGGGCCCCAATGTGCCCCCCGATACGCCGGACAACGATTACCCCATCGTCGGCAGCATCAGCAGCCCCTCCGTCGAAGAAGGCAAGGACCTCAACTTCGTCGTGACCCTGAGCAACCCGGTGGACATGCTGGTCCCTGTGCGCCTGACGCTCACTGGCGGTGCGGCAACCGAGGGCAAGGCCACGCTGGGTGTGGACACCGGCACCGTCGAATACTCCATTGACGGTGGCGCCACCTACAAGACGGCCCAGTTCGGGGCCGATGGCTCCTTCACCGTGGAACTGGTGCCCAGCCCGACCGGTGCGCCGGTGGACACCATCCTCGTCCGCGTGCAGACCCTGGACGACACGCTGACCGAAGGCACCGAAACGCTGACCCTGTCGGCGCAGACGCTGCGTGACGAGGTCAGCAACAACCCCGTGGTGACCGGCACGGGCACCATCGCCGACAACGACGGCCCTCCTGTCATCGACCTGGACAAGGACAACTCGTCCGGCGCGTCGGGTACCGGCTACCAGGCCATCTACACCGAGAACGGTACGCCGATCGCCATCGCCGATGCCGATGTGAGCATCACCGACCTCGACAGCCCCATCCTCAAGGGCGCCACCATCCAGCTGAGCAATCCGCAGGCGGGCGACATCCTGAGCGTAGTGGGCGCGCTGCCCGCCGGCATCACCGCCACCGTGGCCGACGGCAAGATCACGCTGGTGGGCAACGCCACCCAGGCCGACTACCAGGCCGCGATCCGCCAGATCGGCTTTGCCAACAGCTCGGACGCGCCGGCCACCGTGGACCGCATCATCACGGTCACCGTGACGGATGGCACCTCGAACAGCGCGCCGGCCACGGCCACCATCACGGTGCGTGCCACCAACGATGCGCCCGAGGCCGTGGACGACACGGTGCGCACACCCGAAGACCGCCCGGTGGTCATCGATGTGCTCAAGAACGACAAGGACGTTGATGGCGACAAGCTGACGATCACCAAGATCGACGGCAAGGACATCGTGCCCGGCGGCTCGGTGGCGCTGCCCGGCAAGGGCACGGTCACGCTGAACACTGACGGCACGCTGACCTTCAACCCGGCCCCGAACTACAACGGCGACGCCAGCTTCACCTACACCGTCAAGGACCCCAGCGGCGCCACCGACGATGCCCGCGTGACGCTGACGGTCGACCCGCTGAGCGACACGCCCGTGGCCGTGGCCGATGAAGCCACCACGCCGGAAGACACCCTCGCGGTGATCGACCTGCTGGCCAACGACACGGACGCCGACGGCGACACGCTGACGATCACGCACATCAACGGCCAGCCCATCGCGGTGGGCGGCTCGGTGGAGCTGCCCGGCAAGGGCACGGTTACGCTGCGCAGCGACGGCAAGGTGGACTTCACCCCGGCGCCGAACTACCACGGCGACGCCAGCTTCAAGTACACCGTGACCGACGGCGAGACCCCGGTCGAAGGTGACGTGAAGGTGACGGTGACGCCGGTCAACGACGCGCCGAAGGCGGTCGATGACAACGTGTCGACCGAGGAAGACAAGCCGATCGAAGTGCAGGTGCGCAACAACGACACCGATGTCGACAATGATCCGTTGACAGTGCTTTCCGTGACGCAGGGCACCCATGGCAAGGTGGAGATCAACCCCGCGACGGGCAACCCCGTGTACACGCCCAACCTGGACTACGTGGGCACGGACAGCTTCACCTACACCATCAAGGACCCGAGTGGCGCGACCAGCACGGCCACCGTCACGGTGACCGTGGGTGGCGTCAATGACGCCCCCGTGGCGCAGGACGACGTGGGCCAGATCGGCCAGAACGGCGTGCTGACCGTGAGCGCCGCCAACGGCGTGATCCTGAGCGGCGCCAACCCGGCCGGCCGCGACACGGATGCCGACAACGACAGCCTGACGGTGACCGCCGTGTCCTTCAACGGCACACCCGGCACCGTGGGCACCGCCCTGCAGGGCCAGTACGGCACGCTGGTGCTGCGCGCCGATGGTTCCTACACCTACACCCCCAACGACACGGCCAAGGCCCTGGACGATGGCGAGACCGGCCGCGACGTGTTCACCTACACCGTCAAGGACGGTGGCGGCCTGGCCGACACGGCCACGCTGACGGTGACGG
>JBMOQM010000049.1:0-294465 GCA_049322875.1 Pseudomonadota bacterium
GACCGGACTTCAATGTCCTGCCACAGGTGCCAGCTACGCCAGCGTTTACCCCCTGACCCCGATCAACTCAGGTGGGGGAGTTTGAGGTGGCCATAAGTGGGGGAGTTTGGGTGGCCGCCGGGGCTCAGGGGCGGCTCAGAAGCTTTCCCATTCCGCTTCCTTGGCGTGCTGCGATACCTTGCCTGTGCTGAGGGCAGGTGAGGGCGCATGGGCCACCTGCGGCACGCTGCCAGTGCTTTGGCGCACGGGCGGGGCCTTGCCCGCAGGCTGGCTGGTACGTGCCTTGGTGAGCTTGTGCATTGAGGGGGCACTTGCCGTGAGCTGCGTTGTGGCCTGAGGCTGCTGGTGCAACCTGAACACCGCCACCGATTCCGCCAGGCGTTGCGCCTGCTGCGCCAGGCTGGCGGCCGCTGCGGCGCTTTCCTCGACCAGCGCGGCGTTCTGCTGCGTGACCTGGTCCATTTGCGCCACGGCCTGGTTGACCTGGCCGATGCCGGTGCTCTGCTCGCGCACGGCGCTGGCGATCTCGCCGATCAGGTCGTTGACCTTGCGCACCTGCGTCACGATCTCGTCCATCGCGGCACCAGCCGCGGTGACCTGCTGGCTACCGGTCTCGACCTTGGTGACCGATTCATTGATCAGCACCTTGATCTCCTTGGCGGCTTCGGCGCTGCGCTGGGCCAGGGTGCGCACCTCGCCGGCCACCACGGCAAAGCCGCGGCCTTGTTCACCGGCACGGGCAGCTTCCACCGCCGCGTTCAGCGCCAGGATGTTGGTCTGGAAGGCGATGCCATCGATCACGCTGATGATGTCGGCGATGCGGCTGCTGCTGTCGGTGATGGCGTTCATGGTGTCGACCACCTGGTGCATCACGTCGCCACCGCGACCGGCGGAGTTGCAGGCTGCGGCAGCCAGCTGGCTGGCCTGCTGGGCGTTGTCGGAGCTGTGCCGCACCGTGCCGGTGATCTCCTCCATCGAGCTGGCCGTTTCCTGCAGGCTGGAGGCCTGCTGTTCGGTGCGGCTGGACAGATCCTGGTTGCCGGCGGCGATCTGGTTGGAGGCGGTGGTCACGGAGTCGACCCCGGTGCGCACTTCCGTCACCACGCTGCGCAGGGCGGTCACGGTGCCGGCCAGGGCGCGTTGCAGCTCGCCGATCTCGTCACCACGGTTCACGGCCACGTCCACGGTCAGATCGCCCTGGGCCACGGCGTTGAGCGAGCCCACCACCTCACGCACGGGGCGTGTCACCGAACGGGTGACCAGCACGCCAGCTACCGCGGCCAGCAACATGGCCAGTACGGCCGCGCCGATCATCGTGAGCGATGCCTGCTTGACCTGGGTGGAGGCGGCCAGTCCGGCGGCGTTCATCAGGGCTTCCTGCTGGTGCGTGAGTTCGCCCAGGGCCTTGACGTAATCGAGTTGTTCGGGCCGCAGCTTGTTGAGCAACTGGGCTTTGGCGCCGGCCATGTCACCCTGGTTGACCATCTCCATGAAAGGATTGAGAGCGGCCACATACTCGGCACGCTCCTTCAAAGCAGCACCCAACAGGGTCTTGCCCTTGTCACTGGTGATCATGGGCTGGAGCTTGTCGTAGTGGCGCTGGATGGTGTCGCGCGAGGCCTGGATCAGCTGGATGTCCGCGGCCCGTTCCTCCGCCGTGTCCATGATCAGCAGGTTACGCGCAGAGCGGGCCTGCTGATTGAGCTCGTGGTCGATGCCGGTAACGAGCTGGACCTTCACGTAGCGGTCGTGGACCAGCCCGTCGATTTCGTTGCCGATGCTGTTGAGGCCGACTTTGGCCGTGGCAATGATCGCCAGCATCAGAGCCAGCAGTGCGATGAATGCAGCGCCGAGGCGGGTGCCGATGCGCAGGTTTGCAAAAAAATTCATTGGTGAATCCCCCTGGTAGAGGTTTCGACAGTCAGTTATGGAACTGAACTGAAAAATTCCTGAATCGAACCTGCAGTTTCAAGAATTCCAGACGGATGCCAACCCTTAGGCGGACTTGACCGCTTTTGAGATGGGGTTTCAGCGCTGTATCGGCCGCACCGGCCACATCCGGGCCTGGCGGGCTCAGGGCGTCAACGGGAACAGCCTGGTCGGCCGGGTGACGGTGTTCTGGCTGAACTCACAGACCTGTTCGGTTTTGCCCCGGTTGAGCTGGAACAGCCCCCGCTGGCCCTTGACCGTGCCTGAGATGTAGAAGCGCCCGTCGATCCGGTAGATGTCCAGCTCGCCTTCGTCGAAGGCCTGCAGCTGATCATTGAGCGGACCTCGCTGCACGCCCTTGAGATCACCGGCGAGCACGGACCACCACACCTGAGTGTTGCCGCAGCCAGCGCCTGACAGATGCCGGAAGCGCGCGATGCGCTCGGCCTTGCCGTCACGGTCCAGGTCTGTGCGCAGGATGGCGATGTCCTCGGCGTCATCGCCATAGCGCGCGATGAACTCATCGCGGTGGCCCTGCAGGCGGCGGTTGAAGGGCGCTGTCTCGGTGGCATCACGCCACTTGAGCGGGCGCACCTCGCCGCGCGCCACGGCATGGCAGACACGGCTCTGGCGCGCCGTGGTCACTTCGAGGCGGCTCTTGCTGCTCTTGAGCACACACAGAGGGCGTGTACGACCATTGGGCGTCACCCACGAGATCATGTTGACCTTGTTGGGATCACGCAGGTCGGCCTTGACGATGAAGTGGCGGCCCTTGTAGAGGATGGGGTAGTCGCTGCCACCGAGGGCGGCCAGGCGGATGGATTCCTCCGATTCGGTGACCTTGTCGATGCCCAGGTCGCCGGGGTCGGCATCGAGCAGGTAGGGCAGGTTGAAGGTCTGGTAGGCGGGGCAGGAGCCGCCGGTGAAGAAGGTGGCGAAGCGGGTGGGGGCGGCGCCCGGGGCCAGCTTCAAGAGGTAGATGGTGCGGGCGTCTGCGGGCCAGCCCAGGTCCTGGGCCTGCAGGCGGCTCTTTTCCTGCGGGGTGAAGGCTGAATCGCTGGGCGGTGCGGTGTCCGCGAAGGGCCATTGGTCCATGCCGGGCAGCGCCTGGGCCGACAGGCGTTGCCGATCGGCCAGGCGGGCCAGGTCGACGCAGGCCGCTTCTGCATCGTCATTGGAAAGAGGCTGGTCGGTGACGTTGGCAGAGGTAGCGATCAGCTTGCCCAGCTCGGCGGTGCGGGCCTGGTAGACACGCAGCAGGCAGTCATGCGCGGCGCACTTGTCGCGCATGGTGCGCAGCCACTTGGATTGCTGTTGCCTCAAGGCCTGGGGATCGGACACGGTGTCCAGGGCCAGTTGCAGGGCGCGGCCCATGGCCTCGTCGACGTCCTTGAGGCGCTGGCCCGCGCAGAAGGCCTGATCAGCGCGGCTGAGCTGGCTGGCCGAGCAGCGGTCACGGGCATGGGCAGGCGTGCTGGCCATCCACAGGGCCAGCAGCACGGGTAGCCATGCCAGGGTGAAAGTGTGCATCGGGCGTCGGGTCGGATCGTTGCAGGCCATGTCGGTGAAGGTGGTCGGTGCACCGGGCGCATGGCGCGGCGAGCGCACCCGGGTGTCTCAGGCAGACCATAGCCGATTTGCGAGCTTCCCCGGCGTGGGCGGGGCTCAGTCGCGGCAGTAGCCTTCGCCGGGGCGCACGGTCAGGCAGTCCTTCTTGTCGGCGAGCCATTTCATGCCGGTGGCCTGACCGTCGGTGGCACGCAATGTTTCGAGTTGGCCGTTGCGCTCGAACTCGATGTGCTCGCCCACGGCCCGGCCGGTGAAGGGGCGAGGGCCGTCCAGGTCCTGGATGGTGATGTCGTAGCGGCCTTGCCCGCCGGCCAGCTTCAGGAATGTGCCTTCGGGGCCGTTCCACTGGCCTAGCCAGCGGTCGGTGGGCGCCGGGGCGCTGACAACCGGCTCGTTGTCAGGTGCGCTGGCCGCGGTGCCCAGTGGTGTCAGGGTGTGCTCACGCGCATCGGGGCCGGGAGCCTTGGGGTCTTCAACGCGCTCTGAGCAGGCGCCCAGCGCCAGGAGGGCTGCCAGGACAGTGGCCGTGAGGGCCGCGGCCCTTATCCTGCAGGCAATACGCATCCTCGTCATGCGGCCGGCTGCAGCACCACTGTTACCAGCGCGGAGGTGTCCTCGAGTGCGTGCAGCGCGTGTTCTTCCTTGGCGGGCAGGTAGAGCATCTGGCCCATCTCGAGCGTGCGGGCACCGGCCGTGACCATCACGTCAAGGCGGCCTTCGATGCATTGCACCGTCACTTCGCCGTTGACATGGTGGGAAGGCAGGGATTTGCCAGCTTTCAGGACCACCCGCATCACCTCAAGCTGTTCTGATTTGAACAGCGCGTGGCTTTGCGCGCCGTCCAGCTGTTCACCGAGTGGGGTGATGTTGATCGGGCTGCAGGGTTCGTGGTGTGGCAGTGCCATGGGCGTCTCCTGGAGGGTTGTCACACGCGGGGAGGGTCGCTGTCACGGGCAGTGTAGCGATGCGCTGCCAGCTGGGCAATGAAGTGCGGCAATGCGGAGGCTACCTTGCTCGGCACGACCTTGATCAGTGCTTCGTCGGCTTGCCCATCGGGCAGGGCGTCGGGGATGCCGGCCTTGGCCAGCAGTTGCTCCGACAGGCCCAGCGCCAGGATGGGCTTGCAGTGGCGGTACTGGTCCTTGATGTACTCCAGCGTGTGCCCGTCGCCTGCCAGCGTGTCGATGGCATCCTGGCCGCAGGGCAGCACCAGCGCGTCGAACAGCACGGAAGGGTGGTTCTCCAGCGTGGCATTTACTTCAAAGGTTTCACCCTTGAACGCGGTGATCTGGCCCAGGCGTGGTCCGACCAGGCGCGGAACGGCACCTTTGGCGCGCAGAGCCTTCTCCACCGCGGTGATGGAGGCGCCGTCCGCACCATTGGCCACCAAGATGCCCACCTGGCGTGATCGGATGCCGACCTCTCCCGGCAGCGCCGTGAGTGACAACGCAGGTGAGGCCTTCACCTCGGGCTTGGGCGGGTTGTCCAGCGCGCGTGGCAGGCCCGGCGGCACGGGGATGCCCAGGCCTTCGGCCACCTTGGCGGCCAGGTCGGGCGACACGTGCACCAGCGAAGCCACCATGCGCCGGCGGATCGCCGGCACGGTGACCTTGCTCAACTCGAAGCGGAAGGCCGCGGCGATGTGGGCCTTCTCGACCTCGGTCTGGCTGTTGTAGAACAGCGTGGCCTGGTTGTAGTGCTCGGCGAACTTCTCGGGCTTGCCGCGTACCTTGTCGTCCTTGATGGGCTGTGGGAAGGACACGAAGCCCTTCACGCCGGCCTGGAAGGGGCAGCCGCCGCCCAGCGAGTTCGGCTCGTAGGCCACGCGCCCACGGGGGATCGCCTGGCGGTGCAGGCCATCGCGCTGGTTGTTGTGCACCGGTGCGATGGGCGCGTTGATCGGGATCTCGTGGAAGTTGGGGCCGCCCAGGCGGCTGATCTGGGTGTCCACGTAGGAGTGGATGCGCCCGGCCAGCAGCGGGTCGTTGCTGAAGTCGATGCCGGGGACCACGTGGGCCACGCAGAAGGCCACCTGCTCGGTCTCGGCGAAGAAGTTGTCCGGATTGCGATTGAGCACCAGGCGGCCGACGGGCTGCACCGGGATCAGCTCTTCCGGGATGAGCTTGGTGGCGTCCAGCACATCGAAGCTGAACTTCTCGGCCTGGGCCTCGGTGAACACCTGCAGGCCCAGTTCCCATTCCGGATACTCACCGGCCTCGATGGCGTCCCACAGGTCCCGGCGGTGGAAGTCAGGATCCGCGCCCATGACCTTGACAGCCTCGTCCCACACCAGCGAGTGCGTGCCGGCCTTGGGCTTCCAGTGGAACTTGACGAAGTGAGATTCGCCCTTGGCGTTGACGAAGCGGTAGCTGTGCACGCCGAAGCCCTGCATCATCCGGTAGCTGCGCGGGATGGCGCGGTCGGACATGGCCCACATCAGCATGTGCGTGGACTCGGGCATCAGCGAGGCGAAATCCCAGAAAGTGTCGTGTGCCGAGGCGGCCTGGGGGATGCCGTTGTGCGGCTCGGGCTTGACGGCGTGGATCAGGTCCGGGAACTTCATCGCATCCTGGATGAAGAACACGGGGATGTTGTTGCCGACCAGGTCCCAGTTGCCTTCATCCGTGTAGAACTTGATGGCGAAGCCGCGCACATCGCGGGCTGTGTCGACCGAGCCGCGCTCGCCGGCCACGGTGGAGAAGCGCACGAACACCGGCGTGATCTTGCCGGCCTCGGCGAAGAGGCTGGCGCGGGTCAGGTCGGTGAGCGGCTTGTAGGCCTCGAAGAAGCCGTGGGCCCCGGAGCCGCGCGCATGCACGATGCGCTCGGGGATGCGCTCGTGGTCGAAGTGGGTGATCTTTTCGCGCAGGATGAAGTCTTCCAGCAGCGTGGGACCGCGCAGCCCGGCCTTGAGCGAGTTCTGGTTGTCACCGATGGGTACGCCCTGGTTGGTGGTGAGCACGCGGTCGGTGCTGTCCACGCGCACACGGTCCAGTGTGTCGATGGTGGCGTTGTGACCGGGCACGGGGCCGTGGCCGGCTTTGCCATTGGTGTTGGGCTCGCTCAGCGTACTGCCCACGGTGGCAGGAGAGGGCGGCTTGTGGGTCACGCCTTGTGGCGGTGAGACCGCACTGTCGTAGCCGTATTCACCCGCCTTATTGGGGTTGTGGTGGGTTTGCGATGCGAGTTTGTCGATCTCGGCATCCAACTGGGCTACGGCCTCAGGGCCTGGGGTGGGCTTCTTGGGGGCGGTTTTCTTCATCTCGATCCTCTGGCGGGGGAAGCGGGGATGGGCGGGCCATCAACGGGTGCCAGAGGATCGTAGGAGCGAGGAGGGCGTGATGCTGTCGGGCGATGGCGGAAGTGCTTGTCGGCTGGTGCTGACAGGGGTTACACAAGGTATCTCCGACAGCGCTCAAGCCGAGGTGTCGATCATGCCTTTGTAGGTCAGGGCGCTGGTCTTGTCAGACATACTGAACACCGCCGTGGTGCTGGTGCTCTGCTGTTGCTGCATCAGGCTGCTGTAGAGCGACATCACCGCCGCGGGCGTCTTGGCATGGCGGGCCGCCTGGGAGATGGCGGCGCTGGAGCGGTTGTCCGTTTCGAGGGTGAGCGCATCCTTGGTCAGGGCCGCGAGGCGCGAGGCCAGCGAGGGCGATGACTTGTCGGCCTTCAGGGCCGCGCTGATGGCCTTCTTGTCTTCTTCGCTGCCGGTGATCTTCAGGCCCTGGGTGCTGTCCAGTGCGAAGCTCACTTCACCCTTGAGCGCGCCGCCCGAGGCCGTCACGGCCTCACGCAGGGCCTTGGCCAGCGTCTGCTGGGTCTGCTCCAGCAGTTGTCGGCCACGCGTGGTCTTGAACGAGGTGGATGTGCTGGGCTCGATCGTCTTGAGCGTGTCGGCCGTCTTGTCCGTGCCGGTGGTCGGTGTCTTGCCGGTGGTGGCCGTGTCCGCCTCGTCGGACTTGTCCGTCTTGCCGGCGGCAGCCGCAGCCTTGGCGCGCAGGCTGTCCGAGTAGGCCAGCAGGGCGCTGCTCAGGTTGAAGTTGCTGTTTCCGGTGATCACGCGTGCCTCCTTGGGCCATGAGACGCATGGCCAGCCTGGAGGCAGCTTGCCGCAGTGCGGCGTTTCTCACTCGGTGGAATCGAGGGGTGTTTTGCCCCAGAAAGCGCGCGACAGGCGCCGCGCTCAGTTCAGTGCCACAGGGTCTCGTCGTCCTCGGGCACGTTCAGGCGCTCGCACAGGGAGGCAATGGTGCGGGCCTCGTCGAGCGTGAAGTCACCACGGGTGGTGAGCTCCTGGTAGATCGCGTCGGACGAGGCCTCGATGGCCACGGCGGTCTGCGAGGGGGTGCGGGGCACGGCGCACACGCGCACATCGCCGCCCCGGAACACGTGGATCTCAACGCGGCGGCTGCCGATCTGGCCGATGAGGTGGCGATCTGACTTCTGCATGTGGCGCTCCCGTTCCTGTGCATGCCTTGAACAGGTTAACGACGCCTTTCCCCTCCACCCTTAGAAAAAGGGACGTGGTCTCACGCCCTTATCCGGTGATATCTCACGCTTTCAGTGGGCAGCACTCTCGGCTGCGGGAACCACGCGTGCCAGCACGTGCCGCACCATGGAGCGGGCCAGCTCCTGTTCGCCCAGGAACACGATGCTGCCGGCCTCGCGGGCCAGCAATTCGGCCTCGTGCTCGTTGTGGCTGCGCACGACGACTTCGATGTCGGGGTTGAGCGTGCGCGCCGTCTCGATCATCTGGCGCACCGCGTGCGGTTGTGCCGTGGCGATGACCAGCATGCGTGCCTCCGCGATGTGGGCCTGAATCAGCACGCCCGGGTCAGAGGCATTGCCCGTGACGGCCGGCGTGCCTGAGGCGCGCAACTGCTCGACCGCCTCGCGGTTCTCGTCGGCCACCACGAAGGGGATGCCTTGCTCCGTCAGGGCCTGCGCCACCCGCTTGCCGACGCGCCCGTAACCCACCAGCACCACCTGCTTGGACAGGTACTTGCGGTCGGTGCTCATGGGCAGTTCGGCCAGGGGGTCGTCGGGGCGTTCGAACAGGCGGGCCAGCGGGGAGCGCTCACGCATCCACTTCTGGATCGGCTCGATGGCGCCGAATAGCAGTGGGTTGATGGCGATGGAGATCAGGGCGCCCGCCAGGATCAGGCTGTTGCCCTCCGGGGGCAGCAGCTTCAGGCTCATGCCCAGCCCGGCCAGGATGAAGGAGAACTCGCCGATCTGGGCCAGGCTGGCCGACACGGTAAGCGCCGTGTTGAGCGGGTAGCGGAAGGCCAGCACCAGGCCGGCCGCGGCGATCGACTTGCCCACCACGATGATGGCGACCACCGCCAGCACCTGCAGCGGCTTCTCGATCAGCACATGGGGGTCGAACAGCATGCCGACCGAGACGAAGAACAGCACCGCGAAGGCATCGCGCAGGGGCAGGGTCTCTTCGGCGGCGCGGTGGCTGAACTGGGATTCGCGCAGCACCATGCCGGCGAAGAAGGCGCCCAGCGCGAAGGACACGCCGAACAGCTTGGACGAGCCATAGGCGATGCTCACGGCCGCCGCGATCACGCACAGCGTGAACAGTTCGCGCGAGCCAGTGCGCGTGACCTGCCACAGCACCCACGGGAAGAAGCGCCGCCCGATCACCAGCATGATGGCCACGAAGGCCGCCACCCGAGCCAGCGTGCTGCCCAGCGTGGTCAGCAGGCTGCCGTGAGGTGCCTCAGGGTTGGCCTGAGGGGCACCCAGCCAGCCTGCCAACGGGGGCAGCAGCACCAGCACCAGCACCATGGCCAGGTCTTCCACCACCAGCCAGCCCACGGCGATCCGACCGTTGACGGTGTCCAGCACCCCCCGACTTTCCAGGGCTTTGAGCAGTACCACGGTGCTGGCCACCGACAGGGCCAGCCCGAACACGAGCGCGCCGCCCAGCGACCAGTCCCATGCCCACATCGCTACGCCCATGCCCAGCGCGGTGGCTACGATCATCTGCAGCGCAGCGCCCGGCAGCGCGATCTTGCGCACCGAGAGCAGATCGCCCAGCGAGAAGTGCAGCCCCACGCCGAACATCAGCAGCATCACCCCGATCTCGGCCAGTTGCGCGGCGATCTCCATGTCGGCCACGTAGCCAGGCGTCGTCGGCCCGATCACGATGCCGGCGAAGAGATAGCCCACCAGGGCTGGCATCTTCAGGTGTGTTGCGATGAACCCGAAGATCAGGGCCAGGCCGAAGCCGACCGCCAGGGTGGTGATGAGGCTGAGTTCATGGTGCATCGGGGCGAGGGTCCTTTCAAGAGCGAGGCTTCAACAGCAAGCCGAAGCGGGCCTTGAGCCGTGACAGGCCAAAGCCGAAGCAGACAAATTGCGTGGGTTCGTTTCGAATTTAACATTCGATTCAGTCGCTGCGCAGCATCCGCGCCAATGGGCGGGACATCTTGCGGGCGATGTGGTGCCAGAGGTTCAAGCTCTGGGCTGATGGATCAGGCCGTGGTGAGCCAGTGCCAGCGTTCCGCGCTTTCGATCGCGACCGGGTAGAAGGCGGGCGCCATGCCCAACTGCCTGTGCAGCCTGAACACGTTGCAGGCTTGCGTGGGTGTCAGGCCATGGTGCTCGTCGCTGTCGGGCTCGTGCAGGGCCATCACATCACCGGGCAGGTGCCCGAACACGGCCAGCACCGCCTTGTGCTGGCCCGGCCAGGCCACGCGGTTGTTGCGCAACACCGCCGAGAGCGTTTCCAGGCGGACGTCGTCCGTCGCGGGGTGCCAGCTCAGGCACCACACGCCGATGCAGGCATCGCGGAACGTGTTGTCCATGCGGACCAATGTACAGGTCGCGTACCAGGTGCGCCAGTGAAAAAGCGCCCAACTGGGCGCTTTTCGAAATGAACCACTCAATCGAGTGGTGGCGAGGAGACGAATGCGGGCGGCACGGCCCGGGCATCGTCCCCCTGCCCAAGGATCAGCGGTTGCTTTCCTTGAAGATCACCCATTCGCCGTTGATCGGGCGCCACGTCAGGGTCTTCAGGGTGTTGTCCTTGAAGTCCTGCGAGTTGTAGACCTGCTTGAACGAGGTCACCACGTAGGGGCCTTGGGCCTGAGCCTTCACGTCCTCGACGTGGATGTCGATCGGGCCCTTCTTGCCGACCAGGCGGCGGCGCTCGCTGATCCACTTGGCCGACGACATGCGGGCCGGGGCGAAGTCCTTGGCGTAGAACGCCATGTACTTCTCGACGTCCTTGGCCATCCAGGCGGCGACCCAGTCACGCAGGCGCTGCTCGACCGTCTGCACGGCGGCGGCGGGGGCCACGGGCTGCGGCGTCACGGCCGGGGTGGGCACCGGTGCGGCGGCGGCCGGGGTGGCCAGGCGGGCTGCGCGGGCATCGAGCTCTTCCTTGGTCGTGGCGCTCACGGCCACGGTGGTGGAAGGGCAGCGCTGGGCGGCGTCATCGGCGGCCTGCCAGTTGGCGGCCAGATCACCCGTGCCGTCGTCCGTGCGGCTCAGGCCCAGCGTGGAGACCAGGCTGTTGGTGCCGGCTTGCGTACGGGCATAGGCCAGTTGCAGGTCGGCCTCGGCGTTGGCGTAGGCGCGCTTGGCGGTGTAGAGCTCGTTCTCGGCGTTCAGCAGGTCCAGCAGGCTGCGCTGGCCGATGTCGAACTGTTGGCGGTAGGCGTCACGGGCCTTTTCGATGGACAGCACGTTGCGGTCCAGGGCAGCCAGTTGATCCTGCAGCTTGCGGATGTCGTTGTGGGCGATGGCCACCGTCTGGCGCACATCGCGGCAGGCCTTGTCGCGCTGGTCGGCCGCCTGGTTGATCAGGTCGGCGTACTGGCGCACGCGGGCCTGGTCGGAACCGCCGTTGTACAGGTTCCAGTTCAGCACCAACTGGGCCGAAGCATTGCGACGCTGGTCGATGTTGCCATTGAGGTTGTTGCCGCCAGCAGCGCGGGCACGGGCCTCGATCTTGGGCTGGAAGGCGCTCTTGCGGCCAGCGGCCTGCGACTCGACCGATCGCAGGTTCTCGATGGCGGCGCTCACGGCCGTGTTGCGCGACAGGGCCTGGGCCACGGCGTCGGCGTTGCTGCCGGCGATGCCGCGGTCCAGCGTGCCGGGACCGATGGCGGCCAGTTGCGGTGCGGGCGATTCACCGACCACACGCAGGTAGCGCGAGGCCACGTCGTGCAGGTTGGCGATCTCGGTGGTCAGGTTGGAGTCGGCCAGGGCCAGACGGGCATTGGACTGTTCCGAATCGACACCACGGCCCACGCCGGCCTTGACCTTGGAGGCCAGTTGGTCGAACACGTACTTGTGCTGCACGTAGTTGTCTTCGGCCAGGGACACCAGGCGGCGGTAGCGCTGCACGTCGATGTAGGCGCGTGCGGTCTCCAGGGCGGTGTCTTCCGAGGCGCTCAGGAACTCGAAGTAGCGGGTCAGGCGGGCATGGCCCAGGCGCTCGACCTCTTTCTTGACGGACAAGCCATCCCATAGGACCTGGTTGACGCTCAGGGCCACGCTTGTGCTGGTGAAGGACTTGCCTTCCGGGTTACGACTGGTGTACTGGTTGTAGCTTGGGCCAGCGTCGGCTGACAGGTTGACCTGGGGCAGGAAGCCGCCACGGGCCACATCGACCTCATTGGCAGCGGCGCGCAGGGCATTGAAACGGGCGGTGACTTCCGGGTTGTTGGCGATGGCCTTCTGGGCGGCGGCAGCCAGGCTGTTGCTGGCAGGGGCCTGTTGCGCCTGTGCTTGAACGGCCAGACACATGACGGCCAGGGTGGTGGCGGTCAGCGCATTTCGGATTTGGGTTTTGGACACGGTGTGAGCCTCCGGCTGGGTCGGACAACGTTGGATGAGTCAGGGCGACCTGACACCTCGGGATGCCCCTTATTCAAAAAAACTTATAGATTCTTGCATCAATTTGTACATTCAGGGCACGCCGGATCAGGGGGCAGGCCCACTGGCGTGCCAGCCTGGGGCTTTCAGGCATCGTGGTCAAGTTCACGGCGGTTTGGTCGAAGACATGTCGATGACCTCAGTGCCTCGTCCAGCAAGGCAGCCTTCGATGCGTGCGTGGTGCCAGCCCTGGCAGGCGGCTTCACGTCTGTTCGAGGAGGCTCAGGCCGGCGTGTGGCAAGCCCTGCAGAGCCGCAGGTCCTGGCGCACGGCCCAGGCCTTGGGCGTGACCGTGATGCTGTGTCTGTTGCTGCATGGCAACGCTCTGGATGGCCCCAGGCTGATGCAGTCGGCCCAACGCTTCGGCCCCGCCGCGGTTCAACGCACGCAGGCCCTGGTCCAGGAGATGGAGGCTGTGGGCAACGCCTCCGAGGACGAAAAACTCAAGGTCATCAACACCTTCTTTAACCGCACGGTGCAGTTCCGTGATGACCGGGACGCCTGGGGGGCGGTGGACTACTGGGCCAGCCCCATGGAGTTGCTGAACAAGGGGCAGGGCGATTGCGAGGACTACGCCATCGCCAAGTATTTTTCCCTGATCGCCTTGGGGGTGTCTCCTGCCAAGATGAGAATGGTCTATGTCAGGGCCCAGCTGGGCGGTGGGGTGCAGGCGCACATGGTGCTGGCCTATTACCCGGAACCCACGGCTGAGCCGCTGATTCTCGACAACCTGATCACGGACATTCGTCCGGCTTCGCGGCGGCCTGACTTGGCACCGGTGTTCAGCTTCAATGCCGAAGGCTTGTGGCAGGGCGTTGGTGGGTCGTCCGCGGGGGACCCGGTGGCGCGCCTGTCGCGCTGGCGGGAAATTCTGAGCAAAGCCAAGGCCGAAGGATGGTGGTGAACAAGATGCTTTGGCAGGAGGCGCTATGTCCCTGATTCGTCAGATCTGGCTGTTGCTGGCAGTGACCTTGCTGATGGCTTTCCTGGGCAGCTTCGGTGTCTGGATGGCATCGGCGCGCGGCTACCTTGAAACCCAGTTGCGGTTGAAGAACGCGGACAACGCGCAGTCATTGGCCCTGAGCCTGTCGCAGCAGCGCGGTGACATGTCCCTGATGGACCTGGCCGTGTCGGCGCAGTTCGACACGGGCTTCTACAAGCAGATCCAGCTCAAGGACCCGGCAGGCACCGTGATCAACAACCACGAGGCTGACCCGAGTGCCGGTCATGGCAAGGCCCCCGCGTGGTTCGTGCGCATGGTGCCGATCGAGTCGCCCGTGGGGGTGGCCCAGGTCACCGATGGCTGGCGTGCGCTGGGCTCGGTGGAGGTGACCAGCCATTCCGGCTTTGCCTATGACCAGCTCTGGGAAGGCAGCCTCAAGACCGCGATGTGGCTGGCCGTGCTGGGCGGCCTGGCCGGCGTGCTGGCCTCGTTCGGGGTGCGGGGTATCCGCCGGCCGCTGGACGCCACCGTGGGCCAGGCCCAGGCGCTGATGGAGCGGCGCTTCATCACCGTGGAAGAGCCGCGTGTGCCTGAACTGGCGCGCCTGAGCCAGGCGATGAACATGGTGGTCTCGCGGCTGAAGAACCTGTTCGATGAACAGGCCACGCAGGTGGAGCAACTGCGCCAGCAGGCGCACTGCGATGCCTTGACGGGCTTGTCGCACCGCAAGCACTTCATGGGGCAGTTGCAGGCCTCGCTGGCCAGCGAGGACGGGCCGGCCCAGGGCGTGGTCTACCTGGTGCGCCTGGTGGATCTGGCCGGCGTGAACCGCAACCTGGGCCACCGCCAGACCGATGCCTTGCTGCAACGCCTGGCGCAGCTGCTGCTGGAAGTGACCCAAGGCATTCCGGGGGCGGCGGTGGGCCGGCTCAACGGGGGCGACTTCGCCGTGTGCCTGAGCGAAGGCGGCACGCCGCTGCCGCAGCCCGAGTACCTGGCCGATTCACTCAAGCGCATGTTCTCCGAACAGGCCATCAACGGCCAGGCGGTGGTGGGCGCAGCCCGCTGGGCGCGTGGCATGCCGCTGGCGCAGGTGCTGGCTTCCGCTGACTCGGCGCTGGCGCGTGCGGAAAGCCGTGGCAACTTCGCGGTGGAGACGGCCGACCTGAGCGTGGCCCATGCCCAACCCGCGATGGGTGAGGACGAATGGCGTCGTCGCCTGAGCGCGGCGCTGGCGGCCAAGCGGATCCAGCTGGTGCGTTTCCCGGTGGTGGACCGCGATGGCCGCCTGGTGCACCACGAGTGCCCGATGCGCCTGCAGCTGGACCCGGGTGGTGCTTACGAGGCGGCCGCGGTGTGGCTGCCCATGGCTTTGCGTTGCGGCCTGATGTCGCAGATCGACGAGCAGGCGGTGGTGATGGCGCTGGAGCAGATCTCGCAGGATGGCATCCCGCGTGGTGTGAACCTGTCGCCGGCTTCGCTGGCCGACAGCGGCTTCGTGCCGCGCCTGCGTGCGCACCTGCTGGCGTCGCCTCAGGCGGCCAATTCGCTGTGGCTGGAGGTGGCCGAGAGCGCGGCGCTGACGCGTTTCGAGCTGGTGCGCGAGCTGTGCAAGCAGTTGCGGCCGCTGGGGGTGCGCATCGGTCTGGAGCATGCGGGCGAGCGTCTGGCGCGCATCGAGTTCCTGTTCGAGGCCGGGCTGGATTACGTGAAGCTCGATGCGTCGGTGGTGCAGGGCGTGGCCCATGACACGGCGCGCCGTGCGTTTGTGAGCGGCACGGTGAGCATGTTGCGCAGCCTGGGCCTGCATGTGTATGCCGAAGGCGTGATGGATGCGCAGGACATCGGGGCGCTGTGGCCTTGCGGGGTCGATGGGGTCACGGGGCCGGCTGTGAAGCTGGCTTGATGCTGGGCCCTCTCAGCCCTTTGTGCCCTGCTCGCCGCACGCGAAGGCCCTGTCCTGGCGTGCGGGAAGCGGCTGGCACCGCGACAGGCACCAGAGGCCGGGTGTGAAGCTCGGTGTGCAAGCTGTCTGGCCCGGATGTCTGGGCACGGGGCCCAGGCGATGCTGCTCTTTACCCTCGGTCGCCAGCCTCTGAGCTTTGCGCGCACAGCGTAAAGCTCGGCCTGCCGAGCGCTGATGTCTGCATGCGAGCCTTTGGGGTGCATGAGATCGCTGAAAAAGCCTTGCACGCGAAGCGCCAGGCTTTGCGTGCAGGGCTTTCTGCTTTGCGCGCGAGGGTCCGTGCTTTGCGCACGAGTCTTTCAGCCTTGGCATGTCGAGCCTGGCGGCTTGCGCACCGGGCGCCGAGCCTTGCGCGCGAAGCTCGGGCGCTTTGCGCGCGAGCCTGCGGACTCGGCGAGCCGCCCAAGGAACCTTGCGAACCACTGCGCGCCTGTCTCTGCCCGCCACCCCCACATCCCGCGCTCCGCACTGTGCCGACAAGGCGCGGGGCCGTCGAAGGGCAGCGAACACCGCAGCGAAAGTGGAGCCCCAAAGAAAAAGCCCGCCAACGTGGCGGGCTCCCAGGGCGCATCCAGAAGGGCCGAAGCCCCCCCCGGGATCCGCCGCCTCAGTGGTTGTCCACCAGCAGCTTGCCGCGTGTCATCAGCTCGGCGATCACCTGGTTGTCGCTGGCCGAAGCGCCCAGGCCCAGATCACCGCGCAGGTTCACGTTCTGCAGCACGATGGTCTGGTCTTCGGCCTTGGCGTCGTAGCCCGCCGTGAACCCCCCCGTCGAGCTCACGTGCACGATGGTCGAGCCCGGGTTGCTGGTCGTGTCGAAGTCCAGGAACTGGCTCAGGTTGCCCGTGCCGCCCACCGTGTGCTCGCCGCTCAGCAGATCGCGCAGATCCAGCACGTCGCCACCGGCGGAGCGGGCCGCGGTGTCGAAGTCGACGATGGTGTCGACCGCGTGCGTGGCGTTCAGCGTGGCGCCGTTGGTGCCAGCGCCAGCCGAGGCCGTGCCGTGGTCGGACAGGCTCCAGGCGAACACATCGGACGCAGCCGAGTGGCCGGTCAGCGTCAGCGGGGTCGACACGGTCAGGCCCTCGTCGATGGCATGCGTGAACTCGCCGGTCAGCGCGTCGTGGGTCAGTGTCACCGCCGAGTCGACCGTGGCGCTGGCGGACACGCTCACCTTGGTATCCAGCACATCCTGGATGGTGTCCACTTGCACCGAGATCAGGCCGGCCGAGGCGGTGTCCGTGCTGGACAGGCCGAAGGCATCCGTGGCCTTGATCGTCATCTTGGGCAGCAGGTCGGCCGAGATGCCCAGCAGTTCAGCCGGGTCATACGTCAGCGTGGCCAGCAGCTTGTTGACCAGACTGTAGTCCACCGTGCCGCCGGCCGTGGCCGAGGTGATCACGATGTGGCGGGTGTCGTTGCCGCTGATCGTGAAGCCGTAGCTCTGGGCCAGGGCCGTGTCGATGGTCAGCTTGCTGTGGTCACCGCCCAGGCCGATCAGGCCCAGGATGTCGTTGGCCAGGCCGCCCACCGACAGCAGGTTCTTGACCGACACGTCGATGCGGGTCAGGTTGTTGTCCACATCGTAGACACCCAGGTGCTGCTGGCTGCTGAAGTTCAGGATCGGATCGACCGACACGTCCACCAGGCCCAGCAGGCCGCCATGCGAGGCGATGCGGGCAATGGGCGCGTCGTTCACCGGCGTCACGTTGAAGGTCAGCGTGTTGGGGGTGCTGTCATAGACACCTGCGCGGTCGGCGACCGAGAAGGTCATCTTTGCGTAGGTGGCGCCGTTCTCGTTGGCGTCGGGCTTGAACACCAGCGAGCCGATGTCGCCTGCGGCGATGACCTGGCCAGCCACCACGGCCTTGCCGCCCAGCGTGAGCGTGCCATCAGTGGGCAGGGTGTCGATGCGCACGGCGCTCAGGCGGTCGCCGGCATCGCTGTCCTTGAAGCCGAAGTCCGACACCTGCAGGTGGTAGCTGGTGTCCTCGGCCAGGGTGACGGTGCCGTTCGTGCCTTCCGGCGCGTGGTTGACGGTGGTCAGGGTCAGCGTGCCGCTGCCCTTGTCGCCATCCTTGTCGACGATGGTGTAGCTGAAGGTGTCGCCGGTGTTGCCAGCCGGGCGGGTGTAGGTGTACTCGCCCGTGGACAGGTTCAGCTCGATGCGGCTGCCCGAGCTGAGCGTGATCGTCTGGATGCCGGTAGCCGCGTCGTAGTTGGACGAGGTCTGGTTGGCCGCCGAGAAGGCGGTGACGGCCTTGAGGCCATCGGCGCCGGCCAGGCTGGCCAGGCTGCCGTGCTCCACGGTGACCACGCTGTTGTCCAGGTAGGTCTTGACGGCGGTGTTGCTGGTCAGGATGACGGCCGGGCGCTCGGTTTCGCTGGCGCCGTTGTAGGCGATCGGCTCCAAGTACTTGAGGTTCGACGAGCTGGCACCGTTGATGCCCATGGCGTAGCTGTCGATGTCGTTGGCCTTGAGGAAGGATTCCCACTTCGTCTTGTCGCTGCCGGTGTCCACTTCCTTGTTCTTGGTGGGCTCGCCATCCGAGAAGAAGTAGGACACGTTGACCGCGCCGGCCAGCTTGCCGGAGGCGTTGAAGCCCGACTGCGCCGAGGCCAGGGCCGCGTCGTAGTTGGTGCTGCCGTTGGCGCTGAGCTTGTCGACGAAGGTCTTGGCGTCGGCCAGGGTCATCCAGGTGGCGCGGGCGGAGGCCGAGTCCGAGAAGGTGACGATCTGCACGCGCACATCGCCCAGTTCGCCATATTGGTCCAGCAGGCCCTTGATGGTGGCCTTCAGGCCATTGACGGTGGTGTCGGCCAGGGCGTTCTGCATGCTGCCGGACACGTCGACGATCAGCATCACGTTGGTCGATTGCGTGGCGGGGCTGACGTACTGCGTCTGGTTGCCGCTGGCGGGCGAATCATCCTCGATGTTGAGCGTGAGCGTGCCGGTGGAGGTGGCCACGCCGTTGCTGGCCTGGACGGTCAGCTGGATGCTGCGCACGTCTTCGGCGTTGGGGTTGGCGTGGTCGACGGGGCCTTGCAGGCTGACCTGGTAGTTGCCGTTGCTGTCGATGCTGGCGGTGATGATGGTCTTGCCACCGGCCGAACCGACCAGCGGGTTGTCCACGGTGCCCTTGCCGCTCCAGGTGATGGCCGCGCCACCACTGGTCAGGCCCGAGGGGCCGGACAGCGTGAGGGTGTTGCTGCCGCCGTCGATGTCGGTCACCGTGAGCTTGCCGGAGGCCGAGGTGGCGTTGGTGGTGTCGGGGCTGCCGGTGTTGTCGGCGATGCCGCCGGCCAGGCCTTCTTCCGAGAGGCTGACCGAACCGGAGCCGACCACGGCCACGTCATCCACCGGCGTGACGTCGATGGTGATGGGCGCTTCGGCCGTGCCGCCATGGCCATCGGAGATGGTGTAGCTCAGCGACAGGGTGCCGTTGTAGTTGGGCGCCGGGGTGAAGGTCAGCGTGCCGTTGCCGTTCAGGCTGATCGTGCCTTCCGGCAGCACCACGGGGGTGGTGGTGCTGATGGCGTGGCCGTTCACGGCGGTGATGCTCAGGCTGTCGCCGTCCACATCGCTGTCGTTGCTGCGCGGATCGAAGGTGACCACGCTGTCCTCGGCCACGGTGACCTGGTCGGGGTTGGCGGTCGGGTTGTCGTTGACGGGCGTGACGCCGATCTTGACGGTCGAGGTGGCGGTGCCGCCATGACCGTCGCTGATCGTCACGGTGAAGACGTCCGAGCCGTTGTAGTCCTTGGCGGGCGTGTAGGTCCAGGTGCCGTCGCCGTTGACCACCACGGTGCCGTGAGCCGGCTTGGTGCCGCCCAGGGTGTAGGTGAGCGGGTCGCCATCAGCGTCGGTGGCCTTGACCTGGCCCTTGACGGGCGTGTCCTCGGGCGTGGTGACGCTGTAGGTGCCGGTGACCGGATCGAAGTTGGGATCGGTCGGGTCTTCGGGCTTGGGCGGGTCGTTCACTGGCGTGACGCCGATGGTGACGGTGGACGTGGCGGTGCCGCCATGGCCGTCGCTGACCAGCACGGTGAAGCTGTCGGAACCGTTGTAGTCCTTGGCGGGCGTGTAGGTCCAGGTGCCATCGGGGTTGACGACCACGGTGCCGTTGGCCGGGCTCTTGTTGCCCAGGGTGTAGGTCAGCACGTCGCCATCGACGTCGGTGGCTTTGACCTGGCCAGAGACGGGGGTGTCCTCAGGCGTGGTGACCTTGTAGTTGCCCGTGCTCGGATCGAAGCCGTTGCCGCCGCCAGGCTGGTTGGGGTCGGTGGGCGTGTCGGTGATGACGGGCGGATCGTTCACCGGCGTGACGCCGATGGTGACGGTGGAGGTGGCGAAGCCGCCGTGGCCATCGCTGACCAGCACGGTGAAGACATCGCTGCCGTTGTAGTCCTTGCCCGGGGTGTAGGTCCAGGTGCCGTCAGCATTGACGACCACGGTGCCATTGGCGGGGCTCTTGTTGCCCAGGGTGTAGGTCAAGGTGTCGCCATCGACATCGGTGGCCTTGACGTGGCCGGACACGGGCGTGTCTTCAGGCGTGGTCAGGCTGTAGTTGCCGGTGGCGGGATCGAAATTGGGGTTGTCTGGGTCGTCGAGCTTGGGCGGGTCGTTCACCGGCGTGATGCCGATGGTGACGGTGGACGTGGCGGTACCGCCATGGCCGTCACTGACGGTCACGGTGAAGCTGTCGGAGCCGTTGTAGTCCTTGGCGGGCGTATAGGTCCAGGTGCCGTCAGTGTTGACGACGACGGTGCCGTTGGCGGGGCTCTTGTTGCCCAGGGCAAAGGTCAGCGTGTCGCCATCGACGTCGGTGGCCTTGACCTGGCCGGAGACCGGTGTGTCTTCAGGCGTGGAGGCCTTGTAGTTGCCGGTGCTCGGGTCGTAGTTGATGCCCGGGAAATCGGGGTTCGTGGGCTCGTCGGTGATGACGGGCGGATCGTTCACCGGTGTCACGCCGATGGTGACCGTGGAGGTGGCCTTGCCGCCATGGCCGTCATCGACCAGCACGGTGAAGCTGTCGGAACCGTTGTAGTCCTTGTTGGGCGTGTAGGTCCAGGTGCCATCGGCCTTGACGAGCACGGTGCCGTTGGCCGGGCTCTTGTTGCCCAGCGAGTAGGTCAGCGTGTCGCCATCCACATCGGTGGCCTTGACCTGGCCGGACACGGGCGTTTCTTCGGGCGTGGTGGCCTTGTAGTTGCCGGTGGTCGGGTCGTAGGTGGTGCCGGGATGGTCGGGGTTGGTCGGCGTGTCGGTGATGACGGGCGGGTCATTGACCGGGTTGACGCCGATGGTGACGGTGGAGGTGGCCTTGCCACCATGGCCGTCATCGACCAGCACGGTGAAGCTGTCACTGCCGTTGTAGTCCTTGCCCGGGGTGTAGGTCCAGGTGCCATCGGCATTGACCACCACGTTGCCATGGGCCGGGCTGGTGCCGCCCAGGGTGTAGGTCAGGGTGTCGCCATCGGCGTCGGTGGCCTTGACCCGGCCGGAGACGGGGGTGTCCTCGTCCGTGGTGACCTTGTAGTTGCCCGTGACCGGGTCGAAGGTCTGGCCAGGCACGTCCGGATCGGTGAGCTCCGGCACGTTGTTTTCCGCCGAGCCGCTGCCTTGCGCGGTCACGTTGGTGACGGTGTCGTACACGGTCGCCGTGACGGTGACCTTGATGTCACCCACGTAGTCGCTGGGCAGGGTCATGACCAGGCCGGTGACCGTGACCGCATGCGTGACAGGGTCGATCACCACCTGGTAGTCGGCGCTGCTCGACAGCGGCAGGGTCCAGGTGCCGTCCGGGTTCTTCGTGCCCGCCGACAGCGTGGCATCGCCAGGCACCGAAATCACCAGGGCGCTGACATGCTCGGAGTAATCGATGTCGGTTGGCGTGGCCGTCACGCTGATCGGAATACTCTCGCTCTTGACGTAGGTGACGTTGTTGATCAGGTAGTCGTCATGGGTTCCAGGTGCCGTGAAATCGATGCGGCTGATCGGGGTGCCGTTGTCGGCCTTGAGCGTGATCGCAGGGTCGATCTGGTCGGTGATGCCGGTGACCACGCCGCTGCCGATGACATTGCCATTGGCGTCGTACAAGGTGTAGGCGGCATGCTCCGTCGGCGACAGCCACGAGAACTGGACCGTGGCGCTGCTGGCCGGGTGGTCGAAGGCAATGGACAGCTTTTCAGAATGCTGGGTGGCGCTGTCGTATCCCAGTTCGGTGGGCTCGCCATCGTTCCCCGTGTCCGGGGAGACACTGCCAGCGACACCGAAGCCGGCCACCTTGCTTCCGTTCACAGCGCTGACTGCGCCGGAGGAGCCGTCGAAATTGGTGGCGGTGACCTTGAAGCCAAGGTCTGTGGCCGTGGCGTTGTCCTTGGTGATCGTCACGACGTCAGGGCTGGCCTTGCCGAGCGACACGGTGACCAGAGGGATGTCGGCCACCGGGGCGATGTTCACTGTCACCGTCGAGGTGACCTTGCCGCCATGGCCGTCGTCCACCACCACGGTGAAGCTGTCGCTGCCTGCATAGTCCTTGCTCGGCGTGTAGGTGTAGCTGCCATCGGCGGCGATCTCCACGGTGCCGTGGGTCGGCTTGGTATCGCCCAGGGCGAAGGTCAGGGTGTCGCCGTCCACGTCCGTGGCGGCCACCTTGCCCACCACCTTCGTGTCTTCCGAGGTGGAGATCTTGTAGGTGTCCGTGGTCGGGTCGAAGTTCTGGTTCGGCACGTCCGGATCGGTGAACACGGGCGGGTCATTCACCGGCGTGATGCCGATGGTGACGGTGGACGTGGCGAAGCCGCCATGGCCGTCGCTCACGAGCACGGTGAAGCTGTCGGAGCCGTTGTAATCCTTGTTGGGCGTGTAGGTCCAGGTGCCGTCGGGGTTGACGACGACGGTGCCGTTGGCGGGACTCTTGTTGCCCAGGGCGAAGGTCAGCACATCGCCATCGACATCGGTGGCCTTGACCTGGCCGGAGATGGGAGTGTCCTCTGGCGTGGTGACGTTGTAGTTGCCGGTCTGGGGATCGAAGCCGGTGTAGTCGGGCGTGTTGGGATCACCGGGGATATCGGTGATCACGGGCGGGTCGTTGACGGGGGTGATGCCGATGCTGACGGTGGACGTGGCGAAGCCGCCATGGCCGTCGCTCACGAGCACGGTGAAGCTGTCGGAGCCGTTGTAGTCCTTGTTGGGTGTGTATGTCCAGGTGCCGTCAGGGTTGACGACGACGGTGCCGTTGGCCGGGCTCTTGCTGCCCAGGGTGAAGGTCAGCGCATCGCCATCGACATCGGTGGCCTTGACCTGGCCGGACACGGGCGTGTCTTCAGGCGTGGTGAGCTGGTAGTTGCCGGTGGTCGGATCGAAGGTGGTGCCGGGGTGATCCGGATCGTTGGGCACATCGGTGATGACCGGCGGGTCGTTCACGGGCGTGATGCCGATCGACACGGTGGATGTGGCGGTGCCACCGCGGCCGTCGGACACGATCACGGTGAAGGCGTCGCTGCCGTTGTAGTCCTTGCCGGGGGTGTAGGTCCAGGTGCCGTCCGCGTTGACGACCACGGTGCCGTGGGCCGGAGAGGTGCCGCCCAGGGTGTAGGTCAGCGGGTCGCCATCGGCGTCGGTGGCCTTGACCTGGCCGGACACCGGGGTGTCCTCGGGCGTGGTGACGTTGTAGTTGCCGGTGGTCGGGTCGAAGGAGGTCGTGGGGCGGTCAGGATCGGTGGGCGTGTCGGTGATCACCGGCGCATCGTTGGCATCGACCAGCGGTACCGCCGTGTCGGCATCCTGCGCCTGGGTGCGGTCACCCGTGCCGTAGTTGAATTCTTGCGGGCTGACGACTTCGGTCACGCGGTCCACGCGCAGGCCTTCGCCCAGCGTGCCGCCACCGCCGCCGCCGGCCAGACCGGCCGCGGTCGCGTCTTCTTCGTTGCCGGTGTTCACGGCAGCGATCACGTCGTCGAGGTTGTCGCCAGCGCCCAGCACCGTGGCGGCCGTCTTGGCCTTGGCGGTGCCAGCGTCGGGTTTCGAGGCCGTAGCGGCGTCGTCTGCGGCCGTGGTGTTCAGGGGTGCATTGTCACGAGGGGCCCACAGCTTGCCTTCCGCATCCTTCACCTGGATCTGGGCGCCAGCCGCAGAGATGATGCGATCGCCGGGGTGAATGACATCGCCGACTTGCAGGGGACGGGCCGGGCCGCCGGTGGCGGGGATGACGCTGACATTGCCCTTCAGGCTGCTGACGGTGCCGACGGGCACTTGTGCGGTGGTGACCATGGAAATCCTCTCGAAACGTAACAACCGGCCGGGCTCTAGATTGAAGTCTGCATCCCCCGCGAGCAAGGGGTTGACGCTGGGCGCCTGAGAACTAGTGCACTGCTGGACCGGATATTTGTGCGCTTAAGCCCCTCCGTCAGGTCGTCCGCGTCGTCTTGCATCCGCAAGCCCCGCGTCACGACGGACGAACCCATGGCTCAAGCTGGCCGCTATTTCGGCAGCCTGGGCCGGAAATGAAGGAATTGCGCACGGATTTGTGCGCAGGAAGGGCATGTTGCGCGCAGGGCCTTCCCAGGCCCTGACGCACGGTTTCAGCGCTCGCGCAGGGCGTAGGTCTTGGCCTTGAGCACGGGCTTGAGCAGGTAGGACATCACCGTTTTCTTGCCGGTGAGGATGTCCACTTCGGCCGTCATGCCCGGGATGATGGGCATCTTTTCACCGAAATTGGGCTGCGCGGTGCGGACACGCACCACGTAATAAGTGTTCACACCGCGCTCGTCCGTGATGGTGTCCGGGCTGATGTTCTCGACCTGGGCGTCCAGGCCGCCGTAGATGGAGAAGTCGTACGCCGTGAACTTCACGGTGGCGTTCTGCCCCGGGTGGATGAAGGCGATGTCCTTGGGCTGGATCTTGGCCTCCAGCACCAGGGCGTCGTCCAGCGGCACGATCTCGACGATGTCCTTACCGGGCTGCACCACGCCACCCACGGTGTTGGCCATCAGGCGTTGCACGCGGCCGCGCACGGGCGATTTCACCTGCGCCTTGTCCACCTTGTCGACCAGGGCCACGGCGCCTTCGGTCAGGCTGTTCAGTCGCCCCAGTGTTTCGGACAGTTCCTTGCGCGCCTCGTTGCGGAAGGACAGCTCGGTTTCCTGGATCTTGCGCGAGGCTTCGGCGATGGAGGCCTGCACGCGGGCGCTCTGGGCGCCGGCCTGTTCCATGTCGCCGCGGGCGCGGGTCACGTCGCGCTCCAGGCGCAGCACTTCCACCTCGGAGACGGCGCCGGTGGCCAGCAGGGGGCGCGTCTTGCTCAGCTCCTGCTGCGACAGCTCCAGGCTGCGCGTGGCCGATTCACGTTTTGCGCGCACCTCGGAAAGCTCCTGCTGGCGCTGGGCCAGCTGCTGCTGGCTGATGCCGACCAGGGCCGACAGCTCCGAGCGCTTGGAGTCGTAGAGCTGGCTTTCCTCGTCGACCACGCGCTGCTCTTCCGGGCCGCCGGCAATGGGGGGCACGAAGCTCGTGCCTTCGGCCAGTGCCTTGAGGCGGATGGACTTGACCTTGAGCGAGAAGGTCTGGGCGGCGCTTTCACGCACGCCGGAGGTGGCGCGCGTCTCGTCGATCCGCAGCAGGAGCTGGCCGGCCTCGACGACCTGGCCTTCCTGCACCTTGATCTCGGTCACCACGCCGCCGTCCAGCGCCTGGATCACCTGCAGCTGCTTGGAGGGTACGACCTTGGCCTCGCCCTTGGTCACCTCATCGACATGGGCAAACGTGGCCCACACGATCAGCAGCACCACGATCAGCAGGGCTGTGCGCACCAGCGTCTGGGCGCGGTAGGTCGTGGCGGTGGACATCACCGCGTCGGCCTGCAGCTCGAAATTGCGCATGCCGGCATCGGCGGCCGTGGCGGGCGATACGCGCGGGCCGGTGATGCGGTCTATGACTCGGTCGGTGATGGGGGCTACGCGCACGCGGATGGCTTCGAGCAGGCCCAGCACGGATTTGCCGGCGTTCATGAGCTTGTTCATCATGTCGGCGCCTCCTCAGCTTGCCCGTGCGATGCGGCCGGCAGACAGCGCCTGCAGGATGCGTTCGCGCGGGCCATCGGCCACGATCTTGCCCTGGTCGACCACGATCACGCGGTCCACGAAGGACAGCATCGAGGTGCGGTGCGTGACCAGCAGCACCGTCTTGCCCTGGGCGAATTCGGCCATGCGCTGCGTCACGTAGGCTTCGGTGGAGAAGTCCATCGCGCTGGTGGGCTCATCGAGCAGCAGCAGCGGGGCGTTGTGCAGCACGGCGCGGGCAATGCCCACGCTCTGGCGCTGGCCGCCCGAGAGCAGTTCGCCGCGCTCGCCCACCTGCATGTCGAAGCCCTGCGGGTGGCGGTGCACGAAATCGGTCATGCCGGCCATCTCGGCCGCGGCCACCACGGACTCGTCCACCGCGTGGGGCATGCCGAAGGTGATGTTCTCGCGCAGCGAGCCGTAGAACAGGGTCACGTCCTGCGAGACATAGCCCAGGTTGCGGCGCACGTCGGCCGGGTCGAGCTGGCGCATGTCGATGCCGTCGAGCAGCACCGAGCCTTCCTTGGGCTGGTACAGGCCCAGCACCAGCTTCTGGATCGTGGTCTTGCCCGAACCCACCTTGCCGATGAAAGCCACCTTCTCGCCGGGGTTGATCTTGAAGCTCACGCCATCGAGCGCCGCATCCTGCCGGTTCGGGTAGGCGAAGGACACGTTGCGGAACTCGATTTCGCCCTTGAGCTCGCGGCGCTGGATGAAGGTCTTGTCCGCCGGCCGTTCGACCGGGTTGGCCATGATCTGTTCGAGCGATTCGAGCGCGGTGCGGGCGCCCTGGTACTGCATCAACAGGCCCACGATCTGCCCGGCCGGTGCCAGCGCGCGACCGGCCAGCATGTTGGCGGCGATCAGGCCGCCCATGGTCAGGCTCTTGTCGGTGATCAGGTACACACCGATGATCACGATGGCGACCGACACCAGCTGCTGCAGTGTCGAGGTGCTGTACATCGCGCTGGACGACAGCCCGCGCATCTTCACGTTGGTGGCGGCCAGGAACTCGTTGGCACGCTCCCAGCGCGACTGGATCACGCTCTCGGCGCCCTGGGCCTTGATGGTCTCGATGCCGGTCAGGCTCTCCACCAGGGTGGCGTTGCGCTGGGCCGAGGCCTGGTAGGTGGTCTGAGACAGCTCATGCAGGCGGTGCTGCAGCACGTAGCCGGCCACCAGCACGGTCAGGAACACGATCACCACCGGGATCACCAGCCAGGGTGAGATCCAGGCGATCACGGCCACGAACAGCAGGCCGAAGGGCAGGTCGATCAGCGCGGTGACGGTGCTCGACGCGATGAAATCGCGCACCTGCTCGAAGCCGCGCAAATTGGACGCGAAGGAGCCCACCGACTGCGGCCGGTTTTCCAGCTTCATGCCCAGCACGCTTTCCATCAGGCGTGCCGAGATCTTCACGTCGATGCGGGCGCTGGCCTCGTCCACAAAGTGGCTGCGCAGCAGGCGCATGAACAGATCGCCGCCCAGTACCAGGGCCACGCCCACGGCCAGGGCCCACAAGGTCTCGACGGCATGGTTGGGCACGACGCGGTCGTACACGTTCATGGAGAACAGCGGGAAGGCCAGTGCGAACAGGTTGACCAGCAGCGCGGCCCACAGCACATCCTTGTAGACAAAGCGCTGGGCCAGCACCGCACCCCAGAACCAGTGGCCAGCGCGGGTGGCGCGCACCTCGGGCGCGCGTTCATCGAAACGGAAGTGCGGCCGGGCGAACAACACCACGCCGCTGAAGCGGGCTGCCAATTCCTCGGCGGCCAGCGTCAGGGCACCCTGGCCAGTCTCTGGGAACAGCACGCGCAGGCGGCCATCAGCTTCCCGCCCCAGCAACACGCAGGCATGGTTGCCCTGCAGCAGCAGGATGGCCGGCAGCGTGAGGGCGTCGATCTGGTCCAGCGGCAGACGCTGCACGCGTGTGGCCAGGCCGGCGCGGGCGGCGGCACGCTCGGCCAGGGTCAGGCTCAGGGGGCCCTTGTCCAGCGGCAGCCCGGCCGACAGCGAGGCGCGCGAGGCGCTCAGGCCATGCAGGCGGCAGACCTCGATCAGGCAATCGAGCAGGGGATCGGGGGCGATCAGATCCTCGCGCAGCCGCAAGGCCGTGCTGGCCTCGGGCGGCGTGGGGCCTTCGGTCGGGGCGAGGGGGCCTGCCTGCGGTTTGTCAGGTGCGTTCATGAGCCTGTGGCGCGTCCCCTTGAGGGAGCATCGCGCTGAGAGTCAACAGTGTCGTTCAGCGGATATCGGCACAATGCACGCCAAATTGACCCGCACGTCGATCAGCGAAGAAGCGCTCCAGCGTCAGTTTCACCGTCCGGAAAGCCAGTTCCTGCCAGGGTATCTCGGCTTCGGTGAACAACTTGGCCTCGATGGTTTCGGGGCCGGGGTTGAAATCGGTGTCCAGCAGGCGTGCGCGGTAGAACAGGTGCACCTGCCCGGCACTGACCACATCCAGCACACAGTACAGGCCCTGCATCTCGATGCGCGCGCCTGCTTCTTCATCGGTTTCCCGGCGGGCGCCTTCCTCGCAAGTCTCGCCCAGTTCCATGAACCCTGCCGGCAGTGTCCAGTAACCCTTGCGCGGCTCGATGTTTCGGCGGCACAGCAGGATCTGGTCACCCCAGACGGGCAGGGTGCCCACCACGTTCAGCGGGTTGACATACTGGATGTGCCCGCAGGAGGGGCACACGGCTCGTTCCCGGTTGTCGTCATCAGGGATGCGATGGTCGACCCGGGTGCCACACATGGGGCAATGCTCGATGCGCCGTGAAAAATGCATGGTGTCCAGTGTAGAGCATGCCCATGGCGCGATCGCCACTGTCTCAAGGGGTGAAATTCAAGGGGTGAAATGGCCCCGCACGCACGGCGCGAAAGACTCCATCACCCGCAGCGGCGCCCCGTGGTGCCAGAACACCGATTGGCGGGCCCAGCCTGGTGGCTCGGTCGTGATCGCGGGGTGGTTCGGGCGTCTGGCCAGGCGCTGCCAGTCGCGCCGCGCACGGGCCTGCTGGGGGCCTGTACGTTGCCAGCCATGTTGAGCCAGGCGGCCGCGTCGAACCCGGGCATGGCTGAACAGCAGTTCGGCCAGGGGGCGGGTGCCCAGGCCCTTCAGGGCCTTCCAGGGGCCTTTCAAGGCGCGGGGCGTGGTCACGCTGCGCGCCCACACCATGGGCTGGCCGTCCACGCACAGGATGACTTCGCGGACATGGCCACTGGTCTGCCGCAACAGGCGGCGCTCGGCGGGCCACAGTCGCTTCGTGCCCTGGCTCATCACCTCGACGTGCACGGTGCCCAGGGCGCGCAGGCGGGCGGTCAGCGAGCCGGGCGCCTTCAGCCAGCGGCGCAGCGCCGGCGAGACCGGCTGCACCGGCCAGTGCAGTGCCTTGGCCCGCCGTGCATGGGCGCGTGTGGCCTGAGGGGAGGAACGGGGTAGCATCGGGGCGGCATCTTAGCCCCGAGCCTGGCAGGGGCTGTCCGCTTTCAGTGGCCCAAGCCTGCATGGAGGCTTCTTTGACCCTAGCTTTACGCCATGACCGAGCACCTCGATACAAGCGATGACGCCCTGGGGCCCCTGGTCTGGCCCGCGCGGCCCGGGGTGCGGGCGTGGATGAGCACGCGCCACTGGCCGGTGGGCCTGGCGGATCGTCTGCCGGGTGACCTGCCCGAACCCAGCCAGGCACCTTACGACGATGTCAACCTTGGAGACCATGTCGGCGATGACCCGACTACCGTGGCGGCCCATCGTCGTGCCCTGGCGAACGCGCTGGGCGCGCATCCCTTCTGGCTGACCCAGGTGCACGGCCGCCGCGTGGTGCGGCTGGGGCAGGGCGAGGCCGGAGGCTGGCTGGTCGACGGACAAGCCTGGAATCCGGCTGAGCCGGTGCAGGCCGACGGCAGCTGGACGACCGAGCCTGGCGTGGCCTGCACGGTGATGGTGGCCGATTGCCTGCCCGTGCTGCTGGCGGCACCCGGGCAGCGCGGTGTGGCGGCCCTGCATGCGGGGTGGCGTGGCCTGGCGGGCGCTGGTGCCATGGCGGGGCAGGGCGTGCTGGAAGCCGGCGTGGCGGCCCTGTGTGAAGGCACGGACAGCGATCCCTCTGAACTGCAAGCCTGGCTGGGCCCCTGCATCGGCCCGACGGCCTTCGAGGTGGGCGCCGATGTGTTGCAGGGCTTCGGGGTCGATCCGCAAGCGCCGGCCACATCGCTGTTCAAGCCTGTGGCCAGTTCGGCGTCGGCCTCATCGCCCGGGGCAGGCGCGTCAGGCAAATGGCTGGCCGATCTGGCGGGGCTGGCGCGGCATCGGCTGGCCGCGCTGGGCATCAAGCATGTGGCCGGCGGGCAGTGGTGCACCGTCAGCGATGCCTCACGGTTCTTTTCGTTCCGGCGCGATGGCGTCACCGGCCGGCAGGCCGCCTGCATCTGGCTGGACAGGTCCTGAGTCGGCTGAGGCCCCGGCCACGGCGGCCCGGGCTTCCGCCTCGTGCAGTCGTCGCCGCCGCATGGGCGTGTTCATCAGGTAGATCACCAGGGCCAGTGGCGCCACGCCATAAAGCAGCAGTGTGAACAGGCCGCCCAGGATGGAGCCTTGCGGGCCGAACGCTTCGGCCACCGCCATCATCACGGCCACATACATCCACGCAATCACCACGATCCACATGGGGGTCATTGTGACCGCAGTGCGTCATGTCGGGACGAGGCGGTAAGGCCATCGCGCGGGTTGTTGTCTGCGGTCATCAAACCATCGCGCAAATCCGCGTAAAACCAGGGCTTGTGTCGTTGCCCCGGGAAAAAACGGCCCAGAATAGGCAGGCATATATCGCGTCTCTCAACGACGCCTTCACGTTGAAAGAGCCCTAAGAGGAGACCTATGGCCGCCACACCCCGGCGCCGCGCATCTGCCGCGGTCAAGAAGCCTGCTTCGTCCGACAAGACCGGTCCCTCGACCGCTGCGCCATTGAAGGCCGTGCCCCAGCCGCGCGCGCGCACGGCCGCGTCTCCGATCAAGGACAAGCCGGCCGGCACCGCCCGCGCCCGTGCCGCCAACGCATCGCAAGCCCAATCGGCGGATGCCGCGAACGCATTCGACCTGCCACCGGTCGGCCAGGCGGTCGATGCTGTCGAAACCGTGGCACAGGAGGTCGGCGCGCTGGCGCAATCCGTGGCCAGCCTGAGCGTGGCACCCGATCGCCTGAGCAAGATCCAGCAGGATTACCTGCAGCAAGCGGCCGACCTGTGGAACCGCGCGCTCACCCAGCCCGAGTCCATCGCGCTGAAGGACCGCCGCTTCGCCTCGCCCGAATGGACACGCCAGCCCGGCTCGGCCTTCATGGCCTCGATGTACCTGCTCAATGCCAGCACGCTCAAGCAACTGGCCGACAGCCTGCAGGGCGATGACAAGACCCGTGAGCGCGTGCGCTTCGCCGTGCAGCAGTGGGTGGATGCGTCTTCGCCGTCCAACTTCCTGGCGCTCAACCCCGAGGCCCAGAAGCTGGCGCTGGACACCCAGGGCGAAAGCCTCAAGCAGGGCATCCAACACCTGCTGGGCGACATCCGCCAGGGTCACATGTCGCAGACCGACGAATCCGTGTTCGAGGTGGGCCGCAACGTGGCCACCACCGCAGGCACCGTGGTCTTCGAGAACCCTTTCTTCCAGCTGATCGAGTACAAGCCGCTGACCGAGAAAGTGCGTGAGCGGCCCTTCCTGCTGGTGCCGCCGTGCATCAACAAGTACTACATCCTCGATCTGCAGCCTGACAACTCGCTGGTGCGCTACGCCCTGTCGCAAGGGCAGCGCGTGTTCATCGTCAGCTGGGTCAATGCCGACGAGAGCCTGGCGCAGGCCACCTGGGACGACTACACCGAGCAGGGCGTGATGCGTGCCATCCAGGCCGTGCAGGACATCACCGGCGCCGAACAGATCAACGCTTTGGGCTTCTGCATCGGCGGCACGCTGCTGGCTTCGGCGCTGGCCGTGCTCGACGCGCGCGACGAACACCCCGTGGCCAGCCTGACGCTGCTCACGTCCTTCCTGGATTTCGTCAACACGGGCACGATCGATGTCTTCGTGGACGAAGCCCTGGTGCACATGCGCGAACTCACCATCGGCGCGCAGAGCCCTCAGGGCGGCGGTCTGATGAAGGGCAGCGAACTGGCGACCACCTTCTCGTTCCTGCGGGCCAACGACCTGGTGTGGAACTACGTGGTGGGCAACTACCTCAAAGGCGAGACTCCGCCCGCCTTCGACCTGCTGTACTGGAACAGCGACAGCACCAACCTGCCTGGCCCGATGTACTGCTGGTACCTGCGCAACACCTACCTCGAGAACAAGCTCAAGCAGCCCAACGCCCTGAAGGTGTGTGGCACGCCACTGGACCTGCGCCGCCTGACCATGCCGACCTTCGTGTATGGCTCGCGCGAAGACCACATCGTGCCCTGGGACAGCGCCTACGCTTCCACGCAGCTGGTGGGTGGGCCGACCACCTTCGTGCTGGGCGCCTCGGGCCACATCGCTGGCGTGATCAACCCGCCCGAGAAAAAGAAGCGCAGCTTCTGGCAGACGCGGGCCGGTGCTGGCTCGCTGCCGGCCAAGCCGGCCGACTGGCTGCAGGCGGCGGATGAACAGCCCGGCAGTTGGTGGCCGACCTGGGCTGCGTGGCTGGACGAACACGGCGGCCGCTGGATCAAGGCGCCGGCAGCGCCGGGAAGTAAGGACTATCCCGCGATCGAGCCTGCCCCGGGGCGTTATGTCAAGCGCCGGGCGTGATTTTTGCGATATGCCTGCTAAGGTAGGCCCGAGTGGCCAGCAGGCTTGACCCCCTGAAGGAGAACCCCATGACCGACATCGTGATCGTTGCCGCTTCCCGCACAGCAGTGGGCAAGTTCGGCGGCACTCTGGCCAAGACACCCGCCGCCGAGCTGGGTGCCATCGTCATCCAGGACCTGCTCAAGCGCACGGGCCTGGCTGGCGAGCAGATCAACGAGGTCATCCTGGGCCAGGTGCTGCAGGCCGGCTGCGGCCAGAACCCGGCCCGCCAGGCTGTGATCAAGTCGGGCCTGCCGCAGGGCGTGCCGGGCTACACCATCAACAAGGTGTGCGGCTCGGGCCTCAAGGCCGTGATGCTGGCTGCCCAGGCCATCCGCGATGGTGATTCGGACATCGTGATCGCCGGTGGCCAGGAAAGCATGAGCCTGTCGCCGCACGTGCTGCCCGGTTCGCGCGATGGCCAGCGCATGGGCAACTGGTCGATGATCGATTCCATGATCACCGACGGCCTGTGGGACGTCTACAACCAGTACCACATGGGCATCACCGCCGAGAACGTGGCCAGGCAGTACGGCATCAGCCGTGCCGAGCAGGACGCGCTGGCGCTGGCCTCGCAGCAGAAGGCCGCGGCCGCCCAGGAATCCGGTCGCTTCAAGGATGAGATCGTGCCCGTGACGATCCCGCAGAAGAAGGGCGATCCCATCGTTTTCGACGCGGACGAGTACATCAACCGCAAGACCAACGCCGATGCCCTGGCAGGGCTGCGCCCAGCTTTCGACAAGGCCGGCAGCGTGACGGCGGGCAATGCCTCGGGCCTCAACGACGGCGCGGCCGCCGTGGTGGTGATGAGCGCCAAGAAGGCCGAAGCACTTGGCCTCAAGCCTCTGGCGCGCATTGCCTCTTACGCCAGCGCAGCGTTGGATCCGGCCTACATGGGCATGGGCCCGGTGCCTGCCTCGCGCCGGGCGCTGGAGCGTGCCGGCTGGAAGGCCGCCGATCTGGACCTGCTCGAGATCAACGAAGCCTTTGCCGCGCAGGCCTGCGCGGTGCACAAGGAAATGGGCTGGGACACCAGCAAGGTCAACGTCAACGGCGGCGCCATCGCCATCGGCCACCCCATCGGCGCATCGGGTTGCCGCATCCTGGTCACGCTGCTGCACGAGATGCAAAAGCGTGATGCCAAGAAGGGTATCGCCTCGCTGTGCATCGGTGGCGGCATGGGCGTGGCGCTCACCGTCGAGCGCTGATCCCGGCAGACCTGGCCAGCATCTTGCTCTTTGGTTTTCTCCTTGGGCCCGCGCCATCTTGCTGACAACGCGCGCGGGCACTTTGTTTCTTCACCAACGACAGCATTCACATCCCCAACGAGGAGTATTCAAAAATGGCTCAAAAAGTGGCTTACGTGACCGGCGGCATGGGCGGCATCGGCACGTCGATCTGCCAGCGTCTGCACCGCGACGGCCTGATCGTCATCGCCGGCTGCGGCCCCAGCCGTGACCACGTGAAGTGGCTGGACGAGCAGAAGGCCCTGGGTTACACCTTCTATGCCTCCGTGGGCAATGTGGCCGATTGGGAGTCCACCGTCGAAGCCTTCAAGAAGGCCCGCGCCGAGCACGGCCCGATCGACGTGCTGGTCAACAACGCCGGCATCACGCGTGATGGCATGTTCCGCAAGATGACCAAGGCTGATTGGGATGCGGTGATGGACACCAACCTCAACAGCCTGTTCAACGTGACCAAGCAGGTCATCGACGACATGGTCGATCGTGGCTGGGGCCGCGTCGTCAACATCAGCTCGGTCAACGGCGAGAAGGGCCAGTTCGGCCAGACCAACTATTCCGCCGCCAAGGCCGGCATGCACGGCTTCACGATGGCCCTGGCCCAGGAAGTGGCCAACAAGGGCGTGACGGTCAACACCGTGTCGCCGGGCTACATCGGCACCGACATGGTCCGCGCCATCCGCCAGGATGTGCTGGACAAGATCGTGGCCACGATCCCCGTCAAGCGCCTGGGCACACCTGAGGAAATCGCCTCCATGGTGTCCTGGGTGTCCAGCGACGAAGCCGGCTTTGCCACCGGTGCTGATTTCTCGATCAACGGCGGCCTGCACATGGGCTGACGATGCCGCATGGCACTCCCGCTGTGAGCGGCGGGTGGTGCCTGCAGCCAGCGTTGAGCGAACAACAAAAATCCCCGCGCACCGCAAAGGTGGGCGGGGATTTTTCATGGGCGAGCTTTATGGGGTGGGCAGCCTCAGGCCCCATAGAGAGGTTCACGCCCTTGAGTGGGGGCTCAGGCAGCTTGGCTCAGGCAGCGGCTTCGAGTTCGGCGGCCATGCGGTCCAGTGCCGCGCAGACATCGGCGAAGCGGCCGGCGATGACGGTGCGGCGGGCATCCGATGGGTCGCGGTGGATGCGCAGCCGGTTGGCCCGGGGCTGCAGCGGCGTGACCGCGGCCGAAGATGCCGGGTTGGCGCCGCTTGCCGGCGAGCGTTGGGTGGCCGGTGCCTGGGTGCGAACTTGTTCCCGAACAGCCAGTGCGCGTGCGAAGTGATGAATCATGGTGAACTCCGATCAGACTTGAAGTTCGGCAGGATTCCGTCAGGACCATCGATGCTCAGGATCGCTCCGCGTGGGCCTGTGGGCCGGTCGGGAGCAAATGCCCGCCACCTGGGCATCGATGGGGTGCTGCTGCAGCCTGGGCTACAGCAGCATGTGGTTGCGTATCAGCCCCACCGCCAGGCCTTCGAGTTCGAACTCGGGGTGGTTGGGGGGCACGACGATGGGCTCGAAATCAGGGTTCTCGGGCAGCAGAGAAATGCCTTGGGGCGTGCGCTGGAAGCGCTTGACGGTGACTTCATCGCCCAGGCGCGCGACCACGATCTGGCCGTTGCGGGCCTCACGCGTGCGGGCCACGGCCAGCAGGTCGCCATCGAGAATGCCGACATCCTTCATGCTCATGCCCTTGACGCGCAGCAGGTAGTCAGGGCGCTTGGCGAACATGCCGGCCTCGACGTTGTAGGTGCGCTCGATGGATTCCTGGGCCAGGATGGGGCTGCCGGCGGCCACGCGGCCGATCAGTGGCAGCGCCAGTTGCTCCAGGCCAGGCAGGGGCAGGCTCAAGCCACCCAGCACCTGGCTGACCAGGCCAGGCTCATCCGCAGAGCGTTTGCGGGCCTCGTTGACTGTGCGCAGGGTGCCAGCCTTGAGGCGGATGCCGCGCGAGGTGCCGCCCACCAGCTCGATCACGCCTTTGCGGGCCAGGGCCTGCAGGTGTTCTTCTGCCGCGTTGGCCGAGCGGAATCCCAGCTCCGCGGCGATCTCGGCACGCGTGGGCGGGGCCCCGGTGCTGGCGATGGCACGCTGGATGAGTTCGAAGATCTGTTGCTGACGCGGTGTAAGTTTGGGTTTATCGTTCATGGCGGCACCAGAAGGTTTGCTGTCATTTTATACAGGACTGTTGCTTTGTCCAGTGTTTTCGTGGCATTCAGGAGACGAAGTGATGCATGACGCGCTTGCTTCCGGCGTGGTGGTGGTGATGGGAACGGGTGGCACGATCGCCGGCGTCTCCACCACGGGGCGTGATCAGGACTACCTGGCCGCCCAACTGGACGTGACGCAACTGGTGGCTGCGGTGCCGACGCTGGCAACGCAGCCCATCGAGTCGCTCCAGGTGGCGCAGCTCGACAGCAAGGACATGGGCTGGGATGTCTGGCGTGTGCTGGTGCAAGCCCTGTCGGAGGCCCTGGTCAGGCCCGACGTGCTCGGGGTGGTGATCACCCATGGTTCGGACACGCTCGAGGAAACGGCCTGGCTGCTGCACCTGCTGGCGCCTCCGCTCAAGCCCGTGGTGCTGACGGCGGCCATGCGGCCCGCGTCGTCAGTCGAGGCCGATGGCCCTCGCAACCTGGCCGATGCCGTGTGCGTGACGCGTTGGGCTGCCGCTCAAGGGCTTGCCGGTGTGGTGGCGGTGCTTGAAGGCAAGGTCTGGGCAGGCACGGATGTGCGCAAGGCCCACAGCCGGCACATCGACGCCTTCGATGGTGGTGGGGCCGAGCCTCTGGCGCAGGTCAGCAATGGCCAGGTCGTCCCTACAACGGATGCAGTCTGGGTGCCCCCGCGCGGGCAATGGCTACCGGCCATGAGCGCCTTGCCACATCTGCCCCGTGTCGAGATCATCACCAGCCATGCCGATGCCGATGGCGCCGTGGTGGATGCCTTGCTGGCAGCCTGGCACACCTCGGATGATCGCCGCTTGCGTGGCCTGATCGTGGCCTGCACGGGGCATGGCACCTGGCACCGGGATCTGGAGCCGGCGCTGCTCAGGGCACGCCGTGCCGGAGTGGTGGTGTGGCGCAGTTCGCGCGTGGCGCGTGGTGGTGTTGAATCCAGGCCGGATGACACCTGGCCCGTGGCCGGGCGGCTCACACCGGCGCAGGCACGCGTGGTGCTGGCCATCACCCTGGCCGAGAGGGATCTGGGCTGATCACTTCATCCGCAGCGTGACCGGTGCGCCGGTCTTGAGCGGCAGCTCGACGGGCGGGGTGGTCTCGCCCATGGCCGGGTACCACACATGTGCCTTGTGCTCGCCGGCCGGCAGGTCGATGCTCACCTTGCCGGCAGGGTCGGTGGCGCCGAAGTAGGGTGTGTCGACGACATGGATGTAGCCCACCATGGTGTCGTGGATGTTGCAGCCCAGCGTGGCCGTGCCGGGCTTGTCGAACACGACAGGGCTGGCCGGTGTGCCGGCGTACAGCTTGATCTCGAACTTGCGCGTGGGCGAGAACGAATAGACGTGGTGTCGCACCGTGTCCAGGTTCGGGAAGCTCACGGCCGTGCCGGTCTGCACGGGCAGCACGGTGGGTGTGAAGCGGCGGTTCTTTTGCACCATGTCGGCGGAGGTGCCGGCCGGTGCCGTGGTCTTGGCGCCCTTGACCATCACCGACACTGCGGCCGATGCGATGGGCTGCCCTGACGCGTCCACCACGGTGATGGCCTGCGGATCCGCCAGGGCGGTGGTGCAGGCCAGGGCCATGGCGCTGATCGACAGCGACAGGCGGATCGGTGTGGGCAGGTGGGCAGCGATGTTCATGGCGATTCCATTGGTGCAAAACTTCTGCGTAAGGGGCTGTGAAGAACCTGAGGCAGCAGCGTTGACACGGGGTGCGACGCTCGTGGGGGCTTGTGTTCGCGGGTTCAGTGGGTGACCATCTCACTGCGGCTGGGGGCCAGGCGTCGCAGCAGTTCGTTCTTGGCGCCATTGGGCACACCGGCGGCATCCATCTCTTCGCGCAGCGTCTGCACGAGCACGTCGAACTCGGAGCCGCCCAGGTTCAGGTCCGCATGGGACTTGTGCATGTCCTGGCCTTCGTACACGCAGGGGCCGTCAGCCACCTTGCAGATGTAGTTGCCGACGCTGTCGATCAGGAAAGGCATCTTGATGCCCTTGAAGCTGCGGCCCGCCACGGGGTCGGCCGCCACGCGGGTCAAGGCCTTGCCGGTGAAGGCCCGGATGTTGTCCGGCCCACCAAGCTGCTTGTAGAGCGGTACGTCTGCCTGGTAGGTGGTGGTGCAGCCGGTGGTCCACAGCAGGGTGGCCAGTGAGGCGGCCAGCAGCGCGCGCAAGGGAAGCAGGCGAGGGGTGGGGCGAAGGGGCATGACGTTCTCCATGAGATTTGGCTGTCGTCGTCATAAATTTTCGCGGGGATCTGCCGATGATGATCCCAGCAATAGGGGGCCGGACAGCGGTTGTTTGTGCATTCCGACTCGTTTGAGTGACCCTTTCTCGATGGGACCCAGCCATGACCAAGCCGTATCACCCCTGCCGCCAGCCGGATCATGAGCCTGTTACAGCGCCTGTGGCAAGTGTCGGGATCGCCCGCGCCTCGTCAACGTCCAGGCGCCGGCTGGCCTGGCAGGCGGGCGCTGTACTGATGGCCGGTGCTGCGCTGTGGTCGGCCGATTCCGCGCATGCCGGTGACCGCCTGCTGGCCACCTGGGGCGTCACCGCTGTCGACGGCACGGCGGGCGGCGGGCTCACCCCCTGGGCCGTGATCGCCGGTGGCGGCTCGAGCGACCAGATCGGCGGCTCTGCCTCCGTGACCGAGGTCAAGACGCGCGACCACCGCCTGCGGGTGGCCAGTGCCGCCGTGGGCATCCGTGACCGCGTGGAGCTGAGCATGGCGCGCTGGAGCTTCAAGGTCAGCGAAGATGTGATCCCAGGCGGCAAGGGGCTGGAGATGAGCGTGCTGGGCGCCAAGGTGAAGGTGGCCGGTGATGCCGTCTATGCGCAGGACAGCTGGATGCCGCAGATCAGCGTCGGCGCCCTCTACAAGATGGCCGACGATGTCGATTTCCTGAAGGCCGTCGGCCTGCCCATCCGTTCCGATGAGGATCTGGAGCTGTATGCCAGCGCCACCAAGGTGTGGCTGGGCGCGCTGGCCGGCTATAACGTGCTGGGCAACGTCACGTTGCGCTGGACCCGCGCCAACCAGTTCGGCCTGCTCGGCTTCGGCAGCGACTTCGAGCCCGACCACCACCTGAAGGTGGAAGGCAGCCTGGGCGTGATGTTGCGCGACGACCTGGTGCTGGGCGGTGAATTCCGAAGCAAGCCCGACAACTTCGGCGCCGTGCCCGGCTTCGAGGAAGACGACGCCTACGACCTGTTCCTGGCCTGGTTTCCGCACCGCCACGTGAGCCTGACGGCCGCCTGGGTCGACCTGGGCAACATCGCCACCAAGAAGAAGCAGCGCGGCTGGTATCTGTCAGGCCAGTTGACCTTCTGAACCGCAGCCTTTGGCCTTGTCCTGAAACCCCATTGAAAAAGCGGTTTCTTTACAATGGATTTACCGGCACGCAACGGGGCGATAACAAGGATGCATCACACTGCGTCGCATGAACGCATTGACATCGAAACGCTGGTGGACGGGCTGGAAGTTCTGGGTGGCGCTGCTGCTGATCGCGGGCGCGGCCTGGTTCGTCAAGAGCAAGTGGTTCAGCCCCCCGCCCATTCCCAAGGTCATCACCACCGAGGTCCGCAAGGCAGACATTGAAGACAATGTGCTGGCCAGCGGCACGGTCGAGGCCATCAAGCAGGTGGCGGTGGGTGCCCGGGTGTCCGGCCAGATCAAGAAGCTGTATGTGCAGCTGGGGGATCAGGTCAAGCAGGGCCAGCTGATCGCCGAGATCGATGCGGACACGCAGACCAACACCCTGCGCAATGCCGAAGCCGCGCTGCGCAGCGCCCAGGCAACCCGCGTGGCGCGGCAGGCCTCGCTGGTGCAGGCTGAGCTGACTTTCAAGCGCGAGCAGCAACTGTTGGCGCAGGACGCCACCTCGCGCGAATCCTTCGAGGCGGCCAAGGCCAGCCTGGACACGCTCAAGGCCGAAGTGGCCGCGCAGGATGCGCAGATCGAGCAGAACCGCATCAGTGCCGACACGGCCCGCGTCACGCTGGGTTACACCCGCATCCTGGCGCCGATGGATGGCCGTGTGGTGGCGGTGGTGACCGAAGAAGGCCGCACCGTGAACGCCACGCAGTCGGCCCCGACCATCATCAAGCTGGCCAGGCTGGACACCGTGACGGTGAAGGCGCAGATCTCGGAAGCCGACGTGGTGCGCGTCAAGCCCGGCCTGCCCGTGTACTTCACCATCCTCGGCGAGGCCGACAAGCGCTACGAAGCCAAGCTGCGCGCCATCGAGCCCGTGCCCGAATCGGAGCAGACGGATTCGAACACCTCGACGTCCTCGTCCAGCAGCAGCTCGTCAACGACGACGGCCGTGTACTACAACGGCCTGTTCGATGTGCCCAACCCCGAGGACAAACTGCGCGTGTCGATGACGGCGCAGGTGTCCATCGTGCTGGCCAATGCGAAGGACGCCTTGGTGATCCCGTCGTCGGCGTTGAGCGACCGCCGCGACAAGAGCGGTCATTACACGGTGAGTGTGCTGGAGGGCGACGCCAAGAACCCCAGCATCACCAAGCGCAAGGTGAAGATCGGTCTGAACAACCGCGTGCAGGCGCAGGTGCTCGAAGGCCTGAACGAAGGCGACAAGGTCGTGGTGGGCGAGGCCCAGGCGGGCGACTCCGGCAGTGTCGGCCGCGCCGGCCGCCGTGGCCCGGGCATGTTCTGAGCCGGGGGAACCACCCATGACCAAGGCAAGGCCTGATCATCAAGGCACGCCGCAACCGCTGCTCGAAGTGAGCGGGCTGTGGCGCGAATACCCCTCTGGCGACGGCACGGTGGCCGTGCTCAAGGACGTGAACCTGCGCATCGACGCGGGCGAGATGGTGGCCATCATCGGCGCGTCCGGCTCGGGCAAGTCCACCCTGATGAACATCCTGGGCTGCCTGGACCGGCCCACGCGTGGCGACTACCGCGTCAGCGGGCAAAGCACCGCCATGCTGGAGCCGGACGAGCTGGCCCGTCTGCGGCGTGAGCACTTCGGCTTCATCTTCCAGCGCTACCACCTGCTGGGCGACCTGTCGGCCGTGGGCAATGCCGAGATCCCGTCGATCTACGCCGGCACGCCGCGCGAGGCCCGCCGTGAGCGCGCCAGCCAGTTGCTGACGCGCCTGGGCCTGGGCGAGCGCCTGGCCAACCGGCCGGGGCAGCTCTCGGGCGGCCAGCAGCAGCGCGTCAGCATCGCGCGGGCGCTGGTCAATGGCGGCGACGTGATCCTGGCCGACGAGCCCACGGGCGCGCTGGACAAGACATCCGGGCAGGAGGTGATGAAGATCCTGCGCGAGCTGCATGCCGAAGGCCACACGGTCATCATCGTGACCCACGATCCGCAGGTGGCCCGCAACGCGCAGCGCATCATCGAGATCAGCGACGGCGTGATCGTGGCCGACCACGCCAACACCGAGCCCGCGGGCGATGGCACCGAGCACATCGAGGCCGCACCGCAAGGCGAGGGCAGTGCCATCCGTCAACCCAAGCAGGCCGCACCTGGCTGGCTGGGCGCCCTGGCCTCCAATTGGGGCCGACTGGGCGAGGCCACGAGCATGGCCTTGCGCGCCATGGCCGGCCACCGGCTGCGCACCTTGCTGACCATGCTGGGCATCATCATCGGCATCGCCTCGGTGGTGTCCATGGTGGCCCTGGGCGAAGGCTCGCGCCAGCGCGTGCTGGCCGACATCAGCGCCATGGGCACGAACACCATCGACATCTTCCCCGGCAAGGGTTTTGGCGACAGGCAGGCCAACCGCATTCGCACCCTGGTGCCGGCCGATGCCGATGCGCTGGCACAGCTCACCTACGTGGACAGCGTGACGCCGTCCGTCAGCACCAGCCTGACGCTGCGGCGCGGCAACGCCGAGGCCTCGGCCAGCGTGACTGGTGTGGGCGACCAGTTCTTCCGCGTCAAGGGCTACACGATGGACAGTGGCATGTCCTTCGATGCCGAGAGCGTGCGCCGCCAGACGCAAGAGGCCGTGATCGACCCCAATGCGCGCGATGCCCTGTTCAAGCCGGGCGAAGACCCGGTGGGGCAGGTGATCTTCCTGGGCAACGTGCCTGTGCGCGTGACGGGCGTGACCAAGGCACAGGACGGCATGTTCGCCAGCGACAGCCTGAACGTGTGGGTACCCTACACCACGGCCATGCGTCGGCTGATGGGGCAGAACTACCTGCGCAACGTCACGGTGCGCATCAGCGATGACGTGTCGTCTGTGGCGGCCGAGAAGGGCATCACGCGCCTGCTCACCCAGCGCCATGGCTCGCAGGACTTTTTCGTGCGCAACAGCGACAGCATCCGCCAGACCATCGAGACCACCACGCAGACGCTGACCCTGCTGATCTCGTCGATCGCCGTGATCTCGCTGATCGTGGGGGGCATCGGGGTGATGAACATCATGCTCGTGTCCGTCACTGAGCGCACGCAGGAGATCGGCGTGCGCATGGCGGTCGGGGCGCGCCAGGGCGACATCCTGCGCCAGTTCCTGATCGAGGCGGTGCTGGTGTGCCTGCTGGGCGGTATCCTGGGCATCCTGCTGGCCCTGGGCATCGGGCAGATCTTCGACAGGCTGGCGGGGGGCAACTTCCGCATGGTCTACTCGACGACTTCCATCGTGATGGCCTTCGGCGTGTCCAGCCTGATCGGTGTGGTGTTCGGCTTCCTGCCGGCACGCAACGCGGCGCGGCTGGACCCGGTGGAGGCCCTGGCCCGTCCCTGATGGGCGCACTGGCCGCAGGCCGATGACGACAGACACAACAAGGACATGGACGAGATGAGCAAAGCCTCGCAACACCCTTTGGCACGACGCACCCTGGCGGCCAGCGCCGTGCTGGCCTGCCTGCTGCTGACGGCTTGTGCCACCCAGACGGCTGGCCTCAATGCCCCGCAGGCTGGCAATGCGCAGGTGCCCGGCCAGTTCCAGTACGCCGCCGCGCCTGCCGGCACGGCGCGCGCCGTGGCGCTGGACGAAGCCTGGTGGAAGGGCTTCAACGACCCGGTGCTGAGCGACCTGATCGACCGGGCCCTGGCCCGCAACACCGACCTGGCCGTGGCGGCCCTGCGCGTGCGCCAGGCCCAACTGCAACTGCAGCAATCTGAAAGCGACCGCCTGCCCAGCTTCTCCGGTACTGTGAGCACCAGTGCCTCGCGGCGCATCGGCGAATCGCAGCCCACCACGCGCTCGGCCTCGGCCAGCGTGGGGGCCAGCTGGGAGCTCGATCTGTGGGGCCGCCTGAGCGCTCAGCGCGACGCCGCCCAGTGGGAGGCCGCCGCCACCGAGGAAGACCGTCGCGCCGTGGCCCTGAGCCTGGTGGGCACCACGGCCACCTTGTACTGGCAACTGGCCTACCTGAACCAGCAGGTGGACACGGCCGAGCAGAGCCTGGCCTATGCGCGCAAGACGCTGGACCTGGTGCTGGCCCAGCGTCAGGCGGGCAGCGTCTCCGGCCTGGAAGAGGCCCAGGCCCGCCAGAGCGTGCTGGCCCAGGAGGCCGCCTTGTCCCAACTGGTGCAACAACGCGTGGTGTTGCGCCAATCGCTGGCCCTGCTGCTGGACGAGCCCTCGCAGAACGCCGATGCCGCGCTGCCCAAGCCGCAGTGGCCCGCCACGCCCTGGCCCGAGCTGTCGCCAGGGTTGCCAGCCGAGGTGCTGTCACGCCGCCCCGATCTGCGCGCGGCCGAGGCCCGCCTGCGCGGCTCCTTCGCCAACGTGGACGTGACCCGCGCCTCCTACTACCCAACATTCACACTCAATGGCAGCGTGGGCGGCAGCAGCCAGTCGCTGAGCAATGTGCTGGCCAATCCGGTGGGTACCCTGGGCGCGGCCCTGGCCTTGCCCTTCCTGAACTGGGGCACCATGCAGCGCAACGTGGCCATCTCGCAGGCCCAGGCCGATGCCGCCGTGCTCGATTTCCGCAAGACGCTCTACCAGGCCCTGGCCGACGTGGACACGGCCCTGTCGGCCCAGACCCAGCTGCAGCGCCAGGCCCAATCGCAGAATGACCGCCTGGTGCAGGCCCGCAAGGTCGAGCAGCTCACCGAGTTGCGTTATCGTTCCGGGGCTGATCCGCTCAAGACATGGCTGGACGCGCAGGAATCGCGCCGGCAGGCTGAACTGGCCGCGGCCCAGGTGCGCTACAACCAGCTCGACAACTGGGTGGCCCTGGTCCAGGCCCTGGGCGGAGGCACCACGCCACCCGCCGAGAAAGCCCCGTCATGATCACCGTTCACCACCTGGAAACCTCCCGCTCGCAGCGCGTGCTGTGGCTGCTTGAGGAGTTGGGCGTGCCCTACGAGATCAAGCTCTACAAGCGCGATCCGCGTACGAAGCTGGCCCCGCCCGAGCTCAAGAAGATCCATCCGCTGGGCAAGTCGCCCGTGATCACCGATGGTGATCTGGTGGTGGCTGAGTCGGCCGCGATCCTGGAGTACCTGGTGGACCGCTATGGCGCGCAAGCCCAGGGCGAGGCCGCACACTTGCTGCCCAATCCCGGCACGCCAGAGCAACTGCAGTGGCGCTTCTGGATGCACTTTGCCGAAGGCTCGCTGATGAACTGGCTGGTGATGAAGCTGGTGTTCATGAGTATCCCGGGGCAGCCCATGCCCTTTTTCGTCAAGCCCATCGCGCGCAAGTTGTGCGCGCAGGTGCAGGCCAAGCTGATCGATCCGAACCTGTCCAGCAGCCAGACCTTCATCGAGAACCACCTGAGCACGCACACCTGGTTCGCCGGGGATCGGCTCACGCTGGCCGACTTCCAGATGAGCTTTGCCGTCGAGGCCCTGCTGGCTCGCAGCCAGCAGGCGGCGCAGCAGTGCCCGCACCTGGTGGCCTACAAGGCGCGCATGGTGGCGCGGCCCGCCTACCAGCGTGGGCTGGCCAAGGGCGGGCCGGTGGTGATGGGTTGAGCGGCTTGATGCCAGGGGCACCACATGCAACGCCTGACCATATCCATCGATGACGAACTGGCCGAGCAGTTCGAGCGCTGGTCTGAACGCAAGGGCTATGACAACCGCTCCGAGGCCTTCCGCGACCTGTTGAGGCGCGAGCTGGGCGATGAGCAGATCCAGTCGGATCCCAGCAGCCCCTGCGTGGCCACTTTGACCTATCTGTACGACCACCATGAGCGCACGCTGTCGCTGCGCCTGATGGACATGCAGCACGACCATCACGACCTCACGGTGTCATCCATGCACGCCCACCTGGAGCACGATCTGTGTGTGGAGACGGTCATCCTCAAGGGCCCGGCAGGTGAAGTGCGGGCCTTCGCGCACGCCGTGTTGGCCGAGCGGGGCGTTCGGCAAGGTCAGTTGCATCTGGTGCCATTGCACCAGGTCTGATCCGCGCCGAGGCGGGTGTGAGCCAGCTGGCTCAGGCCACCGAGCTGTGCTGCTCGGCGTTGCGGTAACGCGCGATGCCGATGCCGATGACGGAGGCAGCCGTGCGCAGGTCGACCTCGTCGAGCTTGCTCCAGATGCGGGGCGTGTCGCGCTGTTCCAGGCACAGCACGCCCAGCGGCTGGCCGTTGATCTGGAAGGCCACATCCAGCAGGGCTTGTACGCCCTGCGGAATGAGGTAGCTGTCTCGCAGACCGGCCAGGTTCGGATCTTCCTGCGCCTTGGGTGAGCTGTAGACCTTGGCGTTGATCAAGGCATCGAAGTAGGCCTGGAAATCGGCCTCATGCAACTCGACACCGGTGGCCGAGAGGGTGGGGTCTTCAGAGAAGGCGGCCACACACAGCAGATAGCGGCCGTTGGGGCCGTCTTTCAGCACCCACAGGCTGGCCATGGAACACTGAAAGCGCTTGTGCAGCGCTTCGGCGACCAACTGGCGATACCTGGGCAGCCCCTCAGGGCTGGACAGTACATCCGCAGCGGCACGCAATTCCGACATCAATTCGTGGCTTGCGGGCATGAATCTGGGCTATGGGTTTGCGTCACACTTTACCGAATCTCGGCAAGCAGCACGCAAGAAACTGGCCCCGTTACATCAGCTCCAGCCAATGGCATTGCCAAACCGGTAATACCCAACAGTTGGTGCTGCGCCGCAACAACAGTGCTGTCAAGCTGAGGTGGATGCCTCTGCCTGCGCCACGTACCACGGCACGCATTGCGGGTTGGCCATCGCCTCGCGATTGACGACCTTGTCGATCGGCTGGCCCAGGAAGAGCTTCTTGATCGGCACCTCCTGCTTCTTGCCTGACAGCGTGCGCGGGATCTCCGGCGCCTGCAGGATGTCGTCGGGGATGAAGCGGGGCGACAGGGCTGTCTTGATTGCGCCCTGGATGCGGGCGGTGAGGGCCGCATCGAGCGTGAAGCCTTCGCGCAGCACCACGAAGAGCACCATGCGGCTGGCGCGGCCAAGGTACTCCAGGTCGATCACCATCGAATCCAGTACCTCGGGCAAGGCCTCGACGGCCGCATAGATCTCACTGGTGCCCATGCGCAGACCGTGGCGGTTGATGGTGGCGTCGCTGCGGCCATAGATGACGCAGCTGCCATCGTCGTTCACTTTGATCCAGTCACCATGGCGCCAGACGCCGGGGTAGACATCGAAGTAGCTCGACAGGTAGCGCGCGTTGCCCTGGTCGCCCCAGAAGAACAGGGGCATCGAGGGCACGGGTTTGCTGCAGACCAGTTCACCCACCTCGCCGGTGACGGCCTGGCCTTGCTCGTTCCACGCTTCGACGGCGTGACCGATCGCACGGCACTGCATCACGCCGGGCTCGTTGGGCAGCTCGCGGTGGCCGCCCACGAAGATGCCCGCGAAGTCGGTGCCGCCCGAGAGGTTGTTCCACCAGATGTTGGGCGTGCCGATGCGCGCGAACTGGTCGGTACCCCAGCGCTGCACGTCTTCCGACAGGGGCGAGCCGGTGGAGCCTAGTGCGCGGATGCGCGTCAGGTCGCCGCACGCGGCGATGTCCACGCCGGCCTTCATGCAGTTGGCGTAGAAGGCCGCACCCGCGCCGAAGTAAGTAACCTGGTGGCGCGCCGCGAAGCGCCACAGCACGGTCCAGTCCGGCGCTTCCTTGCTGCCGCCGGGGCTGCCATCGAACAGGCAGATGGTGGCGCCGTCGAGCAGGCCGGCCACTTGCGTGTTCCACATGATCCAGCCGGTGGAGCTGTACCAGTGGAAGCGCTCGCCGAAGCTGTTGGGCGCGTAGCTGGGGCCGATATCGTTGTGCTTGCCGATGGCCGCCACGATCGTGATGATGCCGCCGTGGCCGTGCACCAGCGGCTTGGGCAGGCCGGTGGTGCCGCTGGAGTAGACCACCCACAGCGGATGGTCGAAGGGCAGCCATTCGGGTTGAAAGCTGCGCGTGGCTTCATCGTCGCGGGCGGTGGCCTGAGCGTAGGTCAGGTCGATCATGCCGGCCAGGGGCATGCCGCGCGAGTGGGCCGATTGAAGCACGATGAGCTTCTCGACCGAGGGCAGGGCCGCGCGCAGGGCGGCCACGGTGTCGGCCCGGTCGATGGACTTGCTGGCGTAGTAGACGCCATCGGCCGCGATCAACACCTTCGGTGCGATTTGCTGGAAGCGGTCGGTCACGGCCTGGGCGCCCATGTCCGGCGCGCACACGCTCCAGATGGCGCCGATGCTGGCGCAGGCCAGGAAGGCCACGATGGTTTCGGGCACGTTGGGCAGGTAGGCAGCCACGCGGTCGCCACGGCCCACGCCCAGTTCACGCAGGGTGAGCGCGAAGGAAGCGACTTGCCGCTGCAGTTCGGGCCACGACAGCTCGCGCGCCTCACCCAGTTCGTTGTCGCTGATGATGGCGGGCTGGCCTGCACGGTGGGCCGCCTCGGCATGGCGCAGCACGCGCTGCGCGTAGTTCACCTGTGTGCCCGGGAACCACTTGGCGCCGGGCATGGTGGCATCTTCCAGCGCCACGGTGGGCGGCACGGGCGAATCGATCGCGTCGTGCTCCCACAGGCTCATCCAGAAGGCTTCGGGCTCATCGACCGACCAGCGCCACAGCGCCTCGAAATCATCGAAGCGCAGGCCATGGCGCTTCTCCAGCCATTGCTGGTATAGGCGGATCTGGGGGATGTAGGGCGCGGCTGTCTTGGTCATGCGGACGATTGTGCCGCGCGCCTTGCGCCACGTGCAGACAGGGGATTCCCAATGGGTAATCAGGACTGCACGCCAGCGTTTAAACGTTCAGGATTGCTGAGTTCAGGCGTGCCAGAAGCCTTTGTGCAGCGCTGCCATGGCTTCTTCCACCTCGGGCACGGGGCCGATGACCTCGATGGGCTTCTGGCCGCGCGCGAACACCTCGCGGCAGGGCAGGCTCATCGTCGGGTTCTCTTCGGCGTTGCCTGTGAGTTCCAGCAGGCGGTGCTCGGTCATGCCATAGACCACGCGGCCGATGTTGGCCCAGTACTGCGTGCCGGCGCACATCACGCACGGCTCGGCGGTGGTCACCAGCGTGCACTGCCACAGCACCTCGGGGCTGAAGTTCAGTGCTGCGGTGCGGGCCAGCACGGATTCGGCGTGGTTCACGGTATCGACATTGCCTTGCTCGGCCAGCACGGTTTCGCCATCGGGCCCGACCAGGATGGCGCCGAAGGGGTGCTTGCCCAGGCCCATGGCGCGGCGAGCGACCTCGTTGGCGCGGTGCAGGTGCTTGACGATCTGGGCCTGGCTCAAGGGGGGAAGGGTGGGATGCGTGCTCATGGTTCTACTGCGTGTGAGAGAGAAAGGGTTTGACGGCCGATGCCTACATCGGGCATCGGCCCAGGCCGACAGCGGCGTGGGCGTAAAGGCGATGCAATGCGGTGAACATTGTTCTCATGACATCGCCATGCATTTCTGGAGAGATTTTCGCAAGTTCGTGACCCGCGGCAACCTGGTGGATCTGGCTGTGGGCTTCACCGTGGGCGCGGCCTTCACGACGATCGCGCGCAGCCTGGTGGACGACATCATCATGCCGCCCGTGGGCCTGCTGATGGGGCGCACCGATTTCAAGGACTTCTTCGTGGTGCTGAGAGAAGGGCCCAGTGCTGCCGGCCCGTATCTCACGCTCGCACAAGCCAAGGCGGCCGGCGCCGTGACCTTGAACTACGGCATGTTCATCAATGCCATGCTGGCCTTCATGCTGGTGGGCTTGGCCATGTTCGTGGTGAGCCGTTTGATGAGCCGGGCCGAAGCGCAGATGGATGCCCATTTCCAGGAAGCGCCGCCACCGCCGGGCGAGCCCACCGAGAAGAAGTGTCCCTACTGCCGCAGCATCATCCCGATCAAGGCTTGTCGATGCCCGCAATGCACGTCGCATCTGACAGTGCCTGACGAGCCCGACAATCCAGCCGCTGCGCCCGAAGGCGGCGGCAGTGAGCCCAAGGCCAGGCAGCCTGCGTGATTCCCTGCAGGCTGGCATCGATGCCATGCACGCATTGAACGCGAGGAGGCCCGCCGGGGCGCTGCTCTTGAGCAGTTCCTCAGCGGGCCTGAAGGTCACCGTTTTCAGGCGGTGGCCTGCGGGGCGCGTCGCTATCAGCACACCTTAGAGGGTATCCGGCTCGACCGGCTCCTGCACCGGCTCTCCATCGGAGGGTCTGTGGAGAGGAGTCGGGGTATCTTCCGGATCCGTCATGGGCGGTGTGCCGTGCACCGGGTTGGGGTGCGGCGGCGCATCCGGCGGGTTGGGCGGGGCGGCGAAAACGCCTGATGTGGTCAAGTAGCCTCGCATCACCCTCGCTCCATCAACGGTTGTGATCAGCGGTCGATCTTCTTGGCGACGGAGTTCTTCGCGTCGCCGTAGTTGGCCTGGGCCTTGCCCTTGGCCTGCTGGGCGATGCCCTTGGCCTGCAGCTTGGAGTTGTCGGTGGCGTCGCCAGCGACTTCCTTGGCCTTGCCAACGGCTTGTTGCATACGGCCCTTCACTTGGTCCTTGTTCATGATCTTGCTCCTTTTGTCATCGGGTGGGAAGACATGGATTGCTGTATCCATGGCTCCTACTGTGCGCCTGGCAGCGGGGCGCGTCAGTCGGTCCGTGCCGATTGATGTGTAAGGGGTTGATGGCATGAGTGCGTCAGGGTTTTGAGCCACATTTGACCGTGTGTTCAGGCCATAGCTTTCTGCATTTGGCGCACGGCTTCATCGGCTTGGGCGTGAAGCTTCTCCATGTCCAGCCCTGGGATCACGCCTCCATCGACCACCAGCCTGCCCGCGCACAGCACATGGCTGGGCCGCGCCGCGCCGCAGGCCACGGGCGCCACTGCAGGATCATGCAGGCCCCATTGGCGAGGATCGTTCAAGGGCAGCACGACCAGGTCGGCAGCCTGGCCCGGTGCCAGTGTGCCCACGCCTTGCAGGCCCAGCACCTGCGCACCACCGGCCGTGCCCATGCGGATGACCTCGTCGGTGCTGAGCGCACCAGGGCCCTTGACGGCGCGGTGAACCATCCAGGCGGTGTGTGCCTCATGGAACATGTCGGCGGCTTCGTTGGAGGCCGCGCCGTCCACGGCCAGCGAGACGCGGCCACCGGCGCGCATCAGCTCGGGCGCGGGGGCCACGCCGGAGCCCAGGCGGCCATTGCTCTGCGGGCAGTGGGCCATGCCCGTGCCGGTCTCGGCCAGGGTCTGGATCTCCTCGGGCGTGAGGTGCACCAGATGGGCGTACCAGACGTCCTCGCCCAGCCAGTCGTGACGGCCGACGAACTCCACCGGCGAGCAGCCATGCACCTCGCGGCAGTAGGTGACGTACTCCACCGTTTCGCTCAGGTGGCTGTGCAGGCGGATGCCCAGGCGGCGGGCTTCCTGCGCCATGGGCTTTAGGTGCTCCACCGGGACGGACCACGTGGGCGTGGTGGGCGCGCTGACCACCTGGCGCATGGGGCGCGGGCCGGCCTGGTGGTAGCGATGCACATCGCGCTCCACGGCAGTGAAGAACTGCTCCAGCGTTTCGGGGCGCACCTGCGGCGGCGGGTTCACGTCGATGGCGCGCACGATGGTCTGCCCGCCCCGGCACAGCACGAAGCGCAGGCCCAGCGCCTCGGCCTCGTCGAACACGGCAGCCGAGGCATCGAAGGGCATGCCTGGGTAGTAGTGGTACTGGTGGTCGGCCACGGTGGTGCAGCCCGACAGCAGCAGCTCGACCATGCCGAGGCGCGCGGCCACGCGCATCACCTCGTCGTGGTCGAAGTGGCGGCGATAAGCCACGGGCACGGCGCTGAGCCAGCCCATCAGCCCTTCGTTGATGCCGGCGGGGATGCCCTTGAGCAGGCTCTGGAACAGGTGGTGGTGGGTGTTGACCCAACCGGGCATGACCACGCTGCCGCTGGCGTCGATCACGCGCTCGCCGGGTTGCGCTTGAAGCGTGCCGATGGCCTCGATCACGTCGCCACGCACGCGGATGTCGGCGCCTTGCGTGCCCACGTCGTGGCGCATGGCATCGCCGGCCAGGCCCGTGAGGATGGCGCTGGCGTTGCGGATCAGGAGGGAAGAGGGAGTCGTCATGGGGGGATGGGGATCAGTGGTCTGCTCAGCGGTTCATCTCGCTCTCGTGCCAGCCGCCCAGCGCCCAGCGCGAGATGGCCGACAGTACGGCGAACACGCCCACACCGGTCACCGAGATCAGTACCAGGGCAGCGAACAGGCGCGGGATGTTGAGCTGGTAGCCCGATTGCAGAATCTGGTAGGCCAGGCCGGTGCCGGTGCCGCCGGTGCCGGCCACGAACTCGGCCACCACGGCGCCGATCAGTGCAAGGCCGCCGGAGATGCGCAGCCCCGCGAAGAAGTAGGGCAGGGCCGAGGGGATGCGCAGGCGCACCAGGGTCTGCCAGCGGCTGGCGCGTTGCAGCTTGAAGTAGGCCGCCAGGCCCGGGTTCACGCTGCGCAGGCCCACCGTGGTGTTGCTGATGATGGGGAACAGCGCGACCAGCGTGGCGCAGACCACCAGCGAGGCGGTCGGGTCTTTCACCCAGATGATGATCAGCGGGGCGATGGCCACCACTGGCGTCACCTGGAGCAGCACGGCGTACGGGAAGAAGGCCGATTCGATCCAGCGGCTCTGCACGAAGGCGAAGGCCACCAGCGAACCCAGCACCACCGACACCAGGAAGGCCAGCACGGTGATCTTGACGGTGACCCACAACGAGCCGCTGAGCAGGCCCCAGTCGGCCACCAGCGTGGTGGCGATGGCCCAGGGCGAGGGCACGAGGTAGGCGGGTACATCAGCGACCACCGTCCAGCCTTGCCATAGGCCCAACAGCAACGCGGCCACGATCAACGGCAGCAGCCACTGGCGGGCACGCTCGCTCTTGAGCAATGGGGTGCGTTTGGCGGTTGTCTTTTTGTTGACGGGGCTGGGTGCGGCAGACACAGCGGTACGTGATGGTGCCTGCGCCGTTGCCGCAGCGGGAGAAGATGGGCTGAGTGCGCTCATGCAATGGCCTCCAAAAGATTGGGTGCGGGCAGGCGTGTCATGCGTGGGCCTCCGACAGGCTGTGCTGCAGGTGGCGCACCAGTTCGTTGAAGCGCGGGCTGGTACGGTAATCGTCGTCGCGCGGGATGCTCGGGTCGATGGCGATGTCTTCCACCACACGGCCAGGGCGCGCGGCCATCACGATCACGCGGGTGGACAGGAAAACGGCCTCGCTGATGCTGTGCGTGACGAACACCACCGTGAGCCCCTGGCGGCGCCACAGGTCCAGCAGGTCGGTGTCCAGTTTGTTGCGGGTGAACTCATCCAGTGCACCGAAGGGCTCGTCCATCAGCAGCAGCTTGGGCTGGGTGACCAGGCCGCGCGCGATGGACACGCGCATCTGCATGCCGCCCGAGAGCTCACGCGGGCGGTGCTTGCCGAAGGCGCCCAGGCCGACCATCTCCAGCGCCTGCGCCACGCGCGGTGCGGCCTCGGCCTTGGGCACGCCGGCCAGGTCCAGCGGCAGGCGCACATTGGCCTCCACCGTGGACCAGGGCATCAAGGTGGCCTCCTGGAAGACGAAGGACAGCTGGTGATCGGCGTTGGCATCCTGCACGGGCTTGCGCGAGAGCAGGATGCGGCCGTCGCTGGGCTCCAGCAGGCCCGCGACCATCTTGAGCAGCGTGCTCTTGCCGCAGCCCGATGGGCCCAGCAGGGTTACGAACTCGCCGGGCTGGATCGCCAGCGACACCGGCGTCAGTGCGCGGGTGCCGTTGGGGTAGACCTGTTCGGCGGACAGGACTTCAATGGCTGGCACGGGTGCGTTCATACATCTCGATGATGTGCTGGCCTGCCGTGGTGGGCGGGTAGCGGGGTGGGTTGGCATCGCTGAAGCAGCCGGGCAGGGCGCTGACTTCTGCGTGGTAGTCGATGTCGAAGAAGTAGGCGATGGAGTAACGCTCGCGCCCCTGCGGGTTGAACACGCGGTGCGGCGTGGAGCGGTAGCGGTCATTCGTCCAGCGGGCCATCATGTCGCCCAGGTTGACGACGAAGCTGCCTTCCACCGGCGGTGCGTCGAACCAGCTGCCATCGGCCGCCTGCACCTGCAGGCCACCGGCATCGTCCTGTGCCAGCAGGGTCACGCTGCCCCAGTCGGTGTGGGCGCCGCAGCCGATCTGGCCGGGCAGCAGCGCCTCGGAAGGTGGCTGCTCCGGGTAGTGCAGCAGGCGCAGCACGGGCATCGGATCGAGCAGGTAGCGCTCGAAGTGGTCGGGCGCCAGGCCCAGCCCCGCGGCCATCAGCGAGAGCAACCGGTGCGACAGGGCATTGAGCGCCTGCTCGTAGGCCTGCACAGCCTGCTTGAAGCCAGCCACCAGGGCCTCGTCGGGCCACTGGTTGGCGCCCTGGTTGGGCGTGCCGGCTTTGACCAAGGGATCGTCTTCACCTCGGTCCACGCCGAGGTAGAAGCTTTCCTTCAGATCGCCCGGCTGGCCCGGCTCCAGCGCCTGCCACCCGATGGGGTCGAAACCGCGGTGGATGCCGCTGCGCTCGATGTGCCAGCGAGCCTTGTCGGGCTCGCTCAGCGCGAAGAAGCGCTGCGCGGCGTCGAACACGGCCGTGCGCAAGGCCGGGTCCACGCCGTGGCCCACGAGGTAGAAGAACCCGCGGTCACGGCAGGCCTGGTCGATGCGCTCGGCCAGGCCTTCGGTCTGGCGCAGGTCGATGATGGGCAGGCTGTGCATGGTGTGTGCTCTCGGCTGTGTCGCTCAGGGCATCAAGGCAGAACCTTGAGGTCCTTGACGAACTGGGTGGTGTAGGTCTTCTTCACGTCGACCTTGCTCGGGTCGACCAGCTTGTTGGCGACCATCATGTCGAAGGTGGCCTTCATGCGTTCGTCGGTCACGATGCCGACGCCCAGCCTGGCCGCGTCGCCGCCGAAGACCATGCCCTCGGACTTCATCTTGCTGATGCCGTTGGCGATCAGGTCGTCCGTCATGTTGGGGTTGTCCTTCTTGATCAGCGCATTGGCGGGCGAGGGATCAGCGCTGAGGTAGCTCTTCCAGCCCTCCATCGAGGCCTTCACGAAGGCGGCTACCAGCTTGGGCTTGTTCTTGACGGTGTCGGCCGTGCAGACCACGGTGGTGGCGTACGGAGGCCAGCCCATGTCCGACAACAGGAACACGCTCGGCTTGATCTTGCCCTGCTTCTCGATGCTGTAGGGCTCGGAGGCCAGGTAGCCCTGCTGCGCGATGTCCTTGTCGGCCAGGAAGGGCTGGATGTTGAAGGTGTAGGGGCGCACCTGGTTGTCGGTGAAGCCGTACTTGCTCTTCACCCAGGGCCAGTAGGTGACCAGGCCCGCGCTGCCGACCAGGATGGTCTTGTCCTTGAGGTCCTCGAATCTCTTGATGTGCGGGTGGGCGATGATCACCGCCGGGTCCTTCTGGAAGGCTGCAGCCACGGTGACGGCGGGAATGCCTTGCTCCCAGGCCTTGATGGTCTGCACGTCGTAGCCCATGATGCAGTCGGCCTGGCCGGCCACCAGCAGCTGCATCAGGTTGACCTGCGGGCCGCCCATCTTGATCGTCACGTCCAGTCCGGCCTTGCCGTACAGGCCCGTGGCCTGCGCCTGGTAGAAGCCACCGTGCTCGGCCTGCGCGTACCAGTTGGTCAGGAAAGTGAACTTGTCGGCAGCCTGCACGGGCAGGGCCGAGGCCATCGCGGCGGCGCTGGCTGCGATGGACAGGGCCAGCTTGTTGAACTTGGGCAGCTTGCTCGGCGACAGGGTGGTGCGTCGGGTCATCATCAAAGGCTCCAGTGGGGTGAAAGCGAGGGGGTGAAGATGCTCAGGACAAACTGCCAAGGCGCTTTCGCACCTTGGTCAGGAAACGGTGTCGTTGTTCGCGCGTGGCGTAGTTCATCGAATGCAGCTGCAGCCACTGCGCACGGCAGCGTCGGGCGAACAGGGGGCGCAGTCCGCGCATGAACAGGCTGCGGCCCGGATCGCCGATCACACGCAACCACCACCACGGAGAGCCCGAGGTGGTGATGCCGATGAAGTGCCGGATGTTGTCCAGGCGACCGCGGATGGGCCGCAGCGCATGGCCGCCCAGGCCGAAGGCCACACCGGGCAGCATCACGCGGTCCAGCCAGCCCTTGAGGATGGCGGGCGGGCCGTACATCCAGGTGGGGTAGACCACGATCAGGGCATCAGCCCATTGCAGAGGCTCGACGTGGTCGCGCAGGGCATCGATGTTGACCTGCGTGTCGCCCAGGTAGGTGACCTTCTCGGCGGCGCCCAGTACGGGATCGAAACCCAGGCGGTACAGGTCCAGATCATGCACCTCGTGGCCGGCCGCGCGCAACGTGTCCAGTGCGGCCTGGTGCAGCGCGGCGTTGAAGCTGTGCGGATCCGGGTGGGCGAACACGACGAGGCACTTCATGACGAACGGGCCTCCCGTGGCGTGAGCCGATGGGGTTGGTGCAACGCTGGGGGTTGCTGTGGCTGAAAGCCGGGCAAGGCGTTCATGGCGGCGTATGCGTTCTTGACATGGTGGCCCTGCCGCACGGCGGCGGTAGGGCTTGGGGAACCATCTCAAGAGCAATTTCCGGTCAGTGGCACCGGTGCGGTGCCGCTGGTGAACGCTTCTACTCTTGCCTGTCGATCAATGCAAACTGCGGGCCAGCTTGTTGATCTTCGTCAAACTCGATCAGTGACCCTGGCTGCCGCGATGCGCCCATGCCGTGGTGCGCTTCTCGACGACCGAGAACAGCTCGTACATCACCATGGCCATCGCACCGACGACGACCAGGCCGGCAAAGGCCAGGGCCATCTGCATGGACGATCCGGCGCTGATCAGCAGGTAGCCGATGCCTTCGTTGGCGGCCGTCATCTCCGACACGGTGGTGCCGACGAAGGCCAGCGTGATCGCCACCTTGAGCGAGCCGTAGAAGTAGGGCATCGATCGCGGCAGGCCCACCTTGACCAGAACGTCCCAGCGCTTGGCACCCAGCACGCGCAGCACGTCTTCCAGCTCGGGCTCCAGCGTGGCCAGGCCCGTGGCGATGTTCACCGTGATCGGGAAGAAGCTGATCAGGAAGGCCGTGAGCACCGCGGGTCCCACGCCGATGCCCACCCACACCACCAGGATGGGGATGAAGGCTGCCTTGGGCAGCGCGTTGAAGGCCGTCATCAAGGGGTAGATGGCCGCGTAGGCCGCGCGCGAACTGCCGATCAGGAAGCCCAGCAGCACACCCACCACGATGGAGATGCCGAAGCCCACCATCGTCACCCAGAAGGTGCGCCAGGCATGCCGCAGGATCTCGTCGCGGAACTCCAGGAACTGGTGCGCGATGCGGCTGGGGCTGGGGAACAGGTACTCGGGCACATCGAAGGCCACGCAGATGAACTGCCACACCAGCAGCACCGCGGCCAGCAGCACCCAGGGGGACCAGCGTTCGAGTTGTTTCTGGCTGAGCTTCATTGGGCGATGTCCGTCGTTAAGCCGAGGTTGGTGGGCTTGCGCAGCGCGCCGATGTGGCCACGCAGTTCATGCACGATGCCGGTGAACTCGGGGGTGTAAGTCACCTCCAGATCACGTGGGCGCGGCAACTCGATCTCGCGCTGGGCCACGATGCGGCCGGGGCTGCGGCTCATCACGTACACGGTGTCGGCCAGGAACACGGCTTCGCGCAGGTCGTGCGTCACCAGGATCACGTTGAACTTCTGCGTAGCCTGCAAGTCGCGCAGCGCGCACCAGAGCTCTTCACGCGTGAAGGCGTCGAGCGCACCGAAGGGCTCGTCCAGCAGCAGCATCTTGGGCTCGTGGATCAAGGCGCGGCAGATGCTGGCTCGCTGCTGCATGCCGCCCGAGAGCTGCCACGGGAACTTGTCCTCGTAGCCGCCCAGCCCCACGCTCTGCAGCAGGGCGCGGGCCTTGGCTTCGTACTCCTTGCGCTTGGCCTTGAAGGTGGAGCGGTAGGGCTCCACGATCTCCAGCGGCAGCATCACGTTGCTGACCACCGTGCGCCAGGGCAGCAGCGATGGGGCCTGGAAGGCCATGCCGGTGATCTTCAAGGGGCCATCCACATGCTTGCCATCGATCAGGATGTGTCCCTTGGACGGCATCTTGAGGCCGGTGGTCAGCTTCATGAAGGTGGATTTGCCGCAGCCCGAGGGGCCGACGATGGCGATGAACTCGCCCTCGGCCATCTTCAGGCTGATGTCCTCGACGGCGAACTGGCCGTTGGCCAACAACTCGTCGTTGTAGGCCAGCCAGACGTTCTGGAAATCGACGAAGGTGCTCATCGGTGGGGGGCCTCGTTCGTGTTGCGCATGAAAGGGGTGGTCAGCGGGGATCGTCGTTCTTGTTGTTCAGTCGCTGATCACTTCTTGGGCAGCACGTCCAGGTCGGCAGTCGAGGGCAGGTAGGCCGGGGTCCACACGGCCTCGGGGTTCACGCGGGTCTTGGTGGCGAAGGCATCACCCACTTGCGAGGCCATCAGCGACAGGCGTGGCAGCTTGACCTGGCCGAAACCTTCGGCGCGGGCATCGGGGCTGTTGACCACGTCGTTGATGGCCATCTTCAGGCGGCGCTGTTCCAGCTTGACGTTGATGATGCCGTCGCGGGCCTTGACGCTGTCGATGGCGGCGTCGGGGTTGGCCAGCACGTCCTTGGCGCCCTTGGCGAAGGCCTTCAGGAAGGCCTTGACCGCATCGGGGTTGTCCTTCAGGAACTTGGGCGAGGCGATGATCACGTTGCCGTAGAGCTTCACGCCGTACTGGGCGTAGGGCAGCACGACCACATCCTCGGCCTTCACGCCACGCGCTTCCAGGTTCAGCAGCGAGGTGAAGGTGAAGCCGGTGATGGCGTCCACGTCACCGCGCACCAGCATGGTTTCGCGCAGGGGTGGGTCCATGCTGATCCAGCTCACGCCGCCCAGTTTGTTGGCCTTGGCGAAGATGGGCCAGGACTTGCGGCCCGAATCGAACACCGGGGCGCCCAGCTTCTTGCCGACCAGATCGGCCGGGGTCTTCAGGCCCGACTTCTTGAGCATGAAGGCAGCGGCCGGCGTGTTGTTGTAGACCATCATGATGGCCACAGGCTTGTTGGGCACATCCGGGTTGTTGGCGTGGAACTCCATCAGGGCGGCCAGGTCGGCGAAGCCCATGTCGTAGGTGCCCGAGGCCACACGGGTGACGGTGCCGCCTGAGCCGTTGCCGGCGTCGATGGTCACGTCCAGGCCGGCCTGCTTGAAGTAGCCCTTGGCTGCGGGCTGCAGGAACAGGGCGGAGGGCCCTTCGAAACGCCAGTCCAGCTGAAACTTGATGGGGGTGTCGGCGCGCACCATGGTGGGACTTGCAATGCCCAGAGTCAGTGCGGCAGCGGAGAGAACGGTGCTGAGCAGGGTGCGGCGGGTGGACTTCATCACGGTCATGTCGAAAGGCTCCGGGGAGGTAAAACTGTATACAGTTCTGTGTGCAGCAAGAACCGTGCACACCTCGCCGACCCTCTCGCCGCCTGGCTGAGAAATCAGGTCATCAGCTGCCTTATGAGGTCACCAAAGGTCCGATCAGCAGCCACAGGGCGGTGGCCAGCAGCATCCACGCGAAGGCCGCGCGCAGCTTGGCCTCGGGCAGGCGATGAGCCAGTGCCACGCCGGAGGACACGGTGAACATGCCCGCGACAGCCAGTGGCACCCCCATCGACCAATCCACTTGGTGCGCGGTGGCGTAGGTGCTGAGCGCGATCACTGAACTGGGCGCCACCAAGGCCAGAGCAAAGCTTTGCGCCACAGCCTGGCGTTGGCCGAACCAACTGGTGAAGATGGGCGTGGCCACCAGCCCGCCGCCGATGCCCAGCAAGCCCATGCTGCTGCCGCCCACCAGGCCGACCAAGGGCAGGTAACGCTGGGGCACGCGTGATGCACCATTTTCGGGATTGCATGCGTCGATTTGGTGCTTTGATGCGCGCAGGCTCCAGAGCAGGTTCACCGACACGCCCAGCAGGAACAGGCTGAACAGTTGCCGCAGCCATTGCGGCGGCATGCGCGTGGCCACGTGCGCTACCACCCAGGTGGTGGCTGCGGCGATCAGGCCCAGTGCCAGGGCACGCTGCCAGGGCACGGGCTGGCGTCGGTTGTAGCGCCACCAGCCGATCAGCAGATTGGGCACCATCATCACCAGGGCCGTGCCTTGTGCCATGGGCTGGTCCATGCCGAAGGCCAGCACCAGCAGCGGGATGGCGATGATGCCGCCCCCGATGCCGAACAAGCCCCCGAAGAAGCCCAGCGCTGCGCCCAGTCCCAGCGCTGCGCCCAGTCCCAGTGCGGGGACCAGGTGGATGAAGGGCAGGGCCGGCAAGAACGAAGGCAGGGTCATCATGGGCTGCAATCTTCATTGATGACTTGTGATTCATCAATGGTTATGAAATCATTTGATTCATTACTTGGATGCATTAATTGGCGGCCCCACGCTGTCACGCCTGTCCTTCATGAGCGACGCCCACGACCTGGCCTTTTTTGAACTGCTGGCCCGCCATCCCAGCCTGGCTTCGGCCGCGCCGGAGCTGGGGGTGACGCCGCCCGCCGTGAGCCGCCGCCTGGCCGCGCTGGAAAAACGCCTGGGAGTGCGCCTGCTGCACCGTACCACCCGGCGGCTGAGCCTCACGCCAGAGGGGGAACGCTATCTGGAAGAAGGCAGCCGCATCCTGCGAGAGATCGACCAGCTGGAGCGCTCGCTGGCGGCCAGCCGTGAGCAGCCCCGCGGGCTGCTGCGCATCAACGCCACCTTCGGCTTCGGGCGAAGGCACCTGGCGCCGGCCATCTCCGATTTCGCGTGGCGCTATCCGGAGGTCGAGGTACTGCTGGAACTCACCGACAAGCCGCTGGACCTGGTGGCCCACGCCATGGACATCGGCATCCGCTTCGGCGAGCCGCCGGATCGGAGGGTGCTCGCGCGCAAGATCGTCAGCAACCGCCGCCTGCTGTGCGCCGCGCCTGCTTACCTGGCCGCGCATGGCGAGCCGGCCATGCCGCGTGATCTGGTGGAGCACCGTTGCATCGTGATCCGCGAGAACACCAGTGCCTTCAACACCTGGCAATTGTCAGACGGGCGCCAGCAGACCAGCGTGAAGGTGCGCGGCCCGCTCAGCACCAACCATGGCGAGGTGGCGGTGGACTGGGCCGCGGCCGGGCATGGCATCTTGCTGCGTTCGGAGTGGGACATCGCGCCCATGCTGAAGGCGGGGCAGTTGCACCAGGTTTTGCCGGAGTGGGCCGATGTGTCCGCCGACATCCATGCGCTGTACCCGCAGCGCCATCACCTGTCGGCCAAGGTGCGCGTGTTCATCGATTTCCTGGCCGATCGCTTCGCTGCCTACAGGGCCACCGCCCCCTAGCTAGAATGGCGCCCTTCGCAATCATCCGGGGTGCGCCTGTGTCTGACCGTCTTTTCGTGCTGTCGCAATACGTCCTGCCCAAGCAGGCCCTGACGGCCCTGGCAGGCAAGGCCGCATCGGCCAAGGGTGGTGCGCTGACCACGGCGGTGATCCGCTGGTTCGTCAAGCGCTACAACGTGAACATGGCCGAGGCGGCCAACCCGGACATCAGCATCTATCCCACCTTCAACGAGTTCTTCACGCGCCCCTTGAAGGCTGGCGCGCGGCCCATCGCCAATGCGGGGCTGATCTGCCCGGTCGATGGGGCCATCAGCCAGTTCGGCCGGATCGAGCGTGATCAGATCTTCCAGGCCAAGGGCCACAGCTACAGCACCACCGCGCTGGTGGGCGGCGACAGCACGCTGGCCAAGCAGTTCGAGAACGGCCATTTCGCCACGATCTACCTGAGCCCGCGCGATTACCACCGCATCCACATGCCCTGCGATGGCCGATTGCTGCGCATGATCTATGTGCCGGGTGATCTGTTCTCGGTGAACCCGGCCACGGCGCGCGGCGTGCCCGGCCTGTTTGCACGCAACGAGCGCGTGGTCTGCGTGTTCGAGGGGCCGAACGGGCCGTTCGTGCTGACCCTGGTGGGCGCCACGATCGTGGGCAGCATGGGCACGGTGTGGCATGGCGTGGTCAACCCGCCGCGGTCGCGCGAGGTGCGTGAGTGGCGCTACGACGATCAGCAGATCGTGCTGCGCAAAGGGGAGGAGATGGGCCGCTTCCTGCTCGGTTCCACCGTGGTGCTGCTCTTCCCGCAGGGGCCACTGGCCTTCAATCCGGGGTGGCAGCCCGCTGGCGCCGTACGCCTGGGTGAGGAAATGGCGCGCATTTGATCGGCTGCGATTAAGGGTATCCCCCGGGATATGGGGGGTGGGGTCATTTGTCCTCAATTATGGGCAGATGGGCGGAGATAATTCCCGCCACATGAGATTCACCCGCCGCTGACAGGGCCCTGAGGCACGCGCAGCGGTTCTCGAAAAGGTTTTGCCGTGCCACGCCTGTCTGGATTCCTGGTTCTTCTGCTGTCCGCGATCCTGGTGTTGGCCTTGGGCACGGGGGCTTGGTGGGCGGCGGAAGCCCTGGTGGTGTCCCGCACCGTCAGTGAAGGCCGCACCGTGGCCGACATGGCCGAGAACGTAGGCCGCTGGGCCTCGCAGTACGGTGGCGTGCATGTGCGCACCGAAGGGGCCAAGGCGGCCTTGCCCGGCACCTTCCTGACACGCTCGGTCTACGCCATGAGCAATGGCGATGCGGCCTTCCTGCAAGGCGCCCGCGCTGAAGAGAAGGACGCGCCCAAGCTGTCTGAAAAGGAAGTAATGCAGCGCGTGGAGGCCTACCACTGGAAGAACCCCGCGCTGATCCAGCGTGAGCTGGCCGATGTGCTGCTGGCCGCCGGCAGCAAGGCGCAGTACCGCCTGACCGCGCGCACCGTGCTCAACGAAAGCAACGCGCCCAATGCCTTCGAGCTGGAAGCCCTGACGGCGATGCAAGCCTCGGCCGAGCGCCAGACCGCGGCCAGCGCTGCGCGCGTGGCGCACCAGTCGGCCAGCCAGGCCACTTCGCAAGGTGCTGGCGAGCCGCTGGAGTACTGGAAGGTGGAGGGCGGGCGCCTGCTGTACGCGCGCGCCGTGATCGCCCAGAAGAGCTGCCTGAAGTGCCATGACTCGGCCGCCAAGGCCCCGGAGTTCCTGCGCGTGAACAATCAGTTCAACGGCGGTGGCGGCTTCGGTTACGTGACGGGCAAGCCCGCTGGCGTGATCAGCGTGACCGTGCCCGTGCCCGATACTTACAGCCTGCTGAGCGACGGCCTGCCGGGCAAGGCCTGGCTGGCTTTTGCCGGTGCGGCACTGGCCGGGCTGGGCGTGGTGGGCCTGACGCTGCGCGGCATGTTCAAGCGCCGAGCAGATGACGGAGGCGCCCCTGGTGCGCCGCGTTCAGGCTTGCCATCCGCACCTGGCACGGGTCCTGGCGTGGGAGCATCCCGGCCGATGCCGCTCTGAGGTGGCAGCCTTGCGCTTAGCCCTGTCGCGCGGCGCCTAGGGCTTTGCAGTCAGGCCTTGGTGCAGACGACGATGCGGCCGCGCACATGGCCGTCCATCAGCTCACGTGCGGCCTGGATGGCGCCGCTGAGTGGGGCCTCTGAGGTGATCTGTTCCAGCAAGGTGGGATCCAGGTCGCGCGCCAGACGCGTCCAGGCCTCCTGGCGCTTGGCCTGAGGCGCCATCACGCTGTCCACACCCAGCAGGGCCACGCCGCGCAGGATGAAGGGCATCACCGTGGCGGACAGGTCAAAGCCCTGGGCCAGGCCGCAGGCGGCCACGGCACCGCCGTAGCGCGTCTGTGCGCAGGCATTGACCAGGGTGTGGCTGCCCACGGCATCGACCACGGCCTTCCAGCGTTCCTTTTGCAGCGGCTTGCCGGCACTGCTCAACTCCGCACGGTCGATGATGCTCGTGGCGCCGAGTTGCTTCAGGTAGGCCTCTTCGCTGGCCTTGCCGGTGGCGGCCACGACCTTGTGCCCCAGGCGTGACAGCAGCGCCACGGCCACGGAGCCCACGCCGCCGGTGGCGCCGGTGACGAGCACCTCGCCATCGGCCGGCTTGTCCAGCGCGCCATGGCGCTCCAGCGCCATCACGCACAGCATGGCGGTGTAGCCGGCCGTACCAATGGCCATGGCCTGTCGCGTGGTGAAGGTCTCGGGCAGGCGCACCAGCCAGTCACCATGCAGGCGGGCCTTGGCGGCCAGGCAGCCCTTGTGCGTTTCGCCCACGCCGTAGCCGTTGTGCACGATGCGGTCACCGGCCTTCCAGGCGGGGTGATCGCTGTCGATCACGGTGCCGGCGCCGTCGATGCCGGCCACCATGGGCCAGTTGCGCACCACGGGCGATTTGTTGGTGATGGCCAGGCCGTCCTTGTAGTTGAGCGTGGAGTGCTCGATGGCCACGGTGACGCCGCCGTCCGCGAAGCTGGGTAGGAAGCTGTCGTCCACCTCGCGCAGCTCGGCGCTGAAATCGGGGTTCTTGTCGAGGACCAGGGCGTTGAACATGGGTGTTTCCTTGTGCCGGCATGCCAGGCAGGGTTGCGCGAAGCGCTTGGGGGCATCTTAGGGCCTGGCCGATGGCCATGGCAGCGATGTCCGAAGGGCTCGCCTGCGCTTGGCCGTGCGCAAGCCCCTTCGCGTGCCTGTTGCGCCTGGGAGGACCACAATCGGGGCTTCCCGCTGAGCATCCACAAGGACCCATGATGAGCACCGCCACGCTGACACAACTGCTGGGCATCGACCTGCCCGTGATCCAGGCGCCGATGGCCGGCGTGCAGGTCAGTGCCATGGCGATCGCGGTGAGCGAGGCGGGCGGGCTGGGCTCGCTGCCGGCGGCCATGCTGGGCGATGATGCGCTGCGCAAGGAACTGACCGCGATCCGCGCTGCCACCACGAAGTCCTTCAACGTCAACTTCTTCGCCCACCAGTCGCCGGTGCCGGACGAGGCGCGCGAAGCAGGGTGGCGCGGTGCGCTGCGCCCCTATTACGCCGAGTTCGGGGCCGATGAGGCGGACATCCCGCAAGGCCCGGGCCGGCGCCCCTTCAGCGCCGAGGTTGCCGACGTGATCGAAGCCTTCCGCCCGCCGGTGATCAGCTTTCACTTCGGCCTGCCCGATGAGGCCCTGCTGGCACGCGTGCGCAGCTGGGGCGCCAAGGTGATCTCGTCGGCCACCACGGTGGCCGAGGCGTGCTGGCTGGCTGATCGCGGCGTGGACGCCATCATCGCGCAGGGCCTGGAGGCTGGCGGCCATCGTGGCTTGTTCCTGTCCGATGACGTGGGCACGCAGGTGGGCCTGTTCGCGCTGCTGCCGCAGATCGTGCGTGCGGTGCGGGTGCCGGTGATCGCCGCTGGTGGCATCGCCGATGCGGCGGGCGTGGCGGCGGCGCGGGCGCTGGGCGCGTCGGGTGTGCAGGTGGGCACGGCCTACATGCTGTGCCCGGAGGCCACCACCAGTGCTTTGCACCGCACCGCCTTGCGCAGTAAGGGCGCGGCCCAGACCGCCCTGACAAATCTGTTCACCGGCCGACCAGCCCGCGGCATCGTCAACCGTGCGATGCGCGAGTTGGGGCCGATCAGCGCGGTGGCGCCGGCCTTCCCGTTGGCCACGGCGGCGATCGCGCCTTTGCGCGCCAAGGCCGAGGCTGCAGGTTCGTCGGATTTCTCGCCGCTGTGGGCCGGGCAGAACGTGAGTGCTTGCCGTGAGGTGCCGGCGGCTCAGATCACACGGGATCTGGCGGCGGGCTGGGTGGCCAGTCCAGCGAACGCCGGCTCGTGAAGCTGCGGCGTTGGCCGGTCACCGGGTCATCGAAGGCCAGATGACGGGCCAGCAGTTGCAGCGGGTGGCGCCAATCCGGTGCATCGAGCGGATCGGCGGCCTGCAGCACTGGGTAGATGCGGTCGTTGACGATGGGGATGCCCAGGGCGTGCAGGTGTGCACGCAGCTGATGCCGCTTGCCTGTGTGCGGGGTCAGGCGGTACAGGCCGAGGCCTTGATCGGGACGCGCTTGCTTTAGCTCGACGAGCGTCTCCGAGTTGGGCGCGCCGGGTACTTCCTCCATGGCCATGAAGTGCGCGCTGTCGACCAGGCGGCTGCGGTGGTTCAGGGGCAGTACCAGGTCTGGTCGTAATGGGGCAACGGCTTCATACACCTTGTCCACGGCCTGCTCACGGAACAGCGCCTGGTAGACGTTGCGCTCGTGCGGCTGCACGGTGAAGGCGATCAGGCCGGCGGTTTCGCGGTCCAGCCGGTGAATGGGGACCAGTGTATCGATGTTCAGGCGGCGCTTGAGGCGCACCAGCAGCGTCTCCTGCACGTAGCGGCCCTTGGGCGTGATGGGCAGGAAGTGCGGCTTGTCGGCGATCACCAGGTGCTCGTCCATGAAGACGATGTCTTCCTGGAAGGGGATGATGTGTTCGAAGGGCAGGGCGCGCCAGTAGTGCAGGCGGGTCTGAGGCCGGTAGGGCGCGTGGGGTGGTACGGCCAGACCACCGTCGTCGAGCACGTCGCCGGCATGCATGCGTGCTTGCCATTCGGTGCGGGAGACGGCGGGCAGACGCTCGGCCATGAAGTCCAGCACGGTGAGCCAGGGGCCGCTGGGCAGAGACACGCTGCTGGGGCTGACACCATCGCGCGTGGGCAGGGGCGGGCGTGCAGGGCGCGTCATCGTGGCGGTGTCACCGGGTGGTCGATTGGCTGTGTTCAGGCAGGCCGTGGCTGGGTGGTCTGCATCACGGCTGCGGTTTGCGCGGCTTGGGGCTCACCGAATCCAGGCGTTGTGCACGCTCCAGCCGCCAGGCCTCGTCGGGCGATTCGTCGTAGACCTCGTGCGCTGTGGTGTCGGTCTCTTGCAAGCGCGCATCCAGCGCCACGCGGTTGTCGAAGACGAAGCATTCGCCGTCCCAGTCGCGCTCCGCATCAGGCAGTGTGTGCAGAAAGTTCACGATGCCGCCATCGAGCTGGTAGACGTCCAGGCCCAGATCGCGCTGCATCCAGGCGCTGGTTTTCTCGCAGCGGATGCCGCCGGTGCAGTACATGGCCACGCGCTTGCCTTCGGCCTTCCATTGGGGTGCCTGTTCGCGCAGGTAGGCCGGGAAGTCACGGAAGTTGCCCACGCCCGGGTCGATGGCGCGCTTGAAACGGCCCAGGCGGTATTCGAAGTGGTTGCGGTTGTCCAGCAGCACCACGTCGTCCTGGTTGATCAGGTCGCGGAAATCCCGCGGACTGAGGTGATTGCCGGCAGCGCGCTCAGGCACGACACCGGTGACGCCATCGACGCCCAGGGCCACGATCTCTTCCTTGCGGTGCACGCGTACCTTCCAGAAAGGGCGGGTGGTGCAGGCGCTGCGCTTGAAGGGCATGTCGCTGAACCAGCCGTGCAGGCGCGGATCATGGTGCATGGCATGCTCGAAGGTATCGAGCAGATCGGCTGTGGCAGCCAGTGCGCCGCTGATGCCCTCGTGCGCGACCAGCACGCTGCCGGTCAGCGGGGCGACGAGTTCTCGCAGCAGATCGACCACGCCGTCCGGGTCGGACAGCGGGACGAACTTGTAGAAGGAAATGTGGAACAAGGGGGCCTGGGACATCGTGGCCCGATTGTCTCAAACTGTCGAGGGGCGCAGCGGCCCGGCACGTGCAGGGCTGCCTGCGCTGTTTGACCTGGATCAGGCCGCCAGCTTGAACACCGCCACGGCCGAGGCCAGCCGGTGCGCCTGCTCGCGCAGGCTTTCGGCGGCGGCGGCGGATTCTTCCACCAGCGCGGCATTCTGCTGCGTCATCTGGTCCAGGTGCGTCACGGCGGTGTTGACCTGGCCGATGCCGTCGGACTGCTCGTTGGCGGCGGTGCTGATCTCGCCGATGGTGTCGCTCATGCGCTTCACGTTGGTCAGGATCTCGGTCATGGCGCCGCCGGCGTTCTGCACCAGGCTCGAGCCGTTGGCGATCTGCTCGACGGAGCTGCCGATCAGGGCCTTGATCTCGCGGGCGGCCGTGGCCGAGCGCTGGGCCAGGGCACGCACTTCACCGGCCACCACGGCAAAGCCGCGGCCTTGCTCACCGGCGCGCGCGGCTTCCACCGCAGCGTTCAACGCCAGGATGTTGGTCTGGAAGGCGATGCCGTCGATCACGCCGATGATGTCGGCGATCTTCTGCGACGAGCCATGGATGTCCTGCATGGTGCTGACCACCTGGTCGACGATGTTGCCGCCCTTGTTGGCGGAATCGCTGGCCTGGCGGGCCAGGCCGTCGGCATGGCGTGCCGCATCGGCGGTGTGGCGCACGGTGCTGGTCAGCTCTTCCATGCTGGAGGCGGTCTGCTGAAGGCTGGAGGCGGTCTGCTCGGTGCGGGCGGACAGATCCTGGTTGCCCGTGGCGATCTGCGTGCTGGCCGTGCTGATGCTCTCGGTGCCGGCGCGCACTTCGCGCACCATGTGGGCCAGGCCATCACGCGTGCTGGCCACGGCCTGCAGCAGTCGGCCGATCTCGTCGTGCGTGTCCAGATCCAGGCGGGCCGTCAGGTCACCGGCGGCCATGGCATTCAGTGCACTGGCGGCGGAATCGAGCCGGCGGCGCATCGAGCGGCCCATGAAGTGCACTTGTGTCAGCACGCCCAGGCCTACCAGCAGGCCCACGCCCACGCTGATGCCCGCGAAGCGGAAGGCCTCGGCCTTGACGGCATCGACGTACACGCCCGAGCCCAGCACCCAGCCCCAGGGCGCGAAGCCCGCCACGTAGGAGCGCTTGGGTTCGGGCTGCTCCTGGCCGGGCTTGGGCCATTGGTAGTCCACATAACCGGCGCCGCTGCGCTTGACGGTGGCGACGAACTCCTTGAACAGGTAGACGCCGGCCGGGTCCTTCATGTCGCTGAGGTCCTTGCCATCCAGTGCAGGCTTGATCGGGTGCGCCACCATGCGGGGCGTCATGTCGTTGATCCAGACGTACTCGCTGCCGTCGTAGCGGATGGCCTTGATCTCGGCGATGGCCTTGGCCTGGGCTTCAGCGCTGCTGATGCGGCCGGCCTTGCTTTCCGCTTCGTAGCGCTCGGCGATGCTCTTTGATTGCTCGACCACGGCACGGGTGGCGGCCAGCCGCTGGTCCATCGATGAGTGGTAGTGCGCGATGCCGGTGTACGCCGACAGGGCCAGCACGGCCAGGGTGATGTTGACGGCCATCAGGCGCAGGCGGCCGATGATGCTCAGGTTCCTGAAAAACGACATGACTGATCCCTCTGGGGTGTCGCAGCCAGAGCCATGTGTCTGTTGTCAGGAAAGGGCGCGAGGGCGAGGCTGCGTGCGGACCAGGCGCGGAGAAATGAGGCTCCGCTGGGGATTTCGGCAGGCTTTGTCCGGTATTTACCCCTCGAAACAAAGAATTTTCACTTCTTCTGATGTTTCTCAAGGTACTGGTTCGCAACGCTTGCTACGTCAACCGATGTTCATGCATCGGTCAGAAGATCAAGCAAGGTGCGCGCGACCACCTTGGTGGCTCGGCGTAGATCCTCCAGCACAAGGTGCTCGTCGGCACGCTTGGCATTGGATTCAAACACCGTGCGAGGGCCCGCGCCGTAGATCACGGCCGGGATGCCCTGGGCGCAGTACAGGCGCACATCCGTGTACAGCGGCGTGCCCATGGTAGGGATGGGCTGGCCGAAGATAGCCTCGCCATGCTTTTGCAGCGCATCGACCAGCGGCTGGTTGCCCGGCAGCGGCTGCAGCGAGTTGGCCAGCAGCAGGCGCTTGATGTCCACCTTGATGCCGGGGAAGCTGGCGGCGGCGTCGGCGATCACGCGGCGGATGTCGGCTTCCACGGCCACGGGATCTTCTTCGGGGATCATGCGGCGGTCGAGCTTGAGCACCACCTTGCCCGGCACGACATTGGTGTTGGTGCCGCCCTCGATGCGGCCCACGTTCAGGTAGGGGTGGGTGATGCCCGGCACCTTGGACGTGATGGCCTTGTAGGCGGTGTTCTGCGCATACAGGGCGTTGAGGATGGTGACGGCGCCCTGCAACGCATCGACGCCCGTGTGCGGGATGGCCGCATGCGCCATCACGCCGTGCACGGTCACTTCCATCTGCAGGCAGCCGTTGTGCGCGGTGACGACTTCGTAGCTGAAGCCGGCGGCGATCAACAGGTCGGGCTTGGTCAGACCCTGCTTGAGCAGCCAGCCGGGGCCCAGTTCACCGCCGAACTCTTCGTCGTACGTGAAGTGCAGTTCGACAGCGCCGTTGAGCTTGGGCGCATCGGCTTGCTTCGACAAGGCCTCCAGCGCGCGCAAGGCAAAGCTGAAGGTTGCGAAGTCGCTCTTGCTGACAGCAGCAGCGCGGCCATAGAGCTTGCCATCGGCGATCTCGCCGCCATAGGGCGGGTGCGTCCAGCCCTCGCCGGGGGGCACCACGTCGCCATGGGCGTTGAGCGCCACGGTGCGGCCCTGCTCGCTGAAGCGGCGACGCACGATCAGGTTGGTCAGCGTGGTCAGGCCGTAGTCACGTACTTCGGCCTCGGGCACGGCGTGCTTCTCGGCCTGCCAGCCGAAGGCCTGCACCAGCTCGGCGGTGCGCTCGGCGTGCGGCGCGTTGTTGCCGGGCGGCGTGTCGGTGGGCACCTGTACCAGGGCCTGCAGGAAGCGTACTTCCTCGTCGAAGTGGGCGTCGATCCAGGCATCGAGGACCTGGTAGGCGGGGTTGGAGACAACAGCGGTCATAGACCTTCCAGCAGATTCGTGAACGCGTCGACGCACAACTGCGCATCGTCGTTGGTGATGGTTTCGAGCGGGTTATGGCTGATGCCAGCATTGCCGCCACGCAGGAAGAGCATGGCCTGCGGCATCACCTCGTGCAGCTTCATGGCGTCATGCCCAGCGCCGCTGGGCAGCTTGAGCACGGGCAGGCCCAGGCGCGCCACGGCGGCTTCCCAGCGGGCCTGCCAAGCCGGGTTGGAGGGCGCGGCAGCGGCGGTGAGCGTGCGCTCCAGGGTGTAGTCCACGCCGCGCCGTGCGCAGATGGCGGCCAGGCGGGCCTCCACATCGGCGGCCAGGCTGTCGCGCTGCGTGTCCAGCGGCGCGCGGAGGTCCAGCGTGAATTGGCAGCGGCCAGGCACCACGTTGATCGAGCCGCCGGGCACATGCAGCACGCCCACGGTGCCCACGGAGGGGCCGGTGGGCGCCTTCAGATCCTGCGCGGCGCGCTCTTCCACGTAGAGCACCAGCTCGGCCACGGCGGCGGCGGCGTCCTTGCGCCGGTCCATCGGCGTGGTGCCCGCGTGGCTGGCGAGGCCGATCACCTCGCCCGTGTAACGCGCGCTGCCGTTGATGGCGGTGACCACGCCCAGCGGCTGGTCGATCTCGTCCAGCCAGGGGCCTTGCTCGATGTGGACTTCGACGAAGCCGAGGTACTGCTTTGGATCGCGCTTGAGCTGGGCGATGTCGGCCAGGTCGGCACTGTGGCCAGCGGCCTTCATCGCGTCGCGCATGGCGATGCCGTCGGCATCGACCTGGTCCAGCCAGCGCGGGTCGAAATCACCGGTCAGCGCGCCCGATCCGAGGAAGGTGGCCTTGTAGCGCTGGCCTTCTTCTTCCGCGAAGCCGACAAGTTCGATGCCGTGCTTGAGGCGCTTGCCCGCGCGGTGCAGTTCGCGCACGCAGGCCATGGGCACGAAGATGCCCAGGCGGCCATCGTGCTTGCCGCCGTTGCGCACGGTGTCGTAGTGCGAGCCGGTCAGCAGGTAGGGGGCTTGCGGGTCGGTGCCGTGGTAGCGGGCCACCACGTTGCCCACGGCATCGATGCTGACCTCGTCGAAGCCGCAATCGTCCTTCATCCACCGCACCAGTTGCGCGGCGGCGGCCTGGTGCGCGGGTGTCAGGTAGGTGACGGTGAGCTGGCCTTGTTCGGCATAGCCGGGCTCGCTGTGCACGGCCAGGTCATCGGCCCAAGCCAGGATCAGGTTGCCTTGCTCGGGCGCCACGCCGAACTTGTCGTTCAGGCGGATCTCGGCGATGCGGTGGATGTTGCGCAGGCACTCGGCGCGCTCGAAATCGGCGGGCAGGCGCAGGCGCCGCGCGAAGGTCTCGATGATCTGCTGGCGGCTCAGGCCCGCGCCGCGCGGCCCGCGCACGGCCAGGATGAAGGGCCAGCCGAAGCGGTCCTTGTAGTCGGCATTGAGCTGCTGCAGCCGCGCGAACTCATCAGGGGTGCAATGCGTGAGGCCGGCCTTGCTCTGCTCGTTGGTGGATTCGGCGGTGAGCTGCCCGGCCACGGCGGCCTTGCCGGCCAGCTCGGGGTGGGCGCGGATCAGGCCGAGCTGCGCATCGATGGATGCGTTTCGAACCGCTTGCGCGAGCGCATGCTTCAGTCCGACCAGGCTTTTGAAGGGGCGTGCGGCCCAGGCCTCGCGGGCGATCCAGGGCGAGTGCTCGTAGATGCCATCCAGCGCCTGGGCGAAGGCATCCGCGTCCAGTGTGTTGAGCTGGGCGATGGTCAGGGCAGGGGCGGGCATGGGTGCGTGGTCTTCCAGTGGCGGGCGATGTCGATGCGGCGGCAGACCCAGACGTCACGGTGCGCCTGCACGTGGTCCAGGAAGCGCTGCAGGCCCTTGAAACGGCCGGGGCGGCCCAGCAGACGGCAGTGCATGCCGATGCTCATCATCTTGGGGCGGTCCAATCCTTGCGGATCGCCTTCGGCGTACAGCACGTCGAAGCTGTCGCGCAGGTACTCGAAGAAGTGGTCGCCGGTGTTGAAGCCTTGCGGCGAGGCGAAGCGCATGTCGTTGGTGTCCAGCGTGTAGGGGATCACCAGCTGCTGCGCCTTGCTGCCATCGGACTTGTCCAGTGTCATCCAGAAGGGCAGGTCGTCGCCATAGTAGTCGCTGTCGTAGTCGTAGCCGCCGTGGTCCACCAGCAGGCGGCGCGTGTTGGGGCTGTCGCGGCCGGTGTACCAGCCATGCGGCCACAGCCCGCCCGTCATCTGCTTGATGATGGCGGTGCCGCGCTCGATATGCTCGCGCTCGGTGGCCTCGTCCATGTTCTGGTAGTGGATCCAGCGCCAGGAGTGGCAGGCGATCTCGTGGCCCAGGTCGACGAAGGCCTTGGTCAGTTCAGGGTGGCGCTCCAGCGCCATGGACACGCCGAACACGGTGAGCGGCAGGCCGCGCTGCTCGAACTCGCGCAGCAGGCGCCACACGCCGGCGCGCGAGCCGTATTCGTAGATGCCGTCCATGCTCATGTGCCGGGCCGGGAAGCTGGCCGCGCCAATGATCTCGGAGAGGAATTGCTCGGAGCCCGGGTCACCATGCAGGACATGGTTCTCGCCGCCTTCTTCGTAGTTCAGCACGAACTGCACGGCGATGCGCGCGCCACCGGGCCAGCGGGCGTGCGGTGGGTTGTTGCCGTAACCGACCAGGTCACGCGGGTAGGGCTGGGTGCTGTCGTAGGTCATGGAAAGCGAAGGGGATCAGGGCGTGCCGAGGGCGTCTTCCAGGCGCAGGCTCGGCACGCGGCGGCGCTCGGTGAGCTGGCGTGCCACCGTCAGCAGGTGCTCGTCGATCAGCGCTGCGGCCTTGTCGGCGTCGCGGGCCTCGATGGCGGCGAGGATGTCGGTATGTTCGGCGTTGGAGGCCTCGGCGTCATCGGCCGACTGGTACATCAGCGTGATCAGCGAGCAGCGCGAGACCAGCTCCTGGATCAGCTCGACCAGCACCTGGTTGCCCAGCACCTCGGCCATGCGCACGTGGAAGTCGAACAGCAGCTTGGTGCGCGTGGCCACGTCGATGCGTTCCACCGCCTGGCGTTCTTCCTTCACGTGGGCCTTGAGCAGGCGCAGATCGGCCGGCTTGAGCTGGGCGATCAACTGGCGCACCATCTGGCCCTCGACCATGCGTCGCACGGCGAACACCTCACGTGCTTCTTCAATGGACGGTTCGGCCACGAACGCCCCCCGCGCAGGCTCCAACCGCACCAGCTTCAACTGCGACAGCCTGAACAGAGCCTGACGAACGATCGTGCGCGACACACCGAAACGGTCGCCCAGCTTCTGTTCGACCAGCTTGGCGCCCGGCAGCAGGCGGTGCTCGACGATGGCGCGGGTGACGGCCACCACGATGTGTTCGGTGCTGGAACCCGAGGGCAGGGTGTCGTCGTCGGTATCGTTGGCTGGCATGGATGTGGATGACACGGCCTGCACGGAAGCTCGTGTTGTTTGAGCCACCTGATCGGCGGCCTTTGTGGCAGATTTCTTGCGTGCGACACTCATCGTGGGTAAAGTGTATACAGTTTTGTGAACCGCTTGCAACCCAGTGATTGGATCCTTTCGTGTCTCAAGCAAATTCTCAGCCCGACGCCCAGCCTGAGGCCCATTCTGGTCGATTGACCACGCACGTGCTGGACACCGTGCTCGGTGGCCCCGCCGTGGGCATGCACATCGAACTCTACGTGCGCGAGGCTACTTCTGACGGTTGCGCCAATGGTCGCTGGCTGTCGCTGCGCAGTGTGACCACCAATGATGACGGCCGTATTGACGGCCCGCTGCTCAGCGGCGCTGATTTCAAACCCGGCTGCTACCGCCTGGTCTTCGATGTGGAAGGCTACTTCCGCGCGCGTGGCACCCAGTTGCCCACACCAGCCTTTTTGGGCAAGGTGCCGCTGGATTTCGGCATCGCCGATGCGCAATCGCATTACCACGTGCCCCTGCTGGTGAGCCCGTGGTCGTATTCCACCTACCGTGGCAGCTGATCGGAAGCGTTCGTGATGATGGAGATGTCCCCCCTGTTGGTCTACGCGCTCGATTGGGCCAACCTGTTGTTGAAATGGGTGCACGTTATCGTGGCGGTCGCGTGGATCGGCTCGTCGTTCTACTTCGTGATGCTGGACAACAGCCTGGTGCCACCGACCGATCCGAATCTGAAAGAGAAGGGCGTGGGCGGTGAGCTGTGGGCCGTGCACGGTGGCGGCTTCTACAACCCCCAGAAGTACCTGGGCGCCCCCAAGAACATCCCTGCCAACCTGCATTGGTTCTATTGGGAGAGCTATTCCACCTGGCTCACGGGCTTCGCGCTGTTCACGGTGATCTACCTGTTCAACGCAGGCACCTTCCTGATCGACAAGTCGGTGTACGACTGGTCCGCGGGCGTGGCGGTGGCGGCAGCCCTGGGTTTCCTGGCCGGCTTCTGGATCATTTACGACCTGGTGTGTCGCATCCTGGGTAAGGGCCCTAAGGGCGATGAAGTAGTGGGCATGGTGCTGTTCGGCGTCGTGGTCTTCGCGTCGTGGCTGGCCTGCCAACTGTTCGCGGGGCGCGCGGCCTTCCTGCTGGTGGGCGCGATGATGGCCACAAGCATGAGCGCCAACGTGTTCTTCTGGATCATTCCGGGCCAGCGCAAGGTGATCGCGTCCATGAAGGCCGGACAGCCGGTGGACCCGGTCCACGGCCAGCGCGGCAAGCAACGCAGCGTGCACAACACCTACTTCACGCTGCCGGTGCTGTTCGCGATGCTGAGCAACCACTACAGCTGGGCCTACAGCCATCCGGATAACTGGCTGGTACTGGTGCTGATCATGCTGGCCGGCGCCTTGATCCGTCAGTTCTTCGTGGCACGCCACAAGACGGAAGTGGCTGGCAAGCCCGCGCCCTGGCATTGGGCCGTGGCTGGGGTGGTGCTGCTGCTGGGCGTGGCGGTGTGGCTGGCGCCCAAGCCGGTGCCGCCTGCGCCGGTCGCTGCGGTGCCTGTTGCACCTGCTGTGGTGTCTGCGCAGTCGGCATCAGGTGTCTCTGGTGCTGATTCGGCCGATGGTGCTTCTGCCGCCTCGACGGTGGCCGCGCCTGCCGCCCCCTTGACGCAGTTCCAGCAGGTGCAGGCCATCGTGACCCAGCGCTGTGTGATGTGCCACAGTGCTGCCCTGGCCAACAAGGGTGTGATGCTGCACACGCCCGAGCTGGTCAGCCAGCACGCGCAGCAGATCTACCAGCAGGCCACGGTGCTCAAGACCATGCCGCTGAACAACGCCACGCAGATCACCGATGCAGAGCGTGCCCTGCTGGGCAAGTGGTACCAGGCTGGCGCGCCGAAGTGATGGTGGTGTGAGGCCGGTCTGATGGGGTAGGCTTGGGTGCATGAGCACCGAGCCTTCACCCCCATCTGCGCTGGCGCCGACCTGTCAGGGAGGCTGCCTTTGTGGCGGCATTCGCTTCACAGTCAGCGGTGTTTTGCCGCCGATCCAGGTCTGCCATTGCAGCCAATGCCGGCGCGCGCAGGGTGGGCCTTTCGCGACGAACCTGCCGATCCAGGAAAGCCAGTTGCATTGGCTGAGCGGGCGGGATCTGGTCCAGACCTATGATTCCTCGGATGACAAGCAGCGCTGCTTCTGTCGCCGCTGCGGCTCCCCCTTGTTCAGCCGCCGGGGCTCGTTGCCAGGCGTGTTGAGGCTGCGCGCTGGCTTGCTCGAAGGTGACTTCGGCAGCCGTGTTGGGCTGCACATGCACTGGGCATCGCGTGCACCGTGGTGGCCCGACGATGACGATGGCACACCGCACCACGAGGCTGGCGCCTGAACGGGTGTTCAGATGCCAGCCAGTTGCCGCGCCAGCTTGTTATGCCGCTCCACCATCGGCCCCTGGTCGATCAACGTGAGTTCGCCATGATCGGCCACCACGCGGCCATTGACGATGGTCCACGCGGTGCTCACGCTGTGGCAGAACAGCAGCGACGCGACCGGATCGTGCACCGCACCGCCGGCCATGGCCAGCGTGCGCAGGTCGAAGATGGCCAGGTCGGCGGCCATGCCGGGCTTGATCTGCCCAATGTCATCGCGGCCCAGCACCTCGCCGCCACCGCGCGTGGCCAGGCGCAGCGCATCGCGCGCACTCATGTCCGACGGGCCGTGGTCACAGCCGAAAGGCGCCAGGCTGCGGCCCACGCGTGCCAGCAGCATGGCCTGGCGCGCTTCGGCCATCAAGTGGCCAGCATCGTTGCTGGCCGAGCCATCCACGCCCAGGCCCACGGGCACACCAGCGTTCACCATGCGCCGCACCGGCGCGATGCCAGAGGCCAGGCGCATGTTGCTGCAGGGGCAGTGGGCCACGCCCGTGCGTGTGGCAGCGAAACGGCTGATGCCGTGTTCGTCGAGTTTCACACAGTGGGCATGCCACACGTCATCACCCAGCCAGCCCAGTGATTCGGCGTACTCGGTGGGCGTGAGCTTGAAGCGTTCCAGGCTGTAGGCCACGTCGTGGTCGTTCTCGGCCAGGTGGGTGTGCAGGCGCACGCCCCGATTGGCCGCGCGCGCCAGCACGGCGGATTCACGCATCAAATCGGGGCTCACGGAGAACGGCGAGCACGGTGCCAGTGCGATGCGCACCATCGCGAGGCGGTCGCTGTCGTGGTGCGTGTCGATCAGGCGTTGCGATTCGCGCAGGATGTCGGCTTCGCGCTCGACCAGGTGGTCCGGCGGCAGGCCGCCGTCGCTTTCGCCCACGCTCATCGAGCCGCGGCTGGCATGGAAGCGCATGCCGATGGCCTTGGCCGCCTCGATGCTGTCGTCCAGGCGCACGCCGTTGGGGTAGATGTACAGGTGATCGCTGCTGGTGGTGCAGCCGCTGTGCAGCAGCTCGGCCATGGCCAGTTGCGTGGAGGTGTGCACCATGTCCGGCGTCAGGCCCGACCAGATCGGGTAGAGCGTGCGCAGCCAGCCGAACAGCTCCGCGTTCTGCGCGGCCGGGATGGCGCGCGTCAGGCTCTGGAACATGTGGTGGTGCGTGTTGACCAGGCCGGGGATGACGACGTGGCCGCGCGCGTCGATGGTGCGCGTGGCGCTGGCCAGCAGCTCGGCGGGCAGGGTGTCCGTGGGGCCGGCGGCGATGATCTCGTTGCCGCGGATCAGCACGCTGGCGTGGCGCCATTCGGTGCCGTGGTCGTCCATGGTGGCGACGCACTCGGCGTCCTTGATCAGCAGCGTGGGGGGGGCGTCGGGCGAGGTCATTTGGTGATTCTTGTATGGGGCGTGATGTCAGTCATGGCTTGTGGGACGGTTCTACTGACTGGCCGATGGCGGCGCCAGTTGCAGCAGTTGGCCGACCACCGACACGGCGATCACGGCCGGCTCCTTGCCGACGATGCCTGGCAGGCCGATGGGGCAGGCGATGCGCGCGATCAGTTCGGGCGCATGGCCGCGTGCCTGCAGGCGGTGCTCGAAGGCGGCGCGCTTGGTGCGCGAGCCGATCAGCCCCACCCAGGCGCGGCCCTGTCGCACATCCTCGCGGCGCAGCAGTGCATCGACGATGGCCAGATCCAGGTCATGGCGGTGCGTGAGCACCAGGTGCAGGCTGGCGGGCGGCGCATAGGCCACCTCGGCGGCAGCGTCTTCCGTGGGCAGGCAGCGGATGTGCGGCGGCAGGGCGGCCAGGTCGCGGCCCGTGGGCAGGCCCAGTGTGGCCTCGTCGCCGGGCAGGGCTTGTGGTGAGTCGTCCAGGCGCTGGTCGATCCAGCGTACCTCGCAGTCGATGTCGGCCAGCAGCTTGACGATGGCCTGGCCGACGTGGCCGGCGCCGTGCAGGTCCAGCCGGAAGCGTGGTGCCACGGCGGGCCAGTTCACCAGCGCTTCGGAACTCAGTGGCTCGAAGGCCAGCACGACCACACCGCCGCAGCACTGGCCCAGCGTGGGGCCGAGTGCGAAGGTGTGCGTCCAGCCGGCGAGCGTCTTGCCTTGTTGAGCAGAGGAAGCGATGCCCTGGCCATGTTCACGCAAGGCTTGGCGCGCCATCGCGATGGCCTGCCACTCCAGGTGGCCGCCACCGATGGTGCCTTGCGCTTCATCAAGACATACCAGCATGCGCGCATCCGTCTCGCGCGGGGTGGAGCCGCGTACCTCGCGCACCTGCACCACGAGCGCGGCCGTGCCATCGGCCAGCCACTGGCGCGCGGCCTGGTGCAGGGCGGTGTTGCTCAGGGCGTTCATGGCGTGCTCGTCACGGCTTCATGCATGCAGGGATCGAAGCGTCGTGTTGCCCATGCCGATGAGGGTATGCATGGGCAACATACGCCGCCGTTCAAGCACCTGCCTGCGCAGCCGCCTTCACGGCATCAACCGCGTCCAGCAGCGCTTCCGAGGTTGCCGGTGCCCGCAGCGGCGGGTTCACCTTGTGCCCGCCTACGCTGGACACCGCATCGCGCAGCGCGAAGAACACCGAGAAGGGCAGCAGCAGCGGCGGCTCGCCCACGGCCTTGGAGCGGTAGATCGTGTCCTCGACATTGCGGTTGTCGAACAACTTGACGCGGAAGTCCTCGGGGCAGTCGCTGGTCGTCGGGATCTTGTAGGTGGAGGGTGCATGCGTCAGCAGCTTGCCCGTCTTGGGGTGCCAGTACAGCTCTTCAGTCGTCAGCCAGCCCATGCCCTGGATGAAGGCGCCTTCGACCTGGCCGATGTCCAGCGCCGGGTTGATCGATTGGCCGACATCGTGCAGCACATCGGCACGCAGCAGCTTCCATTCGCCGGTGAGCGTGTCCATCAGCACCTCGCTGCAGGCCGCGCCGTAGGCGAAGTAGAAGAAGGGGTGGCCCTGCATGGTCTCGCGGTCCCAGTGCAGCTTGGGCGTGGTGTAGAAACCGTCGGACCACAGCTGCACGCGGGCCATGTAGGCCTCCATCACCACACCATCGAAGGGCAGGGGGCTGCCGGCCACCTCGACATGGTCGTTGGCGAAGTGGATGCTCTCGGCCGGCACCTTGTGCTTCTCGGCCAGGAACTGCGTGAGGCGCTTGCGGATGGTCAGCGCGGCATCCTGCGCGGCCTTGCCGTTCAGGTCGGTGCCGGTGGACGCGGCCGTGGCCGAGGTGTTGACCACCTTGTGCGTGTCGGTGGCCGTCACGCGCACGCGCTCCAGGCTCAGGCCCAGCGTGTGCGCCACCATCTGCGCCACCTTGGTATTCAGCCCTTGCCCCATTTCGGTGCCGCCATGGTTCACCAGCACGCTGCCGTCGGTGTACACGTGCACGATGGCACCCGCCTGGTTCAGGTGCACCACGTTGAAGGAGATGCCGAACTTCAGCGGTGTGAGCGCCAGGCCCTTCTTGAGCACGGGGCTGGTGGCATTGAAGGCGTCGATGTCGGCGCGGCGCGCGCGGTAATCGCTGCTGGCGATCAACTCGTCGAGCAGTGGCTGCAGCACGTTGTCCTCGACCACCTGGCCGTAGGGCGTGACGTTGTTGGTGTCCACGCCATAGAGGTTGGCCAGGCGCACGTCGAGCGCGTCCTTGCCCAGTTGTCGCGCGATGGAATCCAGCGCGTACTCGATGGCGAAGGCGCCTTGCGGGCCGCCGAAGCCACGGAAGGCCGTGTTGCTCTGCGTGTTCGTGCGCGCGCAGAAGCCGTGCATGGCCACGTGCGGCAGCCAGTAGGCATTGTCGAAGTGGCACAGCGCGCGGCCCATCACGGGCGCGGACAGATCCGCCGAGAAGCCCGAGCGCGAGACCATGCTCACCTCGGTGCCCAGCACGCGGCCCTCGTCGTCATAGCCCAGCGCCATGTCGTGATAGAAGCAATGGCGCCGACCGGTGATCATGAAATCGTCGTCACGATCAGGGCGCAGCTTCACGGGGCGCTTGAGCTTGCGCGCGGCCACCGCCGCGATGCACGCGAACACACCCGATTGCGATTCCTTGCCGCCGAAGCCGCCGCCCATGCGACGGCATTCGATCTGCACATGGTGCGAGTGCAGGCCCAGCGCCACGGCGATGTGGTGCTGCATCTCGCTGGGGTGCTGCGTGGAGCAGTACACCAGCATGCCGTCGTTCTCGCGCGGCACGGCGTAGGAGATCTGGCCTTCCAGGTAGAACTGCTCCTGCCCGCCCAGGTCCACGTGCACGTCCATTCGGTGGGGCGCGGCGGCCAGCGCGGTGGCGGCGTCGCCACGCACCATGTGCATGGGCGGCACCACGTAGTCCTTGGCGGCGTGGCCTTCCTGCGGTGTCAGCAGCGCCGGGAGTTCCTTGAACCTGATCACCTTGGATGCTGTGGCGGCGGCACGGCGCGCGGCCTCGCGGTCAGCTGACAGCACCGCGAACACGGGCTGGCCCAGGTACATCAGCTCGCCATCGGCCAGGATGGGGTCGTCGTGCGTGATGGCGCCGCAGTCGTTGACGCCGGGGATGTCGGCGGCGGTGATCACGGCCACCACGCCCGGCATGGCCTTGACGGCGTCCAGGTCGATGCCCAGCAGCTCGCCATGTGCCACGGGCGACAGGCCCAGCGCGCAGTGCAGCGTGCCCTGCAGCTCGAGGATGTCGTCGGTGTAGGGTGCACTGCCGGTGACATGCAGGTGCGCGGATTCGTGGTGCTTGCTCTGGCCGGCGGCGCTGGCGGCCTGCTTCAGGAAGGGTTCGACGGTCTGGTTCATGGTGATACCTCCTGCGCTCAGACCGTGGCGGGCCACACCTGGATCACATCGGCCTTCAAGGGCGATGCGGGACGGGTTTCGAGCCACCAGCGTTCCAGCAGGTTGGCCGCCACACGTTGACGATACGCCGCCGTGGCGCGCATGTCACTCAAGGGGGTGAAATCTTGGGCCAGCGCGGCCTGGGCGGCGCGCAGGGTTGCTTCGGTCCAGGGCTGGCCGACCAGTGCGGCTTCGACCAAAGGGGAGCGGCGCGCGGTGGCGGCCATGCCACCGAAGGCCACGCGGGCCTCGGCGATGGTGTCGCCATCCAGGCGCAGCCAGAGGCCAGCGCACACGGCGGAGATGTCGCTGTCGCGGCGCTTGCTGATCTTGTAGGCGCGCAGGGCAGAGCCGGCGGCGGGCAGCGGCACGCGCAGCGCCTGCACGAACTCGCCGGGCTGCATCGCGTTCTTCATGTAGTCCAGGTAGAACTCGGACAAGGGCAGGGTGCGCGTGGCCTCGCCATGGCGCAGCACGATCTCGGCGCCCATGGCCAGCAGCACCGGCGGGCTGTCGCCGATGGGTGAGCCGTTGGCGATGTTGCCGCCCAGCGTGCCGGCGTGGCGCACGGGTGGCGAGGCGAAACGCAGCCAGATCTCGCGCAGGGCGGGCACGTGCCTGGCCAGCGTGCCCCAGGCGTCTTCCAGCGAGGCGCCAGCGTTGATCACAAGACCTTCCGGTGCGTCGGCTGGCCCCCAGGGCTTGATGGCCTTGAGCTCGTCCACGCGACCCAGGTAAATGATATCGCCCAGGGCGCGAAACTGCTTGGTCACCCACAGCCCGATGTCGGTGGCGCCGGCCAGCAGGCGGGCCTGGGGCAGGGCGGCGCGCCAGCGGGCCAGTTCATCCAGCGTGCGCGGCGCGATGAAGCGTGCCGTGCGCGACGGATCGGCCGCATCGCGCGCCTCGTAGATGAATGTGCCGGGATCGTCCGCCTGCAGACGCTGCAGGGCCTCGGCCACGGGCGCCAGGTCCAGCGCTACGCGGGGCAGTTTGTACATCTGCTCGGCCGCGTCCAGGATGGGGCGGTAGCCGGTGCAGCGGCACAAGTTGCCGCTGAGCGCATCGGCCGCGTCTTCGCGAGACACAGCATGGTCGTGGTGCTGGTACATGTTCCACAGCGACATCACGAAGCCCGGCGTGCAGAAGCCGCATTGCGAGCCGTGGCAAGCCACCAGGGCCTGCTGGCAGGGGTGCGCCTGGCCGCCGTTGGTGGCGGCCACGTCTTCCACGGTGAACAGGGCCTGGCCGTCGAGCGAGGGCAGGAACTGGATGCAGGCGTTCACGCTTTTGAGGGCGACGCCACCGGGCGCGCTGGCATCGGCTTGACCCAACACGACGGTGCAGGCGCCGCAATCGCCTTCGGCGCAGCCTTCCTTGGTGCCGGTGCAGTGGGCGTGCTCGCGCAGCCATTGCAGCACCGTGGTGGTGGGCGGCAGATGGCTGACGGCGTGGATCTCACCCTGGTGCATGAAACGCACCGGGCGGGGGGATGGTTCTGTGGGGGGCAAGGGGGTGGGGGCGCTCATGGCGAAACTCCAGCAAACGTCGTTCCAGCAAAGGGCCGGTGGAGGCGCGGCGCTTCACCCTTTGGAGGGTATCGCCCCGTGGGTGCTTCGGTATAGCATCAGCCTGATATGTTGTATCAGGGGGATCATATGACCAAGCAAGCTGTTTTCGACAAGATCGACATCTCTCTCATCCGAGTCCTGCACACCGTGATCACCGAATGCAGCGTGTCGCGGGCCGCCATACGCCTGCAGTCCAGCCAGCCCGCCGTCAGCGCGCAGCTCAAGCGCCTGCGTGATCTGACGGGCGACCCGCTGCTGGTGCGCGTGGGCCAGTCCATGGCGCCCACCGATGTTGCTTTGAGCCTGCTCGAACCTGCGTCCATCATCCTGCACAACGCCCAGGCCATGTTCGGGCACAAGAACAGCGTGCGGGATTTCGACCTGGGCACGACCTCGCTCACCTTCCGCATCGCGGCCACGGATTACCTCGACCCCTTCTTTCTGCCAGAACTTACGCTGCACCTCAAGCGGCAGGCCCCCAATCTGCGCATCGAGTTCGTGCCTCTGTCGGTGGATCTGGACTACCGCCGCAGCCTGTCGCGCGGCGAGGTCGATCTGGTCATCGGCAACTGGCTGGAGCCTTCTGATGAACTGCACCTGGGCCGTCTGTTGAGTGACGAGGTGGTCTGCATGGTGTCCGAAGACCACCCCGCCGCCCGCCTTCCGCGCGAAGGCAAGCGTGCCTGGACGGTGGAGCAGTACCTGGCCGCCGAGCACGTGTCGCCGCCGGCCCTGCACCCAGGCGGGATCGGCATCATCGATGAGCACCTGTCCATGCAGGGCCTGCGCCGCAACGTGGTGGTGCGCAACCCTCATTTTGCGCAGTTGCCCTACATGGTGGCTGGCTCCCTGCTGGTGCTGACCACCGGCCGGCGCTTTTGCGAGCGCTATGCCCAGCAGTTGCAGGTCAAGATCATCCGCTGCCCGGTCAGTTTCCCCACGATGAACTACTATCAGCTCTGGCACGACCTGACGCACCACTCCGCCGCCAGCCGCTGGCTGCGTGAGCAGGTGCGCGAGGTGGTACGCAATCTGCAGCACGTTCGTCCACCCTGGCGCGCGGAGACGTTGCCGGTGGTTCGGGCGCCCTGACGCCTGTGTGTTTTGGCCCTGTTTGGCCCCTACAATCCCGCCCGTCGCATGCCCCAGCCGTCCCCCGCCTCCACCTCAAGCGCCATGTCACGCGCTGTGTCCAACGCGCCCCGCAAAGTGCTGCGGGGCGATGTCCTGGATTTCACGGCCGATCCCGGTTTCAACGCGCCCGACGAATCGCCCGGGGTACGCTTCCGGCCGGATCACCTGGTGCTGATCGAAGGCGAGCGCATCGCCGCCGTGCAGCCGGCCAGCGACGCCTTGAGCCCGGACTGGCAGATCGCCGAACAGCTAGACCACCGCGGCCGGCTGATCATGCCCGGCTTCATCGACACCCACGTGCACTGCCCGCAGCTGGACGTGATCGCCAGCTACGGCACCGAACTGCTGGACTGGCTCAACACCTACACCTTCCCGGCCGAGCGGCGCTATGTGGATGATGGGGTGGCGGACGAGGGTGCCGAGCGCTTCCTGGAGGCCCTGTGGGCCCACGGCACCACCAGCGCCGTGATCTTCGCGACCGTGCACAAGACCAGCGCCGAGGCCCTGTTCCGCCGTGGCGCCGAAGCCCGCATGCGCCTGATCACCGGCAAGGTGCTGATGGACCGCCACGCCCCCGACGGCCTGCGCGACGACGTGGCCCAGGCCGAGCGCGATTGCCTGGACCTTATCCAGCGCTGGCACGGCAAGGATCGGCAAAGCTATGCCGTGACCGTGCGCTTCGCGCCCACGAGCACGCCCGAGCAGCTCGTCATGGCGGGCCAGTTGGTGCAGCACCACCCTGGCGTCTACATGCAGACCCATGTGGCCGAAAACCGCGACGAGGTGCGCTGGGTGGCCGAGCTCTTCCCCACGGCGCGCAGCTACCTCGATTTGTACGATCGCGATGGCCTGATCGGCCCGCGTGCCGTGCTGGCCCACGGCATCTGGCTGGACGACAACGACCGTGCCGTGCTGCGCGACCACGGCGCCCAGATCGCGCACAGCCCCTCGTCCAACCTGTTCCTGGGCAGCGGCCTGTTCGACTGGCGCCTGGCCGAGCAGTCTGGCGTGAACGTGAGCCTGGCCAGCGACGTGGGTGGCGGCACCAGCCTGTCCATGCTGCGCAACATGGCCGATGCCTACAAGATCCAGGCCATGCAGGGCGTGCGCCTGAGCGCCTGGAAGGCGCTGCACTCGGCCACGGCCGGCGCGGCCCAGCACCTGGGTCTGCATGATGAAATCGGACGCGTGGAGCCAGGCCTGATGGCCGACCTGGCCGTGTGGGACACCGCCGTGGGCCCCGTGGCCCTGCATCGCGATGGCCTGGCCCGGGATTTGCACGAGAGACTCTTTGCCTGGATCACCCTGGGCGATGAGCGCAACCTCGCGGCCACCGTGGTGGCAGGGCAACCCCGGTTTGTCCGCCCTTGACGGCCGCGACGCTTGTCGTATCGTGGGCCCCGCAGTTCCCTGATCCAGCGCACTGAAAACAACGCAACACCATGACCTGGCGGCTCGAACTCCAACACATCACCAAGCAGTACCCGGCGGTCAGAGCCAACGACGATGTCAGCCTGAAGGTGGCCCCCGGCGAGATCCACGCCGTGCTGGGCGAGAACGGCGCGGGCAAGTCCACGTTGATGAAGATCATCTTCGGCGCCGTCAAGCCTGATGCCGGTGAGATCCTGTTCAACGGTCAACGTGTGCACATCAAGTCGCCGCAGGAGGCGCGCGCGCTGGGCATCAGCATGGTGTTCCAGCACTTCTCGCTGTTCGACACCCTCACGGCCGCCGAGAACGTGTGGCTGGGCCTCGATAAGTCGCTGAGCCTGGCCGAGGTCACCGAGCGCATCAAGCAGGTGTCGGCTGAATACGGGCTGGAGGTCGATCCGCAGCGCCACGTGCATTCGCTGAGCGTGGGCGAGCGCCAGCGCATCGAGATCGTCCGCGCCTTGATGACCAATCCGCAGGTGCTGATCCTGGACGAACCGACCTCGGTGCTCACGCCCCAGGCCGTTGAAAAGCTCTTTGTCACCTTGCGCCAACTGGCCGACAAGGGCTGCTCCATCCTCTACATCAGCCACAAGCTCGACGAGATCCGCGCGCTGTGCCACCGCTGCACCGTGCTGCGCGGCGGCAAGGTCACCGGCGAGGTCGATCCGCGTCAGGAGACCAACGCCAGCCTGTCGCGCCTGATGATCGGGGCCGAGCCGCCCGCGCTGGAGCGCCACACGCCCACGCTGGGCGAAGTGGCCCTGCAGGTGCGCGCGCTCGATCTGCCACGTGTGGATCCGTTCGGCGTCAGCCTGCGCGGCATCGACCTGAACCTGCATGCCGGTGAGATCGTTGGCATCGCGGGCGTGTCGGGCAACGGGCAGCAGGCCTTCATGGCGGCCTTGAGCGGTGAGGATCCGCGCTGCGCACAAGGCAGCATCACGCTGTTCGGCCAGGACATCAGCCGCGCCGCGCCCGGCGTGCGTCGCCGGCTGGGCCTGCACAGCGTGCCTGAAGAGCGCCTGGGCCGCGGCGCCGTGCCGACCATGTCCCTGGCCCAGAACACCCTGCTCACCCGCAAGGAAGAAGTGGGCGCGGGCGGCTGGCTGCGCCTGGGCGGTATCCAGGCCATGGCCTCGGGCCTGATCGAGCGCTACAAGGTCAAGGCCGGTGGCCACCCGGCGCTGGCGCGCAGCCTGTCGGGCGGCAACCTGCAGAAGTTCATCATGGGGCGCGAGATCGATGCGCGCCCGAAGGTATTGCTCGTGTCCCAGCCCACCTGGGGTGTCGACGTGGGCGCCGCGGCCCAGATCCGCGGCGAGTTGTTGAAGCTGCGCGATGCCGGCTGTGCCGTGCTCGTGGTCAGCGAGGAGCTGGACGAATTGTTCGAGATCTGCGACCGGCTGCTGGTCATGGCCCAGGGGCGCCTGTCGCCCAGCATCCCGGCCGGTGAGGCCACCATCGAGTGCGTGGGCGCCTGGATGAGCGGCCTGTGGGACACGGATGCCGCGGCATCGGCCAAGCAGGGGAGCGCGCATGTTCAAGCTTGAACCGCGTCCTGCACCCTCGAAGGTGCTGACGCTGGCCTCGCCGCTGATCGCGCTGGCGATCACGGTGGTGATCGGCGTGATCCTGTTCATGTCGTTGGGCAAGGACCCGGTGGCCGGCCTGCGCATGTTCTTCATCGAGCCGCTCAAGAGCGGCTACGCGTTGTCCGAACTGAGCCTGAAGGCCACACCGCTGATCCTGATCGCGCTGGGCCTGTCGGTGTGCTTCCGCGCCAACCTGTGGAACATCGGCGCCGAAGGGCAGTTCATCCTGGGTGCCATCTTTGCCGGCGGGGTGGCCATGCGCGCCACGCCCGAGACGGGGGCCTGGATCTTCGTGCTCGTGCTGATGGCCGGCATGGTGGGCGGCATGCTGTGGGCGGCCATCGTGGCGCTGCTGCGTGACCGCTTCAACGCCAGCGAGATCCTGGTCAGCTTGATGCTGGTCTACGTGGCCGAGATGCTGCTGAGCTACCTGGTCTACGGCCCATGGAAGGACCCGGCGGGCTACAACTTCCCGCAGACCATCACCTTCCTGGATGCGACGCGCGTGCCCAAGCTGGTCCAGGGCTTCCGGCTGAACATCGGCGTGTTCATCGCGCTGGCGGCGGTGGTGGGCTTCACCATCTTCCTGTTCCGCACCTTCGCAGGCTTCCAGCTGCAGGTGGGCGGCCTGGCGCCGGCTGCGGCGCGCTACGCGGGCTTCTCGTCGCGCAAGGCCTTGTGGACGGCGCTGCTGGTGTCGGGCGGTATGGCCGGCCTGGCGGGCGCCCTGGACGTGGCCGGTCCGCAAGGCCAGCTCACGCCCTATGTGCCGCTGGGCTATGGCTTCGCGGCCATCATCGTGGCCTTCGTGGGGCGCCTGCACCCCGTGGGCATCGTGTTCTCGGCGGTGCTGATGAGCATGTTCTACATCGGGGGCGAACTGGCCCAGTCCCGCCTGGGGCTGCCCAAGGCCCTCACGGGTGTCTTCCAGGGCATGCTGCTGTTCGCGCTGCTGGCCTGTGACACCTTCATCCATCAACGTCTGCGCTGGGTGGCTTCCAAATGACGGGCTTGACCGCTGATTCCCTGGCGCTGCTGATCGCCGCCACGCTCAATGCGGGCACGGTGGTGGCACTGGCCTCGCTGGGCCTTTTGATCAACGAACGCTCCGGCGTGCTCAACCTGGGCGCCGAAGGCATGATGCTGGTGGCGGCCATCGCAGGCTTCGCCACTGTGGTCCACACGGGCAGCGACTGGGCGGGCTTCATCGCCGGTGCGCTGGCAGGGGCGGGCATGGCCGCGCTGTTCGGCGTGCTGGTGATCTGGCTCAACACCAACCAGTACGCCACGGGCCTGGCGCTGAGCCTGTTCGGCGCGGGCCTGAGTGCCTTCGCCGGCATCAAGTACACGCAGGAGAAGCTGCCCGAGCGGCCGCACTTCAACATTCCGGGTCTGTCGGACCTGCCGTTTGTGGGCACGGCCTTCTTCAAGCACCACCCGATGGTCTACCTGGCCATTGCGCTGGCCATCGGCATGACCTGGTTCCTGATGCGCTCGCGTGCCGGGCTGGTGCTGCGCGCCGTGGGTGAATCGCCCGAGTCGGCCCATGCGCTGGGCTACCGCGTGCGGCCCATCCGCCTGGCGGCGGTGATGGCCGGCGGCGCGCTGTGCGGCCTGGCCGGGGCCTTCATCTCGCTGTCGTACACCCCGCTGTGGGTCGAGGGCATGGTGGCCGGCAAGGGCTGGATCGCCCTGGCGCTGACCACCTTCGCCACCTGGCGGCCGGCCCGCGTGCTGCTGGGCGCCTACCTGTTCGGCGGCGTCACCATGCTGCAGTTCCAGATGCAGGGGCAGGGCATCCAGATCGCCAGCCAGTGGCTGACGATGCTGCCCTACGTGGCCACCATCGTCGTGCTGGTGCTCATCTCGCGCAATCCGACGTGGATTCGCATCAACATGCCCGCCTCACTGGGTAAACCCTTCCATCCAGGCGCCTGACAGTGCATGATCGCCCCTGGCGTCGTCAGTCTGTATACACATTTCACCCCCTTGGAGATGACATGAGCTCTCGTCCGAACCTGTCCAAACGTTCGATGCTGAAGCTGGCCGGCTGGGCCAGCCTCGCCGCCACCGCCGCCCTGGTGGGTTGCGGCAAGAAGGAAGAAGCCGCCGCACCGGCCGCTTCCGAAGCGGCTTCCGCCGCGCCTGCAGCCGTGGCCGCCAGCGGCCCGCTGAACATCGCCTTCGCCTACATCGGCCCCGTGGGCGATGCTGGCTGGACCTACGCGCATGACCGTGGCCGTCTGGAGATGGAGAAGGAACTGGGCGACAAGGTCAAGACCACGTTCGTCGAGAAGGTGCCCGAGGGCCCTGAGGCCGAGCGCGTGATCCGTGACCTGGTCAGCCAGGGCAACACCCTGATTTTCGGCACCACCTTCGGCTACATGGAGCCCATGCTCAAGGTCGCGGCCGACAACCCGAACGTGAAGTTCGAGCATGGCACCGGCTACAAGACCGCGCCCAACATGCGCACCTACGACGCCCGCACCTATGAAGGCGCGTACATGGCCGGCGTCATCGCGGGCAGCGTCACCAAGTCCAACACATTGGGTGTGGTGGGCTCGATCCCCATCCCCGAGGTGATTCGCAACATCAACTCGTTCACACTGGGCGCGCAGAGCGTCAACCCCAAGATCAAGACCAAGGTCGTGTGGGTCAACGCCTGGTTCGATCCTCCCAAGGAAAGCGAAGGCGCACAGAGCCTGCTGAACCAGGGCGCCGACGTGCTGTTCCAGAACACCGATTCCAGCGCCGTGCTGCAGGCCGCCGAGAAGGCTGGCAAGCACGCCTTCGGCTGGGATTCGGACATGAGCAAGTTCGGCCCAAAATCGCACCTGGCATCGGCCGTGATCAACTGGGGCCCGTACTACACCAAGGCCGCCAAGGACGCCATCGAAGGCACCTGGCAGACCGGTGGCGTGTGGTGGGGCGTGAAGGAAGGCGCCATCGACCTGGTGTCCATCTCCGACACGGTGCCTGGTGACGTGAAGGCCAAGATCGAGACGATCAAGAACGGCCTGAAGGACGGCAGCTTCGTGATCTGGAAGGGCCCGGTCGTGGGTCAGGACGGCAAGGAAGTGCTGGCCAAGGACGCCGTCGCCGACGACAAGTTCCTGGGCGGCATCAACTTCTACGTCAAGGGCGTGGAAGGCTCGGTGCCCTCCGGCAAGTGATGAAGGGCATCACGCAGCCACGGTGAACCCCCGACGCGCGTGATGTCAAAGGCCGCCGCTCATCCCGGCGGCCTTTTGTTTTGATCGATGATGGTTTCCTGTTGAGTTGAAAGAGAGCGTCCCCATGAGCGCCGCCGTATCCCCCGTTGCCCACATTCCCGCTGCGCGCCTGCCCGAGCTGCTCAAGGCCATGCCCAAGGCCGAGCTGCACATGCACATCGAAGGCTCGCTCGAGCCCGAGCTGATCTTCGCGCTGGCCCAGCGCAATGGCGTGGCCTTGAGCTACGCCAGTGTCGAGGACCTGCGCAAGGCCTACGCCTTCACCGATCTGCAGAGCTTCCTGGACATCTACTACGCGGGCGCCTCGGTGCTGCTGAAAGAAGATGATTTCCACGACATGGCCTGGGCCTACCTGCTCAAGGCGCAGGAAGACAACATCCGCCATACCGAGCTGTTCTTCGACCCGCAGACGCACACCGACCGTGGCGTGCCTTTCGAGGTGGTGATCAAGGGCCTCAGCCGTGCATGTGCGCGCGCCAAGGCCGAGCTGGGCGTGAGCGCTTCGCTGATCATGTGCTTCCTGCGCCACCTGTCGGAAGAATCCGCTTTCGAGACACTGAATGCCTCGCTGCCTTACCGCGAGCATTTCATCGGCGTGGGCCTGGATTCGGGCGAGCGCGGCAACCCGCCGGAGAAGTTCGCGCGCGTGTTCGCCAAGTGCCGAGAGCTGGGCCTGCACCTGGTGGCCCATGCGGGTGAGGAAGGCCCTGCCCAGTACATCATTGATGCGCTCGACGTGCTGCACGCCGAGCGCATCGACCACGGGGTGCGTTGTGTGGAAGACCCGGCCTTGGTCGAGCGTTTGGCGAAGCAGGGTACGGCGCTCACCGTCTGCCCCTTGTCCAACATCAAGCTGTGCGTGTTCGACAAGATGGACCAACACAATCTGGGGCATCTGCTCGAGCAGGGTCTGAAGGTCACCATCAACTCGGACGACCCGGCCTATTTCGGCGGCTACCTCAACCAGAACTTCCTGGAAACCTTCGAGGCGCTGGACCTGGACGCCCAGGCCGCCTACACGCTGGCGCGCAACAGTTTCGAGGCGAGCTTCGTGCCCGATGCCGACAAGGCCCGCTGGATCGCGGAGCTGGACGACACCTTCAAGCGCTTCGCGCAGTGAGCAGGGCGGTCTTCAGGGGCGCGGCGCCGGGCCCGAAGGCATAGGCATCCAGCGCCAGGCAACCGAACTCCACCGCTTCATGCAGGCGCACGGCGGCATGGGGTTCAGGTGCGGCCTGTGAGGCGCCAGCGCCCGCGGCCAGGTAAAAGGGCCGCCAGTGTTCGTCGGTGGGATGCATCTCCACGGCGTAAGGCGCTTGCCGACGGTAGTCCCACAGCGCGGGCCAGTCGCCGGCGGTGGCGTGCGTGAGCACCCATTGGCGGAAGGCCGCGCTTTCCGGGTCTTCCGGCATGTCCACCAGGCCGGCCTGCAGCCGGCCGCTGCCGAACACGCGCCGCAGGTTGTGCGTGAGGCTGCCCGTGCCGATCACCTGCACATCGGACGGCAGGCCTTTCAGGGCCTGGCCCATGCGCCACAGGGCCTCAGGGCTGGCCGAGGCCGGCAGGCTCAGCGGCACCACGGGAATGTCGGCCTGGGGCCACATGTGCATCAGGGCGGTCCAGATGCCGTGATCCAGCCCACCTTCGTCCAGCAGCGGCACCTCGAACCCGGCTTGCGCCAGGCAGGTTTGCGCCAACTGTGCCACGGCCGGATCACCGGGGGCGTCGTAGCGCAGTTCGTAGAGCGCGGGCGGAAAACCGCCGAAATCATGGATGGTGTGATGCCGGCTGGCGCCCAGCAGCACGGCGCCGCGGGCCATGGTGTGCGCGCTCATCACCAGCACGGCGCGTGGCCGGCCGCATGCCGCGTCGATGGCCGGGCCCAGCGCCTTGAGGAACTTCTGCGTGGGGCTGGGCTCAATGGCGATCATCGGCGAGCCATGAGAGATGTAGAGCGGGGCGAGCGGCGTGGCCATGATGATCGGCGTGGAAGGGTACGACCCATCAACCATAGCAGTGGCGGGCGGATCGTGCTGGTGTCAGGATATCGCTCAAACCGGCCGCCAGGCCTTACGCTCGCAGCTTGCGCCCGCTGGCTTCGCCGGGCGTTCTTCTTGGGGTTTCAGACATGAATTCGTGGGTATGGCAACAGATCTGGCGTGACCTGCGCTCCGGCACCTTGCGCTGGCTGCTGCTGGCAGTGGCGCTGGCCGTGGCGGCGCTGGCGGCGGTGGGCCTGTTCGCCGACCGCATCGAGCGCGGACTGCACCGCGATGCCGCTCAGTTGCTGGGTGGCGATGTGATCGTGCTGGGCGATCAGCCCGTGCCCGATGCCCTGGCCGAACAGGCCGCCGGCCTGGGCTTGCGCACTGCGCGCACCGCCACCTTCCCGAGCATGGCGCGCGCCACGGACGAGCACGGCGGTGAAACCCGCCTGGTGGCCGTCAAGGCGGTGGATGGGCCTTATCCCCTGCGCGGCAAGCTCACGCTGGGGCGCTGGACACCGGGCGGTACGGTCGAGCCTACAGGGGCTGCTGCGGCCGGCGGCCCCGCGCGTGGCACGGTGTGGGTCGATGCCGGCGTGCTGCAGGGTCTGGGCCTGAAGGTGGGCGATCCCTTGCTGCTGGGCGATGCCACCTTCCGCATCGCCGCCGTCATCGCTGCCGAGCCCGACCGGGGCGGCGGCTTCGTGAGCTTTTCGCCGCGGGTGATGCTGCCCTGGGCCGACCTGCCTGCCACAGGCCTGATCCAGCCCGCCAGCCGCGTGAACTGGCGTCTGCAGGTGGCCAGCGCTGCGCGCCTGGGGGATGCTGCGTTCGATCCCAAGGCAAATGGCCGTGGCGACAAGGCCCAGGCCGTCTCCGGCGCCGCGGGTGAGGCCACGCTGCTGCGCTTCACCGTGCAGGCCCGCGAAGAGGCCACCAAGACGCGCGGTGTGCGCGTTGAGACGCTGGACGACGGCCGCCCCGAGATGCGCTCGACCATCGACCGTGCGGGCCTGTTCCTGCGCCTGGTGGCGCTGCTGGCCGCCCTGATGGCCGCTGTGGTCGTGGCCATGGTGTCGCGCGATTTCGCGATGCGCCGCCTGGACGACTGCGCGCTGCTGCGCGTGCTGGGCGTGTCCCAGCGCGACATGATGAAGGCCTACGCGCTGGAACTGCTGGTGATGGGCCTGCTGGCCTCGCTGCTGGGGCTGGCGGTGGGTGGGGCCTTCCACCAGGTCTTCGTGTGGCTGCTGTCTGATCTGGTGCAGGTGGAGCTGCCGCCGCCGGGCTGGTGGCCAGCCTTGCTGGCGCTGGGCGTGGGCCTGGCCCTGACATTGGGCTTCGGCCTGCCGCCGCTGCTGCAACTGGCCCAGGTGCCGGCCCTGCGCGTGCTGCGGCGTGATCTGGGCACGCCCAAGGCCGCGTCCGTGGGCGTGATGGCCGGGGGCGTACTGGCCATGGTCACCTTGCTGGCCCTGGTGGTGCGCGATCCGCTGATGGCCTCCATCGCCCTGGGCGGCGTGCTGGCGGCCGTGGTCGTGCTCTCATTGCTGGCCGGCCTGGTGCTGTGGGCCCTGCGGCGCTGGCTGGACAGGCCTTCCGCCGCGTCCCTGCCCGTGGTGTGGCGACAGGCCATCCGTGCGCTGGTGGCGCAGCCGGCCGCGACCATCACGCAGGTGTCGGCCCTGTCGCTGGGCCTGCTGGCCGTGTTCCTGCTGATCCTGATCCGCACCGACCTGATCGCCAGTTGGCGCAACGCCACGCCGCCCGACGCGCCCAACCGCTTCGTGATCAACGTGCAGCCCGACCAGGCCGAGGCGTTCCGCCAGGCCCTCAAGCAGGGCGGCGTGGAGCGTTTCGACTGGTACCCCATGGTGCGCGCGCGCCTGGTGGGCATCAATGGCAAGGCCGTGCGTCCCGATGACTACACCGAAGACCGCGCCCGTCGCCTGGTGGACCGGGAGTTCAACCTGAGCTATGCCGACCAGGCTCCGCGCCACAACGAGGTGGTGGCCGGTCGCTACCGCAGCACGGACACCGGCGCGGGCGAGATGAGCATGGAAGAGGGCATCGCCAAGACCCTGGGCCTGAAGCTGGGCGATCGCCTGCTGTTTGACGTGGGCGGGCAGCAGTCCGAATCGCGCATCACCAGCCTGCGCAAGGTGGATTGGGGCTCGATGCGGGTGAACTTCTTCGTGATGGCGCCGGTGGCCGACATGCCCGAGTGGCCGGCCACCTTCATCTCGGCCTTCCGCGTGGCACCGGGCAGCAGCCTGGACCGTGCCCTGGTGAACCAGTTCCCCAACGTGACTGTGGTGGATGTGACCATGTCGGTCGGCCAGGTGCAGCGTGTGCTGGACCAGGTGATCCGCGCGGTGGAGTTCCTCTTCCTGTTCACGCTGACGGCGGGCGTGCTGGTGCTGCTGGCGGGCCTGTGGTCCTCACGCGAGCGGCGTGCGGGCGACTGGGCCGTGATGCGCGCCCTGGGCGCCAGCCGTGAGCACCTGGCGCGCGTGCAGCGGCTGGAGCTGGCCAGCCAGGGCCTGCTGGCCGGCGGCATGGCATCGTTGGCCGCGCTGGCCATTGGCGGCGCGCTGGCCTTCAAGGTGTTCGATTTCCCGTGGGCGCCGCCGTGGTGGGGCCCGCTGGGTGGCGCCGCCGTGGGCGCGCTGCTGGTGATGCTGGCCGGTTGGTGGAGCCTGCGCGGCCTGCTCAACCGTCCGGTGCTGGCCACCTTGCGCCGGGCTGACTGACCATGAAAAAAGCCGCCCGGCGCTGTGCGGGGCGGCTTTGCATGAAGAACGTCGGTTTCAGCGATCAGCCAGCGCGTTGATCAGGCCCATCTCGGCGCTGCTCATCAGCGATTCGATGTCCATCAGGATCAGCAGGCGGTCGCTCACGTTGGCGATGCCGGTGATGTAGGACGTGTCCACGATGGACGAGCTCATCTCCGGCGCGGGCTGGATGGTCTGGTCATTGAGCTGCATCACGTCGCTCACCGAATCGACCACGGCACCAACCACGCGGCCCTTGACGTTGAGCACGATCACCACGGTGAAGCTGTTGATCTCGGCCTCGCCTTGCTCGTTGACGCAGTTGAACTTCACGCGCAGATCGACGATGGGCACGATCACACCGCGCAGGTTCACCACGCCCTTGAGGTAGGAGGGGGCGTTGGCGATCTTGGTGGGCGGCTCGTAGGAGCGGATCTCCTGCACTTTCAGGATGTCGATGCCGTATTCCTCATTGCCCAGACGGAAGGTGAGGAACTCGCGGCCGGCGCTGCCCTGGCGGGTGGGTTGCCTGGGCGTCAGGCCCTTGGGGCCGAAGCCGGAGATCCCGGCGGCGCGTTGCGAGCCGGCTTGCGTGTCTTGAGCTTGTGCGGTTTCCATGAGGCCTCGCTGGCAGGGTGAAGGGGCCGTGGAGCAGGGCACGACCGACCCATGTGAGAGATGAACTGCCGTGGCGCGGTGAACCGCGTCGGCAGCGACTTCTGTGACTATCGGACGGAATCGGGAAAACTGAAACCCTGGCGGCCATCGGGTGACCGGCAGGGCTGTTTTTTTACAGGGCGAAAGACGAGATCGAACGGCTCAGACGGTCGGCCTGCTCGCGCAGGCTGGCGGCCGCGGCGGCCGATTGCTCCACCAGCGCGGCGTTCTGCTGCGTCATCTGGTCCAGCTCACTCACGGCCTGGTTGACCTGGCCGATGCCCTGGCTCTGCTCGTTCGACGAGGTGGTGATCTCCGTGATGATGCTGCTCACGTGCTCCACGCTGCTCATGATCTCGTGCATGGCCGCGCCCGCATCGTTGACCAGCCGGGTGCCGGAGTTGACCTTCTCGCCAGAGGCGCTGATCAGCGTCTTGATCTCCTTGGCGGCCTGCGCGCTGCGCTGGGCCAGCGAGCGCACCTCGCCCGCCACCACGGCGAAGCCACGGCCCTGCTCGCCGGCCCGGGCCGCTTCCACCGCGGCGTTCAGCGCCAGGATGTTGGTCTGGAAGGCGATGCCGTCGATCACGCCGATGATCTCGTTGATGCGGCGGCTGGCGGTGTCGATCTCGCCCATGTTGCTGACCACCTCGTCCATGAGGCTGGTGCCACGCCGTGCCGCCTCGGCGGCCTGGCCGGCGAGCTGGTTGGCCTGGCCGGCGGACTGGGCGCTGTGCTGCACGGTGCCCGTCAACTGGTCCATGGAGCTGGCCGTCTGCTGCAGGCTGGAGGCGGTGCTCTCGGTACGACTGGACAGGTCCATGTTGCCGCTGGCGATCTCGCTGGACGCGGTGGAGATGGATTCAGCCGATTCACGCACTTCGCCCACCAGGGTGCGCAGCGCACGCTGCATCTCCCCCAGGCTCAACAGCAACTGCGCGGTTTCGTCCTTGCCGGTGGCGTCGATGCGGTTGTCCAGGTGACCCTGGGCGATGCGGTTGGCCAGTTGCTGCGCGTCCTGGATCGGGCGGCAGATGGAGACCTGGTTCAGCAGGGTCAGTGGAACCACCACGACCACGGCGATCACCACGGCGACGATGAACAGCGCCTCGGTGACCGTGACGGCACGCTCCTGCTCGGCCAGGGCCTCGTTGGCCTCGTCCTGCAGCACCTTCTCGATGTCGGCCACCATGGTGTCCAGGCCGTCGGCCTTCTGCACGGCATCCTTGAGCTTGTTCAGCGCGTCGGTGGCGCTGAGCGAGCCACTGGCCAGCTCGGCGTGCACGCCTTCGATGGCCTGCTGGTAGGCGGCGATGTGCGGCGCGCTGGCGCGCAGGATGACGTTGTCCTCGTCCTCCTCGCCCTCGAGCATGTGGGCGGACAGGGTCTGCAACCGTTTGCCGGCATCACGCCAGGCCTGCAGTGAGCGCTGCACCTCGTCGGCATGTCCGGCCATGATGAACATCTGTTTCTCATGGCGGCGCATCTGGCCGATCGCCTCGCGCAGGTGCGACAGCGTCTGCGTCTCTTCGAAGGAGTGGTGTCTGAAGTCGTCGCTCAGGTGCTGGATCCTGAACATGCCGTACAGGCCTGCGCCGCCCACCATCGAGAGCAGCAACAGCACGGTCACGATGGCCCCCTGCATACGCAGGCGGATCGTGAAACGTCGCATCAATTCCGTCAAAACCATGGTCATATCCCCAGGGCCGCTGCAATGGGCCCGTCATCCGTTCGCGCCAAGCCGCCGAACGCTGCCTGCTTTTCGACACGTGCAAGCGTGACTTGAGCACGGCGAGGGGATGTCGCCTGTAAATGCGCCGAAATCGCAACCGGGACTGATGAGGATCAAGCCGAGGCGTTGGTGGCGCTTGATGCGTTCAGGGCGGGCAGGGCGGCGGCGCCCATCTGGTCGATCAGCCCATTGACGAGCGCGTCGGTATCATCGCTGAACCGGTCCAACTGGCCATCGAGCACCAAGTGGCTCAGGCCGTGCACGAAGCTCCAGGCGACCAGAGCGCGCATCTGCACGGCGGGGTGGTCCTGCGGCAGGCCAGCGTGAAGGGCCGCGAGGCCCGTCAGACCCGAGAAAGCTGCCTCGCAGGTCTCGACCAGCTCCGGGCTGCGGCCCTGGGCGGGAAAGCGGCCGAACATCAGCTGGAACAGGGCGGCGTGGTTCCGGGCAAAACGCACGTAGGCCTGGCCGGCCTTCTCGAACATGGCCTGGGGCGTGTCGCCTTGGGCTGCGGCTTGCGCCTGGGCCAGCGAAAAGCGGCGAAAGCCCTCGGAGGCCAGGGCCATCAGCAGGGCTTCCTTGTCGGCGAAGTGGCGGTAGGCGGCATTGGCCGACACGCCCACCTGGCGGGCCAGATCCCGCAGGCTGAGTTCATGGGCTGGCTTGTCGCGCAGCGCGTCCAGGCCGGCCTCGATCAAGGCGGCGCGCAGGTTGCCGTGGTGGTAGGGCGCAGCGGGCTTGTCCACGCTGGGTGCAGGGGCGGATAACAAGGTATTGCTTGGAATGTTGACAACGTACACATCGATGGGTACATTGCGGATCACAGTGTTGGCACTGTACACATTCAAGCACGTCAAGTCACGCCTGGAGATCACCCATGTCACGCAACCTTGCCGAACGCACCGTTGGATGGATCAGCCGCTGGGTTCGCCAGCGCCAGCCCTATCAGGCGTCCAACATCTATCTGGAAGGGCCCTTCGCCCCGGTGCACGACGAGGTCACTGAAACGCGCCTGAAGATCACCGGCCAGTTGCCCAGGGAGCTCAACGGCCTGTACGCGCGCATCGGCCCGAATCCCATGCACGTGGACAACCCCGGCCTGTACCACTGGTTCGCCGGCGATGGCATGGTGCACGGTCTGCGCCTGGCCGATGGCGAAGCGCTCTGGTACCGCAACCGCTGGGTGGGCACGGACAGCGTGCGCCGTGCGCAGGGCAAGCCGCTGGCCCCGGGGCCGCGCCGTGGGGTGGCCGATACGGTCAACACCAATGTGTTCGGCCATGCCGGGCGTGTGTGGGCATCGGTGGAGGCAGGCATGCTGCCCGTGCAGCTCGACGATCAGCTCGACACCGTGCGCCATGGCTATTTCGACAGCGATGTGATGCGCGCTTTCAGCGCGCACCCGCACCGTGACCCGGACACCGGCTCGCTGCACGCCATCTGCTACGACGCGCTGGACCAGCGCCGCGTGCAGCACGTCGAGGTCGATGCCACCGGCCAGGTCGCCCGCGTGGTTGACATCCCGGTGAGCCACGGTCCCATGATCCACGACTGCGCCATCACCCGCAGCCAGATCGTGGTGCTCGATCTGCCTGTGACCTTCTCGCTGAACCGCGTGCTGCGCGGCAACAGCATGCCCTACGCCTGGAACGACCGGCATCCCGCCCGCGTGGGCCTGCTGCCGCTCAAGGGCGAAGCCAAGGACATCCGCTGGTTCAATGTCGAGCCCTGCTTCGTCTTCCACCCCTGCAATGCGCAGGACACGGCCGATGGCGGCGTGCTGCTGGACGTGGTGGTGCATCGCCGCATGTTCGACCGCTCGCGCGTGGGCCCCGAAACCGACAACCAGAAGATCACCTTCGAGCGCTGGACGATCAGCCCCCACCGCAGCGACGTGGTGCGCGAGGTGCTGCACGAGGGAAGCCAGGAGTTTCCACGTTTTGACGAGCGCTTGACGGGTCGGCCCTACCGCCACGCCTACACCGTGGGCTTCGACTTCGATTTCTCGCTGGCACAGCAGCTCAATGCCTACGATCTGGCCACCGGGCGCCATGCTGTGCACAAGTTCGGCCTGGGTCGCATCCCCAGCGAGGCGGTGTTCGTGCCGCGCGCGCCGGATGCCGCCGAAAACGACGGCTGGCTGGTCAACTACGTGACCGACATGAACACGGGCACGACCGATTTCGTGGTGCTCAACGCGGCCGACGTGGCCGGCCCGCCGCAGGCCGTGGTGCACCTGCCGGCGCGGGTGCCGCTGGGCTTTCACGGCAACTGGATCCCTGATCCGGCCTGATGAGCCTGGTAGGGCAGGGCTGGCGGGTCAGGTGCCCGTCGGCCTCGGGGCGGGCATCAGGCCCGCCACGGCCTCGCAGCGCTGCCTGAGCAAGGCATGCAGCAACTGCACTGCCGGCGAGAACTGCTGGCGGTGCGGGCACACCAGGTGCAGCGGCGTGGCCTCGCCCGTCAGGTGTGGCAGCAGCACCTCCAGCCGGCCGGTGCGCACGTGCTCGGCCACGTCCAGCCAGGATTTGTAGATCACGCCTTCGCCATCGAGCGCCAGGCGGTGCACCACGTCCGCGTCATCGGCTTGCAGGGGGCCGCGCACATGGGCCACCACGCGCTGCTCGCCATCGTGGAAGACCCATTTGTCGTAGACACGGCCTCCCAGCAGGTAGAGCAGGCAATCGTGGCGCTGCAGATCGGCGAGGGTGTCGGGCCGGCCGTGGCGCTCCAGGTAGCCGGGTGAGGCGACCAGCACACGGCGATTCTGCGGCGCCAACGGCAGCGCCACATAGCTCGCGTCTTCCGGCGTGCCGTACCGGATGGCCACGTCCACGGGCTCACGGAACACATCCGTCACCCGGTCCGACAGGAACAACCGCAAGGTCAGCTTGGGGTGCTGGCGCCGGAAGGCCGTGAACCAGGGCAGCAGCACATTGCGCCCCAGGTCAGATGGGGCGGCGATCTGCAGCAGGCCGCTCAGTTCCTTGCGCTCCTGGTGCAGTTGCGCGTGGCCTTCACGCAATGCCTGCAGCACCTGGCGCGCGTAGGGCAGGTAGCGCTCGCCCTCGGCCGTGAGGCGCAGGCTGCGGGTGGAGCGCGCGAACAGGCGGATCTCCAGCTCGCGCTCCAGCCGCTTGATGGCCGCGCTGACCTGGCCGGGCAGCAGATCGGCCTCGCGCGCGGCTTCTGAAAATCCCCCCAGCACGGCGGAGCGCTCGAACAGCGCCAGGTCATCCACGCGGATCATTTTCACTCCAACAGAGAAAGTGTTGGGTGATTTTGCATCTTTATTGGGTGGATCGAGAGGCGGATCATGCGTCCATACCCAGCAACGAGCACCTTGGACAACACCATGAAAGCCATCGCCTACACCCAGCACGGCCTGAGCGCCGACGACCCGGGCTCGCTGATCGACATCGACCTGCCCATGCCGCTGCCCGGCCCGCGTGATCTGCTGGTGCAGGTGCACGCTGTCTCCGTCAATCCGGTGGACACCAAGATCCGCGCCAATTCACCCACCGAAGGCTGGCGCGTGCTGGGCTGGGACGCCGTGGGCGTGGTGCATGCCGTGGGCAATGAGGTGAGCCTCTTCAAGCCGGGCGACGAGGTGTTCTACGCCGGCGCCCTGAAGCGCCCGGGCACCAACAGCGAATACCACCTGGTCGATGAGCGCGTGGTGGGCCGCAAGCCCCAGACGCTCAGTGCCGCCCAGGCCGCAGCCTTGCCCTTGACGTCCATCACCGCGTGGGAGCTGCTGTTCGACCGCCTGGGCGTGCCCGAAGGCGGCGGTGAAGGCCAGAGCTTGCTGATCATCGGCGCGGCGGGGGGCGTGGGCTCCATCCTCACGCAGCTGGCCCGTCAGCTCACCAAGCTCACCGTGATCGGCACCGCATCCCGCCCCGAAACGGCGGCCTGGGTGCGCGAGCTGGGCGCCCACCATGTCATCGACCACAGCCAGCCCCTGGCTGCTGAACTGAACCAGGCGGGCCTGCCCTTGGTCGACATGGTCGCCAGCCTCACACACACCGACACCCACTACCCTCAGATCATCGAAGCGCTGCGCCCCCAAGGCCGCCTGGCCCTGATCGACGACCCGGCCACGCTGGATGCGATGCCGCTCAAGGCCAAGAGCCTGTCCCTGCACTGGGAGCTGATGTTCACGCGCTCGCTGTTCGAGACGCCGGACATGATCCGCCAGCATGAACTGCTCAACCGCGTGTCCGAGCTGGTGGAGCAGGGCGTCATCAAGACCACGCTGGCCGAGGACTTCGGCCCCATCAACGCGGCCAACCTGCGCCGTGCGCATGCCCTGATCGAGAGTCACCGAGCGCGCGGCAAGGTCGTGCTGTCGGGCTTCTGACAGATCACGCCGGCTTCGCTATCGTCCACCCCTTTCCTTTTGCAGTTCCAGGAGCCATGGCCATGAGCCTCGTCACCCTCTCACAGACCCGCTACACCACCAAGGCGTACGACGCCTCGCGCAAGATCCCGCAGGCGCAGGTGGAAGAGCTGATCACCCTGCTGCGCAACAGCCCCTCGTCCGTCAACTCGCAGCCCTGGCACTTCGTGGTCGCCGCCACCGACGAAGGCAAGGCCCAGGTGGCCAAGGGCGCGCAAGGCGGCTTCGCCTACAACGAGCCCAAGATCCTGAACGCCTCGCACGTGGTCGTGCTGTGCGCGCGCACGGATCTGTCGGAGGATTACCTGGAGGCGCTGCTGGACCAGGAAGAGCGCGACGGCCGCTTCACCGCCGAAGGTGCCCGCGCCAACCAGCGCAAGAGCCGCCAGGGCTACGTGGACATCCACCGCTACCAGACCAAGGATCTGCAGCACTGGATGGAGAAGCAGGTCTACCTGTCGCTGGGCACCTTGCTGCTGGGCGCGGCCACGCTGGGCATCGACGCCACGCCGATGGAAGGCATCGACACCAAGGCGCTCGATGAGGCCCTGGGCCTGCGCGAGCGTGGCTTCACCGCCGTGGTGGCCTGCGCGCTGGGTTATCACGCAGACAGTGATTTCAACGCCAAGCTGCCCAAGTCGCGCCTGGCTGAAGCGGCTTCGCTGACGCGGATCTGAGTCGCATCACGGCCGTGCCGACAGCGGTACGGCTTCGGCAAGAAAAATCCCCGTGGCCACACAGAGGCTCACGGGGATTTTTAAGAGCTCACAGAGCCCAAAAATCAAACATTGAAGAGGAAATTGAGCACATCGCCATCCTTGACGATGTACTCCTTGCCTTCCGCGCGCATCTTGCCTGCGTCCTTGGCGCCTTGCTCGCCCTTGAAGGTGATGTAGTCGTCGAAAGCGATCGTCTGCGCACGGATGAAGCCGCGCTCGAAGTCGGTGTGGATCACGCCGGCAGCCTGTGGGGCCGTGGCGCCGACGGGCACCGTCCAGGCGCGCACTTCCTTCACGCCAGCGGTGAAGTAGGTCTGCAGGCCCAGCAGCTTGAAGGCGGCGCGGATCAGGCGGTTCAGGCCGGGCTCGGTCTGGCCCATTTCGGCCAGGAACATGGCGCGGTCTTCATCTTCCATCTCCGACAGTTCGGCCTCCGTCTTGGCGCAGATGGCCACGACTTCGCCCTTCTGGGCAGCGGCGTACTCGCGCAGGCGGTCCAGGAAGGGGTTGTTCTCGAAACCGGTTTCCGACACGTTGCCCACGAACATGGCAGGCTTGGCCGTGATCAGGCACAGGGGCTTCAAGATGACCAGCTCTTCCTTGCTGAAATCGATGGTGCGCACGGGCTTGGCTTGGTCCAGTGCGGCCTGGCACTTCTCCAGCACCTTCACCAGCGCGGCGGCTTCCTTGTCGTTGCCCGAGCGGGCCGCCTTGTTGTAGCGGTGCAGGCTCTTCTCGACCGTGCCCAGGTCGGCCAGGCACAGTTCGGTCTGGATGACCTCGATGTCGGCGATCGGGTCGACCTTGCCGGCCACGTGGATCACGTTGTCATCTTCGAAGCAGCGCACCACGTTGACGATGGCGTCCGTTTCACGGATGTGCGAGAGGAACTGGTTGCCCAGGCCTTCACCCTTGGAGGCGCCCGCCACCAGGCCGGCGATGTCCACGAACTCGACGATGGCCGGCAGGATGCGCTCGGGGCCGACGATGTCCGCCAACTGCTGCAGGCGCGGATCGGGCACTTCCACCACGCCCACGTTGGGCTCGATGGTGCAGAAGGGGTAGTTTTCCGCCGCGATGCCGGCCTTGGTCAGCGCGTTGAAGAGTGTGGATTTGCCCACATTGGGCAAGCCCACGATGCCGCATTTGAGGCTCATGGTCGGTCCTGTCAGGTCGCAAGGGGAGAAATCAACCCGCCATTTTAGTAGACGGCGCCCCTCCGTGCTGTGTCACGAGGCGGTTTTGAGCAGCGCGACCTGCGTGTCAGGCGGGCGGCGCCAGTGCGCCACGGCCTGGATCAGCTGCTGGCGCTCGATGGGTTTGGTCAGCACCTCGTTCATGCCGGCCTCCAGGCACTGGGCCCGGTCGTCGGCATGGGCATTGGCAGTCAGGCCCAGCACGGGCATGTCGATGGCGTCCAGGCCGGCCTGGCCCTGGCGGATGCGGCGGGTGGCTTCCAGGCCGTCCATGCCGGGCATGCGGTAGTCCATCAGCACGATGTCCACGGGGTGGCGGCGCAGGTAGAGCAGGGCGGCTTCGCCGCTGTCCACAGCATCGGCCTGGGCGTGCACGCCGCACAGGGCCTCGCAGGCCAGCATGCTGTTGACAGGGTCGTCCTCGACCACCAGCACGCGAGTGCCGGCCAGCTGGTCGGCGCGCACGGCCATGGCCGGGCTGTTGCTGCGCACTTCCTGAGATGGCGGCAGGGGCAACAGCACACTCACCGTGGTACCACGGCCCAGGCTGCTTTGCAGCTGGAGCGTGCCGCCGGCCAGCGTCACCAGCTCGCGCGTGATGGTCAGGCCCAGGCCCACGCCGCCGTTGCGGCGGGTGCTGTCGTGCTCCACCTGGTAGAAGGCGTCGAACACCCGCTGCTGGGCTTCCTCGGACAGGCCCGCGCCGGTGTCGATCACGTCGAAGCGCACATCGTCGCCGTCTTGCTGGGTCACCTTCAGGCGCACCTCACCGCGCTCGGTGAACTTGGCCGAGTTGGCCAGCAGGTTGATCAGGATCTGGGACAGGCGCAGCGCATCGCCGCGCCGCTGCAGCACCAGCGTGGGCGCGATGTCCAGCGCCAGGGCCAGCCCCTTGCGCTGCGTGATGGGCGCAACAGCCTCGATCGCACGCCGGCAGGTGGTGACCAGGTCCATGGGCTCGTGCACCATGGTCATCTTGCCGGCCTCGATGCGCGACAGGTCCAGCACCTGGTCGATCAGGGCCAGCAGGTGCTTGCCGCTGCTCTGGATGGTGGACACCAGGCGGGCATTGCGCTCGGCCGAGGTCTGCGCATCGCCCTGTTCGGCCAGCAGGTCGGCCGACATCAGCATGGCGTGCAGCGGGGTGCGCAGTTCGTGGCTCATCACGGCCAGGAACTGGCTCTTGGCGCGCGAGGCGGCCTCGGCGGCATCCCGGGCTTCGGCCAGGGTGGTGGTGCGTTCGTCCAGCCAGCGCTCCAGGGCCTTGCGGGCGTCGGCGGGGCCTGAGGGGCCGCCGGTGGCCAGCACCTGCATCACACCGTGGCGCAGGCGGGACACGCTCATCAGGCTCATCAGCATGGCCAGCTCCACCAGCAGGGCATTGAGCATCAGGGGCGCGAACTCCGCAGCCCAGCGCTGCTCCGGTATGTGCCAGCGCGCCACCAGCGGTGGGATGGACACCACCGTGGCCAGCGCCACCGACCACAGCAGGGCCTCGCGCTGGGGCCAGCTCATGTGCAGCAGCAAGGTGATCAGGATGGTCCACAGGTAGGTGGAGGCCATCCAGTAGATGCTGATCTGTTGCGGCGCGAAGACGCTCAGGTGCACCACCCCGCTCACGAAGTACAGCTGCAGGCAGCCCACGGCCAGGCGCTGCGTGGTGACCAGGGTTTCAGGATGGCGCCGAAGGCGCAGGAACAGCCACAGCAGGGCCAGCGCCAGGAAGGGCTGCACCCAGCGGTCCAGGCTGGTGGTGGCCTTGGTGAGCGATTCGATGGTGTAGACCACCATGGTGGCCGCCGCCCCGATGCCCAGCACGGCCAGGCTGGTCTTGCGCTCCAGCATGGCGATGACGGGTGCGTCGCTGCCCTGTTCTTGTGTCGTCATTGACTTGGTTCTGTTGACGAACGGATGCCCTTGGCGCCCGCCCGGATCGTCGATTTGCGGACTTTAGAGGCAATCATGACGCGCGTCAGTCAGGCACAGCCCTTGATCCGGGGGCTGATAGGCGGGGCGCTCTAGAATCCCTGACCATGAAACCAGCTGTTTTCGACGTCTGTGTCAGCGGCAGTGGCGCGGTGGCCCGTGCCCTGGCCCTGGCGCTGTCCGTCCAGGGGTGGCGGGTGGCGCTGGCCAGTGAACCTGGCTCGCTGGCGCCACGCGAGCACGACATTCGCACCTATGCGCTCAATGCCCGTTCCATCGAGGTGCTGGAGCGCCTGCGGATCTGGCCCGCCTTGAAACAGTTTGCGACACCTGTGCATGAAATGTGTGTCAAGGGCGATCGCGGGGGGGAGCTGCGTTTCACCGCCTGGCAACAGTGCGTGAGTGAGCTGGCCTGGATCGTCGATGCCGGGGCCCTGGAGCGCCTGCTGGGCGATGCCATCCGCTATGCCCCGCACGTCACGCAGATCGAGTCCACGGAAGGGCAGGCGCCGGCTGTGCAGGCTTCGCTGCTGGCCGTGTGCGAAGGCAAGCATTCCAGTACCCGCGAGGCGCTGGGTGCGTCGTTCGACCGGCAGCCCTATGGGCATTGGGGCGTGGCCGCGCGCCTGCGCGCCAGCCGGCCGCATGCCGGTGTGGCCCGCCAGTGGTTTCGCTCGCCCGATGTGCTGGCGCTGCTGCCGTTCCAGGATCCGGAGCCCGGTGCTTCCTACGGGCTGGTGTGGTCCATGCCGCAGGCCCAGGCGCAGCAATGGCTGGACGAGCCCGCAGAGGTGTTCAAGGCCGGGCTGATGAAGGCCATCGCCGACAGTGATCCGGCCGGCGCAGCCCAGGTCGGTGAACTGCGTCTGCACGGTGCGCCGGCCGCCTGGCCGCTGGCGGTGGCCCAGGCCTCGCCTTGGAGCGGCCCCGGCTGGGTGCTGCTGGGCGATGCGGCCCACCAGGTCCATCCGCTCGCGGGGCAGGGCCTGAACCTGGGGCTGGCCGATGTCGATGTGCTGTCCGGCGTGCTGCGTGAGGCGCGTGAACGCGAGCCCTGGCGCTCCGCGGGTGACGAACGCCTGCTGCGCCGCTACGAGCGCGCCCGCTGGCTGCCCACCCGTGCCATGGCGGGCCTGACCGACGGCCTGCTGCACCTATTCGAGACGGATCAGGGCCTGGTGCGGGAACTCCGCAACACGGGCATGGGTCTGCTCAATCAATGGAGCCCCGTCAAGCGGTGGCTGGTCGGGCAGGCGCTCGACCGATGACAGGAGACAACATGCAAGTTTTCAAGCGTCCGGTGCGGCGTACGCTGGCCGTGCTGGCCACGGCTTTCGCGGCCTCGATGCTGGCCCTTCCTGCCATGGCGCAGAACAGTCTGCCGCAGGCGCAGCAGGCTGTGCTCAAGCAGAAGCTGGCGCAGCGGCTGCCGACCATGCCACCGATCGACGAGCTGCGGCCTGCGCCGCTGGCTGGCCTGATCGAGGTGCGCGCGGGCGAGCACCTGTTCTACACCGATGCCAAGGGTGATTACCTCATCGATGGCAACCTGATCGAGACCCAGTCGCGTCGCAACCTGACGCAGGAGCGCCTGGACGACATCAACCGTGTCGATTTCGCGACCTTGCCGCTCAAGGACGCCGTGGTCTGGAAGAACGGCAATGGCCAACGCAAGCTGGTGGTGTTCGCCGACCCCAACTGCGGCTACTGCAAGCACCTGGAAAAGTCACTGCAGGACGTCAAGGACGTGACCGTCTACACCTTCGTGATCCCCATCCTGGGTGACGATTCCAAGGCCAAGACCGAGAACATCTGGTGCATGAAGGACCGCACCCAGGCCTGGCGCAACTGGATGCTCGACGGACAGGCACCGCCCAAGGCCTTCGGCATGTGCGCCTCGCCGACGCAGCGCAACCTGGCGCTGGCGCAGCGCCTGCGCGTCAATGGCACACCGGCGATGTTCTTCGAAGATGGCAGCCGCCTGGCATCTGCCGCGCCGGCCAGCGTGGTCGAGCAGCGTCTGGCCAAGGCGTCCAAGGGCAACTGACCCCGCTATCGCCTGGCAGGCCGCGCATCCTCCGGTGAGGGTGCGGAGGCCTGCTGCGGCATCTTGTCCATCTTCATGTCCAGGTAATTGGCGGCGCCCTGGCGGAGCAACATGCGGATGGGCAGGTACTGCAGGCTGGGCGCCACCCAGATCTCGGCCAGCACTTCGTCGCGGGCCTTGTCCTTTTCCTTCTGGCTGGGCAGGGGGCGAGGCTTGAGCTTGAAGGTTTCGACCTTGCCCACCGGGGTGTCCAGCATCTCGCGGGCCAGGATGTCGTAGGTCACTGTGTCCTGCTTGCGTGTCCAGGCCAGCGGCATCGACAGTGTGCCGCCTACCTGCAGTGTCTCGGGCTTGAGCAGGGCCATGTAGGCCAGTTGGATGTAGTGGCTGGCCGGGTCCTGCACCATCGGCAGCTTGGGCACGCGCTGGCCGTCGGACAGCTCCACCTCGTGGGGGTGGAAGGTCACCAGCCGGGGCTTGCCTGAGCTGATGAGCAGCTTGTTGATGGATTCGAAACGGCGAGGCGCCAGCCCTTCGGGTGTGATCTCGCCTTCGCTGGTCCAGCGCTGCGAGCCGAGTGGGGCGAAGCTGGGACCAACAGAGGCATCCACGCGCACCTGGTAGCGCATGCCCTCGCGCACCCATTCCACCTGGGCCTGGCCGTAGATCGGCCCGCGGATGTAGCCCTCGGCCTTGAAGGTGACGCGCGTGGTCAGGGGCCACTCGAAGGGCTCTGCATCGCTGGCGGCACTGTCTGGGGCTTCGGCCACCGCGACGGGGGCGCTGGCTGCGGAGGCGGATGTGGAGGCGGCGTCAGCTGTGGGGTCAGCTTCGACCAGCACCGCATCGCTGGCGGCAGGGCTGACGGGTTCGGACGCGGCACTGGCAATGGGAGATGCTTCCTCGGCGTCATCTTGATCGGCCGCATCTTCCGGTGCCGAGGCAGGTTCCGATGCAGCCGATGCCACGGCGTCAGGTGCCATGGCCGCAGGCTCCGGTACCGGCGGCGCTGCTGGCGGGGCGACAATGGGCGGCGCACTCAAGCTCATGTCGGCCACCATCACCGCATCCATGCGCTTGATCGAGGGTGCGTCAGGTCCCATGGCCTCGAGCTGGCTCATCACGCCCCGGGTGACCAGGGCGTGCCCTATCAGCACGCCCGCTACCACGGCGGCGAGCGCAGCCTTGCGCCGCCATCGGCGTGAAGGCGGCGGAGCCTGCTCGGTGCTCACGGCAAGGTCAGCGGTCCAGCCAGGCCTTACGGCGCAACTCGGCGCTGGCCGTGGGGGCGCTGGCCAGGCTCAATGCGACCACCTGGCCCCAGTCCGATGCCTTGGTGGCGGCCAGTGTCAGGGTCTGCAACTGCTGGTCCCGGCAGATCAGCAGCGATTGCGTGCGCTCAGGGCGACGCCATTGCGTGAGGTCGTCAGTGCGGCGCAGGCGCCAGTTGTCCAGCGCGATGAGCTCGTCACCCGCGCTGATGCCGGCGGCCTCTGCCGCGCTGCCATGCATCACGGCCTGGGCCTTGAGGCTGCCGGAGGCCTCCTGCACCCTCACGCCGAGTTGCTGCGCCACAGGGCCTTTGCGGGCGGTCCATTGCACGCCGAACTCGGCCAGCAAGGTTTGCAGGGGCAGGTCGTCGGTGCCGTGCACCCAGTCGTTCAACTGGGTGCGCCAATCGGCCGCATGCCGTGGCGGGGCCGAGGCCTCGTCCGTCAAGGCGGTGACGACATCGTCTTCAGTGATGGGGCGCTGCAGTGCCCACAAGCGCAGCATCACGCCGTCCAGACTGGGCTGGCGTCCATCGGGGTGAGCCGGGCCCAGCCGCAGCGAGAGGTCCAGGGCCAGCGCCACCAGCGAGCCCTTGGTGTAGTAGCTGACGGTGGCGTTGGCGGTGTTCTCGTCGGGGCGGTAGTAGCGTGTCCAGGCGTCGAAGCTGGCCTGCGCGACGCTCTGCACCTGGCGCCCTGGGGTGGCCAGCACCTGGTTGAGCGGCTTGGTCAGCAGGCGCAGGTAGTGGGCCGCATCGATGCGCTGGGTGCGCAGCAGGAACTGATCGTCGTAGTACGACGTGAACCCCTCGAAGAACCACAGCATGCGTGTGTAGTTCTCGCGGGTGTAGTCATAGGGCGCGAACTCGCTGGGCTTGAGCCGCTTGACGTTCCAGGTGTGGAAGTACTCGTGGCTGATCAGGCCCAGCAGGGTGGTGTAGGCCTCGCTGGGGGCGGGCTCCTGGCCGCGGCGGGGGATGTCGCGGCGTGAGCAGATCAGGGCGGTGCTTTCGCGATGCTCGAGGCCGCCGTAGCCGTCTTCCACCACGTTGAGCAGGAACACGTAGCGGTCGAAGGCGGGTTTGCGTCGGCCGTGCCAGAAAGCGATCTGCGCCTCGCACAGGCGCTGTGTGTCGGCCATCAGCCTGTCCAGGTCCGCGTCATCCGCTGCACCGGTCACGACCAGTTCGTGCGGGATGCCGCGCGCCTTGAACTGGCCATGCCAGAACTTGCCCAACTCAACCGGGTGGTCCACCAGTTCGTCGTAGTTGGCGGCTTCGTACCAGCCCTGCCCGTGGGTGTCGACCTGGCTGGGCTTGAGTGCCGTGGCCACGCCCCAGCCCTTGGGCAGGCCGGCGATGCGCACGCGGTGAGGCGCACGCGCCTGCCCCTCCACACACAGGAACACGCTGGTGCCATTGAAGAAGCCCCGGCGTGCATCCAGAAAGGCGGCGCGCACGGAAGTGTCGTTGGCATAGATCTCGTAGCGCACGGTGATGGCGCCTCGGCCGGGGGCGTCGACCAGCCAGGTGGTCTTGTCTTCCTGAAGGATGCGGCAGGGCGTCTTGCCCTGGGTGGCCTGCAGGTTCATCAGGTGGCGGGCGAACTCCCGTACCAGGTAGCTGCCAGGGATCCACACCGGCAGGCTCAGACGCACAGGGCCTTCGGTTCGGGGGAGCTTCAGCGTGACGGCGTAGCGGTGCGCGTGGACTTGGGCGGGTTCGATGAGGTAGTCGATCATGCGGAGGCTGGCGTGCAGGGCAGGGCGGTCAGAGTTGGGCGGCGGCCAGGAAGCAGCTCAGGCTGGCCACGACGGTCAGACGAAAGCGCAGCGTGAGCCAGCCACCGGCGCCCAGCAGCGGGTACAGGCGCCGGTCGATCAGGTAGCCGGCGATCAGCAGCGCGCCCAGAACGACCAGGCCGGCATGCGGGGGCATGCTCACCGCGATCCAGGCCGTCAGCAGCCGGATCAGCCCGGTCCACAGCGTGCGCTGCACCAGTTCGTGGTCGGCCTCTTCGGGCCGCACCCGCACGGCCAGGCCCCAGGGCAGCCCGCCCAGGAAGGCGATCACCAGTGCTGCATAGCTGGTCAGTGCGCCCACCAGGAAGATGAAGGGCTCGGGCTGAACACGCCCCGACAGCAACCAGATGAAAACGGCACCCGCGACGAAGGGCAGCAGGCTGGCATGCCCCAGTTGCCGGGCAAGGCGGCCCGGCGGGGTGTGCGAGGTCGATGCGTCGAGTGAAAGCGTGCTCACGATGGGCGGGTGAAAGAGGTGAACGAGGGCGAAAGGCCAGGGCCTTCGCCGATTGTGGCAAGAATGTCGTTCCGCCGGGGCGGCATGGGCTCGCTCAGGCGGCCAGCCACGCAAAAATGGCCGGGATGTGGTCTGGCAGGGACAGGTTCTGACGGCGCCATTCGGACACGGGCAGGGTACGGCACCAGCCGGCCTCCAGCGTGAGGCCGCAGGCGATGGTCAGGAGGGTCTGCGGGCTCAGCGTCTGGATCATGGCCTGCGCCAGGGGCGTATTGCGGTAGGGCGTCTCGATCACCAGTTGCGTCTGCTGGAGCTTGCGCGATGTCTGCTCCAGGTCGCGGATGCGCTGGGTGCGGGCGGCGCCATCGGTGGGCAGGTAGCCGACGAAGGCGAAGCTCTGGCCGTTGAGCCCGCTGCCGGCCAGGGCCAGCACCAGGGAACTGGGCCCCGAGATGGGCACCACGGCGATGCCTGCCCGGTGGGCCGCAAGCACCAGCCCCGCGCCAGGGTCGGCCACGCCAGGCAGGCCGGCTTCGGAGATCAGGCCCAGGTCATGCCCGGCCAGGGCCGGTGCGAGCAGGTTGTGCCAGACGGCGGGCGCGATGGGCGTTTGCGCTCCACCGCCTTTGGGTGGGCGAGGCAGCACCTCGATGTGCTGTTGCTGCAAGGGCGTCTGCAGTGGCGTGACGGCGTCCACGCGCTTGAGGAAGGCGCGGGTGGTCTTGGCGTTCTCGGCCACCCAGTGCTGCAGACGGGCCGCCGCCTGCAGCGCGCCCAGTGGCAGCACGGCCTGCAGGTCCGGCAGGGCTTGCCCCTCGGGCACGCTGCCCAGGTCCAGGGTGTTGGGGATCAGCAGCAGGCGCCCCTGGGTGGGGCGGTCGGTCGGGGCGGTCATGGCGATGTCTGAAGGTCGAAGAGGGGGCGAAGGCAGGACGGCAACGTTTCAGGCTTGTGCCCGCGCATGGCGCAGCACATCCAGCCCGGCCTGGCGCAGCAGGCGGGTCACCGAGATCAAGGGCAGGCCGATCAGCGCGGTGGGGTCGTCCGATTCGATGCGCTCGATCAGGGTGATGCCCAGGCCCTCCACCTTCGCGCTGCCGGCGCAGTCGTAAGGTTGCTCCAGGCGCAGGTAGGCGTCGATCTCATCATCGCTCAAGGTGCGCATGTGTACCTGCACGGTGTCCAGGGCCTGCCAGTGTTCTTTCGTTCGAGGGCGCACGATGGTGATGGCCGTGTGGAAGGCCACCGTGCGGCCGCTCATCGAGCGCAACTGAGCCTGGGCGCCTTCGTGTGAGCCCGGCTTGCCCAGCGGGCGCCCGTCCAGATCGGCTACCTGGTCGGAGCCGATCACGATCACATCACGCTCACCGGCCTGGGCGGCCACCGCGAACGCCTTGGCGTGGGCCAGGCGCGTGGCCAGCAAGATGGGCTCTTCGCCGGGGTGCGGCGTTTCATCGACCTCCGGGGCGCGAACCTCGAAGGGCAGGCCCAGGCGCTCCAGCAGCTCCCGCCGATAGCGGGATGTCGAGCCAAGCACCAGGGTGGGCGGGGTTGTCTGATCGCTCATGCCCCTATTGTCCCCGAGCGGCGCGTGGCCACAGGCGGCTTCCCGCCTACACTTTCGCGCATGAAACCGCGTCAGCACCAGCCCCGCAAGATGGACATCGGGGCCTTCATCGATTCCGAAGCTCCTCTTGAGGGCCAATCCTCCGTGACCGAACTGCCCCGCGTGGCCGAGGGCCTGCCGCCCGAAGTGGCGCCAGGCACGGTCGAGCCCGTCACCTGGCGTGCACAGGGCCGCCTGCTGCCCCAGCGTGTGGGCGAACCCCAGCGATGGCTTGATCTGCAGGCCCACGCCTTGCTGCCCTGGACATGCCAGCGTTGCCTGCAGCCCGTGGTGCTGCCGGTGGAGATCGAGCGCACCATCCGATTCGTGGCGGATGAAGCCATGGCCGCCGAACTGGATGCCGACCTGGAAGACGACGTGCTGGTCACCAGCCGCAGCTTCGACCTGCTGGACCTGATCGAGGACGAGCTGATCATGGCTTCGCCGATCGTGCCGCGTCACGACGAATGCCCCCAGCCGCCTAAAATGTCGGTGTCCGACCCCGGAGTGGACGAGGAAGACCAGGTGCCCGAAGAGGGCGGGGCCGATGGCGACACCGGCCGCAAGAACCCGTTCGCCGTGCTGGCCCAGCTGAAAAAGGGCCCCGTCGACGGTTCTTCGGGTGATAAATCTTGAGCACGTTGAATATCACGTGCTAGAATCTCGGGTTTTCCGGGTATTCATTTTCCTGGAAGAGTCAAACTGAATTCAACCCGCGCAGGGTTCGATGCTGATGTCTCAAGGCTTTGCAGGGTTGCCCATCCAGGGTGGCCTCCGTGCCTGAGGCAGCGCCCGAGAGGGTGTGATGGCAATGAATCCGGCGCCCCTGCTTCGGGCCTTGCCCGATATTGGAGTCCATCATGGCCGTTCAGCAGAACAAGAAGTCGCCTTCCAAGCGTGGCATGCACCGCTCGCACAATGCCCTGGTTCAACCGGGTACCGCCATCGAGCCCACCACCGGTGAAGTGCACCTGCGTCACCACATCAGCCCGACCGGTTTCTACCGCGGTCGCAAGGTCATCAAGACCAAGGCTGACGCCTGACCACATCCCGCGGCCGCACGCTGTGCGGCCCCGCTGGGTCGAACTCCATTTCCGTATGAGGCTGGCACACCCAGTCATCATGCTCGACGGGCTGGTCGCGCTGGCAATTGCCAGACTTCCGGCCCATAGTCTGTTCAGGCCCACTCTTTGTGCCGTCCGATGCGCGGCACAAGGCCGCGCCTGATCCGGTGCCCCCTCCGATGAACTCTCCTGCGCTTAACCCCACTGCATCCCCGGCGGTGGGTCGCTCTGTTCTGCCTGATCTGCAAGGCCCCGTGCGTATCGCCGTGGACTGCATGGGGGGTGATCACGGCCCATCCATCACCTTGCCTGCCTGCAAGGCCTTCCTGGAGCACCACCCGGACGCCGAGCTGGTGCTGGTCGGGTTGCCCGAGGCCATCGAGCCTGCCAGGGGCTGGGCGCGCGTCACCCTGGTCACGGCCAGCGAGGTGGTGTCCATGGACGATCCGGTCGAGGTGGCGCTGCGCCGCAAGAAGGATTCCTCCATGCGCGTGGCCATCAGCCAGGTCAAGCTGGGAGAGGATGGGCAGGCCAAGGCGCATGCCTGCGTGTCCGCCGGCAACACCGGTGCCCTGATGGCCGTGGCGCGCTACCTACTCAAGACGGTCGAGGGCATCGACCGGCCGGCGATTGCCTCGGTGATGCCCAATCAGCACGATGGCTACACCACCGTGCTGGACCTGGGGGCCAACGTCGATTGCAGTGCCGAGCACCTGCTGCAGTTTGCTGTGATGGGCTCGGCCCTGGTGGCTGCTGTTGATGGCAAGGAGAACCCTACGGTGGGCCTGCTCAACATCGGCGAAGAAATGATCAAGGGCAACGACGTCATCAAGCAGGCGGGTGAACTGCTGCGTCAGGCCGATGCTCGGGGTGCCATCAACTTCCACGGCAACGTCGAAGGCAACGATATTTTCAAGGGAACCACCGATCTGGTCGTCTGTGACGGCTTCGTCGGCAACGTGGCGCTCAAGACGGCCGAAGGCCTCGCCACGCTCTTCGCCTCGGTGATCAAGCAAGAGTTCACCCGTAACATCTTCACCAAGCTTGTCGCTATCGTCGCGCTTCCGGTGTTATCTCACTTCAAAAAGCGCATGGATCACCGTCGGTACAACGGCGCAGCCTTGCTCGGTTTGAGAGGGCTGGTTTTCAAAAGCCATGGCTCGGCCGATGCATTTTCTTTTGAACAGGCCCTCAACAGGGCCTATCATGCGGCCCGGCACCGACTGCTGGACCGCGTCCACGACCGCATTGCGGCCACCGTGGGCAGTCTTCCGGCAGAAGGCGCCGAACCCGTAGACAACCCACAAGGTGATGGCGTCACGGCAGCCCCGCATACCCCCGTGGGGCGCGTGGCCTGACCTCTACTCGATGACCCAAACCCTCCCCGTGTCCGGCGGGGCGGCGGCGCGAACCACGTACGCCCGCATTGCCGGAACAGGCAGCTACCTGCCACCCAGGCGCCTGAGCAATCAGGATCTTGCCAACCAGCTCGCACAAGACGGCGTCGAAACCTCCGACGACTGGATCGTGGAGCGCACCGGCATCCGGTTCCGCCATTTCGCGGACGAAGGCATGACCTCCAGCGATCTGGGCGTGCAGGCGGCCAGGCATGCGCTCGAAGCCGCCGGCTGCCAGGCTGCCGACATCGACCTCATCATCTGCGCCACGTCCACGCCGGACATGGTGTTCCCCTCGACGGCCTGCCTGATCCAGCAAAAGCTGGGTGTGGCCGGCTGTGCCGCCTTCGACGTGCAGGCCGTGTGCTCGGGCTTCGTCTATGCGCTGAGCATTGCCGACAGCATGATCCGCTCGGGTGCCGCCCGCAGGGCTCTGATCGTGGGTGCCGAGGTGTTCTCGCGGCTGCTGGATTTCAAGGACCGCACCACCTGCGTGCTGTTCGGCGACGGCGCCGGCGCCGTGGTGCTGGAGGCCAGCGATCAGCCTGGCATCCTGGCTTCGCGCCTGCATGCCGATGGCCGCCACGCTGACATCCTGTGCACGCCGGGAGCCATCTCGGGCGGGCAGGTGCTGGGCGATCCCTTCCTGAAGATGCAGGGGCAGGCGGTGTTCAAGCTGGCCATCAGCGTGATGGACAGCGTCACCAGCGAAGTGCTGGCCGCCGCTGGCTGCGATGCCTCGACCGTCGACTGGCTGGTGCCGCATCAGGCCAATATCCGTATCATGCAGACTGCGGCGCGCAAGCTGGCCATGACCATGGACCAGCTCATCGTCACGGTGGATCAGCACGGCAACACCTCTGCCGCCTCCATCCCGCTGGCGCTTGACCATGCCATCCGCCAGGGACGCATCCAGCGCGGCCAGCGGTTGCTGCTCGAAGGCATGGGCGGCGGCTTCACCTGGGGGGCCGTGCTGCTGGATTACTGATCCACCGCGCCGCCACATTCCCTCACACCTACAACAAGACCACAACACGCCATGACCGCTTTCGCATTCGTGTTTCCTGGACAAGGCTCCCAATCGGTGGGCATGCTGGACGCCTGGGGTGACCACCCTGCCGTGCGCGCCACCCTGGCCGAGGCCTCCGAGGCTCTGGGCGAAGACGTTGCGGCCCTGATCGCGCAGGGCCCCAAGGAACAGCTGGACCTGACCACCAACACCCAGCCCGTGATGCTCACGGCCGGTGTGGCCGCCTGGCGTGCCTGGCAGGCGGACACCGGCCTGGTGCCCGCCGCTGTGGCCGGTCACTCGTTGGGTGAGTACACCGCTCTGGTGGCCGCCGGCGCGCTGACGCTTGCGGATGCGCTGCCCCTGGTGCGCTTTCGCGCCCAGGCCATGCAGGACGCCGTGCCCGTGGGCACGGGCGGCATGGCCGCCATCCTCGGCCTGGACGCCGAGGCCGTGAAGGCGGGCTGCCTGGAGGCCGCCAAACTGTCCGGTGAGGCCGTTGAGGCTGTGAACTTCAACGACCCCAAGCAGACCGTGATCGCCGGTACCAAGGCTGGTGTCGAGAAGGCCTGCGAGGTGCTCAAGGCCGCTGGCGCGAAGCGCGCGTTGCCGCTGCCCGTGTCGGCGCCGTTCCACTCCAGCCTGATGAAGCCGGCCGCCGAGCGTCTGAAAGACAAGCTGGCCGCCGCGCCGTTTACCGTGCCGGCCATCCCCGTGATCAACAACATCGATGTGGCCGTGGCCACCGATGCGGACGAGATCCGCGATGCCCTGTACCGTCAGGCCTTCGGCCCTGTGCGCTGGGTCGAAACCATCCAGGCGCTCAAGGCCCGTGGCCTGACGCATGTGATCGAATGCGGCCCTGGCAAGGTGCTGGCGGGCATGGTCAAGCGCATCGATGGCGATCTGGTGTCGGCCACGGTGCTCGACCCGGCCTCGCTGCAGGAAGCGAAGGGGTTGCTGGCATGAGCGAGAACACCGCACAGATCGCGCTGGTCACTGGCGCCAGCCGGGGCATCGGCCAGGCCATCGCCCGCACGCTGGCACAGCGCGGCTTCACCGTCATCGGCACGGCCACCTCGGAAAACGGTGCGCAAGGCATTACCGAGGCGCTTTCGGGCTTTGCCGGCAGCCGTGGCGTGGTGCTGAACGTGACGGATGCAGCTGCCTCCGAGGCGCTGATCGACAGCATCGTCAAGGAGTTCGGCGGCCTGCACGTGCTGGTCAACAACGCCGGCATTACCCGCGATACCCTGGCCATGCGCATGAAGGACGAGGATTTCGAGGCGGTGATCGACACCAACCTCAAGTCCGTGTTCCGCCTCAGCCGCGCCGTGATGCGCCCCATGATGAAGCAACGTCAAGGCCGCATCATCAACATCACCTCGGTGGTGGGGGCAGCCGGCAACCCTGGCCAAGCCAACTACGTCGCCTCCAAGGCTGGTGTGGCCGGCATGACCCGCGCCCTGGCGCGCGAGCTGGGCAGCCGCAACATCACCGTCAACTGCGTGGCGCCGGGTTTCATCGACACCGACATGACCCGTGCGCTCAGCGAAGAACAGCATACCGCCCTCAAGGCACAGATTCCGCTGGGCCGCCTGGGTCAGCCACAAGACATTGCCGAGGCCGTGGCCTTTCTGGCCTCGCCCGCAGCCGCCTACATCACTGGCAGTGAAATCCATGTGAATGGCGGCATGTTCATGAATTGAAGTATTGAGATCTGTTGGGGGCATCTCAATTTCCCGTCCTGCCGGCTGAAACCAATTTGTCTCGTTTCCGCCGGTAGAATCTGCCCCTTGTTACCACCCTCCTGGAGGAGTCATGAGCGATATCGAAGCACGCGTCAAAAAGATCATTGCCGAGCAACTGGGCGTTGCCGAGTCGGAAGTCACCAACGAAAAGGCCTTCGTGGCCGATCTGGGCGCCGATTCCCTGGACACCGTTGAACTGGTGATGGCTCTGGAAGACGAGTTCGGCATCGAGATCCCCGACGAAGAGGCAGAGAAGATCACCACGGTGCAATTGGCGATCGACTACGCCAAGGGCCACGTGAAGGCCTGATCTTCCTGATCCGCGACCAAGGCCCTTCGGGGCCTTGTCCGTCTTTTCTCCCGAACATCAGTTTCTATCAAGCATGTCCCGTCGTCGCGTCGTCGTCACCGGCCTGGGCCTCGTCACACCCGTGGGCAACACGGTCGATGAGTCCTGGACCAATCTCATCGCGGGCAAGTCCGGCATCGCCAACATCACCAAGTTCGATGCCTCGGCCATGGCGACCAAGTTCGCCGGTGAGGTCAAGGGCTTCAGCATCGAGGAGTACATCTCCGCGAAAGAAGCCCGCCACATGGACACCTTCATCCATTACGGCCTGGCTGCCAGCATGCAGGCTGTGCGCGATTCCGGCCTGCCCACGGGCGATGCCCTCACGCCTGAACAGGCTGAGCGCATCGGCTGCCTGGTGGGCTCGGGCATCGGCGGGCTGCCGCTGATCGAGGAAACCCACAAGGACTACACCGAGAAAGGCGCGCGCCGCATCTCGCCGTTCTTCGTGCCGGCCTCGATCATCAACATGATTTCCGGGCACGTCTCGATCCAGTACGGCTTCAAGGGCCCGAACCTGGCCATCGTGACGGCTTGTACCACCGGCCTGCACAGCATCGGTCAGGCCGCGCGCATGATCGAGTACGGCGATGTCGACGTGATGGTGGCCGGCGGTGCCGAATCCACCGTGTCGCCGCTGGGCATCGGCGGTTTCGCCGCGGCCCGCGCGCTGTCCGGCCGCAACGATGACCCTGCCACCGCGTCCCGTCCCTGGGACAAGGACCGTGATGGCTTCGTGCTGGGCGAGGGTGCTGGCGTGATGGTGCTTGAAGAGTACGAGCACGCCAAGGCCCGTGGCGCCAAGATCTACGCCGAGCTGGTTGGTTTCGGCATGAGCGCCGACGCCTATCACATGACAGCACCCGATGTGGACGGCCCCAAGCGCTCGATGCAGGGCGCACTGCGCAATGCCGGCATCAATGCCGACCAGGTGCAGTACCTCAATGCACACGGCACCTCGACGCCGCTGGGCGATGTCAACGAGACCAACGCGATCAAGCTGGCCTTTGGTGACCACGCCAAGCAACTGGTGGTCAACTCCACCAAGTCCATGACGGGCCACCTGCTGGGTGGTGCTGGTGGCATCGAGTCGGTGTTCACGGTGCTGGCCATCCATCACCAGATCTCGCCGCCCACCATCAACATCTTCAACCAGGATCCTGAGTGCGATCTGGATTACTGCGCCAACACCGCGCGTGAAATGAAGATCGACGTGGCCCTGAAGAACAACTTCGGCTTCGGCGGCACCAACGGTTCGCTGGTGTTCAAGCGCGCTTGAGTCCGCAACGCCGCCACCGCTCGCCCGATGTTGCAGGCCAGGAATGGCTGATGCCGGCATCGCCGCGCATGGCGGTGCCGCTGGCGCGAGGACTGGCACTCGCCATGGGTGCGCTGGCACTGGTCTGGTGGGCTGGCTTGGCCTTTGATGCCCTGCAGGGGCGGACGGGCTGGGGCTGGGTGCTCCTGGCTGGGGCGGGTGTGCTGGCCTGGGCGGTGTCGACCTTGCGCTGGGTGATCGGCTTGCGCAGGCAGCCTGCCTGCACGCTGTACTGGCGAGTGGCAAGCCAGTCCGCAGGGCACGCTTCGCTGCGGTGGGCCGATGAGTCCGGTCAACCCATCGAACTGCACGTCAAGGCCGATCTGGGCTTTGGTGTGCTGGTTCGCCTGCGAGCGCAGCATATGGTGCCCCAGTGGCGGTGGGTCGATGAACAATCCCTGCAAGGCCCATGGCGCTGGCGGCTGATGTCAGCCTCTGGCCGCGAAGGGCTTGTGCCGGCCGATGAGCAGCACGCGCTGCTGAGGATGGCATCATTGGCACGGTGCGAATCACAGAAAGTCGTATTGCCCCCAACAGCCAGGAGGTCGGCATGACGCCGCCCGACCGTTCTCCGCCGGATGGTGGCCAGCCCTCGGGTGTCACGGGGCCGGTGGCACCTGCGCAAACCTCGGTGGATGTCGATGCAGCGCTCGTCGCCCGGGTGCAGCAGGGTGACCAGCGCGCCTTCGAAATGCTGGTGGTCAAGTACCGCCGCCGTATCGAGCGCCTGATCGCCCGCATGGTGCGCGACGTGGACCTGGTCGAGGACATCGCCCAGGAAACCTTCATCCGTGCCTACCGCGCCTTGCCGCAGTTCCGTGGCGAAAGCGCTTTCTATACCTGGCTCTACCGCATCGCCGTCAACACCGCCAAGAAGGCGCTGATGCAGCTCAAGCGCGATCCGCTGGTGTCTGAATCGGCGCTGGCCAGCATGAGCGACGACGATGATGATGTATCGCGTGTCGAGAACGAGCTGACCGACGGCGAGACCCCTGAATCAGTGCTTGCCAGCCGACAGATCGCCCGCACAGTGAACGAAGCCATCGAAGCGTTGTCAGACGAGTTGCGGCAGGCGATCACCCTGCGTGAAATCGAAGGCCTGAGCTACGAAGACATCGCCGAACTCATGAACTGCCCGATCGGCACCGTGCGCTCGCGGATTTTCCGCGCGCGGGAGGCCATCTCGCAGAAACTCAAGCCATTGCTGGACACCCGCGAGGGCAAGCGCTGGTAAACCCTGTTCAGGTGGTTTTTTCGTGGGTTTGTCTACAAATGGTGCTCGTGCTTGTGAACTTTTCTTGCTGTACGGTGTCTGTTGAATCGACGTTGTGTCTGAACCGGGGTGTGCGTCATGTCTGATCTCCCATTTGACGACGAAGCGAATTCCTTTGAATCCCTGTCGGCGCTGGCCGATGGGCAGGCGACCGAGCACGAAATTGCCCAGGCCTGCGGGGTGTGGCGCTCCCAGCGAGAGGTGCGCGAGCGTTGGCACGCCTATCAACTGATCGGCGACGTGATGCGCTCGGACACCCTGGCGCAGGACGCCGGCTCCGACCAGGCCTTCCTGGAAGCCTTCCGGGCCCGCTTGGCCCAGGAGCCCGTGGTGCTGGCGCCCGCGGCCATGGTCGCGGCCAGTGTGGCAGCCCTGGTGGCCGACACCGAACCCGCGGTGGCCAACCTGTCTTACCCGCTGCGCCGCCGACGCTGGACGGGCCCCGTGGCCGTGGCCGCCGGGTTTGTCATGGTCCTGGGGGCTGTCGTCACCACGCTGCACCCCCAGGATGGCACCGAAGGCAGCGCCTCGCCCATGCTGGCCCAGGGCGGCCGCGATGCCGTGATCCCCGTGGGCGCGCAAGCCTGGGTGGGGCAGGAGGCTGCCTTGGCACCCACGCTGCGCTCCGGCCTGGTGGCCGACAGTTCCATGACGCGTCATCCGGCTGAGCCCGCACAGGCCTCCTTCACCCGTGGTGCGACGGAAACCGCCGCCGAGCGCGCAGGCAACATGGTCATCATCCGTGACCCGCAGCTCGACGAGTTCCTGGCAGCCCATCGCGAGTTGGCTGCCACCGGCAGTTTCGTGCCGCCCGCTGGCCTGGTGCGCAGCGTCGCATTCGAGGCCCCCGCAGGGCGCTGATCCCCCGCGCCGGACGGCCCGTGGACGAGTGACCAGCCATTTGATGCCATTCCAGCTTTTCCGCCACGGCCTGCGTGCTTGCGGCCTGACCCTGGGCCTGTCCTTGAGCATGGCGCATGCCGGCTCGGTGGCGGCCAGCCAAGGTGGCGCGCAACCGGCACCCTCTGAATCCGCCAGCCCGACGCAATGGCTGCGCCTGATCGGCCAGGCCGCGCGCCAGAGCAGCTACGAGGGCACCGTGATGATGAGCTCGGCAGGGCGCTCCAGCAGCGTCCAGGTCAGCCATCGTGTCAGCGGTGAGGAGCTGTTCGAGAAGATCGAACCGCTCGATGGCCCTGAGCGCCAGATCTACCGCCACAACGACGACATCCAGATCCTGTGGCCTCACAAGAAGACCGTGCTCGTGCAGCAGCGTGGTGCCTTGCTGGGCATGCCCCGGCCCTGGGCGCAGCTCGACGAGCGTGTGGCCGATTTCTACCAGATCGACCTTGCCGGTCAGCAGCGCTGGGCAGGCCATGCCTCGACCGTGCTGCTGCTGCGTGCGCGTGATCAGTTCCGGTACGGGCAGCGGGTGTGGGCCGAGCAACGCTCGGGCTTGGTTCTGCGAGCGGAAACACTCGCACCCAGCGGCCAAGTGCTGGAATGGACGGCATTCACGCAGGTGAACGTGGGTCCGACCGTGGCCCGAGGCTGGACCATGCCGGATGCCAAGTCCCTGGGGGGCTGGCGCGTGGTGCGCAGCGACCTCAAGAAGACCACCTTGCCGCAAGAGGGCTGGCAGCTCAATGACCTGCCCCCTGGCTTTCGCCTGCTGACCTGTGTGCGCCGTGGTGCCTCGGGCATGCCGCCATCCCTGGCCGCCAGCGAGCCGGCCGCGCAGGCCTCCGAGGTGGTGCAGGCCGTGTTCGGTGATGGTGTCACCCATGTCTCGGTGTTCATCGAGCCCTTCGATGCCCGCCGGCATGGCCGCGAGATGATGCTGGCCCAGGGCGCCACGCAAACGCTCAAGCGCCGCGTAGGCGACTGGTGGCTCACGGTGGTGGGGGATGTGCCGGCGGCCACGGTCGTGCGTTTCGCGGGCGCGTTCGCCCGGCCATGACGGGATCGCGCCTCATGTGCCCAGCGCATGAGCTAGCTACCTTTACCGCCTGTTTACCGTCCTGGCAACGATTCGTGCCTTCAAGGCACCGAACTGTGGTTCACACTTCGAGTTTCAGACGCTTCTTTCTCATTCGAGGCTTTCGTCCATGACCTTGTCGATCTTTTCCCAGTCCATGCCCCGCCTGACCGCGTTGTCGCGTGCAGGGGTCGTGATGTCGATGGCCAGTGTGCTGGCCGGTGGCGCGCTGATGCCCCTGTCTGCCCAGGCGCAAGCGGCACCCGGCACCGCGGTGGCACCGGCCGCGCCCATCGTGCGTGGCCTGCCTGACTTCACCGATCTGGTCGACAAGGTGGGGCCCTCGGTCGTGAACATCCGCACCACGCAGCGTGTGCAGGTGGGCCGCCCCGGCACCGGTGAGATGGACGAGCAGATGCAGGAGTTCTTCCGCCGCTTCTTCGGCATGCCGCTGCCAGGTCAGCCCGTGCCCAAGCAGAACAAGCCCAAGGGCAAGGGTGAGAACGCCGAGCCGCAAAGCGAAGAGCGCCCGCGCGGCGTGGGCTCGGGCTTCATCCTCACGGCCGATGGCTTCATCATGACCAACGCCCATGTGGTCGATGGCGCCGACGAGGTCTACGTCACGCTCACGGACCAGCGCGAGCTCAAGGCCAAGATCGTGGGTGTGGACAAGCGCACCGACGTGGCCGTGGTCAAGATCGAGGCACCCAACCTGCCCGCCGTGCGGGTGGGCGATGTCAGCAAGCTCAAGGTGGGCGAATGGGTGATGGCCATCGGCTCGCCCTTCGGGCTGGAGAACAGCGTCACCGCGGGCATCGTCAGCGCCAAGTCGCGTGACACGGGTGAAGAGATCCGCTTCATCCAGACCGATGTGGCGGTGAACCCCGGCAACTCCGGCGGCCCCCTGATCAACATGCGTGGCGAGGTGGTGGGCATCAACTCGCAGATCCTCAGCCGCTCGGGCGGTTTCATGGGCATCTCCTTCTCGATCCCCATCGACGATGCGATCCGCGTGGCCGATCAACTGCGGGCCAATGGCAAGGTGGTGCGTGGCCGCATCGGCGTCTCCATCGAGCCGGTCAGCAAGGAAGTGGCTGATTCGCTGGGGCTGGCCAAGCCGCAAGGCGCCGTGGTGCGCATGGTCGAGCCCGGTGGTCCGGCTGACAAGGCGGGGCTGGAGGCCGGCGACATCATCACGCGCTTCAACAACGTGGTGGTGGACAAGGCCGGTGATCTGCCGCGCCTGGTGGGTGCCACCAAGCCAGGCAGCAAGGCCACGCTGCAGGTGTTCCGTCGCGGTGCCTACAAGGACCTGTCGGTCAATGTGATCGAGCTCGACGACAAGCCCAAGCAGCAGGCCGCTGCCGGCGCACCGAGCGCACCGGGCAAGTCAGAGGCCAAGCTCGCAGGTACCGTGCTGGGGCTGGAGCTGGCCAACCTGAGCGCCGAGCAGAAGCGTGATCTGAAGGTCAACCGCGGTGTGCTGGTGATCGATGCCGACGGGCCTTCCGCGCGTTCCGGCCTGCGTGAAGGCGATGTGATCCTGGCGATCGCCAATGTACAGGTGGCCGACGTCAAGCAGTTCGAGACCGTGCTGGCCAAGGTGGACCGCAGCCGGCCCGTGAGCGTGCTGGTGCGCCGTGGCGAGTGGGCGCAGTACGCGGTGATTCGCCCCAACAACTGAGTCCGGCCTGCCCAGGGCGACCCTCCCGTCGTCCTGGATTTTTCTCTTTGTGAAAAAACCAACGTTTTTTCATTTTGCTGCATTGCGACAGCGCCCGGTGCTGTCGTGTTGATAAGTTGAGGGCGGGGGGAGGGGGCGCTGAAAAGCGGCTCCGAGGGATTCGCTACAATCCTCCCCCGACGCGAAACCCGCCTGGATTTGTTCACAAAGACCTGTGGATAAGTTGTGCAAAACAGCCTTGTAGGCTGTGGGCAACGCCCCTTTGGCCCCGGTCTGAAGGGGCTTGCCAAGGATGCTTTTGGCTACAATGAAAGTCCAACAAGCAGTTGCCATACGTTTTTGTTGGAAGGCGCGTCACCCGTTTCGACGTGCCTTTTTTTTATGAATCACATCCGTAATTTCTCCATCATTGCCCACATCGATCACGGCAAATCCACCCTGGCTGATCGCATCATCCAGCGCTGCGGTGGCCTCAGTGATCGCGAGATGGAGGCCCAGGTTCTTGACTCGATGGACATCGAGCGCGAGCGCGGCATCACCATCAAGGCCCAGACCGCCGCGCTGCAGTACAAGGCCAAGGATGGCAAGGTCTACAACCTCAACCTGATCGACACGCCCGGCCATGTGGACTTCTCTTATGAAGTGAGTCGTTCGCTGTCGGCGTGTGAGGGTGCGCTGCTCGTGGTCGATGCCAGCCAGGGCGTCGAGGCGCAGACGGTCGCCAACTGCTACACCGCGCTCGAACTGGGCGTGGAGGTGATCCCGGTCCTCAACAAGATGGATCTGCCGCAGGCCGATCCCGATCAGGCCAAGGCTGAAATCGAGGATGTGATCGGCATCGATGCCACCGACGCCATTCCCTGCTCGGCCAAGACCGGCATGGGCATCGACGAGATCCTGGAAGCCGTGGTGGAGCGCATGCCGCCGCCCAAGGGCGATGCTGATGGCCCGCCGCGCGCCATGATCATCGATGCCTGGTTCGACAACTACGTGGGCGTGGTGATGCTGGTGCGCATGGTCGATGGCACGCTGCACAAGGGTGAGCGCATCCGCATGATGGCCACCAACACGGTCTACCCGATCGAGCACCTGGGCGTGTTCACGCCCAAGAACGAGAACCGCGAGAAACTCAAGGCGGGTGAGGTGGGCTTCATCATCGCCGGCATCAAGGAGCTGGCCGCCGCGAAGGTGGGTGACACCGTCACCGTTGAAAAGAAGACGCCCAACAACGCGGGCCCGGCTGCCGAGGCGCTGCCTGGCTTCAAGGAGATCCAGCCGCAGGTGTTCGCGGGCCTGTACCCGACCGAAGCCAGCGAGTACGACCAACTGCGCGATGCGCTCGAAAAGCTCAAGCTCAACGACAGCTCGCTGCGCTACGAGCCCGAGGTGTCTCAGGCGCTGGGCTTTGGCTTCCGCTGCGGCTTCCTGGGCCTGCTGCACATGGAGATCGTGCAGGAGCGCCTGGAGCGCGAGTTCGACCAGGATCTGGTGACGACCGCGCCCAGCGTGGTCTATGAGGTGGAGATGAACGACGGCACCATCCTGGAGGTCGAGAACCCTTCCAAGATGCCCGAGATCGCCCGCATCCGCGAGATCCGCGAGCCCATCGTCACCGTGCACTTGTACATGCCGCAGGATTACGTCGGCGTGGTGATGACGCTGGCCAACCAGAAGCGTGGCGTGCAGCTGAACATGGCCTACCACGGCAAGCAGGTCATGCTGACCTATGAGCTGCCGCTGGCCGAGATCGTGCTGGACTTCTTCGACAAGCTCAAGAGCGTGTCGCGCGGTTATGCCTCGATGGACTATGAGTTCAAGGAGTACCGCGCCTCTGACGTGGTGAAGGTCGACATCATGATCAACGGCGAGAAGGTTGATCCGCTGTCCATGATCGTGCACCGCAGCCAGAGCCAGTACCGTGGCCGGGGCGTGGCCGCCAAGATGCGCGAACAGATCCCGCGCCAGATGTACGACGTGGCCATCCAGGCGGCCATCGGCGCCAACATCATCGCCCGGGAGAACATCAAGGCGCTGCGCAAGAACGTGCTGGCAAAATGCTATGGTGGCGACATCAGCCGCAAACGCAAGCTGCTCGAAAAACAAAAGGCCGGTAAGAAACGCATGAAGCAGATCGGCTCCGTCGAGGTGCCGCAAGAGGCGTTCCTGGCCATCCTACAAGTGGACGATTGATGAGTTTGATCACAGGTGTGTTGTACGCGGCCCTGGTCGTGTACCTGGGGGGCTGGTACATGGGGCATTGGCAGGGCAATTTCGCCTTGCTGTTGTTCATCCTGACAATGGTGACGCTGGTCTACTGGCTGGCCGAGCGCTACAAGTTCCGCCCGGCTCGCGAGGCCGCTGCGGCGCGCTTGCTGGAGCAGGATCGGGCTCGCCGTGGGCAACTGGCTTCGCAGGGCATCTCGCAGGTCGACGGCAACGTCGAGGAAGCCCGCGCCAGGTTGCTGATGCAGCCCTGGTGGCTGGACTGGACCGCCGGCCTGTTCCCGGTGATCTGCGCCGTCTTCCTGATGCGCTCCTTTCTGTTCGAGCCGTTCAAGATCCCCTCGGGTTCGATGATCCCGACGCTGCTGGTGGGTGACCTGATCCTGGTCAACAAGTACCACTACGGTATCCGTCTGCCGGTGATCAACAAGAAGATCTGGGACAACCACAACCCCGAGCGCGGTGACGTGATCGTGTTCCGCTTCCCGGTCAACCCCAGCATCGACTACATCAAGCGCGTGGTGGCCGTGCCGGGCGACGAGGTGTCCTACCTCAACAAGAAGCTCTACATCAACGGTCAACTGATCCAGCAGCAGCCGCTGGCCGAGTTCTACGACGAGGACAGCATGCGCTACACGCTGCAGTTCTCCGAGAAGCTGGGTAAGGCCGATCACCGTATCCTGGTGGACAAGGACCGCCCGGGCTACATCCCCGAGCCGGCCATCGAGCAGTTCCCGCACCGGGAGCTGTGCCGCTACAGTGGCGAAGGCGTGACCTGCAAGGTGCCCAAGGGCTATTTCTACGCCATGGGCGACAACCGCGACAATTCCCAGGATTCGCGCTACTGGGGCTTCGTGCCTGAAGAGAACATCGTGGGCAAGGCCTTCGTGGTGTGGATGAACTTCGGCAATTTCAAGCGCGTCGGATTCTTCAACTGAGTTTCATGGAGGCGAGGATGAAACCTGCGATTCAATCGAATGCACCTGCTCGCCGTCAGCGCGGTATCACCCTGTTCGGGCTGCTGTTCTGGGCTGTGATCGTGGGCGCGGTGGCGGTGCTGCTGATGAAGCTGTTCCCGGCTGTCAATGAGTACCGCACCATCCAGACCATGGTCAATGCCGTGGCCGGCAGCGGTGCCAACAGCGTGCCAGAAGTGCGTTCGGCCTTTGACCAGCGCAGGTCGGTCGAGTATGGGGTCGAATCCATCACCAGCAAGGATCTCGAGATCACCAAGGACAACGACAAGATCGTGATCAGCTTCGCCTATGACAAGGAAATCGAGCTGTTCGACCCGGTCTACCTGGTGATCAAGTTCAAGGGCCACTCACGGTGACACGTCGCGGGGCCGCCGCGCAGCCGCCGGCCTCGCCGCACGGTTCCGCTTCTGCCCATCCTCTCAATGCGCTGCAGGCGCGGCTGGGCCACCAGTTCTACGACAGTGGCCTGCTGCGCCGCGCGCTCACGCACAAGAGCTTCGGCGCCGAGCAGAACGAACGCCTGGAGTTCCTGGGCGATTCGGTGCTGAACCTGGCCGTCTCTGATCTGCTGTACCGGCAGTTCGACCGCAACGACGAGGGCGATCTGACGCGCGTGCGGGCCCACCTGGTGCGCCAGGACACGCTGCACAAGCTGGCCGTGTCGCTGCAGTTGCCTGAAGTGCTCCGCATGAGCGAAGGCGAGGCCAAGGGCGGTGGGGCGCAGCGCCCCTCCATCCTGGCCGATGCGCTCGAGGCGGTGATCGGTGCCGTCTACCTCGATGGCGGCTTCGAGGCTGCCCGTGCCCTGGTGCTGCGGCTGTTCGAACCGCTGGTGTTGCAGACCACTTCCGAGGTCTGGCGCAAGGACGCCAAGACCGCCTTGCAGGAATGGCTGCAAGGGCGCAAACTGCCTCTGCCCAGCTACCGTATCGAAGCCACCAAAGGTAAGGCCCATGCGCAGGTGTTCGTGGTGGTGTGTGAGCTGGCGTCGCAGGGCTGGTCGGTCAGCGGCGAGGGGGCTTCCCGCCGTGCGGCCGAGCAGGTCGCAGCCCAGAAGGCGCTGGAGCGCCTGCAGGCCACCGACGCTTCCTGAGCGCGCTCGCCGCGCGTTTTTTGTTTTTCCCGGCCCCCACTGACTCCTGGATTTCGCATTGCCCATGGCCACGCCCGACGACAACTCCCCCGAACAGAACCCCGACCTGGATGCCATGCTGGCTAACCTGGCCATGGCCAAGAAGGGGCAGGGTGCCGAGCAGGTGCCCGCATCGGAGCAACGCTGCGGCCTGGTGGCCATCGTGGGGCGGCCCAACGTGGGCAAGTCCACGCTGATGAACGCGCTGGTGGGCCAGAAGGTGTCTATCACCTCCAAGAAGGCGCAGACCACGCGCCATCGCATCACCGGTATCCGCACCGAAGGTGACAGCCAGTTCGTGTTCATCGACACGCCGGGCTTTCAGACGCGCCACACCGTCAAGGGTACGGCGGCGCTCAATCGCAACCTCAACAAGACGGTGCAGGCCACCTTGTCCGACGTGGACGTGGTGCTCTTCCTGGTCGAAGCCGGGCGTTTCGGGCCGGACGATGCCAAGGTGCTGGCCCTGATGCCCAAGGACAAGCCCGTCTTTCTGATCGCCAACAAGCTCGATGCCGTCAAGCTGCGCTCGGATCTGTTGCCCTGGCTGCAGCAGATGCAGACGCACCATCCGTTCGCCGAGTTCGTGCCCTTGTCGGCGCAGAAGCTCGACGACGTACGCCGCCTGACCGGCATCGTGCGCCCCTACCTGCCGCAGCAGGCCTGGTGGTATGACGAGGAAGCCCTGACCGACCGCACCGACCGTTTCCTGGCCGGCGAGATCATCCGCGAAAAGCTGTTCCGCCTCACCGGCGATGAGCTGCCCTACACCTCGACCGTGGTGATCGACACCTACACCGAGGAGCCTTCCGACAAGCCCAACGGCCGCCCGCTGGTGCGCATCGCCGCGTCCATCATCGTCGAGCGCGATTCGCACAAGGGCATGGTGATCGGCGACAAGGGCGAGCGCTTGAAGCGCATCGGCACCGAGGCACGTACTGAGCTGGAGCGCCTGATGGACACCAAGGTGTTCCTGGAGATCTGGGTGAAGGTGCGCTCCGGCTGGGCCGACGACGACGCACGCTTGCGCACTTACGGCTACGAGTGAAGACACGCGCGGCCACCGCGGCCTTCGTGCTGCACAGCCATGACTGGAGCGAGTCCAGCCTGATCCTGGACCTGTTCACGCGCGCGCACGGGCGTGTGGTGGCCGTGGCCAAGGGGGCCAAGCGGCCGTACTCGCAGTTGCGGCCGGTGCTGCTGCCGTTCCAGCGCCTGTCGGTGGCTTTCGGTGCCAAGCAGGGGCAGGATGTGGAAGTGTGGCTGCTGCGCCAGGCCGAGTGGGCCGGCGGGCCGGCCTGGCCGGGCGGCGAGGCCTTGCTGCCGGGCTTCTACGCCAACGAGCTGCTGATGCGCCTGTTGCCGCGCCACGACCATCTGCCGCGCCTGTTCGATGCCTACGTGGATCTGTTGCCTGCGCTGACGCTGCCAGGCACCTTGCATGCCGCGCTGCGCGCCTTCGAGCTGATGGTGCTGCGCCAGCTGGGGCACTTGCCTGATCTGTCCCTGCACAGCGCCAGCGGGCAGCCTGTGCATGACGACGTGCTTTACACGCTGCACCCGGAGCTGGGCGTGTGCGAGGCCCAGGCCGATGACGCCACGCTGCCCGGCTGGCTGATGCGCCAGCTCGAATCCGTGCTGCAGCCGGCCTTCGAGCCCGATGCCGAGGGGTTGCCCGAGCCATTGCTGCAGGCCTGTGCCCTGGGTTCGTCCGGCCTGCGTTCGGTGCTGCGTGGCGTCCTTCACTATCATGTAGGGCCGCAGCCGCTGCGCACGCGGCAGTTGATGATGGACCTTCAGCAAACATGAGCCTTTCCCCTCTGCAATGGACCGACACCCACGCCGCGCTGCTGGGTGTCAACATCGACCACGTGGCCACGGTGCGCAATGCGCGCGGCGGCCTGTACCCCGATCCCGTGGCGCTGGCCCAGGTGGCGGTGGAGGCGGGCGCGGACATCATCACCTTCCACCTGCGTGAAGACCGCCGCCACATCCGTGACGACGATGTCGCGCGCTTGAAGGAACACATCAAGGCGCCGTTGAACTTCGAAGCGGCCGTGACCGACGAGATGATCGGCCTGATCGAGCGCATCCAGCCCGAGCATGTGTGCCTGGTGCCAGAGCGCCGCCAGGAAGTCACCACCGAAGGCGGCCTGGACGTGCGTGGCCAGTTGGCCCGTGTGAAGGATGCCTGTGGGCGCTTGAGCACAGCCGGCAGCCGCGTGTCGTTGTTCATTGGTGCCGACCTGGATCAGATCGACGCCTCGGCCGAGGCCGGCGCGCCCTGCGTGGAACTGCACACCGGGGCCCTGGCCAACGCCTGGTGGGCGCAAGACGACGCTGCCGTGCAGGCTGAGCTGAACCGCCTGGTGCGCGGCCTTCGCCATGCCGGCTCGCTGGGTCTGCGCACGCACGCCGGCCATGGCCTGGCGCTGAGCGACACCGGCCCCGCCATGCCCTGGATGCCCTCGCCACAGCGCACCAGCAGCACGGCCCTCGTCGCCGCGCTGCCTGAAGTGCTGGAGCTGCACATCGGGCACGCCCTGATCGGCCACGCGCTGATGGTGGGCCTGCGCCAGGCCATCGGCGATTTCAAGGCCGAAATCGCCCGGAGCCGCCGCGCATGATCGTCGGCATCGGCACCGACCTGTGCGACATCCGCCGCATCCAGGCGACGTTGACGCGCAAGGGCGAGCGTTTCGCCGAGAAGGTGCTGGGGCCTGACGAACTGCTTGTGTATCGCCAGCGCACGGCCCGCGTGCCGGCGCGCGGCCTGCGCTACCTGGCCACGCGCTTCGCGGCCAAGGAGGCCTTCTCCAAGGCCATCGGCCTGGGCATGCGCTGGCCCATGACCTGGCGCCACGTGCAGGTGCTCAACGCCGCCAGCGGCCGCCCCGAGATCGTGCTGCGCGGCGACTTGCTGCCCTGGTTTGAAGCCAAGGGCTGGAAGGCCCACGTCACGGTCACCGATGAGGTGGACCATGCGCTGGCCTTCGTCGTCGTGGAAACGCAAGCACCCTGAACACCCCAGACTCATACCCCACTTTCACCCATGGCCAAGAAGACACCCGCCGCCCGCCTTTCTCCCGCCGAGCACGATGCCGTGGCCCACGCCCCGGTGGTGCTCGATGTCGAAGGCCTGAGTCTCAATGACGATGACCGTCGCCGCCTCAAGCACCCGCTCACCGGTGGCCTGATCCTGTTCGGGCGCAACTGGCAGAGCCGGGCACAGGTCACGGCCCTGTGCGCCGAGATCAAGTCCATCCGCCCTGATGTGCTGATCAGCGTGGACCACGAAGGTGGCCGCGTGCAGCGCTTCCGCACAGACGGCTTCACGCACCTGCCGCCGATGCGCGCCCTGGGCGACATGTGGATGAACGATGGCAAGCAGCCGGCCGGCCACGGCGCCATGGCCGCGATGGACGCGGCCAGTGCCTGCGGCTACGTGCTGGCCGCCGAACTGCGCGCTTGCGGTGTGGACTTGAGCTTCACGCCTGTGCTGGATCTGGACTGGGGCGGCAGCACCGTCATCGGCGACCGTGCCTTCAACGGCGATGCCCGCGTGGCCACCACCCTGGCGCGCGCCGTGATGCAGGGCCTGCTGCACGCCGGCATGGCCAACTGTGGCAAGCACTTCCCCGGGCACGGCTTTGTCAAGGCTGATTCGCACGTGGAGATCCCGGTCGACAAGCGCAGCCTCAAAGCCATCCTGGCCGACGATGCCAAGCCCTACGAATGGCTCAGCACCGTGTTGACCAGCGTGATGCCCGCCCACGTGATCTACCCCAAGGTGGACAGCCAGCCCGCCGGTTTCTCCGCCCGCTGGCTGCAGGACATCCTGCGCGCGCGCCTGGGCTTCACCGGCGCCATCTTCAGCGATGACTTGAGCATGGAAGGTGCCAGCGTGGCCGGCAGCCACACCCAGGGCGCCATTGCCGCACTCAATGCCGGCTGCGATCTGGTGCTGCTGTGCAACCAGTCGCTCAAGGGCGGTGCCCCGGTGGATGCCTTGCTCGATGGACTGCAGGCCGCACAGGCCCGTGGCGAATGGACGCCCAGCGCCGACAGCGAGGCCCGCCGCCTGGATCTGCTGCCGCAGACCGCGCCCATGCCCTGGGACGAGTTGATGCTGCATGCGCCTTACCAGCAGGCGCTGTCCAGGCTGCCGGCCTGAGTAGCCGACAAACCGTCATCAGGGTAGGGCGGTTGCGGGGCAGCCGCAAGCCCAGCCCTGATGGTGCCCTGCTCAGCCTGCGCCGTCTGCCTGGGCGTAGAGACCGCTGATCACCGCCTGGTTGCGGTCGATCACCACCTTGCGCTTGACCTTCATGGTGGCGGTGAGCTCGCCCCCCTCGATGGTGAACGACTGGCGCAGCACCGCGAACTTGCGGATGTGTGCCACGCGGGCCTGTTGCTCGTTCACCTGGTTCACGGCGGCCTGCAGTGCCTTGCGAACCTCAGGGTGGTCGTAGAGTGCGTTGAGCGGCTCGGGCAGCCCCTTGGCCTGCGCGAAGGCGGCCAGCGCCTGCGGGTCCAGCGTCAGCAGTGCGGTCAGGTAGTGACGCCCATCGCCGCAGGCTACGGCATGCTCGATCAGCGCCGTGTCCATCAGCGCCGCCTCGATGTTGCCCGGTGACACGTTCTTGCCGCCCGAGGTGATGATCAGATCCTTCTTGCGGCCGGTGATGAACAGGTAGCCGTCGGCATCGATGTGGCCCAGGTCACCGCTGCGCAGCCAGCCGTTGTCCAGCGCCTCGCGCGTGGCCTCGGGCTGCCCGCCGTAGCCCTGGAAGATGTGGGGGCCGCGGATCAGCACCTCGCCGTCATCGCCGATGCGGATCTCGGTGCCCGGCAGCGCCTTGCCGACCGAGCCCAGGCGGGTCTGCCCCTCGAGGCTCAAGGTGGAGGGGCCGCAGGCCTCGGATTGCCCGTAGAGCTCCCGCACGACCAGGTCCAGCCCGGTGAAGAAGCGCAGCTTGTCGGGGGCAATCGGGGCGGCGCCCGAGATCAGCAGGCGGGCACGGTCGAACCCCAGCGCGGCCTTGACCTTGTCGTGCACCAGGCGGGTGGCCAGGCGCTTGCGCAGGTTCAGCCAGGCGCCGGGCTGCCGCCCGTCCAGCACCGCGGCGTGCCATTGCCGGCCGATGCCCAGGGACCAGCGGGCCAGGGCGGCCTTGGGCCCCGTGGCCTGGCGCAGCTTGTCTTCGATGGCGGCCTGCATCTTTTCCCACACCCGTGGCACGCCGAAGAAGATGGTCGGGCGCACTTCCTTGAGGTGGTCGCCCAGCTCTTCCATGCTGCGCGCGTAGTACACCGTGAAGCCGTTGCAGGCCTGGTTGTGCAGGCAGCCCAGTTGCTCGGCGATGTGGGCGAAGGGCAGGTAGGACAGCATGTGGTCCTGCTGGGCAGCGCCGGCCGTGCGCCCGAGCATGTCGGCCGTCCAGGCCAGGTTGCCGTGGTTGAGTACCACCGCCTTGGAGGGGCCGGTGGTGCCCGATGTGTAGATCAGGGAGCCGATGTCTTCAGGGCGCAAAGCCTGCAGCCTGGCCACGCGCTCGGCTTCCAGGGCGGTATCCTGCCCTCGCGCCATGAAGGCCTCCCACGCCAGCACGCCGGCCGGGGCAGGGGTGTTGCGGCGCATCATCACCACATGCTGCAGGCCGGGCACGCGGTCCTGGCAGGCCCGGGCCTTGGCCAGGCGCTCGTCATCGTCCACCAGCAGTACCGAGGCGCCTGAGTGATTCAGCACGTGCTCGATGTCCTTGGTGGAGCTGGTCCAGTAGATGCCGGCGGGCACCGCGCCGATGGACATCGCTCCGAAGGCCATGACGGCCCATTCCGGGCGGTTGAAGCCCAGGATGGCGACGGACTGGCCGTGCTGCACGCCCAGGCTGAGCAGGGCCCGTGCCGCGTTGGCCACTTGCGCGCCATAGTCTTGCCAGGAGGTGGCTTCCCACACCTTCGGCCCGCGCGTCAGATAGGCATCTTGCTTGCCCAGGCGCTGGGCTGTCGCCATCAGCCGCGCGGGGGCAGAGATGAAGTCGTCCTGGGGCCGGGGGGCTGCTGCCGGGCCTGCACCGTTCCCTTTCGGGATGGTCTGGCCGGTGGGCGATGTTGCGAGAGAACTGAGCGCCATGCGGATCTCCTGGGGTTGGACAGGCGTGAGGCGACACGCCGACCATTCTTGTGATCGTGTGGACCCTCATTAGACGCATGCATGACGTTAACGTCAACATCATGTCGCATAGGTAAAACCCCATGGGCCCCATGCGAGTGACGTTGCCGAGCGGACATGAAAAAAGCCCGGCAGTGCCGGGCTTTTGTGGGGGCGATGAGCCGTCTGGATCAGGCGGGCGTCTCTGTCGTCTCGAAAGGCAGGCGGATCTGGGAGAGATCCTTGCGCGTTTCGACCAGCACCAGGGGGCCTTCGTCCAGCACCACCGCCGGCTTGCGCTCGCGGGGCACGTGCACAGGGCGCGGCTCGGCGGCGATGGCTTCGGCCACGGCGCGGATCTTGTCCGCGTCGGACTGCACCCATTCCAGGCCGGCCTGCGTCGCCAGGGCGCTCAGGTCGGTCAGGGGCAGTTCGTACGCGGGCACGGCGGCCTGGGGCGGCTCGGGTTGCACCAGGGGCGCGGCAGGGGCCACGGGCTCGATGGCCTCAACGTGCTGCGTTGCCAGCACCGGGCTGGCTTCAGCAGGCGCCTCGGCGGCCAGGCTGAACGGGCCGGTGCTGGTGTCGTTCGCGGACGGGACAGACAGCGTCAGGGCCTCGTCGGTCTGCTCGCGGCGCTCACGTCGGCCACTGCGATCACGGTCGCGGCCACGGCCACGGCGGTTGCCGTCTTCGTCGGCCTGGCCTTCAGCGGAGCCTTCCGGAGCAGCGGAGGCGGATTCGTCGCGCTCCGTTCCGGCCTGATCGCCATCGGCGCTCACGGCGTCCACGGCGCCGGCTTCCTGCTCGCCACCACGGCCTCGGCCACCGCGACGGCGGCGGCGGCCACCTTCGCGGCCTTCGCGCGCTTCAGGCGCGTCGGACGAGGCTTGCTCATCACCCAGGCCGGCATCTGCCGCTGCCAAGGGCGTGGCACCGATGTCGGCTGTGTCGACCGTCAGGCCTTCGGCGTTCTCACGCGGGCCACGCTCGCCACCACGGCGGCGGCGGCCATCGCCACGTTGACCATCACTGCGCTGACCGTCACGTTGGCCTTCGCGCTCGGTGCTGCCGCCAGCGGCCAGTTCCTGCGTGGCGCGTTCTTCGCGCTGGCCACCACGGCGGCCGCCACGGTTCTGGCGCTCTTCGCGGGCTTCGCCTTCACCCACCGGGCGGTCGGCGCGCTCATTGCGCTCATTGCGATCGCCACGGCCACCACGGCGGTCATTGCCGTTGCGCTGGCCTTCACCACGCTCACCACCGCGCTCGCTGCGGTCACCGCGGCGTTGCTGGTTGCCATCACGGCGGCTGTTGTTTCGGTTACCGCCCTTGGATTCGGGCTCGGCAGGGGTCACCGGGGCCGCCACGGGTGCCGGTGTCGGCGTTGCCGTGAAGGGCTCGGGGGCGGCGAACAGGCGCTTGAGCCAGCCGAAGAAGCCACCAGAGGCCGGCGCGGGTGCCGCCACCGGAGCGGGCGCTGCGACCACGGCAGCCGGGGCCGGTGCTGGCTCGGGCTTGGGCGGCGCCACAGGGGCCGGTTGGTCGGGCAGCACGCCCTTGATCACCGGCTCCTGCTTGGGCTTGGCCTTCTCGCGGCGGGTGATGCCCACCTCGTCGTCCGGCTCCTCGATCATCGTGTAGCTGGCCTGGATGTTTTCCAGACGCGGGTCGTCGTGACGCAGACGCTCCAGCTTGTAGTTCGGGGTCTCGATGTGCTTGTTGGGTACCAGCAGCACGGTCACGCGCTGCTTGAGCTCGATCTTGGTGATCTCGGTGCGCTTTTCGTTCAGCAGGAAGGAGGTCACCTCCACCGGCACCTGCACGTGCACGGCCGAGGTGCTGTCCTTCATCGATTCTTCTTGAATGATGCGCAGGATCTGCAGCGCCGACGACTCGGTGTCGCGGATGTGACCCGTGCCGTTGCAGCGCGGGCAGGTGATGTGGCTACCTTCGGACAGGGCAGGGCGCAGGCGCTGGCGCGACATCTCCAGCAGGCCGAACTTGCTGATGGAGCTGAACTGCACGCGGGCACGGTCGAAGCGCAGGGCGTCGCGCAGGCGTTGTTCCACCTCGCGGCGGTTCTTGCCTTCTTCCATGTCGATGAAGTCGACGACGATCAGCCCGCCCAGGTCCCGAAGACGCATCTGGCGAGCGATTTCATCCGCTGCTTCCAGGTTGGTGCGAAAGGCGGTTTCTTCGATGTCGCTGCCGCGGGTGGCGCGGGCGGAGTTGACGTCCACCGAGACCAGGGCTTCGGTGTGGTCGATCACGATGGCGCCGCCGGAAGGCAGGTTCACCGTGCGGCTGAAAGCCGTCTCGATCTGGTGCTCGATCTGGAAGCGCGAGAACAGGGCGGCATCGTCACGGTAGCGCTTCACGCGGTTGGCCGTGTCGGGCATGACGTGCAGCATGAACTGCTTGGCCTGCTCGTAGATGTCGTCCGTGTCGATCAGGATCTCGCCGATGTCGGCGGTGAAGTAATCGCGGATGGCGCGGATGACCAGCGACGATTCCTGGTAGATCAGGAAGGCGCCCTTGCCCTCGCGTGCGGCGCCGTCGATGGCCGACCACAGCTTGAGCATGTAGTTCAGGTCCCACTGCAGCTCGGCGGCGCTGCGGCCGATGCCGGCGGTGCGGGCGATCAGGCTCATACCCTTGGGGTATTCGAGCTGGTCCATCGCCTCTTTGAGCTCTTCGCGGTCATCACCCTCGATGCGGCGGCTCACGCCACCGCCACGCGGGTTGTTGGGCATCAGCACCAGGTAGCGGCCGGCCAGCGAGACGAAGGTGGTCAGGGCGGCGCCCTTGTTGCCACGTTCTTCCTTTTCGACCTGGACCAGCAGTTCCTGGCCTTCCTTGATCACGTCCTGGATCTTGGCCGAGCGGACTTCCGCGCCTTCCTTGAAATACTGGCGGGAGATTTCCTTGAACGGCAGGAAGCCGTGGCGGTCTTCACCGTAATCGACGAAACAGGCTTCGAGCGAAGGCTCGACGCGCGTCACGACGGCTTTGTAGATATTGCCCTTGCGCTGTTCGCGCCCTTCGATTTCGGTTTCGAAGTCGAGCAGTTTCTGTCCGTCGACAATGGCCAGGCGCCGTTCTTCGGGCTGCGTGGCGTTGATCAGCATGCGCTTCATGTGCACTCCAGTGACAGCGAGGCCGTCCGGGATGGCGCCGGACGATACCTCGACGTACCCAGACCCGAAGGCCGGGGCACTGCTTCATGCACGAATCAACGAGACGGAACCGGGTAAGGAATTGCCTGGGCCTCGACCGACGCGCTTTGATGGTGGCGCATGTGTCAGCGGGGCAGGGGCGCGTGCGTCAATGGCGTCGACACGAGGCAGCCGGACACGCGCGCAGGCGGCCGCCGGCATGCCCACAAGGCCTGGGCCTTTGGCATGAGGTGCTGCTGCAGAGGGTGGGAGGTGCCATGAATGAAGGGGCTGTACATCCGGGTGCGGCGCGACCGCGCCCGCTCGCAGGCGATCACGTCCGTCGTGCGGAACGTGGCCAGGCGGGGGGTATCGGCGACACAAGCCTTGGAGGGCCCCATCATGTGTTTTGCTTATTGAAGCGGGCCAGAGCGTTTTGGCGGGTTGCCCCTTGAAACCGCTCAAGCCCATAAACCTTGTTCGTGGGTTCGATCGTCGCTGGTTCTGACAAAGGCCGCCGACCGCAAAACCGCACCTTGGGCGGTTTTCTCGAAGCCGGGCAGACATTGCTGCATCACCATCGCTTTTTGGCCTTGTTCGAATCCAGGCCGGCGGGCCGGGACAGTCATCCGGGCGCTACACTCTTGCCGGGCCTTGCCTGTATTGCAATATCCAACAATCACAACACTGATTCAAACGTGGCCAAGCCCATTATAGGTGCGAAAACATCGTCCCATCGGGCGAAATATCCGCAAAAAACGACGCGCGCGGATGCGCCGGCGCCCACCCGCGCGGCCCCCCCGGTCCGCGAGCAGCCAGCCCCGCCAGCGCCTGCGCAGACAGCCAGCGTGCAACGCCTCAGCATCGATGAGGGCAGTGACGGCCAGCGCCTGGACAACTTCCTGATCAAGACGCTCAAGGGCGCGCCCAAGACCCTGGTCTACCGCATCATCCGCAGCGGCGAGGTGCGCGTGAACAAGGCGCGCGCCTCGGCCGATACCCGCCTTGCGCTGGGCGATGAGGTGCGGGTGCCGCCCGTGCGCCTGGCCGAGTCGGCGCAGGCCGGGGCCACGGCCGCGCCGGCCCGCGAGTTCCCCATCCTGTTTGAGGACGACCACCTGATCGCCCTGAACAAGCCCGCCGGCGTGGCGGTGCATGGTGGCAGCGGCGTGAGCTTCGGCGTGATCGAACAATTGCGTCAGGCCCGCCCGCAGGCGCGCTTCCTGGAACTGGTGCACCGGTTGGACAAGGAAACCTCCGGCGTGCTGCTGGTGGCCAAGAAGCGCAGCGCCCTGGTGACCCTGCAGGACTGTTTCCGCCACCGCACCGCGCACAAGACCTATGCGGCGATGGTGATCGGCCACTGGCCGGCCTCGCGCAAGGTGGTCGATGTGGCGCTGCACAAGTTCCTCACCGCCGAAGGCGAGCGGCGCGTCAAGGCCGTGAGCGGCGAGGACGACGACGGCCGCCGCTCCATCACCCTGGTCAAGGTGGCGCAGCTGTTCGAGCGTGGCGCCCAGGCCTTCTCCCTGCTGGATGTCACCATCAAGACGGGGCGCACCCACCAGATCCGCGTACACCTGGCGCACGAGGGCCACCCCATCGTGGGCGACGAGAAGTACGGCGATTTCGCCTTGAACAAATCCCTGGCCCGCGGCTCGCTGGTCGAAGGCAGCAAGTTCGACCGCATGTTCCTGCATGCGCGTGAGCTGCGCCTGCCGCATCCGGTCACGGGTGAAGAACTCTGCCTGATGGCCCCTCTGCCACCAGAATGTCAGGCGCTGGTGGCTCATCTTGCCTGAGCTGCAAGCCGCCGGCGTCCTTGCCCCCTCCCCAACTGCCCCCACTTGTCGATGACCACCGTGGACACCAACCGCCCCCGCCAGTTCGACCTCGTCGTGTTCGACTGGGATGGCACCTTGTTCGACTCGACCGCCCTGATCGCCGGCTGCATCCAGGCCGCCTGCGCGGATCTGAGCCTGCCCGTGCCCTCGCGCGAGGAGGCCGCTTACGTGATCGGCCTGGGCCTGCACGATGCGCTGGCCCACGTGGCGCCCACGCTGGAGCCGGCTCGCGTGCCGGAACTGGGCCTGCGCTATCGCCACCATTACTTCGCCAGCCAGCACCAGCTCAGCCTGTTCGAAGGCACGCTGGAGATGCTGGCCATGCTCAAGGCGCGGCAGCATTGGCTGGCCGTGGCCACCGGCAAGAGCCGCCAGGGCCTGAACGAAGCGCTGCAGCACGTGCAGTTGCGCGATGTGTTCGATGGCACCCGCACGGCCGATGAAACCCGCTCCAAGCCCAATCCGCAGATGCTGGTGGAACTGATGCGCGAGTTCGGCGTCGAGCCCGAGCGCACCCTGATGATCGGCGACACCACGCACGATCTGCAGATGGCCGTCAATGCTGGCACTGCCTCGATCGCTGTGTCCTACGGCGCGCACGAACCCGCCGCCTTTGCCGCCTTCCCGACCAGGCTGGTGGCCCATTCGGTGGCCGAGTTGCAAGAATGGCTGCATGCCCATGCCTGAGCTGAACCTTGAGGCGCAGTACCTGTGCGAGTCGGCCGACCTGAAGGAATGCGAGGGCTCCGTCACCTTCGAGGTGATGGAGTTCGGAGAGGTCGTGAACGCCTTTGCCGTGCGCTTCGACAACCAGGCCGTGGGCTACCTGAACCGCTGCGCCCACGTGCCCACCGAGCTGGATTGGCAGCCCGGCGACTTCTGGGACATGGACAAGCGCTTCATCATCTGCGCCGTGCATGGCGCCCTGTACGATCCGCCCAACGGCCTGTGTGTGATGGGGCCTTGCAGAGGCAAGAAACTCATTTCGATTCGCCTTGAAGAGCGCGGCGGACAGGTCTATTGGTATCCTGACGATCAATTCCAACCGGTGTTCTGACCATGAGCATTGATTCCACCTCGTCGCCCCAGGGAGGGGCCGTGCAGCAACAGCTGCTCAACGAATTCGCCCGCGCCTACCTGGCCGAGCAGCGCAGCCAGCGTCGCTGGCGTTGGTTCTGGCGCATCCTCTGGACGGGCCTGCTGGTGGCGCTGATCTGGGGATCGCTGCAGAGCATGCCCTCCAGTTCCGCGCCGACCACGCCGCACACGGCGCTGGTGGAGGTGCGTGGCGAGATCGGCGTGGATGCCGATGCCAACGCGGACAACCTCAACTCGGCGCTGCGCAGCGCCTTCCAGGATGCGGGTGCGAAAGCCATCGTGCTGCGCCTGAACTCGCCCGGCGGCAGCCCGGTGCAGGCCGGCCTGATCAACGACGAGATCCGGCGCCTCAAGGCCATCCACAAGAAGAAGGTCTACGCCGTGTGCGAGGAGATGTGCGCCTCGGCCGCCTTCTACATCGCCGTGGCCGCTGACCAGATCTACGTGGACAAGGCCTCGCTTGTCGGCTCCATCGGCGTGCTGATGGACGGCTTTGGCTTCACGGGCGCGATGGAGAAGTTCGGCGTCGAGCGCCGCCTGCTGACGGCGGGCGCCAACAAGGGCATGCTGGATCCGTTCTCGCCGCGCAACCCCAACCAGGACGCGCTGGCGCAGAGCATGCTCGACCAGATCCACCAGCAGTTCATCAAGGTGGTGCGTGATGGCCGTGGCAAGCGCCTGAAGGAAACGCCGGACACCTTCTCGGGCCTGTTCTGGAACGGTGAAGAAGCCGTCAAGCTGGGCCTGGCCGATCACCTGGGCAGCCTGGATACCGTTGCGCGCGATGTGGTCAAGTCCGAAGACATCATCGACTACACCGTCAAGGAGAACCTGGCCGAACGTCTGGCCAAGCGCTTTGGCGCCTCCATTGGCGCAGGGGCCGCACAGGCTATGCGCTCGTCGGTGACGGTGCGCTGAATAGCGTGGCCCTTCGCTCGGGCCGCCGCTCGCTTCACTCGTCGAGGTCGTGCACCTTGCGGTAGGCGGCTTCCGGCGACAGGTTGAGCAACTCGGCCAGATCTGCCACGTCGTCGGGCAGGGCGGCCTGGGCGTGGGGGTTGTCCCAGCCGTACTGGGTGTGGCGGGCCACCCGCACCGCCAGCATCACGTTGCGCACCTGCGGGTGGCGGGCATGTCGCTCGTCGGTACAGCGGATCAGCAGATCGGGCAGTTGCCACACACGCATCAGCTCCGGCGCCAGGTCGATCAGGCGCACGCCGAGGATCGCCTGCTGGGCATCGGCTGATCGCAAGGCCGTGTCCTGCTCCAGTCGGTCGGCCAGCAACTGGGCCAGCCTAGGGGCATGGCACCACAGCATCATGTCGACGAAGCTGTGCAGCATCGCCGCCTCGTGGATGATCACGGCGTCCTCATCCTGCCGATGCAGGGCAAAGCTGTAGGCGAAATGGGCCGCGCGCCGGGCCCTCAGCACCACCTTGTGCAGGCCTTCGAGCGCCGTGGGGTTGTCAGCGAACCAGGTCTGGGTGGTGGGCAGGCCCACGAAGGCCTTGAAGAAGGGCTCGATGCCCTGCATCAGGATGGCGCCGGTGAGGGTTTCCGGCGGCTCCACATTGAGGCGGGTGCAGTAGCGCGACACATGCACCAGCACCTTCAGGGTCATCAGCGGATCGCTGTTGATCTCCTGGGTGAGCAGGTGCGCGTCCACATTGCCCTTGGCCTCTTCCTGCTCGTGCAGGGCGGCGATATTGAGCGCCGTGCCGGGCAGCACCGGGATGTCCGCATCCTCCAGGGCATGGATCCATGCGGCAAGGTTGGGCAGGGCGTGATCGATCATGGGATCGGCGATCAAAGAATCGATGCCCTGTTATCGACAAATCTGCAAAAGTGCGCAAGGGGGCCCACCCTGCCTGATGCCTGGATCAGGCCCCTGTTGCGGCACTATTTGCGCCCCAGAAGGGCAGCCTTGAGGTCGGCATCGACAGGCTTGGGGCCCAGCCAGATGCGCAGCAGACCCTTGAAGAAGGCTTCGTCGGGCATATCGGCGCCCTGGCGCTTGCCGTCCACGTAGATGCGGGTGCCCGTCTGCGGCAGGTAGTCGATCCGCACCAGCGTGCCCTTGCGGGCCGAGCCGGTCTCTTCCATCAGATGGCCCAACTCCTGCAGCCGGGGCAGGAAACGCTCGTACATCTCGGGCGGGTTGTTGGCCTTGAAGCCCTTGATCAGGGCGCCCACGAAGTCCTGCGCAGAGACATCGCGCAGCAGCACGGTGTGCACGCTCTTGGCACCGGGCTGGTCAAGCGCCTCCTCCAGGGTGCTGCCCTTGTGCGGCAGGTACAGGCTGGCGGCGTACACATCCACCACCAGCTTGACCCGTACGCCCGCGCCATTGAGTTGCAGCGGCTGGTTGGCCACCTGGATGGTGTCCTCGAAGCGCACGCCTTCCAGTTCCATGGCGGCCCAGGTGGCGGGGCTGCAAAGGGCGCTCAGGCCGGCGAGGGCCCAGGCGGTGAGGTGTTTTTTCATGCGCGGCTCCTTGTTGTTTAACGAATGATAATGCAAGGGTTAACCCTTTTGTGTTGCCATCGGCAAGCGGCCATTTCCGGACTTCGCGCGGGGCATGCTTTCAAAAAACCACATCCTTTGGCCTCTCAGGGCAAGCGGTGTGCCGCTTGCAGGCAGAATCGCCCCAGACCTCGCGGCCACAAGCCGAGGCATTGCCCCACCCGGGCACATTCCACGAGATTTCTGGAGGGGAATGTGCCGGTTCATACCCATACCCATGACGTTCCTGGTGATCGACATTGGCAACACCCGCCTCAAGTGGGGGGTGTATGCGCAAGCCCATCCCGAGGCGCCCTTGCTGGAGCAAGGCGCCGTTGTTCTGGAAGACATCGACGGCCTGTGGGAGACGACCTGGAAGCACCTGCCGCGTCCGCAAGGCATGCTGGGCTGCGTGGTGGCCGGCGAAGCCATCAAGCGCCGGGTCGAAGAGCACCTGAGCCGCTGGGGCCTGTCGCCGCACTGGCTGGTGGCCACATCACGGGCAGGTGGTGTCATCAACGGCTATGACCATCCCCACCGCCTGGGGGCCGACCGCTGGGCCGCTCTGGTCGGGGCGCGTCATGAAAGCCGGGAACTGGGGCCCTCGAAGGCCGCGGCGCTGGTCATCATGATCGGCACGGCCGTCACCATCGATGCGCTGGACAGCAAGGGCCATTTCCTGGGTGGATCGATCATGCCGGGCTTCGGCCTGATGCTGCGCGCGCTGGAAACGGGCACGGCGGGCCTCAAGGTGCCCATGGGCTCAGCCACAGAGTTCCCGACCAACACCAGCGATGCGCTGACCAGCGGTGGCACGGATGCCATCGCCGGGGCCATCGAGCGCAGCTACCGCCGTCTGGCGCGGCGCGAAGGCTGCGATCCGCTGCTGCTGATGTCCGGTGGTGCTGCGCCCAAGCTGCTGTCGCTGGCCGAAGAACTGCCGGTGCGCTTCGTCGAGCACCTGATCTTCCAGGGCCTGCTGGTGCTGGCGCACGAACAGGCGTTGGGGCGCGAAACCTCCTGAGTCCTGCTGCGGCTGCAGGCTGAGCCGGGCAGGCGCAGTTAAGGTGTCATGAAAGCGCCGCCAGGCCCAGGCTCAGAGGATGAAGCGCGACAGGTCCTCGTTGCGCGCCAGCTCACCCAGGCTGGTGTCCACCTGAGCGCCATCGATCGAGCGTGTCTGCCCGGACAGGTTGGGCGCGCTGAAGCTCAGTTCCTCCAGAAGGCGCTCCATCACGGTCGACAGGCGGCGCGCGCCGATGTTCTCGGTGCGCTCGTTCACCTCGAAGGCGATCTGGGCGATGCGGCGGATCGCGTCGGGCGTGAACTCCAGCGTCACGCCTTCGGCCGACAGCAGGGCCTGGTACTGCTTGATCAGGCTGGCGCTGGGCTGCGTCAGGATGGCTTCGAAATCATCCACGGACAGCGATTGCAGCTCCACCCGGATCGGGAAGCGGCCTTGCAGCTCGGGGATCAGGTCACTCGGGCGGCTCAGGTGGAAGGCGCCCGAGGCGATGAACAGGATGTGGTCGGTGCGCACCATGCCGTACTTGGTGTTCACCGTGGTGCCTTCGACCAGGGGCAGCAGATCGCGCTGCACGCCCTGGCGTGACACCTCACCGCCTTGGCCCTCTGCGCCACGGCCGGCCACCTTGTCGATCTCATCGATGAAGACGATGCCGTTCTGCTCGGCCTTTTCAAGCGCGCGGGCCTTGATGTCTTCTTCGTTGACGAGCTTGCTGGCTTCTTCCTCGATCAATTGGGCGCGTGCATCGGCCAGCTTGAGCTTGCGCAGCTTCTTGCGCTCGCCGCCCATCTGCGAAAACATGCCGCGCAGCTGCTCGGCCATGTCTTCCATGCCGGCGGGGCCCATGATCTCGACCGTGGGCTTGGCCTCGGCCAGCTCCAGCTCGATCTCCTTGTCGTCCAACGTGCCTTCGCGCAGGCGCTTGCGCATCACCTGGCGGGCGGTGCTGTCGCCGCCTGAGCTGGCGGTGAAGCCCACGTCGTGGCGCGGCGGGGGCACCAGCACGTCGAGCAGGCGCTCTTCGGCAGCGTCCTCGGCGCGCATGCGCTGCAGCTTGATCTGGTGGGCGCGCTCCTGCTTGATGGCCACCTCGACCAGATCGCGGACGATGGTGTCCACGTCCTTGCCCACGTAGCCCACCTCGGTGAACTTGGTGGCCTCGACCTTCACGAAAGGCGCATCGGCCAGCTTGGCCAGGCGGCGGGCGATTTCGGTCTTGCCCACGCCGGTGGGGCCGATCATCAGGATGTTCTTGGGCGTGATCTCGCCGCGCATGGGCTGCTCGACCTGCTGGCGGCGCCAGCGGTTGCGCAGAGCGATGGCGACGGCGCGCTTGGCGTTCTTCTGGCCAATGATGTGGCTGTCGAGTTCGCTGACGATTTCTTGCGGGGTCATGGCGCTCATGTGAGCATCAATCCAGTGTTTCGAGGGTGTGGTTCTGATTGGTGTAGATGCACAGGTCACCTGCGATCTCCAGCGACTTCTTGACCACCTCGGGCGCGCCGAGTTCCGTGTTCTGCAGCAGGGCGCGTGCGGCGGCCTGGGCATAGGCGCCGCCGGAGCCGATGGCAATGACGCCCATCTCGGGCTCCAGCACATCGCCGTTGCCGGTGATGATCAGCGAGCTTTCGCGGTCGGCCACGGCCAGCATGGCCTCCAGGCGGCGCAGCACGCGGTCGGTGCGCCAGTCGCGCGTCAGGTCGACGGCGGCGCGGGCCAGGTGGCCCTGGTGCTTCTCGAGCTTGGCCTCGAAGCGTTCAAACAGGGTGAAGGCGTCGGCGGTGGCGCCCGCGAAGCCCGCCAGTACCTGTTCGCGGTACAGGCGGCGCACCTTGCGCGCGCTGGCCTTGACGACGATGTGGCCCAGGGTGACCTGGCCGTCGCCACCCATAGACACCTGCCAGGTGCCCGCGGCGGTGCGGCGGCGCACGCTCACGATGGTCGTGCCGTGATAGTTTTCCATGGCCTCTATTAGACCAGTTGGAGCTTGACCTTGGCGTGCTCGGTGATGCCCATGGCGCCAAAGAAGAGGGCGACCAGGCGGTGCGGGTTCACGAAGTTGACGGTGCGGTTCTCGGCGCTGCGTGCCAGCACCCAGTTCAGCAGATCGCCGGCGGCGATGAAGTCCACCCGGATCAGGTGGGCGCAGTCGAGCTGCACGGCCACGCTGGCGCCGAGCTGGGTGTCCAGCTCCGACAGGGTGCTGCCGATGTCGCCGCTGAGCTGTCCAGACAGCTCTAGCGAGGCTACCTGGATGAACTCGATGTCGTCGTGCAGGATGGATTCGACAAAGCTGGTGGACACATCGCCGATGTGGCTGAGCGAGACCGTCTGCGTGCAGGCGGCGTCACGGATCAGCTTGACGCTGCATTGCGGCGCCTCCCAGGAGGGCGGCGACAGCTCGTAGGTGACGCAATAGTCGATGGCCGCTTCGTCGAACTGGTCGGGGCGGTTGGCCAGGCGCAGCAGCTCCAGGCGCAGCATCCAGATGTCAGGGTCGGCGTCGCGGTTGCCGGTGGGTGACATCTCGACAAGCACGTCCAGCAGGCGGTCGATGCCGATCCAGGTCATCTGCAGAGGCTCGAGCCCCCAGTCCTTGAACTGCTTGTGCAGCAGGCCGGCGGCCTCGGGCGTGATCGCCTCGATGCCGGCCCAGTCCATCACCCAGGGGCGGGGCAACTGCAGCACTTCGCAGCGCAGGCGGCCCAGGGCATCGGTGTCCATGATGGGCGGCGCGATCCAGCCTTCCAGAGGGGGCTCGGTGCTTTCCACGGCGGCCCGTGCCTGGACGGGCTTGGCCTCGGTGGCGGCGCTGGCCGGTGCCACCATCTGCGTGCGTGCGGCCAGGTGGCGCGAGACGCGCTCGGGCAGCGAATACCACTGTGGTGCCGACAGGCCGAACTGATGCACGAAGGCGTTGGCCAGCGTGTCGAACTTGGGCTGCTGATCGAGCGCGCGGTAGAGGTCGAACAGCACCATCCAGGTGTCCGACTGCCCGTGGCGTGGGCCGCCGGGCTGGATCAGCGTCATCAGGTTGCGTTCGCACTGCTCGAAGTCGGCATTGGCGAAGGCGATCACGGCTTCGTCCAGCTCGGAATCGTGCGTGATCTCGTTGACGTCGACCGCGAAGGCGTTGGTGAAGCCCGTGGGCGCCAGGGGCGAGTGCACGGGGCCGCGGACGATGGGTGGCTCGCCAGGCATGCGGGGCACCTCGGTGCGGGCCGAGATCAGCACGCTGTCGGGCACCGTGGTGGGGGCATCCGGCGCCTGCATGGGCTGGGTGGGGATGTCTGTCGGGCTGAAAGGGCGGGTGGCCGCGTAGCCGTCGGCGGGCATGCCGCCAGGCAGGGTGGGCGGCGAAGTGTCGCCGTTGTGCACCGGGCGGCGGGGTTCGCCGGCACCCACCATCTGCTGCTCGATGGCGTCGATCTTGGCCTTGACGGTGACGTCCGACTTGGCGCTACCGCTGTTGATCTTGGAGGATTCCGAATCCAGGTTGGACGGGCTGGTCAGGGCCAGCGCGCTGTCGTGGCTCAAGCCCTCGCGGCGGATCTTGCGCAGCATGTCGAGCTCGCGCTTGCGCACGAAGTCGTTGCGCCGCTTGCGCTCGATCATGGCCTTGATCTCGGCCTTGGCGTACTCGCTTTCGCGGTTGTCGGTCGCGCTGGAATCGAGCTCAGTCCAGTCCGTGGCCGGATGGGACACGAACTTGACGACCTTGCGCAGAAAGTTGCTCGTGTCCTTGCTCATGGGTACGGCCAGTATGACACCCGGGGCAGGGCGTCAGTCTCCGAACATCTTCTGCTTGAGTTCGCGGCGCTGTTGTGCTTCAAGCGACAGGGTGGCCGTGGGGCGGGCCAGCAGTCGGCCCAGGCCGATGGGCTCGCCGGTTTCGTCGCAGTAGCCGTAATCGCCGGATTCGAGGCGGGTCAGGGCCTGGGAGATCTTCTTGAGCAGCTTGCGCTCGCGGTCGCGCGTGCGCAGTTCCAGGGCGTGTTCTTCCTCGATGGTGGCGCGGTCGGCCGGATCGGGCACGATGGAGGTGTCTTCGCGCAGGTGCTCGGTGGTTTCACCGGCGTTGGACAGCAGGTCGTCCTTCAGGGCTTCCAGGCGGGTGCGGAAGGCTTCCTGCTGCTTGTCGCTCATGTACTCGCTGTCGGGCATGGCCAGCAGCTCGGCGTCGGTCAGTTCACGGCCCGATTTGGTTTTCCAGGCGTTGGCGAGTTTGGAGTCGACCTTGGTCGCTGTAGTGGGCATGTTCTGGGAAACCTTGGATGCAGATACTGCGGATTCGGCACTTGGGGCCGAAGCTTGAGCCGGGGGGGCGGCCGACCGGCTGGCCGGCTTGCCCGCCTTGGTGGCTGGGGAAGCGGAGGATGGAGCGGTTTTAGGCGCAGCCTTGGCCGTTGCCGGCGTCTTGGCCGGCGCCTTCTCGGCAGCGGTCTTGGCAGACGCCTTGGGCGCTGCTGCCTTGTCGGCCGCCTTGGCTGTGGTCTTGGTCACAGGATCCTCCTTCCCGAAAAACACGTTCCATCAGCTGGATGACGGGGTCAGTGGCACGAGACCCCGACCGCTCCATTGTCGTGCCCCGCCAAAGCGGGAGCGCGCGGCATTGTAGCCACGTTCAGACCAGGCAGCCCTCCAGACCTGCCCTCAGCAGGTCTTGGGGCAGGTCCAGGCCGATGAACACCATCTTGCTGATCTTGGTTTCGCCCGGGGCCCACTTGGGGCCCACATCGCTGCCCATCATCTGGTGCACGCCCTGGAAAATGACCTTGCGGTCCATGCCCATCACGTTGAGCACGCCTTTATAGCGCAGCATGCGCGGGCCGTAGATCTGCACCACCGAGCCCAGGAAATCCTCCAGCTTGGTGGGGTTGAAGGGGCGGTTGGACTTGAACACGAAGGACTTGACGTCGTCGTCGTGGCGATGGTGGTGTGGGTGATCGCAGTGTTCGCCGTGTTCGTGATCACCGTGGTCATGGCCGCAATCGGGGCCGTGCTCATGGTGATGATGGCCGTGGTCGTGGCTGTCGTCCTTGAGGAAATCGGGGTCGATCTCCAGCTTGGCGTTCAGGTTGAAGCCGCGCAGGTCGAACACTTCGCCGATGCTCACTTCGCCGAAATGCACGCGCTTTTGCGGTGCACGGGGGTTCATGTGCTTGATGCGGTAGGCCAGGGCGTCGACCTCGGCGGCGGGCACCAGATCGGTCTTGCTGATGAAGATCTGGTCGGCGAAACCGATCTGGCGGCGCACTTCCTGGCGGGTGTCCAGCTGGCCTTCGGCGTGCTTGGCATCCACCAGGGTGACGATGGCGTCCAGCAGGTACTGGTCGGCGATGTCGTCGTCCATGAAGAAGGTCTGCGCCACGGGGCCGGGGTCGGCCAGGCCGGTGGTTTCGATCACGACGCGCTCGAACGACAGCTCGCCGGCGCGCTTCTTGGCGGCCAGGTCGGTCAGTGTCGTGCGCAGATCCTCGCGGATGGTGCAGCAGACGCAGCCGTTGCTCATCTGGATGATCTGCTCCTCCGTGTCGGACACGAGGATGTCGGTATCGATGTTTTCTTCGCCGAACTCGTTTTCGATGACGGCGATCTTTTGGCCATGCGCCTCGGTGAGGATGCGCTTGAGCAGGGTGGTCTTGCCACTGCCCAGGAAGCCGGTAAGGATGGTGACGGGAATCAGGCTCATAACACAAGTGTAGCCCCATGGGTGAGCCTGTGTGGCCACAGGGTTGCGCTATTCTTGGTGTGTCTCAACCACGACACCGCCCTCCGTGTCCGAACCTTCCCAGAGTCGGCCCTCTCGCGCCGACAAAACCAGCCGTCTCGGCGCCCATAAGGACCGCCGTACCCTTTTCGAGCGCGTGGTCGAATTCATTTCGCCCGGGCCTGACTCCACCGACGAGCTGATCGAATCCCTGGCCGAGGCCGAACAGCGTGAACTGATCGAGCCCGAATCCCGGGTGATGCTGGAGGGGGTGATCCGGATGGCCGGCATGACGGCCGGCGATGTCATGGTGGCTGTGCGCCGCATGGACATGCTGGACATCCAGGCGCCTTACGAGGAACTGCTGCATTTCGTCATCGACACGGCGCATTCGCGTTTCCCCGTGTACGAGGGCAGCCGCGACAACATCATCGGCGTGCTGCTGGCCAAGGACCTGCTCAAGCTGCAGCGTGCGCCCGAATTGAACCTGCGCACTTTGCTGCGCGCGCCCATGTTCGTGCCCGAATCCAAGGGGCTGAACGAGTTGCTGCGTGATTTCCGCACCAACCGCAGCCACCTGGCCATCGTGATCGACGAGTTCGGCCGCACGGCAGGCCTGATCACCATCGAGGATGTGCTCGAGGAGATCGTGGGCGAGATCGAGGACGAATTCGACGACGAAACCAGCGACACCAGCATCTTCACCCTGGCCGATGGCAGCCAGCGCGTGGCGGGCGATACCCTGATCTCGTCGGTGAACGAGGTGTTCGAGACGGCGTTGCCCGAAGAGGATTTCGACACCATCGGTGGGCTGGTCGCGCACGAATTGGGGCATGTGCCGCGGCGTGGCGAGGTCATCAAGGTGGGCGGGTTGCGCTTCACGGTGATGCTCGCGCGCGGCGGTGCGGTGCGATGGTTCAAGGTGACCCCTCTGCGGCCTGATGACGACAGGGTGGACGAAGCGTGAGGCGCGCAGGCACGACGCGGCGCGGTGTGAGCGGCCTGCGCTGGCTGGCTGCGGGCGCCTTGGTGGGCGTTCTCCAGGCTTTGGCGTTCTATCCGGCCGTGGCCCACCTGACCCCGGCCGGGCCGGTCGCGATGAGCGTGCTGGCCTTGGTGGCCCTGGTGCTGGTGCTGCACCGTGCCGAGCGGCCCATGCAGGGTGCCTGGGCAGGCTGGGGCTTCGGCACGGTCTGGCTGGTGGGGGGCACGGGCTGGATGTTCGTCAGCCTGCACCGGTACGGGGGGCTGCCCTCCTGGCTGGCGGGTGGAGCGGTGCTGCTGCTGTGCGCGGCCTTGTCCTTGTACCTGGCCCTGGCATGCGCGGCCTGGGTGCGATGGCGCCGGCGCCGCTGGGCGGCTGATGCGCTGCTGCTGGGCGGCCTGTGGTTGCTGGCGGAAGCGGCGCGCGCGCTGATCTTCACGGGCTTTCCCTGGGCGGCCAGCGGTTACGCGCTGCTCGATTCGCCGTTCGCGAGGCTGGCGCCCTGGGTGGGTGTCTATGGCATGGGGCAGGTGCTGGTGACCCTGGTGGCGGCCTTGGTGCTGATCGTGGTGCTGCGGGGGGCGGGCAAGGCCCGCATTGCCCTGCTTGGCGGGGTGGTGGCCTTGGGCATCGCCCATGCCGTGCTGCCATCACTGAGTTTTGTGCAGAACCATGGCCGCCCGCTGTCCGTGGCCTTGCTGCAGGGCAATGTGCCGCAAAGTGAAAAATTCGAGCCAGCGCACCAGGGTGAGGCGCTGATCTGGCATGCCAAGCAGCTGGTATCCGCCAAGGGTGATCTGATCGTGGCACCCGAGACAGCCATCCCGCTCTTGCCCTCGGATCTGCCTGAGGGCTTCTGGGCGGCCTTGCTCAAACCTTTCCAGAAAAGCGACCGTGCGGCACTGATCGGCGTGCCACTGGGCAGCTTCGAGCATGGCTACACCAACTCGGTGGTGGGGGTGTCGCGTGGCACCGTGGGGCTGGAAGGGGGCGTCTACCGCTACAACAAGCACCACCTGGTGCCGTTCGGCGAGTTCATCCCCTGGGGCTTCCGCTGGTTCGTCGACATGATGAACATGCCGCTGGGTGATTTCACCCGGGGGCCGCGCAATGCGCCTTCGTTCGAGGTGGCGGGGCAGTGGGTGGCGCCCAACATCTGTTACGAGGATTTGTTCGGCGAGGAGTTGGCAGCCCGCTTCACCGGGGCGCTCACGCCGGCGCCCACCATCCTGGCCAATGTGAGCAACCTGGCCTGGTTCGGTGAGGAGGTCGCCATCCACCAGCACCTGCAGATCGCCCGGCTGCGCTCGCTGGAGTTCCAGCGCCCGACCATCCGCTCGACCAACACCGGCGCCACGGTGGTGATCGATCACCGCGGTGTGGTCACCGACCTGCTGGCCACCAACACCCAGGGCGTGCTGTACGCCCAGGTGCAGGGCACCACAGGCCTGACACCGTTTGCCCGCTGGGCCGGCCCGTGGGGGCTGTGGCCGCTGATTGGGCTGGCGGTGGTGCTGATCGTGGCGGTGACGCGCCGCCCGGCATCCTGATCGGGGCTGAGCCCGGGCATGCGCTGCCTGCCAGGCTGTGGCAAGGCCCGGGCAGCCCCTTAAAATGACGTGTTCGGTCCGCGGCACCCGGCCGCCGGACCTTTTGAAGAAAATTCCAAGGCCATCGACATGCTGACCTTCCAGCAACTGATCCTGCGTCTGCAAAGCTACTGGGACGCCCAAGGCTGCACTCTGCTGCAACCCTATGACATGGAAGTGGGGGCAGGTACCAGCCACACGGCCACCTTCCTGCGCGCCCTGGGCCCCGAGCCCTGGAAGGCCGCCTACGTGCAGCCTAGCCGCCGCCCCAAGGACGGCCGCTATGGCGAGAACCCCAACCGCCTGCAGCACTACTACCAGTACCAGGTGGTGCTCAAGCCCGCCCCGAGCAACATCCTGGAGCTCTACCTGGGCTCGCTGGAGGCCTTGGGCTTCGACCTCAAGAAGAACGACATCCGCTTTGTCGAAGACGACTGGGAGAACCCCACGCTGGGCGCCTGGGGCCTGGGCTGGGAGGTCTGGCTCAACGGCATGGAAGTGACGCAGTTCACCTACTTCCAGCAGGTGGGCGGTATCGACTGCAAGCCCATCACCGGCGAGATCACCTATGGCCTGGAGCGCCTGGCCATGTACCTGCAGGGCGTCGAGAGCGTGTACGACCTGGTCTATTCGAAGGATCCTGCTGGTAATGTCGTCAAGTACGGCGACGTGTTCCACCAGAACGAGGTGGAGCAGTCCACCTACAACTTCGAGCACAGCAACGTCGAGTTCCTGCTGGGCGCTTTCACCAACTACGAGACGCAGGCCAAGTACCTGATGGAGCAGCAGCTGGCGCTGCCCGCCTATGAGCAGGTGCTCAAGGCTGCGCACACCTTCAACCTGCTGGACGCCCGGGGCGCCATCTCGGTGACCGAGCGCGCCGCGTACATCGGCCGCATCCGCAACCTGGCCCGCGCCGTGGCCGCCAGTTACCTCGACAGCCGGGCACGCCTGGGCTTCCCGATGGCCCCCAGGGCCTGGGCCGACGAGGTGATCGAGCAACTGAACAACAAGAAGGCGGCCTGAGCATGACGTCCGTGGATCAAAAGGCCAACCTGCTGGTTGAACTGTTCGTCGAAGAGCTGCCGCCCAAGGCGCTCAAGAAGCTGGGCGAATCCTTCGCCACGGCGCTGGCCGACAGCCTGAAGGCCCAGGGCCTGGCCGCTGTCGATGCGGCCGTGACCTCGTTTGCCTCGCCACGCCGCTTGGCCGTGCACGTGGCCGCCGTGGCCGGCAAGGCGGTCGACCAAGCCGTACAGCAGAAGCTGATGCCCGCCAGCGTCGGTCTGGATGCTTCGGGCAACGCCACCCCGGCCCTGCTCAAGAAGCTGGCCGCACTGGGCGCAGGCCCCGAAGCCGTGGCGGGCCTCAAGCGCGCCCCCGATGGCAAGGCCGAGGCGTTGTTCTACGACAGCGTCAAATCGGGCGCCACACTGGCCGAGGGCCTGCAGAAGGCACTGGACGAGGCCCTGGCCAAGCTGCCCATCCCCAAGGTGATGACCTACCAGCTGGAGCAGGGCGAAGGCGCCAACTTCCAGCCTGGCTGGACCAGCGTGAACTTCGTGCGTCCGGCCCATGGCCTGGTGGCCTTGCACGGCAGTACCGTGGTGCCCGTGTCGGTGCTGGGCCTGAAATCCGGCAACAGCACCCAAGGCCATCGTTTCGAGGCCAAGGTCAGCCCCGTGGTGCTGCGCGATGCCGACAGCTACGCCGCGCAGCTGCGCGAGGATGGCGCCGTGATCGCCAGCTTTGCCGAGCGCCGCGCCGAGATCGTGCGCCAACTGCAGGCCGCCGCTGCCAAGGCCGGCACCGCCCTCAAGCCCATCGACGACGACGCCCTGCTGGACGAAGTCACCGCCCTGGTCGAGCGCCCCAACGTGCTCACCGGCCGCTTCGAGCAGGCCTTCCTGGAAGTGCCCCAGGAGTGCCTGATCCTGACCATGAAGGCCAACCAGAAGTACTTCCCGCTGCTGGACGCCCATGACAAGCTGACCAACCAGTTCCTGATCGTCAGCAACATCAGCCCGGAAGACGCCAGCCTGGTGATCGGTGGCAACGAGCGCGTGGTGCGCCCGCGCCTGGCCGATGCCAAGTTCTTCTTCGACCAGGACCGCAAGAAGACGCTGGAATCCCGCGTGGCCGGCCTGGGCAAGGTGGTCTACCACGGCAAGCTGGGCACCCAGGGCGAGCGCGCCGAGCGCGTGCGCGCCATCGCCCACGAGATCGTCAAGCAGTGGAGCCTGGGCACCGTGCCCATCACGGTGGACGACCAGGACCACTTCGCCGCGCTCGACAGCAAGGCGCAGGAGGCCGCCCGCTTGGCCAAGACCGACCTGCTGACCGACATGGTCGGCGAGTTCCCTGAACTGCAAGGCATCATGGGCGGCTACTACGCCCGCCACGAGAGCCTGCGTGACGGCGTCGCCATCGCCATCGAGGACCACTACAAGCCCCGTTTCGCCGGCGACAGCCTGCCGCGCAACCACACCGGCACCGTGGTGGCCCTGGCCGACAAGCTCGAAACCTTGATCGGCCTGTTCGGCATCGGCCAGTTGCCCACAGGCGACAAGGATCCGTTCGCGCTGCGCCGCCATGCCCTGGGCGTGATCCGCATCCTGGTCGAAAAGCACCTGCCGCTGTCGCTGCCGGCCCTGATCGAAGCAGCCCTTCCGGCCTTCGGTGAGCTGATCCAGGACCCGACCGAGCCGCTGCTGGCCTTCTTCTCGGACCGCCTGGCCGTGTCCCTGCGTGAGCAAGGCTACAGCGCCCAGGAGGTCGATGCCGTGCTGGCGCTGAAGCCGGCCCGCCTGGGCGATGTCACCCGCCGCCTGGAGGCCGTGCGTGCCTTCGCCGCGCTGCCGGAGGCCGCCGCCCTGGCTGCCGCCAACAAGCGCGTGGGCAACATCCTCAAGAAGGCCGAGGGCGAGACCGAAGCCCGCGTGGACACCGCCTTGCTGAAGGAGCCCGCCGAGGCCGCCCTGTACGAATCGCTGCAGTCCGTCGCGCCCCAGGCCCAGCAGGCCTTCGAGGCCGGCGACTACACGGGTTCGCTCAAGGCGCTGGCGGCCCTCAAGGCTCCGGTCGATGCCTTCTTTGCCGATGTCATGGTCAATGCAGACGATGCCGCGCTCAAGGCCAACCGCCTGGGGCTGTTGGCCACCCTGCACGGCGCCATGAACCGCGTGGCGGACCTGTCCCGCCTGGCGGCCTGAACCTGGTGAATGGGGCCACGTTGTACGGCGCGGCCCCTGTGCGTCATACTTTGCAGCCATGAAGCTGGTCATCCTGGATCGCGACGGCACGATCAACCACGAACGCGACGACTACATCAAGTCGCCCGAGGAGTGGGTGCCGCTGCCTGGGGCCATCGAGGCCATCGCACGGCTCAACCACGCCGGCTGGCACGTCGTGGTGGCCACCAACCAGTCCGGCATCGGGCGGGGGCTGTTCGACATGGCGGCCATGAACGCCATGCACGCCAAGATGCACCAGATGCTGGCGCGCCATGGCGGCCGGGTCGATGCGGTGTTCTTCTGCCCGCACACGCCTGAAGACCAATGCACCTGCCGCAAGCCGCAGCCGGGCCTGTTCAAGATGATCGGTGAGCGTTTCAACGTGTCGCTCGACGAGGTGCCCATGGTGGGCGACCTGCCGCGCGATGTGCTGGCGGCCCAGTCCGTGGGTTGCGAGCCGCACCTGGTGCGCACCGGCCAGGCGGCCGCCATGACGGACGTCGAACTGGTGGACCTGCGCCGCCAGGTGCCGGGGCTGACCATCCACCCCGATCTGTCGGCCTTTGCCGACTTCCTGATCCTGCGTGATCGTGCGGCCCACGGCGAGGATGGACCCGTGGCCACGCACATGGGCGAGTTTTCATGAACAGATGTCAGGCCGCGGTGGCATTGCGCTCGCTGGCCTTCGGTGTGTGGATGGCGGTGACCGTGGTGCCCTATGCGGCCGTGCTGATGCTGGCCTCGGTGCTGATCGGTGGGGCGCGTCTCTACTGGTTTGCCGCGGGCTGGAACCGGCTGGCGATCTGGGGGGCGCGTGTCATCTGTGGTGTCGAGCACCGTGTGCAGGGCTGGGAACAGGTGGATGCGGCCCATGCGGCCGGGCAGCCCCTGATCATCTGCGCCAAGCACCAATCCGCCTGGGAGACCTTCTTCCTGAGTGTGGCCATGCCGCGCCCGCTGTCCTACGTGTTCAAGCGCGAGTTGCTGTGGATCCCGTTCTTCGGCTGGGCGCTGGCCCGGCTGGACATGGTGCACATTGACCGCGCCCGCCGCGGCGAGGCCTCGCGCAAGGTGGCCGAGCAGGGGCGCCGCATGCTGGATCGGGGCAACTGGATCATCCTGTTCCCGGAAGGCACGCGCGGGCCGCGCGGTGGGCAACTGCCCTACAAGCTGGGTGCGGCCCGGCTGGCGGTGGACACCGGCACGCCGGTGCTGCCCGTGGCCGTAAGTTCCGGCCGCTGCTGGCCCAAGGGCTGGTGGGTGCGGCCGGGTGTCATCGATGTGTCCGTCGGGGCGCCTATCCCCGTGGAGGGCCGTACCCCTCAGCAGGTGATGGACGAGGTGGAGGTCTGGATCGAGGGCGAGATGCGTCGCCTGGACCCGGATGCCTACACGGCGCGCTCCAAACCGCCAGTCACCTTGCATGCTACCCCGGGAGGCTCGCGCGCATGAGCGTCCACCAGCAGCTCACCTTGCCCTGGTGGTCGGACGAGTCGCCGGCCGAGGTGCCTGCCTCGACACCGGTGGTCGCGCCAGACCTGCCTGATCAAACCGGCAACGGGCGCTCGCGCCCTGGCACGCCAAAGGCGCCAGGCAAAGGGCAGGGCGACGAGACCTCGGCGCGCAAGCAGCGTCTGACGCGTGACCCGAGCCCGGTGGAGAACCTGCCGGTATTCCGCCACCCGCAAGCCCAGCACGAGATCCGCCTGGGCAATGCGCTGGTGGCCTTCGAACTCAAGCGCGTGCGGCGCCGCAGCATCGGCATGGTGGTGGGCGTGGAAGGCCTGAGCGTGCGCGCACCCCGCTGGGTGGGCTGGACCGAGATCGAAACCGCGCTGACTGAAAAGGCCCGCTGGATCTGCACCAAGCTGGCCGAACAGCGCGAGCGTGAGCGCCAGCAGGCGGCCGCGCGCATCGAATGGCGCGAAGGCGCCGTGGTGCCCGTGCTGGGCGAATCCGTGATCCTGGTGCTCGATGCCCGCCAGCCAGGCGCCCATCTGCATGAAGATGCCCAGGCCCTGCCGGGCGTGCCGCGCAAGACGCTGCACCTGGGCCTGCCGCAAAGCGCCACGGCCGAACAGATCCGCGATGCTGTCAATGCGTGGCTGCAGCGCCATGCGCTGGCGCACTTCGACTTGCGCGTGCGCCACTACGCCGCGCAACTGGGGGTGAAGGTGTCCAGCCTGCGCCTGTCATCGGCGCGCACGCGCTGGGGCAGTGCCAGTGTCGATGGCTCCATCCGCCTGCACTGGCGCCTGATCCACTTCGGGCCGGCCATCGTCGATTACGTGGTGGCGCATGAACTGGCGCATCTCAAGGAGATGAACCACAGCCCCCGTTTCTGGGGCGTGGTGCGCTCCGTGCTGCCTGAGTACGATCAGGCGCGCGAGCAACTGCGCCACGCTGTCATCCCGGACTGAAGCGCCACACGCCTTGCTCATCGGCCTGACGGCGCAGCTCGCCCCGGTGCCACAGGTAGTTCAGGTGCGCTACGGCCTCGCCCATGGCAAAGGTGGTCTGGTGCATGTCCAGCGCGCGCTTGAACAGCACGGGCAGCAGCTCGGCCGCCGTGCTGGGCCGTTCGGCGCAGACTTGGCGGATGTCGTCCAGGCGCTCCTGGTGGTGGGTGCGCAAGGCGTCCACCCGCGCGTGGATGCCGACGAAGGGGTGGCCGTGAGACGGCAGCACCAGCGTATCGGGCGGCAGCTCCTCGTAGCGGCTCAGCGAATCCAGGAACAGCCCCAGCGAATCGGCTTCGGGCTCGGTGTCCGTTACGCTCACATTGGTCGAGATCTTGGGCAGCAGCATGTCGCCCGAGATCAGCACGCCCTGGGCCTCGCTGTACAGGGCGATGTGCTCCGGCGCATGGCCGAAGCCGGCGATGCAGCGCCAGTCGTGCCCGCCGATCGATACCGTCATGCCCTCGCGCAGGCGGCGGTAGCTGGCCGGCACGGAGGGCACCATCGACGAGTAGTACCCGCCACGCTGACGGATCAGCGGCAGGCCCTTGCCATCGTCCAGCCCGTGAGATGCGAAGTAATCGGCCGCACGGTCACCGCCGTAGCCGGTGGTGGACTGGCAGGCGATGGTGGCCGCCAGGAAATCCGTCGCGCTGATCCACAGCCGGGCAGGGTGCCCCGCCGGGCTGAACTGCTCGATCAGCCACTGCGCATTGCCGATGTGGTCCGGGTGCATGTGCGTGACCAGCAGGCGGCCCAGCGGCTTGCCCGCCATGGACCCCGCCCACAGCGTGCGCCAGGCCTCGTGGATGGCCTCGATGGACACACCGGCGTCCACCACCGTCCAGCACGGTTGCCCGTCCAGTTCATCATCCAGCACCCACAGGTTGATGTGGTTGAGCGCGAAGGGCAGGGGCATGCGCACCCAGTGCAGGCCGGGGCGCAGCGTCATCCATTCGCCCGGGGCGGGCTGGGTGCTGTCCCACGGGTACTGCAGGGCGGGATGCTGAGGGGCTGCGGACGACTGCATCGGGATCTGACTTCGTTGATGACCGAATGATTGTGCCTTCCGCAGGGGGATCCTGGTGGCCGAGGGCTTTGCATGCATGCCGCATTCAGCCGCACTGCGGAAGTTGTCTACACTTGACCGCATGAAGATGGATCACCTGTTTGACAACAACCGCGCCTGGGCCCGAGACATCGAGCAGCGCACGCCTGGCTTCTTCACCCGTCTGCAGCAGCAGCAATCGCCACAGTACCTGTGGATCGGTTGCAGCGACAGCCGCGTACCGGCCAATGAAATCGTCGGCCTGCTGCCGGGCGAGCTGTTCGTGCACCGCAATGTGGCCAACGTGGTGGTGCACTCTGACCTGAACTGCCTCTCCGTCATGGAGTTCGCCATTGACTCGCTCAAGGTCAAGCATGTGATCGTGGTGGGGCACTACGGCTGCAGCGGTGTCAACGCGGCCATGAAGAACCTGCGTGTGGGCCTGGCCGACAACTGGCTGCGCCACGTGCAGGATGTGCGCAACCACCACCAGCAATGGCTGAACGCCTTGCCCGAAGGGCCTGTGCGACTGGACGCCCTGTGCGAACTCAACGTGCTGGAGCAGGCGCTCAACGTGTGCCACACCACCGTGGTGCAGAGCGCCTGGGAACAGGGGCAGGAAGTGGCCGTGCACGGCTGGGTCTACGGCTTGCATAACGGTTTGATCAAGGACCTGCGCATGACCACGTCGAAGGCCGAAGACGTGCCCGAGGCTTATGCCCGTGCACTGGAGGCGCTGAGAAACCGTTATGCCGGGCACCTGCCGGCGGCCGACCAAGCCTGATCCCCCTGCGCGGGTCCACATCACCTCACATTCACACAGGCGCAGCATGTTTCCCCAGCAACTCACCGACACCCGTGTCTTCGAGATCGCCCAGGCCCTGCTCGACGGCTTCGACAAGCACTACAAGATCTTCCGCGCCACCAGCGCCAAGGCCAAGCAGCGCTTCGAGCAGGCCGACTGGCATGCCCAGCAGGATGCCCAGCGCGCCCGGATCGAGTTCTACGATCTGCGGGTGGACGAGACCGTGGCCAGCCTGGAGGCCGACTACGCCGCCAGCCAACTGCCCATGGAGGTGTGGCAGCAGATCAAGCTGTTCTACATCGGCCTGCTGACGGGGCACCGCCAGCCCGAACTGGCCGAGACCTTCTTCAACTCGGCCACCATCCAGATCCTGCACCGCAAGTACTACCGCAACGACTTCATCTTCGTGCGGCCGGCGGTGTCCACCGAGTACATCGACGATGACGACGCGGACGGCATGCCGAGCTTCCGCGCCTACTACCCCACCCGCGAGAACCTGCGCGAAACGCTCAAGGCGGTGGTGCAGAGCTATGGACTGAACGTGCCTTTCGAAGGCCTGGATCGCGACATCGGCTTCGTCTTCGATGCGTTGCAGGAGCAGGTGGGCAATGTGCGCCTGCGCACCAACTTCCAGATCCAGGTGCTGTCATCCCTGTTCTACCGCAACAAGGGCGCGTACATCGTCGGCAAGGTGATCAATGGCTTCCGCAGCCTGCCGTTCGCCATCCCCATCCTGCACAACTCCAAGAAGCACCTGTACATCGATGCGGCGCTGTTTGGTGAAGATGATCTGCTGGCCCTGTTCAGCTTCGCGCGCGCCTACTTCATGGTCGACATGCTGGTGCCCTCGGCCTACGTGCAGTTCCTGCGCACGCTGATGCCACGCAAGCCCCGCGCCGAGCTCTACAGCGCGCTGGGCCTGCAGAAGCACGGCAAGAACCTGTTCTACCGCGACTTCCTTTTCCACCTGCGCCACTCCACCGACAAGTTCCGCATCGCGCCCGGCATCAAGGGCATGGTCATGCTGGTGTTCGATCTGCCGTCCTACCCCTTTGTGTTCAAGGTGATCAAGGACTACTACCCGCCGCAGAAGGAAACCACGCGCGAGCTCATCATGAGCAAGTACCTGCTGGTCAAGCAGCATGACCGCGTGGGCCGCATGGCTGACTCGCTGGAGTTCACCAACGTGGCCTTCCCGCGCCACCGCTTCGACGACGAGTTGATCGCCGAGCTCAAGAAGTTCTCGCCCAGCCTGATGGAGGAGGAGGGCGATGTGCTCGTGCTCAAGCACCTGTACATCGAGCGCCGCATGGTGCCGCTCAACATCTACATCCAGGAGGCCGAGGGCGAGAGCCTGGAGCACGCCGTGATCGAGTATGGCAACGCCATCAAGGATCTGGTGGCTGCCAACATCTTCCCGGGCGACATGCTCTGGAAGAACTTCGGCGTCACGCGCAACGGCAAGGTCGTGTTCTACGACTACGACGAGATCGAATACGTCACGGACTGCAACTTCCGCAAGGTGCCCGAGCCGCGCAACGAGGAAGAGGAGATGTCCGGCGAGATCTGGTACAGCGTGGGCAAGTACGACGTCTTCCCCGAGACCTTCGGTCCCTTCCTGCTGGGCGATCCGCGCGTGCGCAGCATCTTCATGCAGCACCACGGTGATCTGCTCGACGTGGAGTACTGGCAGACCCACAAGGAGCGCATCCAGGCAGGCTATGTGCACGACGTGTTCCCCTACGACCGCTCCAAGCGCTTCAAGAACCTGCTGGGTGCGCCGACCGACCGGGATGCCGATGAGTTCGCGCCGGTCGATGAGCCGGTGGATGTGCAGCCCATGGGTGACAGCGTGCACGATCAAGGCCGCCTGACCGGCTTCACCACTGGCGGCACCGAGGGCGACTGAGCGTCCCGGGCGCGACATGCGAGCTCAATGAGAAACGGCCCCATCAGGGGCCGTTGTCATGTCAGGCGGCGGTCAAGCCAAGGCTCACCACAGCTTCCACCACTTCTTCTCGGTGGTGGCGTCGCCTTGCGTCAGGTAGGCGCTCTGCGGGAAGCTGGTCTTGAGCACGCGCATGGCGTCGTCGCGCAGCTGGGGCATGGCCAGCCTGTCGTAGCTGCGGGCCATGATGAACAGGGCTTCTTCCACCGCGGGCGAGTTGCGGTACTCGGTCACCGCCGTCTGGGCGCGGTTGGCGGCAGCCAGGTAGGCGCCCCGGCGGTAATAGAAGCGCGCCACGTGCACTTCGCCAGCAGCCAGCGAGTTCACGATGTGGTTCATGCGCAGGCGGGCATCGGGGGCGTAGCGTGAGGTCGGGAAGCGCTCGACCAGTTGGCGGAACGATTCGTAGGCATCGCGCGAGGCTTGCTGGTCACGCTCGCTCAGGTCCTGCTTGGACAGCCAGCTGAACAGGCCCAGATCGTCGTTGAAGTTGATCAGGCCCTGCAGGTAGTAGGCGTAGTCCAGCGCAGGGCTGGTGGGGTGCAGGCGCACGAAGCGTTCGATCTTGGCCAGCGCCTGGGCACGCTCGCCCGTTCTGTAATAGGCGTAAGCCAGTTCGAGCTGGGCCTGCTGCGCCATCAGCGTGCCGGTGGCGCGTGCCTCGACCTTTTCGTAGCGCTTGATGGCGTTTTCGAAATTGCCTTCAGAGGCCTCTTCCCGGGCGTCCGCATACAATTGATCGACGCTGGTGCCGGAGAACTCGTCCTCCGGGGTGGAGCCGCAGCCTGCCAGGCCAGCCATCAGCACAACGGCCGCCACACCGGCCCACAGGCTCTTGCTCAGCACCTGGGTCAGGCTGCTCAGGGGATGCTTGGAAACTTTCACTTGAATCGTATGCGGGGGCCGCAGAAGTGCGCAACACCCCGCAGTATAGAAGCACTGCCACATGCCCAAGCGGTCCGACCGTCAGAACCGTTCACGAACCGAGTCTGTTGAGCCGAATGCGGCCTCCGCGGCCCAGCCAGATGACGCCTTGGTGCCCGTGCAGCCGGCCTGGGTGGGCGATGAGGATCTGGGGGGCGATGAGCTGCTCGATGCCGGCATCGATGCGGAGGCTCCAGCTGAATCAGGTGGAAGGGGTTTTGCCCCCGCCCAGACCATCGTGCTGCGCGAGCCGGTGGAAACATCGGCCCATGGCCGCCGCCTGGACCAATGGCTGGCAGGCAAGGCGCCGGAGTTCTCCCGCAGCCACTTGCAGCATCTGGTCGAAGAAGGCTGCATCTCGGTCGATGGCCGGGAGATCCGCACGCCGTCGCGCAAGCTGCAGGCTGGCCAGCAGGTGGTGGCCGAGTTGCGCCCGACGCCGCAGAGCCAGGCCTTCGTGCCCGAGGCGATGGACCTGCCCATCGTGTTCGAGGACGAGCACCTGATGATCGTCGACAAGCCCGTGGGCCTGGTGGTGCACCCCGCTGCCGGCCATTGGCAAGGCACCCTGATGAACGGCCTGCTGGCCCACCACGAAGGTGCCGTGCTGCTGCCCCGCGCAGGCATCGTGCACCGGCTGGACAAGGACACCAGCGGCCTGATGGTGGTGGGCAAGACCTTGCAGGCCTGCACCGCGCTCACCCGCGCCATCGCGGCCCGCGAGGTGCACCGGCAGTACCGGGCCCTGACCTGGGGCGCGCCGCCCGACAGCCTGCGCATCGATGCCCCCATCGGGCGGGATCCTGTCTCCAGGGTGCGGATGGCCGTGGTGGCCTCCGGCAAGCCTGCCATGACCGATGTGCGTTGCCTGGCCCGTCTGTCGCCCGTGGCCGCAGACGGGGGCAAAGGCCCCACCGAGGGCAGTGTCAGCGCCGTGGAGTGCACGCTGCACACCGGCCGCACCCACCAGATCCGGGTCCACCTGGCCTCGCGGGGCTGGCCCCTGCTGGCCGACGCCCTGTACGGCGGGGCGCCGGCCCTGGGCCTCACGCGCCAGGCGCTGCACGCCGCCCGCCTGGTGCTGGCGCACCCCGTGCTTGGGCACGAACTGGCATTTGAGGCACCTTTACCCCCCGATATGGCCGCAGCCTGGTCCCAAGTCGTGCATAATGAGTCCACAAGCGTGTGACACGCTGTTGGCGGCAGCCGATCCAGTCCGGCCTCATCGAGGGAGATGGGCGGAACGAAAAGCACCGCCGGGTATCGGAGCAACTGCCCGTACGCCTTTGCGCGGCCAGCGGCTCCGACAGGGACGGGGGCCCTCACCCATGCACCCCAAACGATCCGACTGATGCTGCCTTTTTGCCGGGCCCGGCGCATGCCAGGCTGATCCGCCAGACCGGACGGTTGTCCGGCTGATGCACGGGGTTTCCGGCTCGAAGTGACTGGAGAGATGGACATTCTCGATCGCCAGGATGCGCAGTGCATCCTCGAAGCGGCGCTGTTGTGCGCCCACCAACCCATGACCATCCGTGAACTGCGGGTGCTGTTCGACGACGCCTTGTCGGCCGATGAGGTCAAGGCGCTGTTGCACGAGCTCGCTGATCGCTGGGAAGGCCGGGGGGCGGAGTTGCGCGAGACGGGTTCCGGCTGGCGCTTCCAGACCCGCGCCGAGGTGCAGGAGTACCTGGACAGGCTTCACCCCGAGAAGCCCCCCAAGTACTCGCGCGCCACCATGGAGACGCTGGCCATCATTGCCTACCGTCAGCCCGTCACCCGCGGTGACATCGAAGACATCCGTGGCGTGACCGTCAGCACCCAGATCGTCAAGCAGCTCGAAGACCGTGGCTGGATCGAAGTGATCGGCCACCGCGATGCGCCCGGGCGCCCGGGCCTGTATGCCACAACACGGCAGTTCCTGGATGATCTGGGGCTGACCTCGCTGGAGCAGTTGCCCGAACTCGATCACATGGGCGCCGTGCAGGCCTTGCTGCCGGAGCTTCAGGCCGAGGAGGCCGCCGCTGAGGGCGATGCCGATACCGATGGCAACACCGATGCGCCAGCGCAGGGAACCTCTCCCCTGGATTTCGAGTCGCCCGAATCCCCATCCCACACCGAACCCGCGGTGGCCGCCCCTCAGCCCGAGGCAGATGCCGGCCCCGATACCGCCGATGACGCTCCCGTGGCGCCGGCCCCCTGAACATATATTTCCTGTCCGACGATGACCGACACGCCCATGCAAGAGCCTCAAGACACGACACCGCCGCAAGAGGCTGGTGCCGACGCCGTCGCAAAACCCAAGCGCACCCGTCGCGCCAAGGCCCCTGAAGCCGTTGATGCTGCTGACGCGGTGGCAGCGGTACCGACCGAGGCGGACAGCGGTGAGGCCCCCGTGGCCCGCAAGACTGCCCGACGCCGCACCAAGGCCGCGGATGAGGTGGCGCCCGTGGCCGCCGCAGAAGCCGTGGCCGATGCGCCCTCCCAGTATCCGGTCGCTGAAGAAGCGCCGGCCAAGCCCAAGCGCGCGCCCCGTCGCAAGGCCGTGGCACCCGAGCAGGGTGATCTGCTGGCTGATGCCGCACCCGCTGACGACGCGCCGGTTGCAGTGGCCTCCGCCGAAGAAAGCCCCGTGATCCGCGAAACCGCAGGCCATGGCTTCTTCCAGCTCGATCCGGCGGAGCAGGGTGCTGACACCGGTGCCGAAGCCTCCGGCGAGGCCGCCGAAGCCGCCCCCGAAGGTGGCGAGCAAGGCGAGTCCCGCGATCGCCCACGTCGTGATCGGCACGATCGCCAGGAGCGCCGTGAACGCCGCGAATCGCGCCAGGCCGAAGAAGGCGAGGGCGGCGGCCAGGCCGCGGGCACGGATGAAGAACCCCGCCCGTCGCGCCGCGCGGCCATCGCCGCCGAACAGGCTTCCGCCGTGTTCGCCGAGCTGCTGACCGGCGATTTCGACAAGGCCCATGAAGAAGAGGTGGAGGCCGAAGGCGCTGACGCCGAGGCCGCCCAGACCAAGCGCGTGCTGCGCCCCGAGCCGGATGCGCCCAAGCTGCAGAAGGTGCTGGCCCAGTCTGGCGTGGGTTCGCGCCGCGACATCGAGCAGATGATCGAGGATGGCCGCATCTCCGTGAACGGCGAAGTCGCCCACATCGGTCAGCGTGTCTCCTTCGGCGACAAGATCGCCGTGGGCGGCAAGCCCATCCGCGTGCGCATCTCGCCGCCGCCGGCCCGCATCCTGGCCTATCACAAGCCCGTGGGTGAGGTCGTCACGCACGACGATCCGCAGGACCGCCCCACCGTGTTCCGCCGCCTGCCGCGCCTGCAACACGGCAAGTGGCAATCGGTCGGCCGTCTGGATCTGAACACCGAAGGTCTGCTGCTGTTCACCAACTCCGGTGATCTGGCCAACCAGCTGATGCACCCCCGCTTCGGCGTGGAGCGCGAGTACGCCGTGCGCGTGCTGGGCTCGCTCGCCGCTGACGCCAAGGCCAAGCTGCTCGAAGGCGTGGACATCGAAGGCCAGACGGCCTCGTTCAAGTCCATCGACGAGGGCGGTGGCGAAGGCGTCAACCGCTGGTACCGCGTCGTGATCACGGAAGGCCGCAACCGCGAAGTGCGCAAGCTGTTTGACGCGGTGGGCCTGACGGTCAGTCGCCTGATCCGTGTGCGTTATGGCTCCATCGTGCTGCCGCTGGGTCTCAAGCGCGGCGTGTGGGTCGAGTTGGGCGAGTCGGACGTGCGCGCGGTCAAGTTCCTGGCCGGCGGTGACCGCCAGGAGCAGGGGCAAGGCCAGGGCCAGGGACAAGGCCGTCGCAATGACCGCGACGACCGTCAGGGCCGCAACGGCAACAACAACCAGCGCGGTGGCCAGGGCAAGTTTGGCAACAAGGACAAATTCGGTCAGGGCAACGGTCAGAACCAGCAGCGTGGCCAAGGCCCGCGCGGCAACGGAAACGGCAATAACCAGGGTAACAACCAAGGCAACCGTGGTCCGGACCGTCAGCAGCAGGCTCGTCCGCCCCGCGACGATCGTCCGATGGACCGTCGCTCTGACAGCGATGACGATCACGACCACATCGGGCCGATCCCCAACCCGCTGGAGCAGACCTTCGACCGCCGGTTCGCCAAGGGCTCCAAGCGCATCACCTCCGGTTTCGGCCGGCCGGACCAGCACGAGCAGCAAGGACAGCGCGGCGGTGGCAAGAAGGGCGGCCCCCGCGAGCCCGATCCGCTGCAGACGTCCGTCGGCTACATCGGCGCCGATGCCTTCTTCGGCAACAAGGGCGGCGGTGGCGGCAACCGTGGCGGCGGTGGCCGTCGTCGCTGATCTCCCCAGTTTCAACAACCTGATACTTACCCGCAGTACAATGCCGGGTTTTGTCAAATAACCGAATTTCGGAGCAAATTACATGGCCATCGAACGCACCCTCTCGATCATCAAGCCCGACGCTGTCGCCAAGAACGTGATCGGCCAGATCGTCGCCCGTTTTGAAGGCGCTGGCCTGAAGGTTGCCGCTGCCAAGCTGGTGCAACTGTCGCGTCAAGAAGCTGAGACCTTCTACGGCGTGCACAAGGAGCGCGGCTTCTTCAAGGATCTGGTGGACTTCATGGTCTCCGGCCCCGTGTTCGTGCAAGTGCTCGAAGGTGAAGGCGCCATCGCCAAGAACCGCGACCTGATGGGCGCCACCGACCCCAAGAAGGCCGAAAAGGGCACTATCCGCGCCGATTTCGCTGACAGCATCGACGCCAATGCCGTGCACGGTTCTGATGCCGCTGAAACCGCTGCGCAAGAAATCGCCTTCTTCTTCCCCGGCCTGAACGTCTACAGCCGCTGATCGCGGGCTGGAGGTATGTGCCATGAGCGCCGTCAACCTGCTCGACTTCGATCTTGAAGGCTTGACGGCGTTTTGCGAGCAGCTGGGCGAGAAGCGCTTTCGCGCCGTCCAGTTGTTCCGCTGGATCCATCAAAAAGGTGCCACCGACTTCGACCAGATGTCGGACCTGGCCAAATCCCTGCGCGGCAAGCTGCAGGGCGTGGCCACGCTGGAGCGCCTGAAGGTCATCAGCGAACATGTGTCCGCCGATGGCACCATCAAGTGGTTGTTCGACGTGGGCGGCGGCAATGCCGTCGAGAGCGTCTACATCCCCGAGGACGACCGCGCCACGCTGTGCATCTCCTCGCAGGCCGGCTGCGCTGTCGGCTGCCGTTTCTGCTCCACCGGTCATCAGGGCTTCTCGCGCAACCTGAGCACAGGCGAAATCATCGCCCAGCTCTGGCACGCCGAGCACACGCTGCGCGAGCGCTTCAAGCGTGACGACCGCATCGTCAGCAACGTTGTGATGATGGGCATGGGCGAGCCGCTGCAGAACTACAACGCGCTGGTGCCCGCCCTGCGCACCATGCTGGATGACCACGGCTATGGCCTGTCGCGCCGCCGTGTCACGGTGTCCACCGCGGGCGTTGTGCCGATGATCGAGCGTCTGCAGAAGGACTGCCCCGTGGCCCTGGCCGTGTCGCTGCACGCGCCCAACGATCCGCTGCGCGACGAACTGGTGCCGCTCAACCGCAAGTACCCCATCGCCGAGCTGCTGGCCAGCTGCGTGGATTACCTGAGCGCTGCCCCGCGCGATTTCATCACCTTCGAATACTGCATGCTCGATGGCGTCAACGACACCGACGAGCATGCCCGGGAACTGATTGCCCTGGTGCGCAACAAAGTGCCATGCAAGTTCAATCTGATCCCGTTCAATCCGTTTCCCCAGTCCGGGCTCAAACGCTCGAACAATCCCCGGGTGCAGGCCTTCGCCCGCATCCTGGCCGATGCTGGTATCGTCACCACTGTCCGCAAGACGCGTGGCGATGACATCGACGCTGCCTGCGGCCAGTTGGCCGGTGAGGTGCAGGACCGCACCCGTGCCAGCGAGCGCATGCTGCGCCAGCCCATCGTGATCCAGCCAGCCACCGTGCCGGCTCGCAAGGTCTGATGCGGGTACATCCGCGTGGCTCCGGTGTCGGGGCCTTGTTTCAACGTCGAGTTCGAGGAGTTCTTGGGATGTCATTCACCCCACGGAGCCTGGCAGGCCTGGGCCGTTCGGCACTGGCCTTGACGGGCGTGGTCGCGCTCATCGTCCTGCAGGGTTGCGCCACCACGGGGGCAGGGCAGCAGTCGCCCGTGTCCCGCCAGGCCATGACGTCCAGCGCCGCAGGGCGCGACATCGTCACGGCATCCGATGAAACCGAAGTGCGTCGCCGTGCGCGGCTTCGCCTGGAGTTGGCCGGCGCCTACTTCAGCCGGGGGCAACTCACCACAGCCCTTGACGAGGTCAAGCAGGCCATTGCCCTCGATGGCAACATGAGTGCCGCGTACGAGCTGCGGGGCCTGATCTACAGCGGCATGAATGAGCCCGGTCTGGCAGAGGAAAGCTACAAGCGCGCCATCCAGCTCGATGCCCGCAATGGCAGTGTGCTGCACAACTACGCCTGGTTCCTCTGCCAGCGTCAGCAGTATGCCGAGGCCGATGCACTGTTCGCCCGTGCGGTCGAGCTGCCGATGAGCGTGCAGACCTCCCGCACGCTCATGGCGCGTGGCGTGTGCCAGATGCAAGCCGGGCAGTTGCCCGAGGCGCAGGTGTCGCTCAAGCGCTCCTACGAGATGGAGCCGGGCAACCCCGTGACCGCTTTCAACCTGGCGTCGCTGTTCTATCGCAATGGCGATCTGGACCGCGCGCGTTTCTATATCCGCCGTGTCAACAACGTGCCGGAGCTGGCCAACGCCGAATCGCTCTGGCTGGGCATCCGCATCGAGCGCAAGCTGGGCGGGCGGGCGACGATGGACGAGCTGGCCACCCAACTGCGCAGCCGTTTCCCGAATGCCCGCGAGACCACGGCCCTGGACCTTGGACGTTTTGATGATTGAGAACACACCGGCTTCTGGTGACGCTCCAGCGGGCGGCGCTGTGCCCTCGGCATCCTTCCTGCGGCAGGCCCGCCTGGACCGTGGGCTGACGCTCGAAGGCCTGGCCTCGTTGATCAAGGTCACGCCTGCCAAGCTCGATGCTCTGGAGTCCGGCCGCTTTCAGGAGCTGCCTGACGCTGCCTTCACGCGTGCGCTGGCCATGGCGGTGTGCCGGGCCTTGAAGGTTGATCCGGCCGGCGTGCTGGCCAGTCTGCCTGCGGCCCAGCCCATCAGCCTGGCGGCCAGCGAGGCCAAGGCCGTGCCCTTTGATGCCTCCCGGGCCAGCAGCCTCAAGCTCAACCTGGACATGAGCAGCCCGGGCATCCGCTGGTCGGCTCTGCTGGTGCCGCGCTACCTGGTGCCGCTGGGCGTGCTGCTCGCGGCGGCCCTGCTGTACGTGTTCCCGTCGGATGTCGACTGGGCCGCGCTGTGGCCTCGCAGTGAGAGCACAACGGCCACCGCCTCGCAAGGCGGGGCCGAGTCCGTGGCCCTGGGGGCGTCCCAGATCGTGGTGGCTGAAGAGGTGGTGCCCAGTGTGGCCGTGGTGGCGTCCGGTGCGTCGGCGGCGGCTTTGGCGGCCTCTGCCGCGGCTGCCGCGGAATTGGCGCCTGCGGCCTCGGTGGCTGTGGCTGCTGCGGCCTCCGTGCCCGCCGTGGTGGTGCCGGCGGCTTCCGGCCCCGTGCCGGTGCTTACCGTGGAGGGCTCGCGTCAGCCTGGCTCCATGCGGTCGGGCAGTGCGCTGGTCATGGTGTCTTTCGCAGATTCCTGGGTTGAAGTGCGTGATGCCAAGGGCGAGAAACTGCTCTCCCGCACCGTGTCTTCAGGCGAGACGATTGGCATCGATGGCTCGCCCCCCCTGTACGTGAAGATCGGCAATGCGTCGGGCATGCAGGTCAGCTACCTGGGCAGGGCCATCGACCTGCAGCCCTTTGCGCGCAACAATGTGGCCCGACTTGAGCTGAAGTCCACGCCATGAGCGATACGTCCCCGTCCCCCTTTCCATGCGCTGGGCAGCCCATCGAGGCTGCCAAGCCTGCGCCCCGTCGCAGCCGCCAGGCGCGGGTGGTGTGGGGCTCGCGCGTGGTCACCGTCGGTGGCGATGCCCCGGTGCGTGTGCAGTCCATGACCAACACCGACACGGTCGATGCGGTCGGCACGGCCATTCAGGTCAAGGAACTGGCGCTGGCCGGCTCCGAGATGGTGCGCATCACGGTCAACACGCCCGAGGCTGCGCAGGCCGTGCCCTACATCCGCGAGCAGCTTGACCGCATGGGCGTCGACGTGCCGCTGGTGGGCGATTTCCACTACAACGGCCACCGCCTGCTCACCGACTACCCTGACTGCGCCCAGGCCTTGTCCAAGTACCGCATCAACCCTGGCAACGTGGGCAAGGGCGACAAGAAGGACAAGCAGTTCGGCCAGATGATCGAGGCGGCGCTCAAGTACGACAAGGTCGTGCGCATCGGCGTCAACTGGGGCAGCCTGGACCAGGAGCTGATGGCGCAGCTGATGGACGAAAACGGCCGTCGTGCCCAGCCCTGGGAAGCGCGCCAGGTCATGTACGAAGCCCTGGTCAGCTCGGCCCTGCAATCGGCCAGCCTGGCGCAGCAGATGGGCATGGCGCCGGAGCAGATCATTTTGTCGTGCAAGGTCAGCGGCGTGCAGGATCTGATCAGCGTCTACCGCGCCCTGGCGCAGCGTTGTGATTACCCGCTTCACCTGGGCCTGACCGAAGCCGGCATGGGCACCAAGGGCACGGTGGCCTCCAGCGTGGCCCTGGCCATCCTGCTGCAGGAGGGCATCGGCGACACCATCCGCGTCTCGCTCACGCCCCAGCCCGGCGAAGCCCGCACCCAAGAGGTCGTGGTCGCTTCCGAGATCCTGCAGGCCCTGGGTCTGCGCGTCTTTGTGCCCAGCGTCACGGCCTGCCCCGGTTGTGGTCGCACCACCAGCACCACCTTCCAGGAACTGGCCAAGCAGATCGACGACTTCCTGCGTGCGCAGATGCCGGTCTGGCGAGCCAAATACCCCGGCGTCGAAGGCATGAAGGTGGCCGTGATGGGCTGCATCGTCAACGGCCCGGGCGAGAGCAAGCACGCCGACATCGGCATCAGCCTGCCGGGCAATGGCGAGGCGCCGTCGGCCCCCGTGTTCATCGATGGCGAAAAGGCCATGACGCTGCGCGGCGAAGGCATCGCCCAGGAGTTCCAGCAGATCGTGGAAACCTACATTGCCCGGCGCTATGGCGCCGAGGCGGTGGCGCAGCCTGACTGACGACAACATTCCTTTCCCTCTGATTCCATGGCCGAACAACTCAAAGCCGTCAAAGGCATGAACGACATCCTCCCGCCCGATTCGGCGCGGTGGGAATGGCTGGAGGACACCGTCCGCGCCCTGATGCGCCGCTACGGTTACCAGAACGTGCGCGTCCCCATCGTCGAACCCACGGCCCTGTTCGTGCGCGGCCTGGGTGAGGTGACCGACATCGTCGAGAAGGAGATGTACTCCTTCGAAGACAGCCTCAATGGCGACAAGCTCACCCTGCGCCCGGAAGGCACTGCCGGCGTGGTGCGTGCCATGAACGAGCACAGCTTCCTGTACGAAGGCGGCAAGCGCCTGTACTACATCGGCCCCATGTTCCGCCACGAGCGCCCGCAGAAAGGCCGCTACCGCCAGTTCCACCAGGTCGGTGCCGAGGTGCTGGGCTTTGCCGGCCCCGATGTGGATGCCGAGATCATCCTGATGAGCGCTGCGCTGTGGCGCGATCTGGGCCTGGCCGTGGGGGATGATGTCCGCCTGGAAGTCAACAGCCTGGGCCAGCCCGAAGAGCGCCGCGCCCACCGCGATGCCCTGATCGCCTACCTGCAGTCGCACGAAGCCCTGCTGGATGAGGAGGCCCGCCGTCGCCTGCACAGCAACCCGCTGCGCATCCTGGACACCAAGAACCCGGCGCTGCAGCCCGTGGTCGAGGGCGCGCCGCGCCTGATTGATTTCCTGGGAGAGGCCTCGCTGGCCCACTTCGAGGCGGTCAAGACCACGCTGGATGCCGCCGGCATCGCCTACCGCGTCAACCCGCGCCTGGTGCGCGGCATGGATTACTACAACCTCACGGTGTTCGAATGGGTCACCGAGCGGCTGGGCTCGCAGGGCACAGTCTGCGGTGGTGGCCGCTACGACGGCCTGATCGAACAGCTGGGCGGCAAGCCCGCGCCGGCCGTGGGCTGGGGCCTGGGCATGGAACGCCTGCTGCTGCTGCTCGAAGAAGTGGGCAAGATCCCCGCCCCGGTGGCGCCTGACGCTTTCGCCGTGGTGCTGGCAGGCACCCCCCTGGCCCCCGTCATGACGACGCTGGAGGCCCTGCGCGCTCAGGGCGTGTCGGTGGTGCTCAACCCGGCCGGCAAGGACGGCCCGGCCGGCCCCAAATCCCAGTTCAAGAAGGCCGACGCCAGCGGCGCCCGGTTCGCCCTGGTGTTCGGCCCTGATGAGGCCTCGCGCGGTGAAGTGGCCATCAAACCCCTGCGTGACGGGGGCGAGCAGCGCCTGGCCGCGCTGGCCGACGTGGCGGTCTGGGCTTCCAGCCTGCGCACCGCGGGCTGATCCCTCCGGCCCGGCGATAATCACGCACTTCCAACCAACCTCGCACAGCGATCAGAGGATTCGATGGCCACGTACAACCTCGAACAACAAGAACAGCTCGACAACGCCAAGCACCTGTGGAAGAGGTACGGCAACCTGGTCACCTGGGTGCTCGTGATCGCGCTGGGTGGCTATGCCGCCTGGACGGGCTACCTCTACTGGCAGAACGACAAGGCCGCCAAGGCCGGTGGCCTCTACGAAGAGCTGGACCGTGCCGTCGTGGCTGGCGATGTCGACAAGATCGGCCGCGTCTTCAATGACCTGAAGGACCAGTACGCCGGCGCCACCTTTGCCGAGCAGGGCGCCCTGCTGGCCGCACGGGCCCAGGTCGATGCCGGCAAGGCCGATCAAGGCCAAGCCAGCCTGCAGTGGCTGGTGGACAACGGCAAGAATGACGACCTCGTGGCCGTGGCTCGCTTGCGCCTGGCAGGCCTGTTGCTCGACGCCAAGAAGTACGACGAAGCCCTCAAGCTGGTCGACGCCAAGGTGCCCGAAGAATTCAAGCCCCTGGCCGATGACCGCCGTGGCGATATCCTGCTGTCGCAGGGCAAGAAGGACGAGGCCCTCAAGGCCTATCAAGCCGCCTGGAAGGCCATGGACGCCAAGGTTGAATACCGCCGCTTTATCGAAGGCAAACTCACCGCGCTGGGTGAGCCGCCGGCGCCCTCGGTGGTCCAGGGCAAGGCTTCGGCCGCCCATTGATGCCCCTGTGCAGGCCCTGGCAGGCTGCAATCTTTCACGACATTCACACCCGAATCATGACGAGACCGACGATGTTCTGGCGCGCTGGCGCCGTGCTGGTGGCCACTGCCGTGCTGGCGGGTTGCGGAAGCTCTTCCAAGCCCAAGCCCGCGGCCCTGGAAACCTTCACCCCCAGCCAGACCGTGCGCACCGCCTGGAGCGTGCGTGTCGGCCAGGCCGATGGCCCCATGTCGCTGGCCGTGAGCAACGGCGCCGTGACCGTGGCCGCCTCCGATGGCCAGATCGTGTCCGTCGATCCCGCCAGCGGCCGTGAGCTCTGGAAGGGGCAGGCCGGTAGCAAGCTCAGCGCGGGCGTCGGCAGTGATGGCCGCTTCGCCGCGGTCGTCACCACCGACAACGAACTCGTCGTGCTCGACGGCGGCAAGCCGCTGTGGCGTGACCGCTTGCCGGGCCGCGTGATCACTGCCCCGCTGGTGGCCGGTGAACGTGTCTTCGTGCAATCGGTCGACCGCAGCGTGCGTGCCTATGACGCGCAGGACGGCCGCTGGCTGTGGAACTTCCAGCGCCCGGGTACCGACCCGCTGGCCCTGGCCCAGTCCGGCGTGCTGGCCGCCTTCCGTGACACGCTGGTGGTGGGCCTGGGTTCGCGCCTGATCGGCCTGGACCCGCTGCGCGGCACCGTGCGCATGGAGGCCAGCCTGGGCCTGCCGCGCGGCACCAACGAGGTCGAGCGCCTGTCCGACCTGGTCGGTCCGCCCGTGCGCAGCGATGACGACCTGTGCGTGCGTTCCTTCCAGCTGTCCGTCGGCTGCGTGGACATGAACCGCGGCGCCTTGCGCTGGTCTCGCCCGCAGGCCGGTTACCAGGGCTTGGCCGCTGACGACCGCATCGTCGTGGGCGCCGACAGCGCCGACCGCCTGACCGCTTGGCGCGCCGAAACCGGCGAGGTGCTGTGGCGCATCGACCGCTTCCAGCACCGCGCCCTGAGCACCCCTGTGCTGTGGGCTGGCCTGATCGCCGTGGGCGACTACGACGGTCAACTGCATTTCCTCTCGTCCAGCGATGGCCGCACCGTCGCTCGCCTGTCCCTGGACAGCGCCCTGAGCGGCGCGCCCAAGGTCGTGGATGGCACTCTGCTGGTGGCCACCCGCGGCGGCACCCTTTACGCGCTGCGGGCTCAATAAGCCCGGTCAGCCTGCTTCTCTCGAATGAAACCCGTCATCGCGCTCGTCGGTCGCCCCAACGTCGGCAAATCGACGCTCTTCAACCGTCTCACCAAGAGCCGTGACGCCATCGTGGCCGACTACGCCGGCCTCACGCGGGACCGCCATTACGGCGAAGGCCGTCAGGGCGCCCGCGAGTACATCGTCATCGACACCGGCGGCTTCGAGCCTGACTGCACGGACGGCATCTTCAAGGAGATGGCCAAGCAGACGCGCCAGGCCGTGGCCGAGTCCGATGCCGTCATCTTCGTGGTCGATCTGCGCGCGGGCCTGTCCGCCCAGGACCACGACATCGCCAACTACCTGCGCAGCGCCAACAAGAAGGTGCTGCTGGCGGCCAACAAGGCCGAAGGCATGCAGGATTCGCCGCAGCTGGCCGAGTTCTACGAGCTGGGTATCGGCGATCCTATCCCGGTGTCGTCGGCGCACGGGCAGGGCATCCGCAGCCTGCTGGACATGGCGCTCGATGAGTTCTTTGGTGACGAAGACGATGACGAGGACCTGCTGGAAGACGATCCCGACCGCCCGGTGCGCCTGGCGGTGGCGGGCCGCCCCAACGTCGGCAAGTCCACGCTGATCAACACCTGGCTGGGTGAAGAGCGCCTGGTGGCCTTCGACATGCCCGGCACCACGCGCGATGCGATCAAGGTGCCCTTCGAGCGCAACGGCCAGCGCTTCGAGCTGATCGACACGGCCGGCCTGCGCCGCAAGGGCAAGGTCTTCGAGGCCATCGAGAAGTTCTCCGTCGTCAAGACGCTGCAGGCCATCGCCGATGCCAACGTCGTGCTGCTGCTGATCGATGCCACGCAAGGTGTCACTGACCAGGATGCGCACATCGCCGGCTTCGTGCTCGAATCGGGCCGTGCCGTGGTCGTGGCCATCAACAAGTGGGACGCGGTCGACGCCTACCAGCGCGAGATGCTGCAGCGCTCCATCGAGACGCGCCTGGCCTTCCTGAAGTTCGCACCCGTGCTGCACATCTCGGCCATCAAGCGTCAGGGCCTGGGCCCGCTGTGGAAGGCCATCAGCGATGCCTGGTCCTCGGCCAGCTGCAAGATGTCCACGCCCGTGCTCACGCGCCTGCTTCAAGAGGCCGTGCAGTTCCAGCAGCCGCAGCGTGGCGGCATGTCGCGGCCCAAGCTGCGCTATGCCCACCAGGGCGGCCAGAACCCGCCCGTGATCGTGATCCACGGCAACGCGCTGGAGCACGTTTCCGAGAGCTACAAGCGCTACCTGGAAGGGCGCTTCCGCGCGCACTTCAAGCTCACGGGCACGCCCCTGCGCATCGAGATGAAGCTCTCGTCGAACCCCTTTACCGAGAAAGAATAAGGGCGTCACCCCGGGTTTTCTCGTAAACGTCGCGCAATAGGCTACATTTGATCTTGCGCCGGGCAAATTCGCGCTCGGCGTCACCTTCACTTTTCAGGCCAAGACCCTGCCGCAAATGCGGATGCAGCCTGTGATAAGGTGTCTTTTCCCAAACTTTTTATCACGGAGCATATCGTGAGCAACAAAGGGCAACTTTTACAAGACCCGTTCCTGAACCTTCTGCGCAGAGAGCATGTGCCTGTGTCCATTTATTTGGTCAACGGCATCAAGCTCCAGGGGCAGATCGAATCTTTCGATCAATACGTCGTCCTGCTGCGCAATACCGTGACCCAGATGGTCTACAAGCACGCGATCTCCACCGTGGTGCCGGGCCGTTCGGTCAATTTCCACGCCGCTGAAGACGGCGACGCCTGAGCTTTTAACGCGGCGTCAAACCTCCTTCCATCCCAAAAGATCCGACCCAAGCCCGACACGCCTTGACATCTTCAGTGCCGTTCGAGCCCGCCCCCAGCGGCCCGCCCAGGGTCGTGCTGGTGGGGGTCGATCTGGGGCCGGGATCGTCCTTCGATCCCACCCTTGATGAACTTGCCTTGCTGGCCGAATCAGCCGGCGATGCGCCCATTGCGCGTGTGATTGCACGCCGCAAGGCGCCCGATGCTGCGTTTTTCGTGGGCTCGGGCAAGGCTGACGAGATCAAGCACCTCGTGGCCGATCAGAGAGCGCAGGCCGTCATCTTCGACCAGGCCCTGTCGCCCGCGCAGCAGCGCAACCTCGAACGCCACATTGGCGTCGAGGTGCTGGATCGCACCTCGCTGATCCTCGAGATCTTCGGTGACCGTGCGCGCAGCCATGAAGGCAAGCTGCAGGTCGAACTGGCCCGACTGGGTTATCTCTCTACACGGCTTGTGCGCCGCTGGTCCCACCTGGAGCGTCAGCGCGGCGGTGTGGGCCACCGTGGCGGCCCCGGCGAAACCCAGATCGAGCTGGACCGCCGGATGATCGACCAGCGCATCAAGTCGCTCAAGCAGCAGCTGATCAAGGTCAAGCGCCAGCGCAACACGCAGCGCCGTGGCCGCGAGCGCACGGGCACCTTTCGCATCTCGCTGGTGGGCTACACCAACGCGGGCAAGTCCACGCTGTTCAATGCGCTGACCAAGGCCGGCACCTATGCGGCTGACCAACTGTTTGCCACGCTGGACACCACCGTGCGCCAGCTCTACCTGGCCCAGGCACAGCGCAGCGTCACCATCTCCGACACGGTCGGCTTCATCCGCGACCTGCCACACACGCTGGTCGAGGCTTTCGAAGCCACCTTGCAGGAGGCTACCGAGGCCGATGTGCTGCTGCACGTGGTCGATGCCGCCAGCCCGGTGCTGCTCGAGCAGATGGCCGAAGTGCAGCGCGTGTTGAACTCTATCGGCGCTTCCGGCATCCCACAGGTGCTGGTGTTCAACAAGTGCGATGCGCTGCCCGAGCACCAGCAGCCCCGCCACGACCGCGACATCTTCGAAATGCCCGACGGCACGCGCGCGCTGCGCGTGTTCTGCAGCGCCCTGACCGGCGACGGCCTCGATGTGTTGCGCGAAGTGCTCTCGCAAGCGGCCGTTTCCGGGCTGGAAAGTGTCGACGCCGGCTTTTCGGCCGACTTCCAGCCATTCGGCATGCACAATCATGAACTCACGGCCCCGTCGGAGGATGGCGTGGCCTCTCACCAAGAATCGTTCGAACATGGACATGCACAACGCTGAGACCAGTCCCGCCCAGGGCGCGCCGCGAACCGGCTTGCGTGCCGTGGCGTCGGCCGTGGGGCTGACCGCGGGTTTCCTGACCGGGATCGCCACGCGCTTGGTGTGGCGCTCGACGCACCGTCTGTACCGCTTGCTGCCCGGCGTGGCCGGTGCCAGCACCAGCGAAAACCGCCGCGATGACGGCCCGCCCGATCTGGACGAGCTGTGGCGTGATTTCAACCGCAAGCTCAGCGGCCTGTTCTCGGGCCGCGGCGGTGATGGTGGCAACCAGGGCGGCAACGGCAGCAATGGCCCGGGCGGCAGCATGTCGCCCGATCCCACGGGCGCCGGCATCGGCATCGGCCTGGTGGCCGGTCTGGTGGTGCTGGTGTGGCTGGGCAGCGGCTTCTTCATCGTGCAGGAAGGCCAGCAGGCCGTGGTGATGTCCTTCGGGCGCTACAGCCACACCTCCGAGGCCGGCTTCCAGTGGCGCGGTCCGTACCCCTTCCAGAGCCACGAGATCGTCAACGTCACGCAGCTGCGTTCGCTGGAAGTGGGCAGCCCCACGGTGGAGCAGGGCACGGGTCTGCGCGATTCGTCCATGCTCACGCGTGACGAGAACATCATCGACATCCAGTTCACGGTGCAATACCGCCTGGCCGATGCCAAGCAGTACCTGTTCGAGAACCGCAGCTCGGATGAGGCCGTCAAGCAGGCGGCCGAATCGGCTGTGCGCGAGATCGTCGGCACCAGCACGATGGACTCCGTGCTCTACGAGAAGCGCGACGCCATCGCCACCGAACTGGTCAAGTCCGTTCAGTCGCAGCTCAACAAGATCAAGGCCGGTGTCACGATCGTCAACGTCAACGTGCGCAACGTGCAGGCCCCCGAGCAGGTGCAGGCCGCGTTCGATGATGCCGTCAAGGCCGGCGCCGACCGCGAGCGCCTGAAGAACGAAGGCCAGGCCTACGCCAACGACGTGATCCCCAAGGCGCAAGGTACCGCTGCGCGCCTGCGCGAGGAAGCCGCCGGTTACGCCGCCCGTGTGGTCGCACAGGCCGATGGTGATGCCCAGCGTTTCCGCTCCGTGCTCACCGAGTACCAGAAGGCGCCCGCTGTCACGCGTGACCGCCTCTACATCGACAGCATGCAGCAGGTCTACAGCAACGTGACCAAGGTGATGGTCGATTCACGCCAGGGTTCCAACCTGCTGTACCTGCCGCTGGACAAGCTGATGCAGGCCAGCGGCGGCAACGTGCCGGTGGCCGGCGCAGCCGGTGCCGCGGGCAACGCCGCCTCGGTGCCCGAATCGACCACGACCGTGCCCTCGTCCAGCCCCTCGCTGGCAGGTGACGCCCGCTCGCGCGAGAACCTGCGCAGCCGTGACCGTGACGCCCGCTGAGCCCGAAGGACAACCGACATGAACCGCATTGGCATCATCGTGGTCGGCGCGCTGCTGGCCCTCATCATCCTGGCATCCACCCTGTTCGTGGTGGATCAGCGTCAGTACGCCGTCGTGTACGGCCTGGGTGAGATCAAGGAGGTCGTGAGCGAGCCCGGCCTGAAGTTCAAGCTGCCCGCTCCGCTGCAGAACGTGGTCGTGCTCGACCGCCGCACGCAGACCCTGGACAGCCCCGAATCCAAGCCCATCTTCACGGCTGAAAAGAAGAGCCTCGTGATCGACTGGCTGCTCAAGTGGCGCATCACCGATCCCCGCCTGTTCATCCGTGCGCTGGGCACCGACATGCGCAACGCCGAGAACCGGCTGAGCCCCATCGTGCAGGCAGCGCTCAACGAAGAGGTGACGCGCCGCACCGTGGGCGCCGTGCTGTCCACCGAGCGCGAGAAGGTCATGCAGGGCGTGATCTCCCGTCTGGCCGACGACGCCAAGTCCTTCGGCATCGAGATCGTCGACGTGCGCATCAAGCGCGTTGACTTCTCCGTGAGCATCACCGATGCGGTCTACCGCCGCATGCAGTCCGAGCGTCAGCGTGTGGCCAACGAGCTGCGCTCGCAAGGCGCCGCTGAAGGTGAAAAGATCCGCGCCGACGCCGACCGCCAGCGCGAGATCATCGTGGCCGAAGCCTACCGCGATGCGCAAAAGCTCAAGGGTGATGGCGATGCCAAGGCCTCGGCCCTGTACGCCGACGCCTTTGGCCGTGACCCGCAGTTCGCGCAGTTCTACCGCAGCCTCGAGGCCTACCGCAGTACCTTCCGCAGCAAGTCGGACGTGATGGTGCTCGACCCCAGCAGCGATTTCTTCAAGGCCATGCGCGGCTCCGGCGGCGCCAAGTAAGCCCTCGGCGTTCGCGATTCCGCCATGGCCGACGCCTTCTGGCTGGCCCTGGCCCTCGTCTTCGTGATCGAGGGCCTGCTGCCCATGATCAACCCCGCCGCGTGGCGGCGGGTGTTCGAACAGGCGCTGCAACTCGATGATGCGCAACTGCGCCTGGTCGGTATCGGGAGCATCCTGTGCGGACTGCTCCTCATCTGGGTGCTGGGCTAGGGTGGTCGGACACCCCGAACCCCGGTAGAATCCCGGTTTTAACCCCCACACGTTTTCCTATGTCGTCTGCTTGGCTGTTGCCAGAGCACATTGCCGACGTCTTGCCTGCGCAAGCCCGTCGCGTGGAAGAATTGCGCCGCGTCTGGCTGGATGCGGCGCGTGGCTACGGCTACGAGCTGGTGATGCCGCCCCTTCTGGAGCACCTTGATTCGCTGCTCACAGGCACCGGTCATGAGCTGGATCTGCGCACCTTCAAGCTGGTGGACCAGCTCAGCGGCCGCACGCTGGGGGTTCGCGCCGATGCCACGCCCCAGGTGGCGCGCATCGATGCCCATCTGCTCAATCGCGAAGGCCTGACCCGTCTGTGTTACTGCGGCCCTGTGCTGCACACCCGTCCAGCCAGCCCGCAGGCCAGCCGTGAGCCGCTGCAGCTGGGTGCCGAGATCTACGGCCACGCCGGCCTGGAAGCCGATCTGGAAGTGACCGAGTTGGCCCTGGAAGGCCTTCAGGCCTCCGGCGTGACCGGCCTGGTGATCGACCTGGCCGACGTGCGCCTGGTGCAGGGTGTGCTGGCCGGCCTGGGTCTGCCGCATCTGGACGACGTCACCCATGCCGCCGTCGTGGCCGCCCTGACCGACAAGGATGTCGGTGAGCTGCGCGATCTGGCGCAAGGCCCGCTGGCCAGCGCCGCAGGCGCCGCCGATGTGCTGGTGACGCTCACCACGCTGTACGGCGACGACACCACCCTGGACAAGGCCCGCGCCGTGCTGCCCCAGCACCCGCTGGTCGATGCCGCACTGAACGATCTGGCCTGGCTGTCGCGCCATCTGCGCCAGGCTCAGCCTGATCTGCGCGTGGGCTTCGACCTGTCTGATCTGAGCGGCTACGCCTACTACAGCGGCACCCGCTTCGCCATCTATGCCGAAGGCCATGCCGACGCCCTGGTGCGCGGTGGCCGCTACGACGAGGTGGGGGCCGTGTTCGGCCGCCGCCGTCCCGCCGTGGGCTTCAGCCTCGACCTGAAGATCATTGCCGAGTTGCTCGCTGGCCGCCAAGGCTTGGCCGTGCGCCCGGCGGTGCGTGCTCCCTGGGGTGAAGACCCCGCCTTGCGCCAGGCCGTGCGCGCACTGAGAGGGCAGGGCCACACCGTGGTGTGTGTGCTGCCCGGACATGAACACGACGTCCAGGAATTCGACTGCGACCGCGAACTCGCGTTGCTCGATGGACGCTGGCAGGTGCGCCCGATCTGACGACGAATCGTCCTCAGATCCGCACCGCCTCAACCCCCTACGCGAAACAGGAATCCGCCATGCAAAGCTCCACCGCGCCTTCGAATGCGTCGGCCCGTCCCGCATCCGCCCGCAATGTCGTGGTCGTCGGCACCCAATGGGGTGACGAAGGCAAGGGCAAGGTCGTCGACTGGCTGACCGACCATGCCGCCGCCGTCGTGCGTTTCCAGGGCGGCCACAACGCCGGCCACACCCTGGTCATCAACGGCAAGAAGACCGCTCTGCAACTGATCCCCTCCGGCATCATGCGTGACGGCGTGGCCTGCTACATCGGCAACGGCGTGGTGGTCGATCCCACCCACCTGCTGTCCGAGATCGAGCGCCTGGAAGCCGCTGGCCTGAACGTGCGTTCGCGCCTGTTCATCAGCGAATCCTGCCCCCTGATCCTGCCTTTCCACGTCGAGGTGGACAAGGCCCGCGAAGCCCTGCGCGAGACCAGCGGTAGCGGCAAGATCGGCACCACCGGCAAGGGCATCGGCCCGGCCTACGAAGACAAGGTGGCCCGCCGCGCCCTGCGCGTGCAGGATCTGAAGCACCCTGATCGTTTCGCCAAGAAGCTGCGCGAATTGCTGGAGTTGCACAACTTCGCGCTGCAAGGCTTCCTCAAGAGCAATGCGCTTGAGTTCCAGCCCATCTTCGACCAGGCCATGAAGGTGGCCGAGCAACTGCTGCCCATGCTGGCCGACGTCGGCGTGGAGATCCATGCCCGCAACGTTGCAGGCGGCAGCGTGCTGTTCGAAGGCGCGCAGGGCACGCTGCTCGACATCGACCACGGCACCTATCCCTATGTCACCTCCAGCAACTGCGTGGCCGGCAATGCCGCCGCCGGTTCGGGTGTCGGCCCTGACAAGCTGCACTACATCCTGGGCATCACCAAGGCCTACACCACGCGCGTGGGCAGCGGCCCGTTCCCGACCGAGCTGGATTGGGAAACCGAAGGCACCGTGGGCTACCACCTGTCCACCGTCGGTCAGGAGCGCGGTACCGTGACGGGCCGTGCCCGCCGCTGCGGCTGGCTGGATGCGGCTGCGCTCAAGCGCTCGGTGCTGATCAACGGCATCTCGGGCCTGTGCATCACCAAGCTTGACGTGCTCGACGGCCTGAAGGACATCAACGTTTGCACGGGCTACATGCTCAATTGCAAGCGCATCGACATCCTGCCGCTGGATGCCGACGACATCATTGCCTGCGAACCCATCTACGAAACCTTCCCGGGCTGGGAGGGCACCACCTTCGGCATCACCGAGTGGGACAAGCTGCCGGCCAATGCGCGCGCCTACCTGGAGCGCGTGCAGGCCTTCATCGGCGCGCCCATCGACATGGTCTCCACCGGCCCTGACCGCGACCACACCATCCTGCTGCGTCACCCCTACAAGGGTTGAAACAGGTCAGGCCTTTCTGTTCAACTTCCTACTTGCATTTCCCTAGGAGTCCCCATGCTCACCGATGATGGCAAACACCTGTACGTGTCCTGGGAGGAGTACCACCAGCTGACCGAACGTCTGGCGCTGAAGGTGTACTCCTCGGGTTGGGAGTTTGACCAGATCCTGTGCCTGGCCCGTGGCGGCATGCGTCCGGGCGATGTGCTGTCGCGCATCTTCGATCGCCCGCTGGGCATCATGTCGACCAGCTCCTACCGCGATGATGGCGGCACCTTGCAGGGCCGTCTGGACATGGCCAAGTACATCACCATGCCCAAGGGCGAACTGGCTGGCCGCGTGCTGCTGGTCGATGACCTGGCTGATTCGGGTGTGACGCTGCGCGCCGTGGTCGACCGCCTGCGGGGCATGCCGGCCATCACCGAGCTGCGCTCGGCCGTGATCTGGACCAAGGGTGTCTCCAGCTACACGCCCGACTACTACGTCGAGACGCTGCCCACCAGCCCCTGGATTCATCAGCCTTTCGAAGAGTACGACACGCTGCGCCCCGATGCGCTGCTCAAGCGTTATCAGGTGTGATGGTGGCTCGGCGCACGTTTTGTGCGGTGCTCGGATCGAAGGCAACCCGGCGGGTTGCCTTTTTTCTTGGGGCCTCCGTTGCTGACAAACGGGGAGGGCGCATGCTGTGCATGCAGGCGAAAAAGACAAAAGCCGCATGACCTTTCGATCATGCGGCTTGCATCTTGGTGCCCAGGAGAGGACTCGAACCTCCACGGAGTTACCCGCTAGTACCTGAAACTAGTGCGTCTACCAATTCCGCCACCTGGGCAGGTACTTCTCGATGTCTGCACTGTGTTGCAGTGCGTTGTCGAGACCAAGACTATAGCATGGCTTCGAAGCGATTTCGGCATCTGCAGTGCGTTTGCGCCACATGTGTGTTGCGCGCATCAGTAGATGACATCCCAGGCGGGGCAGTTGGGTGTTCTGGCGCCCGGGCGGTGCGGCTTGAGGTAATCTGAACGCCATGGTGTTTTTGATCGATCCACTGGATCCTGGCCGCACGAGCCTTGCGGCGCCCCGCAGTGCCGAGGCCTGCACAAAGCGCCATCGATGCCATGCGCCTCGTTCGAAAGTGGCGCTCACGGCAGCCATCCCACCCCACAACTTCCACGATCCCCGTTGGCTTTATCTGGCCAGTGACGTGGCCAACAAAGACAAAAGCCGCATGATCTTTCGATCATGCGGCTTGCATCTGGTGCCCAGGAGAGGACTCGAACCTCCACGGAGTTACCCGCTAGTACCTGAAACTAGTGCGTCTACCAATTCCGCCACCTGGGCAGGTACTGTTCTTCGAAAATCGCCTCAAACAACTTGTACTAAAACTATTTGTTTGCAGTGATCAGCGAAGACCAAGACTATAGCATCAAAATTACAAGCATGACAAGTAAAACGCAACTTTCCGTGAACCTCATGAGCGAAATCGAGGGCACGGTGCAAGGACATCGCGACGGCCACGGCTTCGTGGTCAGTGACGATGGTGCCAGCAGCATCTACCTTTCCCCCCAGGAGATGCGCTCCGTGCTGCACCGCGATCGCGTGCGCGCCAAGGTGCTGCGCTTCGATCGCAAGGGCCGCCCCGAAGGCCAGGTGCTCAGCATCATTGAGCGCCGCAAGACCCCGATCATCGGCCGCCTGCTGCATGAAGGCGGCGTGTGGCTGGTGGCGCCTGAAGACCGCCGCTACGGCCAGGACATCCTGATCCCGCCCAAGGCCATTGCCAGCGCGCAGGCAGGGCAGGTGGTCGCGGTTGAGTTGACCGAGGCGCCGTCTCTGCACGCGCAGCCCGTCGGCCGCGTGAGCGAAGTGCTCGGCGGCATCGACGACCCCGGCATGGAGATCGAGATCGCCGTGCGCAAGTACGAGGTGCCGCACAAGTTCGGCGACGACGTGCTGGCCCAGACGGCCAAGCTGCCCGACAAGGTCCGCCCCGCCGACCGCAAGGGGCGCATCGACCTGACCGATGTACCGCTCGTCACCATCGACGGCGAGGATGCGCGTGATTTCGACGATGCCGTGTATTGCGAGCCCGCAGCGGTGGGGCGCAGCAAGAAGCCCAATGGCTGGCGCGTGCTGGTGGCCATTGCCGACGTGAGCCACTACGTCAAGCCTGGCGAGCCGCTGGACCGCGAGGCCTACGAGCGCGCCACCTCCGTCTACTTCCCGCGCCGTGTGATCCCCATGCTGCCGGAGAAGCTCTCCAACGGCCTGTGCTCGCTCAACCCCGAGGTCGATCGCCTGTCCATGGTCTGCGACATGCTGATCACGGCCGAGGGCGAGATCCACGCCTACCAGTTCTTCCCGGCGGTGATTTGCTCGCATGCGCGCTTCACCTACAACGAGGTGGCGGCCATCATCGGCAACACGCGCGGCCCCGAGGCCCAGCGCCGAGCCGAACTGGTGCCGCATCTTCTGAACCTGTACGATGTGTACCGGGCCCTGCTCAAGGGGCGTGGCGTGCGTGGTGCGGTGGATTTCGACACCACCGAAACGCAGATTGTCTGCGACGACAACGGCCGCATCGCCAAGATCGTGCCGCGCACGCGCACCGAGGCGCACCGCCTGATCGAGGAGTGCATGCTGGCGGCCAACGTCTGCTCGGCGGAGTTCATCGAGAAGGGCAAGCACCCGGGGCTATACCGTGTGCACGAAGGGCCTACGCCTGAAAAGCGCCAGACGCTCAAGAACTACCTGAAGGCGCTGGGCTTGGGCTTGAGCGTGGGCGAAGAGCCCACGCCGGGCGAGTTCCAGGCCATCGCGCAGGCGACGAAGGAGCGGCCGGATGCGCTGCAGATCCACACCATGCTGTTGCGCTCGATGCAGCAGGCCATCTACACGCCGATCAACAGCGGCCACTTCGGCCTGGCCTACGAGGCCTACACCCACTTCACCAGCCCGATCCGCCGTTACCCGGATCTGTTGGTGCACCGTGTGATCAAGGCCTTGTTGAGCAGCGAGCGCTACGGCCTGATCCTGCCGCCGGTGGTGTCCTCGGTCGGCAACTTCAAGAAGGGCAAGCCGGGGGCGACCCTGCCCAAGCCGCCCGCCAAGCGCGCCAAGATCAAGATGTCGGCGGAAGAGGGCGTGGCCTGGGAGGTGGCCGGCGTGCATTGCAGCGCCAATGAACGCCGCGCCGACGAGGCCTCGCGCGATGTCGAGGCCTGGCTCAAGTGCATGTTCATGCGCGAGCGCCTGGGCGAGGATTACGGCGGCACCGTGAGCACGGTGACCAGTTTCGGGTTGTTCGTGCAGTTGGATGGCCTGTATGTCGAGGGCCTGATCCACATCACCGAACTGGGTGGCGATTACTTCAAGTTCGACGAGGCTCGCCAGGAATTGCGCGGCGAGCGCACCGGTGTGCGCTACAGCGTGGGTGACCGCGTACGGGTCCAGGTCAGCCGTGTGGACCTGGACAGCCGCAAGATCGATTTCCGCATCGTGAGAGAAGGGCAAGGGCCCCTGGGCGAGGCCACGGGGCGCAGCAAGCGCCGTGGTAGCCCGCGCGATGGCGCCCGCGACAGCGGCGAGGGTTTCGAATCGGCGCAGGCCCAACTGGCCGAGGTGCAACGGCGCGACCGTGAGGTCAAGCGTGGCGGCAAGTCGGCTGGCCGTGGCAGCAAGAAGGGCGCAGCCCCATCGCTGCGTGCGGAGCAGCGCGCTCAGCAGGGCGGCGCCAAGCCGGCGGGCAAGAAGGCGCCCAGCCGAAAGAGTGTCCGGCGCAGGAGTTGAGCCCGGAGGGGCGTGAGAGTCGTGCTAGAATGTCGGGGTTTGTCCGAAATAGGTCGGCAAACGTAATCACGAAATCGCCCAACCAAGGTGTCGCAAGCTTTTGATTCATCAAAGGTTTTTGTGATCTGCGGCGGTTTCCAGACCCAACCTCTGGAGCACTCTCATGCCCGTATCCATGCGCGAAATGCTGGAAGCCGGTGTCCACTTCGGTCACCAAACCCGCTTCTGGAACCCCAAGATGGCCCCGTACATCTTCGGCCATCGCAACAAGATCCACATCATCAACCTCGAGAAGACGCAACCTGCGTTCGAGGATGCTCTGAAGTTCATCAAGCAGCTGTCCGCCCGCCGTGGCACCGTGCTGATGATCGGCACCAAGCGCCAAGCCCGTGATGTCGTCGCCGCTGAAGCCCAGCGCGCCGGCGTGCCCTTCGTGAACCAGCGCTGGCTGGGCGGCATGCTGACCAACTTCAAGACGGTCAAGGGTTCCATCAAGAAGCTGAAGGACGCCCAGGTTCAGGTCGAAGCCGGTCTGGACAACCTGAAGAAGAAGGAAGGCCTGCTGTTCCAACGTGATCTGGCCAAGCTGGAAAAGGACATCGGCGGCATCCAGGACATGGCTGCTCTGCCTGACGCCCTGTTCGTGATCGACGTCGGTTACCACAAGATCGCCGTGGCCGAAGCCCAGAAGCTGGGCATCCCCGTGATCGCCGTGGTCGACACCAACCATTCGCCCGAAGGCATCGACTACGTCATCCCCGGCAACGACGACTCCTCCAAGGCTGTGGCGCTGTACGCCAAGGCCGTGGCTGACGCCGTGCTGGAAGGCAAGGCCAACGCCGTGAACGACATCGTTCAAACGGCTGCGGCCGGCGACGACGAATTCGTCGAAGTCAACGAAGCCGCCTGAGCCTCGTACCCAAGGTCTTCGGACCGGACCGAAGGGGGCTGATTCAGCCCCTTTTTTTCAAACAGATTCTGATGTGACGCGGCGGTGACAACCGCGCCGCCGCGCCTAGAACCCCTACGGAGAACGCATATGCCCGCCATCACCGCCAGCATGGTTGCCGACCTGCGCGCCAAGACCGACGCCCCCATGATGGAGTGCAAGAAGGCACTGACCGAAGCTGAAGGCGACTTCGCCAAGGCTGAAGAGATCCTGCGCGTCAAGCTGGGCAGCAAGGCTTCCAAGGCCGCTTCTCGCGTGACCGCCGAAGGCGTGGTTTCCGCTTACGTCGACGGTGCCACCGGCGCCCTGGTCGAGATCAACTGCGAAACCGACTTCGTGTCGAAGAACGACTCCTTCCTGGCTTTCGGCAAGTCCGTGGCCGAGCTGATCGCCAAGAACAACCCCGCTGACGTGGCCGCCATCGGCGAGCTGCCCCTGTCGCAAGACGGTTTCGGCCCCACGGTCGAAGAGGTGCGCAAGGGCCTGATCGGCAAGATCGGCGAGAACATGTCCATCCGTCGCTTCCAGCGTTACGCTGGTGGTGGCAACCTGGCCGCCTACCTGCACGGTGCCCGTATCGGTGTCGTGGTGGAGTTCGACGGTGACGCTGTCGCTGCCAAGGACGTGGCCATGCACATCGCGGCCATGAAGCCCGTGTCGCTGTCGTCGGCCGACGTGCCCGCCGCCCTGATCGAGACCGAGCGCAGCGTCGCCACGGCCAAGGCCGCCGAAGCCGGCAAGCCCGCCGACATCGCCGCCAAGATGATCGAAGGCGCCGTTCAGAAGTACCTGAAGGAAGTTTCGCTGCTGAACCAGGTCTTCGTGAAGGCCGCTGACGGCAAGCAGACCGTCGAGCAGTACCTGAAGTCGACCAACACGAGCGCCAAGGGCTTCACGATGTTCGTCGTGGGCGAAGGCATCGAGAAGAAGCAGGACGACTTCGCTGCTGAAGTGGCTGCCACGGTGGCCGCAGCCAAGGGCCAGGCCTGAGGATGACAAGGGGGCTTTCAGGCCCCCTTGCTTCATGGCGAGGTCAGTGTTTTCGCGCCGACCTTGCCAACGCCGGAACCTCGGCGCGGATTTGAATTCAAAGCGAGGCTCGCTGGGCGGTTTGCGGTAACCTTCCGGCCGAGTTTCCAAACATGACGACGACAAGGACGATTGCATGCCCGCCTACAAGCGCATCCTGCTGAAGCTTTCTGGTGAAGCCCTGATGGGCGACGATGCCTTTGGCATCAACCGTGCCACCATCGTGCGCATGGTCAAGGAAGTCCAGGAGGTGACCACGCTGGGTTGCGAGGTGGCCGTCGTGATCGGTGGGGGCAACATCTTCCGCGGTGTCGCGGGGGGCTCCGTGGGCATGGACCGTGCCACGGCCGACTACATGGGCATGCTGGCCACGGTGATGAACTCGCTGGCCCTGGCCGACACGATGCGCCAGGAAGGCATGACGGCCCGCGTGATGTCGGCCATCAACATCGAGCAGGTGGTCGAGCCCTATGTGCGCCCCAAGGCGCTGCAGTACCTCGAAGAGGGCAAGGTGGTGATCTTCGCGGCCGGTACTGGCAACCCCTTCTTCACGACCGACACCGCCGCCGCGCTGCGTGGCGCCGAGATTGGCGCGGAGATCATGCTCAAGGCCACCAAGGTCGATGGCGTCTACACGGCCGATCCCAAGAAGGATCCGTCGGCCACGCGCTACGCCAGCATCACGTTCGACGAGGCCCTGATCAAGAACCTGCAGGTGCTGGACGCCACGGCCTTTGCCCTGTGCCGTGACCAGAACCTGCCCCTGAAGGTGTTTTCCATTTTCAAGCCCGGCGCGCTCAAGCGCGTCGTGCTGGGCGAAGACGAAGGCACGCTGGTCCACGTCTGACCGGCGCCTGTCGTCCCGCCACCCCGCTGATGCGTTCTGACCTTGGCAGGGCAAGGTCGCCATCAGACGTATTTGCACGGAGCATTCCATGAGCATCGCAGACATCAAGAAGAACGCCGAGCAGAAAATGCTCAAGTCCATCGAGGCTTTCAAGAACGAACTGGGCAAGATCCGCACGGGTCGCGCCCACCCCGGCATCCTGGATCAGGTGCATGTGGAGTACTACGGCTCGATGGTGCCTTTGAGCCAGGTCGCCAACGTGACCTTGCAGGATGCCCGCACGATCAACGTTCAGCCCTGGGAAAAGGGCATGGGCGCCAAGATCGAAAAGGCCATCCGCGAGTCCGACCTGGGTTTGAACCCTGCTGCGCAGGGTGACCTGATCCGCGTGCCGATGCCCCCGCTGACGGAGGAGCGCCGCAAGGAGCTGACCAAGGTGGTCCGCAACGCTGGCGAAGACGCCAAGGTGGCCGTGCGCAACCTGCGCCGCGATGCCAACGAGCAGGCCAAGAAGCTGCTCAAGGACAAGGCCATCACCGAAGACGAAGACCGCCGCTCGCAGGACGACGTCCAGAAGCTGACGGACAAGACCATCACCGAGATCGACAAGCTGGTGCAGGGCAAGGAAGCCGAAGTGCTGGCTGTCTGAGGGCCGCCCATGGTCTTGCACTCCCTGCAAACCATGCTGACGGTTTGAGAAGCGAGGCGGCTGGTCCGCCTCGTCGCGTTTCAAGAGATCACTTCACACAGCCAGGCAGTCCTCCCATGTTTTCAGCCCTCACGCCCGTCGCCTCGAACGATCAGCCCGTGCCTCGGCATGTGGCCATCGTGATGGACGGCAATGGCCGCTGGGCCAAGCGCCGTTTCATGCCTCGGGGCATGGGGCACAAGGCTGGCGTGGATGCGCTGGTGCGCGTGGTGCAGGCTGCCGCGGATCGCGGGATCGAGTACCTCACGGTGTTCGCGTTCTCGTCGGAGAACTGGAAGCGCCCCGAGGAAGAGGTTTCCGGCCTGATGAGCCTGCTGATCGTGGCCTTGTCCAAGCATCTGACCAAGCTGGAGGCCGATGGCGTTCAGATCCAGGTGGTGGGCGACATGGCCGGCGTGTCGCCCAAGGTGCGCCAGGCCCTGCTGGATGCCAGCGCGGCCACGGCTCATAACAAGCGGCTGGTGCTGACGGTGGCGTTCAACTACGGTGGCCGCTGGGATATCGCGCAGGCCTGCCAGCGCATGGTCGCCGATGGCGTGCCGGCCGATCAGGTCAACGAGGCGCTTCTGACGCGCTACATGGCCATGAACTACGCCCCGGATCCGGACCTGTTTATCCGCACGGGCGGCGAGGTCCGCTTGTCGAACTTCCTGCTGTGGCAGAGCGCCTACGCGGAACTGGTGTTCACGGATTGCCTGTGGCCCGATTTCGACGGTGAGGAACTTGACAAGGCCTTGCAGGCTTTCTGGCGGCGCGAGCGCCGTTTCGGCGATGTCGGCCAGGATGAGCCAGTGCCGGGCGTTGCCCAGCCGCTCAAGACTTCGGGGAACTGACGACGATGCTGAAACAACGAGTCATCACCGCATTGATCCTGGTGGCCGTGCTGCTGCCGTCCCTGGCGGTCGAGGCCCTGTGGCCTTTCGCGCTGCTCAGTCTGGCGTTCGTGTCGGCTGCGGGCTGGGAATGGTCGCGCCTCAATGAGGGGGGCGGTGTCACGGCCTGGCTGATCGGCCTGGCGGTGGCGGTGTTGTCGCTGCTGGTGGCCGATGCCGGTGGTTTGCCTGTGTGGAGTCATGCGGATCTGGTGTCCGAGCCGGCGGCTTCCAGCGTACCGCATGTGCATGCGCCGGGCGTGGCGCCCGTGGGCTTTGTGTTGCCGGCAGGGCTGTGGCTGGGCGCCGCGCTGCTGTGGGTGCTGGGTGGTGCGGCGGTGCTGCGCTGGGGCACCACCTGGTGGCGCCGCGTGCCCTCGGTGCTGCGCCTGGTGCTGGGTGTGCTGCTGGCGGCGCTGGCGTGGCTGGCCTTGACGGAGGCCAAGCTGCAGGGCCTCAACTTCCTGCTGTCCGTGCTGTGCCTGGTCTGGGCGGCGGACATCGGTGCCTATTTCGGCGGGCGGGCCTTCGGGCGGCGCAAGCTGGCGCCCAGCATCAGCCCTGGCAAGAGCTGGGAAGGTGTGCTGGCGGGCATGGTGGCCACCCTGGCGCTGTCGGCGCTGTGGATCTGGATCGACCAGCACTGGCATGTCGATTCCCCCAGCGTCTACAGCCGCCTGCTGCTGGGCCTGGGGCTGCCTGGCCTGGTCGTGGCCGTGCTCGGCCTGACGGGCATGAGCGTGGTCGGCGACCTGTTCGAATCCCTGATCAAGCGCCAGGCCGGCCAGAAGGACAGCAGCCAGTTGTTGCCCGGCCATGGCGGTGTGCTGGACCGCATCGATGCCTTGCTGCCGGTGCTGCCCCTGTCGCTGGCCCTGATGTCGCTGTGCCATGGGTGATTCGGTGATCATGGGGGGGCTTGGTCAACGCCTGCAGGGCCTGTGCGTGCTTGGCTCCACGGGGTCGATCGGCACCAACACGCTGGACGTGGTGGCACGCCACCCGGGGCGTTTCGAGGTGCTTGCGCTGGCGGGTGGCCGCCGTGTCGATGAGCTGCTGGCCCAGTGCCTGCAATGGAAGCCGCGCTGGGCCGTGATGCCCGGCGAGGCGCAGGCGGCGCAGCTGCGCCAAGCCGTGCGTGAGGCCGGTCTGCGCACCGAGGTGCTCAGCGGCGAGCAGGCGCTGTGCGACATTGCTTCCCACCCCGATATCGACATTGTGATGGGGGCCATCGTGGGAGCCGCCGGCCTGCCGCCGTGCCTGGCCGCCGCGCGTGCGGGCAAGCGCCTGCTGCTGGCCAACAAGGAGGCCCTGGTGGTGGGCGGCGCCCTGTTCATGCAGGCGGTGCGCGAAGGCGGCGCCACGCTGCTGCCCATCGACAGTGAGCATTCAGCCATCTTCCAATGCCTGCCTGAGGATCCATCGACCTGGGCGCAGCGCATCGACCACATCGTGCTGACCGCATCTGGCGGGCCGTTCCGGCAGCGCGATCCGGCCACGTTCGCAGACATCACCCCTGATCAAGCCTGTGCCCACCCCAACTGGGTGATGGGACGCAAGATTTCGGTCGATTCGGCCACGATGATGAACAAGGCGCTCGAGGTGATCGAGGCGCGCTGGCTGTTCGATCTGGCGCCTGAGAGCATCAAGGTCGTCATCCACCCGCAGAGCATCATCCACTCGATGGTGGTGTGCCGTGATCGTTCGGTGCTGGCCCAGTTGGGTACGCCCGACATGCGCGTGCCCATTGCCTATGGCCTGTCGTGGCCCGAGCGCATCGAATCCGGCGCGGATTTACTTGATTTCACACGGCTGTCGTCGCTCACCTTCAACGAGCCCTGCGAGCGCCGCTACCCGGGCCTCAAGCTGGCCTGGCAGACGCTGAAGGCGCAAGATGGCGCCACTTGCGTGCTCAATGCTGCCAACGAGATCGCCGTGGAAGCCTTTCTGCAAGGGCGGATTCGCTTCGATCAGATCCATGCGGTGAACGAGGGCACCTTGGCCGGCGTGGCCGTGGCACAGGGCGATGCCGCCAGCGTCGAGGCCTTGCTGGCCCTGGATGCGCGTGCCCGATCGGTGGCGCGTGCGCAGGTCGGGCGGTGCGGCACGGTTGCGGTGGCCCAGACCTCGGGTACCATCGCGCAGCAATGAAGAAGCCCCGGCCTCTAGGAGCAGGATGATGTTGACCACCGTGCTGGCCTTTCTGGTCACGATCGGCGTGCTCGTGGTGATCCACGAGTACGGGCACTACCGTGCCGCCGTGGCATGCAATGTCAAGGTTCTGCGCTTTTCCGTGGGTTTTGGCCGTGTGCTGTGGCGTCGCCAGCGCGGCGAGACGGAATTCGTCGTCTCGGCGCTTCCCCTGGGCGGCTACGTCAAGATGCTCGACGAGCGTGAAGGGCCGGTGCCGCCGGTGGATCAGCAGCGTGCGTTCAACCGCAAGCCCTTGTCGCAACGCGCCTTCATCGTGGCCGCCGGGCCTGCCGCCAACCTGCTGCTGGCCGTGCTGCTGTACGCCATCGTGAATTGGGCGGGTGTGCAGGAGCTCAAGGCGCGTCTGGCCGCGCCGGTGCCCGCGTCCATCGCGGCCTCGGCCGGCATGCAGTCGGGTGACGAGGTGATTGCGCTGGCAGCCGCCGCCGATGGCGAGGCTGCCGATTGGCAGCCGGTGCGCTCCATGAGCGATCTGCAATGGCACCTGACGGACTCCGTGCTGCAGTCCGAAGACCTGCGCCTGCAGGTGCGCCGGGCGGGGCAGGGGCGTGAGCCAGGCGAGACGGTTGAACTTCTGCTGAACACTGCACGCCTGTCCGCCGCGGATGTCGATCCCAAGCTGATGGACCGACTGGGTTTTTCCGGCCCCTACGCCAGCGCCGAGATCCGCCGCGTGATCGAGGGTGGCCCCGCCGAAGCGGCAGGCCTGAAGGCGGGCGACAAAGTGCTGGCCGTGGACGGCCGTGAGCCGCGCGATGCCGGCCAGCTGCGCCAGTGGATCTCGCAGAGCGCGCCACAAGGCATCGCCCGCCCCCTGTCGCTGGAGGTGCAGCGCGATGGCCAGCGCCTGACCCTGAGCGTGACGCCCGTGATCCGCACGGAAGGTGAGCAGCGCGTGCCCCGCATCGTGGCCGAGATCGGCTCGCCGGTGGAAATGGTGCTCGTGAACTACGGGGCGCTGGAAGGGCTGACCAAGGCCGCGCAGCGCACCTGGGACATCTCCACGCTGACGCTGGACATGTTGGGCAAGATGCTGATCGGCCAGGCCTCGATCAAGAACCTCAGCGGGCCGCTCACCATTGCCGACTATGCTGGCCGTTCCGCCGAGCTGGGTTGGGCCTACTACCTGGGTTTCCTGGCCATGGTCAGCGTGAGCCTGGGCGTGCTGAACCTGCTGCCGTTGCCGATTCTGGATGGCGGACACCTCATGTATTATCTTTTCGAAGGCGTGACCGGACGGCCCGTTTCCGATGCGTGGCTCGAGCGGCTGCAGCGCGGTGGCGTGGCCGTCATGTTCTTGATGATGTCACTGGCCCTCTACAACGATTTCGCCCGCTTGCTGGGCATGCACTGACACCCGATGCAATTTTCCGTGCTGAACCATCATCGGCTCAAGCCGACACTCGTGGCTGCGTTGCTGGCGGCCTCGCTGGCCCAGATTCCGGCCTTCGCGGTCGAGCCTTTCGTCCTTCGGGACATCCGGGTCGAGGGCCTGCAGCGCACCGACGCCGGTACGGTGTTCGGCTCGCTGCCGTTCCGCGTGGGTGACACCTACACCGACGACAAGGGTGCGGCCGGTCTGCGCTCGCTGTTCGCCACGGGCCTGTTCAAGGATGTGCGCATCCAGATCGACGGCAACATCGTCGTCGTGGTCGTCGAAGAACGCCCCGTGATCTCGCGCGTCGAGTTCACCGGCACCAAGGAGTTCGACAAGGACGTGCTGGTCAAGGCCCTGCGCGACATCGGCATCGGCGAAGGCCAGCCCTTCGACCGCGCCCTGGCCGACCGTGCTGAGCAGGAGCTCAAGCGCCAGTACCTGTCGCGCAGCCTGTACGGCGCCGAAGTGGTGACCACCATCACCCCGGTCGAGCGCAACCGCGTCAACGTGACCTTCACCGTCACGGAAGGCGAGATTGCCAAGATCAAGAACGTGCGCATCACTGGCAACCAGGCCTTCAGCGAAAGCACGCTCAAGTCGCAGATGGAGCTGACCACCGGCGGCTGGCTGACCTGGTATACCAAGTCCGACCAGTACTCGCGCGCCAAGCTCAACGCCGATCTGGAAACCATCAAGGCCTACTACCAGAACCGCGGCTACCTGGATTTCCGCATCGACTCCACCCAGGTGTCGATCTCGCCGGACAAGCAGGACATCTCCATCACGATCAACGTGACCGAGGGCATCAAGTACACCGTCACCTCCGTGCGCCTGGAAGGTGAATTCCTGGGCAAGGAAGAAGAGTTCCGCTCTCTGGTCAGCGTCAAGCCCGGCGAGCCCTACAAGGCCGAGGATGTGGCGTCCACCACCAAGGCCTTCACCGACAAGTTCGCCGCCTATGGCTACGCCTTCGCGCGTGTCGAGTTCAGGCCTGAAGCCGACCGTGAAAAGGGGCAGGTGGCTGCCGTGTTCCAGGCCCAGCCGCAGCGCCGTGCCTACGTGCGCCGTGTGAACGTGGCCGGTAACTCCCGCACGCGTGACGAGGTCGTGCGCCGGGAGTTCCGCCAGTACGAATCGGCTTGGTACGACGGTCAGAAGATCAAGCTCTCGCGTGACCGCGTGGACCGCCTGGGCTACTTCAAGCAGGTGTCGGTCGACACGGCCGAAGTGCCTGGTACGCAGGATCAGGTCGACCTGACCATGACGGTCGAGGAAAAGCCGACCGGCAACCTGATGCTGGGCGCGGGCTTCTCCAGCGCGGACAAGCTCTCGTTGTCGGCCTCGATCAAGCAGGACAACGTGTTCGGCTCCGGCAACTACCTGGGCCTGGAGTTCAACACCAGCAAGTTCAACCGCACCGTCGTGCTGAGCACGACCGACCCGTACTTCACGGACATCGGCATCTCGCGCTCGGTCGACCTGTTCTACCGCACCACCAGGCCGCTGCGCACGCAGGGCGGTGACTATGAGCTGATCACCCCCGGCGCGGCCATCCGCTTCGGGGTGCCTTTCACCGAGTTCGACACGGTGTTCTTCGGCATCGGCATCGAACAGACCACGATCAAGGGCGATGTCGGCCTGCCCGTGAGCTACTACCTGTACCGCGAGCAGTTCGGTGACCGCAGCCTGAGCATCCCGTTGACCCTGGGCTGGGCCCGTGACGGCCGTGACAGCGTGCTGGTGCCCAACGCCGGCAGCTACCAGCGCGTCAACCTCGAATGGGGCGTGGCCGGTGATACCCGCTACATCAAGACCAACCTGCAGTACCAGCAGTACTGGCCGCTGGCCAGGGGCTTCACCCTGGGCATCAACGGCGAGTTGGGTTGGGGCAAGGGCCTGAGCGGCAAGCCGTACCCCATCTTCAAGAACTTCTTCGGCGGTGGCCTGGGTACCGTGCGCGGGTTCGATCAGAACTCGCTGGGCCCGGTGGATGTGCAGGGCGCCTACATCGGCGGCACCAAACGCATCAACCTGAACACCGAGCTGTACGTGCCGTTCCCTGGCTCGGGCAATGACCGCACCCTGCGCCTGTTCGGTTACGCCGATGCAGGCAACGTGTGGGGCGAGGATCAGACAACCTCGCTGGACGACCTGCGCGCCTCCGTGGGTATCGGCATCAGCTGGGTCTCGCCGGTGGGGCCGCTCAAGCTCAGCTACGGTGAGCCCATCCGCAAGTTCGATCACGATAAAATCCAGAAACTCCAGTTCCAGATCGGCACCGCCTTCTGATGTCCCTGCAGACCATGAATTCCTTTCTCAAACCCCTGGCCCGCGGCCTGGCCTTGTGCGCGCTGACCGCCGCGGCCATGGTGGCGCAGGCCCAGGAGCTCAAGATCGGGTATGTCAACCTCGATCGCGTGCTGCGTGATGCAGGCCCGGCCAAGGCTGCCCAGTCCAAGCTCGAAAGCGAGTTCAGCCGCCGCGAGAAGGACCTGTCCGACGTGGCCACGCGCCTGAAGTCGGCCTCCGACAAGTTCGAGAAGGATGCGCCCACGCTCTCCGAGAGCGAACGCAGCCGCCGTCAGCGCGATCTGGTCGAACAGGACCGTGAGTTCCAGCGCAAGCGCCGTGAGTTCCAGGAAGACCTGAACCAGCGCAAGAACGAAGAACTCGCCGGCGTGCTCGACCGCGCCAACCGAGTGGTCAAGCAGATCTTCGACAGCGAAAAATACGACCTGATCGTGCAAGAGGCCGTGTTCGCAGGCCCCCGCGTGGACATCACCGACAAGGTGATCAAGGCCCTCAACGGATCCGGCAAGTGAACCCGACGCCCGTCCAGCCCGGCGCGCCTTTCGAGGCGACGCTGGGCGATCTGGTCCAGGACCTGGGCGGCGAATTGCTCGGGCCACCGGACCAGCCGGTCATCCGAATCGCCCCCCTCGATGCAGCCGACCCCGGCTGCATTTCGTTTCTGGCGAACCCCAAGTACCGCGCGCAACTGCAGAGCACGCAGGCTGGCTGCGTGATCGTGTCGCCGGCCGTGCGTGAAGAAGCCGTGGCCCGTGGTGGCGCGGCCATCGTTGCTGACGATCCCTACCTTTACTTCGCACGCCTCAGCCAGTGGTGGGCCAAGCGCGTGCGCCCACGTGCGGCGCCCAGCATTCACCCCTCGGCCGTGATTGATCCCTCGGCCACACTGGGTGCGGATGTGGATGTTGGCCCGCTGGCCGTGATCGAGGCCGGTGCCGTGATCGGTGATGGCGTGATCATCGGCTCGCACTGTGTGATCGGTGCGCGTGCGCGCATCGGCGCTGAAACCCGTCTGGCGGCGCGCGTCACCATCGGATTCGACTGCGTGATCGGCGAGCGCGGCATCCTGCACAGCGGCGTGGTCATCGGGGCCGATGGCTTCGGCTTCGCGCCGGTGAAAGGGCGCTGGGAAAAGATCGAGCAACTGGGCACCGTGCGCATCGGTGACGACGTGGAGCTGGGCGCCAACACCTGCGTGGACCGCGGCGCCCTGGGCGACACCATCCTCGAAGAAGGCGTCAAGCTGGACAACCTGGTGCAGATCGCCCATAACGTGAAGGTGGGGGCGCACACGGCCATGGCCGGCTGCGTCGGCGTGGCCGGCAGCACCACCATCGGCAAGCACTGCACCGTGGGCGGCAGCGGCATGATCCTGGGCCACCTCACCCTGGTCGACCACGTTCACATTTCCGCCGGCACGCTCATCTCGCGCTCCATCAACAAACCTGGCCAGTACACCGGCATCTTTCCCTCCGACGACAACGCGTCCTGGGAAAAGAATGCGGCCACGCTGCGCCAACTCCATTCGCTGCGCGAGCGTCTTCGCGCACTTGAAAGAAAATTCCCATGACCGTGAAGATGGACATCCACAAGATCCTCGAACTGCTGCCGCACCGGTACCCCATCCTGCTGGTGGACCGTGTGCTGGAACTCGAGGAGAACAAGCGCATCCGCGCCGTCAAGAACGTTACGATCAACGAGCCGTACTTCACCGGCCACTTCCCGCACCGCCCGGTCATGCCCGGCGTGATGATGCTGGAGGCGCTGGCCCAGGCTGCCGCGCTGCTGTCCTTCTCCAGCCAGGGCGTCAAGACGGACGACAAGACGGTGTACTACTTCGTCGGCATCGACAACGCGCGCTTCAAGCGCCCGGTGGAGCCGGGTGACCAGCTGATCCTGGACGTGACCGTTCTGCGGGCCAAGGCCGGCATCTACAAGTTCAAGGCGCAGGGCCTGGTTGATGGCGAGATCGCCGTCGAGGCCGAGCTGATGTGCACGATGCGCCGCATCGACTGACAGGAGCGTCGCGATGGCCAACATCCATCCCACCGCGCTGGTCGACCCCAAGGCCCAACTGGGCGAGAACGTCACCATCGGCGCCTACACCATCGTCGGCCCGAACGTGCGCATCGACGAGGGCACCAGCTTTGGCGCCCATTGCGTGATCGAGGGGCACACCACCATCGGCCGCGACAACAAGTTCTATTCGAACGTGGCCGTGGGTGGCGATCCGCAGGACAAGAAGTACGCAGGCGAACCCACCCGCCTGGAGATCGGCGACCGCAACACCATCCGCGAGTGCTGCACCTTCAACACCGGCACGGTGCAGGACGAAGGCCTCACCCGCGTGGGCGATGACAACTGGATCATGGCCTATGTGCACGTGGCGCACGACTGCCGCGTGGGCAACAAGATCATCCTGGCCAACAGCGTGCAGCTGGCCGGCCATGTGCGCGTGGGCGACTGGGCCATCGTGGGTGGCATGAGCGGTGTGCACCAGTTCGTGAAGATCGGTGCGCACGCCATGACCGGCATGTGCACCGCGCTGGGCCAGGATCTGCCGCCTTTCGTGATGGCGCAGGGCAACATGGCCGAAGCGCATGGCGTGAACCTGGAAGGCCTGCGCCGTCGTGGCTTCAGCGCCGAACGCCTGTCGGCCGTCAAGCAGATGCACAAGGCGCTGTACCGCCAGGGCCTGACGCTGGAGCAGGCCAAGGGCCAGATCGACGGTCTGAAGGTCTCGCACCCCGAGGCCGTGGCCGATGTGGCGCTGATGCTGTCCTTCCTGGCGGCCTCCACCCGAGGCATCGTCCGCTGACATGGCGAGCTGGGCGGAACCGAATGGCTCACCACGCATCGCGATGGTGGCCGGCGAGGCCTCGGGCGATCTGCTCGCAGGCCTGCTGCTGAGCGGCTTGCGCGAGCGCTGGCCGGGCTTGCCTTCGGCCGGGATCGGTGGCCCCAAGATGGCCGCGCATGGCTTCGAAGCCTGGTGGCCGTACGAGAAGCTGGCCGTCAACGGCTTCGTGGAGGTGCTGCGCCATTACCGAGAGCTCTCTGGCATCCGCACGCAGCTGGGTGATCGCCTGCTGGCTGATCCGCCCAATTTGTTCATCGGCGTCGATGCACCCGATTTCAACCTGGGCCTGGAGACTCGGCTGAAGGCGGGAGGTGTCAAATCCGTCCATTTCGTCAGCCCTTCGATCTGGGCCTGGCGCGGCAAGCGCATCCACAAGATCCACCAGTCGGTGGATCACATGCTGTGCCTGTTCCCCTTCGAGCCGCAGATCTACGAGCGTGCCGGCATCCCGGCCAGCTACGTGGGCCATCCGCTGGCTGACAAGATCCCTTTGATCCCGCCCAGGGCTGCGGCGCGCCAGGCGCTGGGGCTCAAGGACAGCGACACCGTGGTGGCCGTGCTGCCCGGCAGCCGCCGCTCCGAGATCAAGTACATCGGCCCGGCCTTCCTGCAAACGGTGGCACTGCTGGCTCGCCAGCGGCCTGAGCTGCGCTTCGTGCTGCCCATGGCGCCAGGCCGACGCACCATGATCGAGCCCCTGGTGGCCGAGCATGCGCCGGATGCGCCGCTCACCTTGGTCGATGGCCACTCGCACGAGGTGCTGGCCGCCTGCGATGTGACGCTGATCGCCAGCGGCACCGCCACGCTGGAGGCCGCTTTGTTCAAGACACCCATGGTGATCGCCTACCGCCTCAACAGCTTGAACTGGCTGCTGATGCGCAACATGGGCTATCTTCCGTGGATCGGCCTGCCCAACATCCTGGCGCGCGAGTTCCTGGTGCCTGAGCGCCTCCAGCATGAGGCCAACCCGGAGCAACTGGCCCGGGATGTGCTGGACTGGCTCGATCACCCGGCCAAGGCCGATGCCGTTCGTCAGCGTTTCACCGAGATGCACCACCTTCTGAAGCGGGACACTGCCCGCTGTGCCAGCGATGCCATCGCGCAAGTCCTCGAAGCGCGCTGAAGCGCCCATCATCGTGCCGCAGCAGCTCGATCTGCTGTGGACACCCGTCGGCCTGGTGGCCGGCGTGGACGAGGCCGGCCGTGGCCCGCTGGCAGGCCCCGTGGTGGCCGCAGCCGTCATCCTGGACGACCAGCAGCCCATCAAGGGCCTGAACGATTCCAAGAAGCTCACGCCGGCCACGCGCGAGCGGCTGTTCGACGAGATCCGCGCCAAGGCCCTGTGCCTGTGCATCGCCGAGGCCAGTGTCGAAGAGATCGACCAGATCAACATCCTGCAGGCCACGATGCTGGCCATGAAGCGCGCTGTCGAAGGGCTGCGCCTGAAGCCTGCCCAGGTGCTGGTCGATGGCAACCGCCTGCCCGTGCTCAAGGTGCCGGCCGAGGCCATCGTGCAGGGCGATGCCAAGGTCACGGCCATCGCCGCGGCCTCCATCCTGGCCAAGGTGCACCGTGACCGGCTGTGCCAGCAACTGCACGAACGCTACCCCCTATACGGCTTCGATGGCCACAAGGGCTATGGCACGGCGGCTCACCTGGCCGCGTTGGCAGCGCATGGCGCCTGCCCCGAACATCGGCGTAGCTTTTCGCCGGTGCGCGAGGCCCTGGAGATCCGGCCGCTGCCCTGATGGGGCTGCTGCCTACATAACCTGTTCCCATGCCCGCTGTTCAGCAGATCACCTCCCGCGACAACCCCTTGCTGCAGCGCCTGCGCAAGCTGGCGGCCGACCCAGGGGCCTACCGTAAGCTGGGTGAGCTCTGGCTGGAGGGCGACCACCTGTGCTCGGCCTGCCTGACGCGCGGTGCCCCGGTGCCGATGGCGGTGATCGCCGACACGGCCTGGACGGGGCCTGAGGGCTGTGCGCTGCGCGAAGACACCCAGGCCGATCACCTCACGGCCCTGGCATCGCGGGCGGGCAGGGTGGTGGTCGTGCCCGAGGGGCTGTGGAAGAGCTTCACCGGCCTGGAATCTCCCGCCCGGCTGGGCTTTGTCCTCAAGCATGAGTCGGTGCAGGCCGTCCAGCCTGGGCTGCCCACCGTGATCCTTGACCGGCTTCAGGACGCGGGCAACGTGGGCACCATCCTGCGAGCGGCTTCAGCGCTGGGCGCGCGGCAGGTGGTGGCCTTGAAGGGCACCGCCGCGCTGTGGTCACCCAAGGTACTGCGCGCCGCCATGGGTGCCCACTGGGGATTGCACCTGGTGGAAAATGCGGCCCTGAACGATCTGGACGCGCTGGAAGTGCCCTTGCTGGCCACCAGCTCCCACGCCGACCACAGCCTGCCGCAGGCGCCCCTGCCTGATCCCTGCGCGTGGGTGCTGGGGCACGAGGGGCAGGGCATCGCCCCTGAGCTGATGCGCCGTTGTGACATGACGGTGAGCATCCCCCAGCCAGGCGGCGAAGAGTCCTTGAACGTGGCCATGGCCGCCTCCATCTGCCTGTACGAATCCCTGCGGCGCCGCTGAAGAAGCCCCGGAATGGGCCGCAGTTGCATCGACCCCACGCGGTGCAGGGCTGTCCGAAACCCGCCGAGGGGAACTACAATGCAATCTGAATGTCAAATGAATGAAGGTTCCGCATGGTGCGGAAGACCTGTTCAATTGGCTGGCGACCTGTTCGCCGATCTGTCAACACGGAGCACACATGGACCAATCCCTCAAACCCCTTGACGTTGCCTATGGCAGCGCCCTGAGCGGGCAGCGGCAGCGCGTGCTGCGCAATACCTACGCCCTGCTGGCCCTGTCGATGGTGCCCACTGTGCTGGGTGCCTGGGCAGGCGTGGCGTTCAACTTCAGCTTCTTTGCCGGCAGCCCCTTCATCGGCTTCCTGGTGTTCATGGCAGTGGCCTTCGGCTTCTTCTATGCCATCGAGAAGAACAAGAACTCCGGTATCGGCGTGGTGCTGCTGCTGGCCTTCACCTTCTTCATGGGACTGATGCTGTCGCGTCTGATCGGCCGGGTGCTGGGCTTCTCCAATGGTGCCCAGCTGATCGCGCTGGCCTTTGGCGGCACAGGCCTGGTCTTCGTGACCATGGCCACGCTGGCCACCACCATCAAGCGTGACATCAGCGGCATGGGCAAGTGGCTGACGGTGGGCGCCATCGTGCTGCTGCTGGCCATCGTGGCCAACATCTTCCTGCAGCTGCCGGCCCTGATGCTGACCATCTCGGCCCTGGCCGTGGCCCTGTTCTCTGCCTTCATCCTGTACGACCTCAAGCAGGTGGTCGATGGCGGCGAGACGAACTACGTCACGGCCACGCTGCACGTCTATCTGAGCGTCTACAACGTGTTCCAGTCGCTGCTGAGCCTGCTGGGCTTCTTCGGCGGCAACGACGACTGAGTTCGTTCACACCTGCTCACACACGGGCCTGGCGCAGTCAGGCTCATCAGAACGGGGCCCTGCGGGGCCCCGTTTTCTTTGGTACAAGGGTGTGACGACAACGCTGGAAAGGGCTGGCCGTGGTGTGGTTGCGCAGGTTGGCATGGGGCGTGGGCATCCTGGTGGTGCTGGCGGTGGCCGTGGTGGCCTACCTGCTGGCCACCTTCGATCCCAACCGCTACAAGGATGTGCTCATCGACAAGGTGCGCACCGACTACCAGCGCACCCTGGTGCTGCAGGGCCCCATCAGCTTGGGGCTGTGGCCCAGCCTGCACGTGAAGCTCAGCCAGGTGCGCCTGAGCGAGCATCAGCGCGAGCAGGCCTTTGCCTCTGCCGAAGGGCTGGAGCTGTCGGTGCAGGCCCTGCCGCTGCTGCAAAGGCAGTTGCGCGTGAACCGTGTGCAGGCCCATGGCGTATCCCTGCGCTATGCGCGTGACGCGCAGGGGCGCAGTAACATCGATGACCTGCTCAAGCCCGATGACGAGCCTCGGCCAGAAGACGATCAGCCCGGCGAGCCCGTGGCTTTCGAGGTGGCGGGCATTGCGCTCAAGGACGTTGCCCTGGACGTGGACGACCGCAAGACGGGCGTGCAGGGCAAGGTGGTGCTGCAGAGCTTCGACAGCGGCCGGCTGGCCGACGGGCTGCAGACGGATATCCAGCTCAAGGCGCAGGCCGTGTTGAGCAAGCCCTCGCCAGCATCGATCGGGGTGCGAGGCAGTCTGTCCCTGACACCCCAGCTGGCCCAGAACACCGTGCTGATCGACAAGCTGGCTCTGGATGTGGAGGGCGATGCGCTGGGCGCCCGGCAGGTGAAGGCGACGCTCAAGGCCGATGCCTTGCGCTGGGATGCTGCCAAGGGCGCTGCGCAGGCGCAGGGCCTGTCCATCGACGGTGGCGCTCAAGTGGTGGGGCTGGTGGTGGAGAACGCCCGGCTCAGCCTGGAGCGGTTCGAGTACGACCCGGCCGCCCAGTCGCTGCAGCTGTACAAGCTGGCCACCAAGGTGGCGGCGCGGCAGGGCGGGCAGCCGCTCAATGCCGAACTCAACTGGTCGGAGCTGGCCGTGAAGGGCGATGAGATCCGGGGCAGCACGCTGGAGGGGAACGTGTCGCTGGCGGGCCCGACGGCGGTGGATGCGACGTTCAAGAGCGATGCGCCTTCCGGCGGGTTCCAGCGCTTTAAGGTGCCGGCCCTGGCCCTGGACTTCACCGTGCGCATGGCCGGCGATGGCGGCACACGAGAGATCAAGGGCCGCACACAGGCCGATCTGGATGTTCAGGCGCCAGCGCGCGAAGTGGCCCTGCAAGGCTTTACATTGCAGGCCACGGTGCAGGAGCCCTCGCTGCCTGCGCTGCAGATCCAGGCCACCGGTCAGGCTGCAGTCCAGGGTGAGGTGGAGGGCAAGACAGGAGGCCAGGCGTCCTGGAGCCTGAAGGGCCAACTCAATGCCAACCCGTTCGACACCAAGGGCACAGCCAAGATGGGCGTTGGCGTGCCCAAGGTGCAGGCCGTGGCCAGCTTCACGTCGCTGGACCTCAATCGCCTGCTGCCTGCATCGGGGGCATCGGCCAAGCCTGGTGTTGCGGCCAAACCGGCCTCTGGTGCTGATGCCGGCCCGGCTCAGATCGCCAAGTCTGCAAGTTCGCGGTCGAGCGGTGATACCCCGGTGGACCTGTCTGTGCTGTCCCTGGTGGATGGGCGCTTCGAGCTGTCGGCCGGGCAACTCGCCGTGCGCCAGTACCGTGTCAGCGATGCCAGGCTGCTGGCCACCATTGAACAAGGGCGGCTGACGCTGCAGAACCTGTCTGGCGGCGCCTGGGGCGGGCGCTTGCAGGCCCAGGGCAACGCCCAGGCCGGCGCGAACCAGAAGCTGGCCTTGCGCGGCACGGCCGAGAACGTGGACATCAACGCCTTGCTGAAGGATGTGGCGGGCAAGGATGTGCTGGAAGGGCGAGGCCAGCTCAAGTGGGATGTGAACACCGGCGGGCGAACCATGCCCCAGCTCACCTCGGGGCTGGATGGCACGGCCTCCTTGTTGCTGCGCGATGGTGCCGTCAAGGGCATCAACCTGGCCAAGTCATTGCGCGATGCCAAGGCGCGTCTGGGGGGCCTGGGGGGCAAGAGCGATGAGGTGCAACGCAGCAGCCAGGTCGAGAAGACCGACTTCACCGAGTTGTCGGCCAGTTTCCAGATCAAGGATGGCGTGGCACGCAACAAGGATCTGTCGGCCAAGAGCCCCTTCCTGAGGCTGGGCGGCGAGGGCAGTGTGGACCTGGTACGCCAGCGTGTGGACTACACAGTCAACACCACGGTGACGGGCACGGTGAAGGGGCAGGGCGGTGCCGAGATCGATGCGCTCAAGGGGCTGACCGTGCCGGTGAAGCTCGCGGGGCCCTTCGATGCGCTGGACTGGAAGATCCAGTGGTCTGGCGTGGCCGTGGGCTCGCTGCAGAACACCCTCAAGGGGCGGCTGGAAGATGAGCTCAAGGCCAAGTTGCTGGGCAAGTCTGCCGAGCCGGCGGCCTCAGGCGCCAGTGCGCCCAAGCCCTCGCGCGAAGAGCAACTCAAGAACAAGCTGCGCGGCCTGTTCAAGTGAGCCAGCGATGGTGCGGCAAAGGCCCATCAACCCCGGGCGATCAGTACTCGTCACCACCGCCGATGTAGGTGCCCGGCGCCAGGTTCTCGAAGCGCGTGTTCGATTTCAGGAAGGCCAGGTGCAGGCTGCCCACGGGGCCGTTACGCTGCTTGCCGATGATGATCTCGGCCGTGCCCGGGATCTTCGATTCCTTGTTGTAGTACTCGTCGCGGTAGATGAACATGATCACGTCGGCATCCTGCTCGATGGCGCCGGATTCGCGCAGGTCGGACATCATCGGGCGCTTGTCAGGGCGCGTTTCCACCGAGCGGTTCAACTGCGACAGGGCGATCACCGGACACTGCAGCTCCTTGGCCAGGGCCTTCAGGCCCCGCGAGATCTCGCCGATCACGGTGGCTCGGTTCTCTTCGTTGCCGCCGGAGCCGCTCATCAGCTGCAGGTAGTCGATGATGATCAGGCCCAGCGTGCCGCCGAACTGACGCGCCAGGCGACGTGCACGGGCGCGCAGTTCATTGGGTGACAGGCCCGGGGTCTCGTCGATGAAGACGTTGGCCGTGCGCAGCTTCTCGACCGTCTCGCTCAGGCGGCCCCATTCGTCGTCGCTCAGGCGGCCCGTGCGCAGGTTCTGCTGGTTGATGCGGCCGATGGAGCCCACCATCCGCAGTGCCAGCTGAGAGGCGCCCATTTCCATGGAAAAAATGGCCACGGGCAGGCCTTCGTTCACGGCCACGTTCTCACCGATGTTCAGCGCAAAGGCGGTCTTGCCCATCGACGGGCGTGCGGCCAGGATGATCAGGTCGCCCTTTTGCAGGCCGGCCGTCATCTTGTCCATCTCGAAGTAGCCCGTGCGCACGCCGGTCACGTCTTCCGAGCCGTTGTCGGCCAGCTCTTGCACGCGGTCGAGCAGGTCGACCACCAGGCCATCCATCGCGTGGAAGCCTTGCTTGTTCTTGTTGCCTTCCTCGCCGATGCGCATGATCTTGGCTTCGGCCTCGTCGAGGATGTCCGACACCGAACGGCCATCCGGGCTGAAGGCGTTGGTGGCGATCTCGTCGCTGGCTGTGACCAGCTTGCGCAGGATGGCGCGCTCGCGCACGATCTCGGCGTAGCGGCGCATGTTGGCCGCGCTGGGCACGCTCTGCGCCAGCGCGTTCAGGTAGGCCAGGCCGCCCACCTCCGTGCCCTTGCCCTGCATCTGCAACTGCTCGAACACCGTGATCACGTCAGCCGGCTTGGAGGCGTTCACCAACTGCTGGATGGCATTGAAGATCAGCTGGTGTTCGTGCCGGTAGAAATCGCTGCTGGTGAGCAGGTCGGCCGCACGGTCCCAGGCGGAGTTGTCCAGCAGCAGGCCGCCCAGCACGGATTGCTCACCCTCGATGGAATGCGGCGGCACGCGCAGGCGCGCGATCTCGTCGCTGGAGGAGGCGCCGCCGGCGCCAGGAAAGGGGGTGGGAAAGACTGCGGCCATAGGGTTGCGATCATAAAAGGTGGCGGCGTACCGGGCTGTGGACAAGTCTGTGGAGCACCTTGGGAAATCCGGGGGAAATGCGGTGGGCAGTGCGGGATAACTGTCTGCCAAGTGCTGCAAGCCCCGCCAGGCCGTGACAAAAAGTGTGGCTTGCATCAATATTTGGTTTTCCGGTCACCGAAGTTGCGATCAAATGGGCATGCGCGTTATTTCCACTTCTGCCGGTTCACCCCACCATGACCGTTGACCAGGCTGCTTCTGCCGTTCGCGGTGACGATGCCGTCACGCTGGAATTCCTGCTGCGCCGCATGCGCCAGAAGAGCGATTTCCCCACGTTGGGGGCGTCCGTGTCGCGTATCCAGGCCATGAGCGAGGCCGAGAACGAAAGCCTGAGCCGCCTGTGCGACGAGATCCTCAAGGACGTGGCGCTCACGCAGAAGCTGCTGCGCGTGGTCAACACCGCCTACTACCGGCGCGCCGGCAGCGATTCCATCAGCACCGTGTCGCGCGCGGTGACGCTGATTGGCGTGGCTGGCATCCGCAACCTGGCGCTGTCGCTGATGCTGGTCGAGCACATGCAAGACAAGCAGCACGCCCAGCAGCTCAAGGAAGAGTTTCTGCGCACGGTGATGGCTGGCACCCTGGCCAGCGAACTGGCGGGCACCCCGGCCGAGGCCGAGCAGGCCTTCATCGAGTCGCTGTTTCGCAATCTGGGGCGCCTGCTGGTGGAGTTCTACCTGCCGGAAGATGCGCATGAGATCCGTCGCCTGATCAACCGGCAGGACAACGGCGAGGCCGCCATGGGCGAGGCCGAGGCCAGCCGCAAGGTGCTGGGCATGCCCGTGCAGCAGCTGGGCGTGGCCGTGGGCAAGACCTGGAACCTGCCCGACACGATGCTCTATGCCATGGTGGCACCCGCGGGCAGTGTGCCGGGGCGTTCACTGGCGGCGCGCCCGGAGCGTTCCCTGTGGTGGGCCAGCCTGGCCAACGAAGCCGCTGACACCATGCTGTGGAGCGAGCCCTCCGAGCTGGGCGGGCGCCTGCAGTCATTGACCCGGCAGTACGCCGTGGCCCTGAACCTTCCGCCCGATGCGCTGCAGGAGGCCGCGGCCCGTGCCCGCAAGCGCCTGACCGAACTCACCCAGGTCATCAAGCTCGATGTGCCGCGTGACTCACCCGCTGAGCGCCTGCTGGAGGCCTACTACGTTGATGCGCCCAATGCTGGTGGCGAAGAAGGCCCCTCGGCCGAAGCGCTCGGCCTGGCCACGCCCGATGAGGACGGCGCGCTGATCGTGCTGGGCGCCGAGCCGCCGCCGGTGGATTCGGCCGGCATCCTCACCAGCGGCATCCAGGACATCGCCAACAGCATGGTTGACAGCTTCAAGCTCAACGACGTGCTGCAGATGATTCTGGAGACGGTCTACCGCGCGCTCGATTGCCGTCGCGTGATCTTCTGCCTGCGCGATGCACGCAGCGCGCAACTGGTGGGGCGTATCGGCCTGGGCGAGGGCGCTGATGCCCTCAAAGGCGTGTTCAAGGTGCCGCTCAAGGTCGCTGAGGGCGCGCCGGTGGACCTGTTCTCCGCCGTGTGTGTGAAAGGCGTGGACACCCTGATCGCCGATGCCAGCGTGCGCTCCGTGGCTTCGCGCTTGCCCGACTGGTTCCAGGAGCGCGTGCAGGCGCCCACCTTTCTGCTGCTGCCGATGTCGATGAAGCGCCAGGGCCAGGACATGGTGCTGGGCCTGATCTACGCCGACAAGGGCCAGGCCGAGAGCCTGCTGATCACCGAGAAGGAGCTGTCGCTGCTGCGCACCCTGCGCAACCAGGCCGTGATGGCCTTCAAGCAGACGGCCGGCGGGTGAGCTAACATCCGGGCCGCGGTGCAAGCCGCGCCCGGGCCCGCGGGAAGGGTTGAACCCACTTGCCTCTTCATGTGCTGACACGGCCTTGGTGGCCACAGCCTTTGTGCAGCCGGATTTGCGGGCCGTCGGCGCTATGTGCACGGAGGTTCACATGAAACGCTTGCCCGCTCGGCCCGATCCGGGCCATCTCAAGAAACAAGCCAAGGAGCTGCTGTCCCTGTACCGGGACGGTGATCCAGGTGCCATCGAGCGCTTTCGGGCATCCCTGCCGGCGGCCGCTGGCAGACCGGATCCAGCCATCACCCAGATGGCCCTGCGCCTGCACGATGCCCAATCCTGCGTGGCCCGCGAGTACGGCTTTGCCTCCTGGGCGGATCTGCAAGGCTTTGTCCTCGCGCGCCGCGCCCATACCGAAGACCCTGCCAAAGCCGTATTCAACTGGCTGCGGCTGGTCTATGCGGGCGATGTGGCCGGCGGCACCGACAACACGCGTCCCGCCGTGGCCGAGCGCCTGCTGCAGGAGAACCCTGGCCTGTTGGGCGATGACCCTTACCTGGCCTGTGCCGTAGGCGACGAAGCCCTGCTGCGCCGCACGATCGAGCGCGATCCTTCCTGGGCAAACCGTGTGGGCGGCCCGCTGCGCCTGCCGCCGCTGGTGGCCGTGACCCAATCAGGGCTGGCGAAGCTGCCGGCCTACCGTGAAGGGCTGCGGGCCAGCACGAAGCTCCTGCTTGATGCGGGCGCGGATCCGAACCAGACGGTGGGCAACCGCTGGCCGCCGGCCTCGCTGGCGCAGCCTTCTGACACCGAGCAACTGTCGGCCTTGTATGGTGCGGCAGGGCGCACGCACGATGCGGTGATCACCAAGCTGCTGCTCGACGCGGGGGCGGATCCCAACGATGGCGAATCGCTGTACCACGCGCTGGACAGCGACAGCACGGCCTGCCTGCAACTGCTGCTGGAGGCCGGGGCTCGCATCACCGGCACCAATGCGCTGTTCCGGGCGCTGGACCACGATGACATCGAGGCCCTGTGCCTGTTGCTGGCCCATGGGGCCGATCCCAACGAGACGACTGCGGATCCCTACTTGGTGGCCTGGCGCACGCCCTTGCTGTGGGGTATCCGTCGGCGCCGCTCCATGGCGCACATCGAAGCCCTGCTGGCTGCGGGGGCCAACCCGCACGTGCAGACCAGTGACGGCATGAGCGCCCACCTGCTGGCCCTGCGTTTCGGCCTGACCGATGTGGCGCGCCTGCTGGCCCCCTCCAGTGATGGCGATGGCTTGGCGCCCACGGAGGCGTTCATCGCTGCATGCGCGCGCTGTGATGAAGCCAGCGCACGTGCGTTGCTGACCGAGCATCCTGGGCTGCTCAAAGGCTTGTCCTCCGCGCAGTTGAGTCTGCTGTCGGAGCTGGCCTCGCAAGGCCATGATGATGCTGTGCGCCTGATGGTCACGCTGGGCTGGCCCGTCGCGGCCAAGGGCGGTGATTGGGATGCGTCGGCCTTGAACCAGGCCGTCTTCCGCGGCAATGCGGCGCTGGCCCGCTTCCTGTTGGCCCATGGCGCGCAGTGGACCGAGCAGCACGGCTACGGCAGCAATTTGCTGGGCAGCCTGTCATGGGGCTCCTGCAATGAGCCCCATCCCGGTGGTGACTGGCTGGGCTGCGCGCAGGCGCTGGTGGAGCATGGCATGCCGGCGGCGCAGCCCGATCCCGTGGATGCGAGCACGGTGCTGATCCAGGGGGAGCGCATGCGCTTCTCTGATGAGGTGATGGATTACCTGCTCAGCGCAGGTGCGCCAGGCACGCCAGCTTCGGCCCCGGCCTCTCAAGCCTGAGCGGCGAATCACCCGCCCATGAAAAAAGCCGCCCTGGGGCGGCTTTTGCTTGCCCGGCACCCGAAGGCGCCGAAGCAGGGCAGAGGATTACTCGGCCTCGGGCACCACGGCCACGGTCACATCGACGACCACGTCGGTGTGCAGGGCCACGGACACGGCGTGTTCGCCGGTCGTCTTCAGGGGGCCGTTGGGCAGGCGGACCTGCTGCTTGGCCACATCGTAACCGGCAGCCTTCAGGCCTTCGGCGATGTCGAAGTTGGTCACGGAGCCGAACAGGCGGCCGTCGACGCCAGCCTTCTGGCTCAGCGTCACGGTCTTGCCACCCAGCTTCTCGCCCAGGGCTTGGGCGGCGGCCAGCTTGTCGGCCTGGACCTTTTCGAGCTCGGCGCGGCGGGCTTCGAATTCCTTGATGGCGCTGTCGGTGGCGCGGCGGGCCTGGCCCGTCGGGATCAGGAAGTTACGGGCGAAGCCGTCCTTGACCTTGACCACATCACCCAGGTTGCCCAGGTTGGCGACTTTTTCGAGGAGGATGATTTGCATGTCAGTGACTCCTTAGGCCTTGTGCTGGTCGCTGTAGGGCAGCATGGCCAGGAAACGAGCGCGCTTGATGGCGGTCGTCAGTTGACGTTGGTAGATGGCGCGCGTGCCGGTCAGGCGAGCGGGGATGATCTTGCCGTTTTCGGCGATGAAGTCACGCAGGGTGTCGACATCCTTGTAGTCGATCTGTTCGACGCCAGCCACGGTGAAGCGGCAGAAACGCTTGCGGCGGAACAGCAGCGACTGGGTGTTGCGCTTGCCCTTGCGGTCTTTGGAGAACTTGCCTTTGCCACGAGTGATAGCCATGGTAGGAACCTCTGTGTACGGATACGTTAATTGGGTAGGAGCTCGATGATGTGCAGCAGCAGTGCGCGCTTGTTGCGCGTCATCCCCAGGAACCCCTTGATCTTGAGCTCGGCACCGATGTCGGTGCGGTTGAGCTGCTCGGCCAGGGGGCCGATCGCCACGGCCCGGATGTCGCAGACCACCTTGCGGGGCTGCTGGGCTTCGACCACGTCTGATTCGTGGTGGAGGCCGATGTCCAGGGCCGGTAGACCGGCGGGGGTGTAGCGCAGGGCCTTGCGTTCGACGATGCTGGCGGTCAGGACCACTTCATTGAAGCGGGCGCCTGCTGGCGCGTTGACTGCATCGACCAAGGCGAAAAGCCCGACGTCACGCCCTGATGCTCAAGGCATCAGGCTGCGGCTTGCTGCTGGTCTTGAGCGGCCTTGCGGGCCTCTTCGCGCTCGACCTGCTTCATCATCACGGACGGGCCGGTCAGGGCCTTGTCCTGGACCACGGTCAGGTGGCGCAGCACGGCGTCGTTGAAGCGGAAGGCGGTCTCGAGCTCGGCCAGGGTTTCCTTGGTCGTCTCGATGTTCAGGCACAGGTAGTGCGCCTTGGCCAGCTTGTTGATCTGGTAAGCCAGCTGACGACGGCCCCAGTCTTCGACGCGGTGGATCTGGCCGCCGGCGGCGGTGATCGAACCCTTGTAACGCTCCAGCATGGCCGGAACTTGCTCGCTTTGATCCGGGTGGATCAGCAGCACGATTTCATAATGACGCATAAAAGCTCCTTGTGGATTCCCCGCCCTGGAAAGACCCGGGGCCGGGCGGAAGCCGTCGTGAAGCGTCAAACCCACGGACGGCAAGGGCTGCCTGCCGGTCAAGCTGATAGAAAAATCAGGCAAAACCAAAAGGCAACAGACGAAAAGCCTGCGATTGTAGCGTGAAAACGCTCACTTGCCAACGTAGGCGTCGGCGGCCTGCCCACCGACTGCACGGTACAGCGCCCGTACGAAGTCCGTCTGCGTGAGGATGCCCACCAGTTGCCGGCGCTCGTCGATGATCGGGATGTGGTGGTGGCCACCGTCGGAGAACACGGCGGCCAGGTCCAGCACCGGGCGGGTGGCGCTGGCCACGCGCACGTGGCGCGTCATGATCTGGCCCACCACATCGGGCTTGTCGGCGTGCACCGTGGTCACGCGGCGCACAAAGCCGCGCAGGCGCTCGGCGAAGCCTTCATGCAGGTCCAGGTCGGCATGCTTCATGAAATCGGCCAGGGTGACGATGCCCACCAGCTTGTGCCAGCGGTCAACCACGGGCAGGGCCTTGACCTTGTGCTCGCGCATCAGGCGCCAGGCGGTCTGCAGGGAATCACCGAACTGCACGCTGAGGGGATCGCGGGTCATGACAGTCTCGCAGCGGAGATCGCCCAACAGGCGCTGGTAGGACTGGGCCTCGGTTTCGCGCAGCAGGGCTTCCAGGTCGTCGCGGCTCACGTCCAGCACCTCGTTGTGGCGGCGCAATGCGGCGTCCAGGTCTTGTGCGGAAAAACGTGGGGGCGGCTCGCCTGCGGCGGGTGCCAAGGCCCGTTGCTGGGCGTGCGGGTAGCGCTTGCCCGTGAGCTGGTTGAAGGCGATGCCTGCCAGCACCAGCACGCTGGAATCGACCAGCGCCGGAAACGCCGCGAATGAGAAGTGCGTGACGTGGCCCAGGCTGGTCAGCAAGGCCATGGCACCGCCCGGCGGATGCAGGCAGCGGCACGCGAACATCAAGGCAATGGCCAGGCCCACGGCGGTGGCGCCGGCCCAGGCTGGATCAGGGATGAGGTTGGCGCAGGTGATGCCCACCAGGGCTGACAGCGTGTTGCCGCCCACCACGGCCCAAGGCTGGGCCAGCGGGCTGCCGGGCACGCAGAACACCAGTACGGCGCTGGCGCCCAGGGGGGCCACCAGCCAAGGCAGTGAGGTGCCCGACAGCCAGGCGCCATCGGCCCAGCGGCACAGCACGCCTGTGATCAGGATGCCGATGAAGCCGCCGACTGCCGCCCGCCAGCGTTCGCGGTGATCAACGGTGAGCGGGGCGGGGCGCAGGGCCGCCAGCCATGGGCTCAGGCGGTCGGTGAGCGAGGGGCGGGGCATCGATCAGCGGCTGTTTTTCTTAAGCTGCATCGATTATGCCTATTTGGCATGGGCTCGGTGCGGCCGCTGCCTTTTGCCCCTTTTCAGGCCCTGTGTCCCTTGCATGAGCCGCGGGCCTCTGATCCCGCGTGCTCATGCGCCTCGGTTTCTCAGGGCGTGTAGACCAGCGGCGTGAGCGGGTTGCCCGGGGCGATGCTGGCGCAGTTCTCCGGTGCAGGCTTGCCTGCGAAGCGGTCGTCGATCCAGGCGGTGGCCCAGGGCAGCCAGCTGATCATGGTCACGAAGTGGCTCGTGCCATATTCCTTGTGCTGCACCTTCACGCCCTGGTCGCAGTACTGGCGCGCCAGCGTGCGCACGTCACCGGCCAGCATCACGCCATCGCCCTTGCCCCAGATCGGCGAGGTCTTGGTGAGCTCCATGGTACCGCCTGTGCCTTGCCCGATCTGCAGCGGGATGGTGGGTGTACCACCCGTGCCCATGATGACCTTGTTGACGGCTTCGACGTACTCCGCAATCTTGGTACGGTCCTGGTACTCGGGCTTGACGAGATCCTTCCAGGTCACGCGGCTGTATTGGCCGAGCACATAGGCGATCGAGGCCTTCTGCATCCGGTCGTAGACCTCCAGGCCACGGGGGGTGAGGTACTTCTGGATGTCGATGCCATAAGAGCGCGAGACACCGATGACGGCCATGGGCATCACGCCGCCCCAGATGGCTGCGCCTTCCACGTAGGTCAGGTTGTGCTCGGGGCTGACCAGCACGCCGCCGAACGCAGCGCCGACCAGGTTGGCGTTCACGTCAGGTGCGTAAGTAGGGGCCAGTTCAGCCGCCCATTCGGTGGCGATGGCGCCGCCCGAGTAGCCCAGCATGGCCACCTTGGCATTGCGGTCGAGGCCGGCCTGCGGCAAATTGAAAGTTGCCCGGATCGCATCGAGCGTGTTGTAGCCGTACTCCGGGCCGGCCGCGAAGGCGGCTTTCTGGCCTTGGGTGTCAGAGATGACGACGGTGTAGCCCTTCTTGCGGTAGGAGCCGAACAGCAGCGTCTCGACGGCGGGCAGCAGGTCCGGGATCCGCTTGCCGCCAGCGAAGGCGCGCGAGGGCGAGTCTTCCGGATTCAGTGAGTCATAGAACGACTGGTAGGACAGCACCTTGTTCTTGTTCGGGCAGGAGGAGGTGCAATCGGGCGAGAAGATGGTGGTGACGTTCGCGGCCGGTTCGAGCTTGGCATTGGTCGAGCGGTACACCACCTGCGTGGCCTGGATCCGGGTCTTGATGCCGACGACGTAGTACGAGATGGTGCGCGTCTTGAGGACGGTGCCTGGCGCAATGTCGGCCAGCGGGGTGCTGCCTGTGTACTGGTAGAAGGGATCCGGGGTGGCGGTTTGTGCCTGGGCCGAGGCGCCGGCTGCAAGCGCGGCAGCGGCCAGCAGCGTGGACGTGGCACGGGTTGAGATGCGGGACATGTTGGAAGCGCTCCTGGAAGGGTTGCGGCCAGCGCAGTCACCCCAGGGCGATCGCGGCTTGCCTACTTCTTATGTTGTGAACAGGGTCCGGGCCCTGGTTCGGCGCTTTCATGCACGCCGGACATATGCATGCTATTTGCCGAAGATTCCGCAACGTTTGCCGAATCGGCCCATTCATTTGCCGAGATGACCGAATTCATGGGTAACACCTAGATGCCGGATGATGCTCGACAAAGGGTAAACCTCTGCCCAGGGGCGCAGCAACAAAAAAAGGGAACGTGAAACACGTTCCCTTTTTGCTGGGGCCTTGTGGGGCCCGCTTCAGGCTCAGCGCTGGGTGGACAGGCGTTGCCAGGTGTCGACCACGGTGTCCGGGTTCAGCGACATGGACACGATGCCTTCGGCGGCCAGCCAGTCGGCGAAATCCGGGTGGTCGCTGGGGCCCTGGCCGCAGATGCCGATGTACTTGCCGTGGGCGCGGCAGGCGGCGATGGCGCGTGAGATCATGGCCTTCACGGCCGGATCGCGCTCGTCGAAGTCATGGGCCAGCAGCTCCAGGCCGGAATCGCGGTCCAGGCCCAGGGTGAGCTGGGTCAGGTCGTTGGAGCCGATGGACATGCCGTCGAAAAACTCCAGGAACTGCTCGGCCAGGATGGCGTTGGAGGGCACCTCGCACATCATGATGACGCGCAGGCCGTCCTTGCCGCCCTTGGATTCGCGCACCAGGCCCTGGTCGGCCAGCATGGTGGTGACGCGCTCAGCCTGCTTCAGGGTGCGCACGAAGGGCACCATGATCTCGACGTTGGTCAGGCCCATGTCGTTGCGCACGCGCTTGAGCGCTTCGCACTCCATCGCGAAGGCCTCGCCGAACTCCTCGCTGATGTAGCGCGAGGCACCACGGAAGCCCAGCATCGGGTTTTCTTCTTCCGGCTCGTAGCGGCTGCCGCCGATCAGCTTCTTGTACTCGTTGGACTTGAAGTCCGACAGGCGCACGATCACGGGCTTGGGGAAGAAGGCGGCCGCGATGGTGGCGATGCCTTCGGCCAGCTTGTCCACGTAGAACGCGCGCGGACTGGCGTGGCCACGGGCCACGGATTCCACGGCCTTCTTCAGGTCCATGTCGATATTGGGATAGTCGAGGATGGCCTTCGGGTGCACGCCGATGTTGTTGTTGATGATGAACTCGAGGCGGGCCAGGCCCACGCCGCTGTTGGGCATCTGGGCGAAGTCGAAGGCCAGCTGGGGGTTGCCCACGTTCATCATGATCTTGATGCCGATGTGGGGCATCTCGCCGCGGGTGACCTCGGTGATCTCGGTTTCGAGCAGGCCGTCGTAGATGTGGCCGGTGTCGCCTTCGGAGCAGGCCACGGTCACCAGGGCGCCGTCCTTGAGCTGCTCGGTGGCGTTGCCGCAGCCGACCACGGCCGGGATGCCCAGTTCACGCGCGATGATGGCGGCGTGGCAGGTGCGGCCACCACGGTTGGTCACGATGGCGCTGGCGCGCTTCATCACCGGCTCCCAGTTGGGGTCGGTCATGTCGGTGACCAGCACGTCGCCAGGCTGGACCTTGTCCATCTCGGACAGGCTGTGCACGATGCGCACGGGGCCGGTGCCGATCTTCTGGCCGATCGCGCGGCCTTCGGCCAGCACGGTGCCGGTGCTCTTGAGCTTGTAGCGCTGCTCGGTCTTGCCGGCCTGCTGGCTCTTCACCGTCTCGGGGCGTGCCTGCAGGATGTAGAGCTTGCCGTCGCCGCCGTCCTTGCCCCACTCGATGTCCATCGGGCGGCCGTAGTGCTGCTCGATGATCAGGGCGTAGCGGGCCAGTTCCAGCACGTCGTCGTCGGTCAGGCTATAGCGGTTGCGTTGCTCGGGGGCGCAGTCCACGGTCTTCACGAGCTTGCCGCTGGCGGCCTTCTCTTCGGGCGTGGCGAACTCCATCTTGATCAGCTTGGAGCCCAGGTTGCGGCGGATCAGCGCGCGCTTGCCGGCCTTCAGCGTAGGCTTGTGCACGTAGAACTCGTCGGGGTTCACGGCGCCTTGCACCACGGTTTCACCCAGGCCATAGCTGGAGGTGATGAAGACCACGTCGGGGAAGCCCGATTCGGTGTCCATCGTGAACATCACGCCGGCGGCGCCCAGGTCGGAGCGCACCATGCGTTGCACGCCGGCCGACAGGGCCACCACGTCATGGGCGAAGCCCTTGTGCACGCGGTAGGAGATGGCGCGGTCGTTGTACAGCGAGGCGAAGACTTCCTTCATCTTGTGCAGGATGTCTTCGATGCCGACCACGTTCAGGAAGGTTTCCTGCTGGCCGGCGAACGAGGCGTCGGGCAGGTCTTCCGCGGTGGCGGAGGAGCGCACGGCGAACGAGGCCTGCAGGTTGTCGCCGGCCAGGGTGACGAAGGCGTCGCGGATGGCCTTTTCCAGGTCGGCCGGGAAGGGCTGGGCCTCGACCCAGCCGCGGATCTCGGCGCCGGCTTCGGCCAGGGCCTTGACGTCGTCGGTGTTCAGGGCGGCCAGGCGCTTGCTGATGCGGTCGGTCAGGCCGTCGTGCTTGAGGAACTCACGGAAGGCATGCGCGGTGGTGGCGAAGCCCGTGGGCACGCGCACGCCGTCGGGGAGCTGGGAGATCATCTCGCCCAGCGAGGCGTTCTTGCCGCCGACGGATTCAACATCCGTCATGCGCAGTTGTTCGAACGGGACGACCAGCGCGGTCGGCTCGAAGAGGTTGGACATAAAAACTCCAGATGGTAAAAAAACCGGTGGTCTGGCCGAGGGCGCGCGCTTTGTGGTTCTTGGTGGTGGCGCACCGTCAGCAAGACGAGATGCCGCGCATTTTAGGGTTGGACCGGAGGTCTCTGCAGGAAATATTCGAGTGGGCTTACCATGCGGCCATGAACAATGCGGACATGAACAGCCCCACGCCTGCGCAAGGTCCTCACGGCGCCATCGGTGGTGCCGTGTCGGAGGCCATGCGGGCCGAGATGGCCGCTGACCGTGCCTTGCTGCTCGACCAGCAACTGTGCTTTGCGCTGTATTCCAGCTCACTGCTGCTGACCAAGCTGTACAAACCCCATCTGGACCGCCTTGGCTTGACCTACCCGCAGTACCTGGTGATGCTGGTGCTCTGGGAGCACGACGATCAGGTGGTGCACGAGGTGGGCGACCGGCTGGGCCTGGATTCCGGCACCCTGACGCCGCTGCTCAAGCGGATGGAGGCCCATGGCCTGATCCAGCGGCAGCGCGATGTGGACGATGAGCGCCGCGTGCGTGTGCGCCTGACTGAACAGGGGCGCCAGCTCAAGGCTGAGGCGAGGGCGGTGCCGCAGGCCATGCGCTGCGTGATCGGCGGCGGTGACGACGAGTTCGCCGCGTTGCGGGCATCGATGCAGTTGCTGCGGCAGCGCTTGGGCGATGCCGCTGATCCAGCCTGATCCAAGATTGCCGTAAGCCCTGCTGCGCATGAGGGCATGTGAGGCCGGGCTTGTGGCGCTTGCGCTGCGGGTATAGATTTACACGCAATTCAATTGTGTGCAATTGAATTCCCGAGTTGTCCCACTGTCACTCACCAGACACCGAACGCGCCCCGTCCGGCGCAGGAGCACCCACCATGCAAACCCTCGACAAAGTCCTCTACACCGCCCACGCCACCGCCACCGGCGGCCGTGATGGCAAGGCTGTCTCGTCCGATGGCATCCTGGACATCGCCCTGGCACGCCCCGCCGAAATGGGCGGCAAGGGCGACGGCACGAACCCCGAGCAACTGTTCGCGGCCGGCTACTCCGCCTGCTTCCTAGGCGCCATGGGCTTCGTGGCCGGCCAGCAGAAGAAGGGCCTGCCCAACGGCACGCAGATCGCCGGTGATGTTTCCATCGGCCCCATCCCCAACGGCTTCGGCATTGCCGTGGTGCTGAACATCACGCTGCCCGGCCTGCCCCGCGAAGAGGCCGAGGCCCTGGTGCACGCAGCCCACCAGGTCTGCCCGTACTCCAACGCCACGCGCGGCAACATTTCCGTCACGCTCAACGTGGTCTGAAAGGGCTAGCTCCCCCCGGTCTCGGGTGACAATGCGTCCCTTCGCGGTTCATGCGGCCGGCTGGCCGCTTTGTCACCCATGACCGATTGCAGCGTTTTCTTCATTTCCGACGGCACTGGCATCACCGCCGAGACCTTCGGCAATTCCATCATGGCGCAGTTCGCCGTGAAGCCGCGCCATGTGCGCCGGCCCTTCATCGACACGGCCGACAAGGCGTACCAGGTGGTGCGCGAGATCAACGCCGTGGCCGATCGCGAGGGCAAGCGGCCCATCGTCTTCATGACGCTGGTGGACGAGGACATCCTCAACATCATCCGCCCGTGCCGTGGCAAGGTCTTCGACATGATCAAGACCTTCGTGGAGCCGCTGGAGCACGAACTGGGCATGAAGTCCAACCACCGCGTGGGGCGCTTCTCCGACGTGGCGGTGGACCGTGAATACAACGACCGCATCGAGGCGATCAACTTCACGCTGGAGCACGACGACGGCCAGTCGGCGCGCAACCTGGAGGTGGCCGACGTGGTGCTGGTGGGCGTGAGCCGCAGCGGCAAGACGCCGACCTCCCTGTACCTGGCAATGCAGCACGGCGTGAAGGCGGCCAATGTGCCGCTGATCCCGGAAGACTTCGACCGGGGCTTTTTGCCGCCCATGCTCAAGCCCTTCAAGAAGAAGTGCTTCGGCCTGACGATCGACCCGGCGCGCCTGTCGCAGATCCGCAATGAGCGCCGCCCGAACAGCAAGTACGCCAGCCTGGAGAACTGCCGCTTCGAAGTGCAGCAGGCCGAGTCGATGATGCGCCGTGAGGGCATCTCGTGGCTGTCGTCAACGCACAAGTCGATCGAGGAGATCGCGACGACGATCCTGCGCGACATCCGGCCGGATCGGCTGATCTATTGAGCCTGTTGCCACGCTGGTGGCGGATAAAAAAAGGGACCTCGGTGAGGTCCCTTTTGCATGGTGCAGCGAGTGGCTTTACTCGCTGGCGTAGTCGCTCACCGGCACACATGAGCAGAACAGGTTACGGTCCCCATAGACGTTGTCCACGCGGCCCACGGGTGACCAGTACTTCTGGCGGCGCAGGCCGGCCACCGGGTAGGCGGCGGCTTCGCGGCTGTAGGCGTGCGGCCACTCTGCCTTGAGCAGGCTGGCAGCGGTGTGCGGCGCGTTCTTCAACGGGTTGTCGTCCTGCGGCAACTGGCCTTGCTCGATCTGGCGGATCTCGTCGCGGATGGCGATCATCGCGTCGCAGAAGCGGTCCAGCTCGGCCTGGGATTCGCTCTCGGTGGGCTCGACCATCAATGTGCCGGCCACGGGGAAGCTCAGCGTGGGCGCATGGAAGCCGTAGTCGATCAGGCGCTTGGCCACGTCCTCGGCGCTGACGCCGCTGGTGTCCTTCAGTGGGCGAATGTCCAGGATGCACTCGTGGGCCACGCCGCCGCCCTTGACGGCTGCGTTGCCATGGCTGAAGTGCAGGTCGTAGTGCCCGGACAGGCGCGCGGCGATGTAGTTGGCGTTGAGGATGGCCACTTCGGTCGCGGCTTTCAGGCCCTCGGCACCCATCATGCGCACGTACATCCAGCTGATGGGCAGCACGGCAGCGTTGCCCAGCGGTGCGGCGCTCACGGCACCCACGGATTGCTCGGTGCCGATGCCGGCGGCGCGGTGCGCCGGCAGGAAAGGCACCAGATCCTCGACCACGCAGACGGGGCCAACGCCGGGGCCGCCACCGCCGTGCGGGATGCAGAAGGTTTTGTGCAGGTTCAGGTGGCTCACGTCGCCGCCGAACTGGCCGGGCGCGGCGATGCCGACCAGCGCGTTCATGTTGGCGCCATCCACGTAGACGCGGCCGCCGTGCTGGTGCACCAGGGCGCACAGCTCGGTCACGCGCGTCTCGAACAGCCCGTAGGTGGACGGGTAGGTGATCATGATCGCGGCCAGGTTGGCGCTGTGCTGCTCGCACTTGGCGCGCAGGTCGTCCAGGTCCACATTGCCTTCGGCGTCGCACTTGGTCACGACCACCTTCATGCCCACCATCTGGGCGCTGGCGGGGTTGGTGCCGTGCGCCGATTCGGGGATCAGGCAGATGTCGCGGTGACCCTGGCCCTGGGCTTCGTGCCAGGCCTTGATCACCAGCAGGCCGGCGTACTCGCCCTGCGAGCCGGCGTTGGGCTGCAGGCTGATGCCGGCGTAGCCCGTGGCCTGGCCCAGCCAGCCGCACAGCTCGTCATTGAGCACCTGGTAGCCCTGCAATTGATCCGCCGGGGCGAAGGGGTGGATCTGTGCGAACTCGGGCCAGGTGATGGGGATCATCTCGCTGGTGGCGTTGAGCTTCATCGTGCACGAGCCCAGCGGGATCATGGTGCGGTCCAGCGCCAGGTCCTTGTCGGCCAGGCCGCGCAGGTAGCGCAGCATCTCGGTTTCGCTGTGGTGGGTGTTGAACACCGGGTGCGTCAGGAAGGCGCTGCTGCGGCGCAGATCAGCTGGCAGGCCAGTCAGCTCCACGCCTTGCTCGAACTGGGCAAAGGAGGGCACGGGCTTGCCGCCGGCGAACACCGTCCACAGGTCGATGATGTCGTCGCGCGTGGTGGTCTCGTCCAGCGAGATGCCGACGGTGTCGGCGCTGGCGATGCGCAGGTTGATGCCACGTGCCACGGCAGCGGCCAGCACCGCATCGCGGTCTTCGGCCAGCACTTGCAGGGTGTCGAAGTACGTGGTGTGGATCAGCGTGCGGCCCAGGGCCTTCAGGCCCGCGGCCAGGATGGCAGTGTAGCTGGCCACGCGCTGCGCGATGCGCGTCAGGCCCGAGGGGCCGTGGTAGACGGCGTACATGCTGGCCACGACGGCCGGCAGCACCTGCGCCGTGCAGATGTTGGAGGTGGCCTTTTCGCGGCGGATGTGCTGCTCGCGGGTCTGCAGGGCCAGGCGGTAGGCCTTGTCACCATGGCTGTCGACGCTGACGCCGACCAGGCGGCCGGGCAGCGAGCGCTTGAACTCGTCCTTGGTGGCCAGGTAGGCGGCGTGCGGGCCGCCATTGCCCATGGGCATGCCGAAGCGCTGCGTGGTGCCGCAGGCGATGTCGGCGCCCAGCTCGCCCGGGGGCGTGAGCAGCGTCAGGGCCAGCAGGTCGGCGGCAACGATGGCCAGCGCGCCCTTGGCATGCAGCGCATCGATCAGCGGGCGCAGGTCGCGGACCTGGCCATTGACGCCCGGGTACTGCAGCAGCGCGCCGAAGCAGTCGTTGCCGGCCAGGTGGTCTGCCAGCTTGGCGGTGTGCACCACGTCCACGGTGATGCCCAGGGGCTCGGCACGGGTGCGCACCACTTCCAGCGTCTGCGGGAACACATCGTGGGCGACGATGAAGCGGGTGGATTTGCTCTTGCCGGCGCGGGCGGCCAGGGTCATGGCCTCGGCGGCGGCGGTGGCCTCGTCCAGCATCGAGGAGTTGGCAATCGCCAGGCCGGTCAGGTCGCAGACCATGGTCTGGAAGTTGATCAGCGCCTCCATGCGGCCCTGCGAGATCTCGGCCTGGTAGGGCGTGTAGGCCGTGTACCAGGCGGGGTTCTCGAGGATGTTGCGCAGGATGACGCCCGGCGTGAGCGTGTTGTAGTAGCCCTGGCCGATGCAGGTGCGCATCACCTTGTTGCGGCTGGCGATGCGCTTGAGTTCGGCCAGTGCCTGCGCCTCGCCCAGCGGGGCGGGCAGGTCCATCGGCGTGCCGCGCTTGATGGCGGCGGGCACGACGGCGTCGATCAGGGCCTGGCGCGAGGCCACGCCGACCGCGCTGAGCATGTGCGCCTGCTCATCGTCCCAGGGGCCCAGATGGCGGGCGTGGAACTCGGTCGCGTTTTCAAGTTCGGCGAGGGTGGGCAGGGCGGTGTTCGGCATGGCGGGGCTTTGTTCGGCGGGGCACGGGGAGGACGCGCAAAGGCGTCCGTCAATCGATCAGGCGTTCTTGACGAAATCGTCGTAGCCGGTCTTGTCCAGCAGGGCGTCGGCGTCGGCTGGGTTGGCCAGCTTGACCTTGAAGAACCAGCCGGCGCCCAGCGGGTCGGTGTTGGCCAGGGCGGGGTCGTCGCGCAGGGCTTCGTTGACTTCGGTGATCTCGCCGGTCAGGGGCATGTAGACGTCGGCGGCGGCCTTGACGGACTCGACCACGCCGGCGATGTCCTTGGCGTTGAAGGTGCTGCCCACGGCGGGCAGGTCGACGAAGACCACGTCACCCAGGGCGTCCTGGGCGTGCTCGGTGATGCCCACGGTGGCGGTGCCATCGGCTTCGATCTGGAGCCACTCGTGGTCGGGTGTGTACTTGATGGTCATGGATGGATCCTCGGGGAAACAGGTCAGTCAATAAGGGTGAACAGTGCCGAACGGGCGGAGTATCGCAGGGCGTGGCGGGTGGCGGTGTCGTCTGCTGTGGCGGATGGGCTTCAAACTGATGCCGATGAGGTCTCAGCAGAGGCCGTGCCTGGCCGACATGGGCTTGGCGCCGCGTTCAGCCCAGGGCTCAGCCTCGGTAGTAACGGTTGGGCACGAAAGGCAGAGTGGCGACCGTCATGGGCACGCGTTTGTCACGCACCAGGGCGAACACGGGCGTGCCGACGGCGGCATGGCTGGCGGCCACGTAGGCCAGGGCCACGGGCTGGTTGATGCTGGGGCCCAGCGAGCCGCTGGTGACGGTGCCCAGCGGCGTGCCGTCTTCGGCGATCACTTGCGCGCCTTCACGCACGGGCATGCGTTCGGTGCTGATCAGGCCGACGCGCTTGCGGGCCGCGCCTTGGACGAACTGCGCATCGATCACACTGGCGCCGGGGTAGCCGCTGGCACGCTCGCCACCGGCGCGGCGCACCTTCTGGATCGCCCAGGTCAGGGCACCTTCTACCGGCGTGGTCGTGGTGTCGATGTCGTGGCCGTACAGGCACAGGCCGGCTTCCAGGCGCAGCGTGTCGCGCGCACCCAAGCCGATGGGCTTCACTTCCGGTTGGTCCAGCAACGCTCGGGCCAAGGACTCGGCGCGGGCGGCAGGCACGGAGATCTCGAAGCCGTCTTCACCCGTGTAGCCCGAGCGCGTGACGAAGCACTCGGTGCCGTCGAGCGTGAAGTGCCCGCCGGTCATGAAGACGAGTTCCTTCACGCCAGGGTTCAGGCGCGCCAGGGCGTCCACCGCCTGCGGGCCTTGCAGCGCCAGCAGGGCCTGGTCGGGCAGGGGCTGCACGGTGCAGCGCTGGCCGATGTGCTGTTGCAGGTGGGCGATGTCCTGCGCCTTGCAGGCGGCGTTGACGACCACGAACAGGTCATCGGCGCGGCGCGTGACCATCAGGTCGTCGAGGATGCCGCCTTGCTCGTTGGTGAACAGGGCGTAGCGCTGCTTGAACTGGCCCAGGCCGACGATGTCCACGGGCACCAGGGTTTCGAGTGCTGCATCGGCGCCGTCGCCCTTGAGCAGCACCTGGCCCATGTGGGATACATCGAACAGGCCCGCGGCAGCGCGGGTGTGGCGGTGTTCGGCCAGGATGCCGGTGGCGTACTGCACGGGCATGTCGTAGCCGCCGAAGGGCACCATCTTGGCGCCCAGTTCGATGTGCAGGGCGTGCAGGGGCGTGGTGAGCAGGTCTTGTGACATGGCAGGCACCGGCCTGTGGCCGGACTGGGGCAATCGAGTTGGTCGTCGATCCGGGGCACGTGTGGTCATTCAACCAACCCATGCCCTGGTGCTGCCCCCGCTGTCCGCTTTACCTGAGAGATTGACCCATCGCCACGACGGTGTCGCGGCGGATCGGGCTTGCCCCTTCGGTGGGCTGGCTCACGATGCGCCCGCGTGTGGCGATACACCGTCTCCAGCCTCTCTCCAGTGAGGATCACCTTGTTGCCAAGGTGCTTGCCAGTCCTTTTGCCTGAGCGTTCGGGCGAAGCGTTTCACGGCCTTGCCCTGCGCCTTCGGCGACCCATCTCCGGTGCCCGTGAAGGCATCGGCCGGGTTCTCTCCTGGCTGGGCGCGATTGTATGCCACGCCCCGTCGGTCCGGCCATGAAAATCTGGCGAGACCGAGGGGGCAAGGGCGCCCGCACGGGAAAGGCGCCGGGCGTCAGCCCGTGTTGCGCAGCCCCGCCGCCACCCCGTTGATGGACAGCAGGATGCCGCGCTGTACCCGGTCGGCCACGGTCTCACCTTCGACGCCGGAGGCGCGCAGGTCCGGCGCCTTGCGATGGCGGCGCATCAGCTCCACCTGCAGGTGGTTCAGCGGGTCCACATACGGGAAGCGGTAGTTCAGGAAGCCGGCCAGGTCAGGCTGGGTGGCCAGGCGCCCCTTGGTGCCGGTGACCTGGTTGAGCGCCTGGTTGGTCAGGTCCCACTCGGCGCGGATGGCCACCATGATCTTCTTGCCCAGGCGCTTGTCTTCCACCAGCTCCACATAGCGCGCGGCGATGCCCAGATCGCTCTTGGCCAGCACCATGTCCATGTTGGACAGCAGCGTGCGGAAGAACGGCCACTGCTTGTGCATGCGCTGCAGCACTGCCAACTGGGCCTTGCGGTCGGTGCCCGGTGCGTTCAGGAAGCCCTCGATGGCCGAGCCCAGGCCGAACCAGCCGGGCAGCGCGACGCGGCACTGCCCCCATGAGAAGCCCCAGGGAATCGCGCGCAGATCCTCGATGCGGCGCGTGGCCTTGCGCGAGGCCGGGCGCGAGCCGATGTTCAGATCGGCAATCTCGCGGATGGGCGTGGCCGAGAAGAAGTAGTCCGTGAAGCCGGGGGTCTCGTAGACCAGCTTGCGGTAGGCGGCCATGCTGGCCTGCGAGATCGCGTCGGCCGCCTGCAGGAAGGCCTGCGGCACGGGCTTGGCAGGCTCGATCAGGCTGGCCTCCAGCATGGCGGCGACCAGGGTTTCCAGGTTGCGTCGGCCGATCTCGGGGTGGGCGTACTTGGAGGCGATCACCTCGCCTTGTTCGGTCAGGCGGATCTGCCCGTTCACCGTGCCCGGGGGCTGCGCCAGGATGGCCTGGTGCGAGGGGCCACCACCACGGCCGACGGTGCCGCCGCGGCCATGGAACAGGCGCAGGCGGATGCCATGCTGCTTCTTGAGCTGGTCGAAGAAGGCCACCAACGCGATCTCGGCGCGGTAGAGCTCCCAGTTGCTGGTGAAGAAGCCGCCGTCCTTGTTGCTGTCGCTGTAGCCCAGCATGATGTCCTGCTCGCTGCCCGAACGCTTGACCAGCTCGGCCACCCCGGGCAGGGCATAGAAGCCCTGCATGATGCCGGGCGCGTGGCGCAGGTCGGCGATGGTCTCGAACAGGGGCACCACGATCAGGTCGGCCACGGAGTGCGGGTCGTCCAGCGTGCCGCGCATCAGGCCGCATTCCTTCTGCAGCAGCAGCACTTCCAGCAGGTCGCTCACCGTTTCGGTGTGCGAGATGATGTAGTGGCGCAGGGCCTGCGGGCCGTAGGCCTTGCGGGCCTGGGCAGCGGCTTCGAAGATGGCCAGCTCGTGCAGGGCCAGTTCGCTGTAGGTGGCGCCGGGCACGCGCAGAGGGCGGGCCTCGCCCAGCAGTCGCTGCATCAGGGCCTGCTTGGCGTCTTCATCCAGGCTGGCGTAGTCGGGCTCGACGCGGGCGGTGGCCAGCAGCTCGGCAATCACCAGCTCGTGCTGGTCGGAGCTCTGGCGCAGGTCCAGCGTGGCCAGGTGGAAGCCGAAGACCTGCACGGCGCGGATCAGGGGGCGCACGCGAAGGTCGGCCAGGGCACCGGCATGGTGGGCACGCAGTGATGCATCCACCGTGTGTAGATCGGCCAGGAACTCCTCTGAACTGGCGTAGGCATCCTGCGGGGCCACGGCGTGGCGCAGAGCCTCGGTGCCGGTCAGGTCGTGCAGGGTGGCGGCCAGGCGGGCGTACACGCCGGTCAGGGCGCGGCGGTAGGGCTCGTCGGCGCGGTGCTGGTTCTGGTCAGGCGAGCGCTGGGCCAGGGCCTGCATCTCGGGCGTGCAGCTCACCAGCCGGGCCGACATCGACAGCTCGGCGCCCAGGTGGTGCACTTCGACCAGGTAGTGGCGCAGCGCCACCTCGGCCTGGCGTGAGAGCGCCAGCTTCAGCGTCTGCGCGCTGACATTGGGGTTGCCGTCACGGTCGCCGCCGATCCAGTTGCCCATGCGCAGGAAGGGCGCGATCTCGCGGCCGGGCAGGGCGCGCTCGATCTGGCCGTACAGGCGGGGGATCTCGCGCAGGAAGGTGCTCTGGTAGTAGCTCAGCGCGTTCTCGATCTCGTCGGCCACGGTGAGCTTGGTGAAGCGCAGCATGCGCGTCTGCCACAGCTGCGTCACGCGGGCACGCAGGGCGATTTCGATCTCGGTGCGGGCCAGGCCATCAGCACCATCCAGGCGGGTGATCAGGTCGGAGATGCTGCGCTCGGTGTCCAGGATGGACTTGCGCTGCACCTCGGTGGGGTGGGCCGTGAGCACGGGCGACAGGTAGGCGCGCTTGAGCAGCGCGGCGATCTCATCGTTGCGCACGCCTTCGTCGGACAGGCGCTTGAAGGCGGCTTCGAGCGAGCCCTCGGGCGCGGTCTTGGCGGGCAGTTGCGCGGCCTGGCGCACCTGGTGGCGGTCTTCGGCCAGGTTGGCCAGGTGCGAGAAGTAGCTGAAGGCACGGATCACCGACACGCTCTGGTCGGCCGACAGGTTCTTGAGCAGGCGGTCCATGTCCTTGCCGGCCTGGTCATCCTTGCGGGCACGGTAGGCCACGGCCAACTGGCGGATGCGTTCGATCAGATCGAAAGCCTCGCGGCCCTCCTGCTCGCGGATCACGTCGCCCAGGACGCGGCCCAGCAGGCGGATGTCCTTCAGCAGGGGTTCGTTGCGGCGGCCACTGGGGGGCTTGGTTGCCGTCTTGATCGCGGTTTTCACCGCGCTCTTGGTGGTGTTCTTTGTCGCAGTCGTGCTGGATGAGGCCGAAGCGGACGGGGTGGGGGCTGCCTTGGTGACCATGCGGAAAACAGTGGGTTGGATGTTCCGAGAAAAGCGCACGTGGCTGCTTGTGGCAGCGCGTGCACCCTCAAGCATGCATCAAACATCGTGCCAGTCCGTTGCACCAGCGTCGGATCAGACGAAAAAAAGGCCTGCCCCGTGGATGGAGCAGGCCCCTTGGCTTGCAGCTGATGGAGGCGTTGCTGCCTCCAGGCATCAGAAGCGCGTGCGCAGCGTCAGGCTGATGAAGCGCGGCTCGCCATAGTTGGCGTAGTCCAGTGTGGCCCAGTAGGTCTTGTCCAGCGCATTGGTGACGGCCAGGTTGACGCTGGTGGACTCGGTGAAGCGCCAGCTGGCGTTGAGGTTGACCAGCCCGAAGGCGGACTGCGTCACCTTGGTCGGGCCAGACGGGCTGGGCACGTTGACCGCGTCCATGCGGCCTTGCCACAGCAGTTGAGCGCCAAGCTCAAGCGGCTGAATCGGGCGGTACTGCGTACCCAGCTTGACCAGCCACTCTGGCAGGTTGGCGTAGGTCAGGTCGGAGACATTGCGGGTGGTCTTGACGCGGGTGACGCCGGCCGTGGCTTGCCAGTTGGAGGTCAGGCGCGCGGCGATGTCGGCTTCCCAGCCGAAAGATTTCGTGCCATTGACGCCCACATAGGCCGAAGCCGTGCCGTTGTCCAGTGTATTGGCTGGCACCGAACTGTCGCGTATGGCGTAGTTGTCCTGCTTCACTTCGAAGAACGCGAAGGAGCCGGAAAGCCCTTGATCCGGCCATTCGCCCTTGATGCCGAGCTCATTGCTGGTTCCCTTGACCGGGTCCAGCGGCTTGTTGTTGCGATCCTTGTAGTTTTGTGGGTTGAAGATGCCAGTGTGGCTGGCATAGGCTGTCAGATGCTCGTTGAGGTCGTAGACAACGCCGATGTACGGCGTGGGCTCCTTGGCCACGGATTGCCTTTGCCTCTCCGTGGTCGCGATGTTCGTGCGAACCCCGTTGGTGCCGTAGTAGTCGGTATGACGACGCCAGTTGGTGAAGCGGACGCCCGTCAGCAAGGACAGGGAATCAGCCAGACGCCAGCGGGCCGAGCCGTAGATGGCGTCCTGACTTGTCTGCTGCTCGTTGAAGGCGCCGGTGCGGCTGTAGACAGGGCGGGGCGCAGAACCGTCCCACGTGTACACATTGGGAACGCTGTAGATGTACTGCGACGATCCGCTGGCCAGGTTGGTGTACGTGTTGTTCTGGGTGTTGGTGCGAAGACTGCTGAAGCCCACGAAGACATCGTGCTTTCGGCCGCCGAGGCTGATCTGACCAGACAGTCGCGCATCCAGTGTGTCTTGCGTCTCGTAGGCGCCACTGACCGATGCATAGAGGTTCACGCCCGTGCCGGTCGTGCGATCAGGGAACGGGGCGCTGCTGGTGGTGATGCCATACCCATAGGTTCGCAGACTGAATGTCTTGCCTTCCGTGTGGTTGAGGCTGGCCGCCAGCGCCCAATCCTGGTTGAGCTGGTGTTCGAGCGTAGCGAAGACGGTGCCCGACTCGCGTGACCAGCGCGTCCAGTCGGGAGAGAAGCTGAGCGACCTCGGCAGATCGGCCAGCCCGCCATCGGAATTGAAGCGGGGGATCGCGCCCCAGATGCCGGCCTTCGGGTCGTTCTTCTGACGCTGGTAGCCCACGGAGACCACGGTATCGCGGCCAAGATCGGCCTCGACCACGCCCAGCAGCGCGTACTTGTCTTCTTCGTAGCGGTCACGGAAGCTGTGGCGCTTCTGCGGCGCCACCACCCAGCGGCTGCGCACGCTGCCGTCCTGGTTCAGGGGCACGTTCACGTCCACCTCGCCGCGGTAGTAATCCCAGCTGCCCACCGTGACGGACGCCGTGCCGCCGAATGTGCGCGTCGGGCGCTTGCGGATCAGGTTGATGGTGGCCGAGGGGGTGCCCACGCCGGTCAGGATGCCATTGGCGCCCCGCACGATCTCCACGCGCTCGTACAGGGCGGTATCGAACTCCTGGTTGGTGCTGTTGCTGAAAGTGGGCAGGCCATCGACCTGGAAGTCGGTGATCAGGAAGCCGCGTGAATAGTACAGCGGGCGCTGCGTGTCATAGAAGCTGACATGGACGCCGGTGGTGCCACGCAGCACGGCGTCCACGCTGGTGAGCGAGCGCTGTTCGATCTGTTCACGCGTGACCGAGCTGACCGATTGAGGCGTCTCCCGAGGTGTCAGGGGGATGCCGATGGATGTCTTGGCTGGCCCCTTGGCACGTGAGGTGTCCCATGCATCCAGGGGATTGCGGGCCGCCTTGACCGAAATGTTGGGCAGAGCCTCGTCGGCGGGGGCTTCCTGCGCCCAGGCGGCGCAGCACAGGCAGGCGGCGGAGGCGATGGGAACCAGTTGTGCGAAGAGCCGGGGAGACACGGCGCGGGGCGAGAAGGAGTTTTGCATGGGAGTACAGCGAAGCCGGCGCGCGCGACGTGTCGACGCCGGCAGGCAACGCTTGCCGGGCATTCGAAAACGACGTGAGGAGGCGCTACTGGAAGAAAAGCCCGCGTGACGCGCATCCGGCGGTGGATGCGCTTGCGGGCTGCCAGTCCGGAATCATATAGTGAATATGAATCATTATCATTGTCTGTCACGATGTGTTTCGCGGTAGCAACAAAAAGGGCCGCGACAGCGCCAGCTGTCGCGGCCCCGTGGCGGCATTGCCGCCCGGCGGACAAGAGCCTTCAACCCTCTTCCGCGAAGGCCTCCTCACGCTTGTGGCGGATCGCCGGCAGCAACACCACTGCCAGCGCCCCTGCGGCCAGCAGCAGCATCGTCAGGCTGATCGGGCGCTCCAGGAACACCATCGGATCACCGCGAGACAGCAGCAGGGCGCGGCGCAGGTACTCCTCCATCATCGAGCCCAGCACGTAGGCCATCAGCATGGGGGCCGGCTCGCACTCGAGCTTGGCGAACACGTAGCCGGCCACACCGAACAGCGCCATCAGGTAGACATCGAAGGTGGCGTTGTTGACGCTGAACACGCCGATGGCGCAGAACGCCAGGATGATGGGGTACAGGATGCGGTAGGGGATGGAGATCATCTTCACCCACAAGCCGATCATGGGCAGGTTCAGGATCACCAGGAAGACGTTGCCCACCCACATCGACACGATCATTCCCCAGAACAGCGCGGGCTGTTCGGTCATCACGGCCGGGCCGGGCTGGATGCCCTGGATGATCATCGCGCCGATCATCAGTGCCATCACCGGGTTGGACGGGATGCCCAGCGTCAGCATCGGGATGAAGGAGGTCTGCGCGCCGGCGTTGTTGGCCGCCTCGGGCGCGGCCACGCCTTCGATGGCGCCCTTGCCGAACTCATGGCCGTTCTTGGAGACCTTTTTCTCGATCGAGTAGGCCGCGAACGAGGCCAGCATGGCACCGCCGCCCGGCAGGATGCCCAGCAGCGAGCCCAGGCCCGTGCCGCGCAGGATGGGGGCAACCATGCGTTTGAAGTCGTCGCGCGTGGGCATGAGGCCGGTCACCTTGCTCATCAACACGCTGCGGGTGCTTTCGTGCTCCAGCTCGCGGATGATCTCGCCCAGGCCGAACATGCCCATGGCGATCACCACGAAGCTGATGCCGTCGGCCATCTCTGGCGTATCGAAGGTGAACCGTTGCGCGCCCGAATTGACGTCGGTGCCGACGGTGCTCACAAGCAGGCCCAGGATGATCATGCCGAAGGCCTTGAGCAGCGAACCGCTGGCCAGCACGACCGAAGCGACCAGCCCCAGCACCATCAGCGAGAAGTACTCGGCCGGGCCGAACTTCAGGGCCAGATCGGCCAGGGGCGGCGCGAACAGCGCGATGATGAAGGTGGCCACCGTGCCCGCGAAGAACGAGCCGATGGCTGCCGTGGCCAGGGCCGCGCCGGCCCGGCCCTTGCGCGCCATCTGGTAGCCGTCGAGCGCGGTCACCACGGATGACGATTCGCCCGGCAGGTTCACCAGGATGGCCGTGGTCGAGCCGCCGTATTGCGCGCCGTAGTAGATGCCGGCCAGCATGATCAGCGAGGCTGTGGCGTCCAGCCCGAACGTGACCGGCAGCAACATCGCGATGGTGGCGATGGGCCCCAGCCCCGGCAGCACGCCCACGGCGGTGCCGAGGAACACGCCGAGCAGGCAGTACATGAGGTTGTGCAGGCTCAGGGCCGTCTGCAGGCCCAGGCCGATGTCACCCAGGAATTCCATGTTTCAACTCCGATGTGCGGGGTGGATCAGCTCAGGCCCAGGGCGCTGAACCAGGGGCCGAAGAGGGGGATGGGCAGGCTCAGCGCCTTGATGAACACGCCCCAGCAGAACAGGGTCAGCAGCACGAAGGTGATCGTGGCGGCCTTGAGGGTGAAGCGGCTGCTGGCCAGGCTGCTCAGGTAGATGGACACGGCCAGTGCCACGACCATGCCGGCATTGCGCAGCAGCAGGCCGAACAGCACCACGGAGACGGTGATCAGGATCAGGGGCTTGAACTGCACGCGTTCGAGCGCGGGGCCGGTGGTGGCCAGCGACTTGATCATGCAAGCCAGCCCGACGATGACGAGCAGGCCGCTCAGGACCATGGGGTAGTAGCCCGGGCCCATGCGGACGGCCTTGCCCATGGGGTAATCGCTGCCGATCAGCATGGCGGCCAGGCCGATGAGGAGGAACAGCAAGCCGGAGACGAAGTCCTTGGGGCTGCGGATGAACGGTGGCATGGTGATCCTCGCGAGGGTCAACGATGAACGTGGGGAGACGCCACCCGGGGCTCTATGGCGCCCGGGCGGCATGGGGTGCGCGTGAGCGCGTCAGCGGTCAGTTGTCAGCGGCGATCGATCAGTCGGCGTAGACGCCAGCCTGCTTGATGATGCGCGTCCACTTGACGATCTCGGAGCGCAGTTCCTTGTCCAGCGCCTCGGGCGTGGCGCGGGCCAGGGCCACGGGCTCGGTGCCCAGGTCGGCCAGCTTGGCCTTGACGTTCGGGTCCTTGATGGCGTGTTGCAGGGCGGCGACCAGCTTGTCGATCACGGGCTTGGGCGTGTTCTTCGGCGCGTACATGGCGTGCCACACAGCCACTTCGAAGCCGGGCAGCCCGGACGAATCCATGGTGGGCAGGTTGGGCAGCGAGGCGACCTTGGTCTTGGTGGTCACCGCGTAGGCCTTGATCTTGCCGGCCTTGATCTGGCCCGAGGTGTTTGTGGTCTGATCGCACATGAAGTCCACCTGGCCGCCCAGCAGGTCGTTCATGGCCGGGCCGGTGCCCTTGTAGGGCACGGTCGTCAGGTTGGCCTGCACGGCCGACATGAAGAGCATGCCGCACAGGTGCGAGGCCGAACCCACGCCGGCGTTGGCGTAAGTCACCTTGTCCTGGTTCTTCTTGACGTAGGCGATCAGCTCCTTCAGATCCTTGGCGGGGAAGTCCTTGCGCGCCACGATGGTCATGGGCACGTCGGCCACCATGCCGATGGGCGAGAAGTCATCGACCGCGTTGTAGGGCAGCTTGCGGTACAGGCCGGGGGCGGTTGACTGGCCGATGTGGTGCAGGAAGATGGTGTAGCCGTTGGGCTCGGCGCGGGCCACGCGTGCCGCACCCAGCGTGCCGCCCGCACCGCCCACGTTCTCGACGATCACCTGCTGCTTGAGGAAGCCCGTCATCGATTGCGCGTAGATGCGGCCCACGGTGTCGGTGGGGCCGCCAGCCGCGAACGGGATGATCATCGTGATCGGTTTGTCAGGGTACTGCTGAGCCTGCACACCAATGGCGGGCAAGGCGAGGCCGGCGGCCAGGGCCAGCAGGGACAGGCGGCGGATGGGGTTCATGGTATGTCTCCGTGTCTCAACTCAAACAACAAACACAAGAAGCGCCGCCGGCCCGTGCCGGTCGGCCGTGGGGTCAGAGGCTGTCCAGCTTGAAGCCGGTGGCGTTGTAGATGTCCTGGATGGTCTCGTCGCCCACGCGCGAGGCCAATTGCTTGTGCACCGGCACCAGGGCCTTCTTGAGCTGGAAGCGCTCGCCGATGGTGGGCACGTAGACCGTGGTCTTGCCGCTGGCCTTGACCTTGGCCAGGGCGTCCTGGTTGTCATTGAAGGCCGTGTCGTTGGCCACCTTGGTGGCTTCGCCCATGGCCTTGATCAGCGCGGCGCGGATGTCGCCTGGCAGGCCGTCCCAGAACTTCTTGTTGACGACGACGGCGTAGCCCAGGTAACCGTGGTTGGTCACGCTCACGTGCCGCTGCACCTCGTGCATCTTCTGCGTGTAGAGGTTGGAGGGCGGGTTCTCGGTGCCATCGACCACGCCGGTCTGCAAGGCCTGGTAGGTGTCTGAGAACGGCAGCACCTGGGGCAGGGCGCCCAGGGCGCGCATCTGGGCGTCGAGCACCTTGGACGACTGGATGCGCATCTTCAGGCCCTTGTAGTCGGCCACGGCCTTGAGCGGCTTGTTGGCCGACATCACCTTGAAGCCGTTGTCCCAGTAGGCCAGCCCGGTGATGCCGCGCGATTCCAGCTTCTTGAGCAGCTTGGCGCCCACGGGGCCGCCCGTCACCTTGTGCAGGTCGTTGTAATCGTCGAAGATGAAGGGCAGGTCGAACACCTCGAACTCCTTCACGCCCAGCGGCGCGAACTTCGAGAGCGAGGGGGCCAGCATCTGCACGGAGCCCAGTTGCAGGGCCTCCATCTCTTCCTTGTCCTTGTAGAGCTGGCTGTTGGGGTAGACCTCGACCTTGACGCGGCCCTTGGTGAGCTCCGCGGCACGCTTGGCGAAGAATTCAGCCGCCTTGCCCTTGGGCGTGTCGTTGGCCACCACGTGGCTGAACTTGATGACGATGGGGGCCTGGGCGAAGACGGCGGGGACCATCGCGAAGGCCGCGCCGATCACGATCAGACCACGGCGCATGAATGACGGTGCACTCAGCGGATGTGTCATGTTTGGAATTCCGGGAATGGGGTGCGGCCATTCTTGGTGTCCCCTGTTCAGGGGGTAATTGTGGAGTTCCACATTTCTGCGCGCGGGGTGTTGCATTCAGCGGGTTATCCCTTATAAGGCGGGCCAGCCAAGGACTAGACTTTCCCGCATGCGTTCACCGCTCTCCGTGCCGCCACGGCCAGAACTGGCCGTTCCTCCCAGCCCGCGCTTCAAGTTGCTGGGCCGGCGCGTGGGCGGGCCGCGCAGCCTGTGGGCGTGGCCCCTGCTGCTGTCGCTGGTGTTCGTGGCCGGGGTGCTGGGCTGGATGATCCGTTCCGATGCCGATGAGCAGGAGGCCCGCCGCGCGGAGCTGATCACCGATGCGCTCACGCTGGAATCCCAGCTCAGCGGCACGCTGGATGCCGAGACCGCCCGGCTCACCGCGCTGGCCGAGGACATGAAGGCGCACCATACGGGCCCGGACACCTTTGCCCGCCATGCCCTGCTGCTGGACGGCTTGCGGCGCTTCTGGGTCAGCGTCACCTGGGTGGATGCCCAGGGGAGGATCGTTGCCCAGGTACCTGACGACGCGCTGCCCGCCAACGCTCCCCTGCGGGCCGGCACTGCTGATCGTGGCCTGGCGGGACATCTGAGCGTGGCCCTGCCCAACCGCGGCGGGCTGCTCGTGGCACGGTATTCCTATGCCAATCTGCTGCGCCAGCGGGTGCCCTGGTGGCTGGCCCGCAAGTACGACATCCGCCTGCTGGACACCTCCGAGGAGGTCATCGCGGGCACTGCCGAGGGAGAGCGTGCCCCCGACCAGCTCTGGTACCGCAAGACCATGGGCCCGTCGATGGCTCAGAGCTGGCTGGAGCTGGCCTCGCGCGAGCGGCGCACCCCCTGGTGGCGCACGCTGCCCATGGCCCTGATGGGCGGCTTCCTGCTGCTGGTCGGGGCCGCCTCCTGGATGCTGCGCCGCCAGATGCTGGCCGTCGAACGCGCGGAGCGGGCATGGCGCACCGAGACGGCCTGGCGCACGGCCATGGAGGATTCCCTGGCCGTGGGCCTGCGCGCCCGCGATCTGGAAGGCCGCCTGGTCTACGTCAACAAGACCATGGCCGACATGCTCGGCTACCAGCCTGAAGAACTGATCGGTCAGATGCCGCCGATGCTGTACTGGCCCAAGGACGAGCAGGAAGAGTCCATGCGTCGCCACCTGCGCAACATGGCCGGACAGGCCCCACGCGAAGGTTATGAATCACGCTGGCAGCACCGCGATGGCCACGTGCTCGACGTGATGGTGTTCGAAGCCCGGCTGGTGGACGCGCAGGGCCGCCACATCGGCTGGATGGCCTCCGTGCTCAACATCACCGAGCGCAAGCGCCTGGAAGAGCGTGAGCGCCGCCAGGCCGACACCATGGCGCACCACTCCCGCCTGACCATGCTGGGCGAGGTCGCCTCCACCCTGGCGCACGAACTCAACCAGCCACTGTCGGCCATCACCAGCTACAACGCCGGCGTGCTCAATGCCCTGCAGCGCCATCCGCATACCGATCCGCTGTTGCTGGGCGCGCTGCAGCGCCTGGGTGAACAGGCTGCCCACGCTGGCCGCATCGTCAAGCGCATCCGTGAATTCCTCACGCGTCGCGAGCCTCAGCGCGAGCAGGGCGACATCAACCAGATCGTGCGCGCCGCCGTGGATCTGCAGCGCCGCGACATGCTGCGCCATGGGGTGCATCTGAGCCTGCAGCTCGATCGCGCATTGCCGCCCGTGCTGGTCGACCCGATCCTGATCGAGCAGGTGGCCGCCAACCTGGTGCGCAACGCCTGCGATGCGCTGGCCACGCGCCCTGGCAGCCGTCAGTTGCAGGTGATGACGGCGCTTGCGCCGGATGGCCGGTTCGTCAAGGTGCAGGTCACCGACAACGGTCCGGGCCTGGCGGGCCAGTCCATCGAAACGCTGTGCGCCCCGTTCTTCTCCACCAAGGCCGAGGGCATGGGCATGGGCCTGGCCATCTGCCGTTCCATCGTCGAGCTGCACTACGGTGCGCTGGATGCCGAAGAGGCCCCGGGCGGTGGCGCGGTGTTTTCATTCACGGTACCCTGCTGGCGAGAGGGGGAGTCGTTCGACGCGGACGGCGTGGAGGATGCGGAGGCGGAGCCCGATCTGCCCGGCGCCGCCGAGCCGAATGCCCCGGATCTCGCCGCCAACCCCAAGGAAAGTGCGTCATGAACACGGCTGCCACGCCGCTCGACAAGGGCATCGTCTACCTGGTGGACGACGAAGCCATCGTGCGGGATGCCCTGACCTTCCTGCTCGGCTCGCGCGGCCTGCTGGTCTACGGCTTTGCCAGCGGGCCGGATCTGCTGGCACACCTGGAGGCGGCGCCGGCCCGCCCGGTGCGCGGCGTGTTCGTGGTGGATGTGCGCATGGAGCCCATGTCCGGCCTGCAACTGCACGAAGCCTTGATCGGCCAGGGGCTGCGCAACCCGGTGCTGTTCCTCAGCGGGCACGGCGATATCCCGATGGTGGTCGAGGCGCTCAAGAAGGGCGCTTTCGATTTCCTGGAGAAGCCCTACAGCGACAACACCCTGGTCGATCGCATCGAGCAGGCCCTGGCCGTGGAATCGGCCATGTCCGTGGACGACACCCGCCATGCCGAACGCGATGCTCGCCTGGCCAGCCTGAGCGATCGTGAACGGGAGGTGATGCACCGCGTGGCGGCCGGAAAACTCAACAAGGTGATCGCCGACGAGCTGCACATCGCTGTGCGGACGGTGGAGGTCCACCGCGCCAGGGTGTTTTCCAAGCTGGGTGTGCGCTCTGCGGCCGAACTGGCCACCCTGCTGGCCCAGGGTTGATCTTGTCCGCGATGCGGGGGCTTGACCGACCTGCGAGAATAGAGGGACAAGATCGCTTGATGCCCCGCTGAAGTTTCATGATTTCGCCGCAGACCCCTTCCAGCCAGCCCGCCACCAAGATTACCCTGGTGGCCCAGGCCCGCGTGCCCACGGACCAGGGCACCTTCATCATGAAGCTCTTCAAGGAAGAGCCCTCCGGTCTGGAGCACGTGGCCATGGTCATGGGCGATGTGGCCGGGACCGCGCTGGTGCGCGTGCACAGCGAGTGCATGACTGGCGATGTCTTCGGCTCGCTGCGTTGCGATTGCGGCCCGCAGCTGCATTTCGCGCTGCGCCAGATCGGCGAAGAGGGGCGCGGCGCCGTGCTCTACCTGCGTCAGGAGGGGCGTGGCATCGGCCTGATCAACAAGCTCAAGGCCTACGCCCTGCAGGATGAAGGCCTGGACACGGTCGAGGCCAACCTGCGCCTGGGCTTCGCCGCCGACCTGCGCAACTTCGACATCGCGGCTTGCATGCTGGATCAATTGGGCATCAAGGAAGTGCGCCTGATGACCAACAACCCCCGCAAAGTGGCCACGCTGGAGAAGCATGGCGTCAAGGTGGTCGAGCGTGTGCCTGTGCGCAGCCAGCCTCAGCCCGAGAACGAGCACTACCTGGCCACCAAGGCCCTCAAGCTCGGGCACCACATCGACTGGCTGCCCGAGATGCCGGAGCACGCTTTCGGCTCGGACGAGCCCAAGGCCTGAGCGGGCTCAGCCCAGCAGCAGCAAGGCCCCGGCGATCAGCGCTGGCAGGGCCTGCACGAAGAAGATCTTCTTGCTGACGGTGATGGCACCGAACACGCCCGCCACGACCACGCAGCCCAGGAAGAAGAACAGGATGTGCAGGCCCGCCTGAGGGCCCAGCAGCAGCCCCCACACCAGGCCCGCCACCAGGAAGCCGTTGTACAGCCCCTGGTTGGCCGCCAGCGCCTTGGTGGCCGTGGCGAACTCCTGCTTGAGCCCGAAGGCCTTGCGCCCGGCGGGCTTGTCCCACAGGAACATCTCCAGCACCAGGAAGTACAGGTGCAGGGCGGCCACGACCGCGCTCAGGATCAGGCCCAGGGTGGTGAGCATCAGTTGGTCTCCTCGGAAGGCTTGGACAGAGGCTGGTCGGCGGAGGGGGTGTCTTCTGGCGCCGACCACTGCCAGAAGCTCACATCAATGTAGCGCCCGAACTTGTAGCCGACCTTGGGCAGGCGGCCCACCAGCGTGAAACCCATGCGGGCATGCAACTGCTCGCTGGCGTCATTGGGCAGGGCGATGACCCCGATGATCTCGCGAAAGCCCTTGGCCTGCGCAGAGGCGATCATGTCGGCGTACAGACGCCGGCCTACGCCAAGCTTGGCCGCGTCCTCCGCCACGTAGACCGTGCTTTCGACCACATGGTCGTAGGCTGCGCGGGTGCGGAACTGGCCGTAGTAGGCGTAGCCGATCAACTGGCCTTCATGCTCGGCCACCAGCCAGTCGTAGCGGGCCAGGCGGTCCTGGATGCGCTGGGCCATCTCGGCCACCGGCACCGGCTCGGTCTCGAACGAGATGACCGTGGTTTTGACGTAGCCGTTGTAGATGGCCGCGATGGCCTCGGCATCCGATGCCCGGGCCTGCCGGATGGTGATATCGGGCTTCACTTTTTCCCGCGCAGCCGCGACACCAGCATCACGCCTGCCAGCACCACCGCGCCGGCCACGATGCCGAACAGCGCATCCAGTGCCGTGGGCGTGAGGGCCTGCAGCACACCGCCGATGCCGGGCACGGTGGCCGTGGCTTCGGCCGCATGCTGGATGGCATGGTGCACCACCGGGATGCCGTGGGTCAGGATGCCGCCGCCCACCATGAACATGGCCGCGGTGCCCACCACGGACAGCGTCTTCATCAGGTAAGGGGCAACGTTCAGCATGCCCCGGCCCAGGGCGCGCACGGCACCCATGAGCGCGCCTGCACCCTTGCGCGTGCTGAGGTACAGCCCGCCGTCGTCAAGCTTGACGATGCCGGCGACCAGGCCATAGACGCCCACCGTCATGATCAGCGCGATGCCGGTGAGCACCGTCACCTGCTGCATGAAGGGCGCATTGGCCACGGTGCCCAGCGTGATGGCGATGATCTCTGCCGACAGGATGAAGTCCGTGCGCACCGCGCCCTTGATCTTCTCCTTCTCGAAGGCGACGATGTCCACGGCTTCGTTGTTCAGGGCCTGCACATGTTCGGCGTGATGGGCTGCATCCTCTGCATCGCTGTGCAGAAACTTGTGCGCCAGCTTCTCGAAGCCCTCGAAGCACAGGAAGGCGCCGCCCAGCATCAGCAAGGGCGTGACCGCCCAGGGCGCGAAGGCGCTGATGGCCAGCGCGGCCGGCACCAGGATCACCTTGTTGCGCAGCGAACCCACCGCCACGGCCCAGACCACGGGCAGTTCCCGGTCGGCCTTGACGCCGGTGACCTGCTGGGCATTGAGCGCCAGGTCATCACCCAGCACCCCGGCTGTTTTCTTGGCGGCGACCTTGGTCATCACGGACACATCGTCCAGCACGGTGGCGATGTCATCGATCAGGGCAAGCAGGCTGCTGGCGGCCACGGGGGCTCCTTCAATTCGTTCGAATGGGGGTGGATGGGCCGTGTCCGGAAACGGCCCACGTACGCCAGAGCGAGACTGTAACTGCTGTTCATGTCGCAGATAGCCTCCTGTTCAGCCGCTTGTCGCCTGAAATGCCCGGTTTGAGGGGCCCCTGACTTGGCCTTTCGGTTCTCAGCCCGGCCGATTTCCCCGACAATCCACCCCCATGACGTTCGACCCGACCCTTTCCTCAGCCGTCCCCCCGGTAGTTCCTGGCGCACCCGCGCCCAAAATTGGCTTCGTTTCACTGGGTTGCCCCAAGGCGCTCACAGATTCCGAATTGATCCTCACTCAGCTCCGGGCCGAGGGCTATGAGACCAGCAAGACCTTCAATGGCGCCGACCTGGTCATCGTGAACACCTGCGGTTTCATCGACGACGCTGTCAAGGAAAGCCTGGACACCATCGGCGAGGCCCTGGCCGAGAACGGCAAGGTCATCGTGACGGGCTGCCTGGGCGCCAAGGCCGGCGAGGGTGGCGAGAACCTGATCCGCCAGGTGCACCCCAAGGTGCTGGCCGTGACGGGCCCCCACGCCACGCAGGAGGTGATGGACGCCGTGCATGTGCACGTGCCCAGGCCGCACGACCCCTTCATCGACCTGGTGCCCGAGGCGCGCGGCGTGGCCGGCATCAAGCTCACGCCCAAGCACTACGCCTACCTGAAGATCAGCGAAGGCTGCAACCACCGCTGCAGCTTCTGCATCATCCCCAGCATGCGCGGCGATCTGGTCTCTCGCCCCATCGGCGAGGTGTTGAGCGAGGCCAAGGCCCTGTTCGAATCCGGCGTGAAGGAACTGCTGGTCATCAGCCAGGACACCAGCGCCTATGGCGTGGACGTGAAGTACCGCACCGGCTTCTGGGATGGCAAGCCCGTCAAGACCAAGATGTACGACCTTGTCGAACAGCTCGGCGCGCTGGCCCAGCAGCATGGCGCCTGGGTGCGCCTGCACTACGTTTACCCGTACCCCCACGTCGACGAAATCGTGCCCCTGATGGCCCAAGGCCTGGTGTTGCCCTACCTGGACGTGCCTTTCCAGCATGCCCATCCCGACATGCTCAAGCGCATGAAGCGCCCGGCCAACGGCGAGAAGAACCTCGACCGCCTGCGCCGCTGGCGCGAGATCTGCCCTGAAATCGTCGTGCGCAGCACCTTCATCGCCGGCTTCCCCGGCGAGACGGAAGAAGAGTTCGACTATCTGCTCGATTTCCTGCGCGAGGCCCGCATCGATCGCGCTGGCTGCTTTGCCTACTCGCCCATCGAAGGCGCGCCGGCCAACGAGCTGCCCGGTGCCTTGCCCGATGAGGTGCGCGAAGATCGCCGTGCCCGCTTCATGGCCGTGGCCGAGCAGGTGTCCATCGCCAAGCTGCAGGAGCGCGTCGGCGCCACCATGCAGGTGCTGGTGGACAGCGCGCCTGCGCTGGGCCGCAAGGGGGGCGTGGGCCGCAGCTATGCCGACGCGCCCGAGATCGACGGCACCGTGCGTCTGCTGCCGCCGCAAAAGGCCAGCAAGACGCTCAAGGTGGGCGAGTTCACCCGCGCCAAGATCGTGGCCGTCGAAGGGCATGACCTGATCGCCATGCCGATCTGAGCGTCGCCCGGTATCCTTGCGCGCATGAGCAGCGACAAGACCGGCACGCCCCCCATCACCAGCACGGACCTGATCCACCACGGCTATGAGCCGCCCGGTGGCTTCAAGTCCGTGGTGCCGGGCATCTTCAAGGCCTCGACCGTGATCTTCGAGGACACGGCGGCCCTGCGCTCGCGCCAGTGGAAGGACAAGAGCGGCTACACCTACGGCCTGCACGGCACGCCCAGCACCTTCACGCTGGAAGAGCGCCTGTCCACGCTGGAAGGCGGCACACGCACCTTGCTCGTGCCCTCGGGTCTGGCCGCCATCGGCGTGGTGGGGCTGTCGCTGCTGCGCCCGGGCGATGAGGTGCTGATCCCCGACAACGCCTACGGTCCCAACAAGGATTTCGCACGGGGCGAGCTCAAGCAGTGGGGCGTCGAGCACCACTTCTACGATTCGCAGGATGCAGCCTCGCTCGAGTGCCTGATCAATGAGCGCACCCGCCTGGTCTGGCTTGAGGCGGCCGGCTCCGTCACGCTGGAGTTTCCGGATCTGGTCGGCCTGCTGGCTGTGGCGCGTTGCCACCCCCGCATCACCGTGGCGCTGGACAACACCTGGGGCGCCGGTCTGGCGTTCAATGCCTTTGCCATCCCCACAGCACAGGGCCCGCAGGCGGTGGACATCTCCATCCATGCGCTCACCAAGTACCCCTCGGGCGGCGGTGATGTGCTGATGGGCGCGATCACTACGCGTGATCCGGCCATGCACCACCAGCTCAACATGACGCACATGCGCCTGGGGCTGGGCGTGGGCGCCAACGATGTCGAAGGCATCTTGCGGGGTCTGGCCAGCATGCCCTTGCGCTATGCGGCGCAGGATGCGGCTGCAAGGCGCATTGCGCAGTGGTGTGAAGGCCGATCTGAGTTCGCGCAGGTGCTGCACCCCGCATTGCCGGGCTCGCCTGGGCACACCCACTGGGCTGCCACCTGTGGTGCGGCGGCAGGCCTGGTGTCTGTGGTGTTCGATGGTGAGCACCACAGTGCGCAGCAGGTCGACGCCTTCGTCGATGCCTTGCGCCTGTTCAAGATCGGCTATTCATGGGGTGGGCCGGTCAGCCTGGTCGTGCCCTATGAGATCCAGGGCATGCGGCGGCATGGGCCTTTTGCCACGCAGCGTGGCACGCTGGTGCGTTTGGCGATCGGGCTGGAGCAGGTCGATGACCTGATCGCGGATCTGGCGCAGGCTCTGCAGGCGCTGGGCAAGCCAGCCTGAGCCAGCAGCCTGCGGGGTTTATTCCTTGCCGGCCGACGAGACCTTGTGCCGCATCAGGCGGCCCTTCTCCCGTTCCCAATCCCGGTCCTTGATGGTGTTGCGCTTGTCGTGCTCGGCCTTGCCCTTGGCCAGGCCGATGTCCGCCTTCACACGGCCACCCTTGTAATGCAGGTTCAGCGGCACCAGGGTGTAGCCCTTCTGCTCGGTCTTGCCGATCAGGCGGCGGATCTCCTGGCGATGCATCAGGAGCTTCTTGGTGCGGTCGGCCTCGGGCTTGATGTGCGTGGACGCCGAACGCAGCGCGTTGATGCGCAGGCCGATCAGGAAGAGCTCGCCGTCCTTGACGACCACGTAGCCGTCCGTCAGTTGCACTTGCCCTTCGCGGATGGCCTTCACTTCCCAGCCTTCCAGCACGATGCCCGCCTCGAAGCGTTCCTCGATGTGGTAGTTGAATAAGGCTTTTCTATTCTCTGCGATCGACATGGAAAGGCGTGGCGTCTCTAAAATGGCGACATTCTATGAAGCATGTCCAAAAGTCTGTCCTGCTCTGGTATTCACCCCGCGAGATGTACGCGCTGGTGACCAACGTGCAAGACTACCCCAAGTTCCTGCCCTGGTGTGATCGGGCCGAGGTGCTGCAGACGCACGACGATGGCGTCACGGCGCGCCTGCACATCGCGTTTGCCGGTGTGCGCCAGGCCTTCACCACGCGCAACGTCAACGTCGATGCCGAGCAGGTGGTGATGAAACTGGTGGATGGCCCGTTCTCCAAGCTGGAAGGCGTGTGGAAGTTCATCCCGCTGCAGGCGCCAGGCCAGACCGCGCAGGGCGAGGGCGCCGCTGCACAGCCCACGGCCTGCAAGGTGGAGTTCTCGCTGCAGTACGCCTTTGCCAACCGGCCGCTGGAGCTGGTCGTGAGCCCCGTGTTCGACCGCATCGCCAACACCTTCGTCGATGCCTTCGTCAAGCGCGCGGAGCAGGTGTATGGCGCCCGCTGAGCCCGCTGCGATCGAGTCTGTGGCGGGCACACTGAATGTCGAGGTGGCCTGGAGTACGGGGCCGCGCCAGATGCAGCTTCGCGCCCTGGCATTGCCGGCCGGAGCCACGGTTAAGGATGCGCTGGTGGCCTGTAGCCTGTGGCCGCCGGGTGGGCCCGATGGCGCTGAAATGCGTGGGGTCGTCGATGGCGCGCATCTGGGTATTTGGGGGCGAAAGGTTGCTCTGGATGCGCCCTTGCGTGAAGGCGACCGCGTGGAGTGCTATCGCGCCCTGAAGGTCGACCCCAAAGAGGCGCGGCGTGTGCGCTACCGTGCACATGGTGAAAAACTGCCCAAGGGCATCCACCGGCCGAAGGGGCGCGCGGTAGACCTCAGCCAGGCGCCAGACGAGCGCCTGGACGATCCTGCGGGCTGAAGCCCCAGGGCCGCGTCAGGCGAGGTTCACTTGCAGCTGCTGTTGAGCACTTCGCGGTTGCGGGCGTTTTCCTGGGCGCGGGCTGCGTCATCAAGAACTTCACGCTCGCCGTTGGCGTGGGTACGGGCAATGCGCATGCCGCTGTCCAGCGAGCGCTGGTAACTGCGGGCCTGCTCGCAGTTCTCCGCGCGTTTCTTGGCCTGTTGGGCTTCGGCGGCCTTGTTGGCAGCTTCCTTGTCGGCATCAGCCTTGCGCTTGCGGGCTTCCAGCTCGGGATCAGATGCCTTCAGGCCAGGCAGCGGCGCCGCCGAGGGAGCCGGCACGGGGGCGCTGGGCAGCGATTGCACGGCACGGGCCGAACCGCTGGGGCGGCCCAGAATGTCCTTGTCCAGCACGCCGGGGGGCGGCGGGCGGTCGCTGTACTGGATCTGGCCCTGGGCGTCTCGCCACTTCCACTGCGCGGCAGCTTCGGTGGGCGACGTGAACAACGCGGCCAGCATCAGCGGCGCGGCGGCCATGGCAAGGAAGGCGAGTCGGTTCGTGCGCATGGGCCGCAGTGTAGCGCCGACGGCCCCGGCGCAGTCGTCGTCAGATGTGACGAGTTGCTGACAAAAGCCGCCCGGAAAACCCGACACTGACGCCGCGGCCCGACAGGTCTATAATCCGCTTTTGCGTCTGGAGCCTGTTCATGCGCCTGCTTGGTAAAGCACTCACGTTCGACGACGTGCTGCTGGTGCCCGCCTATTCTCATGTGTTGCCCCGCGACACTTCGCTGGCCACCCGCCTGTCCCGCAACATCCAATTGAATCTGCCGCTCGTGTCCGCCGCCATGGACACGGTCACCGAGGCGCGCCTGGCCATCGCCATTGCGCAAGAAGGGGGCATCGGCATCGTCCACAAGAACCTCACGCCCAAGCAGCAGGCGGCCGAAGTGGCGCGTGTCAAGCGCTATGAGTCCGGCGTGCTGCGTGATCCGATCACGATCTCGTCCGGCGTCAAGGTGCGCGATGTGATCGAGCTGTCGCGCCAGCATGGCATCTCCGGCTTCCCGGTGGTCGATGAGGGCAAGGTGGTCGGCATCGTCACCGGCCGCGACCTGCGCTTCGAGACCCGCCTCGATGTTCCGGTGCGCGAGATCATGACCCCGCGCGAGCGCCTGATCGTGGTCAAGGACGGCGCATCGCCGGCCGAAGCCAAGGCCCTGATGCACCAGCACAAGCTGGAGCGCGTGCTGGTCGTGAACGACGCCTTCGAGCTGCGCGGCCTGATGACCGTCAAGGACATCACCAAGCAGAACACCTTCCCCAACGCCGCGCGTGATTCGCACGGCAAGCTGCGCGTGGGCGCCGCCGTGGGCGTGGGCGATGGCACCGAAGAGCGCGTCGAGTTGCTGGTCAAGGCCGGCGTCGATGCCCTGGTGGTCGATACGGCCCACGGGCACAGCCATGGCGTGATCGAGCGCGTGCGCTGGGTCAAGAAGAACTTCCCGCAGGTGGACGTGATCGGCGGCAACATCGCCACCGGCGCGGCCGCCCTGGCCCTGGTCGAAGCCGGTGCCGATGGCGTCAAGGTCGGTATCGGCCCCGGCTCCATCTGCACCACCCGCATCGTGGCCGGTGTGGGCGTGCCCCAGATCATGGCCATCGACAACGTGGCCACGGCGCTGCAGGGCACGGGCGTGCCCCTGATCGCCGACGGCGGCATCCGCTACTCCGGTGACATCGCCAAGGCCATCGCCGCCGGCGCCAGCACCGTGATGATGGGCGGCATGTTCGCGGGTACCGAAGAAGCGCCTGGCGAGGTCATCCTCTACCAGGGCCGCAGCTACAAGAGCTACCGGGGCATGGGCTCCATCGGCGCCATGAAGGACGGTTCCGCCGATCGCTACTTCCAGGAAAACGACGAGACCACCAACCCCAACGCCGACAAGCTCGTGCCCGAGGGGATCGAAGGTCGCGTGCCCTACAAGGGCTCGGTCGTGGCGATCCTGTACCAGATGGCCGGTGGCGTGCGCGCCTCCATGGGCTATTGCGGCTGCGCCACCATCGACGACATGCGCAACCGCGCCGAGTTCGTCGAGATCACGGCCGCCGGCATCCGCGAAAGCCACGTGCACGACGTGCAGATCACCAAGGAAGCGCCGAACTACCGCATGGAGTGATCCAAGTGGTTTGACGCGAAGGCATGGAAGGGGCGCCCGCGTGGCGCCTGCCGGCCGCCCTGACAACGACGACCGACAGGACAGCGATGGGTTCTGCCAGCGGCCGCCAGGCGGCCATGCCTTTCATCATGGTGACGGTGCTGCTCGACATGATGTCGATCGGCATCATCGCGCCCGTGCTGCCCAAGCTCATCGGCTCGTTCATGCAGTCGGGGGCCAGCACCTCGATGGGCTACGGGGCGGCGCAGGCGGCCTTCGCTGTCGCGCAGTTTTTCAGTGCACCGGTGCTGGGGGCGCTGTCCGACCGTTACGGGCGCCGGCCCATCCTGCTGCTCGGCCTGCTGGGCATGGGCATCAACTTCTTTGTCACCGCGCTGGCCACCGAGTTCTGGATGCTGTTGGCGGTGCGCGTGATGGGCGGCGCCGTGTGCGCCAACATCGCTGTGGCCAACGCCTACGTGGCCGACATCAGCAAGCCTGAAGACCGCGCCAAGAACTACGGCCTGCTGGGTGCCATGTTCGGCCTGGGCTTCATCATGGGCCCCGTGATGGGTGGCCTGCTGGGTGAGCATGACCTGCACTGGCCCTTCTTCCTGGCCGGTGCGTTGTGCCTGCTCAACTGTGTGTATGGCTACTTCGTGCTGCCGGAATCGCTGCCGCAGGACAAGCGCCGCGAGTTCAGGCTGGCCAGCGCCAACCCGTTCACCGCACTGGCCCGCCTGCGTGAGCTCAAGGGTGTCGAGACACTGATGTGGATCATGGGCCTGTCCATCCTGGCCCAGTTCTGCCTGCACACCAGCTGGTTCCTCTACACCGAGTTCAAGTTCGGCTGGACGCCGCGAGACAACGGCCTGTCGCTGTTGGCCGTGGGCGGCATGGCGGTGCTGGTGCAGGGGGGCCTGCTGCGCCAGTTCCAGAAGCATTTCGCGCTGCACAAGCTGGTCATCGTCGGCCTGATCTCGTCCACGATCGCGTTCGCGCTTTATGGCGCGGTGCCCGTGGGCTGGATGATCTTCGTGGTCGTGGTGGCCAATGTGTTCGGCTACATGGTGCAGCCTGGTTTGCAAAGCCTGGTGGCCAATGCGGTCGATCCCACCCGCCAGGGCGAGAGCATGGGCGCGGTGTCGTCCATCAACAGCGTGGCGGCGGTGCTGGGCCCGGTGCTGGGCACGCCGCTGCTGGCCGCTGTTTCCCATTACCCGCAGGGCGATTGGCGCGTGGGCGCGCCGTTCTACCTGTGTGCGGCCATCCAGGGCGTGGCTGCCATCATCGGTGTGCGCTATTTCACCCAGCAGCGCAACATCCCGGCTGTCGAGCTCAAGGTCAAGAGCACCTGACCGGAGTCTCCTCTGAGTGTCACTTGAACTGACCACGTCCTGCCTGCCCGCTGCCCCTCATTCGCTTCCAGAGATCCCACCATGCATGACAAGATCCTCATCCTCGACTTTGGCTCCCAGGTCACCCAGCTGATCGCGCGCCGCGTGCGCGAGGCCCAGGTGTTCTGTGAAATCCACCCGAACGATGTGTCCGACGACTTCATCAAGTCGTTCAACCCCAAGGGCATCATCCTGTCGGGCAGCCACGCCAGCACCTACGAAGACCACCAGCTGCGCGCCCCGCAGGCCGTGTGGGACCTGGGCGTGCCCGTGCTGGGCATCTGCTACGGCATGCAGACCATGGCCGTGCAACTGGGCGGTGAGGTGAGCTGGAGCGACACGCGCGAGTTCGGCTACGCCGAGGTACGTGCCCATGGCCATACCCAGCTGCTCGATGGCGTGCAGGACTTCACCACCCCAGAAGGCCACGGCATGCTCAAGGTGTGGATGAGCCATGGCGACAAGGTCACGGCGCTGCCGCCGGGCTTCAAGCTGATGGCCTCCACGCCCAGCTGCCCGATCGCCGGCATGGCCAACGAAGACAAGCGCTACTACGCCGTGCAGTTCCACCCCGAGGTGACGCACACCATCCAGGGCCACGCCATGATCACCCGCTTCGTGCGCGAGATCAGCGGCTGCTCGGGCGACTGGATCATGGGTGATTACATCGAAGAGGCCGTGGCCAAGATCCGCGAACAGGTGGGTGATGAAGAAGTCATCCTGGGCCTGTCTGGCGGTGTCGACTCCAGCGTGGCTGCCGCGCTGATCCACCGTGCCATCGGCGACCAACTGACCTGCGTGTTCGTCGACCACGGCCTGTTGCGCCTGAACGAAGGCGACATGGTCATGGACATGTTCGAGGGCAAGTTGCACGCCAAGGTGATCCGTGTGGACGCTGCCGATCTGTTCCTGGGCCAGTTGGCCGGCGTGACCGACCCGGAGAAGAAGCGCAAGATCATCGGCGGCCTGTTCGTCGACGTGTTCAAGGCCGAGGCCGGCAAGCTCAAGGCCGCTGGCAATGGCGTCAAGGGCGCGACCTTCCTGGCGCAAGGCACCATCTACCCCGACGTGGTGGAAAGCGGCGGCACCAAGACCAAGAAGGCCACCACCATCAAGAGCCACCACAACGTGGGCGGCTTGCCGGAGCAGTTGGGCCTGAAGCTGCTGGAGCCGCTGCGCGAGCTGTTCAAGGACGAAGTGCGCGAGCTGGGCGTGGCCCTGGGCCTGCCGCCCGAGATGGTCTACCGCCATCCCTTCCCGGGCCCGGGCCTGGGCGTGCGCATCCTGGGCGAGGTCAAGAAGGAATACGCCGACCTGCTGCGCCGTGCCGATGCCATCTTCATCGAAGAACTGCGCTCCACCATCGACCCCAACAGTGGCAAGAGCTGGTACGACATGACCAGCCAGGCCTTCACGGTGTTCCTGCCCGTCAAGAGCGTGGGCGTGATGGGCGATGGCCGCACGTACGACTACGTGGTGGCCCTGCGTGCCGTGCAGACCAGTGACTTCATGACCGCCGACTGGGCCGAGCTGCCCTACAGCATGCTCAAGCGTGTGTCAGGGCGGATCATCAACGAAGTGCGCGGCATCAATCGCGTCACCTACGACGTGTCGAGCAAGCCGCCCGCCACGATCGAGTGGGAGTGAGGGGTTTGAAAAATCCCTTTTGAATCAATGGTTTGCGAATGACGGCTGCAATCATGTGCAGAACGGGTTGGGCCTCGTGATTGGTTGATTTGCAAGAGGCTTCTTGAGGTTCGTTTTTGGCGGGAGGGAGTGCAGTCCTTGGTGCATGAGCCTGCGTACCTTGAACGAAAGAAGGGTTCGGATGGGTGACGGATCGGCTGATAAAATCGCCGGATGCGCTGGAGTGATCATGCTGGGCGCGGTTGTTTGCCCCATCACCTCCCATGAAGACCAAACGAACTCAAGCCAGCGAGGCCATCGCCAACGGTCGCAAGGCAGCCACGCCTGCGAAGGGACAAGACGGGCGTTTGCGCCTTTCCCGCCTGCGTCGCCCTGATTCGATGGATCCTGTGGCATGGCAACGCGCCCTGCGGCAGCAATTCGGTCGAGAGCAGCCTTTTACGCTGGTGCCGCTGAACACCGATGGCGTGTTCGGTGACCATGCCGTTGGCAACCCCGAACGACAGTCCACTTACCGGGTGGCTGTGCGGGGTCTGGCGCCGGGCGACAATTTCTGCACCTGCCCGGATTACGCCAACAACGGTCTAGGCACTTGCAAGCATGTCGAGTTCGCCCTGCACAGCTTGCAGGGCCGGCGTGGCGGGAAGAAGGCGCTGGCTCGGGGGTGGCAGCCAAGCTTCAGTGAAGTGTGGCTGCGTTATGGCGACCAGCGCACCGTGCATTTCCGCGCTGGCGCCTCTTGCCCGACTGCCTTGCAACGCTTGGCCACCAAGTGGTTCGATCATGAAAAAGACTGGCAGTTGCCTGATGATCGCTTGCTGAGCCTTCATGAGTTCGTCCAAAAGGCTCGCCGTGCCGCGGACGCGCATGGGCATGAATTGAAGGTGTATGACGATGCGCTGGCCTTCTCTGCCCAGGCCAGGGATGCGGCGCACCGACTCGACGTGCTGCGTCAGGCTTATCCCCGCGGCATTCGTGACAAAGGCTTGGCGAAGCTGTTGGCCACGCGCTTGTATCCCTATCAGATCGAAGGCGCTTTGTTCGCCGCTCGCGCGGGCCGTGTGCTCATCGGCGACGACATGGGATTGGGCAAGACGGTGCAGGGCATTGCCGTTGCTGAGTTGATGGCTCGCCACTTCGGTGTGCGCCGCGTGCTGGTGGTATGCCCCACTTCGCTCAAGCACCAGTGGCAGATGGAGATCAAACGCTTCGCCGGCCGAGATGCCCAAGTGCTGGGCGGCCTGCGCCCGGCCCGGCAAGGGCAGTGGCGCGAGGATGTGTTCTGCAAGATCGTCAATTATGAAACGCTGGTGCGGGATGCCGATCTGGCGCAGGACTGGGCGCCCGAGTTGATGATCGTGGACGAAGCGCAGCGCGTCAAAAACTGGGACACTCAGGCGGCACGCGCGATCAAGCGTATCGCGGCGCCGGAGGTCTGTCCTCATGTGATCGTGCTGACTGGCACGCCGCTGGAGAACCGCCTGGAAGAGCTGGTCTCCATCGTGCAGATCGTGGATCAGCACCGGCTCGGGCCCACTTGGCGCCTGATGCATGCGCACCAGGAAACCGACGAGGCCGGCCGGGTCACGGGCTACCGTGATTTGCATCGGTTGGGCGAGACACTGGCGCCCATCCTGTTGCGGCGGCGCAAGGCCGAGGTGTTGACGCAGTTGCCCGAGCGGGTGGACAAGACCTTGTTCGTGCCCTTGACGCCGCAGCAGCGCGCGCACCACGATGAGAATGGCGCGACCGTGAGCCGCATCGTGAATCGATGGCGCCACACCGGTTATCTGTCGGACACCGACCAACGCCGGCTGCAATGCGCCTTGCAGAACATGCGCATGGCGTGCAACAGCACCTGGCTGCTGGACAAGGAGACCGACCATGGCACCAAGGCTGACGAACTGATGACCGTGCTGGAGGAGCTCTTCGAGGATCCTCAAGCCAAGGCGGTGGTGTTCAGCCAGTGGCTGGGTACGCACGAAGTGCTGATGCGGCGTTTGGTGGCGCGCGGCTGGGGGCATGTGTTTTTCAATGGCAGCGTGAAAGCCGATCAGCGTGGCGAGTTGGTGAAACGTTTCCATGATGATCCCGATTGCCGCTTGTTCTTGTCGACGGATGCTGGCAGCACGGGCCTGAATCTGCAGCATGCCGCGGCGGTGATCGTCAACATGGATCAGCCCTGGAATCCCGCCATCCTCGAGCAGCGCATCGGGCGGGTGCATCGCATGGGGCAACGGCGCGGCGTGCAGGTCATCAACCTGGTGGCCGAGGCCAGCATCGAGCAGGGCATGTTGTCCCTGCTGGCGTTCAAGAAGTCCTTGTTTGCCGGCGTGCTGGATGGCGGCGACAGCAGTGTCTTCATGGAAGGCGGCCGTCTGACGCGCTTCATGAACAGTGTGGATTCGTTGACAGAGGGCATGGTGGCCGAGGGAGCGATGCCGATCGAGACGGGTGAACAGGGCGGTGGGCCAGATCACCGAGGCAGTTCATCCTTGGCTGTGCAGCAGGATGAGCCGCAAGAAGCCCATGGGGCGGCCCTGCCTGCACCGCCTTCGCCCGGCGGCATGCCACAGCCGGATCCGTGGGGAGCGCTGATTCACGTCGGGTTGCAATGCCTGCAAGCGCTTGCATCGACGGCGTCACCCACGCCGGGATCGGCGGCCACAGCCTTGGCCGGTCTGGTGCACACCGACGCCTCATCAGGCGAGCGCCACCTGCGGCTGCCATTGCCGGAGCCGGCCCGAATTCAGGCATTGGCCGACGCGCTGCAAGGGTTGCTGAACGGGGTTGGCATGCCGTCAGCAACTCCCGCGCCATCGGCGGCCGATGGCGCATCCACGCCCCCCCGACGTGTGTGATCCGACACACGTCGACCCATGATGGATTTCGCTTCACTGGATGCCCTGCGTGCGCGCCACCCGGCATGGCGCCTGCTCGCCTCGCCGCACGCGCCGCTGGTCGCCAGCTTTTTGCATCGCGTGTTCGTGCAGCCGAACGTGCGTGTGCTGGCCGCGGCCGATCTGGTGGAGGCGCTGGAGGACGAACTCTATGGCCTGCGCCTGTCTCTGGGCCCGGACAGCTTTCCCAAGCCCGCGCTGGAGTACCTCAACGATTGGGCGCATCCCGACAAAGGCTGGCTGCGCAAGTTCTACCGTCAGGGCACCGATGAAGCGCAGTTCGACATCACACCCGCCACGGAGAAGGCCATTGCATGGCTGGCCAGCCTGGTCGAGCGCAGCTTCGTCGGCACCGAGTCGCGCCTGCTGACGCTGTTCGAGCTGCTGCGGCAGATGAGCGCAGGGAGCGAGGCTGACCCGGCCCTGCGGCTGGCCGAACTTCAGCAGCGCCGCGACGAGATCGATGCCGAGATGGCGCGCGTGCGCGGCGGCGACGTGGCCCTGCTCGATGACACCGCCGTGCGCGACCGCTTCCAGCAGTTCCTGCAACTGGCGCGTGAACTGCTGGGCGACTTCCGCGAAGTCGAGCACAACTTCCGTCAGCTCGACCGGCGCGTGCGTGAGCGCATCGCGCTGTGGGAGGGCAGCAAGGGCGACCTCATCGAGCAGATCATGGGTGAGCGCGACCTGATCGCCGATTCGGATCAAGGCCGCAGCTTCCGGGCTTTCTGGGACTTCCTGATGTCATCACGTCGCCAGGAAGAGCTCACGGCCTTGCTCGATCGCGTGCTGTCGCTGACCGCCGTGGCCGAACTCAAGCCGGAATCGCGGCTCAAGCGGGTGCACTACGACTGGCTCGAAGCTGGTGAACACACGCAACGCACGGTGGCCCAGTTGTCGCAGCAACTGCGGCGCTTCCTGGACGATCAGGCCTGGCTGGAGAATCGCCGCATCATGGACATCCTGCACGGCATCGAGGCCAAGGCCCTGGCCGTGCGCGAGCAGGCACCGGCCGGCGCGTTCATGGCCATCGACGCACTCGCCGCCGACATCGAACTGCCCATGGAGCGTCCGCTCTTCGCACCCGCGCTCAGGCCCTCGATCGCCGATGTGCGGATCCAGTTAGGCGACGACCATGTGGACGCCCAGGCCCTGTTCACCCAGGTGGTGGTGGACACGGCCCAGTTGAGCGGCCACATCCGCAGAACCTTGCAGTCTTGCGACCAGATCACGCTGGGCGAACTGGTGCGGGCGCAGCCGCTTCGCCATGGGCTGGCCGAACTGGTGGCCTATCTTCATCTGGGTGGCGAGGCATTCCGTACAGTGGTCGATGACTCGGCGGGAGAGCGAATCACATGGCAAGCGCTGGTTGACGACGGCGCCGTGGTGCAACGTTGCGCGCGCTTGCCGCGCATCATTTTCGTGAGATGAGGATGGGCCAGGCACATGACGACGAATCGATCTGATATGCAAGCCGACATGGACGCAATGGCACCTGGCGACCACGATTCACCGACCTCGCCGGGCCTGGCCGCGCCTGGCATGGACAGGGCGCATGCCAAGGGGCCGGACATGCTGCCCGCGCTGGTGATCGGCCTGCTCAAGGGCGTGCTGTACCGCGAAGGCCGCGAGGGTGATGGACGGCTGTGGGGCGCATTGCTCGATTTGCAGGCTCGTGTGCGCGATCATGTGGCCGTGCTGGGGCTCGATTTGATCCTGGACGAATCTGAGGGACACGCCTTTCTCAAGAGCCGACAGCAAAGTGATGACCAGGATGGTGAAGCGGTGGTCGGCCCTGCTTCGGCGGTGCCTCGGCTGGTGGCACGCCGCCCGCTGTCCTTTCCTGTGAGCCTGCTGCTGGCCCTGCTGCGCAAGAAGATGGCCGAGTTCGATGCCGGTGGCAGCGACACGCGGCTGGTGCTCACGCGCGACGACATCGTCGAGCTGATGCGTGTCTTCATGCCGGCCAGCGCCAACGAAGCCCGGCTCATCGACCAGATCGACACCCACATCAACAAGGTCGTCGAGTTGGGCTATCTGCATCGGTTGAAGGCCGCCAGTGGCCCGCCCAGCTTCGAGGTGCGCCGCATCCTCAAGGCCTTCGTCGATGCGCAATGGCTGGCCGACTTCGATGCCAGGCTGGCCGCTTACAAGCTGCACCTCGCGGGCGAGGAGGGCGCATGAACCAGCCGCACACCCTGGGCCTGGACTTCCTGGCCGATGACATGCTGGTGGGTTTCAGGCTGCAAAGGCTGGAGGTGCTCAACTGGGGCACGTTCGATGGCAAGGTCTGGAGCCTGGCGCTCGACGGTCGCAACGGTCTGCTGACGGGTGACATCGGCTCTGGCAAATCGACCCTGGTCGATGCCGTGACGACCCTGCTCGTGCCCGCGCACCGCATCGCCTACAACAAGGCCGCGGGCGCCGACAAGCAAGAGCGCAGCTTGCGCTCCTACGTGCTGGGCCATTACAAGTCCGAGCGCAACGAGGCCACGGGCACCGCGCGGCCCGTGGCCTTGCGCGACCACCGCAGCTATTCGGTCATCCTGGGTGTGTTCCACAACGCGGGCTACGACCAGACCGTCACGCTGGCGCAGGTGTTCTGGATGAAGGACCTGCACGGCCAGCCCGCGCGCTTCTTCCTGGGGTGCGACAGCGAGCTGAGCATCGCCCGCGATTTCACGGGCTTCGGCACCGACATCGCCCAGTTGCGCAAGCGCCTGCGGGGCATGGGCGCGGAGATCGAGGACAGCTTTCCCAAGTACGGTGCCTGGTTTCGCCGCCGCTTCGGCATCGAGGGGGAGCAGGCCCTGGAGTTGTTTCACCAGACGGTGTCGATGAAGTCGGTGGGCAACCTGACCGATTTCGTGCGCAGCCACATGCTGGAGCCTTTCGATGTGGCCCCGCGCATCCAGGCCCTGATCGCCCACTTCGATGACCTCAACCGCGCGCACCAGGCCGTGCTCAAGGCGCAGCGCCAGGTGCAGTTGTTGACGCCCCTGATCGAGGACGGCGATCGCTACGCGCAGGTGGCCGTCGAACTGGAAGGCCTGCGGGCCTGCCGCGAGGCGCTCAAGCCCTGGTTCGCCGACCTCAAGCTAGGCCTGCTGGCGAGGCGCCTGCAACTGCTGGAGGAAGATCACATCCGATTGAGCGCCCACAAGAGCCGGCGCATGGAAGAGCGCGACAGGCAGCGCCTGGAGGAAGAACGCCTGCGCCGCGCCGTGGCCGAGCAGGGCGGCGACCGTCTGGCCCAGCTCGACGCGGAGATCGGCACGCAAGAGGGTGAACGCCAACGCCGCAGCCAGCGCAGCGAACGCCACGGCCACCTGCTTCAGGTGATCGGCCACGAATCCGTGGAGGATGAAGCCGGTTTCGCAGCCTTGTCGGGCCAACTGGCCGATCGTCGCGAGGCCTTGAAGCAGCGCGATGACGACACCCTCAACCGCATCACCGAATGGAGCGTGAACCTGCGCGAAGGCAAGCGCGAGCACGATGCGCTGGCCGATGAAGTCGCCAGCCTGCGCGAGCGGCCCAGCAACATTCCCAAGGCGCAGATCGCCATGCGTGCGGCCTTGTGCCAGGCCCTGGACATCGGCGAGGCCGAGATGCCGTTCGCGGGCGAGTTGATCCAGGTGCGCGAAGCCGAGCGCGATTGGGAAGGCGCCATCGAGCGCGTGCTGCACAACTTCGGCCTGGCGCTGCTGGTGCCCGAATCGCGCTACGCCGAGGTCTCGGCCTGGGTGGACCGCACCCATCTGGCCGGTCGGCTGGTGTACTTCCGCGTGCGCCCGACCAAGCAAGGTGATCGGCAGGACGCGCAAGGCCTGCATGCGGATTCGCTTGTGCGCAAGCTGTCCATCAAGCCGGACTCGGCCTTCTACGGCTGGCTGGAGCGCGAACTGGCGCACCGTTTCGACTACGCCTGCTGCGCCACGCCCGAGCAGTTCCGCCGCGAGATGCGCGCGCTCACGCGCAATGGCCAGACCAAAGCGCCCGGCGAGCGCCACGAGAAGGACGACCGCCACCGCCTGGACGACCGCGGCCGCTATGTGCTGGGCTGGCACAACGCGGGCAAGATCGCGGCCCTGGAGGCCCGCATGCAGGCCCTGGCCCGCAGCCTTGGGCAATTGGGGCAGGACATCGCGCGGGTCCAGTCCGAACAGTCTGGCTGGCGCGACCAGTTGCAGGCGCTGGCTGAATTGCAAGGCTTCGCCGAGTTCCGCGAAGTGGACTGGGCCAGTTGCGCCCTGCAGATCGCCCGCCTGCGCGATGAGAAAGCGCGCTTGGAGGCGGCCAGCGACGTCTTGCGCGAACTGGGCATCCAACTGGCCGATGCCCAGGCCGCCCTGCGCCAGACGGAGGCCGACCTCTCCACGCTTGACAAGGACCTGGGCAGCGTGGAAGTCCGTCAGGAGACCGCGCTTGCCTTGCAAGCGGAAACCGAGACCTTGCGCGCGCCCATCGAAGAGACCCTGCGCCAGCGTCTGGAGCGCCTGCGCGATCAAACCCTGGGAGAGCACCAGCTCTCGGTGGAGAGCTGCGACAACCGCGAGCGTGAGATGCGCGAGGGCTTGCAGGCCCGCATGGATGCCGAGACCAAGGCCCTGTCGCGCCTGGCCGAGCGCATCATCAAGGCCATGTCGGCCTTCAAGGACGAGTTCAAGCTGGAGACTGCCGAGTTCGACGCCAGCTTGGACGCGTTGTTCGAGTACCGCCAGTTGCAGGACCAGTTGCGCCGCGACGACCTGCCGCGCTTCGAGGCGCGCTTCAAGGAGCTGCTCAACGTCAACACGATCAACGAGATCGCCAACTTCAGCGCCCAGCTGGCGCGCGAGCGCGAGACGATCAAGGAGCGCATCGAGCGTATCAACGAATCGCTGGCGCAGATCGACTACAACCCCAACCGCTTCATCGTGCTGGAATCGCAGCCCAGCCCCGATGTCGAGATCCGCGACTTCCAGGCCGACCTGCGCGCCTGCACCGAAGGCGCCGTCACCGGTTCGGACGAGTCGCAGTATTCCGAAGCCAAGTTCCTGCAGGTCAAGGCCGTGATCGACCGCTTCCGGGGGCGCGACGGCCAGTCCGAACTGGACCGCCGCTGGACGCTCAAGGTGACCGATGTGCGCAACTGGTTCCTGTTCGCGGCCAGCGAGCGCTGGCGCGAGGACGGCAGCGAGCACGAGCACTATTCGGATTCGGGCGGCAAGTCCGGCGGGCAGAAGGAAAAGCTCGCCTACACCATCCTGGCGGCCAGCCTGGCCTATCAGTTCGGACTGGAGTGGGGGGCGGTGCGCTCGCGCTCCTTCCGCTTCGTGGTGATCGACGAGGCCTTCGGGCGCGGCTCCGATGAATCGGCCCAATATGGGCTGAGGCTGTTCAGGCAATTGAACCTGCAACTGCTCATCGTCACGCCTTTGCAGAAGATCCACATCATCGAACCCCATGTGTCCAGCGTCGGCTTCGTGCACAACGAGGGTGGGCGCACATCGCGCTTGCGCAATCTGGGGATCGAGGAGTATCGGGCACGGAAGGCTGGCCACGACGCTGGACGCGGCCCGGGGGCCTCCACACCTGGCGATGGCGAGGAGCTTGACCCGTTGTGAGCGCGTCCGTGAATTGGACGACGCCTGCGGAGCTGAGAGCCCAACTGGCCCGTCGCTGGGACAGGGGCGATCTGCTGCGCGCCTGGATGCGTCAGCGAGGGCTCCTGGTTGATTCGCAGGCCGATGCCGCGCGGACCCCCGCTTTTCCGCTCACATTGAAGTTCAAGGGCCCGACTTCGGGTGAGATGACCGAGCGGTTCGCGCAAGTGCGGGAATGGGCGGCCAGCCTGTCCGCGCTGCCCCATGTGCAGATCACGTGGCGCACTTTTCGCCATCCTGTGATGGGGGCGCAGCAACTGCCTGAGGCGATTCAGGTGCCCAGCCTGGAGGCCGCGCTGGCCTGGCTGGGACGGCGTGCGGACGCCGAGCGCTTCGGTCATCTGCCTGCGCTGACGCAGGCCCGGGTGCCGGTGCTGCAAGCCTGGCTGGCGCGCTCGCCGCTGCAGGCTCTCGGCTTGGCCGAAGCCTGGCCCGGGCTGTTGTCCGTGGTCGAGTGGCGCCTGCGGCACCCCACGCCCGGCTGCTATTTGCGCCAGGTGGACTTGCCGGGCATCCACAGCAAGTTCCTCGAAGCGCATCGTGGGGTACTGGCTGAACTGCTCGACCTGGCCTTGCCCGCCGATGCCATCGTCTCCCAGTACAGCGGCGTGGCGGGCTTCGCTGCCCGGTACGGCTTCAGGGAAAAGCCGGAACGCATCCGCCTGCGGGTTCTTGATCCCGTCATCGCAGCGGTGCCTGGTGCGCTCTGCCCCGACCTCGCGCTGGACGCAGGCAGCTTCGCGGCACTGGACCTGGGGCCCTCTCTGCAGCATGTGTTCATCACAGAAAACGAAGTCAATTTCCTTGCCTTTCCTCCTGCGCAGAGGAGCATTGTGATCTTCGGCGCAGGCTATGGCTGGCAGGCGCTAGCACAAGCTGAATGGCTTCGGCGCTGTCAGGTCCACTACTGGGGAGACATCGATACCCATGGCTTCGCCATTCTGGATCAACTGCGGTCCCGCTTGCCGCATGTGCGCTCCTTCCTGATGGATCAGGACACGCTCATGGCACATCGGGCACTGTGCGGAGAGGAAGACAGCCCTGTGAGTCATGACTTGATGCGCCTGACCCCACAGGAGATGGCCTTGTACGATGCGCTGCGCGATCAGCGCATCGGCCTGCATCTGAGGCTGGAGCAGGAGCGCATTGCCTACCATCGTGTGCAATGGGCATTGGATGCCATCATGGACAGTCGATGAGTGTGTGGGGAATCATGCTGGGGTGCCTTGGCTGGATGCGGCGGATGGCAAGCTGCTTGGGAGGCACAGCAATTGTTCGTTGAAATCGAACGTAAGTTGGACTGGCTGCCTGAGTAACCAAAAGCGGCGCCAAGGGCCAGGAACGAATCGTTCATTCGGTAAGGGGATCGGTATGTGCGATGCCTCGATTGCATACCGCATCGCTTGCGCACACCGTCGGTATGCGTGAGATCTTGAAACCTTCAAATGCTCTGCGACGGCAGACATCCTGTTGTCGAAATGGCGCAGCAGACGCACGTATGCGGCGGCCAATGATCCATGAGCGGCAAGTTCGTTTTCTAGCGCCGACGCAGTTTCTTGATCAATCAGTTCGCTCAATGCGTCGTGTCCGTCGTTGCTGACCAGAAGGTAGGTCAGTGGATGAACATCACCATCCTGCTCGTCTCCACCTGGCTTGTGGTCTAAGCGGACGGCTTGACGCACGTTCAAATCTGTGTAGCGGACTAAGTGCTGATACAAATAACTGATCAATGTGTGCTGGCCTGCTGCATGGGCCAGATCCAGCGGCTCACCATCAGCAGTCAGCAAGGTCGAAGCCATGACCCAGGCTTCGTTGACGACATCCTCGAATTGGTGCTCGCCGCGCGTATGGCGGGCAATGCGCGCCAAGTCTTTTCTTCGCTGAATGGTGAATCGGTTGAAAACATCATCAGGAACTTGATGCATGAATGCGCTCCTGGACAGCCCCGATGGCCACCCCAAACTGCTCCACCTGTGGCCAGGTCAAACTGCTCCAGGCAGGACGGGGTGATTATGCTGGGTCAGGGGTGATAGCCAGGCGTGCCGCAGCCTCCTTGAGCCGGTAGCTCTTGCCCTCGAACTCCAGCATGGCGCAGCGGTGCATGAGGCGATCGAGGATGGTGGCGGCCATGGTGGCGTCGCCCAGGTATCGCCCCCAGTCCTGCACGATGCGGTTGGAGGTGATGACGATGGATCGGCGCAGCTTGTAGCGCTGGTGCACGAGGGCCTGCAACAACTCGGCAGCGTGCTCGCTGATGCGGCGGGCCAGGAACAGGTCATCGAGCACCAACAGGTCGGCGGCCACCCAGGTTTTGAGCAGCTTGGCGCGTTCACCATCGTCAGCCAGGGCATAGCGGGCGAACTCGCTGTCGGCCTCGACGTAGACAACGTCGTGGCCCTGCAAGGTGGCTTGGTAGGCCACGGCCTTGGCGATGTGGCTCTTGCCGGTGCCAGGCTTGCCCACGATCAAGGCGTTGGCGCCTTCTGCGAGGAACTTCAGGGCGTGCAGCTCGAAGCAGGCCGCGCGCGGCAGCTTGGGGTTGAAGCGCCAGTCGAAGTCGGCCAGGCTGGGTTTGTCGTCCAGGCCGGAGAGTTTAAAGCGCCGAGCCATCAGGCGGCTCTTGCGACGGTCCATCTCGTCTTGCAGCAGGGCTGCCAGCGTATCGAGAAAGGGTTCCTGGGCTGTCTGGGCTTGCATGACGCGCGTTTGCAGGGTCTCGGCCATGCCGGACAGCCGCAGCTTGCGCAGGGTTGTCTCGATGTCGTGGGTGTTCATGCGAAGAGGTCCTGTTGCTTGGATTGGGTGGATGCGGCAGCCATGGCAAAGAGATCGCCGTATTCCTGAGGGCTGCGGATGAGGTCGTGGTCCTGGGTGGTGGAGGCGCTGGGTGCAGGCGCCGGGGCATCGTCCAGACGAGCCAGGGCCTGCGCCACCAGGCGTTCGGTGATGGCCTTGACGTGGCGGTAGCTGTGCACGCCGTCTTCGATGGCCTGGCCGCAGGCGGCATTGACCATCTGGCGCGGGTAGCTGGCAGCCAGCTTGACGATGCCCCACAGCTTGCGCTGGCCCACGCGGCCTTCGATGGCGAACAACAGCTGGCACAAACGGGCGGCGTCGGGGCCGATCTCGTCGGCCTGGCGCAGGATGGCACGCGTCTCGCGCGAGGGGTTGAAGACGCGCTCATCGTTGGGCAGCACCACGGTGCCGGGCCGCTCGGCCAGGGTGTGGGTGCGCAGCAGCGCCTGGCTTTGCAGATCGCGGATCTCCAGGCGCCTGGCGTAGATGCGCACCAGCACCTTCGAGCCGATCATGGCGGGTCTGGCCGCGTAGCTGCAATGGGCCACGCGCACGCAGCCGTCGTCACACACGGTGCGCTGCTCGTCTCGGAAGTACTGCATGGGCAGCGCCGGCAGGGCTTGCAGGTGAGGCCTCTCCTCCTCGAACATGGCCTGCACCTGGCGGCGCTCCGAACCGTGGATGCGCGAGGCCGCCCACTTGGTCTCCCAGTGCTCCAGGTAGGCGTTCTGCGCCTCGATGGTCTCGAAGCGCTTGCCCTTCAAGGCGGTGGCCTGGGTGTGGCCAATGGCGTTCTCGACGCTGCCCTTGCGGTTGGGATCGCGCACCCGCGCCGGGTCGGCCACGACCTCGTAGTGGGCCAGCGTGGCCGCGTACACGGGGTTGAGCTGGGGCTCGTACAGATCGGGCTTGAGCACGCCTTCCTTGAGGTTGTCCAGCACCACGTAGCGGCACGAGCCGCCGAAGTAGGCCCAGGCCTGCTCGTGCAGCTCTGCCCAAACCTGCTGGCCCGAGTTCCAGACCACGCGCCGGAAGCTGCGACGGCTGTAGCGCAGCGTGGCCACGAACAGGCGCGGCTTGCGATAGCGATCGGTGCCCGGCACGCGGGTGGGCGCACCTTCTCCGTAGTCGACCTGCATCTCTTCGCCGGGCAGGAAGCTCAAGCGGTCGAACTGCTCGGGCGCGCGCACCCGGATGCGGCCCACAAAGCGCTTGACGGAGTTGTATCGCCCGGCAAAGCCGTGCACATCGACCAGTTCCTGGTAGATGGCCATGGCGTTGCGGCCCAGGCGAAGCTGCGCCTCGATGAAGGCGCGGTGGGGCTCACACAGGGAGGTGGCCGTAACGTTTGCAGCCAGTGTTGATGCCGGTGGCCGGGGTGGAGCCGTTTGGCTGGCCAGGGTGACAGCCAGGTCGGTGGCCACCCCGGGGCAGTTTGGATCGAAAGGCGGATCGCTCTGAGCGGCAAAGCGCTTGGCCCAGGCCCGTATTGTGTGGCGGGAGACTTCTGTTCGTCGCTCTATCTCGCGCTGGCTGACGCCGGCACGCAGCAGCGTCCAGATCGTGGTTTGCAGATGTGGTTTCAAGACGTTCACCTCGTGAAGCCCCCCTCGTGATCAAGGGGGCGGAAGTTACGTCCTGCTCGTCAGGGCTGAGGCGCCTGACTCACCGAATTCAATGGGTCAATTCACCCCGGCCAGGTGGAGCAGTTTGGGGTGGCCATGGGTGGGGCAGTTTGGGTGGCCGCCGGGGGACAGGGGTGCTTCTTCAGGGCAGCATCAGTTTTCGATATTCACTTTGCAACAGTGTGACGACCTCCATCAAACCAACGGCGCCCAGCTGATTCTTTTTCAGGAATGCCGCCCATTGCTTTTGCTTCGCTTCGTCCTGTGCAAACGCGTCGCTCAGGCCAGAGGGGACGTTGTTGGGTGGCACCAGCTTACGTCGCGCGAACGTGGCTTCGAGCGCAACTTGTAGCTTCGAAGCATCCAAGGTTTCTTGTGTCAGCAGCACCCAAAGATCGAAGTAGTCCTTCATGCGGGTGTTGGCCATGCCCAGCAGGCAGATCGCATGAAATTTCTCGGCCACCACCGTGTACTTGGGGTAGGCGCGAAGTTGTGGCGCCGGCATGTCTTGGAGTAGCACAGGGTACTGCACGAGTTCCGGGGCCGGCGTTACAGCATCACCAAAGCCGATGTCTACTTGCAATGCGATACGCGCTCCGTCCAGTTTTGCCAGCAGGTCGATCCTCACGCCGCCGTAACCTGCTTCTTTGCGGATCACTGAACCCCTGACCGATCCTTGATCGAAGGCGATGCCATCGTCCACGGAGATCAAGCAGATCTCGCGAAGTGCCAATACTGCGGAGTCGATGTCATCCGGACCAAAGCCAAGCAGATCCGCATCGCGTGTCGGCCGATGAGGATGGTCGTACCACAGTGAAAACAGCAGGGCGCCTTTGAGCAAGTAGTTGGATGCATGCGACGAGACCGACAACCGGTACAGCAGTCGCTCCAACCCGTAGTGCGTAAGCGTCAGGTTGAAGTCCTGCTTCGTGGCATCTGCGTGTTGTTTCAACCGAGCCCGGATGGAGGCGGCCAGATTGCGACTCATGAGGTGATGCTTTCCAAGTAGGGGCGCATGACGTTGGCTACGCGGTCTACCGTGGCGTAGCGCCACAGCTCATCCATATTGAGCTTTCGCTTCACCCAACCATCGCGTAGCGCCTCCAATGCGACGTCCAGGCCGATTTTGTTGCGGTACTTGAAGCAGTCAGCGACGGTCTTGGCTGCGTTGAACACCGGCACCTTAACGCCATCGATTTGGATCAGCTCGATGCCTTCGGTCAGCGCTGCACCGGACATTCGTATGGCGCGCAGCGCTGGCTGGTCCAGCCGAGGGGTGGGCGAATGATGGGGAATCGCCATCCAGACCTCGAAGGGTGCTTGTGTGCCTATGTCATGAACGCGCAAGGCCGACAACAAGCAGACCACACCACGGGGCACGCGCAAGGTTGCTTCGGCCAGGGATCGGTGTTCGCTGAGCGCGCGCCCTGGCAAGCTGTAGACCCCTCGTGCAAGGCGTTCAAGCTTGCCGGCCGCAACCAACCGACTGAGGAGCATGCTCGGCAGACCTCTCTCAGCGAGATCCCGAGCGCGTAAGAGTGGCTGCTGCTCTGCAAGTGCCAGTACAGCTTGTTCCACCGTGAGCTTCGAATTCAATGCCATCACTGGATGATGTTGCAATATTTATGCATTTGTCAAGAAATGACTAGAAAAAGCATCTCATACAAGGCGGCAAAGTGGCGAGAAACTGAAACTCCGGCGCCATGAGCAGCGGTGAACTGCGTGGCAGAGCGTCGCAACGGCTTGATCGGTAAGACCGCTCCTTCTTGCCATGTTGGTCACACATGATGAACAATGCTTCATGGCTGCTGGTTTCTCGGCGATCATCGTTGCAATCGTCATCCTCATGCGACGGTAGAAAAGACGGTACACAGAATTCAGAGCGCCGCAAACCCAATAGCCATGCGGGTTCCCGGGCTAGGAAATGATCGAGTGGGAGTAACGCTCACGATGGGATCCCGCCGCGCGACGTTCATTCGTCGCGGTGAATCACGGGGAAGTCCGCAGCCCGGCTAAGGCAGTCCCACATGCCGAAGTCGGTCGCGCCGATCACGGGCCAGCTGTCTTCTGTCCGCAGATTGATGGCCAGGCTCCGCCGGGGTACGGCTTCGGTGTTGGGCCTGCTGCCGTGCACCGTGAGGCCGTGGTGGATGCACAGTGCGCCGGCCGGTGCTGCCAATGCCTGCTCATCCCATGGCTCTTCGAACTGATCGGCCATGTCGGCCTGGTGCCGGGCCAGATCCTGCCGATAGGCGTCTCCCTGCCGATCTGGTCGAGCCCAGCGGTGGGATCCCTTGATGAAAGACATGGCGCCGTTGCCGGCCGACTGCGCTGTGAGCGCCACGGTGATCGTGAACAAGGTGCCGCGCCAGCACCGCCAGTACTGCATGTCACGATGCCAGCCTACGCATCCGTCCTGGCCGCTCCGGCCTGGCTTGTAGAGCAATTGGGTCGACCAGACCTGAACCATTCGGGCACCGCTGATCTCGGCCGCGAGCTGTCCTATCGCCGGGTGCGAGATCAATTCGAAAATCGTCTGGTCGGCCAGATGAGCGTTGTCGATCTTCTGGATGCGCGTCGGGTGCCCGACGTTCCAGCGCCGGTAAGGTGTCCCCTCGCGGTCATGGATGCCGCCTGCCAGCGCGTTCATGCGCTCAATCGCGCGTGCAAGCAGTTCAGCAGGGATCCGGGGGGCATCGGTCACGGTGAACCCATCCTGCTCGAACTGGGCACGTAACAATGAAGATGTTGCGTTCATGTGTCCAGATCATCCATGGGTATGCCGAGCAATGCCGCGGGGTTGTCCCACAGGATGCCCCGACGTTGCTGTGGAGAAAGCCCGCCCAGGTGGCGCGCCAGGCCATCGAGGGCGTTCAGCGCATGGTCGACATGCGGATAGTCCGAGCCGAGGATGAAGCGATCATGGCCCACGGCCTCGAAGGTCTCGCTCAGCAGGTACTCGTCGCATTCGAAGGAAAACCAGCACTGTGCCTTGACATAGAGCGAGGGTGGTTTGGTGACCCGCCCTGCGACCTCTGCACGCATGTGCTGATACGCCAGGTGATCAAGGCGCCATAGCCAATGGGGAAGCCAGCTGCATCCTGCCTCAAGGAAGGCCACACGCAGTTTGGGAAAGCGCTCGAGAACGCCCCCCTCGATCAGCGACAGCAGCGCCATCATCGCTTCCATGGGGTGGCTACAGCTGTGCTGCCCGAAGCGTGTCCGATAGCGATCAGCGCCTGCCGATGTCACCTGACCGTGGCTGCCTTCGTGGAAAAGCACCGGCACGGATTCTTCGGCGCAGGCATCGAAGAAGGGCAGCAGCCCTGGATCCGAGATGGTACGACCCCAGACGGGATTGGGCCGCAGCACGACGCTGCGAAAGCCCTGCCGCAAGGCCGCTTCGAGATCCTCTTTCATCAGGCCGGGATCCTGCCGCTGGATGAGCGCCGCGGGGCGCATGCGCCTCGGACTCACGGCGCAGTAGTCCAGGATCCAGCGGTTGTAGGCCTGGGCGAAGGCGCGGGTGAGTGCGGCATCGAAGTGATCGTTGTAGGCCAGATAGAGCGCATAGCTCGGCAGGATCACGCCGATGTCGATGTGGCCTGCGTCCATGGCGAGCAGATGGTGCTCTCCCGTGAGGGTCGGCGTCACGGCAGAAAGCCTGTGGGAGGCCTGCTCCATGGCGATGATCGCGGCCAGTTCAGGGATGTCGATGATGGGCCGTCCATCGACGGTCATCGCCGGTGGCGTATGCGAGAGTGCATGTTCGCCGAGGCTGGCGAAACGATCTTCCCACGTCCGGCTGGCGTCCTCGCGAGGGGTGAGACGAGGCAGGTGGGCATGGAATCTCTTGTCGAGGTAATCGGGCCACATCTCGATCGGTTCGAGCACGTGGCGATCGACGTCGATGGTGCGACAGGTGTTTTGCGTCATGGTGCTCCAGAGGCTGAGGGCGGGGCATGTCACATCCGCAGGGCCAGTGGGTTGAGTTCGTCTTCGCTCAACGGGGACTGGCGCCAGCCCATGCTGACCGGGACGTCGTACAAGCGGCCCGGCGCATACCGCGGCCAGAAGTGGCGCAATCCCGGCACGATGGCCTTGACGGCTTGCAAGGGCACGTCAGGTCGGCTGTAGTCAAGCACCAGGGTTTCCAGGCTGCGCTGCCGGAGCTTGTCCACCAGCCAGGCCACGTCCTGTGCCAGATCGTCGCTGGCGTGATTGACGTAGTCGCGTGCGGGCCTGCGCAACGCGGGTGCCGGCATGAGGTACGTGGCATCGCAGACTTCCCGCCCATCCCATAACGGGGCTGCGGTGCATGCGGGATCGAACACCTGGTGGAGTTCGGACAAGGCCCGATGCAAGGCCATGGCCGGATCAAGGTGGCAGCCCAGGCCTGCCGCGTAGCGGCTCCCCTTGCGCTCCCGTGCGATGGCGAAGAAGACCCACGCGCCCAGATCATGGGTGATGTCCAGAACCCAGAGGTCATGGCCCATGGCCGAATAGTGGGCGCGGATCCGCTCGAAGCAGGGGTCGCCAAAGGTTTCCGGGGTCACCTCGGGCCGCGGAATCCGGTTGTACCAGTAGATCGCTGCAGCATCCCGCTCTACCAGTTCGAGCAATGCCTGCAGCACGGCTTCTTCGAGGCAGTTGCCGGTGGCGCAACCGTTCGAATCCCAATTGCAGGTTCGTGCCCGTCCTTCCAGCGGGGTGCCGGCGAAGCCATAGGCCAGAGGAACCCAGCGCATCCTTTGGTGGGACAGGGACCATGCTGGTGTCCAGGCCATGCGCTGCTCGGGATCGAAAGACTCAGGCACCTGCTGCGAGCGGGGAGAGTGGATGCCTGGAGGGGTTTGGCCTGCGGCAGACCGCGTCGCGTACTGACGATCGCTGAAGAGCAGCAACTCGGGTGGCGCAATCGCGTGCCCGTCGAGTTCTGACAGTGTGGCCAAGATGGCAAGCTCGTCACCCTGGTGCCGGGCGCACTGGCGCTCGAGCGCTTCGCACAGTGCACTCGTCCGTGCCTGTGCCGCCGTACGTCCCTTGCCAACGCTCATCATCTCGAACCGGTTGGCCTCCAGGGGATCCCCTCGGGCCGGTGTGATGAAGTGGGTGGCACCGTAGACCTGCCGGACCGCATCCGTGCGGCCATGGATCACACCCAGGTTGCTGACGAGTCCTGTGATCGGACTGACGAGGTGCTTGAGCTTGTCGTGGGTTGCCTCAGGGTGGAGCACGCGGTGGCCACCATCGTCCAGGAATGCTTTCGGTCTGGGGTGGAGCATCACCGGTTGACGCCCCTTGTACGTCATCAGTGTCGGGTCACCGCAGACGGGACACTGTGGGCGCCATGGAGCGGCGTGCGCTGTGAATTCCAGGCTCGACAGGTCCATGGTCCACAGTGGCATGACGTGTCCGGGGCTGTGGGTGCCTTGCCTGCTGTCGATGGCGATCTGCCATGGCGGCAGGGCCAGCAGCCGTGCGGCAGCGAAGGCGCTGGCCACCGTGAGCGTTTGCGGCAGGCTCGGTGGGGTGTTCTGGAACAGGGCGCCCGGGCCAGCTTCGCGCGCCAGCGAGGCTTCGATCGGGCTGTTGCCCAACAGTCGATGTGTCAGGCATGCCCAGCATGCCTGACCAGGGCCGACGATGGGGCCGATCCAGGCCGTCTGTCCGAACGGTCGAAACGGTATGCAGCATGTGCCCGGGAGTTCGAGCAGCCGGGCGATTGTGTCGCCGACCTCCGGGTTCAGGTAGTTGTCAACTACCAGCAGCCTGAGGTGGCTGCCGGGGTCTTCATCTATATCGGCAGCCAGCAGGGCACCGACGATGGTTTGACGAAGTTTCTCTGGTGTGGGGCCGAGGAAATCCAGCGCGACAGAGTGCCTGGGCATGGGCCTCTTGCGGCCCATGCTGGCCGCCCATGCCTTGTGCGGATCACGCAGCGTTTCCATGCTTCGCCCCGACACCACATGTCCCTCGGCGACGTGCCGGTCAAGTGCATACAGGTGGTGCGCCAGTCGTGATCCGGCCAGTGCACCCAGTTCCGTCATGGAGAACCCGTGCACCAGCCACTCGAACAGCCGAATCTGCTCGGCATCGACGATGGGGATGCGTTGATGCTCGCCCAGAAGATAGGCTCGTTCGGGCTGAACCGATACCAGTCGCAGATGAGGGGCCAGACGAAAGTGCTGCTCGCCTTCATGCCCATGTGCCGCAAGTCCGGAGACGTCCGTTTGGCTGTTTGCGCGCGCCACAGGTCAGAAGGTGAAGGGGTAGTTCTGGCCGTTCGCGTTGTAGTCGGTCAATGCAATGGCGGCCAGTGTGGGATCTGCCGGCCGCGGCGGCACGTACATCACCACGGAAGCACCCAAATACGCTTCCTGCCCGGCCCAACCGTTGGCCGATGGCACTTGCTTCCACGCATTCGCATCGTATTGGCAGGCAGGATCCGCATGCTTCACGATGAGTTTGAAGCCCAGTGGCAAAGGGAAGTCCAGTGCATGGAAGGCTTGCTCCACCTCGGCGGGGTTTTCGCTGAAGAGCATTTTTGTCCAACTCTGGCTTTGCTCCGGATCGTTCCAGGCTCTCGCGACAGCACGGGCCCATACGAACTGCCATGCAGACAGATCCCGGATGGTGTTGATCGGATCCTCGTCGCCGTGCTCTCTGGCGCGAATGGGCGGGGGTGTTGGCGTGTCGGGCATCGTGCTTCTCTCTTTCAGGCTGTGATGACAGTCGGTGCATCCAGACAGGCCTTGGCCTGTCGGAAGAGGGGGGTGGTGCGGCCTTCGGTGATACGGCCCATGGCAAGCGCCAATACTTCACGCGCCTCGTGGGTGCGGTGCTGCCAGTTCAGTTCGCTGGCGTAGGCTGTGGCGGCCAGCAAGCCGAGCCAATGCGAGCCGTGCTGCCGGCTGAGGGCGAGGGCTTCTTCGAAGTACCGTTCGCAGGATCTGTCCATGCTGCCTTCGCTCAGGATCGAGGCGCGGGCGAGCATCGTGTACTGGATGGGCAAAGTGGCCACCTCTCCTGTGCGCTGGCATCGGTCGATACCCTGCCGCAGGCGCTGCAGGGTCGAATCGGCCTGGCATTGCGACATCTCCGTGTCGGCCAGCATGGCTTCGAACCAGCACATGGCACCGCTGGCGCCCGCGGCCAGACTGGCGTCGATGAAGCGCCGGGTGTGGTCGCCGCGCCCATTGGCCCAGTCATGTACCATGCGCCACCCGGCCATGAGCCAGTGGTCTTCGGTGGTGTCCGCGTGCGCTGCCTCATGGGCCCCGGCGGCTGCATTGATGGCTTCGCGGTCTCCGCACAGGTAGTCGATCAGTGCGCCGAAGAAGATGCCGCCATCCGCGGCATTGATGCAGCGGACCTCACAGGCCCAGGCCATGCATTCCTCGATACGGTGCCGGGCCTCCTGCACCTTGCCCGCGTAAGCCAGCGTGTGGCTGAGCAGGAAAAGCGACTGGCAGCGGGGATCCAGCACGTTCTCGATCCACAGTTCGCGATCCTCTTCGGGGCGATAGAGCTTGAGCGCATGAAGGAAGCGCGCCTGGGCCGTTTCAAGATCGCCTGCCCAGTGATAGGCCTGGCCCAGTAACGGAAGAACCTGCAGTTGAGCTTGGCGCAGCCCCTGGGCTCTGAGCCGTTCGAGAATGTCCTCCCCCAACTGGATGGTTCGGGCGCAGTTGGCGCTGAAGTGCATGGCCTGAAAGGCCAGGCATTCCTTGCGCCAGCTCTGTTCGCTTTGGCTATCCCGAGAGGCCATGGGGCGTTGCCTGCCCACGATGTCGAGCAAAGCGGCATCGCGTTCGCTCAGCTTGAGCAGTTCGGCGTTGCCGAGACCGTGCAGTGCAGAGAGCGCGGGCAGCAAGGTGCGGTTCACGGCCAGCTCCGATTCGGCACATTCAAGGACGCCGTCGATGCGCAGATGGTTCCAGGCCAGGGCCTGCTTGCACATGGCATGGGTTTCCTCGTGGAGTGATCTTTCCAGCGAGGTTCGCGCCGCTTCTGTCAGGCAGGCTACTGCCTGCCCGTACATGCCTGCGCCTGCGTGGTGATGAGCCAGATCCGCAGGAGTGGTGCCAGCACGGTTCACCAGTGCCTGTGCCACGCGCGCATGCGCCAGTTGACGCAACTCTCTCGTGAGGCTGCCATAGGCCGCATCCCGGATCAGTGCGTGCCGGAAGGTGTAGGTGTCTTCATCCGTCGACGACTTGTGGTGGACCAGGTCTGCAGCCACGAGTTGTTCAAGATCCCTCTGCAGAACGGTGCCTTGTCTTTGCGAGATGCGCTGCAGCAATGACTGTCCGAACTCGCGGCCGATCACCGCCGCGAACTGGGCCGTTTCTTTCGCGGCGCCCAGCGTGTCCAGGCTTTGTCCCAGCACATCGCGCAGACTGGCAGGAACATCATCTGCGGCAGCTCTGCCCAGGTAGGCGGGCGCCTGCATGGTGCTGTGGCCCCTGATCAACTCCGTGAGGAACAGCGGGTTGCCATCTGCGCGGGATGTGAGTCGTGTCAGCTCGAATGCGGACAGGGCGGGACCTCGGTTTTCCCGCTGAACGAGGGCGATGGCCTCGTGCGCATTCAACCCCTGCAAGGGCAGGACGTTGACATTGGGGCGGTAGTCCCTTTCCGGACGGCTGCTCATCAGCAAGCCCATGGACGGCCCGGCATCCCCCGCCAGCAGCCGATCCAGCAGTTCCCGGCTGGTGGGGTCAAGCCAATGAATGTCCTCGACCACCAGCACCTGCGGGCCTCGGGCCAGTGTCTGCAACAGTCGGATCAGACTGTCGATCATGATTTTCTTCTGCCGGCCGGGCGTATGCGGCAAGGGCGCGAGCTCGTGCGGCAATGGCAAGCCCAGCCAGGAGGCGATGATGGGCGTGGCTTCGGCCGCACTGAGCCCGCTGCCGATCACCATCGCTTTGAGACGCTCGGACCGTGATTCGAGAGGTTCTGAAGGGCTGCCGACTGATTGCAGCAGGCCATGAAGCCAGTGCATGAAGGGGTGGAGTGCGCAGTTGCGCTGTTCGGGCAGGCCATGAAGCACCCAGGCCGTGCCTCCCGTCTCGCGAACCTGTGTGCACAGGGCTTGCAGCAGGCATGATTTGCCGATGCCTGGGGCGCCTTCCACGATAAGGCTTGTCCCCGATGATCCTCCCGCCTGCACCTGCTGCCACAGGGTCGTCAGCATCTGCAGCTCCGCTGTTCGCCCCACCATGGCCAGGTGCCTGCCGGGTGATCGATCTGTTGATGCCTCGCCGAACCGTTCTGCCAGGAGGATGTGGGCCGCACCAGATCGTGCATCGGTTATTTCGCGGGTGGGGAAATGCCGATGGAGCAAGTGCCTTGCTCGGTCGCTGAGGGCGACGTGTCCCGGTGGGGCCTGCAGTACCTGACGAGCGAGGGCCGTCGCGTCGAAGCTCGTGGGCACGTGACCGCTCCGCGCCACGACCATGGTGGCATGCATGGCCACGCGGATACTCAGTGCCACGCCACTGAGCATTTCGAAGCGAACAGCATCTCGCGTGACCGTGTCGATGAGCTCCAGCGCCGCCTGGGCTGCATGTCGCGAGGCGCTTTCATGGGTTTCGGGATACCCGAAGTACACCAGGTGCAAGGTGCCGAACGCACCAGCCAGGATGCCGCCATGGGTGGTGCAGATATCCTGGCAGCGGACGACCTGTTCCTTGAGCCAGTCTTCCAAGGTGTCGGTATCCGGGGGCTGTGCGGAAGGAGGGCTTTCCAGGGAGAAGCCCAGCATGATGATTTGGCGTCGCTCCTGAGTCATCACGTCAGTCCGCGTGATGTCCAGGGCAGGATCGTGGCCTTGGGTCTTCTGCTTGCCGATCGAACCGACGATCCCGCTCCAGTTGATCCGTCTGCCGCGCTCATGGAGTTCCGCAGCTGAAGGGCCTCGTGCTCTCGGATCCTTGCGCAGCACGCCCCTGAGCAGGGCGCCCAGAGCCTGTCCACGCAGCGCTGTGGGCAGCGACAGTTCGGCGGTGCTCAAATGCTGGTGATAGACCTCGGCCACCGTGGCACCCTGGATGGTGGGCTTGCCGGTCAGGCATTCGAGCAGGCACAGGCCCCAGGCGTACAGGTCCGACTTCACTGTTGGGGGCTCTCCGCGCAACTGCTCGGGTGCGCAGTAGCGCGGGGTGCCGAGGATCTCCGACGTCAGGGTCAGGTCCCGGACGCCCAGCTGGCCAAGATCGCAAGCCATGGTGCCCAGGCCAAAGTCAAGCACCTTGGCATGCAGGCGTGTGCCATGTCCGGAGATCATGATGTTCGTGGGCTTGAGGTCCCTGTGCACGATGCCCTGCGCGTGCGCCGTGGCCAGGGCATCCATCACCTGCAGCATCACCGTGCCGGCTTGCACTGCAGGCAGAGGCCCGCGAAGGGCGATCAGGTCGCGCAGCGTCATGCCTGGGACGAACTCGAACACGGCATAGAGCTCGTCAGCGCTCGTCTTGCCTTTGTCCAGCAGACGCACGATGTGCGGGTGGTGAAGCTGGGCGCACAAATGGGTTTCCCTGGCAAAACGTGCCTCCAGCCGTTCCCTGGCTACCCCTGGTCGTACGCCGGCCGTGCGCAGGAGCTTGATGGCCACCAGTTGCCCAGTGCTGTGCTGACGCGCCTGATGAACCACCCCGGTCGCACCTTCGCCCAGGCAGTCCATCAGCTCGTAGCCCGGTACTGCGGCGATGTGATGGGTGTTCATCGCCGCAGTACTGTCGGTACGTACTGCGCTTGGATCTGAAGGCTTCCTTCGAGTTGAGAGCCCCGGTGGATGTCGAAGGCGACATTCCCCAGGCGGACTTCGCCACGTCGCCGCTGGATGATGTCTGTCAGTTCAACCGAGTCCGGTACGGCCGCCATCAACTGGTTGCGTGCACGGAAGATCTGGATGTTGACGTGAGACACATCCAGCCCGAGCATTCGTGCGAGGTCGGAGACCGCTGTCCATCCCTGTGCGTCAGGGTCAAAGGCCTGCTGCGCATCCGCCAGCCGACGTCTGGCCAGCGTGACGAGGCAGTAATGGTGGCTGCGCTCCCCAAGATCAATCTTTCTGGGGCCATGCTGTACGTGCATGCGCGTGTGCTCTTCGTCCAGGCTGAGATGGAATGCCAATCGGGAGGGCTCGACTGGCGAAGGCGGATCGTCGAGAGTGCCTTCGAGATCGCCCTGCAGCACGAAGCGGTAGAGGCGACCATTGAGCCGTACGGCATCGCCATCGTTCAAGGCCCGCGGCTCGCTTTCGCTTTCAAGCAGCCATGCGCCGGTGTTGTCCTGGTAGATCGACAAGCTCGGCGGCTCGCCAAGGGGCAGGAGGTTGCTTCGTTCGAGACGGATGGCATGGTTGCTGCCGTCCATCGGCAGCAGCATGGTGCATGGCGGCGCAAGATCGAGCACGTGCAGCACGCTGCTCGGGCCTCGCCCGAAACGCAGCACCTGTCCTGGCTGGAGCGGAGTCAGCTCGCTCCTGGGCAGAAGCTTGTCATCCAGGTAGGTGCCATTGCGGCTGTGATCGGCCAGCAGCCATCGGCCTTTCCAGCGCGCAACGGCGTGGATGGCCGACACGGCGAGATCAGACAGACAGGTATCCGAGCGTGAAGTGTCGCGCCCGAAGACATGGGTGGCGCGCAATACGATTCGCTCGCCCGTCGTGCGATTGAGCAGCATGCCCATGCGCCGACACTCCTCTGTGTTGATGATGCACACGCCTGCGCCTGGTGCAGGGCAACTTGCTGCATCCAGTGTACGGCAGCCCAATGCCGGGCGACGTCCTGCCAGCTAGGGATGGTGGTCGGCCTCATCTTGTGCTTGCAGGGCGCGGTTCTCGGGCCGGTCAGCGATGGCTGCCCTGGCTGCCCTGGCTGCTTCAGGATGCTGCGTCCATGACGCGTGATTACGTTCCGGGGCTGCATGGGTAACGTGGTGGCAAGGCCTGCTGCCAGACGCTCTGCCGCTGTCATGTCTCGTCATCGACGGCTGGCTTCATGAACCAGATGATCACTTCACATCGTCCTTCCGCAGTGCCAGGGAGCACCGGGGCGCGATGTGATCTCTTCAACCACGTTCATTCATCAGGAGCCCGAAATGGCCGTCAATCAATCACAGGTTATGTGGCAGAAGTTTGTCCAAGGTCTCAATGCTTCCAGCGCCGGTCAGGGCCTGGATCCCGCCACCTTCTTGCCGACCGGCGGCCTGACCAATGCCGACTGGGAGGTCATGGATGTCACGGGCCTGCCGGCCGCCACGGGCTCGGCGCCTCCCGGCTCGCTGATCGTGGCTGCACTGGAAAAATGGGCCAACGTGATGCCGGCGTGGGCGACCTCGTATGCGCCGTCTGCCTTGAACCTCTACGACCAGTACAAGACCTTTCTGTACTCGATCCAACTCAAGGGCGGCAACCCGGCGCTGCAGCAGATCGCCGATGGCTATGCAGCCAAGGTCACGGCTGCGCAGGCGCAACTGTCCGCAGACCGGCTGAAGTACGTGACGGCGTGGAGCACCTTCAATACGGCCCAGGCGAGCCTGCCTTCTTCGGCGCAGATGACCTTCCAGCAGTGGTACACGCAGAACGGCTGGGACAAGATCATCAACAACGACCAGAACGCCCTGGCGGCGCAAACCACGCTGTACAACCAGGCGCTGGCCAATGTGGGGGGGCCTGACTACCGGACGATCTCCGACGCTCAGGCCTCGGTGGCGCTGAGCGCCGCCGCCGGCAACGGGATCCAGGATGCAAGCGGCACGCTCTGGCCAGGCTTTACCGTGACGCCGGGCCTCAATGACTGGTACGTCTCGGCACTGCAAACCCTGGCCAGCGGTGCAGAACCGGCGATCAACCTGACGATCAAGCTCGACGACTCGAATTCCAGCAGCCTGGTCAACAGCAGCTTCCTCAATGTCGGCGCCGGCGTTTCGTACGACAGCTTCTTCTGGGGCGGCTCCGCGGCAGCGTCCTACTCGCAGTCGAGTGGTGCCCAGGACTACACCAGCCTGGTGCAGGGCATGACGATGACTTACACCGCACAGGCTGCGCAACTGTTCTCCTTCGGCCCTGCCAACTGGTTCAACTCCAGCATCGTCGCCGATTTCTACGACCAGATCTCGCCGACCTCGGCACTGGCCAACAAGCCGCTGTTCGGTCCGACGGGCATTCTCAATCTGCGCAGCGGGCAGGCGCTGGTGGTGCTGAAGCCTTCCGTGACGCTCACCTCGGATCGCAAGAGCATCCAAGCCCTCTACCAGCAACTGTCGCAGGACAGTTCCAGCAGCTTCTCCATTGGTGGCTTCTGCTGGAGCGCGCAGGCGAACCATGCACAGGGCACCAGCCACTTCGCCAGTGATGTGACGACATCTGCGGATGGCACATCGGTGACCATCACCGACAACACCAATTCGCCCAAGGTGCTCGGCGTCGTGCCCATCGCGCTCGGCAAAGCCCAGTGAGTTCCGCGCCGGCTGCCGCCTGCAAGAGCGGGGTCAATGCGGCACCGGCACATTCATTTCCTCTTATTTCAGGAGAACGACCATGCCTCTTTACATGACCCAGAAGATGAGTTCGGGCACTTTGCCTGCCGTGACCTATTACAGGAAGCAGAGCGTGCCTCATCCCTCCCATGTGGAATCCTCGACATTCACCACCAACGCCAAGGCTGACTACGCCACCGCGAATGCCATCCTCGTCGCCAATGTCGAGGAGGGAACCTACCGCTCCGGGCAAGGCGTGCCGGTGGGCGGGAACACCAAGCTGATCTGAACCCTGTGGTTCGTCGGTGAGGCGCGCCGGTATTGATGCATCATGATCCGGTGCAATGGTCGCTCGGCTTCGTTGCGCAAGCTCGAAGTCGGGCGACAGCTTGCGTCGGTTGGCCAGGGCGGTAGCCGATGGGTTGCATCAACTTGCCATCTCCGGTATGCCTTCGTGGATCGCGCCCGATGGTCGCAGCTGGAGAATGAGGGCTCTCATTTGCGCGGCCACAGATGCATGCAGGATTCTGGCATCGGCTCGGTCTGCTGTCTGCGCGGCACCAAATGACACCCTGGCAAGTTGATTCCGATAGCGCGGCAATGCCACCTGCAGTGCTGCAGCCAGCCTGGCCTTGTCATGCGTCGTGCCACGCAGCAGTGTGAGGGGGTGTCGCTGTGCGATCGGTGAGATGACATGGCTCACCAAGGCTGGCACGACGCGGGTCTCGGGCACAAGTCGAGCGAGCAATCCGTAGCTGGCAGACCAGCTCTGCAAGGAGGTGATGGCTGATTCGGTGCCTGACACGGCCGGGTCTGGTTCAATCTCTCCCGCCGGGAAGGTGAGCAGGGCGCCACCATGTTTCAAGTGCCTGGCCGCATCGCGGATCACGGCCCGGCGCCCGGACTCATCCGCGGGCAGGAAGATCAGTTGCTGCGCCACGTGCGGCAAGGCTCGCAGGAATGGCCGGTCCAGCGCGATCACACGCAGATCGGGGCGCGAGGCCAGGCTGGCGAACAGGGCGACCGTGTCGGTCATCCCGGGGTGGTTCGAGAGGATGAAGACAGGCCCCTCGGCCGGCAGGTGCTCAAGCCCTGTGGTGCTCAGCCCAGCCGTCATCCGGGCCACAAGCCAGGCGCTGCCCGCAGACAGGCCGTGTTCGCCAACGCGGGCATCGAAGGCCTGTGCGGTCAATGCAAAGCGCCGAGCCCAGGGGCGAAGCAGGTGGCGCAGCGGTGTTTTGCGCATCCACATCAGGCCCACCGAGTCGATCAGGTCGTCAAGGTTGATCTCCGTGAGTGCGTCTACCTGGGCGTGGGTTTCGAGCATGACGGATGCGATGGATGGTTTGGCGCAGTCTAGGCGTGTGCACGCGCAAAAGCCTGTGGCGGGACCTTGCCCCAAGGGCTTGGGTGTCGGGTTCGGTTGAATTGGTTTCGGTATATTGGTATGACCAATGTCAATTAATGAGCCTAATGTGGTCGTATTATCGGGTTTTCCCTGTCGGATTGATGGGTTTGAGGGTTGAGAATCGGCCTCGCTTCGCAAGTGTGTTCCATATTGGTAATACCAATTCTTGCTGGCGACCATCGGGCCGAGGCCACAAGCCTCCGCTGTCCATTCACCCGATCACCACAACGGCCATGCAATCCATCTGGCAACAGAACTACGACCCCGCTGGGAACATCTGGATCTCCGCACTCGTCGCGCTCATCCCGATCATCTTTTTCTTCCTGGCGCTGACCAAGCTTCGCCTCAAGGGCTACATGGCCGGCACCATCACCGTGGCGCTGGCCCTGGGTGTGGCGCTGCTGTTCTACCGGATGCCCGTGAGCGCTGCGCTGGCCTCGGTGGTGTATGGCTTCTTCTACGGCCTGTGGCCGATCGCATGGATCATCGTGGCGGCGGTGTTTCTCTACAAGATCTCGGTCAAGACCGGGCAGTTTGACGTGATCCGATCGTCGATCCTGTCGGTCACGCCTGATCAGCGTCTGCAGCTGATCCTGGTGGGCTTCTGCTTCGGGGCCTTTCTGGAGGGCGCGGCCGGCTTCGGTGCGCCGGTGGCCATCACGGCCGCACTGCTGGTGGGCCTGGGCTTCAAGCCGCTGTACGCGGCCGGCCTGTGCCTGATCGCCAACACGGCGCCGGTGGCCTTCGGTGCCATGGGCATCCCCGTCATCGTGGCGGGGCAGGTGTCGGGTGTCGACGCCTTCCAGATCGGCCAGATGGCCGGCCGGCAACTGCCTTTCATGACCGTGCTGGTGCTGTTCTGGCTGATGGCCATCATGGACGGCTGGCGCGGTGTGAAGGAAACCTGGCCTGCCGTGCTGGTGGGCGGTGGCTCCTTCGCCGTGGTGCAGTTCCTCACGGCCAACTACATCGGCCCCGAGCTGCCGGACATCACCTCCGCCATCGTGTCGCTGGTGGCGCTGACGCTGTTCCTCAAGGTGTGGCAGCCCAAGCGCATCTTCCGTTTCGAGGTTGAGCCTGGCCAGGACAAGGCCGCGGTGGCAGCTGCCGTGTCGTCGGGCGTGCCCATGACGATGGGCAGCATCATCAAGGCCTGGTCGCCCTTCATCATCCTGACGGTCATGGTCACGATCTGGAGCGTCAAGCCCTTCAAGGCCTTGTTCGCCGCCAACGGCCCCATGGCATGGGCCGTGATCAACGTGCCGGTGCCGTTCCTGCACAACCTGGTCGAGAAAACGCCGCCCGTGGTGTCAACGGCTGCGCCTTATGCCGCGGTGTATTCCTTCAACTGGCTGTCGGCCACGGGTACGGCCATCCTGATTGCCGCGCTGATCACCATCGCCTTCCTGCGCTTCTCGCCGGGCAAGGCTGTGGCCACGCTGGGCGAAACCTTCAAGGAGCTCGCCACGCCGATCTACTCCATCGGCATGGTGCTGGCCTTCGCCTTCATCGCCAACTACTCGGGCCTGTCGGCCACGCTGGCTTTGGCGCTGGCGCACACGGGCCAGGCCTTCACCTTCTTCTCGCCCTTCCTGGGCTGGATCGGGGTGTTCCTGACTGGCTCCGACACCTCGGCCAACGCCCTGTTCGGCGCGCTGCAGGCCACCACGGCGCACCAGTTGGGGCTGCCGCCGGTGCTCACCGTGGCCGCGAACACCACGGGTGGCGTCACGGGCAAGATGATTTCGCCGCAGTCCATCGCCATCGCCTGCGCGGCGGTGGGGCTGGCCGGGCGTGAATCCGACCTGTTCCGCTTCACGGTCAAGCACAGCCTGATCTTCGCCGCCATCATTGGTGCGCTGACAACGCTGCAGGCCTACGTTTTACCGTGGATGATTCCGGGTCATTGAAACCCGATATCCGAGACATCACCATGCGCCTGGCCGATCACGTCGTCGAGAAACTGCTTGCCCTGGTGCAGGCGCGGGGGCTGCAGCCCGGCCAGCGCCTGCCGGCCGAGCGCCAGCTGGCCGAAGAGCTGGGCGTCTCGCGCACTTCGGTGCGTGAGGCGATCCAGAAGCTGGGCAGCCAGGGCGTGCTGACCAGCCGGCGCGGAGACGGCACCTATGTGCAGACCACGGCTCCGGCCGAATGGCTGCAGGAGGCCGTCGGCCCGCTGGCGCGTTTGATCGACTCGGATCCCCATTACCGTTACGACGTGCTGGAGACCCGCCACGCGCTGGAGACCAGCACCGCCTGGCTGGCCGCCCAGCGCGCGACCGTACAGGACAAGGACCGCATCCAGCGCTGCTTCGACGTGATGATCCAGCACCAGCAGAGCGGCCATGCCGAACTGGCGGCGCGTGCCGATGCGCAGTTCCACCTGGCCATCGCCGAGGCCTCTCACAACCTGGTGCTGGTGCAGGTGATGCAGAGCCTGTTCACCGTGGTGCTCTCCACGGTGGAGCGCAACCGCCACGACATGTTCCGCCTGAGCGCGCCGCAGACCATGAAGGTGCTGACGGAGCAGCACCAGAGCCTGATGCAGGCCATCGTGGATGGCGACCCGCAGCGCGCCCGCGAATGCATCGGCGAACACCTGGAGCACGTGCGCACCACCATCCAGCGTATGGACGAGGACCGCGCCCGGCGCGAGCGGTCCACCCGATTGCCCCTGGACGTCGCGCCGCCCTTGCTGCTGCCGACAGATCCCCCAAGACGACCATGATCATTTCTTCCTCAGCCGATTACCGCGTGGCCGCGCAAAAGCGCCTGCCGCCTTTCCTGTTCCACTACATCGACGGCGGCGCCTACGCCGAGCAGACGCTGCGCCGCAACGTCGAGGATTTCACCAGCGTGGCCCTGCGCCAGCGCGTGCTCAAGGACATGAGCCAGCTCGACACCAGCATCGAGCTGTTCGGTGAGAAGCTCTCCATCCCCGTGGCCTTGTCCCCCGTCGGCCTGACCGGCATGTATGCCCGGCGCGGCGAGGTGCAGGCTGCCCGCGCGGCCGATGCCCATGGCATCCCCTTTACCATGTCCAGCGTGTCGGTGTGCCCGATCGAAGAGGTCGCGCCCAAGCTCAAGCGCCCGATGTGGTTCCAGCTGTACGTGCTGAAGGACCGCGGCTTCATGAAGAACGCGCTGGAGCGCGCGCAGGCGGCCGGCTGCACGACCCTGGTCTTCACCGTGGACATGCCGGTGCCCGGTGCGCGCTACCGCGATGCCCACTCCGGCATGAGCGGCCCGAATGCCGAGCTGCGGCGCTACTGGCAGGCCGTGACGCGCCCAGGATGGGCCTGGGATGTGGGCCTCATGGGCCGCCCGCATGACCTGGGCAACATCTCCGCCTACCTGGGCAAGCCTACCGGCCTGGCCGACTACATGGGCTGGCTGGGCGCCAATTTCGACCCTTCGATCTCCTGGTCGGATCTGGAGTGGATCCGTGATTTCTGGAAGGGCCCGATGGTCATCAAGGGCATCCTGGATCCGGAGGACGCGAAGGATGCTGTTCGATTCGGCGCCGACGGTCTCATCGTGTCCAACCACGGTGGCCGCCAGCTCGACGGCGTGCTGTCGTCGGCCCGTGCGCTGCCGGCCATCGCCGATGCGGTGAAGGGCCAGATCAAGATCCTGGCCGACTCCGGCATCCGCAACGGCCTGGACGTGGTGCGGGCCCTGGCCCTGGGTGCTGATGCGACCATGATCGGTCGCGCCTACATCTACGCGCTGGCCGCGGCCGGTGAGGCCGGCGTGAAGCACCTGCTGGAACTGCTGGAAAAGGAAATGCGCGTGGCGATGACGCTGACCAGCGTGTCCAAGGTGTCACAGATCACAGGCGATCTGCTGGTGCGTGAAGAATGAGTGCCACATCGACCCCCGCCGTGTCGCGCGACACCCTGCTGCAGCAACTGCGGCAGGCCGTGGGTGCGGCACACGTCCTGACTGATGACCAGGCCACCCGGCGCTTCCGCAAGGGGCACCGCACGGGCGAAGGTGCCGTGCTGGCCGTGGTGCGCCCAGGCACGCTGCTGGAGCAGTGGCAAGTGCTGCAGGCCGCCGTGGCCGCCGACCGCATCGTCATCATGCAGGCGGCCAACACGGGCCTTACCGGCGGTTCCACGCCGCACGGCGATGAGTACGACCGGGAGATCGTGCTGATCAACACGCTGCGCATCACGGGTGTGCAGGTGATCAAGCAGGGCGAGCAGGTGGTCTGCCTGCCGGGCGCCACGCTGGATCGCCTGGAGCAGACTCTGGCGCCGCTGGGGCGTGAGCCGCACTCGGTGATCGGCTCGTCGTGCATCGGTGCGTCGGTGCTGGGCGGCATCTGCAACAACTCAGGCGGTGCCCTGGTGCGTCGTGGCCCGGCCTACACCGAGCTGGCGCTCTATGCCCGTGTGCGGGATGACGGCATGCTCGAACTGGTCAACCATCTGGGCATCTCGCTGGGCAGCACGCCTGAAGAGATCCTCACGCGGCTTGAGAAGGGCGAGTACACCGAGGCTGACGTGGCGCACGACACGCAGCGCGCAGCCTCTGATCCTCGCTATGCAGAAGATGTGCGGGCGGTGGATGCGGATACACCGGCACGCTTCAACGCTGATCCCTCACGATTGTTCGAAGCTTCGGGCTCTGCCGGCAAGTTGTGCCTGTTCGCGGTGCGCCTGGACACCTTCCCGAAGGAAGCGAGCACGGTGTTCTACATCGGCAGCAACGCGCCGGGCGACCTCACGGCCGTGCGCCGCCACTTGCTGACCGCGCTGCCGCGCCTGCCGATCGCCGGTGAGTACATCCACCGCACGGCCTATGACATCGGCGAGAAGTACGGCAAGGACACCTTCCTGCTGATCGACAAGTTCGGCACGGCCAAGGTGCCGGCTGCCTTTGCGCTCAAGAGCCGCGTCGATGGCTTCTTCGAACGCTTCGGCCTGCGGGGCGTGACCGATCGCGTGATCCAGGCACTGACGAACCTTCTGCCCAGCCATCTGCCACCGCGCATGCGTCAATGGCGTGACCGTTACGAGCACCACCTGCTGGTGCGCGTGTCGAACGACACGGCCGAGGCCACGCGCGCCTTCCTGGGCAACTACTTCAGCCAGAGCACGACAGGCGCCTGGTTCGAGTGCGATGCGGAAGAAGGGCGCAAGGCTTTCCTGCACCGCTTTGCCATCGCGGGCGCGGCCATCCGCTACCGCGAGGTGAACCGCAGCCGCGTGGAAGACATCGTCGCGCTCGACGTGGCCCTGCGCCGCAATGACCGCGAGTGGGTGGAGCAACTGCCCGCCGAAGTCGAATCCGACGTGGTCCACAAGCTCTACTACGGCCACTTCTTCTGCCACGTGTTCCACCAGGACTACATCGTGAAGAAGGGCGTGGACCCGCTGGCGATGGAGCACCGCATGTGGGAACTGTTCGACCAACGCCGTGCCGAGTACCCCGCCGAGCACAACGTGGGGCACCTGTACGTGGCCAAGCCGACGCTGGCGGGCTTCTACCGCGAGCTGGACCCGACCAACACCTTCAATCCCGGCATCGGCCACACGTCGCGGCTGCGGGGCTGGGATGAATGCTGCGGCAACACCCCGGCGTGGCCGCAGGGGTATTCGGAGAAGTCAGAAGCCGCTTGAGTGCAGTGCAAGGCGGGCAAAGGTGCGTTGGTACCCTTCGCCTGCCTCGTGAATGGCCAAGGCCCTACTTGGCCAGCGCCAGCGTGCCCTTCATCACCGTGGAGTGCCCGGGGAAGGAGCAGAACCAGGCATAGCTTTCACCGGCCTTGAGCTTGGCCACGTCGACGCTCACCGCATCGCTCTCACCGCCGCCGATCAGCTTGGTGTGGGCGATCACACGCGCATCGCCGGGCTTCACATAGGCCTTGTCCGGGCCGGCGGGGATGCCGTCATTGGCGGTGGCCTGCGCATCGGCGGCCTTGGTGAGCACCCAGTTGTGGCCCATCGCCGTCTTGGGCAGCTTGCCCACGTGTTTTAGCCTGACGGTGAACTGCTTGCAACTGGCCGGCACGGCGATGCTGGCCTTGTTGAACTGCATCGCGTCATTGCCTTCGAGGTCGACGTTGCAGGTGGCGGCCATCAGCGGGGAGCTCAGCATGGCGGTGAGCAGGGCAGCGAGGGTGGTTTTCATGGTCATCGTTGTTCCTTCAAAAAGGGGCGATGTCGGCACCGCCCGTGGCGCCCTTGATCCTGTTGCGCCAGTTGCTACTATGGGAACAGGCCGGCCATGGGGGCTTGTGATGCATCAAGGCCGCGCCAGTTGATGTCTGGAGAACACGATGTCCAGTGAACTGATCTTCCGGCAGCTGTTCGATGCCGCTTCGTCTACCTACACCTACCTGCTGGGGTGTGCCGCCACGCGGCAGGCGGTGATCATCGACCCGGTGTTCGAGCAACACCTGCGCGATCGTGCACTGATCGATGAATTGGGCCTGCAGCTCGTCGCGGCCCTGGACACCCACTGCCACGCCGACCACGTCACAGGCGCCTGGCTGATGCAGCAGGCTACCGGCTGCCGCATCGGTATTTCGGCCCGCTATGGCGATGAACTGCAGGGGGCCGACCTCAGGCTCGATGAGGGTGACGAGGTGGTTTTTGGCCAGCGCCATCTGGCGGTGCTGGCGACACCCGGCCATACGGACGGCTGTATTTCCTACCTGCTGGACGATCGCAGCAAGGTCTTCACGGGTGACTGCCTGCTGATTCGCGGTGCCGGGCGTTGCGACTTCCAGCAGGGCAATGCCGCCACGCTCTACCGCTCCATCACCGGCCAGCTCTTCACATTGCCCGAGGATTGCCTGGTGTTCCCGGCGCATGACTACAGCGGCCGGACCATGTCCAGCATTGCCGAGGAGCGTGCGCACAACCCGCGCATCGGCGGGCAGGCTGATGAGCGCGACTTCGTCGGCTTCATGGAGAACCTGCACCTGCCACACCCCAAGCAGATCGATGCGGCGGTGCCGGCCAACATGCGTTCCGGGCGCCCGATCGATGGCAAGCCACCCCAGGTGGCGGACTGGGCCCCTGTGCGCCAGACCTATGCCGGGCTGATCGAGATCGACCCCGAGTGGGTGTCCGAACATCTGGCCGATGTGCTGCTGCTCGACGTGCGGCAGGACGGTGAACTCGATGAACGCCTGGGCCACATCCAGGGGGTCAGGCCACTGCCATTGAACGAGTTGAAGCAACGCCTGAGTGAGATCCCGCAGGACAAGCCCGTGGTCACGGTATGCCATGCCGGCATGCGCTCGGGCCAGGCCACCGTCATCCTGCGCCAGGGGGGCTTCGCGCGCGTGGCCAATATGCGCGGCGGCATGGTCACCTGGCACCAGTTGGGTCTGCCACTGGAGCGCGGTGCTCACCCTACCGTCTGAAAGGACTGGTCACGCGGGCCGGCATCGTCTGGCACACTGCGGGCGCACTTACATTTCTGGAGGCCGGCATGGCACTGCGCATCAACGACATCGTCCCTGACTTCTCGGCCGACACCGACCAGGGGCCCATCAAGTTCCACGACTGGATCGGCCAGGGCTGGGCCATCCTGTTTTCCCACCCCAAGGATTTCACCCCCGTGTGCACCACCGAGTTCGGTGCCGTGGCGCAACTGGCTGATGAGTGGGCCAAGCGCGGTACCAAGGTGATCGGTGTGTCCGTCGATGGCGTGGAGGCCCACCAGAAGTGGAAGGGCGACATCGAGAAGGTTGCGGCCTGCAAGGCCGGCTTCCCCATCATCGCGGACGAGGGCCTGGCCGTTTCCAAGGCCTTCGACATGCTGCCCGCCGAGGCCTACCTGCCCGATGGCCGCACGCCCAACGACACGGCCACTGTGCGCTCGGTGTTCATCATCGGCCCGGACAAGAAGCTCAAGCTGTCCATGACCTACCCGATGTCGGTGGGCCGCAACTTCGCCGAGGTGCTGCGCGCCCTGGACGCCCTGCAACTGACCTACAACGTGCCGCTGGCCACGCCCGCCAACTGGTCCGTGGGCGAGGATGTGGTGGTCACGCTGTCGCTCAATGACGACCAGGCCCGCGAGAAGTACGGCGCCATCGACGTCAAGCTGCCCTACCTGCGCCTGGCCAAGTCGCCCAAGTGACCCGACAAGGTCCTCCTGTCAGAAAGGCCGCGCAAGCGGCCTTTTTTCCGGGCCCTACAATGGCCTGAGCCGACAGCCGCAAGACAGCCCATGGGCCAGCGCCGCTGGATGCCTTCTTCCGCATCACCGCGGCCCATCGACCCCTTTCAAGGTCTGATCACCATGTCCGGATTTGTTTGGCCAGACCGTGGCGGTCGGAGCGTTCGATGACGGCGACGCAGGCCCCGTCATCGCGCCATGAGGAATGGCTGGCCCTGGCACTGGAGAGTGCCGATCTGGGCATGTGGGAGTGGGATCTGGCGAGCGGTGTCTGTGTGCGCTCGCCCGGCCATGATGAGATGTTCGGCTATGCCAACGAACAGGCCCACTGGGATGCGAGCGTGGCGGCTCACCATGTGCTGGATGAGGACAAGCCCCTCCTGCAGCAGGCTTTTGCCCAGGTGCTGGCTAAAGGACATATCGAGTTCGAGGTTCGTGTACAGGCGCCGGATGGCAGCACGCACTGGATCCGATCGCGCGGCCGCGTTCGCCATGACGCAGCCGGCAAACCCGCGCGCGTGGTGGGCGTGGTCACCGACATCACCGCCCAGCGCCAGGCCGAGGCCAATGTGCTGGCCCGCGAGGAGCGCTACCGCACCCTGTTCAATTCGATCGACGAGGGCTTTTGCATCATCGAGTTCTTCGATGGCCCGCATGGCCCCTTGAGCGACTACATCCACGTCGAGGCCAATCCGGCCTACGCGCAGCACGCGGGCATCCCCAACGTGGTGGGCCAGAAGGTGCGCGAGATGGTGCCTGCCGAGGCCGATGGCTGGGTCGAGCTGTATGGTGGCGTGCTGCGCACCGGCGTGCCCATACGCTTCGAGCGTGAACTGGTGGCCACGGGCCGCCACCTGGAGTTGGCGGCCTTTCGCGTGGGGCCGGCCAGCCGTCGCCAGGTGGCCGTGCTGTTCCAGGACATCACCGCGCGCAAGCGTGCCGACGAGGCGGTGCAGGCGCTCAATGAGACGCTGGAAGCCCGCGTCAAGCAGGCCGTGGCCGAGCGCCTGCAGGAGCAGGAGCGCCTGCGAGAAGCGGAAGAAGCCCTGCGGCATTCGCAGAAGATGGAGGCCGTGGGCCAGCTCACCGGCGGCATCGCACACGATTTCAACAACCTGCTCACCGGCATCTCCGGATCGCTGGAGTTGCTGCAGACGCGCCTGCATCAAGGGCGCCTGAGCGACTGCGAACGTTATGTCACAGCCGCTCAAGGCGCGGCCCGTCGGGCCGCCTCGCTCACGCACCGCCTGCTGGCCTTCTCGCGCCGCCAGACGCTGGACCCCAAGCCGACCGGCGTCAACCGCCTCGTGATGAACATGGAGGAGCTGATCAGCCGCACGGTGGGGCCGCACATCCATGTTGAGGTGGTCACGGCCCCCCGCCTGTGGACTGCGCTGATCGATGCGCCGCAGCTTGAGAACGCCTTGCTGAACCTGTGCATCAACGCGCGTGATGCCATGCCGGGCGGCGGCCGGATCACCGTCGAGACTTCCAACAAATGGCTGGACGAGACGGCCGCCCGCCAGCGTGACATCGCGCCAGGCCAGTACCTCTCGCTGTGCGTGACGGACACCGGCTGCGGCATCGCGCCCGAGATCATCGACCGGGTGTTCGATCCCTTCTTCACCACCAAGCCCATTGGCGAGGGCACAGGCCTGGGCCTGTCGATGGTGTACGGTTTCGTGCGTCAGTCGGGCGGGCAAATCCGTGTCTATTCGGAAGTGGGGCAGGGCACCACCATGTGCATCTACCTGCCGCGCCACTACCGCGATGGCCAGGAGGCCGAAGAGCCTGTGGCGACCCCGCTCACCGCCAGCCCCGGCCTGGGTGAAACCATCCTGGTGGTCGACGACGAGCCCACCGTGCGCATGCTGGTGTTCGAGTCCCTGCGTGAAGACGGCTTCCATGTCATCGAGGCCGCCGATGGGCATGAGGGCCTGAAGATCCTGCAGTCCGACGCCCGCATCGATGTGCTCGTGACCGATGTGGGGCTGCCCGGCGGCATGAACGGCCGCCAGTTGGCCGATGCGGCGCGCCTGAGCCGCCCGCAGCTGCAGATCCTCTTCATCACCGGCTACGCGGAGAACGCGGTGATCGGCAATGGTGAGCTGCCCACGGGTATGCGGGTGCTGACCAAGCCCTTCCCGCTGGAGGTGCTCACCCGGCGCATCCAGGACATGCTGGGGCGCTGAGTCGGAGGCCTGAGCGCGGGGCTTTGCCTTGCGTTGAGCGGCGTCCTCGCCCATGATGGCCTCACAACGAGGAGACCATCGCATGCCGTCTGTCACAAGCCGGGCCCAGGCGAGCCAGGCTGATCCGCGTCTGCACTACGACGCCTTGGCCGCCGTGCCATCGACCTTGCGCATCCCGCTGGCCGCACGGGCGTTCGGGGACGCGATGTTCCCCGAGGTGGCCGTGGGTGATGCCCATGCCGCCCGCATGATGGCCGAGCTGGATGATGACGGACAGACTTGGCTGGAGGATCCCGCCTGCGTCTATGGCGTGCTGGCGCGCACCCGCTGCTTTCGCGACGTGGCGCAGGATTATCTGCAGACACAGCCGGCTGGCCTGGTGGTCAACCTGGGATGCGGCTTGTCCCATTACTTCCAGTGGCTGGACAACGGTCTTGCCCGGATGATCGATGCGGACCTGCCAGAGGTGCTGGCCATGCGGGATCTGTTGCTGCCGCCCGCCACGGCGCGTCACACACAACAGGTATTGGACCTGCGGGGTGACGACTGGTGGGCCTCCCTGGCGCTGCCTGACCGTGAGGGCACGCCGGTCTGCCTGCTCAGCGAAGGCGTGCTGATGTACCTGACGCCCGTGCAGGTGCAAGCCTTGATCCACACGCTGGGCGAACGCGCCCCGGCAGGTTCCGTGTTCGCCTTCGATGCCCTGTGCTGGCTCACGGTGGGGCAGGCGCAGGTGCACCCCCTGGTGCGGCATACGGCGGCCGAGTTCACCTGGGGGCCGCGTGGCTTGGCAGAGCTGCGCGAAGCGCATCCCCGTGTGCGATTGGCGGCGGTGCACGAGGTGATGGACGGCTTCAGCACAGGCCATTCCTTCGCTGGCAGTGCCTTCCGATTTTTCACGGGGGTGCCGTTCTACGCGGTGTATGTGCTGCAGGTGGTGTGAGCGCAGGGCCCGCGCGCCGGAAGGTCAGATTGATCCGACCGAGGCCCAGCAGCGGATGTGCATCGCCCTTGATCGGTGCGACACCATGAAAGCGCAGGCGGTCCACCCCACCCCAGACCACCACGTCGCCATGCCACAGGGCTACGCGGGCTGGGCGCTCTGCGCGCGTGAGCCCGCCGAACAGAAAGGTGGCCGGCATGCCCAGTGATACCGAGACGATGGGCTGGCTGAAGTCCTGCTCATCGCGGTCCTGGTGCAGGGACAGACGGGTGCCCGGCGCGTAGCGGTTGATCAGGCAGGCATCGGGCTCGAAAGCATCGAACCCGGCCTGATGCGCGGCCTCGCCAGCCAGAGCCTGCAGCGTATCCGGCATGGCTGGCCACGGCTGGCCGGACACCGGGTCCACGGGGCTGTAGCGGTAGCCGCGCCGGTCAGATACCCAGCCCAGCGGGCCGCAGTTGCTCATGGCCACAGACATGGTGGCGCCGCCTGGGGTGAGCATGTGCCGAAAGGGGGCCTGTGTGCTCACGATGCTCAGGGCGGCAAGCACCGCGTCAGCGCGGGCCAAGGCGAGGCCGCGCAGCACGCAGGCTTGCGAGCCCAGCCATTCGATCCCGCTCCTCGGTGCGGGATCGCCATCCTCATCGAACAGTGACAAGGTCATGTGGCGTCGTGAAAGATGATGCCCAGCGTGTGCCGATGCCCCGAGCGCACGCGGCTGACGCCGTGGCGCGACTGCACACGGTAGCTGCCACGGCTGCCTTGCACGGGCCGGTGGTGTACCGCAAAGGCCACCGCATCGCCTTGCTGAAGCGGCACGACCTCGACGCGGGATTGCATGCGCGGGCGCTGCTCGGTCATGACGAACTCACCGCCGGTGAAGTTCCGGCTCGGCGCCGACAGCAGCACGGCCACCTGGATGGGAAACACATGCTCGCCATACAGATCCTGGTGCAGGCAGTTGTGGTCTCCGGCCTGGTAAGACAGCAACAGGGGCGTGGGGCGCTGTTGGCCCGCCACATGGCAGCGTTCAATGAACTCTGAGTGGTGCTGTGGGTAGCGAACATCCAGCCCCATGCGCTCGTTCCATTGATGGGCCAGCGGCACCAGATGAGGGTAGAGCGCGCTGCGCAGCGCCTGGATCAAGGGTGGCAGTGGGTAGCTGAAGTACTTGTATTCACCCTGCCCGAAGCCATGGCGCTGCATCACCACGCGGCTTCGAAACGGCGCACCTTGTGAATAGAGCGCTGACAGCTGATCACACTCATCCGTCGTCAGCAGGGCGGGCAGCATGGCACAGCCTTGTTCGTTGAGTTCGGTGTGCAGGTGGGGCCATGCATATCGAGCAAGGCGTTCGGACGCTTCGTCAGGGATGTGCGGCCCAGCAGTGTCTTCAGCCACCTTAGGCAGCACCTGCGCAGGCGCATCGGGAAACAAGGGAAGCTCATGCAAGGGCTTGGCGTGGAGAGGTCATCGTTCGGGATGACAGCGTGCCTCAAGCCCGGCGTGCGCGCTCGCCGTTTTCGGCTGTCGAATTAGCCAGGCAGTCGGCCAGCCGCGTGCGCAGCCAGGCCGCATCGGGCGGCGTGGGGCCGAACAGCAAGCGGTAGATGATGGGCGCGACGATGCCATCCATCACGGCATCCACGGTGGGGATGGGCACATCACCCCGTTCGCGGCCACGCAGCAGCATGATCTCGATCTGCGCCGCGGTGAACTCGGCACAGCGACAGGGCAGGGGGACACCGTGTGGTGATGCGCCCGAGGCGAGCACATCCCGCATCATCGCCAGCCCGACACCGGATGACATCTCGTCCAGGTACTGCTCGCTCCAGGCCAGCAGGTCATCCGCCAGCGCGCCGGTGTCCGCTGGCTCTCCATCCGGCTTCAGGCGTTCAAGCGCCACATCGGCGAACAACTCCGCGATGTCACCCCAGCGGCGGTAGATCGTTGATGGGGTGACGCCGGCGCGCGATGCGATCAGCGGTACGGTCAGCGTTTCACGCCCTTGTTCGAGCAGCAACTGGCGGGTGGCCTCGTGCACGGCCGCTTGCACACGGGCACTGCGGCCCCCGGGGCGAGGGGTGGATTTGGCAGGGGTTGGAGCCATGGAAAGATATTAAAGCAAAAAATTTGCTTTAGTGGCGCAAGATCGGCACAATGCTCAAACGCAAAGAAATTGCTTTAGTAAAATCTGCATGGCCTCTTCTGTTCCTGCTCCTTCGGTCGATGCTTGGCCGGCCCCGCAGCCTGGGCGCTTGACGCCCCAACAGGCCTTCTGGCTGCTGGCATCGCTGGTGATGAGCTTTCTGGCGGCTTCCAGCGCGCCTTCGCCGCTGTATGGGCTGTACCGTGAAACGTTCGGGTTCACGGCGCTGACCTTGACGCTGGTGTTCTCTGTTTATGCCTTCGCCTTGTTGGGTGGTTTGCTGGTGCTCGGTGCCTTGTCGGATTACCGTGGTCGCCGGCCCGTGTTGCTGGCGGCTCTGTGGCTGGAGTTGGGCTCACTGGTCCTGTTCCTGCTGGCCGATTCGGTGGCCTGGCTGTTGGCCGCGAGGTTGTTGCAGGGCTTGGCCACGGGCATCGCGAGTGCGGTGCTCAGCGCGGCCCTGCTGGACTTTCAGCGTGAGCGCGGTGCGCTGGTGAACAGCGTGGCCCCGATGTTCGGCATGGCCTTGGGCGCATTGGGCGCGAGCGCATTGGTGCAGTTCTCGGCGGTGCCGACCCGCCTGGTGTTCGAGGTGGCGCTGGTCGTTGTCGGGGTGCAGACTCTGGCGGTTTTCTACCTGCCTGAAACGATGCCCCTGCGGCCGGGCGCATGGCGCTCATTGAGGCCACGGCTGGCAGTGCCTGCGGCCGCTCGCGAAACGCTGTGGTTAATCGCGCCGCTGAACACAGCCCAATGGGCGCTGGGCGGCTTCTACCTGTCATTGGGACCCACGCTGGCCCGCAGCGTCATTGGCAATGCCATGCCCATGCTGGGCGGCGCCTTGATCGCCACCCTGGTGCTCAGCGGTGCCGTGGGGATCCTGTGGCTTCGTCATCAGCCTGCCAACAAGGTCGGTGCGGGCAGTGCCGTAGCCCTGGCGGTGGGGATGTTGTTGACGCTGCTGGGTGTCCACTTCCATGTGGTCACGGCCTTTTTCCTGGGAACGGTGGTGGCTGGCCTGGGGTTCGGGGCGGGTTTCAACGCATCGGTGAGGAATCTGGTGCCATTGGCGCAGCCGCATGAGCGCGGCGCCTTGATGGCGAGCTTTCTGGTGATCAGCTACCTGGCCTTCAGCCTGCCGGCCTTGGCAGCGGGCCTGGCTGTGGGGCATGTGGGCATCGAAGCGGCTGCTATCGGGTATGGCCTTGCGCTGATTGCGCTGGCCGCGGCAGCTGCCGTAGGCATGCTCAGGCGTCTGGATTGACAGGCGCTGGCTCGACGATGGCCCGGGCCAAGGCCCGGATGGACAGGGGTGCGCAACCCTCGGCGTTGTTGCTGACGGTCACGTAGGCCTGCTGCCCGTGCTGGGTGGTGGCCTTGATCACTTTGGCCAGCGCCTGGCGTGTGACAGGATCGTCATCGTGTATGGCAGAGAAGGGCGCATATTGCTTCTCTGCCTCGGCGTAGCCATAGGGGCCATGCCGCCGGTGCATGTGCCAGCGGCACACCAGAGGGCCTGGCCACAGCATGCGCAGCATGGGCAGTTGCCGGTCGATGGGTGGCAGCTTGGGGTGAAGGCTCAGACAGTAGGTGGCACCCACGTGCTTGAGCAATTCAGCGAACTCTGGGGTGATGAACTCCGGGTCCCGAACCTCCACGGCGATCACGGCATCCGGGGCTGTGGCGCGCAGATCGGGTAGGGCCTTGATCATGTCGGCCAGGCGTTGAAACACCTCGGGCAATCGATGCAGCCATTGCGGAGGCAAGGGGCTGAGCTGGAAGACCAGCACGCCCAGTTTGGTGCCCAGCCCGTCCAGTGCCGGACGCGCGAACTCCTGCACGGCCAGCGTCGGATCCAGGAAGACGGGGTTGAGCTGCATGGCCTTGCCGTCTTTCCCGCGCACCAGGGCATCGGTCACCAGGCTGGGGCCCTTGACCATGAAGCGGAAATCGCTGGGCACCTGGGCGGCATAGCGCGCGTACTGAGCGGCGCTCAGTGGTCGGTAGAAGGCGCGGTCCAGGCTGACGGTGCGCAGCAAGGGGTGCTCGGTGTAGGTGCTCAATCCGTGCTTGGACAGGGTCGATTCCGAGACTTCGCTATCCCACAGCAGGCCCGTCCAGCCGGGGTAGGTCCACGAGGAGGTGCCCAGCCGCAGGTTCTGGGGCAACTCGGCGCCCAGTTGCTCTACCTCGGGGCGTGGGCTACAGACTGCACCCCGCCCAGTGGGCGCCTGGCTGGCCGTTCGGCCTTGTGCTGGGGCGTGTTGTCTTTGGGGGCACTAGGGCGTGTCATCAATCGATCCCCCTTGAGGGTTGATGGTCAGCCGCCGAGCCCCATGTTGACAGGAATGACCAAGAGATACGCCCTCAGCAATGCCCAATGGACACAGATTGAGAATCTGCT